>NZ_JBEDNY010000002.1:0-737072 GCF_041379815.1 Halorubrum miltondacostae
ATTCCGAACACGGAAGTTAAGCCCACCAGCGTACCGTGAAGTACTGGAGTGAGCGATCCTCTGGGAACCACGGGTCGCCGCCTGCCCATTCATTCGGGAGAATACTCCCACTCGGCCCACGGACATTGCGTCCGTGGGCTTTTTTGCTGTATAGCGAGCGGCCACGCCGCTCACACGCGACCGCTAGGCTTAAACGCTCCACAGCGGTACGTTCGAACAGCGCCAAGGTGGCAGAGTCCGGTCAGACGCAGCGGCCTGCAGAGCCGCCCAACGCCGGTTCAAATCCGGCCCTTGGCTTTCTATTTCGGTCGCGATGCCCCGCGAGGTCGGTCCCGCGAACTGAGCCGCTTAGTAACCGTTAAACACCGGGTGACCTATGCGTCAACTATGCAACGACGCGCTGTGGCCGTGTTTGTCGCGCTGTTCCTCGCCGTCGCGGGCGTGGCGGGCGCGCTGACCGCGACGGCCGATAGTCCGGAAATCGGGTTCGAGAATCCGGAGATCGACGCCTCGCAAGGCGACACGATCGACGCCGGTGGGCAGTCGTACGTCGTGGCCGACATCTCCGAGACCGAAGAGGGCGGAGGCGGTCACGGTGGCTCGGCGACGACCGTTATCACCGGGACGCTCGAGCGCGAGTTCACCGCGGAGACTTCCGAGACGTGGGCGAACGGGTCGACCGTCTCGGTCGACGACCGCGAGTGGCGCGTCGAGGTCGCCGGCGAGAACGCCACCGAGTTCACGCTCGTCGAGGTACTCGACCGGCAGGCGATTCTCGAGGCCGACGACGCGGCCGAAAATGAGACGGTCACGCTCGACGACGGCGAGTACGTCGCCGTGACGGACGACTCCGGCGAACGGACTCTGGTGCCCGTCGAGGAGTACTTCCCCGCGCCCGAGCGGCGGTCGTACGCGACGGGCGAGACCCTCGAGTACGACGGACAGACGGTGACGGTCGACGGCGTGTCCGCTGACGGCGCGGTCCTCGTGTGGGAGACCACCGAGACGCAGAGCGTCGAGGTCGGGCAGCACTCGGTGGTGACGCTCGGCGGCACGGACTACGTCGCGCACTTCGAGGACACCTCGACGCTTCAGATGTCGTCGGACATCGAGGCGTACGAGGCGCAGGTCTCCGAGATCGACCAGTACAAGCAGTACAACAGCGGGCTCTCGCGCGTGTTCATCCTCGCGGTCCTGTCGTCGGTCATGCTCACCGGGATGGCGTTCATCCCGTCGCGATACTGATCCGCGGGCGGACCGGGTTCGGTTTTACCTCACTGGATTTCACCGACAGCCACTAGCCCGCGGCAGGTATACCCCGAACATGACATCGACAGCCGAAAAGGTCCGACAGCTCGCTCCGCATTGGGCGGTGATGTTCGTCGCCATATTCGCCGCGCTGGCGGTCGTCGAGCGCGCCGCCGGCGAACTCGGGCTCGCTCTGTCTCTGGCGATCGTGTTGGGCATCGCTTTCGCCTACCCCGTCGCCGTCCGCGCGCTCGGCGTCGCCCCACCTGTCTGGCAACCGTGAGGGTGCCGGCCGGGACGGCGGCTCGGTCCGTGCGGGCACGTCTTCATCGAGCGGGCGAGCCGAGGGGCTCGGACGGTGAGCGCTCGACGGCCCGCCCCCGTCAGTCCGATTACCGGGAGTCGGCCCCGACCGCCGGCCGCGCCGGACTCCTGCCCCGCGTGGAGCGGGACGGCCAGTCTCGGCGCGTAATTCATCGACCGATAACACCGGTGTCAGCCGGTCACGGTCCCGTCCCTCTCTATTTTATACGGCTCGGTCGCGTCGGATCGGTATGAGCGACGAGAAGCCGGCTCCGGTCACGTCGGAGCGCCCGGACGCACCGTTTCACACCAGCGGCACCGACCACGTCACGGTCTGGGGCAGCAACGAGGAGGACACGCTCGCGTTCTACCGCGACCTGCTCGGGATGCCGCTCGTCTTGCGGCAGCCCAACCTCGACGACCCCTCGCAGACGCACCTGTTCTTCGACACCGGCGACGGGCGGATCCTCACGGTGTTCGTGAGCGACGAGCGGGCGTCCGCGCGCGGTCAGCGCGTCAACACGGGAGCAGTCCACCACCTGTGTTTCAGCGTCGAGCCCGACGAGTACGAGGAGATCATGGCGGCGCTCGAAGACGCGGGGAAGGGGTACAACGTGTTCGACCGCGGCATCTTCCACTCGATCTACACGCAGGACAACAACGGGCTCGTGATCGAGCTCTCCGCCGACAAGTACGAGATACCCGACGACCGGAAGGGCGAGGTGCTCGCGACCGCGCAGCGGCTCCGCGAGGAGGACGGCGCGGACTTCGCCCAGGACCGACACATGGAGGGCGCGCTCGAAGAGCTCGGCCTGCCGGTGAACAAACACGACCTGCCCGACGCCGACGCCGGCGTCGGGATGTGAGATGCCCGCCCGATCGCCGGGGCCGCACGGCGGGGCCGACCCGCACGGCGACGAACCGCTGGTCACGGCCGGGACGCCGCTCGCCGACGCGGACGCGACGCTCGTGCTCGTCCACGGCCGAGGCGCGACCGCACGCAGCGTTGTCGACCTCGGCGAGCAGCTCGCGGGGAACCGCAACGTCGCGCTCCTCGCCCCGGCGGCCGCCGGCAACACCTGGTATCCGAATTCGTTCCTCGAGCCGGTCGCGGACAACGAGCCGGGACGGAGCTCGGGCCTCCGGGCCGTCGGCGCGGCCGTCGATCGGGCGGTCGAGGCGGGAATCCCCCGCGAACGCGTCGTCGTCGGGGGGTTCTCGCAGGGCGCGTGTCTCGCGAGCGAGTTCGTCGCCCGCAATCCGGCCCGGTACGGCGGGGTCGCAGTGTTCAGCGGCGGACTGATCGGCGAAGCGGTCGACGTCGGCGACTACGTCGAGGACGCGATCGGTGGCGCTGAGTCGGAACCGAGCGACGACGCCGAGAGTCCCCTCGCGGGCACGCCCGCGTTCATCGGGTGTAGCGATGTCGACCCGCACATCCCCGAGGAGCGCGTCCACGAGACGACCGCGGTGTTGGAGGCACTCGGGGCCGACGCGGACGAGCGGATCTACGAGGGGATGGGACATGGGATCAACGAGGAGGAGGTCGCGGCGGTGGCGGAGCTGGTCGCGTCACTGTCGTAGGCCTCCGGTTACGGGTCCGATCGCCGGCGCGCGCCGTCACGACACCGCCGCGATCGAGAGCCCCAGCGTCGCCAGCGCCGTGAGGAACAGGACCCCGCCCACCGCCGTCAGCGACGCCGAGAGACCGCCCGTCACCGTCGCTACCGAAGCCGGCACGCCGACCGCCGCGCCGATGAGCGCCACCGAGACGAGCCCCAAGGCCATCGGGTCGGCGCTCCCGACGCCGCGCCGGAGGCCCGGGAACGCCGTTGTTCGGTCGTCGCCCGTCCGACCGCGGCCCGCTCCGTCGGCCTTCCCGCTCGCACCGCGGTCGCCCTCCGGCCGCCGTCCCGTCACGATCCGCCAGCGGCCGTGCTCGCTGCGCGCGCGAGCGAACTCGCCGTCGACGAGGTCGGCGGCCCCGGGCGGGTAGCCGAGCCCGCGGACGAGGTTGAGGAAGTCGCTCTCGTCGTACCGCCCCGCGGTCGGCCACCGATACCGGTCGCGGAGCCGCTCTCCCGTCGGGAGCGCGTACGCGACCCGGACCGTGTCGTCGTCGCGCTCCCACCCGAGCACTTGGACCCGAACCGTGCCGTCGGCGCCGGCGTGTCGATCCAGCAGGTACAGCTCCGTCGCGTCGTCGAGTGCCGCGGGGTCGCGCTCCGCGAAGGAGAGCGGCGTCTCCTCCGGTGGCGGTGCCGCCCGCTCGGCCTCGCGCTCGCCGTTCTCCGTCTCCGGAGCGTCCATGCGTGTCGTTGTCATTCGACGGTGATAAGTGTCGGTCCGAACGGCCCGGGCCGTCGGACGCCCGGACCGGCAGCTCGGCTCACGCCAGCCAGTCGTCGGGCTTCGTGTCGTAGTCGACCTCGTCGGCGGTGATCCGCTCCCGAACCGACTCGTCGAGGTCGTGCTCTGTCACCTCGCCCCCGTCGTACTGGAGGCGCACGCCGACCTCGGTGCCGTCCGGCTCCTCTCCCCGCCGCTTGGCGCGCCGGACGGCCCCGTCGTCGTACTCGACGCGGATCGTCGCCAGGTTCACCGGGCGACCCCACAGCTCGAAGGCGCGCTTCAGCGTCGCCTTCGCGCGCTCCTCGTCGAGCGCGACCCCGTTGAACCGGTGGCCGAGGAGGAGCTCGCCCCGGTTCCGGAAGTTCCCGTCCAACACGACGATCGTCGGCTTCCCGAAGTTCGTGAACCGGAGGAGCAGCTTCTTGCGCACGTCCTCGGCGTCGACGCTGGCGACGCGGTGCTCCTCGGCGGCCTGGCTGTACTCGTAGGTGAAGTAGTTCCCTTCCCGGACGAACTCGTCCGTGAGGAACGCGTCGACGAACGTCACGTCGTTGTGGCTCTCGCGCACCGAGAACATGCGCTCCCAGCCGGCAGCGCGGTCGACGTCGGCGACCGCCTCCTCGACGGTCTCGTACCGGTCGACGTCGAAGAGGTACCGCGCCTGCTCCTCGAGTGCCTCCCGCGAGACGTTGCGGAGCGCGCCGTGGTGTTCCGGCCGCGAGAGAACGTAGTGTCGCTCCGCGAGCCCCTCGCGCGTGAGGAGCTTCCACGGGTAGCGCTCGACGTCGATGTCGTCGCTCGCCTCGTCGTCGCCGTCCCGGGCGGACAGCGCCCGGTCGACCGCCTCGGCGTCGACCCGCGAGTCGCCAGCGGCAGCGAGGTCGGCGAGTTCGTCGAGCGTCGCCGGTCCCGCGGCCGCGATTGCCGGGTGCGGCTCGAGCAGGTCCGCGACCTCGTCCAAGTCGATCTGCGAGTGGAAGTTCTCCGGCGTCACCCCCTCGACGCGGAGCAGCTTGTCGACCACCTCCTGGCGCGCGGCGCGGAGCTCCACGTGCGTCCACAGCTCGAACCCGAGCTTGTAGGGGTTGAGGCCGGGCGAGCCGAGCACCCGGGCCATGTGGTCCGCGTAGGTGAGGAACTCGTCGGGGCCGGCGAACCCCTCGCCGCCCATCATCGTCGCCTCCCAGTACGTCGCCCACCCCTCGTTCATCACCTTCGTCTGCTTCTGCCCGGCGAAGTAGTACGCCTCCTCGCGGATCGCGTCGATGACGGTCGTCTCCCACGGCTCGCGGTCGATCGCTTTCCCGCTCTCCGGGTCGTACCGCTTCCCGTGGTCGCGCAGGAAGGCGAGTACGTCGGGACGGGGCGTCTCCGGCTCGACGCCCTCGCCGCGCGCCTCGAGCCACTCGTCGTCGAACACGTCGCGGCGCACCTCCTCGGAGAGGTCGAGGTCGTCGATCCGCGCTTCGATCGCCGCGACCGGGTCCTCGTCGCCGTCGCTCACGTCGGCCGCGATCCCCGGCTCCTCGACGGACCGGGCGGCGTCGACCGGGCTGTGCTGGTCGATCGTGTCCTCCATCGCGCTCACGGCGTCGACGAGCCGCTCGACCTCGTCGCGGTCGACGTCGCTCCGCTTCGCGATCGACGCGATCCGGTCGGCGTTGCGCTCCAGCCTCGCGGCGGCGTTCGGGCCGCCCTCGCCGCGGTCAGCGTACAGCCCGAACCACTCGTTGTTCGCGAAGAAGTCCGCGTGCGCCTCGACGTGCGTGATGACGGCCTTCTGGTCGGCCGGGGCGTTCGACTCCTGGAGGAACGCGTGGGAAGGGTCGTCGTTGTTGACGATCTCGAACGCCTTCCCGAGCCCGTGGCGGTCCTTCTTCCGCTGTCGCTCGTAGTTCATCCCCCACCGCCAGTGCGGGTACCGGCGCTGGAAGCCGCCGTAGGCGATCAGCTCGTTCATCTGGTCGTGGTCGACCACCCAGTACCGCACCGGGTACGGCTCCAAGCCAAGCCGCTCGGCGAGTTCGCGCGCTTCGCGCGCCGGCTCGTCGAGGGCCTCGGCCTCGCGTTTCGCCTCGATCCTGTCGTCTCTCATCTGTGTTCACCTCCGTCGGTCCGGCGGGCGACGGTCGCCCCGTCTGGCGCGCTCCCCCCGCCGCTCGACTCCGTGCTGAGGATCTCGTAGATGGCGTCGGTGACGTCGTCGGGCTCGGAAACGCGCGCGACGGCCACGTCGTCGGCGTCGCCGAACGCGGACTCGACCTCGTCGGCGTGGCGGGCGTTCGCCGCGCCGTCGCCGGGCTGGGTCTCGACGTACGCCTGGAGGTTGGCGTCGATCGACTCCATCGCCGGGATCACGTTGTCTCTGGTGTCGCTGCCGGCGTTCTCCGAGTCACCCGCGGCGAACACGTACCGGTTCCACTCGCTGTACGGGTACTCCGTCAACAGCTCCTCGACGAGGTCGTACGCGCTGGAGATCCGGGTGCCGCCGCCGGACTGGATCCCGAAGAACTCCTCGCGGTCGACCTCCCAGGCCTCCGCGTCGTGGACGACGTACCGGAACTCGGCGGCGTCGTACTTCCCGGTCAGGTACCAGTCCATCGGCGTGAACACGCGCTCGACGAGCTCCCGCTTCGTCTCGCGCATCGAGCCGGAGGCGTCGCGGACGTTGATCACCACGACGTTGCGCTCGCGCTTCTCGATCACCTCCGGGTGGCGGAACCGCTCGTCCTCGCTGCGGAACGGGACGCTGTCAAGCCCCTCGCGCCGGATCCGGTGCGTGACGGGCTCGCGGTCGACCCCGTCGTCGAGTGCCTCGAAGCTCTCCCACCGGTCGAGCGCGGCGACCGGCTCGCCCGCCTCGTCCGCGACGGTCGCGGCGGCGTCGGCGATCCACGCCCGGGAGACGGGCGTCCCCTGATCGCGCGCCCACGCGAAGACGTCGTCCACGTCGGCCCCGTCGACGAACAGGCCCTCCCGGACGTACGCCTCGTCGAAGTCGGTGGCGAGGTGCCGTTTCAACCCCCGCTTGAAGAACTCGTCCACGTCGAGGGTGCCCCGTGGTCCGGAGCGGGCGGTGTCGGTGAAGTCGCCCTCCACCTCCTCTATCACCTGCTTCCCCTTCGGTTCGAGGTCGAGCCCGAGCGCCTCGTCGAGCTCGCGCGCGAACTCCTCCGGGTCCATCTCGTAGTACTCGTGGTCGCCGCCCTCTTCGCCCGGCTCACCCTCCTCGTCGCCGTCGCCGGGCTCGGGCTCGACCGGCTGGCCGGGCTGCGGCTGCCCGTCGCCGCCCTGCCCGACCCCACCGGCGGAGCGCTGGTCGTACTCGAACGCCGGGAGGTCGACGACCTTGATCGGGATCCGGACCCGGTCTGCGCCGGACCCGCCGAGGTCGCCGTGGCTAATGAACTCGGCGAGGTCCGCGCGGCGGGTCTCGCCCACCTCGCGGAAGCGCTCGCGGTCCTCGGTCAGTCCCACGGGCTCTCACCCCCGTTCGGGCCGACGCCGTCGTCCGGGTCGTCGCCGACGCGCCCGCCGTCGACCTCGGGCCACTCGTCGCGGACCTGCTCCATCACGGCCCGGCTGGTCAGCTCCGCGGACGCGGGGCTGTACCCGCGCTCGCACAGCCGGTCGATCGTCTCCGACTTCACTCGCTCCGTCTCGGTGTCCGCGGGCGGATCGGGCCACGCCGCGGGGTCGAGGTCCGGGAACCGGCGCTTCACGTCGGCCAGCTCGTTCGCGTCGATCACCGCCTTCAGCTCCGGCACCTCCGCGAGGTCGACGTCGTCGACGCTGAACGCGTCGTCGCGGTTGCGCCACGCGTACTGGGTGAGCCCGCGGATCACGCGCTTGCGCCGGAACTGCTCGACGTCGCGCCCGGGCTCGGTCCCTCGGTAGTCGCCCTCGTCGAACCGCCCGAGCGTCTCCGTCTCGAACACCTTCATGACGAGCGGGTCCGGGGCCTCGTCCTCCCGGCCCCGCGTCGTCGGGTCCTCGTCGTCCCACGCGTACACGTGCTCGACGTACTCGGCGACCGTCTCCGTCGAGACGGTCTCCTCCGCGAGCATCGCGTCGATCACGTCCTCGCGCTGTCGCTCGCGGATCCGGGTCGCGACCGCCCCGCGCCGCCCCTCGAACTCCGCGACCTCCGCCCGCGAGAACAGCGGCGCGTCGGCGAGCCCGCCGGCCATCGCGTCGAGCACGTCCGTCGGGGTGACGACACGCTCGACCGGCAGCTCCGGGTGGTGGCGGTCGGCGGTCGTCGCGAGCAGGTCGGCGACCGCGTCGCGGGCGTAGGTGACCGGGATCCCGTTGCGCCCGTCGCCAGGGGCGAGGTCGACGTCGGCGACGGTGACCGCATCGTCGCCGCGCCCGACCTCGCCGGTCTCGTACAGCTCGGCGGTCTCGATCAGGTCGAGGTCGCCGGGCAGGTCGTCGGCGTCGAGCCGTGTGACCACCGCGTACAGCGCCGCGGCGCCGATCGCGTGCGGCGCGATCTCGCGCTCGGCCACGCTCCCGTCCGACTCCCGGACGTCGACCGACAGCGGCGCGGTCCCCGGGTCGCTCTTCGCGTGGTTGTCCGCCGTCGGACCGCTCGCGACGGCCGATTCGGCGTCGCCCTCGACGGTCGCTCCACCGACCGCGGTCGCCCCGGCGATCTCCCGTCGGAGCAGCCGGGCCTCCAGGCGGCGATTCGTGAGGTAGCGGAACTCGTGTTTCGAGAGCCGCCGCTTCAGCGCCTTCAGCGGGTCGGCGTCGCCGCGCTCGGCGTGGCGGTCCAGCTCTGCGTCGAGGTCGGGGTTCGAGATGACGATCAGCTGGGTGTCGAGGTCCATCCCGATCCCCTTGTCGAGCTTCACGCGCCGCTCGTCGGGCACGTTGAGCAGCCGGCGGAGGAGGTCGGCGTGCTGGCTCGCGTCCTCGACGACGGTCGCGACGCCGTTCCCCTGCGAGAGCACGCCGTCGTAGCTGAACGCCTGCGGGTTCTTCCGGCCGCGGGAGTCGAGCTCGCGCAGCATGCCGCCCATCCACGAGCCGACGAGCCGCTCTTTCGGGGACCCGTCGTCCTCTGCGTGGAGGACGCCGATCCCCCGGCCGACGTCGACCACGTAGCTCGTCACGCGGAGGTGGTCGCGGTCGGTGATCGCCGAGAAGAGGTCCCGTCGCCCCTGCTCGCGGTAGGTCGACTCCAGGTGGTCGTACGCCTCGCGGCTGAACGGGTCGAGCTCCACGTCGGCCGCGATCGGGTAGGCGTCGCCGTCGACCGCGTCGGCGACCGACTCCCGGACCGGCTCCGGGAAGACGGACAGCGGGTGCGTCTGGACCGGACTGCGGTACCACGCGCCGGTGTCGCCGCCGTCGCCGTACGAGAGCGACGCGGCCCCCGCCCCGCCCCCGCCGCCTGCGCCGGCGCCGGTGACGTTCCACTCGACAGTGTACCGGCGGCCGGCGTCCGTCTTCGAGAACGCGCGGAGCCCGTTCACCAGGCACCGCTTGAATTCCGACTTGCCGGTCGCGGTCGGGCCGTCGATCCAGACTATCGTCTCGTCGTTGCCGCGCCCGGTCGCGGCCGCGCGCAGGTCGTCGACGAACGCGTTGAGCGCGCGGGTGTTGCCCAACACGGCGTGTTCCCCGTCGTTCGCCGGGTCGTCGAAGAAGCGGTACCGGTCGAGCGTCTCACCGCGCTCGCGGACCTCTCGGGTCCCCTGCGACTCGATCGCCGCGAGGACGTACCCCGCGCCGGAAGCGGCCGCGGTCGGCCGCTCCAGCACGCGGTCGACGTAGGACTCGAGGCTCATCGGCGGGTCGTACGCCCCCCGGAGCGCCTCGTCGGCCGCGTCGACGAACCCCTCGCCGTCGGGTCGGGTGCGGTCGCTCATCTCAGTCCCCGCCGTCCTCGATCTCCGAGCGCGCGACCGCCGCGCCCGCGTACTCCAACACCTCGGCGGCCCCGTCCTCGGAGTAGCCGCGGTCGACTAAGGCGTCGACCCAGGCGCTCCGGTCCTCGTCGTCGAGGTCGGTCGCGGACACTAACGCCGAGAAGTTGATGTTGTGCTTCTTGTCCTCCCACAGCTTGCGCTCCAGGGCGCGGCGGAGGCGGTCGTTCTCCTGCGGGTCGAACCCGCGCCCCTCGCGGGCGCGCCGGGAGACCCAGTTCGACACCTCCTGACGGAAGTCGTCCTTCCGGTCGGAGGGGACGTCGAGCTGCTCTTCGACCGCGCGCAGGAACGTCTCGTCCGGCTCGGTCTCCCGGCCGGTGAGCTCGTCGTCGACGGTGTCGTCGTCGATGTACGCCATCACGTGGTCCATGTACTTCTCGCCCTGCCGCCGGAGCTCGTCGACGTCGTACGCCAGCGCGTGGCGCACGTCCTCGATCGCCCGTTCGCGGTACTCCTCGCGGACGGTCTCTAGGAGCCGCTCGTAGCGGCCGAGGTCCTCGGCCGCGATCGAGCCGTGGCCGCCGAGGTTCGCTTCGAAGTGGTCGAAGACGGACAGCGGCGAGAGGTGGCTGCGGTCGCGGTGCGTCGCGTCCATGATCGCCTCGGCGATCTCGTCGCCGACGAACCGCGCGGAGATCCCGTCCATCCCCTCGCCGACGTCGGCGGACTCGGCGGCGTCCTCCCGGAGCTTCCGCCGATCGATCTCCTCGTCTTCGAGCTCGCCGTTGTACGCCTTCGCCTTCTCCAACAGGTTCACCGTCTCGTCGGTTGGCTCCTCCAACCGGGTGAGAACCCCGAAGAGCGCGGCCATCTCCAGCGCGTGGGGCTCGACGTGGACGTTGGGCACGTCCGCGTTGGCGAGCATCTTCTCGTAGATGTTCGCCTCGCTCTCGTACTCCAACACGTACGGGTAGTCGATCCGCTTGGTGCGGTCGTTGAACGCCTCCATCTTCTGGTCGCCGGTCTTCTCGCGGTACTCCGGCATGTTCGTCCGGCCGACGATCACCTGGTCGATGTCGATCCGCGGGTTGTTCTTCGGCTTGATCGTCGACTCCTGGGAGGCGTGGAGGAAGTCGTAGAGGAACTCCCGCTGGAGCTTGAGCAGCTCCTCGCCGGAGAAGAGGCCGCGGTTCGCGTTACAGAACGCGCCGGCGTAGTCGAACGCCCGCGGGTCGGACTCGCCGTAGACGGCGAGCTTCGCGTAGTTGACGTCGCCGGTGAGCTCGGTCTCGTCCTGATTCTTCTTGTCCTTCGGCTCGAACGTCTCGATACACTCCCGACGGTTCTCGTCGGCCACAAGCCGGACGACCTCGACGTGCTTGTCGAGGACGCGCTCTAAGTCGTCGTCGTAGTGCGCGAGCAGCTCGTTCAGGTAGAACTCCGAGGCTGGGTCCGGGTGCTGGTCGTTCCGGAGCGTGTAGGGAGCGTCGAGCAGCTCGTTGAGGTCGTCGATCACGGCCTGCCGCTGCGGCTTCGGGAGGAGGACGAGCGGGTCCTGGCTCATCGGCGAGCGGACGGTGTCGTCGTCTGGGTCTTGGTCGTCGATCACCGAACAGAGGTCGACCCACCGGAAGGTGTACATCCGGCCGGCGTCCTCGCGGGTGTACGCCTCGAAGTAGCGGCGCACGAGCCAGTCGAAGTGCGACTTCCCGGAGCCGACCGGCCCCAACAGGAGCTTGATCCGCTTCTCGGGGCCGAGCCCGCGGGCGCCGGACTTCACTTTGTTGACGAACTCGTGGATCGCCTCGTGGACCTCGCGGCCGTAGAACACGTTCTCGCCGTCGTGGTGCGGGTCCTCCGCGGCGAGCGCGTACTCGACGACGCCGCGTTCCTCGTCGTAGTGGGTCCCGTAGTAGTCGAACATGTCCGCGACGCGCTGGTGGGCGTTCCGCGCGATCCGCGGGTCGTCGTACAGCGCGTCGAGGTACCAGTCGAATGATCGCGCCGCTCTGAGATCGTCCGGAACCTCCGTCCGGTACTCCTCGCTGAGCCGTTCGAGCGTGTGTCGTTCTGCCATCGTATCACGTTCGCTCGGATCGCGGGTGGCGTCGTTCGGCCCCGACGCGACGGCTTGAGTCGTCGCTCACCGTGCGCGTGTCGACAACTCGTCTGACCGCGAGCAGCGCGTCGTCGTTCTCCGTGTCGGTGCCGGTGGTCGCCTCGCCCGTATCCGAGGCTATATATATGGGAGAGACTCTCACGGATAAGTATGTCGCTCGTTGACACTCGTCACTCTCCGTCCGGCCCCGTCGCCCTCGCCGAGTCCCCCCGGTTCACCGACGGTTCTTCGGTCGGTCTTATCAACGGTTCGTGAGATCGACGGCGGGGCTCGGCGCGTCCCCCCGGCGAGCGCTCGCGCGCGGACGCCGCGACCCGTTTTGGAACCGGAACCATCGGCCCCGGCACGCAGCCTTTTGCGGGACGCCCCCGCACCACCGGTGTGACGTTCAGCATCTGCGTCCGCGAGCGGTACACCGACGAGGACGGCGACGACCAGATCCGGTTCGGCGTGGCGGTGACGACCCGGCTGCCGGGCGTCGGCACCCTGTGTCCGTTCGCCTCGTCGGACGGGGCGGTGGCGACCCAGTCGCTCGTCAATGTCGAGTTGGGGCGGAAGGGGGTCGAGTACCTCGGCGACGGCTTGGCGGTCGACGACGCGCTGGAGGCGCTGTTGAACGCCGACGAGGGGAGCGCCCAGCGCCAGCTCCACGGCGTCGACGCCGACGGGACGTTCGCGTTCTCCGGCGACGAGTGTAACGGCTGGTACGGCCACCGCGAGGGACAGAACTACACGGTCGCCGGCAACCTCCTGACGGGCGAAGACGTCGTCGAGGACACCGCGGCCGCCTACGAGTCCGACGCCCACGGCGACGCGCCCCTCGCCGAGCGGCTGATCGACGCCCTCGCCGCGGGGCACGCCGCGGGCGGCGACAAGCGCGAGGACCTCGAGGTCCAGTCCGCCGCGCTGCTCGTCCGGACCACCGAGGAGGAGGCGGACGACCCGTACTACAACGACCTCCGCGTCGACGCGAGCGAGACGCCGGTCGCGGACCTCCGCGAGACGTACGAGACGGCCAAGCGCGGCTACGAGACCATCCTGGAGAAGTACGCGGAGGAAGCTGAAGACGAGGAAGAAGCGGGCGACGAGGGGGCGGCCGACGAGGAGGAGGACGAGACCGAGGGTACCACCGCGGACGACGCCGGGGAGTAGCGCCCTCGCTTAGACCGATAGCCGCGCGAGGATCGGCAGGTGGTCGGAGGGGTACCGCCCGCGGTCGTCCCGGTCCGCGAGCGTCGCGAACGCCTCGACGGACACACTCGGCGAGACGAGCGCGTGGTCGATCCGCCGACCGTCGATGAGGTGAGCGAAGTCGGTGAGACTCGTCTCCGGCCCGTGCCGGAGGTCGGCGGCGGCCGCGGCGTCGCGCAGCCTGGGGCCGTCGCCGGGATCTCCGCTGCCGGCGACTCCGCCGTTACTGCCGTCGTTCCCGCCAGTTTCGACGTCGTCTCCGACGAGGATCCGGTGCGGCTCCGACCCGGGCGTACAGTTGAGGTCGCCGACGAAGACGATCGGGAGTTTCTCGCCGTCCCCGCTACCGGCTCCCTCGCCCGTCGCGAGCGTCGGGAGCAGCTCGCGAAGCAGGCGGGCGGACTCGCGCCGCGCGCGGGCGCTTACGTGGTCGAAGTGCGCGTTGACGACGCGAAGTGCGGCGTCGCCGTTTCGGGCGCGAACCCGCGCCCACGTCGCGATCCGCGGGTGGGTCGCTCCCCATCCCGTCGACGGGGTCTCGGGGGTCTCCGAGAGCCAGAACGTCCCGTCCTCGACGACCTCCCAACGGTCGCTCCGGACGCCGATCGGACACCCCTCGCCCTCGCCGTCCGCCTCGCGGCCCCGCCCGACGAACTCGTACTCCGGGAGCCGGTCCCGGAGGTCGCGGCGCTGTTCGGGGACCGGCTCCTGGAACGCGGCGACGTCAGGCCGGTGAAAGCGGACGAGCCGCCCGACGGCGTCTCGGCGGTCGTGCCAGGCGTCGTGGTGGTCGCCGCGGTTGGCGTAGCGGACGTTGTAGCTCAGTACCCGGATCGCGGTCATTACCGTTGGGGTCGACGGGGAGGCGATTAAAATGCGCGGAGCGACGGCGGCGGCCGCGCGTGGCCGGCCGGCGTCTGCCGCCGCCGAGACGGATTCACGGGCGGCGATCGACTGCCGCTCCCCGGCCGCTCACACAGAGAACTCGTAGAGGTCGTCGCCGACGTGGTGGATCGACTCGACGACTTTCCCGCTGTCGCCGACCATCTCGTCGCCGTCGGCCAGCGCGCGGCCCACCGCCAGCACCTTCCCGTGTGTCTCCTCGGCGATCACGACGAGGTCGTCCGCGCGGATCTCCGGGTCGGCCTCGACGATGCCCGGGCGCATCACGTCGGCGCCGTCTGAGACGAACGAGATCGCGCCGGCGTCGACCGTGACGACGCCCGTCTCCGGGTCGTAGTCGTTCGCCCCTCGGACGGTGAGGAACGGCTCGTCGTCGTCGACGTAGAAGACGGCGGGGTCGCCGTCGACCAAGACGAGCTCGTAGCCGGCGTCGACGAACTCCACGAACTCGAAGGTCTCCCCGTCGATGTCGACCCCGAGGTGGTCGGCGACCGCGTCGCGGATCGCGGTGATCTGGTCGCTCCGGAGATGGTGCCGGGATTTCACTTCCATGAGCGTCCGGTCGACCGCTCGGCCGATAAATGGACCGCTCCGCGGCGTGACGGGCCGCCGATCACCGCCGTCGGGGGTCTCACGCGGTTGGATCGATCAAAACGGCCTTATGCTACCTCTCCATATCAGTTCGTATGCTCAATCCGCTCATTGCGAACGTCGCAAACACGCCCGCGATCGTTATCGGGGCGATTGCGACGCTGCTCATCGTCCTCGTCACGTCGGTGAGGGGGACCGGGTGGGAGCCCACCACCGACATCTCGGACGAAGTGATGGAACGCCGCGCGTCCGCGGTCCCGGAGACCGAGTTCCCGGAGCCGGGCAACCGCGCGGTCGGCGGCGGTGGCGGCGGCGGCGCCATCCCGGCCGCCGGCGAGGGAGAGGAGGGCGAGCTCGAAGAGGGCGGCACCGTCAGCTCCGGCCCCGGCGACATCCCCGAAGACGAGGTGGAGTACTTCGAGGTCGAGTTCGTCAAGCAGGGCGAGACGATCGAGCTCTCCAACGACGAGCCGATCCTCGAACAGGGCGAAGACGCGGGGTGGGACCTCCCGTACGCCTGCCGACAGGGGCAGTGCGTCTCCTGCGCCGGCCAGATCGCGGACGGCCCCTCTGAGGACTTCGTCGAGCACGACAACCAGCAGATGCTCGAAGAGGCCGAGATCGACGACGGCTACACGCTCACCTGCGTCGCGTACCCGCGCGACTCCTTCAGCATCGAGACCGGCGAAGCGCCGTAGTCCCGCCGGCGACCGCTCCGCACCGGATCTCCCGCTTCGCCCTCCGCTTCTCGCTTTCCGCTCGCGACACCCTTTTTCGCGTCTCGCCCCAACGAATCGCATGTCCCTCACCACGGCCCTCGTCGGGGGCGGCGGGGGCGTCGCTGTCGCGCTGATCGCCGCGGCCGTCTACCGCGACGCCGCGCGCGTCGGTGTCGACCTCGGTTCGCCGGCGGCGTGGGCCGCGCTCGTCGTCCTCACCGGCGGGGCGAGCCTCGTCACGCTGATCCTCGTCCCCGACGCGCCCCTGCCCGGCGTCCTCGTCCTCACCGCGCTCGGGCCGCTGCTGTACGTGCTCGAACGCGACGACTCGCTGAACGGCGACGACGCGGCCGACCCCACGCGGCTCCCCAGCCAGTCCGGCGAGTCCGCCGACGGAAGCGACGAAGCAGAGCGATAGCGCGCTCGGCTGCCGCCGTTCCGTCTCATCGACGATGACACAGTTCCTTTCGCGAGTTTCTGTGACTCCTAAACCGCAACTTTCCATACCGTCGGCGGTGAAGGAGGTGTAATGAGCGACGAGAGCGACGAAAGCCTCGCGGACCGGGTCGAGCAGTGGATGGTCGGACAGATGCCGATCATCCAGATGCACGGCGGCACGAGCGTCGTGCGCGAGGCGAACCCCGAGACCGGCGAGGTCGTCGTGGAACTCGGCGGCACCTGCTCCGGCTGCGGCATCTCCAACATCACCGCCGACAACATCCGCCGCGACCTCATCATGGACTTCGACGAGGTCGACAACGTCACCGTCCGAACCGCCTCCTCCGGCGACAACGGTGCGTCCACCGTCGAGGGCGGCCGCGGCGGGGAGCTCAAACACGAAACCGAGTCCGCCAACCACTTCTGAACGCGACAGGGGAGTCTCTCCCGGTGTTTCTCTTGCTTACAGCGGCGTGAACGGCAGCGACGCGAGCGAGCCCGGGCCGTAGTCCAGCGCGTCGGCCTGCGAGACGCCCTCCGGCGTCACGAGGTCGATCACACGCGGGGCGTTGTCCGCCGCCCCCTCGTGGGCGCCGCCGAAGACGTAGGCCTCGGCCTCTTCGGCGACCGGCCGCAGGGTGCCGACGTCCTCCGAGCCGACGATCGGCACCACCTCCCAGTCCGCGATGTTGTCGCCGACCACGGACTTCGGTATCGAGATAACCGCTGTGTCTGACTCGAAACTGGTGAACACCTCTGGAGTCCCGAGGCTACCGCCGTTAGTGTCGGTGATCCCCCTCCCGAAGCCACTGGCGTCGATCCGGTACTGCCACGGCTGATCGAACTCTGCGGTAAGATCCAGGTCGTCCAGTGCGGTCGTCCGTCCGTCGCTCGCGTCGGGGTTGCGAAGGTAGACGAGGAAGTAGTGCGGCGAGAAGTCGCCCCCGAACACGTCGTACAGGTTCTCAACCTCGAAGGTGAACCGGTACTCTTCCTCTGTCTCCAAGACGCGGAACGAGCGTAGGTCGAACGCACCGTCCCGGAACGCACCGTTCGTCGGGTAGACGTACTCGCCGGGACCGTCGTCGTCGCCCGCAGGGTCGGTGAACTCGCTAATGATGTCCCCCGGTGCGATCGTGACGGTCTCCGATGCCAGTTCAGCGCCGCCGTCGGGCTCGCGGACGGCGACGTCGAACGTGCCGATCCGCGAGATGCTGAAGCCGAGATCCACCCTTTCGTCCGTCGCGCTCGGCGGGAGCCGGACGTTGCCGACCGACTCGAACTCGCCGTCGACGAAGATATTGACGTTCGTGCCGCCGACGAAAGCGGCGTCGTTCGAGCCGGTCGCCGTGATGAACGGCTCGTTGAGGTCGGCCTCGCTGGCGATGTCGATCGAAATGTCCTGCTCCGGGCGCTCGTACTCCGGGAGGTCGTTGATCTCCCGTCCGCGAGCCGGCCGGAGTCGGACCGCGGTGCCGCCGCTCGGCACCGTAGACGCGAGCAGCGTCGTCGACGGGTCGACGACCGCCTCGTCGATCCGGGTCGCGGTCGGGTCGGCGTCGACGCCGCCACCGATCGCGTCGCCGTAGATCTCCGCGACGTACTTCGGGCCGGACCGGCCGTTTCCGTTGCCGCGACCGTCCTCCTTCCCCCGGTCCTTGCCCTTCCCGCGCTCCGTTCCGTTGCCACGTCCCGGCGCGTTGCCGGAGCTACCGGGTGCGAGGAAGTCGAGCGGCACGTCGACCGCCCGGCCGTCGCCGTCGGTCATGACGCCGAGGTACCACTCGTCGCCGTGCCGGCGGGCGATCGCGAGGTACTCGCCGATCGCGGAGCCGACGACGCGGGTCTCGTCCCAGCCGGCGGCCGGGACGGACTCGATGAAGCCGAACTCGGGTTTGGCGTCGAAGTTCTCGTTCTCGGGGACGTACCCGTCGTACTCGGCGGGAATCGGCGACGACTCTCCCGGCTCGGTGACGGCGACCGCGTTGAGGTTGAAGCCGCCGACGTCGCCGGTGAAGCCGTCCTCGCCGTCCTCGTAGTCGAGCTCGATAGCGATCTCGTTGTCGCCGGCCACCAGTTCGACCTCGGTCGTGAACACCTGCCAGTCGTCCCAGTAGGCGGTGAAGCCCGGCTCGACGGTCTCACGCGTGTCGTTGACGCGCAGGGTCGCTCGCGGCCCGCCGGCGTCGATCACGCGTTGCGCGTTCTCCTCCGGCGCGCTCGCGTACCGGAGATGGAGGTCGTACGTCCCGGCGGCGGGCACGTCGCGGACGACGTACGTCGCCGACGAGCCGCTCGGCGCACGGTTGGGGTCGACGGCGACGTGGTTCGTGCCGAACGCGTCCCGCCACGAGTCGTCGGTGACGAGGCCGTCGAGGTCGCCGGCCGCGGCTTGGAGCCCCTCGCCCACGTCGAACGTCTCGTCGACGTACCCCTCGATCCGGTCGGCGGCCATCTGGAGGCCGCTGAGGTACGTCGGGTACATCGCGAGCTGCTTGGCGCGGGTCGTCTGGATCTGGTCGCCGCGGTCGTCGCCGAACGTGATATCGAAGATGCCGGGCTGAAAGCTCACCGGGCCGGCGAGGTTCCGCGTGAACGGGAGCGTGACGTGGTGGTCGCGGCCGACGTTCGAGCCGAGCTGGCCGAACCCGTCGTACTCTTGGGCCTTCACCACCTCGCGGTTCGCCACATTCGGGTAGGTCCGGATCTCGCCGGTCGGCTTGATCCCCTCGTGGATCTCTAGGAGCTGGCGGTTCGCGGCCGCCTCCCGGATCACCAGTCGGTGGTGGTTCACCGCGAGCTGGTTGTGCTGATTGTGGGTCGGCTTGGCGCCGTCGCCGTTGATGCCGAGGCCCGGGTCCGAGACGTAGCCGTTCTTGATCGAGTTGATCCCCTCGGCCTCGTACCCCGCGAACACGTCCTCGTCGAGGATCGCGGTCTCGTACTGCGGGACGTTGCCGGCCGTCTCGTTGTGGATCGTCATCTCGACTGGGTCCGACAGCGACGCGCCGAACGCGGTCACCTCCGGCACGTCGAAGTCGGGGGTCGAGCCGTCCACCCCGAACTCGAACCCGGTGCCGTCGCCGGGGTAGGTGTCCCACCCCTCGTTCCACCCCTCGACGAGGACGCTGTCGAGCCCGTTATGGCTCGCGAAGCGCATGTACCGCTTCATCCGCTCGGTGCGCGCGCCGTGGACGTACGCGGCGGGGTTGCCGTCGTCCCCGGCGATCTCGTCGTCCGTCTTGTACTCCCAGTTCGCCTGCCCCGCGATCATCGTCCACCAGATGCCGACGTACTTGCGGGGCTCGATCCAGTCCGTGTCCGGCTCGCCGCCCGCGCTCGGCAGCGCCGACTCGTCGAGCGGGTCGGCCAGCAGCGGGACCAGCTGCGACTCGATCAGCTCGCCCGGTCGGTCGACGACCTGTATCGTCCGCCACGGGGTCGCCGCCGGGAGTTCGAGCGACGCCTTCGTCCCGTCCGGGAGCGGCGTGAGCTCCGTCGAGAACGCAGTCCCGCCGTCCGCGTCGCGCGGCGCGAGCGTCGCCGCCGCGTAGTCGTCGAGGTTCGCCTCGTGGACGCTGAGGTACGCGTCGCCCGCGTCGACGGTCAGCGGCGTGTGCGCCCCGGTCCGCATCGGTGTGTCGGTGGGCCGTCGGTTGTCGCTTCCGCCCGGAATCTCCGACAGCGGCGCCTCCGCGTACTCCTGTTCGAACCGCGGGTTCGTCACCGCGTTCTCGATCCACCAGGCGGTGTAGTCCGCCGCGAAGTCGACGCCGGTGTTCTCGGCGGCGACCACCGCCCGCTCGGCGTTGCTCGCGAACCCCTCGCCGAGCACGGTCCGGAGGCCGACCCCGTCGTCGAAGACGCGAATCTGGAGGGTCGCGGTGCGGGCGTCGTCCGCGGTGGTCCCGTCGTCCGCGGCGTCGGCGAGCCCGACACTCAGGGCGTGGTACTCCGCGGACACCTCCTCGTAGGCGCCCCACACCGGCTCCCACTCCTCGGTCGCGACCTGCCGAACCGTGCCCGTGACCGACAGTTGACCGTTCGCCCCCTCCGCGCTCGCCCCGAACGACGGCTGGTTCCGGAAGTCGAACCCGAGCGACGACGGCCCCACGTACGTTGTCCCGTCGCGAGCGACCTCGTAGGTCGGGACCCCGTCGCTCACGTCGACGGTGACCGCGATCGACCCGTCCGGCGACTCTATCCGCTGGACCGAGTCGTCCGCGCCGTTGGCTACCTGCGCGGCGTCGTCGGCCGAGACGGCGCCCGAGTAGGCCGCCGCAGCGACCAACCCCCCCACGCTCCCGAGGAACCCCCGCCGGCTCGTCTCTCTGAACGTTTGCTGTGATCGTTTCTCACGCATTCCGTCCGCAGCGTGTATACGATGAATAATAATGCTATTGTAACGAATCGAAGTGATTGGATTTCGAAACGACCGAGTCTGCGCGTCCCGACGGCCGGACCGCAGTCCTCGAATCGACTCCTACAACGCGTTTTCGAGCGCCGAGGCGACGCTCCGCGCCTTCTCGGCCAGCGGCTCGGGGGTGTGGCCGGCCGCGACCGACTCGGCCAACTCGTCGTCGTCGACGCGTTCGACCGTCCCGTCCGGGTGTTTCATCACGTCGACGTGGAGGTCGACGTAGCGGGCCGCGTCGGGGAACACCTCGACGGGCGTACAGACGTTGACGTACGTCCCGCGGACGGTCCCGTCACGCCCGCGGTACGTGGTCGGGTACCACCAGCGGCCCTCCTTCAGGCTGGTCTCGGCGACGTCGCCGGCCTCGCGGTCGACGCCGAGGCCGTCGTAGGTCCCGCCGCCGCTCATCTCCCGCTCGACGGTGACCGTCCCGTCCGCGTCGACTCCGGTGACGGTCGCCTCCCCGAGCGTGATCAGCCGCCCGTCCGGCTTCCCGTGGTCGATCCGGAGCGCGTCGCCCTCGCGCGGACCGAACGCGTCGGCCACGACCGCGAACGGGAACTCGGCGTCGGCGGCGGGTTCACAGAGCGCCTCGGCGAGGTCGACCCCGGCCGAGGCGTCCGACGACCCGGCCTTCACGCGGTGGTGGCCCGGCATCGTCGCGGTCGCGGTCCGCCGCGCGTCGTCGAGCCCGCCCCGGCTCTCCCGGCCGAACCAGACCCAGACGCCGGCGTTCGGCGCGGCGAGCGGGGCGTCGCGGAGTCGGCCCCTGTCGTCGAGGACGCCGAGCCCGCCTCCAGCCCCGCCGTCGGCTCCGCCCTCGCCGTCCGCTTCGGTCGCCGCGCGCAGCTCCTCGGCGGCATCGACCGCCGCGTCGAGGCCGGCGGTGAGTGCCTCCGTGTCGGCGTCGACGGCAGGGGGCCGCCACACCGCCCGCCAGCCCGCCGGCGGATTGAGGTCGAGGAGGTCGAGCATCCCGGCCAGCTCGCGGGCCGCCTCGTCGTCCCGCACGTCGACGCGCGTCCCGGAGCCTGGTTCGAGCGCGACGAGGTCGCCGCCGACCCGCAGCCTCCCCGCCAACTCGGGGCGGCGGTCGGTCCACGGCGCAGCCGACTCGCGCACCTGGACCCGGACCGGATCGCCCGTCTCGATCCGGGCGTCGATGTCGCCGTACGGGAGGTACCCCTCGGTGGCCGCTGCGGGCGCGCCCGTCGCTCCGCCGTCGTCACCGACTCGGAGGTCGACCACCGCGCCGCCGCCGAGGGTCTCCGTCACCTCGCCGTCGAGGACGGTCCTCGGCGGCGTCGGGTCGGGCCACGCGAGCGCGTCGCGCCCCACGCCGGTCAGGAACTCTCGGACCGCGCCGAGCGCGTCGGGGTCACCGCTCGCGCCGATCCCCTGTCGGTCCCCGCTCGTCTCGATCCGGACGTCGGGCGGCTCGGTCCCGAACTCGGCGTCGAACCGCCGGCGGATCGGCCCGGAGGCGTCGACAACCTCGTGACCGGCGTCGAGCAGGCGCGCGGTGAGGGCCGTCGCGTAGATACCGCGGACGCGGGCACGGACCATCGTCAGAGGGCCTCGCGCTCTCGCGCGAACCGCACGCGGTCGTTGACCGTGTCCCCGAGCGAGAGCTCGACGACGGTCGGCGTGCCGCCGTCGTCTTCCCGAAGGATCCGCCCGCCCTCTACCGGGACGCCCCAGCCGTCGAGCGAGAGGTAGCCGCGGAGGTCGCTCCCGTGCGTGAACAGGTCGACGTCGGCGCTCGCGTGCTCCTGAATCGACGCGGCGCTGTGCGCCATTTCCATGTCCGAGTAGTAGGCGCCGTCTCCGCCGAAGAACTCCCGGAGGCGGTCGGCGTCTCTCGCGACCAGTTCCGCGACTCGGTCCGAGGCGTCGGCGACGGCATCGGCGTCCAACCCGGCCTCCTTTAGGGCGCGCTGGACCCGCGGGTCGAAGTGCATACCCCGCCTTCGCCCGCCGCGGTTTCAATCCTGTCGGCCGCGGGCCGGCCGCGGTCGGTGACGCGGGTCCCGTTCCCGTCCCCGGTGCGCGCGCTCGGTCCCGCCCATCGGTTAAGTCACCGGGGAGAGAAACGGGAGCCATGCCAACCGACGAGGACCCGATCGCCTCCCGAGCCGACGACGACCGCGACCTCTACGATGTCGCGACTTGGGAGGAGCGCACCTCCCTCGACGGGCTGTCGGTCGCGCTGTACTGGCTCCTCACGCGCTCCGCGAAGGCGGGGGTCGTCCTCGTCGCGTTCGTCGGCCTCTTAGCGATCCTCGGCTCCTTCGGGCTCGGGC
The DNA here is from genome assembly GCF_041379815.1 of Halorubrum miltondacostae. Lineage (NCBI taxonomy): Archaea > Methanobacteriati > Methanobacteriota > Halobacteria > Halobacteriales > Haloferacaceae > Halorubrum > Halorubrum miltondacostae. Next base: position 22,464 of record NZ_JBEDNY010000002.1, read on the forward strand.
TCCTCTTCGACCCGGCCATCGCGATCCTCCTCGGGCTCTCCGTGGTCCCCGCCCTCGGGCTGGCCGTGTACGTGTACGTCTCGGACGTGACGACCGGCGAGCCGCTGTCGCTCCTCGTGGCGACGTTCCTCCTGTCGATCCTCACCGCGACGTTCGCGGCGATACTGAACAGCGTGCTCCAGCCGTACTTCCGACCGCTCGGGTTCCTCGGGATCGTCGTGTTCTTTTTCGTCGTCGTCGGCCCGATCGAGGAGTCCGTGAAGCTGCTCGCGGTGCGGCTGTACGCGTACACCGACAATCGCTTCGACGCCGTCATCGACGGCGCGGTGTACGGGGCCATCGCGGGCCTCGGCTTCGTCGTCATCGAGAACTTCGTGTACATCGCCCAGAACGTCGACATGGCAGAGCTGACGGTCGGGATCGCGACGCTCGGCGCGGGCGACGGCATCGCCGCGCTCCGGGCGCTCGCGGGGCCCGGCCACGTCGTCTACTCGGCGTTCGCGGGCTACTACCTCGGGCTCGCGAAGTTCAACCCCGGGAACCGCGGCCCGATCATCGTGAAGGGGCTCGTCCTCGCGGCCGCGATCCACGCGCTGTACAACACCCTCGTCGGCCCGGTGACCGGGATCGCCTCGGGGCTCCTCGGCCTCCCGCAGGTCGTCGCGCTGTTCGGCTTCGTCGTCGTCTTCCAGGGCGCGTTCGGGTACATCCTCATCCGGAAGATCCGGCGCTACCGCGACGCCTTCCTCGACACGCGCGACGCGGTCGGCGCCGACGTCGAGCCGGAGCTCGACGAGTTCGAACAGTAGTCCCGCCGAGCGTCCGTCTCCTCCTCCGGCTAGGGCGCGTTCTCGACGCGCGAGCGGTCGCCCGTCCCGCCCGTCAGCGCGCTCGCGAGCGCCCCCTTCACCACGACGTCGTCACCGAGGTCGGTGAGCCGCACCTCCGGGACGTTGATGAACACCATCTCCGGGAGCTTCTCGCGGATCGGGTCGAGGACGCGGTCGGGGTTGTTGAGCGCGACCGCGCCCCCGACGCTCACGACGATCGGCGCGTACGCGTGGATGACGTTGGCGATCCCCATGGCGTTCCAGTGGGCGACCTGGTCGATCACGTGGTCGGCGAAGGTGTCCTCGCCCGCCGCCTCAAACACGTCGACCGCGGAGAAGTCGGGATCCTCGATCGGGAGGCTCGTCTCGATCGGGTCCTCCTCGTACAGCTCGCGGGCGTACTTCGGGATGTTGTTGCCAGAGCAGTACCCCTCCCAGTGGCCGTCGAGGCCGCAGCCGCAGGTCATGAACCCGTGCGGGTCGACGGTCATATGGCCGACCTCGCCGGCGTTGCCGTCCCACCCCGAGAGGACGTTGCCGTCGACGGCGACGCCCGCGCCGATCCCCGAAGAGATGGTGAGGTACACCATGTCGTCGGGGTTGCGCTCGGAGTGGAACCGCTCGCCGATGACGCCCGCGATCGTGTCGTTGTGGAGGTACACCTCGTCGGTGTCGAGCAGCCGCCCGACCGGTCCGACGAGCGGGATGCGCTCGACGGTGTCCGGGAGGTTCGCGGGTCCCTGGACGACCCCCTCTGCCAGGTCGAGCGGGCCGATCGAGCCGATCCCGGCCGCGGTCGCCTCGTCCGGCGCGATCCCGGCGTCGGTACACGCCCGCCGCACCACGTCCAAGACGGCCTCGGTGACGGCGATGCCGCTCGGCCCGCGCGGGGTACCTCGCGACGCGGAGCCGAGGACCGCCGCGGTCTCGTCGCCGACGACCGCCCGGACGTTCGTCGCCCCGAGATCGACGCCCACGTAGTACATCGGGTGTAACGGCGGACCCGTCTCACTTAAGCGGGACGCTTCGGGCGGTCGAGCGGGGTGACCGACCCGGGGCGCCCGCGGGAAACCGCGTTACGACGCAGGCTCGCGGACGAACGTCACCGGGCACGGCGCTGAGAGCATGACCTCCTGCGCGACGCTGCCGAAGACGGCCTTCCCGGTCGGCGAGCGCCGCCGACCGCCCACGACGACGCGGTCGGCTCCGAGCCTCTCGGCGGTCTCGACGACCTCGGTCGCGAGGTCGCCGACCGCGCCGCGGATCGAGTGCCGCACGCCGGCCGCCGACAGCGCCCTCGACAGCGCTCGGGTGGCCGCGTGTCGCTCCGCGACCGCGTCGGGCGTCGAACTCTCGCTGCCCGCCTCGAAGCCGAGCTTCGCGCGCGTCTCGTCGAACTCCTCCTCGCCGAACACGTGGGTCAACACGACCTCGGCGCCCGCCGGCTCCGCGACTGCGACTATCTCGTCCGCGAGCCGCTCGATTCCTTCCTCGTCCTCGGTCCCGACCGCCAGCACGATCGTCTCGATGCTCATACCCGCACTTCGTCCCAGACCGAGTTAAGACTGATGGAGTTTTTACTCAAAACCGAATAAATATTTAACCGATCGATCCTGACACTCTCCGGCCACGTCGGTGCGGCCGCGACCACACGCGCCGGACGAGCGGGACGCTGGAGGAGATGCGACTCTCGACGAGAGAACGGCGTCGCCGCCGGTCGGGAAGTCCGATCAGTAGTCGGGGGCGTCGTCTTCGACTTCGCGCTTCAGCGAGTCGCGGCGGGACTTCGCGTCGCGACCGGTCGCCTCCAGCAGGAACTCGTTCTTCGCGTCGACCGCGTCCGCGGCCGCGTCCGCGTTCCCCTCAGCGATGACGTCCTCGGCGGGCCGCTCCTCGAAGTGGACCGCCAGCTTGTCCTTCTTGCTTCCGTATTCGGCGGCACCCGCGACGATCCGGTCGAACACCGGGTTGTTGGGGTCGCCGACGACGTACAGCTCGTGGCCCTGCCACTCCTCCGTGCCCGTGACCTCGCCGAAGTACTCCTCGACGGAGCCCTTCAGGTCCGGCATGCGGTCGTCCAGATGCTCGCCGCGGCGCATCTTGTACTCCTTCATGCCGCGACCGTTCGACAGGCCGGCGTAAACCAGTTTCGTCACGGCCGCTCGGCGGCCGACGCGGCGTTTTATACGGCGGTTACTGCGGCCGCTCGTCGACGTACCCGCGCTTACACTCCGGACAGATGTCTCCCGCCCGCATCGAGCTCCCGTCCGCGGCGCGGACCATCCCGCACTCGGGGCAGTAGTACTCGGTCGGCTCGTCCGCGCCGGCCGTCTCCAAGTCGGGGCTCTCGCCGCGGGTGATCCCCGTCTCGCCCTCGCCGGCGTCGAACGAGACGGTCTCCGCGTCGTCGGGCGCCTCGACGTACTCCGTCTCCTCGGACTCCTCCTCCCGCTGCTCCGCGGCCTCCGGGGTGATTCCCCCGCCGAACTCCACGCCCGCATCGCCACCCTCGCCGACCTCGGCGCTGAACCCCTCGTCCTCGCCGCCGTGGTCGGGCCACGCGGCCTGGCCGTCGCCCGCCGCGTCCCCCTCGTCGACGGACGGCCACGCGCCCCGCTCCCGCTCGCCGGTCGCCGCCGCCGCCTCGTCGTCGAGGATCACGCCGTCGTCGCTCTCCGCGTCCGTCTCGTCGCTCGACGCCGACTCCGCCGGAGCGTCGCTCGCGGCCGACCGGTCACCCGTCGGCTCGCTGCCAGCGTCGAGCAGCTCCGCGTCCTCGTTTCCCCCGCCGGCGGGGTCCGGTCGCTCCGGCGAGTCAGACGGCCCCTCGGCCTCGTCCGGCGCCGGGCCCGCGTCGGTCGCGCCGGGTTCGTCGTCGACCGGGCCGTCGTCGATGATCACCGCGTCGTCGCTCCCCGCGCCTGGCTCCTCGTCGAGCGTGAGCCCGTCGTCCGCGGTCGCGGCGTCGTCCGCGTCGACGGGCGCCGACGCCGCTCCGGGAGTCGCGGTCCCCTCGGCGGGTCCCGCGGCGTCGCCGTCTGCTGGCGTCGCGGCCGCTCCCGTGTCGGTTCCGGCGGCGTTCGCGGCCGCCTCGTCGGCCAACTGCTCCATCGTCGTCACCTCGGTGTTTTCGCTGACGATCTGCGTCTCGCCGCAGCGAGCGCAGGTCTTCACCTCCCTGACGGTCGTGACGACCTCGTCGCCCTCCTCCTCGCGCTCGTGCTGGAGTTCGGGCTCGTCGAAGTCGTGTCCGAGCAGACACCTGAGTCCCATTGTGCCTCCCTGCGGTGCCGAGGGTAAAAAACGCCCCGTCGGCGTCCGACGCTCGGCACACGACCGTTTCGCGGTCGCCGTCCGCAGTTCCAGCCGCCGCGTCCGCGGACACAGACTCTTTTGTGGATCGCTCGCGTACCGTAAGTCGACATGCCTACTGTATCCTACAAGGGCGAGGAAATCGAGTGCGAGGAGGGCGCTAATCTCCGCAACGTGCTCAAAGAGGCCGGTCTCTCCGTCTACAACGGTAAGATGGAACAGCTCAACTGCCGCGGTGCCGGGTCGTGCGGCTCCTGTGCGGTCCAGGTCGACGGCGAGGTCAGCGAGCCGAGCAAGAAAGAGAAGGCTCGCCTCTGGCTCCCGCCGCACCACCCGAGCCACGACGTCCGTCTCTCCTGTCAGACCACAGTCGAGGGCGACGTCGAGGTGACGAAGGGCCGCGGGCTCTTCGGGCAGCACATCTGAGCGCGGACGCGGCCGCTCTCGTCTCTTTTCGGACTGCTCCGCGGGCACGCGACGAGCGGGGCGCTCGTCGGGAGTAAAATACGACCGCGGCGGACGTGAGCCCGCGACGCGGACGAAAAGGTTTGCTGTGTGTCAGAGTCGCGTTCGGCGTCAGCCGGACCGACCCACCTTCTCGGATCGGCTTACTGCCGAACGACGTTGGTCGCGCGGGGGCCCTTCTCGGAGGACTCGATGTCGAACTCGAGCTCCTGACCCTCTTCGAGGTCCGGGCCGCCGACGTCTTCCATGTGGAAGAACACGTCGTCGTCCGCGTCGTCAGTCTCGATAAATCCGTAGCCGCCAGTGTCGTTGAAGAAATCAACCTTTCCGGTCGCCATTGTAACCACAGAGAAGTCCCGACCGGGGATAAGAATTGCGAGTGTACAGTTACCACGACTCTCTCTGGACGATTGTTCCCAGAAAAGAGCGGTTTTCTGCGCAGATACTGACCGCACGACGGATTCGCGGCGCGCGAACGACAGGATCGTGTCGTTCTCCGGCCCTCCGCCGGACGCCGACGTTTATATTTCCGGCCGCGAAATCGACTCGTGTGTCACATGAGTACCCAGCGGACGGTCCCGCCCTCACGCTCCGCGAGAACGGCCCGGCCCTGCTGGTTCCCGCGGCGTGGGGCGTCGCCGCGGGCGCGGTCCTCGGCGCGGTCTCCCTCCACGCGCTGTTCGTCGCGCACGTCGTTATGAGCGTCCTGCTGGTCGCCTTCGTCGTCGCCTCTTGGCGCGACATGGCGACCGGGGTCCTCCGAGCGTGGAAGCTGACGATCCTCGCGGGGACGCCGGTCACGCTCGCGGGGGTCCTCGGGTTCCTCGCGCGCGACGGGGTCGCGTTCGCGGCCGCGCTCCCGACAGGCGCGCTCCTCGCCGTCGCCTTCTACGGCTGGATGCTCCTCCCCGCGCCGGCGTTCTTCTACACGGGGCTCCGCGACGCGACGGTCCCGCGCTCGACCGTCCACCACGTCGCGGCCGCGTGTTCGGTCGCGGGCGCGGCCGTCGCCGCGTTCGCCGGCTCGGGGACGGGGACGGTCGGGGGCATCGCGCTCGTCGGCCTCGGCCAGACCGCGGGCATCCTCGCGGCCACGGCGCTGTACTGACCGGGGGTGTCCGCCGCGCTTCCGCCATTTCCCCGGCTCACCGCCCTCCAGTCACTCGTCCGCGTCGCCGAGCGCGCGCCGGAGCGCCCCCCGGTGGAACTCGACCGCCGCGTCGCGGTCGACCGGCGGGTAGCGCGGGTTCGTCACCACCCCCTCGCCGTCGACGGCCGCGCTCGCGACGGCCGCGGCGCAGTGCGCGCGCTCGACGCGCGGCAGCGGCGCGACGGACTCGTAGCCGTCCCGGAACGCCCGCCGGAGCGGCTCGGTCTCGGCCACCGGCACGTACCAGTCGACGACGAGGTGTTCGGTCTTCGCGACCGACACGCCCCGCGGGGCGGCCAGCGGCGCTTCCCAGTCGAGGACGGCCGTCACCGCGCCGTCCGCGACGATGGCGTTCCCCGGGCGGAAGTCCCACGGGAACAGCCGCGGCTCGGCGTCGGACGCAGTCGGCTCCCGGAACGCGTCTCGAAGCCGAGCGCGAAGCCCGTCGAACTCCTCGGGGAGCCGGTCGACGTGTCGCTCTCCGTACCGGCGGAGCCACTCGTCTGCGCTGACCGGATCGGGGACGGAAAGCGACGCGTCGCGTCCGAGGACCAGCTCCGCGTCGATCGCTTCGCCGGCCGCGCCGTCGACCGCGAGCCGCCCGCACCCTGAGAACCGAAACGCCTCGTGGAGCGCCGCGAGCCACCGGCCGAACGCCCGCGCGACCCCCCGCCGGCCCGCCGGACCGAGATCGACGAACGCCTCGTGGAGGTCGCGCCCGTCGACCAACGGCGTCACGAGCCACCCGGTGCCGTCGACGACGCCCTCGCCGAGCGGTCGGGGAACGGGGACGTCCGTCCGCTCGCCGACCGCCGTCAGCAGCGCCGCCTCGGTCCGGGTCGCGGCCGGCGTCTCGGAGAACTGGACGACCACCGGCGCGGCGCTCTTGAATCGCACCACTTCCGTCCGCTTGCGATTTCCGCGCCCGAGCGGTTCGACGCTCGCGACCGTCGCCCCTGGTCGCGTCTCGGCGAGGGCGCGACTCCTGACCGCGTCGCTCACCGCCCCTCCTCCGCCTCGGTCGTCTCCGATTCGCCGCTTTCGGCCCCGTATCCCTCGGACAGCAGGCCCGGGAACTCCGCTAACGAGTCGAGGACGTAGTCCGGGCGGTACGGGGCCGCCGCCTCGTCGGGGTCCGCGCGGAGCCACGCGGACCGGAGCCCGGCGTTGTGCGCGCCGGCGACGTCGTACGACAGCGAGTTCCCGACGTACAGCGTCTCCGCCGCGTCGACAGACAGCGCCGCGGTCAGTCGCTCGAACGGCTCCGCGTGCGGCTTCCGGCGGGGTAGGTCCCCGGCGTACACGATCGCGTCGACGAGGTCGTTCAGCCCGAGTGCCTCGATCTTCGCTCGCTGGCGGTCCTCGGGGCCGTTCGTGAGCACCCCCACGGGTCCCGCCGCCGCGGCAGCCGCCAGCGCGTCGCTCGCGCCCGGGAGGAAGGCCACCCGCGACTCGTCGGCGACCGACTCGAACGCCGCCGCGAGCGCGACGGGGTCCACGTCTCTTCCGTGTTGGGCCGCCAGCCGCGCGAACCCCGCGCCGAGGTAGCCAACGCGATCGTCGGGATCCGGCGGACCGTCGAGGAGGGGCCACAGCTCTTCCGGCTCGCCGAACGGCTCGACGCCCGCCTCCTCGAACGCCCGGCGATACAGGGCGGTCACGTCGTGGTCGTGGCGGCACAGCGTGTCGTCGAGGTCGAACGCCACCGCTGCGAACCGGCTCATGGACGATCGGAGGCGCCGCGCGGCGAAGTCGGTTTCGCCGACGCGCCCGTAGGCCCGACGGTGACCGACCCCGACGATACCCACGACTGCGAGACCTGCGGCGCGAGCGTCGCCGCCGCGGACGCGCGCCGGTCCAAGCCGTTCGGCGACCTCGACCCCGACACGTGGCAGACGCTGAACTGCCCGCACTGCGGCGACCGCCTCGCGACCGTCCTCGTCGGCAACGAGTGACGGCGCATGGCTCGCCCCGTCGCGGTGCGCGGCACCGGCCGGTCCGAGCGTGCGACCGACTTTCCGAGCGGACGCGTCGATCCTGTACCGCCGCCCCTCGCGGTCAGAGACAGATCGACGCACGGCCGACGCTTTCCGTCGAACCCACGTCGAAGAGTATGCCGCCTCCCCGATTTGAACGCCGGAAGACGTCGCTCCGCTCGTCTTCCGAGCCCCCGCTCGCTTCGCTCGCGGAGACGGGGGACAGCTCGATCTTCAGTCAGCACTCACAGTGTCGATGTGCGGAAACAAGAATGCCGCCTCCCCGATTTGAACGGGGGACAGCTCGATCTTCAGTCGAGTGCTCTCCCAGTCTGAGCTAAGGCGGCTCGCACTCGCACCAACGCCGATTCGAGACAAAAGGATTTCGAAAGGGCGCTGGCGGACTGCCTCGTCCCGGTCGCGTCGGTCGAATTCGGGACACCCGGTTCGACCGATCCTCGAAATCGGACGATATCGCCGCCGATCCGGGGCGACGGCGCAGATCGGGGCTTCCGCAACGGCCCCGTTTCTCCCGCCCCTCCGATCCGTCGATGCCATCACACGACCACGACGACCACGACGCGCACCACGAACACCTCGACGCCGCGATCGACGAGCGCGACGACTGGGCGCGCCGCCGGCGCAAGGGGATCCCGACCGACAAGAACCTCCTCGTCGTCGCCTGTATGGACGAGCGAATCCCAATTGAGGAGGCGCTCGGCATCGACCTCGGCGACGCGCAGGTGTTTCGCAACGCCGGCGGCAAGGTGACCGACGACGTGATCCGGTCGGCCGCGCTCACGACGAACTTCTTCGACACCGACGAGATCGTCGTGATCAACCACACCGACTGCGGGATGATGAGCGCGCCCGACGAGGCGATCCGCGAGGGGCTCGAAGCCGAGGCGGGCGACGTCGACACCGCGGACCTCGACCCGTCGCTGCCGGAGCTCACGATCGGCGACGCCGACCTCCTCGACTGGGTGAAGATGACCGACGACATCGACGCGGCCTGCGCCGCGCAGGTCGAGTACCTCCGCGAGTCCGCGTTCATTCCGGACGACACCACGGTCTCCGGCTACGTCTACGAGGTCGAGTCCGGCGAACTGCGCCGCCCCGACGAGCGCATCGCCGAGGAGATCAGCGAGCGACGGGCCTGACCCCGGACGACGGCCGGCTGGCCGCTCACGCACCTCCCGCCCCGCGCCGAGGTGTGACGCTTTTATGCGCCCGCGGCGAATCGAGGCACGAAATGGACCGAGTACGCGCGCCCACGCTCCGGCGAGGTGAGGCCGGTGGGCGCTGACGCCGACGCCGGATCCGGCTCCGACGCCGCGAGCGACGATACCGGTGCGCCGGTCGTCGCCGGCTTCTTCTCCGGCTGCGGCGGCCTCGACCTGGGATTTGAGCGGGCGGGCTTCGACGTGGCCCTCGGGAGCGACCAGTGGGAACCGGCCGCGGAGACGTACCGACGGAACTTCGCCGACACGGAGTTCCTCGAGGGTGACGTCCGCGGGTTGGACGCCCCCGGGATCCGCGACGCGGTCGCGGGCGCGGGCTACGACCCCGACGGCGTCGACGTGGTGATCGGCGGGCCGCCCTGTCAGGGGTTCAGCCGGCTCAACAACGAGCAGATCGAGCTCGACGAGATGGAGAAGGACCGCCGGAACACGCTGTTCGAGGAGTTCCTCCGAGTCGTCTCCGTCCTCGAACCCCAGCTGGTGTTGATGGAGAATGTCCGCGACCTGATCAACCGCCAGACGAGCGACGACCGGTACGTGAAGGACCTCATCGTCGACGAGTTCGCGGCGCACGGCTACAAGTGCGAGTATCGGGTGTTAGAGGCCGAACAGTACGGCGTCCCCCAGAAGCGCCGCCGGATCTTCTTCATGGGCACCGACCGCGACGTGCCGATCCGCTTCCCGGAGCCGACGACGCCCGAGGGAAGCTGGCGCACGGCCGGCGAGGCGCTCGCGGACGCGACCGACGACCTCCCGAACATGACGTACGCGGACACCGGCGAGAAGACGCTCGAACGCATCCGCCACGTCCCGCCGGGCGGCTACTACCGCGATCTCCCCGACCGCCTGAAGACGAAGAAGTACCAGTGCGACTGCGAGGACACCGACACCTGCCCGCACGAGCCGGAGATCGTCAAGCGGTACGGAACATATCTTCGCCGGCTTGACCCCGACGAGCCGTCGCTGACGGTGAGCACGAACGTCTTCATCCACCCGAGCGAGGACCGCTACCTCACGCCCCGCGAGATGGCGCGGCTCCAGACGTTCCCCGACGAGTTCGCGTTCGAGGGGACGAAGACCGACGTCATGAAACAGATCGGCAACGCGGTCCCGGTCCGACTCGGCGAGGAACTGGCGACTCAGCTCCGAGAGTACTACCCGGAAATCCGCGACGCCCCGCCCGCCGACCCCGACGTGTACGAGCAGCAGTCGCTGACGGATCTGGCCTGAGACTCTTCTTCCCGGCGCTCTCGGCTGCGATATGTTGGTTATATGCGTCGATGAGGTGACTTGCCCGTATGGCCCCTGAATGGTCACGCCGGAAGGCCCTCCGGATCTCCGGTACGGCCGCCCTCGCCGGTCTCCCCGGGTTGTAGCGCCGTCGGTCTCGACGCCCAGCCACAGGTCGCCTCGTCGCTCGGAACGACCGCCTACGAGACGATCATCGACGACCAGCCGACTCCCGCGGACGGTGTCCCCGCGGTCTGGGGGGTCGTCTTCGCCCATCCGGACCCGGCGCGGAAGCTCGTCGACTGGGGGGCGCTCACGCCAGTCGAAGGGGACAGCGGTCCCGGGACGGAATTCCGTACGTTCGACCCGAACACACAGTTCATGTCCATCATCGTCGGCGTGCTTCCGACGGGTGACGGGCTCACGGATCACAGCGAAGACAGCGAGAATCTGGTCGATGACGTCGTCGACGACTTCACCGACCGTTCCGCCTACCGAGGCGGACGGCTCCGCTACGACGTGACCTCGTACCAGGCGTTCCCCCCGGACTTGGACACGCCCGAGTACCACTACGACTACTCGTTCACGCTCTGGCGCCTGAACGGGGCCGACAGACCGACCGACATCACCGTCGAGTATCACGACCCCTGAAGTGTCGACGACACCCGGGCCAGGCACCGTCGCCCGCTGAGCGTATCTCAGATGACGACTGGTGACTCGGATCGGCGGCGAGTTCACCGAACGACCTTCGAGTACCGTTCAGCACCGCCCCCTGCGCTACCCATCTCCCGTCGCTGACGGCCGCCGCCAGCGACTCCAGCGAGAGACCTTCGGTTCCTCTGGCAGCTGGCGCGTAGCGCCGACGACCCTGCGGGCACGCGCCAACGTCTGCTGCGGGTCGCTCGGGAGGGTTCGAATCCGCTCTACTGCTGCTGCTCGCGGGATTGCTCGCAGCAGGAGGATGGGACCGCCCGGATTCGAGCCTCGGTCGTTCCGCTCGCGCCACTCGCTTCACTCCTCGCTTCGAAGCCGGCGCAAGACCGCGCCGCTTGCGAAGTTGCTCGCGCCGCGAAAGTGGGACCGCCCGGATTCGAACCGGGGTCACGGGCACCCAAGGCCCGGAGTATACCACTAACCCACGGTCCCGTACCCGTACGTACCCGGAAGAACCGCTAAAGGGTTTCGTTGCGCCGCGCTCACTTCTCGTCGTCGCGCCGTTCGAGGTCGGCGACGATGTCGTAGGGGTCCGTCCCTTTCCGCACCGAGTCGAGGATGAAGAACGCCTCGTCGGGCGCGAGGAAGTGCCGCGTCACCCCGCGACCCAGCGGCGTGGGGTCGAAGCCGTCGATGAAGTTCCATTCTAGCAGCTTCCCGAGCGCGTGTTTCGTCGGCACCTCGCCGATCATCCGGTCGTTGAGGCGCTTGGCCTTCTTCCCGGCGACGAGGACGTTCGCCAACGTCTCCTCGGCGGCCGCGGTCTCGTCGTAGTGGGTCGCCACGTCCTCCATCTCGCCTTTCAGGAGGGTGAACGCCACCTCGTCCTCCGTACGGTCCATCGAGCCGTGGTAAATGCCGTCGGGCTCGACGAGGAGGTACACGCGGCCGCGGTCGTGGTAGTCCGGGCGCCCGGCGCGCCCGAGCATCTGCGAGAACTCCTGGACGGAGAGCCACTCGATCCCCATCGCCAGCGAGTCGAAGATCACCTGTGAGGCGGGGAAGTCGACCCCGGCCGCCAGCGCCGCGGTGGTGACGACCGCCGAGAGGTCCTGGTTCCCGAACTGTCGTTCGACCTTCTTCCGGCGGCCGTAGTCGAGGCCGGCGTGGTACGGCGCGGAGTCGTACCGCAGTTTGCGGCTGATCTCGTGGCAGCGCCGCCGTGAGTTGGTGAAGATGATCGTCTGGCCGCGGTACCCCTTCGACGACTTCGTGTCGAACTCGCGTTTCACGAGCTTGTCGGCGATCTGGGCCTTCTCGCGGCCGTCCGCGAATGTGACGTGGCGCTCGATGGGGACCGGGCGCTCCTCGTACTCGATGAGTGTCGCGCGGAGCTTCCCCGCGAGCCACTCCGGGTTCCCGACGGTTGCCGAGAGGTAGACGAACTGCGTCCCGTCGTAGCCCGCGTGGGTCTCCATCCGGTCCTCGCTGTAGTACTTCAGCCGAGAGATGAGCCCGTCGAGCCGGTGGCCGCGCTCGCCCTCCTTCAGCGTGTGGACCTCGTCGATGACGACCGTCCCCACGTCGCCGAGGTCCTTGCCGGTCCGCAGCGCGTGGTCGATCCCTTCGTACGTGCCGACGATCACGTCGGCGTGCGGGTCGAAGCGGTTGCCGTCGTCGTTCACCCGCGAGGAGCCGACGCGGATTGAGACGTCGAGCAGGTCGCCGTAGCGGTCCTCGAAGTCCTCGTGCTTCTGGTTCGCGAGCGCGACGAGCGGGACGAGGAAGAGGAGCTTCCCGTCGCTTTTCAGCGCGCGGTCGATCCCGGTCAGCTCGCCGACGAGCGTCTTCCCCGTCGCGGTCGCGCTCACCACGAGCTGGTCGTCGCCGTCGAGGAGCCCGTTCCGTACGGAGAGGCTCTGAACCGGGAGCAGCTCCTCGAAGCGGCCCTGGAGGTGCGAAGACAGATCCGGGTGGAGGTCCAACTCTTCGGTCCGGACCGGTGAGACGTCGTCGACGTTCGCCGACACCTCGTCGTACTTCGTGAGGTCGGGGTCGAGTCCGCCTTGGAGGAGGCTCACGATTCGGTCGAGGTCGCCCGACTCGTACAGTAGCTCCTCTAACCGCTCTTCAGCCGCGCCCGTGAACTCGCCTTTGTACGACAGCTCCCGTTCCAGCTCCCGCCGGGCGCAGTCCCGGCAGACCAGCTCGCCGTTGTGGTCGATGGCGTCCTCGGTGGTGATCGGTCCGTACCGACTGTCGCTCGCACAGCGGCGACAGGTCCGGACCGCGGTCGCCTCGAGCTGGTACCCGTCGAGCATCTCCTTCAGCCGCGTTCGGTTCTCCGGGGAGGTCTGCTCGGAGATCCGGATCCGACCGGCCGCCCGCGCGAGGTCGACGAACTCGTCCGGCTGGCGGGGGTGGTCCTCCCCGTCGCGGATCACGCGGAATTTCCCCGGACGCGGGCCCGCGGAGGTCTCCTTGAGTTCGAGCCGCCCGCGGAGCACGCGACTCCCGTCGCGGTTCGCGACGACGGTGTAGTCGCTCCGCGACTCGTGGAGGAACAGCGTCTCGACCTCGGCCAACTGCTGTGACACTGCCGTGCGGTACGCGAGCGAGGTATTTCAGGAGTTCGGCTCGTTGCGCGGCGCCGCTATCGCCGCGGGACGCCGCGGCTCACTGACGCGAACGCGCGGAAAAGAACCCGCCTCACGGACGGGGGGAGTCGGCGGTCGTTACGAGACGAGCAGCTTCTCGCCGCGGTCGACCGTGATCCGGCACGGCGGGGAGAGCTTGTTGTACGCGCGGCGGAACGCCTCCTTCACGACGGAGGCCTGCTCGACGTCGCAGTAGGCCGTGAAGACGACGTCGTCCTTGTTGAGCCGCGCGGCGGTGCCGACGGGCTTGCCGAACGCTTGGCGCATCCCGTCGGAGACGCGGTCCGCCCCGGCGCCGGTCGCCTGCTTGTTCTCTCGGATGACCTGGTGGGGGAACTTGCGGAGGGTCATCTTGTAGTTCCCCTCGCCGAGCTCCTTGATCAGGTGGCGGTTCGCCGAGAGGCGCGCGCTCTCAAGCGAGCCGTGTCGGACCTGGAGCTCCTCCTCGACGCGGAGGCTGATCTGGACGGGGTAGTCGTCCGGCTCCGCGGAGAGGTCGCCCATGTTGTGCTGGGCGATCTTCGAGCCGGGGATGCCCGTGATGTACTCCCGGCGGGTGTACGACGGCTTGTCGATCGTCCGATACATAGAGGCGGGTTTGTCAGACATGGCTACTTGTCCGATGTAGCCCGCGCTGCGGCGATAAACCCTTCGATAGCGAGGCGTCCGCCGCGGCTCCTCGGGGAGTCTGTGCCGGCGATCCGCCGGATTGCGATCTGCGTTGACACGCCGCTTGCTCACTCATCCGGCGTCGGTTCGAGCGCCACGTGGTCGAACCCGCGGTCCGCGAGCCGCTCCGCGGCGCGGTCGGTGACGGACGGGGCGACTAAGATCCCGCGCACCTCCGGCGAGTCCGCGTTGTCGGTTTCGCCGTCGCCCCCGTTGCCGGCGGTTTCGCCGTTGGTCTCGCTGTCACTCGCCTCGGTCCCGAACTCCTCGCGGAGCGCCCGCACGTACCGCGCGAGCTGTCCCACGGCGTCCGGGCCGACCCGGCGGCGCTTCAGCTCGACGACCACCGGCGCGCCGTCGGCGTCGACGCCGAAGACGTCCATCGGGCCGGCGCTGGAGGGGCGCTCGGTCTCGCGGGGCTCGAACCCCGCCTCGACGAGGCCGGGGCGTTCCAGGATCCGGGTCCGGAGGTCCTCCTCGCTCCCGTGGAGGGTGAGGTCGCGGCCGCCGGTCACGGTCATCGCGGAGAGCTGGTGGACGGCCGCGAAGCGGACCGTCAGGGTCTCGTCGGGGTTGTCCCTCGTCGAGCGCACGCGGAGCCGCCCGTCGCGCACCGCGGCGCGGTGTTCCGAGCCCGGTGGCTGCCAGTTGACCGGCTGGCGCCCCTCGTCGGTGTGGACGAGGGCGGCGCCGTCGGGCTTCAGCACCACCAGCCGGTCGCCGGGGCCGAGGTCCGAGGCGGCGCGGCCCTCGTAGCTGACCGTACAGCGGCCGAACAGGCTGACGAGGTCGCCGCGCTCGAAGGCGTCCTCCAGCTCCCAGAGGGCCTCGCGGTGGCTCGGGTCGTGGACGCTCGTGACTGTCACTGGCTCTCGTACGCGGTCGCGGCTGAAAAAGGGCGCGAGCGGTGTGTGCCGTCTCAGTCGCCCCGTCGCGACACGACGATGCCGGCGACGAAGAGGACCGCGCCGAGCGCGAACGCGGCGATGCGAAGCGTCATGTCCGAGACGAGGATTCCGGCCAACACCGAGACACCGAATCCGGAGTGTAACACCGCGGTGAGATTCATACGTTCGGTACGACCGCGCGGCACAAAAGCGGGTCGAACCGGCGCGATCGGGGGCCGCCCTCGGGCCGAGTCAGGTCCCGTGCTCCCAGCTCCCCATGTACTCGCGTTGCTCGTCGCTGAGGTCGTCGTACTCGACGCCCTCGGCGGCGAGCTTGATATCCGCGACCTCGCGGTCGAGTTCGTCGGGCACGTCGTGGACGCCGGCGTCGTACGCGTCGCCGTTCGCGGCCAGTTCGCGGACGACGACCGCTTGGACGCCGAAGCTCTGGTCCATCACTTCGACGGGGTGGCCGAGGGCGATGGGCGCGGCGAGGTTGACGAGCCGCCCCTCCGCGATGACGTTGAGCACGCGGCCGTCGGGCATCTCGAACCCCTCGACGCCGTCGCGGACCTCGTAGCGGTCCACGGCGAGGTCGTCGAGGTCGTCGAGGTTCACCTCCACGTCGAAGTGGCCGGCGTTCGCGAGCAGGACGCCGTCGCTCATCTCTTCGAAGTGCTCGCGGGTGATCACGTCGCGATTGCCCGTCGTCGTGATGAACACATCGCCCTTCGCGGCGGCCTCGGCCATCGGCAGCACCTCGTACCCCTCCATGTGGGCCTCGAGCGCCTTCCGCGGGTCGACCTCGCAGACGATGACGTTCGCGTTCTGACCGGCAGCCTTCTTCGCGACACCCTTGCCGCACTGGCCGTAGCCGCCGACGACGACGTTCTTGCCGGCCCACGAGAGGTTCGTCGTCATCGCGATGGTCGCGAGCGACGACTCGCCCGTGCCGTGGACGTTGTCGAACAGCTGCTTCATCGGCGTGTCGTTGACAGCAAAGACGGGATAGTGGAGCTCGCCGTCCGCGTCCATCGCGCGCAGGCGGTCGACGCCGGTGGTCGTCTCCTCGGCCCCGCCGACGATGGAGTCGATCAGGCCGGGGTACTCCTCGTGGACGAGTTTCACCATGTCCATCCCGTCGTCGACGGTGATGGTCGGCTCGTGGGCGATACAGGCGTGCATCGCGTCGTAGTACTCGTCGTCGTCGACGCCCCGCACGGCGTAGGAGGTGATCGACTCGTGGTCGTCGAGCGCGGCCGACACGTCGTCGTGCGTCGAGAGGGGGTTACAGCCGGTGATCGCCACCTCGGCGCCGCCCTCGGCCAGGAGTTCCACGAGGTTCGCCGTCTTCGCCTCGACGTGCATCGCCATCGCGATGGTCTCGCCGGCGAGCGGCTGCTCGTCGACGAACTCCTCGCGCAGCGCGTTCAAGATCGGCATGTGCTGGAGCGCCCAGTCCATCTTCCGGCGGCCCTCCTCGCGGGCCGCTTCGACGTCCGAGAGGTGCTGTGACACCGGCGGATACGCGGTTTCGCTCATACGTATTGGTTCGCTCACGGCGCACTAAACCCTGCCGACACCGGCGTCCGCTCAGAAAAGGAGGGCATCGGTCAGCGGCGACCGCCGCCCGCGTCACCGAACCGAACCGCGGACCGCGTCGTCAGTTACCGCCCGGGCCGCCAGCGTTGTCCGGCGGGCCGCTCTCGCCGTCGTCGTCTTCGTCGTCTTCGTCGTCCTCGTCGCCCTCGTCGTCTTCGTTGTCTTCGTCGTCTTCCTCGTCCTCCTCAGCCTCATCCTCTTCCGCGTCGTCTTCCTCGGTCTCGTCCTCGTCCGCGTCGTCGTCCTCAGACTCGTCCGCTTCGGATTCGTCGTCGTCGTCCTCAGACTCGTCCGCTTCGGATTCGTCGTCGTCGTCCTCACCGTCCTCCGCGTCGTCGCCGGCGTGGTCCGGCGGGCCCTGCTCGCCGTCGGGACCGACCCCGTCCGGCGCGTTGCCGGGCGCGTCGGTCTCGTTCTCCGCGTCCTCGTCGTCGGCGTCGTCGGGGCCGCCGGGGCCGCCGGCGTGGTCCGGCGCGTTACCGGGGTTGTTCTCCGTCACGAAGTCCGAGACGGCGGCGCCGATGCCGCCCTCGCGGTTCTCGAGCCCCTCGATGAAGTCCCGGACGAGCTGGCCGAACGGCTGCGCCTCGGCCTCGTCGTCCTCTTTTTCGGCGGTCAGCTCGACCGTCTCGGAGACGCTCTCGTTCTCGTACGCGGCGGTGATCTCGACGGTGACGTCTTCCTCGGCGTCGGGCAGCGTCACCGTGCCGTTGGCGTCCGTCTCGTACTCGCCCGTCCCGTTGTACGAGGCGTTCTCACCGGCCTCGTCTGCGAGCTCGACGACGACGGAGGCGTTCTCGACCGCGGCGTCGTCGTCCGTCACCGTGACGACGGGCTCGCCGCCGGTGTTCTCGACGTCGAGTTCGAGGCCGTCGGGGGCCTCGAGTTCGACCGTCTCGGAAACGCTCTCGTTCTCGTACTCGGCCGTGACGTCCACCGTCACGTCCTCCTCGGCGGCGGGCAGCGTCACCGTACCGTTGGCGTCCGTCTCGTAGTCACCCTCGCCGACGTAAGAGGCGTTCTCGTCGGCGGTCGTGACGTTAACCGAGGCGTTCTCGACCGCGGTGTCGTTGTCCGTCACCGTGACGACGGGCTCGCCGTCGGTGTTCTCGACGTCGAGCTCGAGACCGTCGGGCGCCTCGAGGTCCACCGTCGTCGAGGCGGTCTCGTTATCCGCCGCGGCGGTCACGTCGACCGCGACGTCCTCCTCGGGCGCGGGGAGCTCGACGGTGCCGTTGGCGTCCGTCTCGTACTCGCCCGCTCCCGCGTACGACTCGTTCTCCGCGTCGACGACGCTCACTACCACTGTGGCGTTCTCGACCGCGGTGTCGTTCTCGGTCACCGTGACCGTCGCTATCCCGTCCGCGTCCTGCTCGACGCCCACTTCGAGGTGGGTGTCGGCGGCCGCCACACCGGTCATCGCGCCCAGCGCGACGACCGCGACCAGTAGGATGGCTGTCGTGCGTTCGCTCATGTCCACTCGGGTCCAATCCTCCTACCTGTATAAAAAGCGAAGTCGCTTAACGCGGTTTAATTCGGTTTGTATTCGGGTTAACGGCGCCAAAACAGCTATTCTGTATATCTGACGTTCGACCGCGGATCTGGCCGTGATCGAACCCGGATTCGCTCCCGCTTTCGGGTCGGTCGTCGCTCGCGCGCGCTGGCTTCGCCGCCGCCGCCAGGGGCGGCCGCTCGTAGCCACGCGCCACCGCAGTTCTGTCGAGAAATAGCGTGCGTGCCCGCTACGCCGACTCGACGCGGTCGACGAGCTCGCTCGCGGCGGTCGCGGCGCGTTCTTGGACCGACGCGGCGTCGAGCGTCAACACCTCGCGGTCGCGCATGAGGATTTCGCCGTCACAGACCGTGTGGCGCACGTCGCTCCCGCGGGCCGCGTACGCGAGGTGCGAGACGGGGTCGTGGACCGGCGTCAGGTGCGGCGCGTCGAGGTCGACCACGGCGAGGTCGGCGGCCGCGCCCGGCTCGATCCGCCCGCCGGGGAGTCCGAGGGCGTCCGCGCCGCCGGCCGTCGCCATCTCCACGACGGCGCCGGCGGGGACCGCGCTCGCGTCGTCCGCGGCGAGCTTCCCGAGCATGGCGGCGTCGCGCATCTCGTCGAACACGTCGAGGTCGTTGTTCGAGGCCGCCCCGTCGGTGCCGAGCGCGACCGTCACGCCGGCCTCGCGGAGCCGCTGAACCGGCGCCATCCCGCTGGCGAGCTTCATGTTCGAGGCCGGGCAGTGGACGACCGCGGTCCCCGTCGCCGCGAGGCGGTCGATCTCGGTCTCGTCGACGTGGACGCCGTGCGCGAAGAAGTCGTCCGGGCCGAGCGCGTCGAGGTCGTCGGCGTATGCGACCGGTCGCTCCCCGCGCTCGTCGACGATCGGCTCGACCTCGTCCGTCGTCTCGTTCGCGTGGAGGTGGACCGGGACGCCCGCCTCCCGCGCCTCGGCGACCCCCTCGCGGAGGTACTCCTCGCCGACCGTCGTCAGCGAGTGCGGCATGAACGCCGTGCGGATCCGGCCGTCCGCCGCGCCGTCGAGCTCGCGGGCGACCGCGAGGCTCTCTTCCACGTCGCTCCGCGCGTCCGCCGCGTCCTTGCCGACCGTCACCACGCCGTGGCCGAGGCGCGCGCGCAGGCCGGCGCGGTCGACGACAGCCGCCACCCGGTCCATCGCGAAGTACATGTCCGCGAACGCGGTCGTCCCCGACCGGATCATCTCCAGTACGCCGAGTTCCGCGCCCGCCTCGACGTCGTCCGGCGTCAGCTCCGCCTCGGCCGGCCAGATGTCCTCGCGGAGCCACGGGTCGAGCGGCTTGTCGTCGGCGTACCCGCGCAGCAGCGTCATGGCGATGTGCGTGTGCGCGTTTACGAGCCCCGGGATCACGAGCGATCCCGACGCGTCGAGCGTCTCGTCGGCCGCCCCGCCGACCGCGTCGTCGACGTCGGTCGGCGCCCCGACGGCCCGGATCGTCCCCTCGTCTCGGTCGACCGCGACGTCCGCCCGCTCGACCCGGCCGTCGGGCCGGAGCACTCGCCCGCCGCTGACGCGGAGCTGGTTCATACCGGCCCGTTCCGGCCGCCGCACCAAACGCCTTCGGTTCCCCGCCCGAGCCGGGGGCTGCGAGCGGCCCCGACGGAGTCGAGCGACACGACTTTACCGCCGGATCGAAACGCACCCGCATGGCTCTCGACCGCGTCGTGGCGACACTCACCGCCAGCAAGGTCAGGACCGCCCTCGTCGGACTAATCGTCGTCGCCGCCGCGGTCGGCGGCGCGTTCGCCCTCGGCGTGTTCGGCGTCCCGAGCGTCGCCGCCGTGAACAACTCCTTCGGCGAGGTGACGGACGAGAAGACGGTCGTCGAGACGGACCTTGTCGTCTCGAACCCGAACCCGTTCGGCGTCGGCCTCGACGGCGTCTCGGTCGACTACGCCGTCTCGATGAACGACGTCGAGATGGCGCGCGGCGGCCGCGAGGGGGTCAGCGTCGCCGCGGGGAACTCGTCGATCGCGTTCCAGACGGACCTGGAAAACGAGGCGATCCCCCCGTGGTGGACCAGCCACGTCCGGAACGACGAGCGGACCACCGTCGCGATCGACGCGCGGGTCTCCTCGGAGCGCCTCGGTCGGGGCACGAACCTCACCCGCACCCGCGAGATCGAGACCGACCTCATCGGGGCGTTCACCTCCGAGGAGACCCGCCCGGTGAACGCCGACGCCCCGCTGGTCGACGACCCCGTCCTCTACGTCAACGAGACGCGCGGGCGCTGGGGGACGGTGACCGACGCCGAGACGCCGATCGCGATGGAGTTCGACGTGTACAACCCCAACCTCGAACCGTACGTCGTCACGGAGATCGGCTACGACGTCACGATGAACGGTGTCGAGATGGGCTCTGGGTCGACCGCAGAGGAGTACGTCATCCCCTCGTACGGCTCCGAGACCGTCGAGCTCACGGCCGCGCTCCGCAACGAGCGCCTCGACGACTGGTGGGTCACGCACCTCGACGAGTCGGTCAACGGCCATCAGGTGAGCGACCTCCGGATCGAGTTCTACGCGGTGGTCGAACTCCCCGGCGGCGAGCGGGTCACCGTCCCGCTCGATGCCCTGACGTACGAGGAGACGGTCCAGACCGACATCTTCGACGAGGGGCTCCACCGGGGGTCCGGCGACGAGAGCGCGAGCGGGTCCGGCGGCTCCGACGACGAGACGACCGACGACGGCGCCTCCGACGAGAACACCACCGACGACGGCACGAGCGGCGGAGACTCGACCGACGAGAACACCACCGACGACGGGTCGAACGACGGAAATACGACCGACGGGAACACGACCGACGACGACGATGACGACGGGGGACTGCTCCCGCTGTCCGTCGACTGACCCGGCTTCGTTCCGGCGCCAGAACCTTCTTAGCTCGCCGCGGCCGCGTTCCGGCATGGTAACCGACGCCCAGCAGGCGTGTTTCGAGGCGGGGATCAAGTTCGGCTCGCTGTACCACCAGTTCGCCGGCACGCCGATCAGCCCGTCCAGCACGCGGAGCATGGAGACCGCGATGGCGGAGTCGATAGAGAACCAGCCGCACTGCGAGGCGGTCGACGTGACGATCCACGACGACCGCGTGGCCGACGCCATCGACCACGAGAACGGGTACACCGAGCTCACCGGCTCGTTGATGGACGTCGAGATGCGGATCGCGTACGAGGGCGTCACGGTCCGCACGCGGATGGCGATGGAGGACGGCTATCCCCTGATGGAGCTGGTCTCCGTGGCGGAGTGAGCCGACGCCGGCCTTCGGCGACCGGAGCCCCCGCGGACGTCGCGTTCGCGCGCGTCCGGTGCCGGGCTGACTAAACTGGTGATAAGGCGACTATATTGTCAATATGTGATTGATCATTCGAATTTTGCCGGCAGTACGTTTATATTCTTGAGTCGAAACGTGGTATGTGATACCGGATGGATGGATCAAACTCGGACGATCTCGATCATCTGTTCAGCGAGACGGTTCGGGAGACGAAGGACGGATCCGTGTACGGGGGCTGGCGGTCGATCCGGGACGCGGACGCCGTCCCGCTGAGTTTCGGGTTCCCCTATCCCGACTCGTTCCCGAACGACGAGCTGGTCTCGGCGGCCGAGTCCCTCTTCGAGTACGAGGGAGACTGCGCGCTCCAGTACGGCGGCGGGGAGTACGCCGACGCGCTCCCAGAGGTGATCGTCGATCGGGCCCGCGACCGCGGCATCGACTGTACGACGTCACAGCTCCACCTGACGAACGGCGCGACGAACGCGATAGACACGGTGTGTCAGACCTTCCTCGACCCCGGCGACACGGTGTTCGTCGAGTCGCCCACGTTCATGGGCGCGCTGCGGCTGTTCCGCAACTACGGCGTCGACATCGAGGGGTGCGAGATGGACGCCGACGGGCTCGATGTCGAGGCCCTCGCCGACGAGCTCGCCGCTCGCGACGCGGCGGGGGAGCCGCTCCCGAAGTTGCTGTACACCATCCCGAACTTCCACAACCCGACCGGCGTGACGCTCTCCGCGGAGCGTCGCAGGCGACTCCTCGAACTGGCGGCGACGTACGACTTCCTCGTCCTCGAAGACGACCCGTACGGCCAACTCCGCTACGACGGGTCGGAGCCGCCGCCGATCAGGGCGCTCGATCGGACCGGCCGCGCGATCCGGGCCAACACGTTCTCGAAGACCATCGCTCCGGGCGTCCGGACCGGCTGGATCATCGCCGAGGAGTCGTTCGTCGAGCAGTTCGAACGGATCAACGCGGGCGGAGAGCCCAGCTACACCCGCGGGCTCATCGCCCGCTACGCCGAGGACGGTCGACTCGAACAGGCCATCGAGGAGCTCTGCGCGGGGTACCGCGAGCGACGGGATCGGATGATTGAGAGCCTTGCGGAGCGGATGCCGGCCGGGACGACGTGGAGCGACCCGGACGGTGGCTTCTTCGTCTGGGTGACGTTCCCGGCGGGCGTCGACGCGGAGGCGATGCTCGCCGACGCCATCGACGAGGGCGTGACGTACCTCCCCGGCTCGTTCTTCTACGCCGGCGACGGGGGAACCCGCAACGCGCGGCTGTCGTTCAGCCACGCCTCGCCCGCCGAGATAGACGAGGGGGTCGCCGCGCTGGCGACCGCGGTCCGCGCCGAGACTCCGCCGGTCGAGGCCGACGACTGACCCCCGGTCGACGCGGATCGGAGAGCTCGATCGAGCCCCGTGACCGACCGTTCAGACCACGCGATTGCGGAGTTCGTCGAGGTCGTCGGCGGCGTACCGACGGTAGTTCTCCTCGAACAGCGACCCGACCCGGTCGGCGTACTTCGGAGTCGACCCCGCCATGTGCGGGGTTATCACCGCGTTCGGCAGGTCCCACAGCGGCGACTCGGCCGGGAGCGGCTCCGACTCGAAGACGTCGAGGGCCGCCCCGCGGATCCGCTTCTGCTGGAGGGCGGTCTCGAGTGCGGCCTCGTCGACCACCTCGCCGCGCGCGATGTTCACGAGGACCGCGTCCGACCGCATCGTCACGAGCGCCTCGGCGTCGATCAGTCCGCGCGTCGCCTCGACGAGCGGGCACGCGAGCACGACGTAGTCCGAGCGGGCGAGGACCTCGGAGAGCCCGGCGGGCGGATACGCCTCGTCGACGACGGCGGGGGCGGTCTCCGGGGTGCGCTTCGTGCCGATCACGTCCATGTCGAACCCCGACGCCAGCTCCGCGACGCGCGTCCCGATCGCGCCGACGCCGACGATCCCCACGGTCTTCCCGGCGAGCTCGCCGGCGGAGTAGTCCCGCCAGACGCCGTCGCGCTCCTGCTGGCGGATCCCCTTGTGGATCCGGCGCTCGAAGACGAGCAGGTACCCCAGGACCTGCTCGGCGATCGGGTTCGCCGCGACGCCGGCGGCGTTCGTCACCGCGATCTCCCGGTCCGCGAGCGCGTCGAGATCGTACGCGTCGACCCCGGAGTTGAGCGTCTGGATCCAGTCTGGCCCGGCCTCGTCGGAGAGCTCGTCGCTCACCGGCCGGATGGTCAAGACGACGTCGGCGTCGTCGATCGCCTCGCTGGACTCCGCGGGCGTCGCCGCCGTCTCGATCCGCTCGGCCGACGGCAGCGCGTCGCCGAGCCGCGAGCGCAACCCCTGAGCGAAGTCGCCGCCGAAGACGCCCCGGACGCTGTGGTGGAACAGCACGTCCGCCCCGGCGGTCGTCGCCGAGTCGACGCTTCTCCGCACGCGCGGCTCACTTCCCATACACGCTCATCGCGTCGGGGTTGAACTCGACGGAGACCTCGCCGGAGTCGGGCACGTCCGACCGGCCCTGGACCGCGACGTCGAGTTCGGGAAGCGAGTCGTCGTGGGGTTCGACCACCAGATTGGTCCGCTCGCCGTGGAAGAAGTGATTGACGACCGTCCCGTCGACGACGCCGGTTCCGGGCTCCACGAGCTCGACCTCCTCGGGCCGGATGGAGGCGACCACGTCGCCTTTCGCGCCGGCGTCGCCTAGGTCGATCGCCGTCTCGGTCCCGGCGTCGAGCTTGAGCCGCGGCGGGTGCGTCGTGTTCTCGACGACGCCGTCGAGCAGGTTCGTGTCGCCGATGAAGTCGGCGACGAACGCGGTCGCCGGCTCGCGGTAGATCTCTTTCGGCGTGCCGACCTGCTCGATCTCCCCGTCGTTCATGACGGCGAGCCGGTCGGACATGCTCATCGCCACGTCTTGGTCGTGGGTCACGTAAAAGAACGTGCTCTCGACGCGGTCGTGGATCTCTTGGAGCTCGACTTGCATCTGCTGGCGCAGCTTCCGGTCGAGGCTCGAGAGCGGCTCGTCGAGAAGGAGGATGTCCGGCTCGTTCACCAGCGCGCGTGCTATCGCCACGCGCTGCTGTTGCCCGCCCGAGAGGTCCTGAGGTTTGCGCTCATCGTACCCGGAGAGGTCGACGATCTCGAGGTACTTCTCGATGAGCCGCTCGCGTTCGCCCGCGTCGACTCCGTCCTTCTCGAGTCCGTACCCCACGTTCTCCGCGACCGTCATGTGCGGGAAAAGCGACAGGCTCTGGAACACGAGGTTCGTGTTCCGTTTGTTCGGCGGCCGGTGGACCACGTCCTCGCCCTCGATGCGGATCGAGCCCCCCGTCGGGGTCTCGAAGCCGCTTATCATCCGCAGGGTGGTCGTCTTCCCGCAACCGGAGGGACCCAACAGCGAGAAGAACTCGCCGTGTTGGAGGTCGATATCGATTCCGTCGACGGCGACCGTGTCTCCGAACTCTTTGGTGACGCTGTTGAGCTGTACCGCCGTCGTTGGTGTCGTCATACCGCGATTGTCCGGACGGTGACTATTCAAGCTTTCCTCCAATTAGATCGCATACTCCCGATACTACATACAATAAACTGGACATTATATCCGTAAGTATAATTAAAAAGCCAAGAAAATCATACGTTCGTTAGATAAAGAATATGCTTTTTATTTCGCACCCGGTCTCGGGGGGATTTCACGCTGTTGAGTAGAATATATGGTTCGATCAATAAATTCATGATAAGAACACTGTTCAGATGTATATTAGGACAATCACTCAATGATTATGTATTACTCAGAGTAGATTTATTAAACAGAAGAAATCCTCGTTTCATGACGATGATAGACAGACGGCAGTTCATCAAAGCGGCAGGTGCGACCGGCGTTACGGGTATGGCTGGCCTCTCCGGGTGTATGGGTGGCGGCGGATCGACAACGGTCTCGATCCTGACGTGGACGGGATACGATGCGGTCAACGATCAGGTCGAGGAGGCGCTCGACGGCGTGGAGCTGGAGATCTCGGTGGCCGACGGCTCGGCGAACATGTTCTCCACGGTGAACGCCGGCGGGGGCGAACAGTTCGACATCGTCATTCCGAACAACGAGTTCGTCCCGCGGTTCATCGACGCGGACCTGGCGGCGCCGGTAGACATGGATATTATGACTAACTTCGACGCGCTGTACCCCACGTTCCAGAGCGCGGCGGAGGGGCAGTTCTCGGATGGAGAGGAGATCTACGGGATGCCCCTCCAGTTCGGCTGGTACGCGTACGGCTACGACAGCTCGGTACTTCCGGAGGACCACGAGCAATCCTACGACGTTCTGTTCAGCGAGGAGTACGCCGGCGTGGACCTCACAGGCGCCATCACGCTGTACGACGGCTACTACAAGACGATCATGGCCACGGGGCTCGCGCTCGGCTACACCGAGGCGTTCGAAGGCGACACGGTCTCGTTCACCGACGAGCAGTTCGCAACGATCGAAGAGACGCTCATCAACTTCAAGCCGAACCTGCTCGGGTTCGTCCACGACGAGGAGACGCTCACGCAGGACTACCAGAACGGGAACATCATCGCGTCGTTCGCGAACCGGAGCACGCACGTGGGTATCATGAACGACGTCGAGGACGTGGAGTTCTCCCAGCCGGCCGAAGAGGAGCTCACCTGGTTCGAGGGGGCCGTCGTCACCGCGGGCTCTTCGAACAAGGAGGCCGCCTTCCAGGTGTTGAACGAGTACATCGCCCCGGAAACCGGCGCGGTGCTGTCGGAGAACCGGAACATCATGAACACGTCCCAGGACGCGATGGACAACATCGAAACGGAAGCGCTCCAGATCGAGCCGGGCGTCCTCGACGGGATGATCCCGTTCAAGCCCGCCGAGCGGGACGACCAGTGGATCGAGATGTTCCAGCGGGTCAAGAACGCGTGAGCGTCCCATGAGTAGCTTCGAAAAGATTGACGACGCGTTCGAACGGCAGAACGAGCGAGTGAAGATCGCTCTCATGGCGGGACCGGGAGTCGGCTGGCTACTCACGTTGATAATGATCCCGGCCGCGTTCCTCGTGATGGTGAGCTTCGCCCAGATCGACCGTTCGTACGATGTGGTGTGGTCCCTTTCGGTGTCGAATTACAGGGAGTTGTTCGTCGGCGAGAGCGGGCTGTTCCAGACTCCGTTCGTCGACTCCTTCCTGCTCTCCCTGCGCATCGCAGGTGCCACCACGTTCCTGACCGTCATCCTCGCGTACCCGGTCGCGTACCTGCTCACGCGGCTCTCTGGGCGTCGATTCAAATTCCTGCTGTTCGCGGTCCTCGTCCCGTTTTTCACGATCTTCATCGTGCGCATCTACTCGTGGCTCTCGCTCTTCGGCAGTCAGGGGCTGATCAACTCAGCGCTGGTCGCGACGCCCTTCTTCTCAGGGCCGCTCGGGATCTTCGAGTACGGGGTCGTGGCTGTGACCCTCTCGCTCACCCACGCGTTCTTCCCGTACATGCTGTTGACGCTGTATTCGAGCCTCGAAGGGATCGATTACGGCGTCATCGAGGCGTCGCGTGACCTCGGAGCGACGCGGCTGGAGATCGCCAAGGACGTGGTGGTCCCGCTGTCGGCGCAGGGACTCATTACCGGGTGCGTCTTCGTGTTCGTCCCGGCGCTCGGGACGTTCATTACGCCGCAGTTCCTCGCCCGGGGGAAGTTCACGATGATCGCCGAGGTACTCACGACCAGAATCAATCAGCTGTACGCGATCGATTACGGGGCGGCGGGGTCGCTGTTCCTCATCATCCCGACGATCATCGCGTTCGCGATCGTGATGCGTACCACCAACCTGGAGGCGATGGGGTGAACTATGTCGGACCGTGAGGAATACACTCGGCTGTCGCGTCTCGTGGGGCGCCCCGCCCTCTCGGAGACCCTCTCCGTCGACCGGGTCATCTCTACCTTCGTTTCGTACGGGATGTGGGCGCTGACGATCGGGATCGTCGTGTTCCTCTGGCTCCCGCTCTCGCAGATAATCGCGCTCTCGTTCACGGAGAACTCGGTGTTGTTCCCGCTCGGCGGGGTCACACTCCAGAACTACGTCAGCCTGTTCACCAACGAGTCGCTCCTCGCGGCGGCCAGACAGAGCGCGCTCGTCGCGACGGTGTCGGCCGCGGTCGCGACGCTGATTGGCGTCCCGCTCGGGTTCGCCCTCGCTCGGCACAGCTTCCGGGGCCGGTCGGCGCTCAGGGGACTCGTCATCGTCCCGCTGTTGATGCCGGGGATAATCATGGGGATCTCCCTCCTCGTCCTGTTCCGCGTCGTCGGACTCTCGTCCGGCTTCTTCACTACCGTGCTCGCTCACTCTGTGTACGGGCTCCCGTTCATCGTCCTGCCGGTCGTCGCCAGACTCGCCGTCTTCGACCGCAAACTCGAGGAGGGCGCGCGCGACCTCGGCGCGGACGGTCGTTCCGTGCTCCAAGATGTCACCCTCCCGATCATCTCCCCCGCAATCGCGGCCGGCTTCGTGTTCGCGTGGCTCCGCTCGTTCGAGGATTTCATCCGCGTCTTCTTCGTCGGGGGAACGATGGACGCGCTCACCAAGGAGATGTACGGTATGGTGGTGTACTCACAGGGTACCGAGGCGATGGACCCGATGGCGACGATCATCGTCTTGATCGTCAGCATCGCGTTGGCCATCGCGATCAACCTCCGAGACATCCTCGAGTACGTCTGAACGATCCGGGGGGTCTCTTCATTTCGACCCCGGCCTCGACGCTATCGACTAGGGAACAAGTACACCGAGCCCACCGATCCCCCGACGGACGCCGAACTGCGGATCGGCTACGCGGGGTTGTCGGCACGCGGACGGCGACAGAAGACGGCTCACCCGCCGACGGCGCCGGTCGAAGTGATCTCTGACGGCGGTACGCCCTCTGACGCCGACCCGAACGCTTAGTACCGCGACGCGCGTACCGCGATCTAACCGGTCGCCGACGCCTCATCTCTCCCGGTTTCAGAGCCCCACATGGTCGACAGACGCCACGACAGTTCGACGGACCGCACCGGCTTCGACGAGACGAAGAACTATCTCTCGAACGCCCTCGGCCGCGTCGTGCCGCGGTCGGTGGCGCGGCGCGCGGTCGATGTCGCCGTCAGCACGGACGCCGCCGAGTACGCGCCCGACGAGCCGGTCACGATCACCGTCGCGATCCGCAACCGCCTGCCGGTTCCGGTCGAGGTCCCCACCTCGACCCGCCGCGCGTGGGGCTGGGCGGTCGACGGCGTGCTGGAGGCCACGGACGAGCGGCTCTACGTGCGCGCCGAGGAGTCCACGCTCGCGTTCCGGGCCGGTGAGACGAAGCGGGCGACGGCCACCTGGAACGGCCGCTTCCGCCGAACCGACGGCGACGGCCTCGATCGCTCCGTCCGCGCCGACCGGGGGGAACACACGATTTCGGCGTTCGTTCCGGTCCCCGACGCTGACGAGCGCCACGAGGACAGCGTTCGGATACGGATCCGATAGCCGGCGGCTCTCGGTCGTCCCGGTCGTCTCCTGTCGCCTCGAAGAAAAAACGCGCCAGCAGGTCGCTCAGTCGTCCGCCTCGGGCGCGCCGAGACGCGCCGCGCCGTCCGACGCGCCCTCGTCGACGGCGCTGGCGACCGCCTCGTCGCGGCGCAGGTGACACGCGGCGTAGTGCCGGCCGTCGGTCAGCGCCGACTCGACCTCGTAGGCGGGCTTCGCCGTCGCGCAGACGCTCTCGTCCGCGAACCGCTCGGTGAGGATCGCCTCGGCGTCGTCCCACTCGTCGCGCTCGATGTGGTCGAGCGCCTCGTCGAGCAGCGTACCCGCGTCGCCGCTCGGCACGCCGTCGTCGAAGTACCGGCCCCGGAGCGCGTCGGGGTCGGTCTCCTCGAACGCCCGGCGCTTGACCGCCCGCTGGAACCGCACGACGCTCCGCCACGTCTCGTCCGTCATGTCGTACGTCTCCGGCTGGATCAGCTTCGGACACCGCGTCCGGAAGCGACAGCCCGAGGGCGGATCGATCGGCGACGGCACGTCGCCGGACAGGAGTTCTTCGCGGCCGCCGCTCCGCGGGTCCGGAACCGGGATCGCGTCGAGCAGCGCTCGCGTGTACGGGTGCTTCGGGTTCTCGAACAGCTCCTCCTTGTCGGCCAGTTCGACGACGTTCCCGAGGTACATCACCGCCACCCGGTCGGAGATGTGCCGGATGACGCTCAGGTCGTGCGCGATGAAGAGGTACGTCAGGTCGAACTCATCTTGTAGCTCCTCCATCGTGTTGAGCACCTGCGCCTGGATCGAGACGTCGAGCGCCGACACCGGCTCGTCGCAGACAATGAAGTCGGGGTTCACCGACAGCGCCCGCGCGAGGTTGACGCGCTGGCGCTGGCCGCCGGAGAACGCGTGGGGGTACCGGTTGTAGTGTTGCGGGTCGAGCCCCACCTTCTCTAGCAACTCCTTGGCGCGCGCCTCGCGCCCCTCCTCGTCGAGCATCCCGTGGGCCTGCATCGGCTCCTCGACGATCGGGCCGACCTTCATCCGCGGGTCGAGCGACGACTGCGGGTCCTGGAAGATCATCTGCATGTCCTTCCGCATCCGCCGCAGCGGCTCGCCGGACAGCGACGCGAGGTCCTCGCCCTGGAAGTAGACGCTCCCGCTCGTCGGTTCGAGCAGCCGGAGGACGGTCCGCGCGAGCGTCGACTTCCCGCAGCCGGACTCGCCGACCAGCCCGAGCGTCTCCCCCTCCTTGATGTCGAAGCTCACGCCGTCGACCGCGCGGACGTTCGACGACGATCGGGTGACGTACGGGAACTCGTCGTCGAGGCCCACGCTGCCGAGGAGCCCGCTGTCGTTGTCGAAGTACTTACACAGGTCCCGGACTTGGAGCAGGGCGTCGGGGTCCGACGCCGCGGGGCCGACGCCGCTCATTCCGCCTCACCTCCCGTCTCCGTGAGGCCGGCGGAGAACCCGCTCCCCGTCTGCGTCTCGACCGCCGGGCTGTCGTCGTACCCGACGTCGAACGCGTCGTGTTTCACGCACGCGGCCGTGTGCGTCGCCTCGCCCTCGTCGCTCAGGTCGCGCAGGTCCGGGTGGACCTCGCGGCAGACCTCCCGGGCCTCGGGGCACCGGGAGTGGAACCGGCAGCCCGAGGGCGGGTTGATCGCCTCGGGCATCACCCCCTCGATCGGCCTGAGCTCGTCGACCGTCTTGTCCGGTCGCGGCATCGAGTCGAGCAGCGCCGACGTGTACGGGTGTTTCGTGTCGTAGAACAGGTCGTCCACCTCGGCCTGCTCGATGATCTCGCCGAGGTACATCACGTTGACCCGGTCGCAGATCTCCGCGACGACGCTCATGTCGTGGGTGACCCAGATGAACGACGTGTCGTACTTCTCTTGCAGGTCCGTCACCATCTCGAGGATCTCACCTTCGACCGTGACGTCGAGGGCGGTCGTCGGCTCGTCGGCGATGATCAGGTCCGGCTGGCACGCGAGCGCCATCGCGATCAGCACACGCTGCCGCATCCCGCCGGAGAACTGGTGCGGGTACTCATCGTACCGGGACTCCGGCGCGGGGATCCCGACCTCCCGGAGCATGTCGATCGCCTCCTCTTTCGCCTCGTCCGGGTCGAGGTCGCGGTTGATCTCGATGAACTCGCGGAGCTGTCCCCCGACGGTGAAGACGGGGTTCAGCGACTCCATCGGGTCTTGGAAGATGATCGCGATCTCGCGGCCGCGGATCCGCTTGCGCATCTCGGGCTCGGTGAGCATCTCGTCGCGCGGCCGCAGTTCGCCGGCGCCGTCCTCCTCGAGTCCGAAGATCGTCTCGCCTTTGAATTCGATCTCGCCGCCGACGATCTCGCCCGGGCTGTCGACCAGCCGGAGGATACTGGAGGTCGCGACGGACTTGCCCGCGCCGGACTCGCCGACGAGCCCGACAATCTCTCCCTCGTACACGTCGAAGGAGATCCCGTCGACGGCGCGGACCGTCCCGTCTTCGGTGAAGAACTGTGTCTTGAGATCGCGTACGCTGAGTAGTGGTTCGGTCATATCAGTTGTTTATCCGCGGGTCGAGGGCGTCCTGGAGGCCGTCGCCGAGGATGTTGAAGCCGATGACGGTGATCAGAATCGCGATGCCGGGGAAGAGGCTGAACGTCGGGGCCGGGAGCATGTAGTTCCGCGACGCCGAGAGCATCTGCCCCCACGACGGCGTCGGCGGCTGCGCGCCGAAGCCGAGGAACGAGAGCCCCGCGACGATGAGGATGCTCACCCCGATCTGGAGTGTCGCCTGGACGAGCACCGGGGCGAAGCTGTTCGGGATGACGTGCCGGAGGATGATGTTCCGGTCTTTTACGCCCGCCGCGCGGGCGGCCTCGATGTAGTCCTCTTCGCGGACGGAGACGACGCGGGAGCGGATCAGGCGGTTGAACACCGGCACCGACGTGATCCCCACGCCGATCATCGCGAAGCTGAGGTCCCGCCCGAACGCGGTCATGAACGCGATGACCAACACGAGGAACGGGATCGCGTAGATGGTCTCGGTGACGCGCTGGAGGACGTCGTCGATCCAGCCGCCGTAGTAGCCCGACACCGCGCCGATCAGCGTGCCGCCGACGAGGCCGATCGCCGTGGCCATGAACCCGACGGTGATGGCGATCCGCGTGCCGTAGAACAGCCGACCGAGGATGTCGCGGCCCCGGTGGTCGGTCCCCATCGGATGTTGGAGCGTGCCCTGCCCATACTGGTTTTCCATCCCGACCGGCGGGAGGAGCCGCTCGACCTGTTCGGGGTCCTGGACCGGGCTGTACCAGATCGCCTCCGCGACGCCGTAATCGAGGATGTAGTAGTCGAGCGAGCCGAGCACCGCCACGAGCGTGATGAACCCGACGGTGTAGATCCCGATCCGGGCCGTCGTGTCGCGTTTCACCTGCCGCAGGGTGTACCGGAGGCCGACGCGGGCCTCGATCTCCCCGGCACCCGTTCCCTCCGCCGAGCCGTCGGTCGCTGAGTCTGTTTCGGTAGCCATTATGTCTCGTCACCGTAGGCGACGCGGGGGTCGATGTAGGCGTACGCGATGTCGGTGATGATGACGCCGACGACGAACGCGACGCCGAACATGAACGTCGTCCCCATGATGAGCTCGTAGTCTTGATTGTTGATCGCCGTGATGATCAGCCGGCCCATCCCCTGGATCTCGAAGACGGTCTCGGTGAGGACCGCACCGCCGAGCGCCGTCGAGAGACCGAGGCCGACGATCGTGATCACGGGCAGCTGTGCGACCTGGAAGGCGTGCTTGCGGACGATCTTCGACTCGGAAACGCCGTAGGCGCGGGCGAGCTTGACGTACTCGCCCTGGAGCGACTCCACCATCGACGACCGTTCGATCCGCGTGATCTGCGCCATCTGGAGCGTTCCGAGCGCCACCATCGGCATCACGAGGTGGTACAGCGACGTCCGGAGGACCTGGAGCTGCGTCTCGGCTCCCCTGACGTCGGCCGGCGACGCCCACGGCACCGGGAGTCCCCGCGCTGGGAACCACCCTAAGTAGAACGCGAAGACGATGATGAGCATGAGGCCGATCCAGAACGACGGCGTCGACACGCCGATGAGCGAGACGATCCGCGAGACGTGGTCGGCGGGCTTGTTGCGCCGCTTCGCCGAGATGACGCCGAGCGGTATCGCGGTCACGATCGCGAAGACGAACGCCGACACGGTGAGGTACAGCGTCACCGGGAGCCGGAGCATGATCATCTCGAGGACCGGCCGGTCGTAGTAGATGCTCCGCCCGAGGTCCCCGGTCGCCACCCCGCCGAGGTAGGTCAGGAACCGCTGGTACGCCGGGCGGTCCAGCCCGTACCGCGCCCGGATCGCCTCGACCTGTTCCTGTGCCGGGGTGGGCCCCAGCATGATCTCGACCGGGTCCCCCGGGATCTGGTTCGCGAGGAAGAACGTGATCGTGATGATACCGATCAGTACCGGGATCGCCTGTGCGAGCCGCCAAAGTGTGTACCGTAAGAGCCCCATCTGTGTCGTTGCTATCGTCGATGTTCTTGGACGGTTATTTAGTCTGCCCGATTTTTGCCGCTTTCGCTGCGCCGCTGTTCCTCGAAGCGTTCGAACCGGAGGCAGACTCACCGCGTTCCGGTTTCGAATTGGTGCGGACGAGGCGGTTCGGGACCGAACCACCGCTCGACCGGACCGCTACCTGACCGAACCGTTACTCGACCGCGACGTTGTTGTGCCCCGTGAAGAGCTGGATCTCGCTGGAGATGGCGTGGGAGCTGAAGTCCGACACGCTGTTGTGGATGCCGTAGGAGTTCTTGAGGTTGTACGCCGGGAGGTGGACGCGCTCCTCGAGCAGCTCCGTCGTCGCGTCGATGTAGAGCTGGCGCCGCTCCTCGTAGTCGGCGCTCTCGCGGGCCTGAGTCAGCATCTCCGAGGCCTCGTCGTACCCGTGGAACGTCCCGTTGGTCGTCCCCTCAACTTCCTGGCTCAGCAGCTGGTACGCGAACGCGTCCGGGTCGGGCGAGCCGGACCAACCGAGCGTGTACATGTTGTACTGCTCAGAGTCGCCGGTGATGTACGCGTCGAGGAACGTGCCCCAGTCCAGCCGCTGGACCTGAACGTTGTTGAACCCGGCGTTCTGGAGCCCGTCGCCGATCGAGATGCCGATCTGTTCGCGCTTGTCGTCCGGCGGGACGATGATGCGCCAGTTGTAGTCCATGTCCACGCCGGCCTCCTCGAACAGCGCCTGCGCCTGCTCGAGGTCCTGATCGTGGGAGATGTCGCCCCACTCGTCGAGCGGGAACTCCCACTCCTCGGCCATCGTCCGCGGGTACGGACTCACCTGTCGCACGCCGGCCGGCTCGACGAAGTTCGAGACCGCCTGGTCCATCGAGACGCAGTAGTCGACCGCCTCGCGAACGAGCGGGTCGGACGTCGGCCCCTCGCCGCAGTTGAACGCGAGGTAGTAGTAGCCGATGCCGGGCGTCTCGCTGATCGTGGCGTTCTCATTGTTCCGGACCGTCTCGTACAGCTGCGGCGGGATCGTCTCGAT
Organism: Halorubrum miltondacostae; assembly: GCF_041379815.1. Lineage (NCBI taxonomy): Archaea > Methanobacteriati > Methanobacteriota > Halobacteria > Halobacteriales > Haloferacaceae > Halorubrum > Halorubrum miltondacostae. Next base: position 56,981 of record NZ_JBEDNY010000002.1, read on the forward strand.
GATGTCGACGTTGCCCGTCTCGAGCTCCGTCACCCGCGTGGTCTGCTCTTCGATCGGGTCAAACTCGACGGTCGCGAGGTTCGGCAGCCCGTCCGAGTCGCCCCAGTAGTCGTCCCAGCGCTCGAGTGTGGCGGAGCTCTCGGGCTCCCACTCGGCGAGTTGGAACGGCCCCGAGCCGACCGGGTCGGTGTTGTACGCCTCGCGGTCGCTCGTCCGGACCTCCTTGTTGACGACGCTCCGGACCAGTGCGGTCTCGAACGCCCCGTAGGGGTACGCCAGGTCGAACTGGACGGTCGTCTCGTCGATCACTTCCGCCGTGTCGACCATGTTGACCTCGGAGGCGTTCTCCGTCTCCTCCTCGGCGGGCGCGAGGACCGTGTGCATCACGTCCTCCGCCGTCACCGGGTCGCCGTTCTGGAACATGGCGTCGTCGCGGACCGGCACGATGAACCGGGTCCCCTCGCGCTCGACCGTCGGCATGTCGGAGGCGACCCCCGGCACGAGTCCGACGCCCTCGTCGTACTCGTAGATCCCGTCGAAGATCCGGCCCGCGATCTGCGCGGACGGGACGTCGTTGATGATGATGGGGTCCATGTCGAGCGGGCCCTTCACCTGCGCGAAGAACAGCTCCTGGTTCGGCAGGTCGCTCCCGTCGCCGCCGTCGCTCCCGTCGCCGCCGTCGCTCCCGTCGCCGCCGTCGGACCCGTCTCCGCCGCCGGAACACCCGGCGAGGAAGAGCGAGGTGCCGGCCGCGGTGCCGGCGAGGACTTTTCGTCGCGAAACGCGCTGTGTGCTTTCTCGTCGCATACAGGCAACTCTTGTTTTCATCTAATAAGGCTTGGGGTCGGCGTGTTCGTACGGTCACTCTGTTCGGCCGGTTGTCCTTTTGTCGAGACAAATTCGCACGCTCACCGCTCGGATCAGCGAAAACAACGGAATCTGTCGGTAGATGTCGGTCGAAACTCGGATCAGCGTTCGGCGACGGTCGAACCTCCGGATCAGCGGTCGGCGGCCGACGGCCCGCCGTCCGTCCCCCCGATGTCCGTCACCGTCCCGACGCCCTTGCTCGACCCCTCCCGGAAGACGAACCGCTGTCCCGACTCGATCAGGTACGGCCGGAACTTGAACCGGACGCGCGCGTTCCCCGTGTCGCCCGGGAGCAGCCGCCCCTCGTCCGGGAAGAACGCGGCCGCCTCGGAGAGCGTCTCCAAGTGGACCACCGGCTCGTACCCCTCCTGGATCCGGGTCGGGTGGTTGAGCACCATCACCTCGGCTTCGAACTCCCGGACCGGCCGGGGCTCGCTGTCTCTCGGCACCAGCGCCATTCCGCGTTCGATCTCCGCCTCGTCGACGCCCTTCAGCGCGATGCCGACGATCCGCCCGGCGGTCGCCTTATCGACCCGGTGGTAGTGCATCTCGATCGACCGCACCTCCACCTCGCGGAACGAGCCGTCGGGCATGGGCCCGAGCAGGAGCTCGTCGCCCGTCTCGACGGTTCCCGAGTTCACCGTGCCGGACGCGACCGCGCCCACGCCGGTCACCTTGTAGCTGCGGTCGACGTACATCCGGAACGCCTCGCGGTCGGGCGTCGCGCGCTTCGGGAGGCGCTCGAACAAGCGGTCGAGCGTCTCGATTCCGTCCTTCGTCACCGCGCTGGTCCGGAGCAGGGGGACGACGCCGTCGCCGACCTCCGCGACCGCTGTATCGACGCCGTGCCGGTCGACCAACAGCGGGGTCTGGCCGGCGTCTCGAAGCATCGACTCGACCTCTCGCTCGACCGCGGCGAGCCGGTCGTCGCTCACGGCGTCCGCCTTCGTGACCGCGACGATCGTCGGGAGTTCGGTCGCGAGGAGGATGCCGAGGTGCTCGCGGGTGGTCTTCGTCGGGCCGTCGTCGGCGGCGACGACGAGGAGCCCGTAGTCCAGCTTTTGACCGACGATCCCGCGGATCGTCGTCCGCAGCCACGGCTCGTGGCCGACGGTGTCGACGAAGGAGACGAGCCGGTCGGCGGCCTCGACGACCCCCGCGCGGTCGGACTTGCGGTGCGGGTTGTCCATCCTCACCGGCTCGTCCGCGCCGTCGGCGAAGCCGTACACCGCGTACGAGAGGTCGGCCGAGAGGCCGCGCTCGACCTCGTGGGGCTGGACGTCGAGGAAGCCGCGCGTGCCGCCCTGACCGTCGTCGGCGCGCCCCGTGACGAGCGTCCCGACGAGCGTCGACTTGCCGTGGTCGACGTGGCCCGCCGTGCCGACCACGAGGTGGTCCTCGTCGGCCTCGAACACGCCGCCGTCGCGGAGCGTGGCGAGCCCCACGAGCCCCGCCTCGTCGCCGTCGCCGCCGGAGCCGGCGCTCCACGTCTCCACGTCGGCGATGTGGGCGTCGGCCTCGTCGGCCAAAAGCGAGAGTACGTCCATCGTCTCGGAGAAGGCGTCGGGGGAGACGCCCGCCAGTCCCCCGTCGTCGGTCACGCCGAGGACGTAGGTGGCCTCGCCGTCGCCGGAGAGGACGCGGTGGCGGAGCTGGGCCACGAGCGACTCCATGCGCCCGTCGGCGAGGTGGACCTCGCGCGTCAGCCGCTCCTTGAACTCGATCGCGCCGCCGTCCCGCTCGCCGCGCTCGATGGCCCGCCTGAGGGCGGACCGGTCAGCGCTCATAGGCGAACGTAAGCGACAGCCGGGCTTAACGGTTTTCGTGGTACGTGGCCTCACGGCACGTGATCGGTACCGAGCGCTCCGGCGGACTATTTAACAGACCGCCGCGAGGAACGGCGGTATGGACACCTCGGTCCCCAGCGTCGCCGAACGCCGCGTCCACGTGGTCCCGCTCGGCTACGAGCGCGACCGGATCGTCGAACCCCTCCGCCGCCACGGTACCGACGTCGCCTACCTCCTCGTCGACGCCCCCGACCGCGACGGGGCCCGCGGCGACGTGGACTTCGACGCGGCCGCCGCCGCCGACCCGACAGACACCCGCATCGATCCCGACGGGCTCACCGACTACCAGCGGGACGCGTGGACGACGGTCGCCGAGTTCGCGGAGGTCCGGCCGATCCCGGTCGCGCACGCGGACGTGTACGACGTGCTTGGCGTGACGACGACGGTCGCCGCCCGCCACCGCGCCGCCGCGGCGGACGGTGACCGGCTCTTCGGCAACGTCTCGACCGGGCCGCGGATCGCCGCGGTCGGCGTCGCGTTGGCCTGTATGATCGTTGGCGCGCGCCCCTACAGCGTCGAGCCCGAGCGCCACCGCCACGACCGCCGCAGCGAGCCGCTCACCGAGGGCGTCGAGCGCACCGTCGACCTCCCCATCTACCCGATGGACGCGCCGACGACCGACCAGGTCGCCGTCCTCGGCCGGCTCCTCGACCGCGCCGACGAGAACCGGACCACGGACAAGTGGAACCTCATCGAGTGGGCGCGCGAGCGCGGCCTCACGTTCCTTCGCGAGGCCGGCGAGAGCCGGACCGCGAAGTACCGAGCCCTGGAGACGCACGTGCTCTCGCCGCTGCGCGAGCGGGGGTACGTCGAACTGGAGGACGTCGGGCGTTCCGACACCGTGCGGCTCACCGAGACCGGCCGCCGCGTCTTCTTCGCGTTCGAGCACAAGGTCGACGGGTAGCGGGACCCTGTATCCGCCCCCGAGCGGTGACCGGTCGGCACGCGCGACCCGATGCGTCCGATCCGCCCGCATTGTACGGTTTGTCCGTACTATCGACGGCTAACGTAGAATTGCCCTCCGGCCTTCGATCCGAATGCGTGACGCCCGCCGGGCGGCCGGGGTGCCCTCCCTGCCCTCCACGCCGCCTGTCCGCTATCAGCCGCCGGCCGCCACCGCTCCCTCCCGTGGCGACCGGCCCCCGCTGACGCCGCCGCGGCCGTCCGGTGGCCCGTCACGGCCGACGGAGCCCCGTCGGTGCCCTTTCGACTTACTCCGCCGTCAGGTCGACGTACGTCCGCCGGACAGTCACCGGCGTCACGCCGGCCACGTCCGCGGCCTCTCGTTGGGTACACTCCGCGTCGAGCTCGCGGGCCGCGGTGTAGAGGCAGGCGGCCGCGACCCCGACCGGGTTGCGGCCGTTGGCGATCCCCTCCTCGACGGCGCGTTCGGCCAGCTCGCCGGCCCGGCGCTCGACGGCGGTATCGCAGCCGAGGTCGCTGGCGAACCGCGGGAGGTACTCCGCGGGACCGCTCGGCGCGATGGGGAGGCCGAGCTCGCGGTTCATCGCGTCGAAGGCGGCCTGGTGCTCGTCCTCGGTCGCCTTCGCCTCGGCGCACACCTCGCCGACCGTGCGCGCCACGTCGGCGGTGCGGCAGGCGACGTAGACGCAGGCGGCCGCGAACCCCTCCAGCGAGCGCCCGCGGAGCAGGCTCTCCTCCTGCGCGGAATCGAACAGCGCGCAGGCGGCGTCGCGGACGCTGTCGGGGAGCTCCAAGACCCCTGTGAGCCGCCGGATCTCGGTGTACGCGTACACCTTGTTGCGGTCGCGCTTCGTCGAGATCTGCGCACGGTTGTGCTGGGTCCGCATCCGCGCGAGCCGGCGGCGCTTGCGGCCCTTCACCTTCGTCGACCGGCCGATCTCCGTCGAGAGGCCGCGGTCGTGGCGCGACCGCGTCAGCGGCGCGCCGGTCCGCTTCGGGTCCGCGTCGTCGTCGTCGAACGAGCGCCACTCGGGGCCGTGGTCGATCCGGTCGGCCTCGACGACCAGCCCGCAGTCGGCGCAGACGCGCTCCGCGCCGTCGACGCGCGTGCGACCGCCGCACTCCGGGCACGTCTCGCGGTCGCCGGTCTCCTCGGTCGTCGCGGCCGTCTCGCTCGCCCGGCCTTCGTCGGCGGCCGCGGGGCGATCGGTCGTCGCGGCGTCGTCGGTTTCGGTCCGGGGCGAACGAACGCGGGTCGAGCGTGCGTCACTCATCACACGTCGAACTCCGGCCCGATCCCTTACTTAAACCCGGGCGAATCGGCGGTCGATCGGCCGGATCGCCGCGGTCGAACCGACCGATAATCGGTCGGTGATCGAGGGACCGATCGCGACGCAGTACGGTGGTTTTAACGTGCAGTGCGAGACAGCGATTCGCATGACGCTGTCGGAGATCGCGGCGGGGGTCGAGGTGACCGCCCACCAGCGCGACCGCGGTGTCGCCCTCGCCGACGACACGGAGACGCCGCTCGTCGACCGCCTGTCGGACCACGCCGAGTCGCTCCCGTGTACGCCCGAAGCCACCGCCACGCTCGTCGACGCTTACACCGCCGGACGGAGCGTCGGCGACGCGGCGAGCGAGGCCGGCGTCTCCCCGATGACGGCCGCGAAGACGCTCCACCGGTGCGGCGTCGCCGGCGTCTGTCCGCTCTCGCCCACCGCCCGCGACGTCGTCCGCGATTGGCTCGCCGGCCGGACCGCCCGCAGCGAGGCGGTCACGCTCACCGGCGGCGACGAGGCGGACTTCGCGCTGGCGACGTACGTCGAGACCCACGACCCGGTCGGGCCCGTGGCGGAGGCGGTCGACGCGCAGGTCGCCGGCTCCGCGCCGCTGGGCGACGGCCTCGGCGCCGACGACCCCCTCGGCGACGCGCTCGGCTCCACCGACGGCCTCCGCTGAGCGCCCTTCGCTTCCTTCCGCTCCGCTTCAGGGCGCGAACCGCTCGACGAGCCCCGGTTCCGGAAACTCCACGTCGAGCGTCGCGTCGAACGCCGCCTCATACGCGGTCGCGACCGCCCGCGTGTACGCGTCATCTCCCACAGCCACGGTCGGCGCGGCCGCCACCTCGGTGTCGGTCGCCGGCACGCGGACGACGCCGTCGCCCTCCTCGCCGTCGTCGTCATCGCTTCCCGGCCGCTCGACCGCGAGCGTCGCGTCGAGACTCCCGCCGACGTCGGCGATCCGCCCGCGGAGCCGCTGGGCCGCGTCGCGCCCGTGGACCGTCGCCGGCCTGACCGCGACCGCGCGGTCGGCGGTCGTCGCGGCCGCGACCGCCTCGTTCGACCCGACCGGCGCGGCGTCGACGACCACCGCGTCGTACGTCGTCGCCGCCTCGTCGATCCGGCGCTCCAGCTTCCGGGCCGCCTCCGCCGTCTTCGCCCGGGCGACGCGCTCGAACGGCGCTCGCGCCGGCACCGCGTCGACCCGGCCGGGGAGGTCCGGCGCGTCGTCCTCGTCGTTTGCCGCTCGGCCGCCGTCCCCGCCGCCCCCGACGACCGGGTACGCCGCCGCCGACAGCTCGGCGTCCGGATCGTCGGTGAGCAGCGCGGTGAGATCGGGGTCGATGCGTCCGGTCACGTACTCGGAGAGCCCCTGCGTCGTGAACGCGGCGTCGACGACCGCCACGTCGTCGCCGTCGCGCGCGCCCATCGCCGCCAGCTCGACGGCGGTCCGCGTCGTCCCCGCGCCGCCGGTCGCCCCGACCAGCGCGAGCGTCGTCGCCTGCATGTCCCGGCCTCGCCGGAGGCCGTTCTTAAAAATCGCGAAACCGGGCGACCGCGCGGCGGCCGACCGCGCTACCCGTCTATCGCCGACCCGACCTCGTCGGCGACGATGTCGAGCTCGTCCTCGGAGAAGACCGGCCGCTCGCCCGCCACCGCGTGGATCGGCGCGCCCCCGTCGCCCTCGAACCGCGGGACGACGTGAACGTGGACGTGCGGGATCTCCTGGCCCGCCGCCTCGCCGTCGTTGACGCCGACGTTGGCCCCGTCGGCGTCGACGGCGGCCTCGATCTGCGGCGTGAGCGACGCGACCGCGCCGAACAGGTCGCCCGCGAGGTCGGCGTCGAGGTCGCCGACGTGTTGCGCGTGCGGCTTCGGAATCACGACGGTGTGCCCGCGGGCGAGGGGGTTCGCGTCCAGAAACGCCAGCACGGAATCGGTCTCGTAGACGGTGCGCGCCGGGATGTCGCCGGCGACGATCGAACAGAAGACGCAGTCGTCGGACATACTCGGGCGATCGCTCGGCCGTCTCATCAAGCTTTCCCGGGGCGGCGGTCCCTCGGTCGCGTCGTCGCGGCGGCGTCCCGCGCCGCCAACGGACCTATATTCGCCGCGCCGAAACTGCCCGTATGGACGACCGGCTCGAACGCGTGATCCGCCAACAGCTCCGCAAGGCGGGCAAACAGTTCGAGGAGGCCAGGCGCGCCTACGCCGAGGGGCGCGACGACCCCGAGGGCGACGCGGCGGCCGCGGCGCGGTTCGACCTCCCAACCGACGAGTCCGGCGCGGCGCGCATCGTCTGCCGCCGCCACGCGGAGCGCCGGACCGTGCCGGTCGACGACGAGGGGCGGCCTGCCTGTTTCGCGTCCGGCCACCCCGACTGCGAGGGGTGTGCCGAGGACGTCCGCGACGGCGTCGTCGAGACGTGGTGAGCGTCGCGGCGACCCGCGATCGCGGTCGGGCGGCGATCTCTCCCGAACACGTTTGTTTCCCGAGCCACAGGTGCGGCGCATGAACCGGACGGCGGCCGTCGCCGCGCTCCTCGCCGTCGTCGTCGCCGGGCTCGCGCTCTCCGGGGTCTTCGCCGGACCGGCCGCGGAGCCCGCGGCCGGCAACGTCGCGGGCGACAGCCTGATCGCGGTCAACAGCGACTACCGGCTCTGGCCGCACACGAGCCGGAGCCGGAGCGTCGAGGGGCGGACGCTGGCGATCAACCTCGTGGTCCACGCCGACGCGAACGCGACGCGGGCCGCCATCGAGGGCGACACGGCCGGCGACTGGGAGGGGACGCCCCCCGACGAGGCGGCGGCGACGGTCGACGACGGCGACCAGGTCCGCGAGTTCGTCGCCCGCGACTGGCGGGACGCGCACAGCTCGCTCCGCTACTCGTACGTCGAGGGCCCGACCGGGGGCCGGTGGCTCGACGAGACGTTCGAGCTCCACGACGGCCGGTACCTCGGCGTCCGCGACCACCTCCGCGCGTACGAGGCCCCCGACGGCGAATACACCGCGATACAGGCCCACGAGGAGTACTACGACTGGTTCCGGCTCCGCCACACCGTCCCCGACATCGACGCGCCCGCGACGCGGCTGGAGGACGAGTTCACCGAGTCGGACCGCGCGACGGAGGTGCGACGCGAGTACCGCGGCATTGACGGCGGCCGCAGCGACGGCTGGCTCTCCGTGATCGAGCTGGCGGCGGCCGCGGCGCTCGCCGGGACGCTGCTCGGCCGGCGCACCCGCGAGGCGGCCCTCGACCTCGCCCGGCGGCTCCGGACCGACGCGAGCCGACACGCCGCGGCCGCGACGCTGGGGGTCGCGCTCGGCGCCGTCCTCCTCGGCGTCCGCGTCGCCGGCGTGACGCTGGAGGCGGCGCTGCCGGGGCTGTCGCCGAAGGCGATCGCGAGCCCGCTGTACCTCGTCCTCGCGGCCGGCCTCCCCGCGCTGGTCGTCTGGCGCGCGCCGCGGGCGGACCCGGCGGCCGCGGCGGTCGCCGTCGTCGTCGGGCTCGGCGCCGGATTCCTCGCCGATTTCGCCGCGCTCGGGGTGGCCGTCCCGCCCGACCTCATCCTCCACCGGGCGGCGCTCCTCGCCGCGCTCGGCGTCGTCGCTATCGGGCGCGCGGTCACGGACCGGCCGGTCACCGCCGTCGGCCTTGCGGCGTGGGCCGTCGGGTTGGCGCTCCCGCTGGCGAACGTCGTCTGAGGCGGCTCCCGGCCGCTCGGCGCGACGATGGCACAGAAGAGATATACCGAGTGACGGAAAACAGGGGAAGACGAATGACGCGACCGATCAGTCGACGAGCGGCGCTCGCGGGTCTCGGCCTCGCGGCCGCCAGCGCCGGCTGTCTCGGTCGCACGGAGAACATCGCCGGTCGGGACCCACCAGAGCAGCTGACCCTCGAGATCAACGCCACGCCGGCGGACGCCGACCCCAACGGGATCCGGATCGCCAGGCAGCTCGAGGAGCACCTCACCGCGGTCGGCATCGACGTCCGGCTCAACACGGTCGGGCAGACCGACCTCTGGCGGAAGGTGCTCATCAACCAGAACTTCGACCTCTACGTCGGGCAGTTCGTCGAGACGGAGCCGTTCGACCCCGACGCGCTGTACGGGCTGACGCACTCGCGATTCGTCGCGGAGTCCGGGTGGCAGAACCCCTTCGGCCTCACGGAGATGGCCGTCGACGACCTGCTCGAACGGCAGCGCCGGACCGACGGCCGCGACCGCAACGACGCCGTCGCCGCCCTCCAGGAGACGGTGTGCGAACTCCAGCCGTTCTCGGTGATCGCGTTCCCCGACGCGCTCACCGCCGTCCAGGAGAACCGGTTCGACGGCTGGACGGAAGACCGACAGCCGCTCTCCGTCACCGGCCTCCTCGAACTCGACCCCGTCGCCGTCGACGGCTCGGGAGACGACGGCTCTGCGACGAATACGTCGACGGGCGGCAACGAGACGGTCACTGACGAGGCGGCCGGCGACGCCCTCCGGCTCGTGACCACTGACGACCGGATCACGGAGAACTGGAACCCGATCGCCGCCGAGTACCGGAAGTACGGGACGTTCACCGGACTGCTGTACGACTCGCTCGCCCGCGCCGACGGCGACGCGGTCTTCCCCTGGCTGGCGGCCGGCTGGGAGCAGGTCGACGACACCACGCTCGAGGTCACGCTCCGGGACGCCTGGTGGCACGACGGCGAGCCCGTGACGGCGAGCGACGTCGCGTTTACCTACGAGTTCCTCCGCGACACCTCGCTCGGAAACGTTGAGACCCCGGTGCCGACCCCGCGATTCCGGGGCCGCAGTTCCCTCGTTGATGGCGCGCGCGTCCGCGACGACGCGACGGTCCGGCTCACCGTGCCCGAGGTGAACGAGACGGTCGCCGCCAGGGCGCTCCGGGTGCCGATCCTCCCGGAACACGTCTGGGCGGAGCGGGCCCGCGCGGCGACGATCGCCGGCTTCGAATTCGACTTCGAGACGACGGAGGCGATCGTCTCGAACAACCCCGACCCCGTCGGGAGCGGTCCGCTCCGCTTCGTGGAGGCGACCGCGGGGGAGTCGGTTACCTTCGAGCGCAATCCCGACCATTTCCTCGTCCGGCCGGCGCCCGAGGACCCGGATGCGACCGACGACTCCACCGACCCACGAGTGGGGATCCCGCCCCGATACCACGGGAAGCCAGCGTTCGATCGACTCCGCATCGAGGTGCTACCGTCGGACATCCCGGCCGTGGAGGCGGTCGCCGAGGGGCTCGCGGACGCGACCGTCTCAAACCTCGGGCCCGAGTCCGTCCCGCGAATCGGCCGCTCTACTGACGCCCGGCTCGTGAGCGGCCGGTCGGCGGCGTTCTACCACGTCGGCTACAACGTGCGGCAGAGCCCGCTGTCGAACCCCCGGTTCCGGGCGGTGATCGCGCGGCTGATCGACAAAGCCGCGATCGTTGACGACGCCTTCGACGGCTACGCGCAGGCGGCGACCTCGCCGCTCGCGGCGTCGCCGACCGCGGTCCCGGAGTCGGTCGCGTGGACCGACGGGCGCGACCCGATCCACCCGTTCTTCGACGACGACGGGTCGCTGGACGTCGCGGCCGCCCGGGCGGCGCTGCGCGACGTCGGGTACCGCTTCGACGACGAGGGACGCCTGCTCTCGCGGGGACGATGACGCCGTTGCTGTCCGTCCTCACCGCGGTGCTCGCGCGGGTGGGGGCGCTGCTGGCGGTCGCGAGCGTCGCGGTGATCGGCCCTGCGCGGCTCCGCGAGGCGTGGGGCGGGGTGCGCGAGCGGATCTGGGACGCCCGTCGCGCCGTCGCGGTGCTCTGTGCGGTGCTGCTCGTCAGCGCCGTCGGCCGCGGTTCGTTACAGGTGGTCTCGGAGCTGTTTGGGCTCCAGGCGACCGCGCTCATCTACACGCTGGAGGGCGGGTTCGTCGCCTGGATCCAGGCGACGTTCGCGACGCCCGCGCTGACCGCGTACTTCTCGTGGGTGTACGTGTACGGCTACGCGTTCCTCCTCGCGTTCCCCGTGGTCGTGTACCTCGCGCTCCCCCGGACAACGACGCTCAGGCGCGTCCTCGTCGCGTACGCGCTCAACTACGGGATCGGGCTCGCGCTGTACACGGCGGTGTTCGCCCACGGCCCCCGGAACGTGATGCCCGACATGGTGACGCCGCTGCTGTTCACCAATCATCCCAACGTGACGTTACTCGCGAGCGAGGTGAACGTGAACACGAACGTCTTCCCCTCGCTCCACACCTCGCTCGCGGTCACCGTCGGGACGTTCGCCGTGCTGACCCGCGACGAGTACCCCCGGTGGACGCCGGTCGCGGTGTGGCTCTCGCTGTCGGTCGTCGTCGCGACGATGTACCTCGGCATCCACTGGCTCACCGACGTCGTCGCCGGGTTCGCGCTCGCGTTCGGCTCCGTCGCCCTCGCGTACCGGACCGTGGACCCGCGGAGCGACCCCGGGGTCTCGCACGAGGACCCGGGCGACGAGCCGCCGCCGTCGGAGCCGAACGCGGGCGACTGAGCGACGCTCCTCGACCGCCGCTGAAAACACCGTTTTGTATCGCCGGGCGCTACGCGGACGTATGAGCGCCGACCGCCAGACCATCACGGTGTACTCGGACTACGTCTGCCCCTTCTGTTACCTGGGCCGAGAGTCACTCTCACAGTATCAGGCGAGCCGCGACGAGGAGCTCGCGATCGACTGGCACCCGTTCGACCTGCGGAGCCAGAAGCGGCGCCCGGACGGGACGATCGATCACTCCGTCGACGACGGGAAAGACGACGAGTACTTCGAGCAGGCGAAACAGAACGTCCGCCGGCTCGCCGACGACTACGGCGTGGAGATGGACCTCGACATCGCCGCGGACGTCGACTCGCTGCCCGCCCAGATCGTCTCGTACTACCTCCGCGAACACCACGACTACGAGACGTGGCTCGCCTTCGACGAGGCGGTCTTCGCCGCGCTCTGGGAGGACGGCGAGGACATCGGCGACGCCGACCTGCTGGCCGAGCTCGCCGCCGACGCGGGCGCCGAGGCCGACGAGGTCCGGTCGGCGCTCGACGACGAGACACTACGGGAGACGGTCAGGGAGCGGTTCACGGAGGCGCAGCGGGAGGGGATAACCGGCGTGCCGACGTTCGCCTACGACGGGTACGCGGCGCGCGGCGCCGTCCCGCCCGAGCATCTCGAACGGCTCGTCGAGGGGACCTGAGTCGGTTCGCCATCCGCGGCGAGGCACCGACCATTTGCCCTCCGAGGGTACCGGGATCCCGACCGAGTAGGGAGAACACTACTAATTAATATCACTAGGTAGTACCACGCGGTATGACAGAGTACGACCCGGTCGACCCGCCGGTCGCGCTGACGATCGCCGGCAGCGACAGCGGCGGCGGGGCGGGGATCCAAGCTGACCTGACCGCGATGACCGCGCACGGCGTCTTCGGCACCGCGGTCGTGACGGCGACGACCGCCCAGAACACCCGCGGCGTCGCGGACGTCAACCCTCTCCCTGCCGACCACGTCGGGAGCCAGTACGCGGCGGTCGCCGACGACTTCGACGTCGCAGCGGTCAAGACGGGGATGCTGGCGACCGCCAAGATCGTCGAGCGCGTGACGGAACTGGCAGCGGAGGCGGACGCCCCGCTCGTCGTCGACCCCGTGATGGTCGCGGCGACCGGCGACCGACTGCTCTCGCCCGCCGCCGAGGACGCCTACGAGGAACTGATCGCGGCCGCGACGCTCGTCACGCCGAACGCCGACGAGGCCGCGGTGCTGACGGACGAGCCGGTCGAGACCCCGGTCGACGCCGAGCGGGCGGGCCGCGAGATCGTCGCGCTCGGCGCGGACGCGGCGCTGGTGAAGGGCGGCCACCTCAACGGCGAGCCAGGTGACGGGAGCGTCGTCGACACCCTCGTCCGCGCCGGTGACTCGGACGGTGACCAGACGGACCCGACCGTCGACCGCTTCGAGACGCCGCGGATCGACACCGACGCGACGCACGGCTCCGGCTGCGCGCTGTCGAGCGCGATCGCGGCGCGGTTGGCCCGCGGGGAGCCGCTCCGCGACGCGGTCGCCGGCGCGGTCGAGGAGATGACCGAGGCGGTCCGGCGCGGCTACGACGTGGGCGAGGGGCCCGGCGCGGTCAACCCCACGGCGTTCGGCGGGGAGTGACGGCCCGCGCCGCCGGATCTCACAGGTACGCGAGCGGGATCATCAGCGCGACGCCGAGCGCCACGCCGCCGGCGAGGACCCGCTTGCCGCCATGCGGGAGGCCGGCGCCCGTCTCGAGCGCCTCGGGGATGAACTCCGAGAGGACGAGGTAGATCATCGCGCCCGCCGCGAAGCCGAAGCCGTACGGGAGGACCTCGCGGGCGTACCGCACGAACGCGAACGCGATCAGGGCCCCGATCGGCTGCGGGAGGCTGGAGAACACCGACCACCACACCATCTTCCACTTCGAGACGCCCATCGCCCGCAGCGGGATCGAGATCGCCGTCCCCTCGGGGACGTTGTGGATCGAGATGGCGACGGTCATGAACACGGCCAGGAGCGGGACGGTGAAGCCGAACAGCGCGGTGCCCCCCGCCAGCCCGAGGTCGGCGAAGGAGACGCCGACCGCGATCCCCTCGGGGAAGCTGTGGACCGTCAGCACGCCGAGGATCAAGATCAGCTTCTTGAAGTCCGCCTCCTCGTACTCCCGCGGGTCGATCTCGGCGTCGGTCAGGACCTCGTGCGCGACGACGACGAGGACGACGCCCGCGAGCATCCCGACGGCGATCTCCCTCGGCGTACCCTCCGCGAGCCCCTCCTGGACGAGGCCGAACAGCGACGCCGACAGCATGATCCCCGAGGCGAAGCCCCACAGCGCTACGTTGCCGCGGTCGCTGATCGAATCGAAGAAGAAGAACGGCAGCGCGCCGATTCCGGTCGCCAGCGCCGTGATCAGGCCGGCCACGAAGACGAACGCGTAAGCGTCGAGGGCGACCATCTATCGGATTGTCGTACGTCGATTCGACTGATAACTCCGGCGGGCGGGTCCACCAGTTGAGAACGGCGCTCACCGCCCCCTCCGGATACGCGTACGCGGCGCTCTCCGTGTTCGCGTTCGGCGCGGCCGGGCTCGTCCACCGGGCGTCGACGAAGCGGAACCGGCTCGGGTGACGATCTTCTCTTCTGTGGACCTGGCCGGTCCGAGCGCGCTGACACCCGCAGGGTTTTAGCCGCGCACGGCGGGAGTACGGACATATGGCAACGGGGATCGTCGGGGAGTTCCTCGATCTCAAGGCGGAGACGGACGCTGACGTCCTCGCGATGCAGTGCGGCGACTTCTACGAGTTCTTCGCGGACGACGCCGAGCTGGTCGCCGACGAGCTCGACCTGTCGATCTCGCAGAAGTCCTCCCACGGCTCGTCGTACCCGATGGCGGGCGTTCCCCTCTCGGAGCTGACGCCGTACGTGAACGCCTTGGTCGAGCGCGGCTATCGGGTCGCGGTCGCCGACCAATACGAGACCGAGGGCGGCGACCACGCCCGCGAGATCGTCCGCGTCGTCACGCCGGGCACCGTCCTCGAGACGAGCGACGACGACGCGCGCTACCTCGCCGCGGTCGTGCGGGAGGACGGGACGGACTCCGGGGACGGCCCCTACGGACTCGCGTTCGCCGACGTGACGACGGGGCGGTTCCTCGCCACGACGGTCGACGACGGAGGTGACCTGCGCGCCGAGCTCTACCGGTTCGACCCGGCCGAGGTGCTGCCCGGTCCACGGGTCCGCAACGACGACGGCCTCCTCGGCGCGGTCCGCGAGGACCTCTCGGGGCGCGTCACCGCCTTCGACGCGGAGGCGTTCGCGGCCGGGCGCGCGAGACACGCGGTGCGCGAGCAGTTCGGCCGCGAGACGACCGACAGCGTCGGGCTCGACTCGACGCTCGCCGTCCGCGCCGCGGGCGCGGTCCTCTCGTACGTCGAGGAGACGGGGGCGGGCGTGCTCGCCTCGATGACCCGCCTGACGGCGTACGGCGCGGCCGACCGCGTCGACGTCGACGCGACCACGCAGCGCAACCTCGAGATTACGGAAACGATGCGGGGCGACGCGGACGGCTCGCTGTTCGACACGGTGGACCACACCGTCACGGCCGCCGGCGGGCGACTGCTCCGCGAGTGGCTCACCCGGCCGCGACGCGACCGCGAGACGCTCGAACATCGGCTCGACGCGGTCGAGGCGCTGGCATCGGCGGCGCTCGCCCGCGACCGGCTCCGCGACGTCCTCGGCGACGCCTACGACCTCGAACGCCTCGCGGCGCGCACGACGAGCGGGAGCGCGGGCGCCCGGGAACTGCTCTCGATCCGCGACACGCTCGCGCTGCTGCCGGCCCTCGCGGACGCCGTCGACGACACCCCCCTCGCTGACTCGCCCGCGACCGCCGTGCTCGGTCGGGTCGACCGCGACGCGGCGGCCGCCCTCCGCGCGGAACTCGCCGACGCCCTCGCCGAGGACCCCCCGAAGGCGAAGACGGGCGGCGGCCTCCTGAAGCGCGGCTACGACGACGAGCTCGACGACCTGATCGAGCGCCATGAGGAAGTGAACTCGTGGCTCGACGGCCTCGCGGAGCGCGAGAAGCGCAAGCACGGGCTCAGCCACGTCACCGTCGACCGCAACAAGACGGACGGCTACTACATCCAGGTCGGGAAGTCGGTCGCCGACCAGGTCCCGGAGCACTACCGCGAGATCAAGACTCTGAAGAACTCGAAGCGGTTCGTCACCGACGAGCTCGCCGAGAAGGAGCGGGCGGTCCTCCGCTTGGAGGAGGCCCGCGGCGAGCTGGAGTACGAGCTGTTCGAGGAGCTCCGCGAGCGCGTCGCCGAGCGCGCCGAACTGCTTCAGGACGCCGGGCGGGCGGTCGCCGAGCTCGACGCGCTCGCCTCGCTCGCGACCCACGCCGCGCGGCGCGACTGGACGCGCCCGGCGCTGACGGACGAGCGTCGGCTCGACGTTGAGGCCGGCCGCCACCCCGTCGTCGAGGGGACGACCGACTTCGTCCCGAACGACCTGCGGCTCGACGCCGACCGCGGCTTCCTCATCGTCACCGGCCCGAACATGAGCGGCAAGTCGACGTACATGCGGCAGGCCGCGCTGATCCAGCTGCTCGCGCAGGCGGGCTCGTTCGTCCCCGCGCGCGCCGCCGAGGTTGGGCTCGTCGACGGCATCTACACGCGCGTCGGCGCCCTCGACGAGCTGGCCCAGGGCCGGTCGACGTTCATGGTGGAGATGCAGGAGCTGTCGAACATCCTCCACTCGGCGACCGTGGACTCGCTCGTCATCTTAGACGAGGTCGGCCGCGGCACCGCCACCTACGACGGTATCTCCATCGCGTGGGCCGCGACCGAGTACCTCCACAACGAGGTCCGCGCGCGGACGCTCTTCGCTACTCACTACCACGAGCTGACGACGCTCGCGGACCACCTCCCGCGCGTCGAGAACGTCCACGTCGCCGTCGACGAGCGCGACGGCGAGGTGACGTTCCTCCGCACCGTCTGCGACGGCCCGACGAACCGCTCGTACGGGGTCCACGTCGCCGACCTCGCGGGCGTCCCCGACCCCGTCGTCTCCCGCGCGGACGAGGTCCTCGACCGGCTCCGCGAGGAGAAGGCGATCGAGGCGCGCGGCGGGTCGCGAGGGGGCGAGAACGGCGACGGCGAGCGTTCCGGCGACGGCGACGGCACGCAACAGGTCGTGTTCGACCTCTCCTCCGGGTCGTTCGCCGGGGACGGCGCGTCCAACTCCGATCGGGAAGAGGACTCGGCCTCTCGGAACGGGACCGCCGCGACCGGGTCGGAATCGCCCAGCGCGACCGGGCCTGAGTCGCCAACCCCGGCGGCTGAGTCCGACGCCGCGGCGGCGCGGCTCGACGCGGAGACCCGCGCCGTGATCGAGGAACTGAGCGACGTCGACGTCGCGGAGACGCCCCCGGTGGAGCTGCTCTCGCGGGTCCAGGAGTGGCAGGATCGGCTCGACTGAGCGGTGCGTCTGACGTAAGAACTAATGTCTGACCTCGTCGTGTGGTGTGTATGGGCATCATGAGCAAGATCCTCGGCGGGGGTGGGAGCCGCTCCGTCGACGACTACGTCGAGCTCGACACGGACGACTTCGCTGACGCGCACGCGGAGACCGGCACGCAGGTACACTTCGCCGAGATCGCCGACCAGAGCGACGTCATTCCGATCAAAGACGCGGTGTACGACGGCGACTTCGTCGTCGCCGACATCACCCGCCACTCCACGTCGGACCGGACGATAGAACACGTCTACGACGAGCTCCGACAGGTCGTCGAGGAGGTCGACGGCGACATCGTCCAGAAGGGCGACGACCAGATCATCGTCACTCCGACCGGCGTCAAGGTCTCGCGGCAGAAGCTGTAGGCCTTCTCTCCAGACGTCTCGCCCCCGTTTCCCCTCGTGACACCGGCCTCGCGGCCGGCATTCGGGCGTACCGGCCGAACCGTGTCATATATGCCGTTCTCCCGCCCACGTAGAGTCGAATGGACGAGCCGGTCCTCCTAACGGGCGCCGGCGGACGGGTGGGACAGGCCATCCTCCGCGGTATCGGCGACGACTACGACTGGCGGCTCCTCGACCGCGAGCCCCTCCCGGCCGCGAAGGTGCCGAACGGGGTCACCGACGCCGACCGGTACGTCGCCGACATCACCGACGAGCGCGCCGTCCGCGAGGCGGTCGCCGACGTCGGCGCGGTGATCCACCTCGCCGGCGACCCCCGGAAGACGGCCCCGTGGGACTCGGTCCTCCGGAACAACATCGACGGGACGCAGGTCGTGATGCGCGCCGCCGCCGACGCCGGCGTCGAGAAGTTCGCGTTCGCCTCCTCGAACCACGCCGTCGGCGGCTACGAGACCGACGAGCGCACCCCCGACCTCTACCGGCCCGAGGACGAGTACCGGCTCGACGGGAGCGAACTCCCCCGTCCCGGCAACCTCTACGGCGTCTCGAAGGCGGCGGGCGAGTCGCTCGGACGCTTCTATCACGACGAGTTCGGGATGAGCGTCGTCTGCGTCCGCATTGGGAACCTCACCAAGGACCACCCGCCCCGCGAGTACGAGCGCGGACAGGCGATGTGGCTCTCACACCGCGACTGCGCGCACCTGTTCGACCGCTGCCTCCGGGCGACGTACGGCTACGAAGTCGTCTACGGCATCTCGAACAACGACCGACGGTACTACTCGATCGAGCGCGCCTGCGAGGCGCTCGGCTACGACCCAGCCGACAACTCCGCCAATTACACCTTCGAGGGCGAGCCGAAGCCGGACCGCGACACCGAGACGAACGGGGGTCGCTACGCGGCGGACGGGTTCGACGCCGACCGCGCCGGCGACGCGCCGCCCGCCGAACCGAACTTCCCGGCGGATCCGGACGCGCCGGGCGACGACACCTGAGCGCCGCGGCGCGACCGACGCTCGCCTCCGGACCGGCGCCGCTAGAACAGTCCGTCGACGTCTCGCCGCTTCCGTTCCTCGCGCTCGACGTGATCGCCCAGCCGCGCGGCCACCTGCGGTCGCGCGTCCGGCGTCCGCAGGTACGCGAACAGCAGTTCGGCGAACTCGGTCCGGCCCGTCCCGCGCGCCGCAGACGCGAACTCGGCCGCGGTCGCGAGCGTCGTCTCGTCGCCCGGCTCGCCTGCCGCCGCGAGCGCCGGGGCCGCGAGGTCGGCCGCGCCGAGAGACAGATCGCCGAACGTCGGCGCCTCGTCATCGACGCGAACCCGCGGCGGCGTCGCCGACTCCGCCGCTTCGGGTGCCACGGCGAGGCGCTCCGCCCACTCTCTGACGGGCGCCACCGCGACCCCCTGCGGGTCGGTCACGGCTGCCAGCGCCGCGGCGGCGTCCTCCGCGCGATCGGAGGCCTCCTGACCGTCGCCGTCGACCGCGCGTTGCGTCGCTGTCGCGGTCGCGGCCAGTCCCCGGAACAGTCGATCGGCGTCCTCCTCACGAGCCTCGCTCGATGCCGTCGGCGTCGCTTCCCAGACGCTCCGCGCCGCGACGAGATGTCGCTCGTTGAACAGCGCGGCACCAGCGACGACGCGCTCGACGCTGGCGGCGGTGTCGCGGTCGCTCACGCGTCGCGGTCGGTGGCGGCGAGCAATAAATGTCGAGTTCCGCGACGGTGCGGCGGAGGGTTCGGGCGTCAGCGGAGTGGCGGAGGGCCCGCGCGGCAGAGAGCGGTGGAGGGTTCGGGCGTCAGCGGAGTGGTGGAGAGTTCGAACGTCAGCGGTTCGATCAGGTCTCTCGGACGCTCGCGTCGCCGTCCGGCAGCCGGAGCGTCCGACCGACCGCGGTCGGATACCGGCGGTGGAGCGCCGCGCCGACGACCGCGCCGGCGAGGGCCGCCAGCGCGACCGCGGCCGCGACCGGGAACGATATGACCGCGACCGTCGCCACCGGCAACGCCGCGAAGGCGATTGCCGCGCCGGGCGACGGGAGGGGGTCGGACGGGTGCGGACCCGCGCACGGGTCGGGATGGTCGGTGCGTCTGGAGGGGGATCGGTCTGCTGTCATCGTCGGATTTGAGTGGTGGTGCGAGGCGTGCGCCTCGCGGTCGGCGTCGACTCGGCCGCCGCCGACCGCACCGCGCGGTCGGGAGACGGCGAACTGGTGTCAAGAGCGGTCCGTTGGAGACTATCACTCGCGTCTGCCGCGAGCGGGCCGTCTCCGCGCCGGGGTCACGCGGCGACGGCACCGAGGAGAGCGGTGACCGGCCCGCGGCCCCGTTTCCGGGCGCTCCAGCGGGGGGCGAACGTCGGAATGGGGTTGCGGACGGTCATGGATTCGACCCGGCGGTGGGGACCGACCGGACGTACATTCATCCAGTGACGGAACTAAGTTAATAGTTTCCTGAGTGTGCGAACCAATGGCGTGGGCTCGCCGTCCCGGCAGCCGGCGGTATCGGCGCATCCACCAGTACACTAAGGACATCGGGGGTCGTATCTCTGGTAGACGTGTCAGGTAGCCTACTCCCGGTGATCGCCGTCATCCTCGTCTCGGGACTCGCGGTCCAGCTCCTCGCTCACCGGCTGCGCGTGCCGAGCGTCATCTTCTACCTCGCGATCGGGGTCGTGTTGGGGCCCGAAGTCTTGGGACTCGTCACGCTGGAGACGTTCGGCGAGGGACTGGAGATCATCGTCGGCCTCAGCGTCGCGATCATCGTCTTCGAGGGGGCGTTCGCGCTCCGGTTCGACCGGATCCGCCGCGCGTCGACGGTCTCGCTCCGGCTGGTGACCGTCAGCGCGGTCGTGATGTTCGTCGGCACGGCGGCGGCGGTCCGCGTCTTCACCGGCGGTGAGTGGGAGATCGCGCTGCTCGTCGGCGCGCTGCTCGTGGCGACGGGCCCGACCGTCATCACGCCGATCCTCAACGTGGTCCGGGTGCGGGACCACGTCGCCACCGCGCTGGAGACTGAGGGGATCGTCAACGACGTGACGGCCGCGATCGTCGCGGTCGTCATCTTCGAGACGCTGCTGCTCGACGACCTCGGCGTCCCCGCGACCGTGCTCTCGTTCCTCCAGCGGTTCGGCGTCGGGGTCGCCGCGGGGCTGCTCGCGACGGCGATCATCTACCTGCTGCTGGACAGCGACATCGTCCCCGAGCGCGACGTCCAAGCGTCGCAGTTCCTCGTGCTGGCGGCCGCGATCGGGTCGTTCGCCGCCGCAGAGGCCGTCGCCGCGGAGGCCGGTATCGCGGCGGCCGCGACGAGCGGGATCCTCCTCGGGAACCTCGATCTGGACAACCGTGAGGAGATCGAGCGGTTCGCCCAGAACACGACGCTCATCGTCCTCTCGTTCGTGTTCATCTCGCTCGCCGCGCTGATCGACGTGGCGGCGATCGCCGGGCTCGGCGTCGGCGTGATCGCGCTCGTGCTCGTCATCATGTTCGTCCTGCGACCGCTCGGCGCGCTCCTCGCGACCCTCGGCGTCGAGCGGTTCACCCGCCCGGAGCGGCTGTTCATCGCGAGCGTCGGCCCGCGGGGGATCATCCCGGCGAGCGTGGCGACGCTGTTCGCCATCGAGCTGGAGCTCGCGGGCAGCGTCGCCGCCGGCGAACTGCTCGTCGGCACGGTGTTCGCGGTCATCTTCGCGACGGTCCTCGTCGAGGCGGGGTTCGCGCGGCAGATCGGAGAGTTCCTCGGAGTGTCACCAATGCGCACGATAATCATCGGCGGGGGTCGGGTCGGCCAGGCGCTCGCCACGCGACTGGAGAACAGGGGCGAGTACGTCGTCGTCGTCGAGACGGACCCGGACGTCGCCGAGCGGGCGCGCGCGGAGGGGTTCACCGTCTATGAGGGCGACGGCAGCGACACGGAGACGCTGCGCGCCGTCGACATCGATGACGCGAAGCGGTTCATCACGACGACGGCCGACGACGATATCAACCTCCTCGCGTGCCAGCTCGCGATCACCAAGTTCGACGTCGAGTCGGTGTACTCGCGGGTGAACGACCCGGACAACGTCGACGCCTTCGACAGTATCGGCGTCACCGGCATCGACGCCACGACGGCGACCGCGGCCGCCATCGACGACGAGATCGAGCGCCCCGCGCTCACGCACTGGATGAACGAACTCGGCGACAGCCACGACGTTCAGGAGGTTGAGGTGACTTCTCGGGAGCTGGCGGGGAAGAGCATCCGCGACCTCAACAGCCGGATTCCGGACGGGACGTTCGTCGCCGTGATCAGCCGCGACGGCGAGAACCGCGTCCCGTCGGCCGACAGCGTCCTCGAGATCGGTGACCACGTGACGTTCATCGGCAACACTGACGGGGTCCGTCGGGCGATGGAGCGGTTCCACCCGCACGATTGATTGGTGACTTGGCTCGGTCGGCCCGTCTGCTACGCTCGGCTGAGGGGATCTAAGCCACTCCTCCCGAGGCTGACGTACGCTCGCTACTCTCGCCTCTGGTGTGGCCGAAGATGTCCTGACGGAGTCCCACGCGAGCGGTGCGAGGGCGACCGAAGGGAGCCCTCGACAGTGAGCGGCGAAGCCACGAACGAAGCGAGCGTGGGGGCAAGTCAGGACGTGAACGCAGCTGCTATCGAACGAAGCGAGGCAGCCGCAAAGTGAGCGTCCTGACGGAGATTTGAACTCAAAAAGACGGTCGCCCTCGCTTCGCTCGGGCGCTGCGTCTTTTCTGCTCAAAGCTCCGCGGAGTTTCTTTCAGCACGTACTGCTCGCTACGCTCGCAGTATTGTGCTGAAAGAAACGTCCTGACGGAGATTTGAACTCCGGTCCCTGGCTCCGCAAGCCAAGAGGATAGTCCACTACCCTACCAGGACTCATCTTTACGTATCGCGGTAGAACTTAAGACGGTTACGGTCCGGCGGCCGCGTGCCTGCGGTCCGCATGCCTCCCGCGTCGGATGAACACCTTTTGTATCGACGGGACCGATGGACGCCTATGAGACGTCTTCGAGCCGCGACCGCGATCCGTTCCGGTCGCCGCGCCGACCGGAACGGATCCGGCGCGAACCCCGACCAACGGCAACGCTTATCCGCGAACTCGCCGACCACGGAGGTACGCGCATGGGAGCCATAGAGGAGGTGTACGAGGACCTCGACACCGACGTCGAGTTCGAGGAGTTCGAGGCCGCCGTCGAGGACAAGGTGGATCAGATGGGCGGGCTGGCGGACGAGGAGACCGCCGCGATGCTCATCGCGCACGAGCTGCGCGACGAGGAGGCCGACACCATCGCCGACATCGAGCCGGGCATGAACGACGTGAAGTTCCTCGGCAAGGTGACTGCCATCGGCGAGGTCCGGACCTTCGAGCGCGACGACGAGGACGCGGAGGAGGGCCGCGTGTGTAACGTCGATGTCGCCGACGCCTCCGGCTCCGTCCGGGTCGCCCTCTGGGACGACATGGCCGCGGCGGCCGCGGAGGAGCTCGAAGTCGGGCAGGTCCTCCGAGTTATGGGCCGCCCGAAAGAGGGGTACAGCGGCCTCGAAGTGAGCGCGGACAAGGTCGAGCCGGACGAGGACGCCGAGGTCGACGTCCAGGTGCTCGACACCTACCGCGTCGAGGACCTCGCGCTCGGCGCGTCCGATGTGGACCTCGTCGGGCAGGTGTTAGACACGGACTCGATCCGGACGTTCGACCGCGACGACGGCAGCGAGGGGCGCGTCGCCAACCTCACGCTCGGCGACGAGACGGGGCGCGTGCGCGTCACGCTGTGGGACGGGAAGGCCGACCTCGCCGAGGAGTTCGCGGCCGGCGAGGTCGTCGAGGTCGGCGACGGCTACGTCCGCGAGCGCGACGGCGACCTAGAGCTCCACGTCGGCGACCGCGGCACGGTCGAGCGCGTCGACGAGGACGTCGAGTACGTCCCGGAGACGACCGACATCGCCGACCTCGAGATCGACCAGACAGTCGACATCGGGGGCGGCGTCATCGAGACCGACCCGAAACGGACGTTCGACCGGGACGACGGCAGCGAGGGGCAGGTCCGCAACGTCCGGATCAAAGACGAGACCGGCGAGATCCGCGTCGCGCTGTGGGGGGACAAGGCCGACCGCGAGATCGAACTGGCCGACCGCGTCGTCTTCACCGACGTCGAGATCCAGGACGGCTGGCAGGACGACCTCGAGGCGTCCGCGAACTGGCGGTCGACCGTCTCCGTCCTCGACGAGGGGAGCGACGCGGCGGCCGGCGTCGGCGGCGCGTCCGGGTCCGGGAGCACCGGGGGCGACGGCGCCGACCGCGGCGCGGACGAGACCGGGCTCGGCGCGTTCGCCGAGGACGGACAGAAGGCGGCCGCGGAGGCCGTCGCCGGCGAGGGCGGCGACGACGGCAGCGGCGGCGCGGCGACCGCGACGGCGGAGCAGTCGGGCGGCGCGGTCGAGTTCACCGGAACCGTCGTCCAGACCGGGGACCCGGTCGTCCTCGACGACGGACAGCAGACGAGGACGGTCGACACCGACGCGAGCCTCCGGCTCGGCGAGGAGATCACCGTCCGCGGGCCGGAACGCGACGGAACCATCGACGCGGACGACGTCTTCTGACGCGGTCGAGATTTTCTGCCGCGGTCGAGGCTTTCGGGTTCGGCTCGTTCCCCCTCCGGAGCCGGCGGCGATGCGGGTAACGGAAAGCGTTATACGATACACGGACGCGACTGTGTGTATGAGTGTCGAGTTGCCGTTCGCGCCGGTCGACGGGATCATCCGGCGGAACGCCGGGGAACTCCGCGTCAGCGCGGACGCCGCCGAGGAGCTCGCCCGACGGATCCAATCGCACGGCGCGGACCTCGCCGTCGACGCGGCGGAGCGGGCGACCGCGGACAGCCGGAAGACGCTGATGGCGGCCGACTTCGGCGTCGAGCAGGTCGTCAGCCGCGAGGACCTCACCCTGCCGGTCGCGCCCATCGACCGGATCGCGCGACTCCGGATCGACGACCGATACCGGGTCGGCGTCGACGCGCGGGTCGCGCTGGCCGATATTCTGGAGGACTACGCCAACAACGTCGCGAGCGCCGCCGCCACGCTCGCCCGCCACGCGGACCGCCGAACGGTACAGGCCGAGGACATCGAGACGTACTTCGCGTTGTTCGAGTAGATGCGGTTCGGCTACAGCGACCGGTGTCTCGACCACGACACCGGCGAACGACACCCGGAGAACCCGGATCGGCTCCGCGCGATCCGCCGCGGGCTCACCAAGCGCCACGGCGTCGAGTACGTCGAGGCCGACCCCGCAGAGAAGGCGGCGATCACCGCGGTCCACGACGACGGGTACGTCGACGAACTGGAGTCGTTCGTCGCCGACGGCGGCGGGAGCTGGGACCCCGACACCGTCGCCAGCGACGGCACGTGGGACGCGGCGCTCACCGCCGCCGGCCTCGCCCAGTGGGCGGCCCGCGAGGCGCTCGACAGCGCGACCGGTCGACAGACGCCGTTCGCGATCGGCCGCCCGCCGGGCCACCACGCCGTCACCGACGACGCGATGGGGTTCTGCTTCTTTAACAATGCCGCCGTCGCCGCACAGGCCGCGATCGACAAGGACCTCGCGGACCGGGTCGCCATCTTCGACTGGGACGTCCACCACGGCAACGGGACGCAGGACATCTTCTACGACAGCGAGGACGTCTTCTACGCGTCGATCCACGAAGACGGGCTCTACCCGGACACGGGCGCGCTCGACGAGACCGGCGAGGGAGACGGCGAGGGGACCACCGCGAACCTCCCGCTGGCCGCCGGGGCCGGCGACGCGGACTACCTGTACGCCGTCGACGAGGGGATCGCGCCCGCGGTCGACCGGTTCGACCCGGACCTGTTCATCGTCTCCGCCGGGTTCGACGCGCACCGCCACGACCCCATCTCGCGGATGCGCGTCTCCTCCGAGGGGTACGCGCTGTTGACCGACCGGATCCGAACGCTCGCCGACGATGTCGGCGCGGCCGACGCGTACGTCTTGGAGGGCGGTTACGGGCTCGACACCCTCGCCGAGGGCGTCTCGATGGTCCACGAGACGTACGACGGTCGGACGCCGGTCGACACCGACGAGGAACCGGACCAGAAGACCGAGTCACTCGTCGACGACCTACGGACGGAACTGGACCTGTAACGCGCTGCCTCACCGGCCGCTCCGCTCTCGGTTTTGTCTCTCAAACTTGGATTCGTCGACGCCGGACTCGCTCGTCACTGTTGCCCCTCGATTGTTGTTGCGGCGTCGAAGGAACGCCCGGAGCGGGATTTGAACCCGGAGGACTTCGCTCACTCCGTTCGCTCGTCCTCAGATTCAAACCCCTCTGCTCGCGTTTTCGACCAACGGCTTGCTCCGCTCGCCGTGTTGTTCGTCGAAAACGCCCGGAGCGGGATTTGAACCCGCGTCACGACCGTGACAGGGTCGTATGATGGGCCACTACACCATCCGGGCAAACAGCGACAGCGCCCCGAAACGTGGGGACGCCCGGAGCGGGATTTGAACCCGCGTCACGACCGTGACAGGGTCGTATGATGGGCCACTACACCATCCGGGCTTGTCGCATCAGTTCGTACCCCTGTCTGGCAAATAAGGCTTGTCATCCCTATCGGGAGTGCGGGTTGGTGACAGGGAATCCGGGGCCTCGAACCGCGACGCAGAGGGGGTCGCCGGGTCCGCGATTGCGGTCGCCTCCGGTATCCTTTTGTGTCGACCTCGCGTGTGTGGGAGTGTCGAACGCCCCCCGACCCGCCAGCCGTGCGCGGCGGCGCTTGGTAAGTCTTATGCCGCTGGCGTATATACATATCTGTAGTATCTCGTGATAGCTTCTCCCCACCACCAGCACCCATGGTAGACGTAAGCCAACACGAACTCGTCCCGGACCACGTCCTCCTCGACGACCCCGAGGAGGTCGAGGAGGTCCTGGCGGAGTACGACGTGAAGAAAACGAACTTACCGAAGATCAAACGCACGGATCCCGCGATCCCCGACGAGGCCGAGGTCGGCGACGTGGTGAAAATCGTTCGCGACTCCCGCACGACCGACGAGGCGGTCGTGTACCGACTGGTCGTCTCATGAACAGGCAAGATCGACGCGTTGTTTCACGCGAGTATTTCTCGGACGAACGGCTCGCCGAACACCACTTCCGCTCGTTCAACAACTTCCTAGACCGCGGCATGCAGGAAGTCGTCGACGAGAAGGAGACGATCGAGACGGACATCGGCGACAAGGAGGGCCAAGAGCCCGTCTACGTCGAACTCGGCGATGTGCGGATGGTCACGCCGCGCGTCCGCGAGGCCGACGGCTCCGAGGAACTGCTCTACCCCCAAGAGGCGCGTCTCCGGAACATCACCTACTCGGCTCCCGTGTTCATGGAGATGTCCATCGTCCGCGGCGGTGAGGACGAGCCCGAGCAGGTCGTCGACACGACCGAGACGAAGGTCGGTCGGATGCCGATCATGGTCGGCTCGGACAAGTGTAACATGGCGGGCTTCTCCGACGAGGAGCTCATCGACATCGGCGAGGACCCCGTCGACCCCGGCGGCTACTTCATCGTCAACGGCTCCGAGCGCGTGCTGATGACCTCGGAGGACCTGGCGCCGAACAAGATCCTCGCCGAGTACGACTCGAAGTACGGCGACGAGATCCAGGTCGCCAAGACGTTCTCCCAGCGCCGCGGCTACCGTGCGCTGGTGCTCTGTGAGCGCAACCGCGAGGGGCTGCTCGAAGTGTCGTTCCCCTCCGTCTCCGGCTCTATCGACTTCGTGACGCTCGTCCGGGCGCTCGGGCTCGAGTCCGACGAGGAGATCGTCCACCGCGTCTCGGACGACCCCGAGATCGTGAAGTTCATGCTGGAGAACTTAGAGGAGGCCGACGTACAGACCACCGAGGGGGCCATCGAGACCCTCGGCGAGCGCGTCGCGAGCGGTCAGGGGAAGAACTACCAGCTCAAGCGGGCGAACTACGTCATCGACCGCTACCTCCTCCCGCACCTCCACGAGGAGGGCGTCGACGAGGAGGACGTGCGGATCAACAAGGCGTACTACCTCTGCCGGATGGCCGAGGCGTGCTTCGAGCTCGCGCTCGACCGCCGCGAGGCCGACGACAAGGACCACTACGCGAACAAGCGCCTGAAGGTCTCCGGCGACCTCATGCGCGACCTGTTCCGCACTGCGCTCAACAAGCTGGCGCGCGACGTGAAGTACCAGCTCGAACGCGCCAACATGCGGAACCGGCAGCTCACCGTCAACACGGTGGTCCGCTCCGACGTGCTGACCGAGCGCCTCGAACACCCGATCGCGACGGGGAACTGGGTCGGCGGCCGCTCGGGCGTCTCCCAGCTCGTCGACCGGACGGACTACATGGGCGTGCTCTCGCACCTCCGCCGGCTGCGCTCGCCGCTGTCGCGGTCGCAGCCGCACTTCGAGGCGCGGGACCTCCACGCGACCCAGTGGGGTCGCATCTGTCCCTCCGAGACGCCGGAGGGGCCGAACTGCGGGCTCGTGAAGAACTTCGCGCAGGCGATGGAGCTCTCACAGACCGTCGAGGACGAACAGGGGCTGAAACGAGAACTGGCGTCGATGGGTGTCGAGGGGATCCCCGGCATCGAGGGCGTCGAACGACAGACGGCGGACGACTAACATGGCACAAGCAGAACGCGAAGCGAAGGTGTACGTCAACGGGAGCCTCGTCGGCACCCACGAGAATCCGGACGAGCTCGCCGAGCAGATCCGCGAGGCGCGCCGCCGCGGCGACGTCTCGGAGATGGTGAACGTCTCGGTGAAAGACCGGACGCGTGAGGTCATCGTCAACGCCGACGCGGGGCGGGCGCGACGCCCGCTCATCGTCGTCGAGAACGGCGAGCCGCTCCTCGGAGACGAGGAGGTCGAGGCGCTCGAACGCGGCGACGTCGAGTTCGAGGACCTCGTCGAGCGCGGCTACGTCGAGTTCATCGACGCCGAGGAGGAGGAGGACATCCTCGTCGCCGTCGACGAGGAGGACGTGACCGACGACCACACGCACCTCGAGATCGACCCGCAGCTCGTCTTCGGCATCGGCGCGGGGATGATCCCGTACCCCGAGCACAATGCGAGCCCGCGGATTACCATGGGCGCGGGGATGATGAAGCAGTCGCTCGGACTCCCCTCGGCGAACTACCGGATCCGGCCGGACACGCGTCAGCACCTCCTCCACTACCCGCAGCTGGCGATGGTGAAGACGCAGACGTCCGACCAGATCAGCTTTGACAAGCGGCCGGCGGCGCAGAACTTCGTCGTCGCCGTGATGTCCTACGAGGGCTTCAACATCGAGGACGCGCTGGTGATGAATCAGGGCTCCGTCGACCGCGCGCTCACCCGCTCGCACTTCTTCCGGACCTACGAGGGCGAGGAGCGCCGGTACCCCGGTGGCCAGGAGGACCGCTTCGAGATCCCGGACCAAGACGTGCGCGGCGCCCGCGGTGAGGACGCGTACACGCACCTCGACGAGGACGGCCTCGTCAACCCCGAGACGAAGGTCGACGAGTCGTCCGTCCTGCTCGGCAAGACCAGCCCGCCGCGCTTCCTCGAGGAGCCCGACGACATGGGCGGGCTCTCCCCGCAGAAGCGCCGCGAGACCTCGGTGACGATGCGCTCGGGCGAGTCGGGCGTCGTCGACACCGTGACGCTGATGGAGGGCGAGGACGGCTCCAAGCTCTCGAAGGTGAAGGTACGCGACCAACGGGTCCCCGAACTCGGCGACAAGTTCGCGTCCCGCCACGGCCAGAAGGGCGTCGTGGGCCACCTCGCGCCGCAGGAGGACATGCCGTTCACCGAGGAGGGGGTCGTCCCCGACCTGGTGATGAACCCGCACGCGCTGCCGTCGCGGATGACGGTCGGCCACGTGCTGGAGATGCTCGGCGGAAAGGTCGGCTCGCTCCGCGGCTCGCGCGTCGACGGGACGCCGTTCCAGGGCGAAGACGAAGAGGAGCTCCGCGACCAGCTCGAGGAGCACGGGTTCGAGTCCTCCGGGAAGGAGGTCATGTACTCCGGCGTCACCGGCGAGAAGATCGATGCCGAGATCTTCGTCGGGACGATCTTCTACCACAAGCTGTACCACATGGTGTCGAACAAGCTCCACGCCCGCTCGCGCGGGCCGGTCCAGGTGCTCACGCGCCAGCCGACCGAGGGGCGGGCCCGCGAGGGCGGGCTGCGCGTCGGGGAGATGGAGCGCGACACGATCATCGGCCACGGCGCGTCGATGGTGCTCAACGAGCGGCTGCTGGAGTCTTCGGACGCCGAGACGGTCCACGTCTCCGCGGAGACCGGGCTCGTCGCCGTCGAGGACCGCGAACAGCGCCGCGTGTACGACCCGGTCACGGGCGACGAGGACGACATCCACGAGCTGGAGGTCAGCTACGCGTTCAAGCTGCTGCTCGACGAGATGATCGCCCTCGGCATCCGACCGAAACTCGAACTGGAGGACGCGATTTAGATGTCAATGCAAACACCGAAAGTGCTCGGCGGGATCGACTTCGGCCTCATGGACCCGGAGACGTACCGGGACATGTCCGCGACGAAAGTGATCACGGCCGACACGTACGACGACGACGGCTACCCGATCGATATGGGGCTGATGGACCCGCGACTGGGCGTCATCGATCCCGGCTTGGAGTGTCGGACCTGCGGCTCCCACTCCGGCTCCTGTAACGGCCACTTCGGCCACATCGAACTGGCCGCGCCGGTCATCCACGTGGGCTTCACGAAGCTCATCCGGCGGCTGCTGCGCTCGACGTGCCGCGAGTGCGGTCGCCTCGCCTTGGACGACGCGCAGCGCGACGAGTTCCGCGACCGCTACGAGCGGGCGAAGGAACTCGGCGACGACGAACACGACGTGCTGAAGGCCGCCGTCCGGCAGGCCCGCAAGGCGTCGACGTGCCCGTTCTGCGGCGAGCCGCAGGCGGACATCAAACACGAGAAGCCGACCACCTACTACGAGGTCCAGGACGTGCTCTCGGGCGACTACTCCGAGCGTATCGCGGCCGCGATGCAGCCCGACGAGGAGGAGGACGACCCGGGCACCTCCCCGCAGGAGCTCGCCGAGAAGACGGATATCGCCGTCGACCGGATCAACGAGATCATGGCCGGCGAGTTCCGCCCGCGCAAGGAGGACCGCCGCGCCATCGAGAAGGCGCTCGACGTGGACCTCACCGAGGAGGACATGAACAAGCTGATGCCCTCGGACATCCGCGACTGGTTCGAGGACATCCCGGACAAGGACCTCGAGGTCCTCGGCATCGACTCCGAGCACTCCCGCCCGGAGTGGATGATCCTGACGGTGCTCCCGGTCCCGCCGGTGACCACCCGTCCCTCGATCACGCTCGACAACGGCCAGCGCTCCGAGGACGACCTCACGCACAAGCTGGTCGACATCATCCGGATCAACCAGCGGTTCATGGAGAACCGCGAGGCGGGCGCGCCGCAGCTGATCATCGAGGACCTCTGGGAGCTGCTCCAGTACCACGTCACCACGTTCGTCGACAACGAGATCAGCGGGACGCCGCCGGCCCGACACCGCTCCGGCCGTCCCCTCAAGACCCTCAGCCAGCGGCTGAAGGGGAAGGAGGGCCGCTTCCGCGGCTCCCTGTCGGGGAAGCGCGTCAACTTCTCCGCCCGGACCGTCATCTCGCCGGACCCGACCCTCTCGCTGAATGAGGTCGGCGTCCCGGACCGCGTCGCCAAGGAAATGACCCAGACGCTCAACGTCACCGAGCGCAACGTCGAGGAGGCGCGGCAGTACGTCCGGAACGGCCCCGAGGCCCACCCCGGCGCGAACTACGTGCGCCGCCCCGACGGCCGCCGGCTGAAGGTGACCGAGAAGAACTGCGAGGAGCTGGCCGAGAAAGTCGAGGCCGACTGGGAGGTGAACCGCCACCTCGTGGACGGCGACATCGTGATCTTCAACCGGCAGCCGTCGCTCCACCGGATGTCCATCATGGCCCACGAGGTCGTGGTGATGCCGTACAAGACGTTCCGGCTCAACACCGTCGTCTGTCCGCCGTACAACGCCGACTTCGACGGCGACGAGATGAACATGCACGCGCTCCAGAACGAGGAGGCCCGCGCCGAGGCCCGCGTCCTCATGCGCGTCCAAGAGCAGATCCTGAGCCCCCGCTTCGGCGGGAACATCATCGGGGCCATCCAGGACCACATCTCCGGGACCTACCTGCTCACGCACTCGAACCCCGAGTTCTCCGAGACGCAGGCGCTGGACCTGCTCCGCGCGACCCGCGTGGACGAACTGCCCGAGGCGGACGGCGTCGACGACGCCGGTAAGGAGTTCTGGACCGGCCGGACGCTGTTCTCCGAGCTGCTCCCGGACGACCTCGACTTATCGTTCTCCTCCTCGGCCGGCGACGACGTCGTCATCGAGGACGGCCAGCTGATCGAGGGGACCATCGACGAGGACGCGGTCGGCGCGTTCGGCGGCGAGGTCGTCGACACCCTCACGAAGGCTTACGGCGAGACCCGCGCCCGGGTGTTCATCAACGAGATCGCGTCGCTGGCGATGCGCGCGATCATGAACTTCGGGTTCTCGATCGGGATCGACGACGAGTCGATCCCGCCGGAGGCCGAAGAGCAGGTCGACGAGGCGATCGAGAGCGCCTACGACCGCGTCCAGGAGCTGATCGAGACGTACGAGGCCGGCGAGCTCGAGTCGCTGCCCGGCCGCGGCGTCGACGAGACGCTGGAGATGAAGATCATGCAGACGCTCGGCAAGGCCCGCGACTCGGCCGGGGAGATCGCCGACCAACACTTCGGCGACGACAACCCGGCGGTCGTGATGGCGCGCTCCGGCGCGCGTGGCTCGATGCTGAACCTGACGCAGATGGCCGGCTCAGTCGGCCAGCAGGCGGTCCGCGGCGAGCGGATCAACCGCGGCTACGAGGACCGGACGCTCTCGCACTACCGGCCTGACGACCTCTCCTCGGAGGCGCACGGGTTCGTGGAGAACTCCTACCGCGGCGGGCTCACCCCACAGGAGTTCTTCTTCCACGCGATGGGCGGCCGCGAGGGGCTCGTCGACACGGCGGTCCGGACCTCCAAGTCCGGCTACCTCCAGCGACGGCTCATCAACGCGCTCTCCGAACTGGAGGCGCAGTACGACGGCACGGTCCGGGACACCTCGGGCCGGATCGTCCAGTTCGAGTTCGGCGAGGACGGCACCTCGCCGGTGAAGGTCTCCTCCGGCGAGGAGGACGGGATCGACGTCGACGGGATCGTCGACCGCGTCGTCGACGCGGAGTTCGCTTCCGACGAGGAGAAAGAGCGGTTCCTCGGCGAGCGCGAGCCGCCGACGAACCTCTCGGAGCACGCCGGGCCGGGCCTGAACAAGGCCTCCGAGCTGGAGGTGGAGTCGGATGACTGAGTTCGACAACGTCACCGACGACATGGAGGCAGTCGTGGAGGCGACTTCTCTCCCCCGTCGGCTCAAGACGAAGGTGTACGACGCCATCGACCGGAAGGCCGAGGAGGCCGGCGGCGTCACCATCGAACAGGCGACCGACATCGCCGAGGGCGTCGCGAACCGCTACGAGCGGACGCGGGTCGACCCCCTCGACCCGGTCGGCACCGTCTCCGCGCAGTCGATCGGCGAGCCCGGGACGCAGATGACGATGAACACGTTCCACTACGCGGGCGTCGCGGAGATCGACGTCACGCAGGGGCTCCCCCGGCTCATCGAGCTGGTGGACGCCCGGAAGACGCCGGACACGCCGATGATGACGGTCCACCTTGACGGCGAGTACGCGACCGACCGGGAGAAGGCCCACGAGGTCGTCTGGTCGATCGAGGCGACGCGCATCCTCGCGCTCGGCGACGTGTCGACGAACGTCGCGGACATGCTGGTCCGAATCGACCTGAACGACGACACGCTCTTAGAGCGGTGGCCGACCCACTCCGACCCGACGGAGATCGCGGAGATCATCGCCGAGACAATCGAGGACGCGCTCGGCGTCGAGACGCGACAGGCCGGCACGGTCATCGAGTTCGGCCCCAACGAGCCGAGCTACCGCGAGCTGCTCCAGCTCGTCGAGCGCTTGCGCGAGATCGTGTTCAAGGGCATCGAGGAGATCGAGCGCGTCGTCATCCGCAAAGAGGAGATCGACGGCGACGAGGAGTTCGTCCTCTATACCGAGGGGTCGGCGTTCGGCGACACCCTCGACATCGAGGGCGTCGACGCCTCGCGGACGACGTGTAACAACATCCACGAGATCTACCGCAACCTCGGGGTCGAGGCCGCCCGCGAGACGATCATCGACGAGACGAAGAACACGCTCGAAGAGCAGGGGCTCGACGACGTGAACGTCCGCCACCTCATGCTCGTCGCCGACATCATGACGAACAACGGCGAGATCGAGTCGATCGGCCGGCACGGCATCTCCGGCAACAAGGACTCGGTGCTCGCCCGCGCGGCGTTCGAGGTCACGGTCAACCACCTGCTCGACGCGGCGATCCACGGCGAGTATGACGACCTCGACGGCGTCATCGAGAACGTCATCGCCGGCAAACCGATCTCGATGGGGACCGGCGACGTCGACCTCCGGATGGGGTCGCGCGTCGTGAGCGACGACTAATGCGCGTCGAGCTCTCCGACGAGGCGCGGCGCTACATCGGCCGGTTCGACGAGCTGACCGGCGTCGCGCCGACCGACTGCCTCGTGGAGGGCGACCGACTCGTGTTCGTGGTGCCCGCCGGCGAGATGGCGAGCGCGATCGGCCAGGGCGGCGAGACCGTCGCGGAGGCCGAGCGGCGGCTCGGGAAGTCGATCGAGCTGGTCGAGGACGCCGACACCGCCGAGGCGTTCGTCGCGAGCACGCTCGCGCCGGCGGCCGTCAACGCCGTCACCATCTCGGAGCAGAACGACCGCGTGGCGTACGTCGAGGTCCCGGAGGCGGACCGCGGCGTCGCCATCGGCGCGGAGGGCGCGAACATCGAGACCGCTCGCCGGCTCGCAGCGCGGCACTACGACGTCGACGACGTCCAGCTGACCTGAGCCGGAACCCACGCCCTTTTGCCGACGCGACCGTTCCTCGTCTCATGAACCGGAGGCGCTTCCTCAGCGGAGTCGGAGCCGGGGCCGCGGTCGGCGTGGCCGGCTGCCTCGGCGACGGCGACGAGAACGGCGGCGCGGACCGGCCGTTCCCCGACGCCGACTGGCGGACAGAGGACGGGCTCGACGTGGCCCTCCTCGCGGATCGACACGTCGAGGCGCTCGTCGGCGCCGGGGGTGCCACGCTGTTCTCGACGGCGGCGACGAGCCACGACGGCGACGCGGAGCCGACCCCGTGGTTGCCCTCACAGGAGTACGAGGCCGCGTACGACCTCGAGAACGGACGACAGTACGTGCGACAGGAGCTGACGGAGGCGGAGGCCGCCGACGTCTCGGAACTGTACGTCACCGCCGACTTGGCGCTCATCCGCCGACGGAGCGGCGACGAGACGCGGTACGCCCGTCGCGCGGTCAAGCGGTCGGACGGCGACTTCGCGGAGGTGATGCGCGGCGAGGTCGTGACCGGGATCCGCGTCGAGGGACAGACCGCGGAGGGCGAGACGGAGTACGAGGGGCTGAACCTCTGGAACCCCACGAGCGACGGGGCGGGCGAGGTGCGCGGCGAGCGGACGGCGCGGTTCGCCGCCGACGCCTTCGCCGGCGACCGGGCCGTCCCCGAGACCGTCGACACGGCGTCGGCGACGATCCACGTGTACGAGTCCGCCGTCGTCCCACGGCTCCGACAGTCGTGGGCAGGCGA
Source organism: Halorubrum miltondacostae (assembly GCF_041379815.1). Taxonomy (NCBI): domain Archaea; kingdom Methanobacteriati; phylum Methanobacteriota; class Halobacteria; order Halobacteriales; family Haloferacaceae; genus Halorubrum; species Halorubrum miltondacostae. The sequence continues at coordinate 92,159 of NZ_JBEDNY010000002.1, forward strand.
ACACGACGGCCAGTCGGCGAGCGTCGACGTCGACATCGACTACCGAGACCTCGGCGCGACGGTGCCGGAGCCGGACTGGGCCGAGACGGCGCGCGAGGAGACGAGCGGCTGACCGTCGCCGGCCAAAACGACGGCCGCTCGCGCCGGCTCACCGGCTCAGCGGGAGCGAACGGCCGTCGTTCCCGACCCGCGGTCGGTTCGCGAAACCCCCTCAGATCCGTCGAGAGGTAGCGCTCGGAGGATCTGAGGCCGTTTCGCCGCGGAGAAAGACGACGCTTAAGTAGCTCCGTTTGGAAATAGGCGTACGATGGCGAACGGCAAGTACGCGGCCCGTAAGCTCAAAAAGGACCGGCAGAAGCGCCGCTGGTCCGACTCCGAGTACGCTCGGCGCGAGCGCGGGCTCAAGACGAAGTCCGACCCCCTGGAGGGTGCCCCGCAGGCGCGCGGCATCGTCCTCGAAAAGGTCGGTATCGAGGCAAAGCAGCCGAACTCCGCGATCCGAAAGTGTGTTCGGGTTCAGCTCATCAAGAACGGGAAGCAGGTCACCGCGTTCTGTCCCGGTGACGGTGCGATCTCCTTCATCGACGAGCACGACGAGGTCACCATCGCCGGGATCGGCGGTGCGAAGGGCCGCGCGATGGGCGACCTCTCCGGCGTCAACTACAAAGTCGAGAAGGTCAACGGCGTGTCGATGATCGAACTGGTTCGCGGCAACGCGGAGAAGCCGGTCAGATGAGCGGCGAGGAGACCGAGGCGCCGTCCGAGGAGGACGTCGCCGCCGACGAGCCGGACCCGGACGCGCCCGCGTCGAGCGAGGCCGCCAACGAGAACGCCAAGCTGTTCGGCGTCTGGGACGTCACCGAGATCGCCTACGAGGACCCCTCGACGAAGCGCTACATGACCGTGACGCCCATTGCGCACACGATGGGTCGGCACGCGTCCAAGCAGTTCAAGAAAAGCGAGATCTCCCTGGTCGAGCGGCTGATCAACCGCCTGATGCAGACCGAGGAGAATACGGGCAAGAAGCAGCAGGCGACGCGGATCGTCCGCGACGCCTTCGACATCGTCCACGAGCGGACCGAGGAAAACCCGGCCCAGATCCTCGTGAGCGCCGTCGAGAACGCCGCGCCCCGCGAGGAGACCGTCCGCCTGAAGTACGGCGGCATCTCCGTCCCGAAGGCGGTCGACGTCGCGCCCCAGCGCCGCGTCGACCAGGCGCTGCTGTTCATCTCCGACGCCGTCGCGAGCGCGACGTACAAGTCGTCGACCCCCGCGGCCGAGGCGCTCGCGAGCGAGCTCGTCCTCGCCGCCGACTACGACGTCGAGCGCTCGTACTCCATCTCGCAGAAGGAAGAGCGCGAACGCGTCGCCGCTGCGGCCCGCTGACCCGGGTTCGCCGGCAGCCGACCCCTCTCCGTTTTATTCTCTCTCCACCTACCGACAGGTCCGTGCCGACCGCTCGTCACGTCGAGCGGCTCCCTTCGGGACCGCCGGCCACGGAAGGCGGTGCCGCCGCTGGCGACCATGAAATAGTGAAAAGCGGGACTGCGACCGCGCGCTCGCGGTTCAGTCGTCGGCCGGGGCCGCGCCGGAGCCGCCGTCCGCGTGCTGCTGTTTGACCCACGAGAGCTTGCCGCCGGCCGCGAGGATGTCGCGCTCGCGCTCGGAGGCGTCCAGGTCGGCGGTAAACTCCCACTCGCCGTTGACGCTGACGGTGAACTCCTCCTGGCCGGAGGAGACGCCCGCGGGCACGTCGTCGACGATCTCGAGGTCGTCGCCCTGGTCGATCTCCTCGTACGTCTCCTCGTCGATCGCCAGCGGGACGATCCCGAAGTTGAAGAGGTTCGCCTTGTGGATGCGGGCGAAGCTCTGCGCGAAGACCGCCTCGATGCCGAGGTACATCGGACAGAGCGCGGCGTGTTCACGGGAGGAGCCCTGCCCGTAGTTCTCGCCGGCCACGAGGACGCCGCCGTCGGCGTCGAGCGCGCGCTCGGCGAACGTGTCGTCGACGCGCGAGAGCGTGAACTCGGAGAGCTTCTCGATGTTCGAGCGGAACTTCAAGATGTCCGCGGTCGCCGGGATGATGTGGTCGGTGGTGATGTTGTCCTCCATCTTGAGGAGGGCCTCGCCGCCGTCCACGTCGATCCCGTCTTTCAGCGGCACGTCGCCGATGTTCGGGCCCTTGACCAGCCCATCGTCGATCGACTCGTCGGGCGAGATGATGTCGGAATCGTCCTCGCCCATCCCGGGGCCGTACTTCGTGCCCATCTCGAGGCCGGGGGCCTCGAGGTCGCCGAGGTCGTCCGCGAGGTCACGCGGGTCGACGATCTCGCCGGTGATGGCCGCCGCGGTGGCGACCTCGGGCGAGCAGAGGAAGACGGAGTCGTCCTCGATGCCCGAGCGGCCCTCGAAGTTGCGGTTGAAGGTGCGCAGCGAGACGGAGTCGGAGGCGGGCACGTGGCCGATGCCGATACACGCGCCGCAGGTCGCCTCGGAGAAGTTGACGCCGGCCGCCATCATCTCCGCGGTCCAGCCCTCGCGGGCCAGCATCTCGGAGGCCTGCTTCGAGCCGGGCGCGACGATCATCTCGGTCTGCTTGGCGACCTCGCGGCCCTCCAGCATCTTCGCGCTGGGGAGGATGTCCTCGTACGCGCCGTTGGTACAGGAGCCGACGATGACCTGCTCGACGTCGGTGCCCTCGAACTCGCTGACGGGGGCGACGTTGTCGGGCATCGACGGGGCGGCCACGAGCGGCTCGAGCTCGGTCAGGTCGACCTCGATCGTCTCCGCGTACTCCGCGTCCGCGTCGGGCTGGAGGTCGACGTACTCGTGCTCGCGGTCCTGGCGCGCGAGCCAGTCCTTCGTCTTCTCGTCGGTCGCGAAGATCGAGGAGGTGGCGCCGAGCTCGGTGCCGAGGTTCGTGATCGTGGTGCGCTCGGGGATCGTGAGCTCCTCGGCGCCGGGGCCGGTGTACTCGAAGATCTTGCCGACGCCGCCCTTGACGGTCAGCTCGCCGAGGAGGTGGAGCGCGATGTCCTTCGCGGTCGCCCACTCGGGGAGCTCCCCTTCGAGGTGGACGTTGACGACTTCCGGCATCTCGACGTAGTAGGGGCCGCCGCCCATCGCGACGGCGATGTCGAGTCCGCCGGCGCCGATCGCGAGCTGGCCGAGCCCGCCGGGGGTCGGCGTGTGCGAGTCGGACCCGAGCAGCGTCTTGCCGGGCGCAGCGAAGTTCTCCTTGTGGACTTGGTGGCAGATCCCGTTGCCGGGCCGCGAGAAGTACGCGCCGTACGTGCCGGCCGCAGAGCGGAGGAAGCGGTGGTCGTCGGTGTTCTTGAAGTCGAACTGGTACGTCTGGTGGTCGCAGTACTGCGCGGCGAGCTCCGTCTGGACCTCGTCGAGGTCCAGCGCCTCGAACTGGAGCCACACCATCGTCCCCGTGGTGTCCTGCGTCAGCACCTGGTCGATCTCGATGCCGATCTCCTCGCCGGGCGTCAGCTCGCCCTCGACGAGATGATCATCGAGGATCTTCTCTGTAATCGTTTGTCCCATATCATCCGCAGTTGGCTCTCCCGTGGATATAAAACCCGCGAGTTTCCCGAAGATCGACCGTGTTAGATCGTTTGATGCGGCAACGCTCGCGCGTATCTCGGCGTGATACCACGCACCGTGAAATACGTAGCCGTGCCGAGTATTTTAGGTCATTAAACGCCTGAAACGGCCGAAAAACACCGCCTCAGCGGTCGCGGCGAGACCGCCCGCTTCCCGTGCGAGCGGCGCGCGGCGCGGCCGACACCGTTTAGGCTCGGCCGCGGTTCCGGACGGGCATGTTCGACTCGGGAGCCGCGGTCGCGGCGGCGCTCTCCGCGGCCGGCGCCGACCTCGACGACGAACAGCGACAGCCGAACGGCGTCGACCTCACCGTCGACGCGGTGTTCGCACAGACCGAACCGGGCCGGCTCGGCCGCGACGGGAAGCGCGTCGGGGAGCGACGGGAGCTGGAGCCGCGGGGCGACTGCTACCGGCTCGAACGCGGGAGCTACGTCGTCCGGTACGGCGAGCCGGTGCGCATCCCGGAGGGGCGGATCGGCTTCGTCCTCCCGCGTTCGACGCTGCTGCGGAACGCCTGTACCCTCGACACCGCGGTGTGGGACGCGGGCTACGAGGGTGTCGGCGAGGGGCGGCTCGACGTCGGCCACCCGATCGAGATCGAGCCGGGCGCGCGGATCGCGCAGCTGGTGCTCGCCGAGGCCGACCACGACGGAACGTACGAGGGCGCGTACCAGGAGGAGCACCTCTGAGCGGGTCCGAGCTACGCCCCCTCCCAGTCTCCGCCGACGCGGTCGATCCCCATCATGTCCTCGCCCGCGTGTTCGGTGAAGACGACCTTACAGTTCGGCTCCGGGACGCCCAGCGTCGCCACGGCCCGCTCCATCACCGCCAGTGCGAACGCCCGCTTGTACTCGAAGGGGCGTCCCTCGCGGATCTCGGCGTCCAGGAAGAACAGCGGCCCCTCGACGCCACGCCCGATCGCCATCGCGGACGGCTCGTGTTCCGCGATCGTCACGGCGACGTGGCCGGGAGTCGTCGCCATCTCCTCGGTGTACCGCTCGGTGACGAACGAAGTGAACTCCTCGCGCTCCGCGGGCGATAGGGACAGCGTCGTCGCGAACTGTAACAGCGGCATACCGTCGGCTCGGTCGGCAGCGACTTCGGCTTACCGGCCCTCGGAGCGCGGACGCGACGCTCGTCGGTCGTCTCGATGCGCCGCCGCCAGTATCGCGATTCGGCGGGCTAGCGGCTCAGCGTTCAAAGGAACGAACGGCACGCCCGTGCCGGGAAAAGGTGGCACGAGCGTGTCGTTCCGTAGGTCCCCGCTGACGCTTCGGCCCTCCAAGCGAAGCGTCACCTGAACATACCGATGGTAGACACTTAATCTTGCCGGGGGCGGCAGGGTTGTCGTATTAGTTCGCGGCAATCCGTTCACAACGCTCGACTGACACGACATGGGATTCGGTCGACCGCGATCCGGTCGTCGTGGACGTGCCGAGGCCGCGCTCCGGACTACTGTCTGGCGGGGTGGTCCGCGCGGAGCCGCGATTGTCCCTCGCCGAGGAGCCGCTCGCGGAGCGTCTCGCCCGGTGGTTCGGCGTCGGTCGGGGGGACGAGTCCGCGCTCGCGCAGCTCCGGAACGACGAGGTCGACGAAGTCGACGAGCGAGTCGGGCCGGACGACCTCCTTCACGTTGAACCCATGGACGCCGACCTCCTCGTGCCAGTGCTGGAGCTCGTCGGCGACCTGCTCGGGGGTGCCGACCAGCTTCGGCGAGGTGGTACCGAGCCCACAGAACTCGGCCACCTCGCGCACCGTCCACTCCCGGTCGGGCTGGGCCTTCGTGAACGCGTTCATCGTCCCCTGGATCGCGTCCGTCTCGATGTGTTCGACCTTCTGGTCCGGGTCGAGCTCGGAGAGGTCCATGTCGAGGAAGCCCGACAGCAGCGCGAGCGTCGCCTCGACGTCGACGTGGCGCTTGTACTCCGCGTACTTCGCCTCCGCGAGCTCCCGCGTCTCCCCGACGATCGGCACCACGCCGATGAAGAAGCGGAGGCTCTCCGGGTCGCGGCCGGCGTCGGCCGCGCGCGACTTCACGTCCGTCATGTACTCGACGACGCCCTCCTCGGTCGGCTGGCTGGCGAAGACGGCCTCGGCGTTGCGCGCCGCGAACGACCGCCCGTAGTCCGAGGAGCCGGCCTGGTAGACGACCGGCGTGCGCTGCGGCGACGGCTCGCAGCCGTGCGGGCCCGGCACCGAGAAGTGCTCGCCCTCGTGGTCGATGGCGTGGACCTTCTCCGGGTCGCTGTACCGGCCGGTCTCCCGGTCGGCCTCGACCGCGTCGTCCTCCCACGACTCCTCCCACAGCTGGTAGCAGACGTCGAGGAACTCGTCGGCGCGGTCGTAGCGCGTCTCCTTGTCCATCCGCTCGTCGAGACCGAGGTTCGCCGCGGCCGACTCCAGGTAGGAGGTGACGACGTTGATCGCGACCCGGCCGTCGGTGAGGTGATCGAGCGTCGAGAACTCCCGCGCGAGCTGGTATGGGTGATTGTAGGTCGTCGAGCGCGTCACCGCGAAGCCGATGTCGTCCGTGACCTCCGCCATTGCGGGCACGACGAGCTGCGGGTCGTTCGCGGGGGTCTGGACCGCCCGCTCGACGGCCGTCTCGCGGTCGTCGCCGTACACGTCGTAGATACCGCGCACGTCCGCGAAGAACACCGCGTCGAAGCCGCCACGCTCGGCGGTGCGCGCGACCTCCGTCCAGTACTCGCGGTCGGCGTAATCCGCCGACCGGTCACCGGGGTACCGCCACGACCCGGGCGAGACGTGCTCGACCGAGGCCATGGTGAAGAGGTTGAGATGCAGGTGATCGGACACGGAGCCCGGTACGCGCTCCGGGGTAATACGGACACAGGAAGTGGCGGCACTTGTCGCGGTCGCGGACGGTCGACGAGCAGGCGCGGCGACGGCCGGATGTCGCGACGGTCGGCGGACGACCGCGCTACGCCGAGACGGACTCCGGCGACGAGACGTACGCCGCGAAGTCGGAGGTCGTGATGATCCCGATGGGCTCGTCGCCGTCGACGACCGGGACGTGGTGGAAGCCGTGTTCGAGCATCGTCGCGGCGACCGCCGACACGTCGTCCTGCGCGCTCGCCGTAATCGGGTTACGCGTCATGTACCGCTCGACGGTCGTCTCGGCCTTCGGCTGGCTCTTCGCGACGATGTCGACGAAGTCCGTCGAGGTGAGGATCCCGCCGAGCGACCCGCCGTCGTCGACGACCAGCACCGAGCTGATGTCGTTCTCGAGCAGCACGGCGGCCGCGTCCTCGACCAGCGTGTCCGGCGTCACGGTGTGGAGGTCCGACGACATTAGTCGCGCGACGAAGACGTCTTCGATCTCGTCCATGCCCGAAACACCCGCCCTCACCGTATAAGCGTTCTCACAGATACCGTGAGAGGCCCGACTGGCGGCGCGGGCCGTCCCCCTCGGGCGCGGCGACCCATGCCGTCCGCTCGTCACGGAGCCGATCTCGGTCCGCGGCCGGCGGGTCGGCCGCCTCGAACGCCGGACATCCGTCGCCGCACTCGCGACCGGGGTCGACGACGCGCTCGAAGTGCGCGCAGCGCGGCCGCCCGTCGGCGGTCGCCTCGCTGTGGACGCAAGCCGGCGGGTCGGGTCGCCACCCCTTCCCGTACGCGCGCTCGGCGATCCGCCGCCGCTTGCGCGCCTTCGCCGCGGGGCCGACGAGCGCGACGTCCGTGCGGGAGGGTCGCTCGTCGCGGATCTCGACGCCCGGAGCGCCCGGATCGAGCGGCGTCGGCTCGCGGACGACCTCGCGCTCGCCCGTCTCCGGGTCGAACCGCCAGACGCCGACCGGCTCCGGGATCCGGTTGAGGTGCGCGCGGGTGACGTAGGAGGCGGTCGCGAGGACCACCTCGTCGAACAGGCCGAGCGCGACGTCGTATCGCAGCTGGGCCTCCAAGTCGCCCGGCGTGCCGAGGTCCGGCTTGTTCTCGACCGCGACGAGGTCGCCGACCCAGTCCTCCGGGTAACGCGCCGTCGCCCGCACGACCGGTCGCCCGTTCCGGCGCTCGCGTTCGAGGTAGCCGACCTCGACCGCGCGCTCGACGACGGCGGCGGCCCGGTCCGGCGGGAGGTCGAAGGCGTCGGCGACGGGGACCGCCTCGCCCGGGCCGACAGCGGCCTCGATGGCGGGGTCGGGGATCCGCTCGGCGCTGATCGCGGTGCGGTCGTCGAAGCCCGCTCCCGGCGAGAGCAGACAGACGTCGACGATGCGCGTGCCGGGCGTCTCGACGCCCGCGCCGAGCTGGCGGGCGACGACCCGGTCCGGAGATTCGAGCGCGGCGCACAGTGCCAGCTCGAACCGGTACTCCATGACGGCGGAAGGGACGCAGCGGAGTAAAACGCGTCGGCGGCCGCGCCCGCGTTCCGGCTCGCCTCCCGGTCGACGGCCTCAGCGCCCCGGGTCGAAACCGGTATTCCCCGCGGGACCGTACGGCAACCATGCGCCGGGTCACCCGGAACCTCCTCGTAGCCATCGCCCTCGTCGTCGTCGCGCTGCTCGCGCTCGGGGCGCTCCCGAGCTACCTCGGGAGCGGCGATCCGTACTACCTCACGGCCGAACAGATCGAGACGAACGGCACCGCCGCCGACGTGAACAACGTCTCCGACCGGCGGTACCCGTACCTTATCGGCGCGATAGAGAGCGCTGACGGGCGCTCTGACGGCTACCAGACTGGCTCCTTCGGCATGAAGGAGTGGTTCACCCACACTCCGTTCGACGAGGTCGACGCGATCACCCAACAGTCCCCGGCGGCCGCGACGGAGACCGGCGTGCGGGTGCGTCGCAGCGGCGAGACGTACCACGTCGAGGTGGTCCGCCCGTGACGGGCGACCCCGACGACGCGCCGGCCCCGACTGACCCGTCGGACGGCGGCTCCGGGTCGTCTTCCGCCGCCGACCTCCACGACCTCCCCGCGTTCAACGACGGGCGGAACCACTCGCTGCCGGGCGAGCCGGAGTGGCCGGTCCGCGAGGTCGTCGTCGAGTACGACGAGGGGTGGTTCGTCGGCGGCTACGACCGCGTCGAGCAGCCCGACGGGACGGAGAAGCGGTACTACTGGGCGGAGCTGTCGCCCGCGACGGTGATCGTCGCGGTCGCCGACGGGCAGGTGTTGTTCGTCGAGCAGTACCGTCCCACGGTGCGGAACACCCAGCTCGAACTCCCCGCGGGGGTCGTGGAGTCGGGCGAGTCGTACACCGAGGCCGGAGCGCGCGAGCTCGCCGAGGAGACCGGCTTCGAGCCGTCCGCCACGTCGCTGCTCCAAGAGGTGTGGTGTTCGACGGGTGTGTTGCGACACCAACGCGGCTACGTGTTCGCGGAGGGGCTGGAGCCGGTCGACGTCGACCACGACAGCAACGAGTTCCTCACCCCGCGTGCGGTGCCGGTCGACGAGGCGCTGGCGCTCGCCCGGGAGCCGCCGACGAACGACGCGACGCTCGAGGGCCTCCTCCTCGCCGAGCGCGAGGGGTTGCTATGAGGGCCCGCTGTCGAGCCACGTTTAGCGCCGAGTAAAACCCGACGCGCGTCCAGTTCACGGGGCTAACGCGGAGGTATTAGTCGCTGCGGCCCCTCGATAGACGTATGAGTCATGCCTCGGAGCAGTCGGTGTTGCTGTCAGACGACCCTCCGCTCGACCTTCGCCTCTCGGACGACGAACTGGCGGCGACCCGCGAGCGCATCGTCTCGTTCATCCGCGACGTCGTCGACGACGCCGGCGCGGATGGCGCGGTCCTCGGCCTCTCTGGCGGTATCGACTCGACGCTCACCGCCCACCTCGCGGTCGAGGCGCTCGGCGAGGACGGCCTCCACGGCCTCACGATGCCCTCGGCGGTGAACGATGCGGACGTGATGAGCGACGCGGAGCGCGTCGCCCACGACCTCGGAATCGAGTACGACGTGATCGAGATCCAGCCGATCGCGGAGGCCTTCTTCGACGCGGTCCCGGAGGCCGCGACCGACCAGATGGCCGCCGGGAACGTCTACGTCCGCACCCGCGCCGTATTGAACTACTTCGTCGCCAACGCCGAGAACCGGGTTGTCCTCGGGACGGGCAACCGCGCCGAGGCGATGACCGGCTACTACACGAAGTACGGCGACCAGGCGGTCGATTGTAACCCCGTCGGCAACCTCTACAAACAGCAGGTGCGCCAGCTGGCCGCGCACGTCGGCGTCCCCCGCGAGCTCGTGATGCAGGAGCCGACCGCGGGCATGTGGGAGGGCCAGACCGACGCCGAGGAGCTGGGGCTCGACTACGACACCGTCGACGCCATCCTCGCGGTCCACGTCGACGGCGGCCTCTCGCGGTCGGCGACGGTCAGCGAACTCGACGTGCCGGAAGAGGCCGTCGACCGCGTGGTCGACCTCTACGAGCGCAGCGCCCACAAGCGGGCGATGCCGCCCGCCCCCGAGCGCGGACTGTAACGTCCCGAGCGCGCTCCGGCAGTTGCTCACCACGGAGCGACGCGGTGACGCGTACCCGACCGCCCGGCTCGCGACTTTCGGCCGGGTTCCGCCGTCGATCCGTTCCGCCAGACGCGTTCTAGCCCGGACCCCTCGGCTACCGAGTGCCGTCCGCGAAGTGATTCAGTATTTTCATACCGGGAATCTACAACGTTTCGTCTATGGTCAGCGCGCGCGTCCCACTCGTTACCGCTCATCCGCTCGCGGCGTTTCTGGGTATCGCCTGTGCGTTCTCCTGGAGCACGTGGTTCCTCGGGTCTCTCATCCAGTCCACGCGGACGCTCGCGGTCGCCACGATCGTCGTCGGCGGGTTCGGTCCCGCGCTCGCCGCGGTCGCGGTTCGCTGGGCGGCCGGGCGAACCGTCCGGACGTGGCTCGCCACCCGACTCCGCTGGCGAGTCGCTCCTCGCTGGTACGCCGCGGCGCTGCTCGTCCCGGTCCTCATCTACGGGATCGGCGCCGCCGCGCTCGTCGCCGCCGGCGCGACCGTCCGCGTCGATCGGTTCGGTTGGGGCGTACTGGCCTTTCTGGGCGGGCTTCCGGTCGCCACGCTGGTCACCGGGGGAAACGAGGAAATCGGCTGGCGCGGATTTCTCCTCCCGCGCCTACAACGACGACACGGCGCATTCCGAGCGAGCATCCTGGTCGGCCTCGCATGGGCCGGCTGGCACCTGCCGGTGTACGTCCTCCCGTTCGGGCTCGTCGAGGGACCGTACGTCCTCTTCGTCCCGTTCATCGTCCTCGTCTCGGTGGTGCTGACCTGGTTGTACAACAGCACCGAGGGGAGCGTGTTTCTCGCGATGATCACGCACGGTGCCGTCAACTCCGCGACGGGGTTGTTCGTCGGCCTCCTCGCCGTGGAGTCGGTCGACGCGTTCATCCTCTAGAGTGCCCGCGTCGTCGGCGCCGTCGCGGTCGTGGCCGGCCTGCTCGTCCGCTACGACCGAGGGACCCTCTCTCCCCGAGGTAAGATCGCCGCTCGGGCGGTTGAGACGATAGTCGACTGACGCGACGGGTCGCCGAGGGATCCCGCAGCTCTTTGAGCGTGCCCCGCGTGTTGTAAAAAAGCCGGTAGTCGGAGACGGGTCCGCGGAGCCGACCGGGTTCAGAATTCTCGCATCGCTTCGAGCACGTCGCGGGCGGAGCCGTCGTCGATGGCCTCCCGCGCCGCGTCGAGGCCCTCCTCGATGGAGTCCGCGTCGCCGCCCGCGTAGATCCGGAGCGCGGCGTTGACCGCGACCGCGTCCGCGAAGGGGCCGTCGCGCTCGCCCGCCAGCACTGCCTCCGTGATCTCGGCGGAGTCGGCCGCCACGTCCTCGACCGCGAGGTCGTCCTCTTCGAGGTCCATCCCGTAGTCGGCGGTCTCGATCTCGAAGTCGTCAAAGGACGCGCCCTCGCTGCCCTCGCCGTCGCCGCCCGCGGCGTCCCACTCGGCGACCTTCGTGTAGCCGGGCCGCACGTCGTCGTACCCCTCCATGCCCTGGAACATCAGGACGCGGTCGAGGTCGTGGAACTCGCTCTCGACGAACGTGTCGACCACCTTCTTCGCGAACGCGAGGTGGTAGAAGGAGCCGAGGTGGACGGACGCGCCGGCGGGGTTCGCCAGCGTCTCGACGGTGTTGACGAACGACCGGACGCCCATCATGTCGCGCCGGTCGAACAGGTCGTCGACGGCGGGGTTGAACGCGGGCTGGTAGTAGAAGCCGAAGCCGGTCTCGTCGACCATGTCCGCGGAGTCGGAGGGCGTCAGCTCGGTGTGAACGCCGAGCTCGTCGAGGACGTGTTTGTACGCGTCCTGCTTCTGAGTGGGCACGCGGTCGCCCGAGTGGACGACGACCGGGGTGCCCGCGGCGGCCGCGACCGCGCCCGCCGCGACGCCGAGGATCGCCGTCCGCCCCTTCCCGTCGTAGTTCGCGCCGCAGTCGACGGGGTCGGCGTCGGGTTCGGCGTACTCGACGCGGTCGCACATCACGTCGACGTACGCGCCGAGCTCCTCGGGCGTGTTCCGCTTCCAGCGGTTCGCGAGCCAGAACGCCCCGAGCGTGGTGGGGTCGGGCTCGCCCGCGAGGATGCGCTCGAACGCCTCGGTCGCCTGCGCGCGCGTCAGGTCGTCGGCCGACTTGTGACCGGAGCCGCAGACCTCGGTCATCAGCCGCTTGAGGGGCCAGTCGCCGAACTCCTGGGTCGCCTGAGCCATACGCCCCGTTGGGCTCCTCGGACGAAAAGTCCCCCGTTCGACTCCCGCCCTGCGGGAACGGAACCGGAGGGGGTCCCGCCGACCGGGCCGGCGCGACGCCGCTGCGCGCGAGCGCCGAACCGGGACGCTGCGACCGCTCTCGCCCGATCTGTGTTACTCGTTCTCATACAACTATCGAACGATCGTGTCGCTATGAGACAAATATCTAGAAAAACAACCAGTTCTGGGCTATTTGTATTCTGTATCAGTAGCTAAACAGCGTCAGAGTTATATGTGCGTCCATCTGTTTGGTTATCGTACCCGATGACATCAAAATCCGTCGCCACCGCGCTCACGCTGTATCGGTCCCGTACGCTGACGCTGGAACAGGCTGCGACCGTCGGCGGCTGCTCGACGGCCCAGCTCGAGGAGAGCGCTCGGGCGTTCGCGCCCGCGCCGGGCGAGGCCCCCGCCGACGACTGAGGCCGACCGCGTCGACACCGGTCGTCACGCCGGGTCGCGCGCGCCGACCGCTGTCTCGACCCACTCGCTGTCGCTCCCGCCCTCCTCGCCGTCGCCTCCATCAGGTCCGGCGTCCCGGTCCCCGCTCACGAGGAACTCCACCACGCCGGCGAGGAACTGGTCGTTGTCGCCGACGTTGTACCGGTCCGCGGCGATGAACCGCGCGTCGCCGACCGCGAGGACGTTCCCGTCTCGCACGGCGAGCGTATGCTCGCGTTGCGTGTCGCTGTCGGCCGTCCGCGCGTTCGGTCCCGTCACCAGCACCGGCTCGGCGTCGGCGGTCGAGCGCACCTCGGTCGGGGTGTACAACACCACCGACTCGGCGTCGCCGACTGACCCGTTTCCGTCCGTCAGCGAGGCGTTCTCCGGCGGCGCGGCGACGACGTGCCGGTAATTGCCGTCGTTTCGCTCCTGGTCGTACACGTACCGCGTGTCGAAGTAGAGTTCGAAGCGCTCGCCGAGCCCGCGCAGGTCGCTCTCCCGCTCCCCGAGCGAAGCGCCGAGGGCCCCGCCGGTCACCTCGAACCGGTTCGGGTTGCCGAATATCACGACTCGACCCCCCTCGTCCGCGAACGCCTCGATCGCGTCGAGCTCGTCCGCCGAGTAATCGGTGTCCGGGTCGACGATCACGAGCGCGTCGGCGCCGTCGATCGCGGACTCGAGCCGGTCGGGGTCGTACTCCACGTCGTGGTTGGCCTTCGAGATCGCCTCCGACAGCGGCCCCAGCCGGCTCCGCCCGGCGCCCTCGGCGTCGATCACGACCGTTCCGCCGGCAGGAACGACCGGCGGCTCCGGCTCGATGGTCCCCGTCGACGGGAGGCCCTCGGTGACCGTCCGCTCGGTGTCGAACGTCTCGAACTCCGGCTGCGGCGGCGAGTCGACGGCCAGCAACGGGACGACGGCCGCCGCGCCCGCGATCGCCGCGGCGAGGACGACGGTGACGAGGAGCCCCTTCGCGACGGTGCCGCGTCGGCCCGCCAACGCCCCGCCGCTGGACGCGTCGGCGTCCGAGTCCTCACTGGGAGGTTCGCTCATCCGGCCACCTCCGCAGCGTCGATCCGGCCCGCGTCGGTCGCGTTCGCATCGGTCGCGTTCGCCCCCGCGTCCGCGCCGGAGCCGGTCCCGCCGACCGACCGGTCGTCGCCTGTCGGTGCGACCTCGACCGCCCCCCGCGAGTCGAGCGTCACCAGCGTCGCGTCGCCGGCCGCGACGGCCCCCGGGTGGGCCATCAGGACGGTCGGGAACGACCCTTGTCGCGGGGTGTTCGCGGTCCGGATCGGTTCGAACCGCTTCTCGTCGGCACCTCCGGCGTAGTACGCCGCCCGCAGCGAGTACGTCGCGGTCCAGTCCCCGCCGCCGACGTCGGCCGGGGTGATGACCTCGACCGACGGGCGATCGAGTCCGGCGCGGTCGGCCGCCGCCCGGATCGCTGCCCGGCGGTCGCCGATCGCGTCGGCCATGCCGTTGTCGACCGCGACCGACCCGCCGAAGACCCGTGCCGTCGCGACCTCGTTCTCCGTGAGTTCGAGCCGGTCGCCGCGGTGTTCGACCACGGACCCGACGAAGGCGTTCCGCGACGTCTCGAGCGTGGCGAAGAACTCGCGGTTGCCGAACCCTTCAACCTTCCTCGGGCCGGTGGTTCCGACCACGTCGTTCGGCTCGACGTCGGGCGGGAGGCTCCCGATCACGCCGACGCTCCCGACGAACGAACTCGGCTTCACGTACACCTCGTTAGCGGGCGCGATGGCGAAGTACGCGCCGGACGCCGCGACGCCGTCGACCGTCGCGACCACCGGCATCGACTCCCGCAGCCGCAGCGTCTGTATGTACATCGCCTCGCTGGCGGCCGCCGACCCGCCGCCGCTGTTGGCGACGATCACCACCGCGTCGGCCTCCGCGCGGGCCTCGGCGAGCATTGCCTGGTATTCGGTCGACAGTTCCCCGTCGATCGTCCCCTGAATCGGGACGACCGCGACCGTTCCGTCCGGTCCCGTCGCCGTGTCCACGGCGACGGGCGCGACGGCCGCGCCGAGGACCACACCGAGGAGCACGAACAGGACGTAGCTGTCGACGGCCCACGCGAGCGCGGACCGCGTACGCTCAAACATCGTGTGTATTGTACACGCACAGCATGATAAGTGCCGTGCCGGGCGTCCCGAAACGCGTAGGTACGACCGCCGCGTAGCGGACGTAATGAGTTTGGACGCCGACTGGCGGGCCGACCTCGACGCGGTCGACGCGGCCCTCGTCGACGAGTACCAGAGCGGCTTCCCCGTCGAACACCGCCCGTTCGAGCGGGTCGCCAGCGAGATTGCGGCCGAGACTGGCGTCGCGGTCGACGCCGATGGGCTCCTCGACCGCGTCCGCGACCTCCGCGAGCGCGGCGTGTTCCGCCGGTTCGGCGCGGTCCTCAACCCGCCCGTCATCGGATCGTCGACGCTCGCGGCGGTGCGCGCGCCCGACGACCGGTTCGACGAGGTCGCCGAGGTGATCAACGGCTACCGGCAGGTGAACCACAACTACCGGCGCGACCACGAGTGGAACCAGTGGTTCGTCGTCACCGCGGGTTCCCGCGAGAAGCGCGACGAGATCCTCGAAGAGATCGAGGCGCGCACCGGCTGCGAGGTGCTGGCGCTCCCGATGCTCACGGACTACTACATCGACCTCGAGTTCCCCGTGGTCAACGCCGACCGGTTCGCGCGGGAGTCGCTCGAGTACACCGACGTCTCCGCCACCCGCATCTCCGAGGACGCGCGCGGCGACCTGAGCCCGCTCGAAGCCGACCTCCTCCTCGCGATCCAAGACGGTTTCCCGCTGTCCGCGACCCCCTACGCCGACGTGGCGGCCGAGATCGACGCGCCCGTCGACGACGTGCTCGCGGCGGTCGAGCGCCTGCTCGCCGACGGCTGTATCAAGCGGATCGGCTGCGTCGTCAACCACGTCGTCACCGGGTTCACGAACAACTGTATGGTGGTCTGGAACGTGCCCGACGACCAACTCGACGAGCGCGGCGAGGCGGTCGGGAGCCTCCCGTACGTCACCCTCTGTTACCACCGGCCGCGCCGCCCCGACCAGGAGTGGGAGTACAACCTCTTCACCATGATCCACGGCCGCGAGGCCGAGGCCGTCGACGCGAAGATCGACGAGCTGGCCGCCGACCACCTCCCGTTCGAGCACGAGCGACTCTACTCGACGGAGACGCTGAAACAGACCGGCGCGCGGTACGAGGACCTCGTCGCCGACTCGCCGGACTCGGAGTCCGCGTAGGCCGCGCCACGGGCCGTAGCCGGGTCGCCCCCGGCGACCGGGCCCGTCTCGATCGCGGGTCAGCCCGCCGGAACGGGCGGACTTTTCCGGCGGCCCGCGGTACGACCGGACATGACCGACGCCTTCGATAGGGTGGGGTACGGGACGTACAAGCTGGCGGCCGGCGAGGAGTGCGCCGGCGGCGTCGCCCACGCGATCGAGACCGGGTACCGCCACGTCGACACCGCGCAGGGGTACGACAACGAGGCTTCGGTCGGCGACGGGATCGACCGGAGCGACGTCGACCGTGAGGACCTGTTCGTCGCCACGAAGCTCTCCACGGACAACCTCTCGTACGACGACGCGGTCGAGACGGCGCGCGAGAGTCGGGACCGGCTCGGCGTCGACTCGATCGACCTGCTGTACGTCCACTGGCCGATCGACAGCTACGACCCGGCGGAGACGCTGCCCGCTCTGGACGCCCTCGTCGGCGACGGCGTGATCGACCGGATCGGGCTCTCGAACTTCGAGCCGGATCAGCTCGACGAAGCGCTCGACCGCCTCGACCACGACGTGTTCGCCCATCAGGTGGAGTGTCACCCCCTGCTTCCACAGGAGCGGCTCCGCGAGTACGCCGTCGAGCACGACCACTGGCTCGTCGCCTACTCGCCGATCGCGCGCAACCGCGTCGCCGAGGTCGACGCCCTCCGCGAGATCGCCGCGAGTCACGACGCGACGCCGGCGCAAGTGAGCCTCGCGTGGCTGCTCTCGAAGGAGCGCGTCGCGCCGATCCCGAAGGCGGCCGACTTCGGGCACGTTGAGGACAACTGGGCGGCTCGCGAGATCGACTTACGCGACGAGGAGATCGCCCGGATCGACGCGCTCGACCGCCGCGAGCGGATCGTCGACTTCGAGCGGGCCGCCTGGAACCGCGACTGACCTCCGGAGCGCTCAATACCGGTACTGACGGCTCATAGTCGGTTTAACGCGTCTCCACGTCGAACACGAGTCCGTGCCGGACCCGAACCCGCCGTCCGACGCCGGTCCGTCCGCGGACGGCTCGCCCGGCGCCGACGCGGACCCCGGCGGCGAGTCCGGCCCCCGCGACCGCCCGGCCCTCCTCGCGGCGACGCCCGGGACCGACGCGGTACTCGAGAAGCTCCGGACGCTCGCCGCCCTCGCCGGCCTGCTCGCCCTCCTCGTGACGCTGATCGCCGTCGAGCTGCTCGTCCGCGTCTGAGCCCGCCGGCGGACCGGAACTGAACGCGAGATCCGCCCGATCCGCCGACGGGTCCGCGCTCGCCGTCGGTTTCACTTCCGCTTTCGGGCGCGTTTTTAAAAGGTCCGGGCACGACGGTCCGGGTATGAGCCAGTCCACGTTCGACGACGACGACCTGTTCGGCGAGGCGGCCGCGGAGACCCGCGCCGAGGTCGAGGAGCACCTCGCGGCGGCGCGCGACCAGCTCCCCGACCCGGACGCGGTGTGGGAGACAGACGCGGACAACGTCCTCGGCGCGCTCAACGGGCTGAAATCCGCGCTCGACGCCGGCGACGCGATAGACAGCGTGCGCTCGGCGAAGAAGGCGTACGTCCTCGGCGAGCGCGCCGACGCGTTCGAGGACGCCGAGGACCTGAAGGCCGACATCGAGGAGCTCGAGTCGCTCGTCGGCGACATCGAGAGCGCCGCCGACGAGGTGGCTTCGCTCACCGGCACCG
Organism: Halorubrum miltondacostae; assembly: GCF_041379815.1. Taxonomy (NCBI): domain Archaea; kingdom Methanobacteriati; phylum Methanobacteriota; class Halobacteria; order Halobacteriales; family Haloferacaceae; genus Halorubrum; species Halorubrum miltondacostae. The sequence continues at coordinate 109,919 of NZ_JBEDNY010000002.1, forward strand.
TCCCCGCCATCCGCGGGGCGCTTCAGGACGCGACGGACGACGACGACGAGTAGCGCCCGTCCGCGCCCTCAGTTCGCCTCTCGCTCGACGACCGCATCCGCTAGCTCCGCGAGCGCCGCGCTCGCGCTGTCGAGCAGTTCCGCGCCCCGCTCGGCGTCGCCCCCCGCGGGGTCGCCGACGACGCCGTTATCGGTGAACTCGTCGGCGTCGTGCGCGAGGTTCACGCCCGCGACCCACTCGCCCCAGCGGTCGGCCGCGCCCGCGCTCGCCTCGCCGACGCGCTCCTCGCGGACGAGGGCCGGATTCGTCGCGCGCAACAGCGCCGTCTCCAGCGGGCCCGCGTGGCCCATGTCGCTCGCGTGCTCGCCGACGGCCTCGAACCAGGTGAACGCGACCCCGTACCCCGCGTGGGCGTCGTCGCGCGAGAACCGGCGGGCGACCTCCGCGAGCGCCTCGACGTTCCCTCCGTGCCCGTTGACGAACACCACGCGGTCGACCCCGTGCGAGACGAGCGACTCGGCGGACTCCCGGACGTACGCGCGGAACGTCTCCGGAGAGACCCACATCGTCCCGTCGAACGTGCGGTGCTCCTCGGCGACGCCGACCGAGACCGGCGGCGCGACCGCGACCTCGCCGCGGGCGTCGTCGCGACCGGCGCGGTCCGCGTCGGCCGAGCCGTCGGTCTCGGTCGACTCCCCCGTCTCATAGGCGTCCGCACCCGCCGCCGCGACCGCGACGGCGTTCAGCGCGTCGGTGCCGAGCGGCGCGTGGGGGCCGTGCTGCTCCGTGCTCCCGACCGGGAGGAACGCGACGTCGACATCGGTGTCGCGCACGTCGGTCCAGGCGACTTCGCTGAGGCGCATACCGTCACCTCGGCGGCCGGCATCGTATAGCCGGCGGTCACCACCCGTGGTGTTATGTCGCTCCCCGCGGGTCGCGGCCGTATGAGCGGTGACAACGCGGACCACGATACGGAGGCGCACGATCCGGCTCCCGCCGTGACGTTCGGCCCGCTGAAGCGGGCGCTCCGCGAGCACCGCTACCCGGTGACAGCGGCGGAGCTCATCGAGCAGTACGGCGCGGCGACGCTGGAGACCCCGACGGCGACGGCGCGGCTCGACGCGCTGCTCGAGGGCTGCGAAGAGACGCAGTTCCGGGAGCCGTCGGAGGTCCGCGAGGCGGTCCTCCGCGCGCTCGACCACGAGGCGCCGCCCGCGACCGCCGCCGACGAGTGGACGGAACTGCCCCGCTGACCCGGGCGTCGCGTCGGCGGTCCGATGTCGCTTCGCGGGCCACCCCGTCCGGCGGTCCGGTGCCGCTCAGTCGTCGTCGGTCTCGGCGTCCTCGACGATCCGGGCGGTGCGCTCCTGCGCGCGGTCGATGAACTCCTGCGGGAGCTCGTCGATCTCGCCCGCCTGAACCCCCCAGAGGTGCGCGTACAGCCCGTCGTTGTCGAGCAGCTCGTCGTGCGTGCCGCGCTCGGCGATCTCGCCGCCCTCCAACACGAGGATCGTGTCCGCGTCCTTGATCGTCGAGAGCCGGTGGGCGATCGCGAACGTCGTCCGCTCCTCGGTGAGCCGGTCGAGCGAGCGCTGGATCAGCATCTCGGTCTCGGTGTCGACGTCGGAGGTCGCCTCGTCGAGGATGAGGATGTCCGGGTCCTTCAGCACCGCCCGCGCGATGGTGACGCGCTGGCGCTGCCCGCCGGAGAGCTTCACGCCGCGCTCGCCGACCATGGTGTCGTAGCCGTCCGGGAGGTTCTCGATGAAGTCGTGCGCCTCGGCGGCCTCGGCGGCCTCGCGGACCTCCTCGTCCGTGGCGTCGAACGTGCCGTAGGTGATGTTCTCGCGGACCGTGCCGTAGAACAGGTACGACGACTGCCCGACGTAGCCGATCGAGCGGCGGAGCGACTTGAGCGTCACGTCGCGGACGTCCTGGCCGTCGATCTCGATCGACCCCTCGTCGACGTCGTACATCCGGAGCAGCAGTTTGAGGACGGTCGACTTCCCCGCGCCGGTCGGGCCGACTAACGCGAGCGTCTCCCCGCCCTCGACGGAGAAGTCGACGTCCTCGATGATCGTCTCGTCGTCGTAGCCGAAGGAGACGTCGTCGTACACCACGTCGCCGTCCCCGACGGTCAGGGCCTCCGCGCCCGGGTCCTCGGCGAGTCGCGAGGGCTCGTCCATCAGTCCGAAGATCCGCGCGGAGGAGGCGCGGGCGCGCTGGTACATGTTGATGATCTGCCCGAACTGCGCCATCGGCCAGATGAACCGCTGCGTGTAGAGGATGAAGACGACGAACATCCCGACCGAGAGCTCGCCGGTGAACGGCCCCGGCGGCGTCTCCTGGAACACCCAGAGGCCGCCGATGATGAACGTCACCACGAAGCCGATGCCGGCGAGCACGCGGAGCCCCGGGAAGAACTTGATCCGGGTCGTGATCGCGTCCCAGTTGGCGTCGAAGTACTCCATCGAGACGTCGTCGACGCGGTCCGACTCGTACGGCTCCGTGTTCGACGACTTGATCACCTGAATGCCGCCGAGGTTGTTCTCGAGCCGGGAGTTCATCTTCCCGACCGACGAGCGCACCTCGGCGTACTTCGGCTGGATGATCTTGATGAACAGGTAGGTGAACCCGCCGATGATCGGGACCGGCAGCAGCGCGACCAAGGCGAGCTGCCAGTTGATCCAAAAGAGGAGGACGCCGATCCCGACGACCATCACCGACAGTCGGAATAGCGAGTTCATCCCGTCGTTGAGGAACCGTTCGAGCCGGTTCACGTCGTTCGAGAGGATCGACATCATCTCCCCGGTCTGTTTGTCCGAGAAGAACTCCATGTTGAGGCGCTGCATCTTGTCGTATGTGTCCGTCCGGACGTCGTGCTGGATGTTCTGTGCGAAGGCGTTGAACCCCCAGTTGCGGACCCAGTGGAAACCGGCGCCGATCCCGAACGCGCCCCCGATGATGGCGATCGTGAACCAGAACTGCGCGGTCTGTCCCGTCGGCAGCCACGCGTCGGGGAGGACGACGAGCGGGATCTGCTCGCTGAACAGGGCGTCCTCGTAGAACACGGCGTCGATGGCGATCCCGAGCATCAGCGGCGGGAGCAGGTCGAGCAGCCGCGCGAAGACGCTCGCGAACACCCCCACCGTCACCTGCGGAACGTAGTCGCGGCCGTACTCGACGAACAGCCGCTTCATCGGATTCTCTATCTTGTCCCGCTGCTCTTCGAAGGGATCGTCGTCTTCCCATTCGACGCCACTCATCACCAAATCGTATCGGGTAATGCGGCAAATAGGTTTCCTTCGAACCGAAATACATCGGCAGAAAACACCGGTAACACCCGTTCGATCGGGTGATCTCTCCCGCGACGGCCGCGGTCACCCGCGTCTGCGCCCCGGTCGACTCACCGGTCTGGCTCGCGCGCGCTCAGAGGTCGCGGCGCTCCACGCTCGGGTCGATCCCGGCCTCGTCGAGGTCGTCCCGGACGCGCTGCCGGAGCGGCCCCGGGACGCCGTCGCGCGGGACCGGCGCGGCCGTCCCGCCCTCGTCCTCGTCGGTCGGTACGGACCAGTAGAGGACGTGGGCGCTCTCGGCGTAGAACTCCACCGCGTACCGGTCGTTGCCACCCTCGTAGTGGACGCGGGCGGCCGCGCCCTCGGCGCGCCACCCCTCCTGTCGGACCAAGGCGGCGATCGGCTCTCGCATGGCCGCCCTCGGGTCCCCGGCCTCATGTGGGTGTCGGCGGGGCGAGGCGGCGCCGCCCACCCGCATCGACACCGGTTTACAACCGCCGCCCCGATGACCGGTCATGTCTCTTCGCGTCACGTTCCTCGGGACGGGCGGGGCCGTTCCGACCGTCGAGCGCGCGGCGAGCGCCGTCTTCGTCAACCGCGAGGGCGACCGCTTCCTCTTCGACTGCGGCGAGGGCACCCAGCGCGAGATGATGCGTAGCGGCACCGGGTTCGGCGTCGACCGGGTGTTCGTCTCGCACCTCCACGGCGACCACGTCCTCGGCATCCCCGGCCTCGTCCAGACGCTCGGGTTCAACGACCGCTCCGACCCGCTGACGATCCACTGCCCACCAGGGACCGGAGAGCAGCTCCACGACTTGGTCCACGCGGTCGGCCACGACCCGGCGTTTCCGGTGCGAGTGGAGCCCGTCGAACCGGGCGAGGTCGCCCACGAGACCGACGAGTACGCGGTCCGCGCGTTCGAGACGGAACACCGGACCGTCTCACAGGGGTACGTCTTAGAGGAGGACGACCGCCCCGGCCGGTTCGACCGGCCGAAGGCGGAGGAGCTCGGCGTCCCTGTCGGGCCGAAGTTCGGGCGCCTCCACGAGGGGGAGTCGGTCGAGGCCGAGGACGGGACGGTCGTCGAGCCGGAGCAGGTCGTCGGCCCGCCGCGCCCCGGCCGTAAACTGGTGTACACCGCGGACACGCGCCCGCAAGAGACCACCGTAGAGGCGGCCGCGGACGCCGACCTGCTGATCCACGACGCCACGTTCGCCGACGACATGGCCGACCGCGCCCGCGACACCGCGCACTCGACCGGCCGCGAGGCGGGGTCGATCGCCGCCCGCGCGAACGCGAAGCGGCTCGCCTTGGTGCACATCTCCTCGCGGTACGCCGCCGACCCGCGTCCGATACGCCGCGACGCCCGCGAGGCGTTCGACGGCGAGTGCCTGCTGCCCGACGACGGCGACCTGATCGAGGTGCCGTTCCCCGACGCCGACGACTGAGATCCCCGAGCGTCCGCTCTCTCATCCCCGACTCGGTCCGTGCCACCGCGACCCGTGTGACCGTTCCACTCGAAACGAAGCCCGCGCATGGCTGACGCGCGTCTGACGCGGTGGCCGTCGTCTCCCCGTCGCCCCACATTCAGTCGGGCGTCGATTCGTCGAACACCAGTGAGAAGCGCGCTCCCGTCGGATCCGTTCACTTTCACCGCGGTCACGGGCGTTTTAATACGGTGAGGAACCAACCGTCGTACGCCTCCCACTGAAACAAGACCGGAGGCGGAGACACCCCATGAGCGAACTGCGACAGGAAGCGGAAGCGATAGCGGAACAGTTCTCGGACCACACTGACGTCGATCCCGACGACGTCGAGGAGCGACTGACGACCCTCGTCGACGAGTACCGCGTGCCGCTCGACGAGGCCAGCCGGAGCGTCACCAACAGCTACCTCGAAGACGCCGGGATGGAGCGCGACGAGCTCGGCCGCGGCGGCAGCGAGGAGGTCCTCGTCGACGACATCGACGAGGACGAACAGTGGGTCGACCTGCGCGTCGAACTCGTCGACCTGTGGGAGCCCCGCAGCGACTCCATCTCGCAGGTCGGCCTCCTCGGCGACGAGTCGGGCACGATCAAGTTCGTCGCCTTCGAGACCTCCGACCTCCCCGAGCTGACCGAGGGACAGGCGTACGAGCTCTCGAACGTCGTCACCGACGAGTACGAGGGGAGCTACTCGGTGAAGCTCAACCGGACGACGCAAATCACCGAGATCGACGAGGAGATCGAGATCGGCGACAACGCCGACACCGTCGAGGGCGCGCTGGTCGACATCCAGTCCGGCTCCGGCCTGATCAAGCGCTGTCCGGAAGATGACTGTACCCGCGTCCTCCAGAACGGGCGCTGCTCTGAACACGGACAGGTCGAGGGCGAGTTCGACCTCCGGATCAAGGGCGTCCTCGACGACGGCGAGACCGTCTCCGAGGTCATCTTCGACCGCGAGGCAACCGAGAAGCTCACCGGCATGAGCTTGGAGGAGGCCAAGGACATGGCGATGGACGCGCTCGACACCACCGTCGTCGCCGAGGAGATGGGCGAGGACGTGCTCGGGCGTTACTACCGCGTCACCGGCCCGACGTTCGGCCGGTACGTCCTGGTCGACGAGATGGAGGACCCCGGCACCGTCGACGTCGAAAGTGCGCTGATCGAAGCGAGGTCGATCTAAATGAGCCAGTCAGCCCCCACCCGAGAGGTCGCCCGGCGCGTGTTCGCGAGCGAGTTCAACGACGCCGGCTACACGTTCACCGAGTCCGACGACGAGCGAGCCCCCGTCTACGCGCTGTTACCGACGGGCGAGTCCTCGAACCGCGTGTTCTTCGTCGGCACCCTCACCGAGAAGGAGGACGTCGGCGAAGACAGCGAGTACTGGCGCGGTCGCATCGTCGACCCGACGGGCACGTTCTTCGTGTACGCCGGCCAGTACCAGCCCGAAGCCGCTTCCAAACTTCGGGACTTGGAGCCCCCGGCCTACGTCGCAGTCGTGGGGAAACCCCGGACCTACGAGACCGACGACGGCACGGTCCGGGTCTCCGTCCGCCCCGAGTCGATCACCGAGGTCGACGCCGCCACCCGCGACCGTTGGGTCGCGGAGACCGCCCGCCGCACCGTCGAGCGCGTCGCCGCGTTCGACGACGAGGGCAACGAGTACGCGCGGATGGCCCGCGAGGAGTACGACCTCGACCCCGAGACATACAAGGCCGCCGCGCTGTCGGCGTTAGAGGACCTCGACGACAGCGGCGACGAGCTCGCCGGCGACGCCGGCGACGAGCCGGACCCGGCCGGAACGCCCGAGCCCTGACCGGCGACGCTCGGCCGCGTTTCTGAGCCGATCGGGCGCTTCGACCCGCAACGAGCGATATTTCGCGGTTTCTTGCGACCGTCTGACAAACGCTTAAGTGACTCGCGCGCCAAATTTTCTGGTGATGGGCAACAAGAACAAGACGATCTCGTTCCGCGTCAACGAGGACGCCTTCGAGGCGCTCCGCGACATCGCTGAGGAGCGCGATATCTCGCTGTCGGCGGTCTTCCGAAACTACGTGGACTCGCTCGTTGCCCACGACGGTCAGGTCCGGGTCGTTCCCGAGTCGGAGCTGGCCGGGGCCGACGACGACGAGCCGTTCCCCCCGAAGGTCGAGGTCCCGAAGAGCTTCGTCCGCGAGCACGAGCGGCTGGAGCTCGAGGCCGAGCACCTCCGCGAACAGCTCGAAGAGCACAAGCGGTACGTCAACTACCTCCAGGAGCAGCTGGAGGACGGCGACGACGACGTGATCCACCTCGAGGACCTCGACGGCGAGCCCGACGAGCCGTCCTTCCGCCTCGGATAGCGGCTCGACACCGCCCGTTTCTCCCCTCGGCGTCCGCTTCATCCCCCAGTCGCGACGCCACGGCGTGCCTCCTCGCCGGTCGCCCGGCCGCCCCTCGCGCGAAAACCTTCCTGTTCGTCCGTTACTGACCGGCGAAACGCCCATGTTGCCGAAAATATTGCCTAACTCCTCCGAGTTTGTTCAGAAACGTCCGATTCTCTCCCCGTCTGATGGACAGTTTCTCATCGCGAAGCCGCTATTTCTGAGTATACTAAATTATTTACGAAAACGATATTACCCGGGCGCTGGACGGATCGGACATGCGAAGGTGGGTTCGACCGTGAGCGTGTTCGACAGGGCGTACGACGATACGGTTCGCGTCCTCGACGAGGACGGGGAGGTCGTCGGCGACGTCCCCGACCTCGACGACGGGTCGCTCGTCGGGATGTACAGGCACATGCGGCTGGCGCGCCACTTCGACGGCCGCGCGGTGAGCCTCCAGCGGCAGGGGCGGATGGGGACGTACCCCCCGCTCTCCGGCCAGGAGGGGGCCCAGATCGGGTCGGCGTACGCGCTCGACGACGACGACTGGATGGTCCCGTCGTACCGCGAGCACGGCGCGGCCCTCGTCCACGGGCTCCCGCTGAAACAGACGCTGCTCTACTGGATGGGCCACGAGGACGGCAACAACGCGCCGCCGGACGTCAACGTCTTCCCGGTCGCCGTCCCCATCGCGTCGCAGGTCCCCCACGCCACCGGCGCGGCGTGGGCCTCGAAGCTCCGCGGCGAGGACGACGCGTTCGTCTGTTACTTCGGCGACGGCGCGACGAGCGAGGGCGACTTCCACGAGGGGGTCAACTTCGCCGGCGTGTTCGACACGCCGACCGTCTTCTTCTGTAACAACAACCAGTGGGCCATATCGGTCCCGCGCGAGCGGCAGACCCGGAGCGCGACGCTGGCCCAGAAGGCGGAGGCGTACGGGATCGACGGCGTACAGGTCGACGGGATGGACCCGCTCGCGGTGTACGGCGTCACGGCGGCCGCGCTGGAGAAGGCGCGCGACCCCGACGCCGACCGCCCGCGCCCGACCCTCATCGAGGCGGTCCAGTACCGGTTCGGCGCGCACACGACCGCCGACGACCCGACGGTCTACCGCGACGACGACGAGGTCGAGCGCTGGAAGCGGAAGGACCCGATCGACCGGCTGGAGTCGTACCTCCGCGACGAGGGGCTCCTCGACGACGAGCGCGTCGCCGAGATCGAGTCGTCGGTGGAGGCGCAGGTCGCGGACGCGATCGACGCGGCGGAGTCGATGGCGCGCCCCGACCCGCGGGAGCTGTTCGAGCACGCCTACGCGGAGCTTCCGCCCGAACTGGAGCGGCAGTACGAGGAGTTCGCCGCGCTGCGCGACGAACGCGGCGACGCGGCGTTCCTGGAGGACTGAATGACCGACACACAGAATCTCACGCTGGTACAGGCGGTACGAGACGGACTACACTCCGAACTGCGCGCGGACGACGACGTCGTCGTGATGGGCCAGGACGTCGGCAAGAACGGCGGCGTCTTCCGCGCGACCGAGGGCCTGTACGACGAGTTCGGCGGTGACCGGGTGATCGACACGCCGCTGGCCGAGTCCGGCATCATCGGCACCGCGGTCGGGATGGCCGCCATGGGGATGCGACCGGTCCCGGAGATCCAGTTCTCCGGGTTCATGTACCCCGGCTTCGACCAGATCGTCTCGCACATGTCGCGGTTCCGGACCCGCAGCCGCGGGCGGTTCACGCTCCCCATGACGCTGCGCGCCCCCTACGGCGGGGGCATCCGCGCGCCGGAACACCACTCCGAGTCGAAGGAGGCGTTCTACGCCCACGAGGCCGGCCTGAAGGTCGTCGTCCCCTCGACGCCGTACGAGGCGAAGGGGCTGCTCGCGGCGTCGATCCGCGACCCCGACCCGGTGATCTTCCTCGAACCGAAGCTGATCTACCGGGCGTTCCGCGAGGAGGTGCCCGAGGAGCCGTACACGGTCCCTATCGGGGAGGCGGCCACGCGGCGCGAGGGCGACGACGTCGCCGTGTTCACCTACGGCGCGATGACCCGCCCCACGCTGGAGGCCGCCGAGACGCTCGGCGAGGAGGGGATCGAGTGCGAGGTCGTCGACCTCCGCACGGTCTCCCCGCTCGACCGCGAGGCGATCGTCGAGGCGTTCGAGAAGACGGGCCGCGCGGTCGTCGTCCACGAGGCCCCGAAGACCGGCGGGCTCGCGGGCGAGATCACCGCGATCCTCCAGGAGGAGGCGTTGCTGTACCAGGAAGCGCCGATCGGCCGCGTCACCGGGTTCGACGTGCCGTACCCGCTGTACGCGCTGGAGGACTACTACCTCCCGTCCGCGGCGCGCATCGAGGACGGCATCCTGGAGGCGGTCGAATTTTAAGATGACCGCCGGAGATACACGTATGACACTCGAGGGGGAGAGCGCATGACCGTCGAGGAGTTCAAGCTCCCGGACGTCGGCGAGGGGGTCGCCGAGGGCGAACTGGTCAGCTGGCTGGTCGCGCCCGGCGACCGCGTCGAGGAGGACCAGCCCGTCGCCGAGGTCGAGACCGACAAGGCGCTCGTCGAGGTGCCGTCGAGCTACGACGGCGTCGTCGAGGAGCTGTTCGCCGAGGAAGGGGAAATGGTCCCCGTCGGCGACGTGATCATCTCGTTCCGCGTCGACGAGGACGGCGACGCCGAGGCGGCCGCCGGCGACGACGCGGGAACCGAAGCCGAGCCCGAGCCGGCCGACGATCCGTCGTCGGAGCCGGCCGCCGAGGAACCCGACGCCGAGCCCGAGCCGGCCGACGATCCGTCGTCGGAGCCGGCCGCCGAGGAACCCGACGCCGAGCCCGACACGCCCTCGGGGCGCACCTTCGCGCCGCCGTCGGCCCGCCGGCTCGCCCGCGAGCTCGGCGTCGACGTCGCGGCGGTCGAGGGGAGCGGCCCCGGCGGCCGCGTGAGCGAGTCGGACGTCCGAGCGCACGCCGACGGGGATGCGGGGTCCACCGACGCGGACGACGCCCCCGAGCCGCGTCCCGCGCCGACGCCGACCGACACCGGTTCCGGCGACCGCAAGGCCGCGGTCAGCAAGCGGAACGGGGACGGTGCGACGGCGTCCGCCGGCTCCGCGGCGGGCGGTCCCGAGCCCACCGGCCGCGACACCACGCTCGCGACGCCCGCGACCCGGAAGGCGGCGCGCGAGCGCGGCGTCGACCTCGACGACGTCCCGACCGACGAGACCCGCGACGGCGAGGCGTTCGTTACGGCCGAGGCCGTGAACGCGTACGCCGACGCGCTGGAGTCGACCGCCGAACCGGCGCCCGAGCCGGAGCCGGTCGACCTCGACGCCGGCGGCGAGGCCGCCGCGACGCCGGCCGACGCGGCCGCAGCCGCCGGTGCGTCGGCGACGGACGCCTCCGGCTCGGGAGACGAGACCGTCCCCTACCGCGGCGTCAGGCGGACCATCGGCAAGCAGATGGAGCGGTCGAAGTACACCGCCCCGCACGTCACCCACCACGACACCGCCGAGGTCGACCCGCTGGTGGAGGCGCGCGAGCAGCTGAAGCCGAAAGCCGAGGCGAGCGACGTGAAGCTCACCTACATGCCGTTCGTGATGAAGGCGATCGTCGCGGGGCTGAAGAAGTACCCGTACCTCAACAGCGAGCTCCGCGAGGATGACGAGGAGATCGTCCTGAAGAGCGAGTACAACCTCGGCATCGCGGTCGCGACCGACGCGGGCCTCATGGTCCCCGTCGTCGACAACGTCGACGAGAAGGGGCTCTTCGAGCTGGCCGACGAGGTGAACGACCTCGCCGCCCGCGCCCGCGAGCGCAAGCTCAAGCCCGCGGAGATGAACGGCGGGACCTTCTCGATCACCAACTTCGGCGCCATCGGCGGCGAGTACGCGACGCCGATCATCAACTACCCCGAGACCGCGATCCTCGGGCTCGGGGCAATCGAGGAGCGCCCGGTCGTGCGCGAGCGCGACGGCGCGAGCGAGGTCGTTCCCGCCCCGACGCTGCCGCTGTCGCTGTCGATCGACCACCGGGTCGTCGACGGCGCGGTCGCGGCCGAGTTCGCGAACACCGTCATGGAACACTTAGAAAACCCGCTGCTGCTACTCAACGAATAATGGTCGTCGGAGACGTCACCACGGGAACAGAGGTACTGGTCATCGGCGCGGGGCCGGGCGGCTACGTCGCCGCCATCCGCGCCGCACAGGAGGGGCTCGACACAACGCTGGTCGAGAAAGACGCCTACGGCGGCGCGTGTCTCAACCGCGGGTGTATCCCCTCGAAGGCGCTCATCACCGGCAGCGGGCTGGCCCACGAGGCGGGCAACGCGGAGTTCATGGGCGTCCACGCCGACCCCGCCGTCGACATGGGGAAGATGGTCGAGTGGAAAGACGGCGTCGTCGACCGGCTGACGGGCGGCGTCGAGAAGCTCTGTAAGGCGAACGGCGTGAACCTGATCGAGGGGACCGCCTCGTTCGTCGGCGAGGACACCGTCCGCGTCGCCCACGGCGGCGACGGGCAGGGCTCGGAGACCCTCTCGTTCGAACACGCGATTGTTTCCACCGGCTCGCGGCCGATCCAGATCCGCGGCTTCGACTTCGCCGAGGACCACGTCTGGAGCTCCGCGGACGCGCTCGACGCCGACACCGTCCCGGACCGGCTCGGGATCGTCGGCGGCGGCTACATCGGGATGGAGCTGGCGACCACGTACGCCAAGCTCGGGGCCGACGTGACGGTCGTCGAGATGCTCGACGACATCCTCGACCCCTACGAGGACGACGTGAAACGGGTCGTCCGCGAGCGCGCCGCGGAGCTGGGCGTCGAGTTCCAGTTCGGCGAGGGCGCGAGCGAGTGGGCCGAGGCCCCCGACGGCGGCTACCTCCTCCACACCGAGACGAAGGGGGGCGAGGAGTCGACGTACGGCGTCGACAAGATCCTCGTCGCGGTCGGCCGCCAGCCCGTCACCGACGGGCTCGACGTCGAGAACGCGGGGATCGAGACGGACGACCGCGGCTTCATCGAGACGGACGACCGGACCCGCACCGCGGTCGAGCACATCCACGCCGTCGGCGACGTCGCCGGCGACCCGATGCTCGCGCACACGGCCTCGAACGAGGGGATCGTCGCCGCCGGGGTGATCGCGGGCGAGCCCGCCGCGCTCGACCGGCAGGCCGTCCCCGCCGCGGTGTTCACCGACCCCGAGATCGGCACGGTCGGGATGACCGAGGCCGAGGCCGAGGACGCCGGCTTCGACCCCGCCGTCGGCGAGATGCCGTTCAACGCCTCCGGCCGCGCGATGACGACCGGCCACACCGAGGGGTTCGCCCGGATCGTCGCCGACGAGGAGACCGGGTTCGTCCTCGGCGGGCAGATCGTCGGGCCCGAGGCGTCGGAGCTGATCGCGGAGGTCGCGCTCGCGGTCGAGATGGGGGCGACGCTCGAAGACGTGGCCGCCACGGTCCACACCCACCCGACGCTCGCGGAGGCCGTGATGGAGGCCGCGGAGAACGCTCGCGGACAGGCGATCCACACGCTGAACCGCTGAGTGCGTTCCGGCCGTCGAGCGCGTCCCGAACGGACCCCTTCGGCCGGTACTACTGACTCGCTTCATGGGTCCGTACAGCCGTCTCTCCGACCGATAGCGGGTACCCGATACAGTAAAGACTCGCAGGCGGGCGATACTACATTGATCGTCGACGCCGGTGAGCGGTATCTGTTCGACCGTGGTAGCAAATCCATCACTCATCGAGATATATTTATTTCGTCTCTGTCAATTTTTATTGTAATGAAAGATTTCGCCAAACAACTGTTATCAGACGGAAGCCGATACACAGTGGCAGATGGCTAGCAGCAGTTCAGACGAAGCCTTTACCGGAAAATCGAATCAAGACTGGTGGCCCGAACGACTGAGTTTGGAGATACTCGATCAGAACGGACAGAAGTCCGACCCACTAGAAGCGGACTTCGACTACGGAGAGGCGTTTCAGGAACTCGATCTCGAGGCTGTTAAAGAGAACATCGAAGCCGTACTCACGGAGCCACAAGACTGGTGGCCGGCAGACTACGAACACTACGGTCCGCTCATGATCCGGATGGCGTGGCACAGCGCCGGCACGTACCGCGCCTACGACGGACGCGGCGGAGCCGCTGGCGCTCGGCAGCGGTTCGCGCCACTCAATAGCTGGCCGGACAACGCGAACTTGGATAAGGCTCGGCGTCTGCTCTGGCCCGTCAAGCGGCAGTACGGACGTAACCTCTCGTGGTCCGACCTGATTGTCCTTGCCGGGAACGTCGCCGTCGAGTCGATGGGCTTCCCGACGTACGGTTTCGCTGGCGGCCGCGAAGACGACTTCGACACCGACAAGTCCGTTAATTGGGGCCCGGAGAACGAACTGGAGACGCAGAACCGCTTCGAGCGGCCCGGTGAGATCCAGAAAGGGCTCGGCGCATCGGTGATGGGGCTCATCTATGTCAATCCTGAGGGGCCGAACGGACAGCCGGACCCCGAGGCGTCGGCGAAAAACATCCGACAGACGTTTTCCCGCATGGCGATGAACGACAAGCAGACGGCGGCACTCATCGCCGGCGGCCATACCTTCGGGAAAGTTCACGGGAAGGACGACCCTGAGGAAGTGCTCGGACCCGAGCCGGAGGCCGCGCCCATAGAGAACATGGGGCTCGGTTGGCAGAACGACGCTGCGGTTGAGGACGGCGAAGTCACCACGAGCGGGATCGAAGGTCCCTGGACTCGGTCTCCGACCGAGTGGGACATGGGGTACGTCAACAACCTTCTCGATTACGAGTGGGAGCCGGAGAAGGGACCGGGCGGTGCTTGGCAGTGGACGCCGGAGGACGGTGAGCTCGAAGACTCCGCGCCGGACGCTCTTGACGACGGTGAGCGGGTCACGCCGATGATGCTCACGACCGATGTCGCGCTCAAAAAGGATCCGGACTACCGGGAGATCATGGAGACGTTCCAAGAGAACCCGATGGAGTTCGGGATGGCGTTCGCCAAGGCCTGGTACAAGCTGACTCACCGCGACATGGGTCCGCCAGAGCGGTTCCTCGGCCCCGAGGTCCCGGACGAAACGATGGTCTGGCAGGACCCGCTCCCCGACGCGGAGTACGAACTTGTGGGCGACGAAGCGGTCGCTCAGCTCAAGGAAGCAGTCCTTGAGACGGATCTCACGCGGGCACAGCTGGTCAAGACCGCCTGGGCCTCCGCGTCGACGTACCGTGACAGCGACAAGCGCGGTGGTGCGAACGGGGCTCGCATTCGCCTGAACCCGCAGCGCGGCTGGGAGGTCAACGAACCGGAGAAACTGGAAACGGTCTTGGAGACGTACGAACGTGTCCAGGCGGAGTTCAACGAGTCGCGTGGCGAAGTACAGGTGTCACTGGCCGACCTCATCGTGCTCGGCGGAAGCGCGGCCATTGAGGAGGCCGCGGCCGACGCCGGCTACGACGTCGAAGTCCCGTTCGAGCCCGGTCGGACCGATGCGACCGCCGAACAGACCGATGCCGACTCGTTCGAGGCGCTCAAGCCGGAGATCGACGGGTTCCGCAACTACGTTCCGGACGGGGTCGACCGGCCAGCCGAAGAGCTGTTGATCGACAAGGCCGACCTCCTGAATCTGACTCCCGACGAGATGACTGCGCTAGTCGGTGGTATGCGGACACTCGGCGCGACGTACGGCGACAGGGAGTACGGTGTGCTTACCGATCAGCCGGAGGCGCTAACGAACGACTTCTTCGTGAACCTCCTGAGCATGGAAACGAACTGGAAACCGTCCACCGAAGACCAGGTGTTCGAGGGCTACGACCGCGACACCGGCGATCTCAAGTGGAAAGCGACCCGTGCGGACCTAATATTCGGGTCACATTCCCGGCTCCGCTCGCTCGCCGAGGTGTACGCGGCAGAAGACGGCGAAAAGAAACTCGTCGAGGACTTCGTCGATACCTGGACGAAGGTGATGCAGGCGGACCGCTTCGACCTCAAGTAACGCCCCCGTCGCAGTCGGTTTTCCTTTCGAGTCGCCCAATCGGGTAGCTCCGACGTTCGCACCTCTCCACGCGGGTCGCCGATCTCCGGCTCGCACTATGTCCTATCAATTCTATATCGCGATATACAATTTATAAAATCGACTCGTTCGGGTCACCTCGTCTGACTGCACTCCCGACGTTCCGCCGTCTCGGCGGCGATCGACCGGCTTTTTTTCCGCCGAGCCCTCGCTCGCGACATGGCCGACGAGTTCGACCCGGAGAAGTTCGAGGACAAGTACGCTAACTACTTCAACGAACTCCAGCGGGCGTACAAGAACGCGTTCAACCAGATGAACGACCGGTACGACTCGGAACTGATCCACGGCATCGACCAGACCGTGCTCAACGAGTCGGAGCCGTTCTACGAGGACGGTGAGTTCCGCGTCGAACTCCCGGAGAACCCCCGCGAGCGGATCCGCGGTGCGGTCGCGGTCGACGACGAGACGTTCGAGGAGACGCTGGAGGAGTACGTCGAGCGGATCGAGTCCGAACTGTACCGGACGCTGGGCGTCGACCGGCCGGAATGAGTCCGCGGCGCGTCTCCCCACCGGATCCGGGCGAACCAAAGGCATAAGCCCGGTGCCCGCCAACTCGCGGGCATGAGCACGGACACGGCTGACGCGGACAACGAACTCCGCGAGCGGATCACGAACTTCCTGCGGCGCAACTTCCCGCAGATCCAGATGCACGGCGGTAGCGCCGCCATCGCCCACCTCGACCGCGAGAAGGGCGAGGTGACGGTCCAGCTCGGCGGGGCCTGCTCCGGCTGCGGCATCTCCCCGATGACGATCCAGGCGATCAAGTCCCGGATGGTCAAGGAGATCCCCGAGATTGAGACGGTCCACGCCGACACCGGCGCGGAAGCCGGCGCGGACGGCGACCTCGGCGGTACCAGCAGCGGCGGCGGGATGTCCCCCTCCTTCCCCGGCGAGACGACCGACGACGGTGACGACGAAGGCCCGCAAGCGCCGTTCTGAGTCGGTCCGACCGATCCGAACCTCCTCCCTCTTTCCGCTTCGCGAGTTGCGACACTATCTCGCGCTAATGTGCCGGTTTGACGCGTGAGACGCCACTTCTCGGGACTAGCGTCGTCTCAGGGCTCTCCCCCCGCTGTCGAGCTCATGTACCTCATAACGCTATATCGAATCCGGACCGCGCGCTCAACTCGGCCCGACTGAAGCCTTTTTCTCCCCTGCCGCCGTGGGGAGTTGCTATGTACCATCGCGAGGTCGAACCCACGGCGGAGTACGTCGCGCGGTTCGAAACGGGGGCCGACTGGCGCGAGGAGATCGAGTCCCTCGCCCGCGCGGAGGACGTCGAGGCCGGGTGGTTCACGGCGCTCGGGGCGGTCCAGGACGCGGACGTCTGGTTCTACGACCAAGACGAGACCGAGTACCGCTCGGTCACGTTCGACGAACCGCTGGAGGTAGCCGCCTGCGTTGGCAACGTCTCGCTCTTGGAGGGCGACGTGTTCGCGCACACCCACGCCGTCCTCTCCCGACCGAGCGGGCAGGCGCTCGCGGGCCATCTCGATTCGGCCACCGTCTGGGCCGGCGAGTGCCACCTCCGCGCGTTCGCCGAACCGCTGGAGCGCTCGCACGACGAGGCGACCGACCTCGACCTGTGGCTGTGACCCGCCGAGCGCGTCGCCCGACCGTCGAAGCCCGATGAGACCGGACGACGAGCGCTACTTCGCGCGGATCGAAGAGCGGCTCGACGAGGCGTGGGACGTCGCGGAGGCGGCCAAAGAGCAGGGCCGGGACCCCGAGCCGGAGATCGAGATCCCGATCGCCCGCGACATGGCCGACCGCGTCGAGAACATCCTCGGCATCGACGGCGTCGCGGAGCGCGTCCGCGACCTAGAGGGCGAGATGTCCCGCGAGGAGGCGGCCCTGGAGCTGGTCACCGACTTCGTCGACGGCAACGTCGGCGACTACGACTCTCGCGAGGGGAAGATCGAGGGGGCGGTCCGGACCGCGGTCGCGCTGCTCACCGAAGGGGTCGTCGCCGCGCCGATCGAGGGGATCGACCGCGTCGAGCTGCTGGAGAACGACGACGGCACGGAGTTCGTCAACGTCTACTACGCCGGCCCGATCCGCTCGGCGGGCGGGACCGCGCAGGCGCTGTCCGTGCTCGTCGCCGACTACGCCCGGTCGCTACTCGACGTCGACGAGTACAAGCCCCGCGATGTGGAGGTCGAGCGCTACGCCGAGGAGATCGCCCTCTACGACAAGGACACCGGCCTCCAGTACACGCCGAAGGACAAGGAGTCGAAGTTCATCGCCAAGCACATCCCCGTCATGCTCGACGGGGAGGCGACGAGCGACGAGGAGGTCTCGGGGTTCCGCGACCTCGAACGGGTCGACACGAACTCCGCGCGCGGCGGGATGTGCCTCGTCGCCGCCGAGGGGATCGCGCTGAAGGCCCCGAAGATCCAGCGGTACACCCGCGACCTCGAGGAGGTCGACTGGCCGTGGCTCCAGGACCTGATCGACGGGACGATCGGGAAGGACGGGGCGGGCGACGACGACGGTGACGAGGCGGAGAGCGGCGACGCCGACGGCGCGGACGAGGGCGGCGACCCCGACGCGCCGGAGAGCGAACCGGAAGCCGACGACTCGGCCGAAACCGGATCGGACGGGCCGGTCCGCGCAGACCCTTCCCAGAAGTTCCTTCGAGACCTCATCGCGGGGCGTCCCGTGTTCACCCACCCGAGCGAGGCGGGCGGGTTCCGGCTCCGATACGGTCGCGCCCGCAACCACGGCTTCGCGACCGGCGGCGTCCATCCGGCGACGATGCACATCGTCGACGACTTCCTCGCGGCCGGGACGCAGATCAAGACGGAACGCCCGGGGAAGGCGCACGGCGTCGTCCCCGTCGACTCCATCGAAGGCCCGACGGTCCGGCTCGCGAACGGTGAGGTCCGCCGGATCGACGACCCCGAGGAGGCGAAGGAGCTCCGGAACGGCGTCGAGAAGGTGCTCGACCTCGGCGAGTACCTCGTCAACTACGGGGAGTTCGTCGAGAACAACCACCCGCTCGCGCCCGCGTCGTACGCCCCCGAGTGGTGGATCCAGGAGTTCGAGGCGGACGGGGCCGACGTCCGCGCGCTCCGCGACGACCCGCACGTCGACCTCGAACACCCGGGCGTCGACCGGGCGCTCTCGTGGGCGGAGGCGTACGACTGCCCGCTCCACCCGGAGTACACGTACCTCTGGCACGACGTGTCGGTCGACGCCGTCGCGGCGCTCGCGGACGCGGTCGCCGCGGGCGACGTCGTCGAGGGCATCCTCGCGATCGAGCGCACCGACGAGGTCCAGGACGCACTGGAGTCGCTGCTGATCGAACACGCCGCGACCCCCGACGCCCTCCGGATCCCGACGTGGCGACCCCTCGCGCGGTCGCTCGGGATCGACGACGGACTTCGGAAGGAGTGGGACGCCGCCGACCTCTCGGCGGCGGCCCGGGACTACGCCGACGGCGCGAACGCGATCCGCGCGGTCAACGAGGTCGCCCCGTTCGAGGTGCGCGAGCGCGCCCCGACCCGCATCGGCAACCGGATGGGGCGCCCCGAGAAGTCGGAGAGCCGCGACCTCTCGCCGGCGGTCCACACGCTCTTCCCGATCAACGAGGCGGGCGGCCCCCAGCGCGACGTCGCCGAGGCCGCGAACGTGATGGACGACACCGGTCGCCGGGGGCGACACGAGCTGGAGGTCTCCGACCGCGTCTGCCCCGACTGCGGCGAGCACACCTACGCCGCGCTGTGCCCCGACTGCGAGACGCACACGGAGCCGCACTACGCGTGTAACGACTGCGGTACCGTCTGCGAGCCCGACGAGGCCGGCCGGGTCGAGTGCCCGAACTGCGAGTGGGAGGTGACGGCCGCGGGGTATCAGGAGGTCGACGTCAATGACGCGTACCGCACCGCCCTGGAGACGGTCGGCGAGCGCGAGTCCGCCTTCGAGATCCTGAAGGGCGTCCAGGGGCTCACCTCGCGGAACAAGACGCCGGAGCCGATCGAGAAGGGCGTCCTCCGCGCGAAGAACGGCGTCACCTCGTTCAAGGACGGGACGGTCCGCTACGACATGACCGACCTCCCGGTCACCGCGGTCCGGCCCGAGGAGCTCGATGTCACCGCGGACCACTTCCGCGAGCTCGGCTACGAGACCGACGTCGACGGCGAGCCCCTGCGCCACGACGATCAAGTGGTCGAACTGCGCGTCCAAGACATCGTCCTCTCGGACGGCGCGGCCGAGCACATGCTCAAGACCGCGGACTTCGTCGACGACCTCCTCGAACAGTTCTACGGGCTCGACCGCTTCTATGAGGTGAACGAGCGCGACGACCTCGTCGGCGAACTCGTCTTCGGGATGGCCCCCCACACGAGCGCCGCGACTGTCGGGAGAGTGATAGGATTTACTTCGGCCGCGGTGGGATACGCTCATCCGTACTTTCACGCCGCCAAGCGCCGGAACTGCGACGGTGACGAGGATTGCGTGATGCTTCTCATGGACGGACTGATCAACTTCTCGAAAGAATTTCTGCCGGACCAACGCGGCGGGCGGATGGACGCGCCGCTGGTGATGTCCTCGCGGATCGACCCCTCGGAGATCGACGACGAGGCGCACAACGTCGACATCGTCCGCG
Organism: Halorubrum miltondacostae; assembly: GCF_041379815.1. Taxonomy (NCBI): domain Archaea; kingdom Methanobacteriati; phylum Methanobacteriota; class Halobacteria; order Halobacteriales; family Haloferacaceae; genus Halorubrum; species Halorubrum miltondacostae. The sequence goes on from NZ_JBEDNY010000002.1 coordinate 129,757, forward strand.
AGTACCCGCTGGAGCTGTACGAGGCGTCGCGCGAGCTGGCGGACCCGGAAGAAGTCGAGGAGCTGATCCAGATCGGCGAGGACACGCTCGGGACCGACGACGAGTATCACGGGTTCGACCACACCCACGACACGACCGACATCGCGATGGGCCCGGACCTCTCGGCGTACAAGACGCTCGGCGACATGATGGAGAAGATGGACGCGCAGCTGGAACTGGCCCGGAAGCTCCGCGCGGTCGACGAGACCGACGTGGCCGAGCGCGTCATCGAATACCACTTCCTGCCGGACATCATCGGGAACCTCCGGGCGTTCTCGCGGCAGGAGACGCGCTGTCTCGACTGCGGCGAGAAGTACCGCCGGATGCCGCTGACGGGCGAGTGTCGCGAGTGCGGCGGTCGCGTGAACCTCACGGTCCACGAGGGGTCGGTGAGCAAGTACGTCGACACCGCCATCGAGGTGGCAGAGCGGTTCGACTGCCGCCCCTACACGAAACAGCGGCTGAAGGTGTTAGACCAGTCGCTGGAGTCGATCTTCGAGGACGACACGAACAAACAGTCCGGCATCGCGGACTTCATGTGAGGTAGGGGCAGTCGGAGCGACCGCGGGTCGAGCGGGCCTCACCGCGCCGTGCCGGGGCTCAGTCGCCGCGCGCCTCCTCGACCACCCGCGTGAACTCGCGGGCGGTCTCGGTGATGGCCTCGTAATCGCCGCGCTCGGCGGCGTCGTAGTCGACGAGCGCGCCGCCCGCGCCGACCGAGAACGCGCCAGCCTCGACGTACTCCGCGGCGTTGTCCGGGCTGACGCCGCCCGTTGGCATCATCGGGATCTGGCCGAGCGGCCCCTTCATCGCGCCGAGGTGGGCCGGCCCGACGGTCTTCGCCGGGAACACCTTCACGAAGTCGGCGCCGGCCTCGTAACCGCGGACCGCCTCGGTGGGCGTCATCACGCCGGGCGCGCTGACCGCGCCGTAGCGGTTACACGTCTCGATGACGTCCTCGTGGAGGCTCGGCGAGACGACGAACTCTGCGCCGGCCATCAGCGTCGTCCGGGCCGTCTCGCTGTCGAGGACCGTCCCCGTGCCGACGACGACCTCGTCGTCGAAGGAGCCGGCGACCTCGCCGATGAGGTCTCCGACGTTCGGCGTGTCCGCGGTGATCTCGACGGCGGTGACGCCGCCCTCGCGGAGCGCCTCCGCGATCTCGATGAGCTGGTCGGCGGGCACCCCGCGCAGCACCGCGACGACGCCGCTGTCGACGAGCCGTGAGAGCGTCTCGTTCATACTCCTCGTTTCCCGAGTCTGCCCTTAAAACCGCGCCGATGCCGGCTCCGGCGGCGGCCGCTTCCGAGCGACCGCAGCGGCCGTTCCGTGGCACGGGTAAACACGAAATCGGCGGCGATCGGGGGTGATCCCCGTCGAATCGGCCGCGACGAAACACTACCCTTTTGACCCTGCTTTCGGTAACACTCGGTATAATGGGCCGACGCAAGAAGATCGTTCAGGAATGTGAGCGGCTGATGGACAACCCGGAGCACATCCGGAACATCGCCATCGCCGCCCACGTCGACCACGGGAAGACGACGCTGTCCGACAACCTGCTGGCGGGCGCCGGCATGATCTCCGAGGACACCGCGGGCGAGCAGCTCGCGATGGACACGAAGGAGGACGAGCAGGAGCGCGGGATCACCATCGACGCGGCGAACGTCTCGATGACCCACGAGTACGAGGACACCAACCACCTCATCAACCTCATCGACACCCCGGGCCACGTGGACTTCGGGGGCGACGTCACCCGCGCGATGCGCGCGGTTGACGGCGCGCTGGTGGTCGTCGACGCCGTCGAGGGCGCCATGCCCCAGACGGAGACGGTGCTCCGGCAGGCGCTCCGCGAGGGCGTGAAGCCGACGCTGTTCATCAACAAGGTCGACCGCCTCATCTCGGAGCTCCAGGAGGGGCCCCAGGAGATGCAAGAGCGGCTGATGTCGGTCATCGCCGACGTCAACGAGCTCATCCGCGGGATGGCCGAGAACATGGACGACATCCCCGAGGACTGGACCGTCTCCGTCGAGGACGGCACGGTCGGCTTCGGCTCGGCGCTGTACAAGTGGGGCGTCTCGATGCCCTCGATGCAGCGGACCGGCATGGACTTCGGCGACATCATGGAGCTCGAACAGAATGACAAGCGCCAGGAGCTCCACGAGCGGACGCCGCTGTCGGACGTCGTGCTCGACATGGTCTGCGAGCACTTCCCGAACCCGGTCGACGCGCAGCCCCGCCGCGTCCCGCGCATCTGGCGCGGTGACCCCGACACCGAGCTGGCCGAGGGGATGCAGCTGGTCGACGAGGACGGCGACGTCGTCTTCATGGTCACCGACATCTCCATGGACCCGCACGCGGGCGAGATCGCGACGGGCCGCGTCTTCTCCGGCACGCTGGAGAAGGGCCAGGAGCTGTACGTCTCCGGCACCGCCGGCAAGAACCGCATCCAGAGCGTCGGGCTCTTCATGGGGTCCGAGCGCGAGGAGGTGGACCGCGTCCCGGCGGGGAACATCGCGTCCGTCACCGGACTGCGTGACGCCATCGCCGGCTCCACCGTCTCCTCGATAGAGATGACGCCGTTCGAGTCGATCGAGCACATCTCCGAGCCGGTCATCACGAAGTCCGTTGAGGCGCAGAACATGGACGACCTGCCGAAGCTCATCGAGACGCTCCAGCAGGTCGCCAAGGAGGACCCGACAATCCAGATCGAGATCAACGAGGACACCGGCGAGCACCTCATCAGCGGGCAGGGCGAGCTCCACCTCGAAGTGATCACCCAGCGGATCCGCGACAACCAGGGCATCCCGGTCATCACCGGCGAACCGATCGTCGTGTTCCGCGAGCAGCCCCAGGAGTCCTCTCGCGAGGTCGAGGGGCAGTCGCCGAACCGCCACAACAAGTTCTACATCACCGTCGAGCCGATGGACCAGGAGATCGTCGACGCCATCCAGCTCGGCGAGGTTTCGATGGACATGCCTGAACTGGAGCGCCGCGAGGCGCTGCAGGAGGCCGGTATGGACAAGGACACCTCCCAGAACGTCGAGGACATCCACCGGACCAACATCCTCATCGACGACACGAAGGGGATTCAGCACCTCAACGAGACGATGGAGCTCGTCTTGGAGGGGCTTCAGGAGGCGCTCGACGACGGCCCGCTGGCCGCCGAGCCGGTCCAGGGGTCGCTGTTCCGACTCCACGACGCGAAGCTCCACGAGGACACCATCCACCGCGGTCCGGCGCAGGTCATCCCCGCGGTCCGCGACGCGGTCCACCGCTCGCTGATCGACGGCGAGGTCCGCCTGCTCGAACCCATCCAGGACGTCCGCATCGACGTCCCCTCGGAGCACATGGGCGCGGCCTCCGGTGAGATCCAGGGTCGTCGCGGCCGCGTCGACGACATGTACCAGGAGGGCGACCTCATGGTCGTCGAGGGCATCGCACCCGTCGAGGAGATGATCGGGTTCTCCTCCGACATCCGCTCGGCCACCGAGGGCCGCGCCTCGTGGAACACCGAGAACGCGGGCTTCCGCGTCCTCGTCGACAACCTCCAGCGCGAGAAGATCATGGAGATCCGCGAGCGCAAGGGGATGAAGCTCGAACTGCCGCAGTCGATCGACTACTTCTAAGTCGACGGCGCGGTCCGCGGTCTCTGCGGTCCATTCCTCTCTCGCGTCTTCCGCCCGAGAGTCCCGACGCCGTCGATCGCGGCAGATCTCCCCGAACCGTGCGCCGCGTTGACAGGCACGGGAGCGAGGCAACGCCTGCCCCCGCCGAAGGCTTATACCCGATCGTCCGACTCCGTTCGGGTATGCAGACGGGTACGACTCCCCCCCGGCGCACCGCGACGGAGCCACCGAGCGACCGCTCCACGCCGGGGACAGGACCGTGCCCCCGACCGCGCGCCCTCGAGACGATCGGCCGCGACGAGAGACCGGAGGTGGCCGCGTGAGCGACCGCCGCGACGGGGCGCCGGAGGCCGCGCTAGACGCCGAGGGCGAGACCGATCCGGTCGACGACGCGGAGGACGCGGATTCGGCCTCGCCCGACGGTGGCCACGCGGCCGCGACCCCCTCGACGCACACGGTCCGGCTGGAGCTGGTCGACGAGCCCGGACAGCTGCTCGCCGCGCTCCACCCGATCGCCGACAACGGCGGGAACCTCCTATCGATCTACCACGAGCGCGGCAACAAGACGCCCCGCGGGCGGATCCCGGTCGAGGTCGACTTCGAGGCCGCCCCCGAGCGCTTCGAGGAGATCGTCGACGCGCTCCGCAGCGAGGGCGTGAACGTGATGCAGGCGGGCACGGAGCGGTACGCCGAGGAGGTGACGCTGCTCCTCTTCGGCCACCTCATCGACACGGACCTCTCCGACACGCTCTCGCGGATCGAGGCCTGCGAGTCGGCGTCGGTCGCCGACGTGTCGCTCGCGGCCCCGCAGGGCACCGAGGAGGTGTCGAGCGCGCGGCTCCGGCTCGAGGCCCGCGCCGGCGAGACGGACGCGGCGCTCGCGGCGGTCCGCGACCTGGCCGCGGAGAAGGACCTCCGCGTCGTCGAGCCGCTCACGGGGGTGGAGGCGTGAGACTCGCCGTGATCGGCGCGGGCGCGGTCGGGCGCTCTGTCGTCGAGCTGGCGGGCGAACACGGCCACGAGGTCGTCGCGGTCGCGGACTCGTCGAGCGCGGTCGTCGCGGACGGGACCGGCGGCCCGAGAGCGGACGACGCCCCGGGCGTCGACCCCGACGCGGTCGTGGCGCGGAAGGCGGAACGGGGGATCGTCGGCGACGACGACCCCGACGACGCGCTGGCGGCCGACTACGATGTCCTCGTGGAGGCGACGCCGACGACGCTCGGCGACGCCGAACCGGGCTTCTCGCACGTGACGGCCGCGCTGGAGCGCGACCGGCACGCCGTCCTCGCGAACAAGGGCCCGGTCGCGGAGCGGTACGGAGACCTGCGGGCGGCCGTCGCCGACAGCGACGGCGAGATACGGTTCGAGGCGACGGTCGGCGGGGCGATCCCCGCGGTCTCGACCGTCGAGGACATTGAACCCGGGCACGTCACCGCGGTCCGGGGCGTCCTCAACGGGACGGCGAACTTCATCCTGACGCGGATGGCCGCGGAGGGACTCGACTACGACCACGTCCTCGCGGAGGCGCAGGACCTCGGGGTCGCCGAGGCCGATCCCGCCTTCGACGTGGACGGCACCGACGCGGCGCTGAAGTGCGTCATCCTCGCGAACGTGCTCTCGTTCGGTGCGGCCGACGACCCGGCCGACGCCCGGGAGCTCACGCTCGCCGACGCCGACGTCGCCGGGATCCGCGACGTGCCCGGCTCCGCGCTCCGGCTCGCGGCCGAGGACGGGCAGACGGTCCGGCTGATCGGCGAGGCGACCGGCGAGACCGTCCGCGTCGCGCCGCGGCTCGTCCCCGAGAACGGGACGCTCGCGGTCTCCGGGACGCAGAACATCGTCCAGATCGAGACCTCCCACGCCGGGCGGCTCAACATCTCCGGCCGTGGCGCGGGCGGTCCCGAGACCGCCAGCGCGGTCCTTGGCGACGTGGGCTGCCTGGAGTAGCCCGGCCGCGGCGGTCCGCGCCGCCGATCGAGACACGCCGTCGGTCCGCGTTACCGCCCCCCCCGCGGTCTCCGTGCGCCGGCGTGGCGTGCCCCGCGTTGTCGAGAATCGCCGGACAGCGGCGCGATACTCTGTGGGCCGTATCGAAACCGTTTTAGTGGAATCTACCGAAACTTACTCACAGAGCGCCTTAGCGCGTGATTACCCCATGAGTGACAAACCGCACCAGAACTTGGCCATCATCGGCCACGTCGACCACGGCAAGAGTACGCTCGTGGGTCGCCTCCTCTTCGAGACGGGGAGCGTCCCCGAGCACGTAATCGAGCAGCACCGCGAGGAAGCCGAAGAGAAGGGCAAGGGCGGCTTCGAGTTCGCCTACGTGATGGACAACCTCGCCGAGGAGCGCGAGCGCGGCGTCACGATCGACATCGCCCACCAGGAGTTCGACACCGACGAGTACTACTTCACCATCGTCGACTGTCCGGGCCACCGTGACTTCGTGAAGAACATGATCACGGGCGCCTCGCAGGCCGACAACGCGGTGCTCGTCGTCGCGGCCGACGACGGCGTCGCACCCCAGACGCGTGAGCACGTGTTCCTGGCCCGAACGCTCGGGATCAACGAGCTCATCATCGCCGTCAACAAGATGGACATCGTCGACTACAGCGAGGACTCCTACAAGGAGGTCATCGGCGAGGTCGAGGACCTCCTCAACCAGGTCCGCTTCGCGACCGACGACACCACGTTCGTGCCGATCTCGGCCTTCGAGGGCGACAACGTCGCCGAGGAGTCCGAGAACACGTCGTGGTACGACGGCCCCACGCTGCTGGAGTCGCTCAACAACCTGCCGGAGGCCGAGCCGCCGACGGACGCGCCGCTCCGCCTGCCGATCCAGGACGTCTACACCATCTCCGGCATCGGGACCGTCCCCGTGGGACGCGTCGAGACCGGGATCCTCAACACCGGCGACAACGTCTCCTTCCAGCCGTCCGACGTGGGCGGCGAGGTGAAGACGGTCGAGATGCACCACGAAGAGGTGCCCAAGGCCGAGCCCGGTGACAACGTCGGATTCAACGTCCGCGGCATCGGCAAGGACGACATCCGCCGCGGCGACGTCTGTGGCCCGGCCGACGACCCGCCGAGCGTCGCCGAGACGTTCCAGGCGCAGGTCGTCGTCATGCAGCACCCGTCGGTCATCACGGCCGGCTACACCCCGGTCTTCCACGCCCACACGGCGCAGGTCGCCTGTACGATCGAGTCCATCGATCAGAAGATCGACCCCTCGTCCGGTGAGGTCGCCGAGGAGAACCCGGACTTCATCAAGTCCGGCGACGCGGCGGTCGTCACCGTGCGTCCCCAGAAGCCGCTCAGCATCGAGCCGTCCGGCGAGATTCCGGAGCTCGGCAGCTTCGCCATCCGCGACATGGGGCAGACCATCGCGGCCGGCAAGGTGCTGGACGTCAACGAGCGATAATCGATGCAGCAGGCACGCGTCCGCCTCGCCGGCACGAGCCCCGAGGACCTCGACGACATCTGCGACGACGTCCGCGAGATCGCGGACTCGACGGGAGTCGCCCTGTCGGGCCCGATCCCGCTGCCGACGAAGACGCTCGAGATCCCGTCGCGCAAGTCCCCGGACGGTGAGGGGACGGCGACGTGGGAGCACTGGGAGATGCGCGTCCACAAGCGGCTGATCGATATCGACGCCGACGAACGCGCGCTCCGCCAGCTCATGCGCGTCCAAGTGCCGAACGACGTCAGCATCGAGATTGTTCTCGAAGACTGAGCGCTAGGGCGTTTCTCTTTCACCCCTCTCGTTTTTCACACCGGCTAGCCCCGGCGCCGTCGGTCGCGTCTCGCGATCTCCGCCCACCGTCCGGTCCGGTTCCGGTCAGCGCGCGTCGAGCAGGCCGACGCGGCCGGCGACGAGGCCGCAGAACGCCCCGGTTCCGTGCGCGATCAGCGCGACGCCGGGCGCGGCCGTCGTCGCCGTGAGGACGACGGCGACGAGGCCGAACAGGACCAGTTGGGCCCGCGGCGGAAGACGCAGGCGGTCGAATAGCGTCTCGCTCACGACGTTGCCGGCGAGCAGGTAGCCGCCGAGCGCGAACACCGCGCCGCTGATCCCCAACACGGCGGCCGGCGGGCCGAGGAGCCCGCCGATCGTCACCTGCGCGAGGCCCGCGAGCGCGCCCGTCGTGACCACGAACGCGTGGAAACGCACGCGGGTCGTCCGGCGCTCGACGAGGGGGCCGACGAGAAGCAGCGCGAGGGCGTTCGCCAGCAGGTGGCCGACAGAGCCGTGCGCATACACGCTCGTGACGAGCGTCCAGGGAGCGACGGCGACGGGGGTCGACAGCGCGAACAGTCCGGCGAGGCCGACGACGCTGAGGAGGGCCTGCGCGGCGCCGACGAGGAGGGCGACGCCGAGCGTCTCGAGAGTGGCGCGCATCGAGCGAACGTTGGGACCGGGCGGTGAAAAGGCTGTGCGGCCGCGTCGCTCGCGGGTCGCCGCCGGCGCGGCTCAGATGACGTCGTCGGGGTCGTGGGCGCGCGCCATCCGCGTCGCCTCGGCGGCGTACCGCTCGCGGTCGCCGGGGTCCTCGACCGCCCCGACGTTCGACGCCCCGGCGTCGACGGCGGCCGTGGTGTCGCGCACGTCCGTGAAGGAGGTCAGCGCCCGCTCCTTGCGGAAGTAGCGCTCGCCGTCCGGCGTCGCGTATGTGAGGATCACCATGTTCTGCTCGTCGTCAGAGTAGGTACGCTCGACGAGCCACATCCGGACGTCGTCGCCGGCCGCCTCGTTCGCGCTCATGCGCGGTGTTTCACGTTCTACGAACAAACGTGTCGCGTCGGAGTCGCGTCGAACTCACCCTGCGGCTCGCCTCCGCGAACCGCCAGCGTTATGTTCTTTAGGGCGACCTAAATAATCGCATGGACCCGCGAACCGCCGCCGCTCGGCTCCGCGAGCGCTTTTCCCGACTGCGCGAGCGCCTGCCCCGGGGATCGCTCGCTGTCGCCGGGACGCTCCTCGTCCTCGCGGTCGGCGGCGCGGTGCTGACGCGGACGCTCGACGTCGGGGCCGTCGTCTCGGCGGCCGCCGCCGCGGACCCGGCGCTGCTCGCCGCGGCGCTCGTCGCGTATCTCCTCTCGTGGCCCGTCCGCGGACGGCGGTATGGCGACGTGCTCGCGCCAATGGGGTACCGATGTCGCACGGCGTTCCTCACCGCGGCCGTGTTCGCGAGTCAGACCGCAAACCTGATCGTCCCCGCGCGGGCCGGCGACGGGGTGCGCGCGTACCTGCTGAACGACCGGCGCGGCGTCCCCTACCCGACGGGCGTCGCCTCGCTGGCGGTCGAGCGCGCCTTCGACCTGGTCGCGCTCGGCGCGCTCGGCGGTGTCGCGCTCGCGACCCTCCTCGCGGACGGGCGGACCGTCGCTCCCGCCGGCTCGGAGCGAGCGGCCGCGGCCGCCGCCGGGACCGCCCTCGCCGCCGGGCTGTGCTCCGTCGCCGTCGTCGCAGTCGCTCGCAGCGACCGACGGTTCGGGCCGGCCCTCCGCGACCGAGCCGAGGGGTCACGTCTCTCGCGGGTCGTCGACGCCGCCGTGCGGTTCGGCGCCGCCGTGCGCGTCGTGGCGGCGGACGCGAGCGCGGTCGTCCGGGTGTCGCTCGCGAGCGTCGTCGTGTGGGGAGCGGACGTCGTGACTGCCGTCTTCGTCCTCGCGGCGCTCGTCGGCGGGTTCGGCGGGACCATCGACCCGGTCGCGCTCGCCGTGGTCGGCACGCTCGCCGTCTCGGCCGGGAACCTCGCGAAGGTGCTGCCGCTCTCGCAGGGCGGGATCGGGCTGTACGAGGCGGCATTCACCGGCATCGTCGTCGCGGCGACGCCGATCCCGGCGGAGGTCGCGCTCGCCGCGGCGGCGCTCGACCACGCGCTCAAGAACGCCGTCACGCTCGCAGGGGGCGGCGTCGTCGCGGCCGCGTTCGACCTCTCGCTGGCGGGCGCTCCGGACGAGGCGGAGCGCGAACCGGACGCGGCCGCGACGCGGCCGACGACGGACCGCTAAGCTTTTAGGCCAGCCTAAAAGATGGCGGGTATGGATGCGACAGCCTCGGACCGCGACGGTCCGGACGTCTGCGTCATCGTCCCGACGATACGCGAGTACGAGTGTCTCCGCGACTACGTGGCGAACGCCCGCGAGCACGGGTTCGACGTCTCCCGGCTCCACTTCGTCCTCGTCACGGAGGACTTCTGTGACGTCGAGAAGATGCGCGCCATGCTCGACGACCTCGACGTCTCCGGCGAGGTGTTCGACGGCAGTCGCCGCGAGGCGTGGTACGAGGCCAACGGCGTCGCGGAGTACGGCCACGTCGTCCCCGCCGCGAGCCACGCCGAGACGAGCTTCGGCCTCCTGTACATGTGGGCCGACGAGTCGTTCGACTACGGCGTGTTCATCGACGACGACACGCTCCCGCACGACGACGTCGACTACTTCGGCCGCCACATGGAGAACCTGGCGTTCGGCGGCGAAATCGAGCGCGTGCGCTCCGACGAGGACTGGGTGAACGTTCTCTACGATAACGCCGACGAGCACGGCCTCTACCCGCGCGGCTACCCCTACTCGGCGATGGACGAGACGGTCGAGACGGACTCGGTCGCGGTCGACGCCGGCGAGGTCGTCGCCTCGCAGGGGCTCTGGACGAACGTCCCCGACCTCGACGCCGTCCGGATCCTGATGGACGGCGACCTCGAGGGGCAGGCGCAGACCCGGACGACCGCCGACGACTTCGGCGAGGACTTCGTCGCCGCGCGCGGCAACTACCTCACGGTCTGCTCGATGAACCTCGCGTTCCGCCGCGAGGTGATCCCGGCGTTCTACCAACTGCCGATGGACGACAACGAGTGGGACGTGGGCCGGTTCGACGACATCTGGTCGGGGCTTTTCTTGAAGCGCGCCTGCGACGTGCTGGGCAAGCGGATCTACAACGGCGACCCGCTCTGCGAACACAACAAGGCCGCGCGGTCGACGTTCAACGACCTCGCGAACGAGGTCGCCGGGCTGGAGCTGAACGAGCATGTCTGGGAGGTGATCGACGAAGTGGGTGCCGACGCCGACTCGTACGCGGCCGTCTTCGACGCGATGGCCGACGCGCTCGCGGCGGGCGACTTCGAGGAGTGGAACAACGGCGCGTTCCTCAACCACTGCGGCGAGTACATGCGCGACTGGCTCGACTGCCTCGACGCGATCCGCCGGACGCCGGCGCCGGCGGACGACTGAACCGACACGACTAAAACCATTTAGGCAAGCCTAAAAGACATGACGAACCACGATCTCACAGAGGCGGACGTGAACCGGAGGCGGTTCCTCGCGGGCGCCGGCGCGGTCGGCGCAGTCGCGCTCGCGGGCTGTACGGGCGACGAGACGGACGACGGCGACGCGCAGTCGTCGATCGGACAGATCGGCTCCGGCCGCGAGGGGCGCGGGCTCCCGGGCGGGACGCCCATCTCCGAGATGCCGGACCTGTCGGGCGAGCTGACAGTGTACTCCGGCCGCAACGAGTTCCTCGTCGGGCCGCTCGTCGAGTACATCGACGAGCAGTACCCCGACCTCGATCTGACGGTCCGGTACGCCTCCTCCACCGACCACGTGAACGCGATCATCAACGAGGGGGAGGGGTCGCCGGCGGACGTGTTCTACTCGGTGAACGCGGGGTCGCTCGGCGCCCTCGCGAGCGAGGGGCGCACGCAGGCGGTCCCCGACGACGTCGCCGAGCTGGTCCGCGAGGAGTTCCGCACCGACCAGTGGATCGGCACTTCCGGCCGGGCGCGCACGGTCCCGTACGACAGCGGCGAGTACGACGCCGAAGACGTGCCGAGCGACATTATGGCGTTCCCGGAGGCGTTCGACGGCGACCTCGCGTGGGCCCCCTCCTACGGCTCCTGCCAGGCGTTCGTCACCGCCATGCGGATCCTCGAAGGCGATGAGGCCACCCGCGAGTGGCTCGAGGCCGTCGTCGCCTCCGGCGCGACCGCGTACAACGACGAGTTCCGCGTCTGCCAGGAGATCGCCGACGGGAGCGTCGACGCCGGGTTCACGAACCACTACTACATCCAGCGCGTCCTCGACGGGAGCCCGGACGCGACGATCGACACCGCGTTCACCGAAGGCGACGCCGGCGCGGTGTTCAACGTCGCGGGCGCCGCGGTGATCGACACCGCCACCGACGCGACGCTCGCCGGCAACTTCGTCCGGCACCTGCTGTCCGCGGAGGCGCAGGACTACTTCGCGCGCTCGACGTTCGAGTACCCGCTCATCCCCGACGTGGATCCGATCGGCGACCTCCCGTCGATCGACGAGCTCGACGTCCCGGACGTCGACCTGACGGAGCTCTCCGACCTGGAGGCCACCGTCGACCTGATGCGCGAGGCCGGCGTCGACGTCTGATCCGTCTCGCCCCGTGTCGTCCCGCTCCGACCCCTCACTCCTCGCGCGGCTCGCGGCCCGGCTCCGTCAGCGCCTCGCTCGCGCGGACCGGACCGCCGCGGCCGCGGCCTGCGTCTCGCTGGCCGCGGGGCTCCTGACGTTCGCGGTCGCCGCGACCGTCTTCTCGCACCACTCCGCGAACCACGACGAGGGCGTCTACCTCACGCAGGCCGCGCTCCTGCTCGGCGGCCAGCTCGAGTTCCACGCCGGCGCGCTCGCCGACGCCGTCCACCCGTGGTTCTTCGTCGAGGACGGCGGCCGGCTCTACCCGAAGTACAGCCCGGTCCCGGCGGCGACGTACGCGGTGTCGATGGCCCTGTTCGACGAGCCGCGGGTGACGCTCGGCGCGATCGCCGCCGGCAACGCCGCGCTCATCTACCTGCTCGGCGGGACCGTCGGCGGGCGCCGCGCCGGGCTCGCCGCGGCCGCCCTGTTCGCGGCGTCTCCGATGGCAATCCTGACCGGCGCGGCGTTCCTCCCGTACGCGCCCACGACCTTCTTCAACCTCCTGTTCGCGGTCGCGTACCTCCGGAGCGTCCGTGACGGGTCGACCGCGGCCGCGGGCGCCGCCGGCGTCGCTATCGGGGTCGCCTTCTTCGCGCGCCCGTTCACCGCGGTGCTGTTCGCCGCGCCGTTCATCCTCCACGCCCTGTGGCGCGTCGGATCGGCGGTCGCAGCCGAGGGCCTGTCCCCGTCGTCGCTCCCGGACACGGTCCGCAGACACGGGCTGACGGCGCTGTTCGGGACGCTGTTCGTCGGCGTGACGCTCGCGTACAACCTCCGGATAACCGGCTCCGCGTTCACCTTCCCGTACCAGGCGTTCGCGCCGATGGACGGGCCTGGATTCGGCGAGCGACGGATCCTGGGGCACTCGGTCGAGTACACCCCGGCGCTGGCGCTCGAATCGAACGGCTACGCGCTGTGGGAGCTGGCGACGCGCTGGGTCGCGGCCGGCCCGCTCGGGACGCTGCTCGCCGCCGTCGGCGGCGCGGTCGCGGTCCGGCGCTGGCGCGACGGCGTCGACCTCGCGGCCGGAGGGGACCGCACTCAGCCCGACGGCTCGCCGGCGTTCCGGCAGACGGCGGCGCTGATCGTCGCCGGGATCGCCGTCTCGGTCGTCGTCGGGAACCTGTTCTTCTGGGGGACGCACAACGCGCTCGCGACGCTGTCGGACCCGACCGACGGGCTCGCCGCGCTGTTCGGGCCGTTCTACCACTTCGACCTGCTCGTGCCGCTGTCGGTGTTCGGCGGGCTCGCCGTCGCGGCCGGGGCGCGGGTGCTGCCGCGGCTCCGCGCCCGTCTCGTCGCGCGGACCGGCTCCGAACGGAACGCGCGCGCCGCGGTCGCGGTCGCCGTCGCCGTCGCCGTCGCCCTCGTCGTCGCCTCCGGTGCCGCGGTCGCGACCGCGGCCGACCCGGTCCAGCGCAACGCGGGGATCGACGCTAAACACGAGGCCGCGTACGCGCCGTTCGACGAGGCGGAGTTCGCGAACGCGCTGGTGTTCGTCCCGACGCCGTACGGCGAGTGGCTCGCGCACCCGTTCCAGCGGCTCCGGAACGGCCCTGGGCTCGACGGCGACGCGGTGTACGCGCTCGACCGCGACCCGGTCGAGGACTTCGCGGTCCTCGACGCCTACCCGAACCGTACGCTCTACCGCTACGGCTACCGCGGCGCGTGGACCGCCGACCCCGAGTCGCGCGTCACGCCGAAGCTGGAGCCGATCGACGTGCGCTCCGGCTCGCGGGTCGCGGCCGAGACGACGGTCGGGGTCCCGGAGCGCGTCGAGAGCGCGCGGGTCCGACTGGAGACCCGCCGCGGCGAGGAGCGCGCGGTGTACGACGTGCCCGACCCCGAGGCCGGCGACCCGCTCGCGGTCGAGTGGTCGGTCGGCGAGGACGGGGTCCGGCTCGCGGGCGCGCCCGACGGGCCGGTGACCGTCGACCCCGCGGGCGACGTGGCGATCCTCACCGTGACGCTGTTCGCGCCCGACGGCTCGACGTTCACCTACCGGCAGGAGATGACGGTCCGAACCGCGGGCGGCGAGGCGGTCGGGGACGGCGAGGCGAACGCGAGCGCCGCTGACGTCGAGGTCGTCTGGCCCCCGGAGCGGTCGGTGTGCCGGCTCGTCACCGACTGTGGGAGCGAGGGGACGTACCTCCCCGACCGCCCCGGCGAACACGCCGAGTGGGTCGTCTTCGAGACGGAGGCCGAGGCGAGCGACTCCGGCGAGTGACTGAAGACCCCTCTGACAGTCGGGCGTCGCCCGACGACCTCGTGCGTGCGACTCGCGCCCCGCGGGCGGTCGTCCGCACACGCCACCGCGGTGGTCGTCTATCTGTAAACGACTGGCGTCGTCACTCAGGGGATAAAAACGTCGCCGGCGGCGGCCCACTGTGCCCACAGTGTACGTCTGGACCGCCATCCGACGACCGCGTCGAGGGGAGAAGCGCCCTCAGAACCGCCGCAGCTGCTCTTCAAGACAGACGGTGACGATCGACTTCGCGATGGCGACCCCGCCGCCGATCGGGTCGAGCTTCGTCTCGCCGAGGCGCTCGGCGTACCGGATCGGGCGCTCGCGGACGTCGTAGCCGCGCATCAGCGGGCGGATGAGGAGCTCGGCGGAGAGGCCGGTGTTCTCGGTCCAGCCGATCTCCTCGACCACCTCGCTCCGGTACGCGCGCATCCCGGTGGTGGTGTCGTGGACGCGCTCGCCCATCAGGAGGGAGGCGACCGCCGCGAACGCGTGGTTGCCGAAGCGGTTGAACGCCGGCATCGCCTCCGCGCCGTGGTAGAGCCGGTCGCCGCTCACCACGTCGGCCCCGTCGTTGATCTCGGCGAGGAACTCCGGCAGCGCGTCCATCGGGTAGGTGTCGTCGCAGTCGGTCGTGACGACCACGGGCCGGTCGGGCGTCAGGACCGCCTCGCGGACGGCGACGCCGTACCCCTGCGGCTCCTGTTCGATGACCCGCGCGCCGTGTTCGCGGGCGATCTCCGCCGTCCGGTCCGAGGAACCGTCGACGCAGACGACTTCCGCCTTCCCGTCCGTGACGCGCTCGATGTCTTCGAGCACCGTCGCGATCGCCTCCTCCTCGTTGTACGCCCCCATCACGACGCTGAGGTCGTCGAAGGTGTACTCGCCCGCGTCCGCCGCGCTCGCGGTCTCGTCGTCGTTTTCCGCCGCGTTCGCGGCCTCGCTCTCGTCGTCGGCCGTCGCGCCCACGGCGCTCGCGGACCCGTTCGTCGCGTGTGCTGAGTCGCTCATTACCCGCATCTCCGCTCGCACGCACTTGAGTTTTTAGGTTTACCTAAAATAGTGGCGACGAGCCGTCAGGTCCGCCGCGAGAGCCGGGCGTCGACGTCGTCGGCGACGCGGAGCGCCAGCGCGGCGATGGTGAGGGTCGGGTTCATCGCGCCGCTCGTCGGGAACACCGAACTGGAGGCGATCCAGCAGTTGTCGAGGTCGTGCGTGCGGCAGTCGGCGTCGACGACGCCGCGGTCGGGGTCGTCGCTCATCCGCGTCGTGCCCATGTGGTGGTAGGCGGGGCCGGTCGCGTCCGGGCCGGCGACCCATTCGACGTCGGCCCCGAGTTCCTCCAAGATCGACACCTGGATCTCGTTCGCCCGCTCGATGGTGTCGAGCGCGCGGTCGCCGACGGTCCACTCGATCCGCGGGACCGGGTTGCCGCGGTCGTCCGTCCGGTCGTCCGCGAGCGTCACGCGGCTGTCGGCGTCCGGGCGCTGCTCGACGAGGCCGCCCATCGCGACGTGGTTGCCGTACTCGCTTCGCAGCCGGTCGCGGAGCGAATCGCCCCAGTCGTCGCCCGACAGCGCCGACTCCACCGGCGAGGGGCCCGCGTAGTTGAAGAACTCGAGCTTGAACGGGGCCTGCTCAGCGTTGGCCTCGTCGTAGAACTGGTCGCAGGCGCTGGTGTAGAAGCCGACGTGGTTCTGTCTCGTCGGCTCGTCGAGCGTGCCGCCCGCCCCCGCGAACAGGTGGTCCATGAAGAACTCCCCGACGTGGCCGCTCCCGTTCGCCAGCCCGTCGGGGTAGCGGTCGGAGGCGGACAGCAGGAGGAGCCGCGGGGTCTCCACCCCGCCGGCCGCGACGACGAAGGCGTCGGCTTCCTGCCGGTGTTGCTCCCCGTCGGGCGTCGCGTAGACGGCGGCGGTCACCCGGTCGTCGCCGTCGTGTTCGAGGCGCTCGACCGGCGCGCGGTCGATCACGGTCGCCCCCCGCTCCTCGGCGCGCTCGACGTGAACCGTCGCGTCGTACTTCGCGCCGCTCGGGCAGACGGGCTGACAGGTGCCATAGCCGACGCAGGGAGACCGCCCTTCGTAGGGCTCGGAGTTGCGCGCGTTCGGCACCGAGTGCATGTCGATCCCGAGCGACTCGCAGGCCTCGGCGAACAGCGAGTCGCTGTAAGAGGGCTCGAACGGCGGCATCGGGTGGGGCTCCTCGCGCGGCGGCGCGTAGGGGTTGTCGGACGCGCCCGCGACGCCCAGCTCGCGCTCCGCCGCGGCGTAGTACGGCCGCAGGTCGGCGTAGTCGATGGGCCAGTCGGGGCCGACGCCGCGCTCGCTCCCGGAGTTGAAGTCGTCCTCGTGGAGCCGCATCACCATCCCCTGCCAGTGGAGCGTCGACCCGCCGACCCCCTTCACGCGGGCGTGGTTCAGCGGGTAGAACCGGTCGCCTGCGCTCTCGTGGGCGTCGCGCTCGCCGCCCACGTCCCAGACGTCCGGCCGGCCGTAGGACGGCCGGATCGCCCGCTCCTGTCTGGCGACCCGGTCGTCGGGGTCGAACCGCGGCCCGGCGTCGAGGACCACCACGTCGCGGTCGCCCGCGAGCCGGTCGGCGACCAACGCCCCCGCGGGGCCGGCGCCGACGACGCAGACGTCCGCGTCGGCAACGGGAGTCCGGTCGATCCCGTCGACGTCCGACCGCTCGCCGCCGGAGCTCTCCGCGCCGCTCACGGCGGCCCCCGCTGGTAGCTCTCCGCGCCGCCAGGGTGTCCCTGCGGGTTCTCGATGCCGACGAGCTCACCGCCGGTCGGCGAGGCGTACAGCGCGAGCAGCAGCTCGTTGACGACGTAGTACCGGACCCGCTCGGCGGTCGTTCCGTCGGGGTCCTCGTCGGCGGCGTCGGCCCCGACCTCCCGGAGGAGCCGGTCGCGGTCGGCGGCGTCGAGGTCGGCGACCGGCGCGCCGTGCCACGAGTTCGCGAGGTGGTTCAGCTCCGCGACGGTCTCGCGGACTCCCGTCGCGTGCGCGGAGCCGTCCAGCCGCCCGGCGAGGAAGGCCTCGACGAACGCCTCGACGCCGGCGAGGTCGGACGGGTAGACGACCGACGCGACGGCGGTCAGCGTCTCGCGCACGGTCTCGTCGTCGCTTGCGACCTCGCCCGTCTCGGGGCCCTCGTCCGGGTCGCCGTCGCGACCCCGGTCGGCGGCGACGCGCGCACCGAGCGCGACCCCGCCGCTCGCGCCGAGCGCGGCCAGCGCCGCCGCCGCGTCGCGCCGCGTCAGTTCCATGCGGTTTTTAGGCAACCCTAAACTAATATATCCGTCGGAGCGCGGTTGCCGCCCCCGTCGAGAGCGCGCCGTCGAACCGCACCCGCGGCCGGATCGGAACCCCTAACGGCGGTTGCGACCATCCTTCGACCGAAGCGACCACGCCCGGATCATGAGCCCGATATCCCGGATCCGCGACCGGCTGACCGACGGAAAGGACCGCCTACCGCTGGGGCTGACGCTGCTCTCCGCGGCGATAGCGGCGACGCTCGTCTTCCCGCTCGGGTGGCTCGTGATCGAGGCGGTCACCGTCGACCCCGCCCGCGCAATCGACCTCACCCTCAGCGTCCGCACCGCCGAGACGGTCCTCAACAGCCTGCTGTTGATGATCGGGGTCACGGCGCTGTCGATCGCGATCGGCGTCCCGCTCGCGTACCTCACCGCCCGGACGGACCTCCCGTTCCGCCGGTTCTGGGCGGTCACGGCTGCGCTCCCCCTCGTCGTGCCGAGCTACGTCGGGGCATTCTCGTTCGTCTCCGCGTTCGGCCCCCGCGGCGAGTTCCACGAGATCCTCTCCCCGCTCGGTATCGAGCGAGTCCCGGAGATATACGGCCTCTCCGGGTCGATACTCGTCATCACGCTGTACACGTACCCGTACGTCTACCTGACGACCCGGGCGGCGCTGCTGTCGTTCGACACCACGCTGCTGGAGGCGGCCCGGACCCTGAACCACGGGCGGCTCGCCTCGTTCCGGAAGGTGACGCTGCCCGCGATCCGCCCGGCCGTCGCCGCCGGCTCGCTGCTCGCGGCGCTGTACGCGGTCTCCGACTTCGGGACCCCGTCGATCATGCGGCTGTCGGTGTTCACCCGCCAGATCTACGTCGAGTACCGCTCCTTCGGGAGCGACTACGCCGCGCTGCTCTCCCTCCAGCTGCTCGTCGTCGTGCTGTTCGTGCTCGCGCTGGAGTGGCTCGTCCGCTCCGACGCCTCCTCGCACGGCGACGACGCGGGGCGCACCGACGACCGGGTGTCGCTGGGGCGGCTGCGGTGGCCGGCGACGCTGCTCCCCGCCGGGGTGTCCGCGGCCGCGCTGCTCGTGCCGCTGTGGATCCTCGGCCTGTGGCTGGTCCGCTCGGAGACGGGCCGCCGCCCCTCGATGGCGTTCGAGCCGATATACGTCGTCAACTCCGTCTCCGTCTCCGCGGCCGCGGCCGTCGTCGCCGCGCTGGCGGCGATCCCCATCGCCTACTTCGCGGCCAACCACCGCTCCCGGCTCGCGACCCTGTTCGAGCGCGCGACGTACGTCGGCTTCGCGGTGCCCGGCATCGTCCTCGCGCTGGCGCTCGTCTACTTCGGCTCCGGCTACCTGCCGTGGATCTACCAGACGCTGCCGCTGCTCGTCTTCGCGTACGTCGTGCGCTTCCTGCCGCAGGCCGTCGGGTCGAGCCGGACGTCGATCCTTCAGGTCGACCCGCGGCTGGTGGAGGCGGGCCGGACGCTCGGCGAGTCCTCGCTGGGGACGTTCAAGCGCGTCACGCTCCCGCTCACCCGCTCGGGGATCGTCGCGGGCGCCGCGCTCGTCTTCCTCACGACGATGAAAGAGCTGCCGGTCACGCTCATCCTCCGGCCCTCGGGCTTCGAGACGATCGTCACGCAGATCTGGCGCGCGCAGGAGTCGGCGCTGTACCAGTACGCCGTGGTGCCGACGCTCATCCTCCTGCTCATCTCCGGGCTCTCGATGGTCGTCCTCCTCGCGCAGGAGGGCGGCCAAGAGGGGCTGTGAGGATAGACTACGACCGCACCCCGGCAAATCGCCCGGCGGGGCTCACCGCGACGCCCTACTGCTCGTTCACTGTACTGACACAAAAGAGCAATACCGAACCGCGGATCGACGGGCGCGTCGATCAGTCCGCGGCGGACGTCTGCTGTTGCCGCGTCACGCGGAGCGAGGTGACCGTCGTGTAGAGCACCGCGAACGCGACGACGACCGCCGCGCCGATGACGAGCACCAGCCCGAGCAGTTCGAGCGTCGAGTTGCCCAGGTACGAGCCGACCTCGCCGATACCCACGGCGATGGAGCCGACCAGCAGCATCCCGCCGAAGTACACCTTGATCTCGTCGGAGTCGACGACGGCGGTCGCGGCGGAGCCGACGCGCGCGCCGAGCGCGCTGCCGAACAGCAGCGGCGCGACGATGCCGAGGTTGACGCCGCCGCCCTGGCCGTAGAGGTAGCTCCCGAGGCCGCCCGAGAAGACGATCTCGAACAGGTCCGTGCCGACAGCGACGGGGACCGGGACGCCGATCGCGTAGATCATCGCCGGCATCCGGATGAAGCCGCCGCCGACGCCGAGGAACCCGGACAGGACGCCGGTCGCGAAGGCGACGGCCGTGATCACCCACGCGGACACGCGGACGTCGCCGCGGAGCGTCACCATCGGCGGGATCCGGACGGTGCGCTGGATCGTCTTCGCGATCTCCGGGATCTCGTACTCGTCTAAGTCCTTGTCGGCCGCCTCGTGGTCGACGCCGCCGCCCCCGTCGCCCTTCAGCGCGTCGCGGGTGACCATCGCGCCGACGCCGCCGAGCAGGACGACGTACGCGACGCTGATGACTCCGCCGGCGAGCCCCATCGACTCGAGGTAGTAGACGCTCGCGCGCCCCGCCTCGATCCCGATGGTCGTCCCGGTGATCATGATCACGCCGAGCTTGTAGTCGACCTGCCCGAGGTCGTGGTGTTTCAGGGTCGCGATGACCGCCGTCCCGAAGACGAACGCCATCCCGCTCCCGACCGCGACGGGCGCCGGGTAGTCTAACATTAGCAGGGCCGGCGTGACGAGGAACGACCCGCCCATGCCGAAGAACCCGAACAGGACCCCGACGACGAGGCCGAACCCGACGAACAGCGCGAGCATCTCGGGGCTCGTGTCCAGCACGCCGAGCCCGCCGAGGGCGCCGACGAGGCTATCGAGCACTCGAGTCACCCCCGACGACGAGGTCCATGAGGTACGGCCCGACGAGCCGTTCGAGGCCGCCGTAGCCGGCGTAGAGGACGAACGCCTCGAAGAGGATCACTCCGATCAGGAGGGCCGTCTCCGGGTCCCAGGTCGGAATCTCTAGTCCTGCCATCGGTTCACCCTCCGACTGCCGCACGCGGTAATTCGACTTTGGCACATTTCTGCTCAACTCATCCTACCTGCTTCGAGGGTATAACGGTTTTGGGCTAGTCGTACAAGACTATATTCCGGTAACCTCGGTCGGAGTACCGATAACTTACAGCGAAGGTACGGGGCCGGAACCCGGGCGATCGGCCGGTCGACGTCTCGGGCGCCGAAAGTGTCGTTCTCCGAACAAAACCGTGTTATCGTCGCTCGCCGAACGTGTCTCCATGAGAGCCCTGTGCGCGACCGACCTGTCGGCCGCCAGCGAGGCGACGATCGAGAACGAGACCTGTCTCGACTGCCTGGGTCGCATCGGCGTCCGGACCGTCCACCTCGTCACGGTCGTCCCGGCGAACGTCCACGCCGGGATGCCCGGCGTCGACTTCGAGGAGCGCCGGCGGCGGGGGCTCGACAGGTACCGGTCGGTGATCGAGGACGCGGGGTTCGGCGTCGAGACGCACGTGGTTCGCGGGACGCCGCACCGACGCCTCAACGGGCTCGCCGAGACGGTCCGCGCCGACCTGTCGGTCGTCGGCTCGCGGGGACAGAGTCCGCTGGAGAACCGCGTGATCGGCTCGACCGCGCGCAACCTCGCGCGGACCACCGTCGTCCCGCTCTTGGTCAACCGCGTCGAACGCGCGGCCGACGACCCGGACGTCCTCCGCGAGCACCTCTTCCGGCGGATCCTCTTCGCCACGGACTTCTCCGAGCACGCCGACCGGGCGTTCGACGCCTTCTCGTACCTCCGGCACGCCGCCGAGGAGGCGACGCTCGTCCACGTCCGGTCGCCGAAGGACGGCGGGCCGGCCGACGGCGTCGACCCGGACGAACGGTTGGCCGAGCGGGCGAGCACGCTGGAGGCGTGGGGGATCGAGACGCGGACCGAGGTCCGCCGCGGCGACCCCGCAGAAGAGATCCTCGCCGCCGAGGCGGCGATGACGCCGTCGACGGTCCTCGTCGGATCGAAGGGGCGGAGCCGCATCCGACGGCTCCTGTTGGGCAGCGTCTCGGAGGAGGTCGTCGCGCGCGCCTCGGCCAACGTCTTCCTCGTCCCGCCGCCCCGGGCGGTCTGAACTCCCCGCCGCGCGCGACCGCGTCCCTCGGAGCTACAGCAGGAGGAACGCGGTCGCGTACGCGAGCGCGAACGACAGCGCGAACGAGCCCGCCCACGCGCCGATCGTCACGCCGATCTTCCGCGCGTCCACCGCGCTCCGTCCGCCCACCGCGGCCCCGCTCCCGATGATCGCGCTGACGACGATCTCGTTGAACGAGACCGGCACGCCGAGCAGCACCGCCAGCTGCGCGATCAGGAACGACGGGACGAGCGCGGAGATGGAGCGCCGCGGCCCGAGCGACGAGTAGTCCTGCGCGAGCGACTTGATCATCCGGGGCGCGCCGGTCCACGAGCCGGCGAGCATCCCGAGCCCGCCGCCGACGAGGACCGCGGTCGCCGAGACCATCCCCACCTCATCGAGGAGCGGGAGCAGCGGGCCGACGGCGAGCCCGACCTGGCTCCCGCCCGCGGAGAAGGCCACCAGCGACCCGAGCGCGAGCAGGACCCGCCGCAGCCCGCCCGCCTCGTCGCGGCGCACGTCCCACCAGACGACGCCTCCGACCGCCAGCGCCGCGCCGGCGGTGACGGCGACGCCCCACGCGGTACCCTCAAGCGCGAGGGTGCGCTGTACGACGCCGCGGACCGTCCCCGGCGCGCTCCCCGCGCCGAGGAAACTGAACCTGACGTTCGCGAGGACGGCGCCGACGAGGCCCGCGAGCACCGCGACGCAGCACCGCTCGGGCGCGCCGGGCCGCGGGAGGACGCTCGCGATCCCGAACGCGAGTCCGCCGCCGACGAGCGGCGTCAGCGCCCAGACGGCGGCGATCTGCTGGTACTTCCCCCAGACCGGCGTCCCGCCGAGCGCGAGCCCGACGCCGATCACCGCGCCGGTCACGGTGAACGCAGTCGCGATCGGGATCCCGGTCGTGATCCCGATCGCCATCAGCCCCGCGCCAAGGAGGAGCACGAGGATGACGCCGGCGACCGGGAGGCTGATACCGCCCACGAGGCCGCTGCCGACGGCCTCCGAGACGTTGCTCCCCTGCGTGACCGCGCCGGCGAAGCCGAAGACGCCGACGAGCAGGGCGGCGCGCATCGTCCCGATGGCGTTCGCGCCGACGGCGGGGGCGAACGGAGTCGCGCCGCTCGACCCGGCGCCGATCACCCACGCCATGAAGAGGCTCGCGAGCGCTGCGGCGACGAAGAGGGCGACGAGCGCGGGGTCCATCGCGGCGGGGCCTCAGTCCGCGCCCGCCGCGGCGGCCTCGGGGGCTCGACTGCGGCTCCGCCAGTACCCCTGCGCGTACGCGCCGAGGAACATGCCCCCGAGCGCCCACAGGATGGTGACGTTGCCGACGCCGAGGCTGGCGTACGCGGCCCCCGGACAGATGCCGGAGAGCCCCCAGCCGACGCCGAACACCGCGCCGCCGACGAGCACGTTCCGGTCGAACGGCTTCAGCCGACGCTCGTACCGGTCGCCCGTGAGCGGGGCCGTCTCCCGGATCCGCGGCAGCAGCGCGAACGCGACTCCGGAGACGATCGCGGCCCCGAACATGACGAACGGGAGGCCGAGGTCCTCGAACAGGAGGAAGTTCACCACGACCTCCGGCCGCGCCATGTGGCTGAACCCGAGCCCGAAGCCGAATATCAGGCCGCCGACGAGCACCAGCGGCTTGAACAGCGGATGCCGCTCAGCCATCTACGGGCTCACCCCCAGCGCCGCGACGACCTGTGCGGTGCCGATCGCCACGGTCAGGAACGTCGCGACGCCGACCAGTGAGGTCTTCGACGCCGAGCCGACGCCGCAGACGCCGTGGCCGGACGTGCACCCCTTCCCGATGCGGGTCCCGATGCCCACGAGGATCCCGCCGAGGAACAGCCGCCACGGCTGGACGTCGGTCGACCACAGCGTCACGCCGGCGACCTCGTACAGCGTCCCGGTCGTTCCGGGCTCGTACAGCGAGGTCGTGACCACGCCCGACTGGACCGTCGCGGCGAACGCCAGTCCGCCCAGGACGATCCCGGCCGTGAACACGACCCGCCAGTCCCGGGAGGCGACGTATCGCTGGAACCGCGACTGGTCGGAGACGTACGACAGCGTCGACTCCAGGAACGTGCTCGCTCCCGCCGGGATGCCCGTACCGACGTAGATCACGACGGTCCCGAGTCCGACGAGCAGCCCGCCGACGGCGTACCGGCTGATCCCGTTGGGGAACAGCTCGGCCACCGCCTGAAGCAGTACGAGGGAGGTCGCCATCGGGGGCGTTAGTCACCCGCGAGCGACTCTTGACTGGCCGCGCAGTTGTTCGGGCCGAGCTCGAGCGTGAACGCCTCGTCGTCGTCGACGGCGTTCTGCCCGAGGTTCGTCGCGATGATCTCCTCGTAGTTGGCCGGTCGAGGCGGCATGTCCGAGAGGATCAGGTCGACGAACGACTCTTCGTCCATGGTGAGCGCGTCCATCTCCTCGACGAGCTGGCCGATCGGGGCCGTGTAGGTCCCGTCGGCGGCCCGCTCCGCGGCGTCGCTGAAGTGCGCGCCGCCGATCAGGGTGTCGTCGGGCAGCGCCAGCACGCGCTCCTGGAGCGACTCGTACAGCATGCGCGCGGCGTCTGGCGCGCCCTCGTCACCCTCCTCGAGGTCGGGGCGGGCGACGCTCTCGACGAACAAGCCGTCGCCAGTCGCGAGCAGCCCGTCGTCGAGGAGGTACGAGGTCATTCCGGTCGTGTGGCCGGGGGTGTGGACGGTCTCGATCGTCGCGTCGCCGACCACGAAGGCGTCGCCGTCGGCGGCGGTCGTCAGGTCGTCGGCGTACGTGACGCCGCGGTCGACGGCGGCCGCCGGGATGACCCCCTCGACGCCGTTCGCGTCGAGGTCGCGCACGCCGGAGATGTGGTCGGCGTGGACGTGGGTGTCGAGGGCGTACTTCAGGTCGACGCCGAGGTCGTCGGCGTCGGCGAGGTAGCGGTCGGTGAACGCCCGGAGCGGGTCGATGATCGCGGCCTCCCCGCCGTCGTAGAGGAGGTATCCGAGACAGCCCGAGGAGGGGCGCTGGTACTGGAGGAGCGTGCCGGCCCCGTCGTACCCCTCGACCTCGACGGTCTCGTAGATGCTCGCCCAGCCGTTCATGCCGTCCTCGAGGTGGTCGACGTCGTACCCGCGCTCGACGAGGGTCCCCGCGACGTACTCGCTGGCGCCGCCCTTCGCGCAGAGGACGGTCACCGGGCGGTCGTCGGGGATCCGGTCGAGGACGTCGTCGTCGATGTCGTCTTCGAGGAACTCGAAGTACGGCACGTTGATCGAGGTGACGTTCTCGCCGTCGATGCGCCACTCCTCGTAGTCGGACTGCATCCGCGTGTCGAGGAGCGTCACGTCCTCGCCCGCGTCGATTCGACTCTTCAACTCGTCCGGTGCGATCGTGTCTACGTCGGCGTCCGGCGCCGGGAAGTCGTTGGCGTCCATCTTCTACACCCCATCGTACCGGTTGGATATAGAAAAACGTTCGGATAGTAATTCAACAAACTCACAATATTAGATAGCCGATGAGGCGCATATAATGGTCTAAACACGTGTTTTCGGCAATTTTAGGGAGTCTCGCACACATTGGTCGTTCGCAGTTTACCCAAGAAACAACATTCTTTTAACCTTCGCAGGGATATTGTGTGATAGCTCCAATACGACCAACGGAGCAGATACACAATGAGTGCCGAATTCGACATCGCGGAGACGCTCGACGTGAAAGGCGCATCGTGCCCCATGCCGGTGGTAAAGACGAAGTCCGCTATCGACGACCTCGACGCGGGTGCGGTCCTCGAAGTGCTGGCGACCGACCCCGGCAGCGTGAGCGACCTCGACGGCTGGGCGGACGGGACCGCGGGCGTCGAGCTCGTCGGCCAGGAGGAGGGCGACGACGTGTACAAACACTACGTCCGCAAGACGGAGTGACGATGAGCACGGACACGCCCGACGCGGCGGCCGACGACGCCCCCTCGCGCGCGGAGCTGGCCGCGCGGATCGACGAGCTCGAGGGCGCGCTCGCCGCGGCCACCGACGAGGACGACGGGAAGAAGATGAGCATCATCGCGACGAAGGGCACGCTGGACATGGCGTACCCGCCGCTCATCCTCGCCAGTACGGCCGCCGCGTTCGGCTACGACGTGACCGTCTTCCACACGTTCTGGGGGCTCGACATCCTCCACGAGGAGCGCTCGAAGAGCCTCAAGCTGAGCTCCGTGGGCAACCCGAACATGCCCGTCCCGAACGCCGTCGCCGCGCTCCCCGGCATGGACAGCGTGACGACGAAGATGATGGAGCGGCGGATCGCGGACAACGACACCGCCACCATCGAAGAGCTCCTCGAGACCAGCCTAGACATGGGCGTGGAGTTCCAGGCCTGCCAGATGACCATCGACCTGATGGACTACGACGAGAACGACTTCTACGACGGCGTGACCACGGGGGTCGGTGCCGCGACCGCCCTCCAGGACATGGCCGAAGCCGACATCCAGCTCCTGGTGTGACCTCCGCCCCGTCGAGCGTCTCGACGGCTCCAGTCGTTCCGGCCGCCGATCGGTAGCCGGACGTCGAAGCTAGCCGGACGCCGAACGCTAGCCGGACGCCGAACGCCCACCGCTGCCTCGCAATTTCTCGCCCCGTACCCAAAGACATTTTATTTCACACCCAATACTGTACACAATGGTACTCCCAATCGACCCGAGCCAGATCGACCCCGACGACATCGGCGAGGCACAGACGACGCTGGAGATGGGCCACGAGGAGGCGATCGAACATGTCCGAGACGTCTTCACCGACGCCGGCTTCGGCGTGCCGGTCGAGTTCTCCCCCTCGGAGATGCTCAACGAGAAGATCGACGCGGGCCGCGACCCCTACTACGTGCTCGGCGCGTGTAACCCCGAGGTCGCCGACCGCGCCCTCGACGCGACCGACAACACGATCGGCGCGCTGATGGCTTGTAACGTGGTCGTCTGGGAGGAGGAGCCCGGTCACCAGCGCGTCTACCACGTCTCCATCATGCGTATCGCCCGCCTCCTGGACATGTCGGTGGATGACGACGAGATGGCGTCGATCATCGCCGACACCGGCGAGCTCGTCGACGAGGCGTTCGCGAACCTCTAGTCGCGTTCCGATCCCGCACCTACTTATTCGCGACCGACGACGGACCGGCATGAACCTCGCCGATGCGCACGTCCTCGTGACCGG
Organism: Halorubrum miltondacostae; assembly: GCF_041379815.1. NCBI lineage: Archaea > Methanobacteriati > Methanobacteriota > Halobacteria > Halobacteriales > Haloferacaceae > Halorubrum > Halorubrum miltondacostae. Next base: position 156,791 of record NZ_JBEDNY010000002.1, read on the forward strand.
CGGCGCGGGGCTCGTCGGGAGCCACCTCGTGGCCGCCCTGCTCGACCGCGGCGCGACCGTCCGCGTCGCCGACGACCTCTCGAAGGGGACCCGCGACCGCGTCCCCGACGGCGCGGCGTTCATTGAAGCGGACATGACCGACGCCGACGACGTGGCGCGCGCGGTCACCGACGACCTCGACGTCATCTTCCACTTCGCGGCGTACACGGACACGAACTACGACGACGACCACACGCTGTTCGAGGAGAACACCGAGATGACGTACAACGTCTTGGAGCGCATGCGCGAGGTCGGCGTCGACCGGTTCGCGTTCACCTCCTCGTCGACGGTGTACGGCGAGGCCCCCCGTCCGACCCCCGAAGACCACGCCCCGCTCGAACCGATCTCGATCTACGGCTCCGCGAAGCTCGCCGACGAGGCGCTGATCTCGACGTTTGCGCACTCGTACGGCGTCCGGTCGTGGGTGTTCCGGTTCGCGAACATCGTCGGCCCGCGCCAGCGCGGCAACGTGATCCCGGACTTCATCGAGAAGCTGGACGACGACCCGACCGAACTGGAGATCCTCGGCGACGGCCGTCAGGAGAAGTCGTACATGCACGTCTCGGAGTGCGTCGACGCCATCCAGCACGTCGTCGAGGGCGCGGACGACCCGTACAACGTCTACAACCTCGGGACGCAGACGACGACCGCCGTCACCGACATCGCCGACATCGTGAGCGAGGAGCTCGGCGTCGATCCGGAGTACGCCTACACCGGCGGCGACCGTGGCTGGACCGGCGACGTGCCGAAGATGCGCCTGTCGATCGCGAAGCTCGCCGACCTCGGCTGGGAGCCGTCGATCGAGAGCGACGAGGCCGTCCGGCGCGCGGCCCGGCAGCTGATCGACGAGATCGTCGAGTAGCGCGCCCGCGAACCGCGCCGACCCCTCAGCCGTCGCCCGGCTCGTCGGACTCGGTCACCGGGATGGCGATTCGCTCCTGCTCTTCCTCCGCTCCGTCGACCGGTCGTCCGCCGTCGGGCAGCATCTCCGGGCCGTCGAAGCTCGCCTCGACGTCGTCGACGACGGCCCCGGCGACGTACCCGGTCGCGCCGCCGAGACCGGACGCGATCCCCGCGGCGAAGGGGCCGGCCCGCGACCCGGCCGCCGCGCCGACCCGCGCGCCGATCTTCGCCGCGGTCCGAGCGGTCGGTCGGGCGTCGCCGTCGTCGGACCCGAACGGACAGGACTTGCGCTTTCCACCGAACATCATGTGTGTAAATGGCTCACAGCCACTTGTATGATCGGCTCAGGGGTCGTTTCGAGGCGCCGACGTGGCGATTCTCGGTGATCTGTCGTCCCCCCGCCGCCGACGAAGACGCGCCGGAACGCGACGCGGCACCGATCCGTCCGGCGAGCCGTGTCCGCACCCGAACCGGAGGGGTTCCCGAACGCGGACCGTGCCGCGCTTTCGGGATACCGGTGTCACAGACCGCCGGAACGCGGCGGCGTCGCGGTAGGGGTACGGAACGCTATAGAGCACAACGCGCTGCGCTTCCCGTGGAGATCCGATCTGGCCTGGCGGCGATCTCAGACGACTGCCACTCTTCGTCCGCGTCGCGTCCACCGCACGGCGGAAACGCTTCCGCCACTGACGGCCGGCCAGAGCGCTTGGAGCGGCACGTCGACGTGGACTCTCGACGGGGAACCGGTGCCGTACGTCGACGGCGAACACTGGTACGACTCTCTCGACTCGATCGGTCGCGCGGAGATCGACGCCGAGCCGCTTCGGAAGGGCCTTTTAACCCGCCCGTCGAACGGACGGTATGTTCCGGCAGTTCCGGTCGGAGGTCGAGGCGGCGCTCGCGGACGCGCTGGCCGAACTCGACCTCCCGACCGACGACCTCGGCATCGAACGCCCGCCCGACGACATGGACGCGACGCTCGCCTCCAGCGTCGCCTTCCGACTCGCGGGCGAGGTCGGCGACGCGCCGCCGAACGTCGCGGCGACGGTCGCCGAGGCGGTCGCGGTCGACGACGCCGACTACGTGGCGGGCGTCGACACCGCGGGGCCGTACGTCAACTTCCACGCGAACGAGCGCTACCTCGCCGACACGCTCGACGCGGCCGCGGTCGACGCCGACTACGGCGCGCTCCCCGACCGCGACGCGAGCGTCGTGGTCGAGCACACCAGCGCGAACCCGACCGGGCCCGTCCACGTCGGCCGCGCGCGCAACCCGATCGTCGGCGACGCGGTCGCGAACCTGCTGTCGTACGCCGGCTACGACGTCGACCGCCACTACTACGTCAACGACGCCGGGCGGCAGATGGCGGTGTTCACGTGGGCGTACGAGCGGTTCGACGAGTCGGACCTCGACGCGGAGCCCGCGCGCGACCGCGCAGAGTACGACCTCGTGCGCTACTACCGGAAGGGGAACGCCTTCCTCGAGGAGGCGGACGACGACGCCGTGGAGGCCGCCGAAGCGGAGATTCAGTCGATACTCCAGGGGCTCGAGGCGGGCGACGAGGAGACGTACGAGCGCGTCGGCGAGGTCGTCGACGCCGTCCTCGGCGGGATGAAGGCGTGTCTCGGCCGGCTCCCGGCCGAGTTCGACGAGTTCGTCAAGGAGACGCGGTTCATGCGCGACGGCTCCACCGACGACATCGCGGGCCGGCTGAAGGAGACCGACCACGCGGTCTACGAGGAGGACGCCTGGCAGCTGGAGCTCGACGAGTGGGGGATCGATAAGAACCTCGTCTTCCTGCGCTCGGACGACACGAGCCTCTACACCACCCGCGACCTAGCGCACCACGAGTGGAAGTTCGACAACTACGACCGCGCCATCACCGTGCTCGGCGAGGACCACAAGCTCCAGGCCGACCAGCTCGACGCGACCCTCGAACTGCTCGGCAACGACACCGACCGCCTCGGCCACGTCATCTACTCGTACGTCAACCTCCCCGACGGGAAGATGTCGACGCGGCAAGGGACGGGCGTGATGCTCGACGACCTGTTGGACGAGGCCATCGACCGCGCCCGCGACGCCGTCGAGTCGCGCATGGACGACCGCATCCGCGACGACGACCTCACCGACGAGGACGTCGAACGCATCGCCCACCAGGTCGGGATCGGCGCGGTCCGGTACGACATCGTCTCGAAACAGCCCGCGAAGGCGATCACCTTCGAGTGGGAGGACGCGCTCGACTTCGAGGCGCAGTCCGCGCCGTTCGTCCAGTACGTCCACGCGCGCTGCGCCGGCATCCTCGGCGAGGCCGCCGCCGCCGGGATCGACGTGCCCGGCGTGACCGCGGACGCCGACGGCGACGTCGACATCGAGGCGCTCGACGTGGACGCGGGCGCCTTGGAGACCGACGCGGCCCGCGCGCTCCTCCGCGAGGTCGCGCGCTTCCCCGCCGCGATCGAGGCCGCCGCGGACGACTTGGAGCCGCACACGATCGCGACGTTCACCCGCGAGTTCGCGGACGCGTACAACGCCTTCTACCGCGAGTGTCCGGTCGTCACCGCCGAGACCGAGGCGCTGCGCGACGCGCGGCTCGCGGTCGTCGCGGCCGCGAAGCATACGATGGCGAACGCGCTCGACGTGCTGGGTGTCGAGGCGCCGGAGTCGATGTAGGCCGCGGGCGCGCCGCGCTCCGTCCCCGAGGCGGGGTCCGGAGGCGTCCCGCCGCTAAACCCGGAGGAGAACGACGCTCTCCACCGCATCGACAGGTCAAAGATTACTTACACGCACGCGACCGTATTCGGAACAATGAGTAGCGACGCACAGGAGGCAAACGCAGACCGCCGGAAGTACGAGTTCCGCAAGGTCATCGAGGAACTCACGGAGTACGAGGGCTCCGGCACGCAGCTCGTCACCATCTACATCCCCGAGGACAGGCAGATCTCCGACGTGGTGGCCCACGTCACCCAGGAACACAGCGAGGCGTCGAACATCAAGTCCAAGCAGACGCGGACCGCCGTCCAGGACGCGCTCACGTCGATCAAGGACCGCCTGCGCTACTACGACACGTTCCCGCCCGACAACGGGATCGTGATCTTCTCCGGGGCCATCGACAGCGGCGGCGGCCAGACCGACATGGTCACCCGGACGCTGGAGTCGCCGCCACAGCCCGTCCAGTCGTTCCGCTACCACTGCGACTCCGAGTTCCTCACGGAGCCGCTCGAACACATGCTCGAAGACTCCGGGCTGTTCGGGCTCATCGTCTTAGACCGCCGCGAGGCGAACGTCGGCTGGCTGAAGGGAAAACGCGTCGAGCCCGTCAAGTCCGCCTCCTCGCTCGTCCCCGGCAAACAGCGGAAGGGTGGCCAGTCCGCACAGCGGTTCGCTCGGCTGCGGCTAGAGGCCATCGACAACTTCTATCAAGAGGTGGCGGGGATGGCGAACGACCTCTTCGTCGACAAGCGCCACGAGCTCGACGGCATCCTCGTCGGCGGCCCCTCGCCGACGAAAGACGAGTTCCTCGACGGCGACTACCTCCACCACGAGCTCCAAGACAAGGTGCTCGGGAAGTTCGACGTCGCGTACACCGACGAGTCCGGGCTGAAGGACCTCGTCGACGCGGGCCAAGGGGCGCTCGCGGACCAGGAGATCGTCCAGGACAAAAACGACATGGAGGAGTTCTTCGAGAAGCTCAACACCGGCCGCGAGGCCACGTACGGTTTCGAACAGACCCGCCGCAACCTGATCATGGGGTCTGTCGACCGCCTGCTCATCTCCGAGGACCTCCGCTCCGACGTCGTCGTCTACGAGTGCCCGAACGGCCACGAGGAGTACGAGGTGGTCGACGCCCGCCACTCGACGCCGGACCACGAGTGCGACGAGTGCGGCGAGGCCGCGTCCGCCGAGGAGCGCGAGGACGTCATCGAACACCTGATGGCCATCGCGGAGCAGCGCGGCACCGAGACGCGGTTCATCTCCACGGACTTCGAGAAGGGCGAGCAGCTGCTCGACGCGTTCGGCGGCATCGCCGGCATCCTGCGGTACTCGACTGGCGTCTAAGAAGCTCCGCGAAAGGCCACGACCGCGCTTACTGCTGCTCCGGTTCGACCGGCGTCGCCGCGATCTCGAGGCACGCGCAGGCGTCGGACTCGGGGTCGAAGCAGTCCGGACACTCCGGCTGGCGGTCGATGATCGTGTCGAGCCGCTCCGCGACCGTGTCGTCGATGACGGCCTCCAGCTCCCGGGCCTCGGCCTGGAAGTCCTCGACCGCGAGGACGTTCGCGAGGAACCGCTCGATGATACAGTAGGTCTGGAGGGCGTCTCTGGCCCGCACGATGCCGTCGTCGGTGAGCGTGACACCCTTGTACTTCTCGTGTTCGGCGAGCCCGCGCTCCTCGAGCTTGCCGATCATCTCGTTCGCGCTGGCCGGGCTGACGCCGAGCGCGTCGGCTATCGATCCGGTCGAGGCGGGGCCGTCCTCGCTGTCCTGTACGACGTATATGGTCTTGAGGTACTGGTCTGCGGTGTTCACGGTGCTCCTCCGTCGGCGCTCGTCGGCGACTCGTCTGTCCGGTTCATCGTCGTTCCATGACCTCCGTGACCTCGCGCACGCCCTCGGCCTCCTCGTCGCGGATCGTCGTCAGCGTCGCGAGCAGTTCCTCGCGGTCGACCGAGAACGCCGCGTCGGACCCCTCGATCGCCTCGATGAGGTCGTCGTAGAACTTGTACGCCGTCTCCTCGTTACACAGCTGGTCGTACAACACGCCGTCGAAGTCCTCCGGCCGCGTCCGCCCGTAGCGGGCGTCGACGAGCGACTCGATCTCGTCGAACGGCACGCTGTCGACGCCGAGCCCGTCGATGAGGGCCTCCAGGCGCTCGCGGTGGTCGGCCGACTCCTCGGCCGCGTCCGCGAGCAGCGTCTCAACCGCCGCGTCGAGTTCGGCGTCCAGCTGCTGGTAGTGGCGGTGCGCTCGCGCTTCGACGACCTCCTCCAGCACGATTCCGATCTGGAGCAGCCGCGCGAGTTGGTCGTCGGAGGCGACCCGCTGGCTCACGCTCACCGCGACCACCCGAGACGGCACGATACGCGGGTTCGCATACGAGTGACTCGGGCGTCGTCGGTCTTAAGCGGTTCCCCTCGCTCGCCGGTCGCTCCGGGAGTACGAGCGGGAGTGAAAAAATGCGTTCGGCGTCGGCGGCCTACCGGAGCCGCTCGAAGACGAGCTCTTCGACGTCGTCGCGGAACTCGTCGACGGCGATCTCCTCTAAGACGGGCACGAAGAAGCCCTCGACGAGCATGTTCCGTGCGGTCCGCGAGTCGATCGACCGGCTCTCAAGGTAGAACAGGTCCTCGGCGTCGACCTGCCCGACCGTCGCGGAGTGGGACGCCTCGGTGTCGTGGTTGTGGATGATCAGCTTCGGCGACGCGTCCGCCTCGGCATCGTCCGACAGCATCAGCGTGTTCTCGCGCTGGTAGCTGGAGGTGTTCCACGCGTCCTCGCCGACGTCCTGGACGCCCTCGTAGACGGAGCGTGCCACGTCGTCGAGCACGCCGCGGGTGACGAGGTCGGCGGTCGTCTGCTCCGCCAGGTGCCACACGCGGGCGTTGATGTCGAAGTGCTGGTCGTCTGTGCCGAAGAACGTCCCGACGATCTGGCTCTCGGAGCCGTCGCCCTCGAGCTCGGTCTCGATGTCGGACCGGGTGAGCTTCGAGCCGAAGTTGCTCTCGATCCAGTCGACCGTCGCGTACGTGTCGGTCACGCCGCGCTTCAGCGAGTAGGTGTAGGCGTCGTCGTCGAGGTTCTGGAGCGAGCCGAACTGGACGTTCGAGTTCTCGCCCGCGACGACCTCGACGAGGTTCGAGAAGTACCGGTCGCCGTTCACGTCGGCGTCGCCGGACTCGATCGACTCGAGGATCGTCACCGACGACGACTCCTCGGCGACGACGAGCGTCTGGCTGAACAGCGAGCGGGAGTTCATCTCCGCGCGCACCGTCACGTCCTCGACGTCGACGCCCTCGGGGACGTAGACGAACGTCCCGGTGGTGAACAGCGCGACCGACAGCGCCGTGAGGTAGTTGTGTTCGGGGTCGAGGACGGAGCCGAAGTTCGCCTCGATGACGTCGCCGTACTCGGCGAGCGCCTCGGTGAACGGCAGCACCACGGCCTCGTCGTCGCCCGCGGTCCGCTCGGTCTCGTCCGCCTGATTTAGCGGGTCGACGAGCGACTCGAAGTCCAGCGCCTCGAGGTCGGTCCAGCGGCGGCCCGGCGTCTTGATGACGTCGGGCAGCTCCGCGGTCTCCAGCGCGGCCAGCGCGTTCAGACGGGTCTCCAAGAGCCACTCGGGCTCGTCGCGTTCGTCGGCGATGCGTCGTACCGTGTCCTCCGAGAGGCTCTCGATTGCTTGCGTGCTCATGTTATCCGAGCGAGCCCTCCATCTCGAGTTCGACGAGCCGGTTGAGCTCGACGGCGTACTCGATCGGCAGCTCCTCCGTGATCGGCTCGATGAACCCGGAGACGATCATCTGTTTCGCGTCGTCGTCGTCGAGACCGCGCGACTGGAGGTAGAAGATGTCCTCGTCGCCGATCTTGCCGACGGTCGCCTCGTGGGCGACGTCGACCTTCGACTCGTTGATCTCCATGTACGGCATCGTGTCCGACGTCGACTCGTTGTCGAACATCAGCGCGTCGCACTCGACGGCCGTCGAGGAGTTCTCCGCGCCGTCCGCGATGTGGACGAGGCCGCGGTAGTTGGTGCGGCCGCCGTCTTTCGCAATCGATTTCGACTCGACGGTGGATTTCGTGTCCGGCGCGTTGTGGTACACCTTCGCGCCGGTGTCGATGTCCTGGCCCTCGCCCGCGAAGGCGATGGTGATGTGGTTGTCGGAGGCGCCACGACCCTTCAGGATCGTCGAGGGGTACAGCATCGTCGCCTTCGATCCCATCGACCCAGAGATCCACTCCATGCGCCCGCCCTTCTCGGCGATGGCGCGCTTGGTGTTCAGGTTGTACGTGTTCTTCGACCAGTTCTGGACGGTCGAGTACTGGACGTGAGCGTCCTCGCCCACGAACACTTCGACGCCGCCCGAGTGGAGGTTGAACGCCGAGTACTTCGGCGCGGAACAGCCCTCGATGTAGTGGACCTCGGAGCCCTCCTCGGCGATGATGAGCGTGTGCTCGAACTGACCCATCCCCTCGGAGTTCATCCGGAAGTACGCCTGAACCGGCATCTCCACGGTGGTGTTCTCCGGGACGTAGACGAACGAGCCGCCGGACCAGATGGCGCCGTGAAGCGCGGCGAACTTGTTGTCGCTCGGGGGGACGCACTTCGTCATGAAGTGCTCGCGGACGATCTCCTCGTGCTCCTGGACGGCCTTGTCCATGTCACAGAAGATGACGCCCTTCTCCTCCCACCGCTCCTGCATGTTCTGGTAGACGATCTCGGACTCGTACTGCGCGCCGACGCCCGAGAGCGCGTTCTTCTCGGCCTCCGGGATGCCCAGCTTGTCGAACGTGTCCTGGATCTCCTCGGGGAGGTCCTCCCAGCTCTCGGCGCCGCCGCGGGCCTCGATGTCCGGGCGGATGTACGGTACGATCTCGTCGATGTCGATCTCGGAGAGGTCCGGCTGGCCGGGCCAGTCGGTCGGCATCGGCATCTCTTGGAACTGCTCGAGCGCGCGCAGGCGTCGCTCCAGCATCCACTCCGGCTCATCCTTGTCCTCCGAGATGACGCGGACCGTCTCCTCGGTGAGGCCCTTCTCGGTCTGGAAGGCGGACTTCTCCTCCTTCTTGAACTCGAAGCGTGCCTCGGTGTCTGTCTCCTTCAGATCGTCCTGTTGTGAACTCATAGTGTATTGTTACGGATTCCCGTGTTTACGTGTGTCGCGTGCCCGCATTCGGTTACGCCGCCTCGTAGGCGTCTTCGCGGACCCAGTCGTACCCCTCGTCCTCGAGCTTCTCGGCGAGCTCCGCGCCGCCGCTCTTGACGACTTCCCCGTCGAGCATGACGTGGACGTGGTCGGGCTCGACGTAGTCGAGGATGCGCTGGTAGTGCGTGATCTGGAGGACGCCCGTGCCCTGCTCGTCGCGGAGCGCGTTGATCCCCTTCGAGACGTCCTTCAGGCGGTCGATGTCGAGCCCCGAGTCGATCTCGTCGAGCACGGCGACGCTCGGCTCCAGCATCGCGGCCTGGAGGACCTCGTTCTGCTTCTTCTCGCCGCCGGAGAACCCGGCGTTGAGGTAGCGCTGCATGAACTTCTCGTCCATGTCGAGGAGCTCCATCTTCTCGGAGAGGATCTCCTGGAACTCGGCGACGCCGATCTCGCCGTCGTCCGCGGGCCCCTCCATCGGGGAGGTCTCGTATCCCTCGTCGTCGTCCTCGTCGGCTTCCGCCTCCTCCTCGTCTTCGTCCTCGAACAGCTCCTCACGCTCGTCCGCCTTGGCGTTGAGCGCCTGCCGGAGGAAGTTCGTCATCGTGACGCCCTCGATCTCGGCGGGGTACTGGAAGCCGAGGAAGATGCCGAGCGCGGCGCGCTCGTTCGGCTCCAGCTCCAGCAGCTCCCACTCGTAGTCCTCGTCCTCGAGGTCGACGTCGATGTCCGCGACGTCGGCCTCGTCGAGGTGGAGCAGGATCTCCCCGCCCGTTACCTCGTAGGCTGGGTGGCCGGCGATCACCTTCGCCAGCGTCGACTTCCCCGAGCCGTTCGGTCCCATCAGCGCGTGGATGTCGCCCGACTCGACGGTCAGATCGACTCCGCGAAGGATGCGTTCGCCGCCCTCTTCCGCCACTCGTGCGTGAAGATCGTTGATTTCGAGAGTAGCCATGAGTATTCTCGTGCCTCGTACGTTGACGGTGGGGTTTGAGGGGGTTAATGGTTACGCATCCACCCGTCAAAAATCGCATATCGATCAAGAAATTTTCTACCAACGGAAAACTGCTTTCGAAAGAGCGCGGTCGCCCCCCCGCCGTCGGTCACATGAACGAGCCGAGCCCGGTCTGTTCTTGCCCCGTCTTCACTTCCTCCCACGACATCCCGAGCGCCTCGATCACGCGCTCTATCGGCCCCTTGAGGGTTTTGTCCAGCATCTTCTCCCAGTCGACCGCGAACTCCTCGGGCACCTGGTCGGCGTACTCGAAGCAGATCACGTCCGGGTCGCGCTTGAACTCCCCGTACAGGGGGTCGCGCTGTGGGTCGAGCCCCTCCTCGTCTTCCATCCGCTCCCAGAAGTCGGGGTGGACCTTCTCGATGTAGAGCCGCTTCGGTTTCGAGCCGCTCCCGAAGTTCGTCCCGAGCATGTGGTTGGCGTACTTCGCGCCCCGGACCTGTGCGGTCGGCGTGTCGTAGGCGTCGAGCTTCTTGCCGATCCCGCCGGGGATCCCGATCTCGTCGAGGTCCACCTCGCCGTCGAGGACGCGGGCGATGACGTCCACGAGGTACGACTTCACCTCCTCCATGTCCTCGTCGATGTCGTCGCCCGTCACGATCGTCTCGATGACGTTCTGCTGGACCTCCTTCGTGATCCCGGCGATGTCCGAGCGCTTGTACTCGAAGCCGGTGATGTCGATGTCGTCGACGTCTTTTCCCTCCTTCCAGATGATGTGACCGGCGTACCGCTTCTTCTTGCCCGCCTGGAAGAACCGTCGGTAGAGCTTCTCGAACTCGATCTGGAAGCGGTGGGCGTCCGCGTTGAGCTCCTCCCGGGCGAAGTCGTCGTAGCGCTCGTTGATGTGGTCCTCTATTTCGAAGGACGTCTCGATCGCCTCCTCCGTGGACATGTCCGACAACGAGAGCATGACGCTATCGGTGTCACCATACGCGACCTGATAATCCAGCTCCTCGGCGGCCTCCTCGGTGAAGTCGATGACCTCCCGACCAGTCGCCGTGACGGCCGCCGCGCCCTCCTTGTCGTAAAGCCGGAACCGATCCCATCCCGTCACGCCGTACAACGAGTTCATAATGACCTTGACGGCTCCCTGCTGCCGGTCGTACTGCTCGTACGGCTCGGTGCCGGGGTCGTGGTCGTTCCGGAGCGCCTTCTTCTCCTCGCGCTCGGAGAGCAGTTCGTCAACCATCTCGCGCATGATCCCGTCCGGCTCCTTCCGGAAGTGGGTCCCGTTGGGCGCGACGTACGTCTCGCCGCCGTACTCGTCGGGGTCGACCTTGGTCTCGGGACCGGCGTTGATCGTCACCATACACATCGGGTAGAGGCTCTTCAGGTCCTGGACCGTCACCATCTCTTTGACGCCGGTGATCGGGTCGAAGACGGCCCCGCCCTCGAAGTCCTCCGACTCCTGTTGCCCCTTCGTCGGGAGCGCGAACTTCCCGAACGCCTTGTGGAGGACGTACATGTCGACGGTGTCGCCGGGGGTGGGCGCGTCCTCGATCTTACAGCCGACGAAGGTGCGCACCTCGTCCCAGAACGCGATCACGTCCTGCTTGCGGTCGATCTCGACGCACAGCTCCACGTCGCGGATGCTGTACTCCAGTAAGCGCTCGGGGTCCTGCTCCCAGAGGTCGCCGATGTCGCCCGTGTAGCGCTCCTTCCCGACGCCCAGCTCGCGCTCGCCGACCGCGTCGAGGCGGTACGACTCCAGCTCGGTGAACATCGTGCGCTTGTAGGCGTACAGCAGGTCGAAGACGACCCGCCCCTTCACGTCCGGACCGCCCCAGCCGGAGCGCCACACCTCGCCGATCCGGGAGAGCCGGTCGACGTCGAGGTCGTACTGGCTCCCGTCGTCGAGCTCCTCCAGCCGGTCGAGGACGTACGGCGCGTCGAAGTCCTCGAAGTTCCACCCGGTGAGCAGGTCCGGGTCGGTGTCGTCGATGTACTCGACGAACGCGTCGAGCATCGCGGCTTCCTCCTCGAACGTGCGGACCCTGAACTCGAGGTCCGACCCGTCCCCGACGATCCCCTCGTATTCGGGGAGGCCTTCGGGCGGGGGGATCTCCGCCTCCGGTGCGTCGTACAGCCAGACGACGTACTCGTCGTCGTAGGAGTCGTGGCTGGTGAGACAGATGATCGGCTCCTCGCCGTCCTCCGGGAATCCCCGGCGGTCGTCCACCTCGATGTCGAAGGTGTTCACGCGCAGGTCGGCGTCGACCTCGGCGGGTTCGAGGTGTCCCTCGTGGACCTGGATCGTCCCCTCCCCGTCGTCGAGGCGGCGCTCCTCGACGCGGATCCCGCCGTCGATCCCGTTGTCGATCAGGAAGCGGTTCGGGAAGAGGATGTCCGCCTCGAAGCTCGTCGCGAAGTCGTCGCGGATGTTCCCCACGTCGCGGGGCGTCCGGGTGACGATCCGGGTGAGCGGCTCGCCGCGGATGCTCTCGTAGGGCTCGCCGTCGGGGCCCGCCTCGCGCGTCCCGATCACCACGTCGTACTCCTCGACGGGGTCGCGGTCGAGGTCGGCCGTCGGGACGTAGAAGTACGGCTCGACGCCCAGCACGCGGAGGTGTTCGACGACGTCGTGGTCGACGTCCCCCTCGACGTGCTCCGCGGGCCGCCGCCCGAACACGTGGACGACCGGGTACTCGTCGCCGCCGTACCCCTCCACGGCGTAGTCGATCTGGGTGATCATCAGTTCGACAGTCCCGGTCGACTCCGGGAACTTCGCCTCGTCGACGTCGACCACGTCGTTGACGTGGCCCCGTCCGCCCCCGGCGACGGCGGCCGCCTCCTGCGCGGCCAGCTCCTCCCGTTCGGTGTCCGTGTCGCCGTCGGCCTCGCCGTCCGCGTCGCCGCTCGACGAGAAGTCCGACAGCCCCGACTGAGTCATATCCGTGCTTCGGCGTCACCCGGCTAAAATACTCGGCTTTCGGGTGCGGCGAGGTATCCCGCCACGGAAAGGCATATATTGTGTGACTTCTTACCATGGTCTATGTCTTCGGACCCACGTTCCGAACCCCAGGCGGCTCGCCCGGCCGACTCCGACGCGGTCGACGCTGAGGTGGAGGTGTACGAGGACGACGGGAACGTGGTGCTTTTCGACGCGACGAACCCCCTCGCGTGGGTCGAGGCGAGCCGAACGGTGCGGCTCGCCGACGCGCTCTGACCGGCCCGCCGAATCGGTGCGTTCTCCGTCCGCCCCCGTAGCCGCGGCGCCGCCCGGACGGAACCCCTTTGCCCCGGCGCGGCGTAGGTCCGGCGTGTTCAGCCTCGACGAGGACGACGAGGGCGAGATCTCCGTCGGTGAGAGCTCCGACGCCGAGCGGGAGATGACGCCAGACATCCCCGAGGCCCCGTCGGTGAAGACGTTCGACGACGGCGGCGACTTCGAGGGGGCGAGCGACGTGGACCAGGGGACCCTCCGCGCGTTCGTCGTCGCCGTCGTCTACGCCAACGCCGCCGTCCTCCTCGTCGCGCTCGGCCCGATGGTGTGGTTCTTCGAGGGGTGGTCGCGGGTCGGCCCGGCGCTGCTCGTCGTCGGCCTCCTCGCCGGAGTCCGAACGTACCAGACGTACCGGTCGTGGCGACGCTCGCGGGACGAGGCGGACGAGGGGGACGAATCGCCATCCGACCGCGACGCGGAGGGGGACACCGCCGACGCCGATTCCGATGCCCCTGCCGACGCCGCTGCCGGCGCCGACACCGAGTCCCCGGAAGCGTAATGTCCGACGAGCGCGCTGTTCCGACCATGCAGACGGTCCGCGACGGCGACGGCGAGACGTACCTCCTCGTGAAACGCTCCGCCGAGTCGAGCCGCGTTCGCGACCCGGCTACCGGCGCGGAGCGCTACGTCGACAACGACGACCTCAGCGTCGTCGACGGGGAGTCGCCGCTCGCAACCGCCGCCTCGGGCGTGCCGGAACCGGTCCGCCAGACGCTCGGGGCGATCCGCGACGACCGCTCGCTCGGCCTGCTCGCGGTGGTCGTCGACGAGGGGCCGATCGCCGCGATCGACCTCCTCGACGCCGTCGACATGTGCGAGTCGGACCTCCACGGCGCGCTCACCGAGTTCCGCGCGGCCGGGCTGGTCGACGAGGCCGAGGTCGCCGGCCGGCGCGGCTACGAGGCGACGGCGGTCGCGGCCGAGGCGCTGGGGCTCATGCGCGGCAAGCCGGACGCGGCGGCCGCCACCGACCCCGACGACGGTTGAGCCCGACCACCGCCGCCCGCTCGTCACCGACAGAAAGCACTTGCTGCCCGCGCTGGAGCTCCCTTCATGCCGCTTCGACGGACCCGTCGCGTCACCGCCGGACTCCTCGCGGTCTGTCTCGGATTCCTCGCCCCGTTCGCATCGGAACGACTCTTCGCCCACTGACTCGGACTGGCCGGACCGCCCGTCGAGTACGGGATCTGCGGGTTCACGGCGCTCGTCGCCGTCATCGCATTCCGGTACTCCTCGGCCCGCTCGTGGCGGTACCTGCTCGCGTACGCCGCGCTTGCCGCCGCCGGCGCGCTCGGCGCGTTCGGATACCTGTTCAGCACGACGCGGGCGTAGCTTCCCCGCCGATCGCCGAGCGACCGTCGGACCGACCGGACGGTGACCCGTTGGAGGCGCTCGGAGCGCGTTCCGCACCGCGAGCGCCTCCCGTCAGTCGTCCGCGAGCGACGCGACGTCGAGGTCCGCCGCGTCCTCCCGACGGACGGTCGAGCGGTTCGAGCGCGGGTCCTTCTCGACGGTGACCAGTTCGTCGGCGGCGCCGACCAGCTCGTCGTCGTGGCTCACGATGACGATCTGGCGCACGCCGAAGCCGCGCATCTCCTCGACGAGTCGGACGAGCCGCGAGACGTGCCCGGAGTCGAGGAACACCGTCGGCTCGTCGAGGATGAGCGGCGGCGTCGGCGCCGCGCCCTCGATCCCCTCCGAGAGCAGCCGGTAGATCGCACAGCGCAGCGAGAGGTTGAACAGGGCCCGCTCCCCGCCGGAGAGCTGCTCTGGGTCGAGCGGCTCGCCGTCCTTCTGGTAGACGGTGAGGACGTACTCGCCGTCGAGCTCGATGTGCGAGTAGGCGTCGTTGCCGTAGACGAGCTCGAACGTCTCGTTGAGCGTGCGCTCCAGCTCGCTGACGTTGCGCTGGCGGAGCTCCGCGCGCAGGTCGCCGTACATCGTCTCCAGCTCGCTCGTCTCCTCGTGGAGCGTCTCGAGCGCGTCGACCCGCTCGCGGAGCGCCTCGCGCTCATCGCGGAGCGCCTCCAGTTCGCGGATGTCGCCTTTGATCCCGCCGATCGCGTTCTGGAGCTCCTCCCGCCGCTCGTCGAGCCGCTCGAGCTCGCCGGCGACCTTCTCGAGGTACTCCACCGCCTCCTCTTTCCGCTCTCTCGCCATCTCGACCGCGGACTCGTCGACGGCGTCGGCGAGCTCGTCGCGGCGTTCGCGCTTGTCCGCGAGCCGGTCGCGCCGCTCGTCGTTCACCTCCGTCAGGTTCTCGCGTTTCTCGCGGCGGCGCTCGATCTCGTCTTCGGCGTCCGCGATCGCCGACAGGCGCTCCTCGACCGCCGTCACCGCCTCGCGAGCGTCCGCGACCGCCTCCAGATCGGCCTCCAACTCTGTGACGCGCGCGGCGGCCGCCTCGGCCTGTTCGCGCTTCTCCGCGGCGACCTCGCGCGTCTCCTCGGCCTCCGCGCGGAGCTCGGCGGCGCGCTCGCGCTTCTCCTCGGCCTGCTCGCGCCGCTCGGTCGCCGCGGCGCGCTTCTCCTCGACGCGCTCTTCGAGGCTCGCGATCCGCTCGTCGATCTCGTCGAGCCGGTCCGCCGCGCTCGCGAGCTCGTCGAGTTCCGCGACCCGCTCGTCTAAGTCGGCCTCGCGCTCGCGAGCGGTCTCCAGCTCCGATTCGAGCTCCGCCACCCGCTCGCGGTCCCCGTCGATCCCGCTCGCGTGCGGCGAGTCCTCGACCGGCTGGCCGCACTCGGGACACTTCCCGGCCGCCAGCAGCGCCTCGGCCTCCTCGACGCGCTCGCGGGCGTTCTTCAGTTCCGCCGACAGCTCGGCGATCCGCTCGCGGACCTCGCCCCGCTCGTCGCGCAGCGCTTCGCGCTCGTCGGCGACTCCGTCGCGGTCGACGTCGGCGTCGGCGGCCGCGAACCGCTCGCGGAGGTCCGCGGCCTCCTCGCGGAGCTCTTCGATCGACGACTCGCGCTCGGCGGCTTCCGCCGCCGCCGACTCGGCCTCGTCGGCGAGGGACTCGGCCTCGGACTCGATCTCCACGGCGCGATCAGTGCGATCGTCGGCCTTCCCGGCGAGGTTCGTCGCCTGGTTGCGGAGCGCCTCGGCGTTCACCCGCGCGTCGTCGAGGTCCTCGCGGATCTCCGCCTCTCGGTCGTTGAGCTCGGTACGCCGCGCGGCGATGGCCTCCTCGGTCGCCGCGTCGAGGCCGGCGTCGTCGAGCCGGTCGTCGATCGCCGCCTCGATCTCGCCGATCCGCTCGCGGGTCTCGCGGATCGCGTCGCGGTGGTCGTCGCGCTGACGCTCCGCCTCCCGGATCGCGGTCTCGATCTCGTCGACCTCGGCCTCGACCGACTCCAGCTTCTCCCGCTTCTCCGCGTGGGTGGCCAGCGTCTCCGCGGCCGCGTCGCGCGTCTCCTTCGCCTGCTCCCGCTGGGTCTCGTACCGGTCGATGTCGTCGGTGACGTCGCCGAGCTCGCCCTCCAGCTCGTTGAGCCGCGCGTGGAGCTCGCGGTCCTCCTTCGCCGCGATCTGCTCGTCGAGATGGTCGAGCCGCCCACGGCGGTTCTCCAGCACGTCCTCGACGCCGAGACGGGCGTCACCGGCGCGCTCCCGGTACTCCTCTAACTTCCCGAGCTGGAGCAGGTCGTCGATCGTGTCCTGCCGCTCCCGGGGCGTGGCGTTGATGAGTTTGTTCACCTCGCCCTGTCGGACGTACGCGCAGTTGACGAACGCCTCGGCGTCCATCCGCAGCAGTTCGGTGACGAACTCGCGCACGGCGCGCGCGCCGTCGCGGGTCACGTCGCTCCCGTCGGTCGACTCGAGCGTACATTTGTGGTCGATCCGCCCGTCGTAGGATTTGAGCCGCCGCTCGACTCGGTAGGCGACGCCGTCGTGAGTGAACCACAGCTCGACCTCGGTCTCCGCCTCGCCGTTCGTGATGACGTCTTCGAGGGTCCCGTCGAGCGCCTTCGACCCGTACAGCGCGAAGAAGCAGGCCTCCAGCAGCGACGACTTCCCGCTGCCGTTGAGCCCGTGGATTACGGTGACGCCCTCGGTCAGCCGCAGGTCAGCGTCGCCGTACGGCTTGAAGTTCGCGAGGCGGACGCGGTCGAACTTCACAGGTAGTCCTCCATGGAGACCTGGCCGTCGGTCGCCGCCGGGTCGGGGTCGTCGGGCTCCGCACCCTCCGGTTCGGCGGTCGGTTCCGGGGGATCCGATTCGTTGTCGTCCGCTTCGTTCCCGTCGTCGTCCGGTTCGTCGTTGTCGTCAGAGCCGTTGCCGACTGCTCCGGCGCTGTCGTCCGACTCGCCGTCGTCACCGACGACATCGCTGCCGTCGACGATCTTGAAGGCGCCGAGATCGCCGTCTTCGTCGAGCCGCTCTTCGATCCTGCGTTTCACCGTCTCGCGGACGTTCGCGTCGGGCACGCCATCCTTGCGGACTGCGCGCTCCACGTCACGGGCGGCGGTCGAGAGCGCCATCTTGTCGAGCCGGTCGCGGACGGCGTCTTCCGGGTCGGCGAAGCTCACGTCCACCTCGCCGTCGGCGTCGACCTCGCGCCGGTCCGTGACGCGCGCGACGAGCGCGCCCTCGTCGCTCGCGAACTCTTCGACAGCCGCCGGCGTCACCGGGTCGCCCTCCCCGGTGATCTCCACGTGGACGACCGCCGCCGCGAGGTCGTGTTCGCGGACCCGCTCGCGGACCCGCGGCTCGCCCTCGCCCCCGCGCAGTTCGACGGAGACGAAGACGAACGGCCGCGTGTCGAGCGCGCGGCGCCGGATCTCCACCCGGTCGTCCCCGCCGGCGGCGTCGGCGTCGAAGACGACGAGGTTGTAGCCGCGCCCCTCGCGTTCGCTCGCGCTCGCGCGCTCCGTCGACCCGGGGTACGTCACCCACGTGTCGGCGACCTCGGCGGTATCCGGGGTGTGGTTGTCGCCGAGGAGCATTGCGTCGAAGGCGACGTCGCTCTCCGTCAGCACGGTCTCGGTGTCCCAGTCGGCGTAGCCGAACGGCTCGAAGAGGCCGTGCGCGACGAGCGCCGCGTAGTCGGCGTCGTGGTCGGCGAAGGCGTAGTCGAGGTCGTCGCGCCGAGAGACGGGGACGTGGTCGAGCCCGTAGAACGCGGTGTCGCCCACGACGACCGGCTCGTCGCCGAGCCGCGTGGCGAGCCCGAGGCGCTCGAAGAGGTCGAGCCACTGCCCGCCCCGCGTCGACTCGTGGTTGCCGACGACCGCGAGGAACGGGATCCCGGCGTCGTCGAGCCGACGGAGGACCGAGATGGTCCCCATCAGGTCTTGGAGGTCGGGCCGGCGGTCGTGGAAGAGGTCGCCCGCGTGGACGACCGCGTCGACGCCGCCGTCGACCGCGTCGTCGACCACGGCCTCGAAGGCGTCGAGGAAGTCCTGGCGTCTGACCGGCGAGTGGTACTGCGAGTACCCGATGTGGGTGTCGCCGGTGTGGATCACCCGTGTCATCTGTCCGCGTCTTGTCCGGTGTCGGGCTTAGGGATTCCGGGGCCGGAGCGGAAGTGGTCGCGGTCGGCGGAGTCAACGTCGTGGATGTCACCGGTCCCACTGGCGTCACCCGTTCCGCCGGCGTCACTCCCCTCGTCGGTGTCACCCGTGGCCACCCGTCGAAACGCCCGGTACGCGTCGAGCGCTTCGCGTCCTCGCGAGGCGATCGCCTCGTCGCCCGCGCGGTCGGCGGCGGCCACCGCCTCCGCGAGGCGGTCCAGCCCGACGGCGTCGACGAATCCTGCCGCGCGACGGACGTCGGCCCGCGCGGCGTCTGCCTCGTCGATCACGGCGACGTAGGGTCGTCTCGCGGTGTCGGTGCGGGTCGCGAGCGCGGCCAGCGCGCGCTTGACGGCGGTAGTCGAGACCACGGTTTGACTGCCGCGGTATCGGTGATAAACCGTCGCGGGCGGCCGCCGGCGTCGCGCTCGGCGACGGTTCGGGGGCCGCGCTCAGATGCCGAGCGAGTACAGCCGCTTGCGGGCGTCGGTGAAGGAGAACCGCGAGTCGACGACGTCCTCCTCTTCGAGCCGCGACAGCGCGTAGCGGACCGTCCGCGGCGGCAGCAGCGTCTCCTCGGCCAGTTCGCTCTGCGTGAGCGTGCCGTTGTAGTCCAGCACCTTCGCGACTAGCTTCGCGCTCGGGGGGAGGTCGCGAACGGCGGCCCAGCGGTCCGCGCTCCCGTCGTCGGCGGTGACGGCGTCGGTCGTGCTCATGCGTGTCTCGATCGTTGCCATGCCGGATAATAATATTTACTATGAGTTTTGATTACTGTAGAGAATCAAAAAGCGCCGATATCGCGAATCGGGACGCCGGTCGTCCGTCGTCGAGGGCGGCGAAACTGGCCGCGCCGTTCCCCCACCCGAAGCCTCTTATCCGCGAGACGCCTTAATAAATACAATGAGTGACACGGTCGACGACGTCGACATGCCCTACGACGAGGGGTCGGCGTCGAAACAGGAGAAGATCGACTCCCTACAGGAGCGGCTCGACGTTCTCGAGTCCCAAAACGAGGAGATGCGCGACAAGCTCCTCGACGCCAACGCGGAGAACAACAAGTACCAGCAGAAGCTCGAACGACTCACCCACGAGAACAAGAAGCTGAAGCAGTCCCCGCTGTTCGTGGCAACGGTGCAAGAGATCACGCCCGACGGGGCCGTGATCAAACAGCACGGAAACAACCAGGAGGCGCTCACCGAGATCACCGACGAGCTGCGCGAGGAGCTCGACCCCGACGACCGCGTCGCGGTCAACAACTCTCTGTCCGTGGTCCAGAAGCTGGAGAAGGAGACCGACGTCCGCGCCCGCGTGATGCAGGTCGAGCACTCGCCCGACGTCACCTACGCCGACATCGGCGGTCTCGAAGACCAGATGCAGGAGGTCCGCGAGACCGTGGAGATGCCGCTCGAACACCCCGACATGTTCGAAGACGTCGGCATCACCCCCCCCAGCGGCGTGCTCCTGTATGGCCCGCCGGGCACCGGGAAGACGATGCTCGCAAAGGCCGTCGCAAACGAGACGGACGCGACGTTCATCAAGATGGCCGGCTCCGAGCTGGTCCACAAGTTCATCGGCGAGGGCGCGAAGCTGGTCCGGGACCTGTTCGAGGTCGCCCGCGAGAACCAGCCCGCGGTCCTGTTCATCGACGAGATCGACGCCATCGCCTCGAAGCGGACTGACTCGAAGACCTCGGGCGACGCCGAGGTCCAGCGGACGATGATGCAGCTGCTCTCCGAGATGGACGGGTTCGACGAGCGCGGCGAGGTCCGCATCATCGCCGCGACCAACCGCTTCGACATGCTCGACCCCGCCATCCTCCGCCCCGGTCGGTTCGACCGCCTCATCGAGGTCCCCAAGCCGGAGACCGAGGGTCGCGAGATCATCTTCCAGATCCACACCCGCAACATGAACCTCGCGGAGGGCGTCGACTTCGCCGAGCTGGCCGAGCTGACCCCGGAGGCCTCTGGGGCCGACATCAAGGCCATCTGTACGGAGGCCGGGATGTTCGCCATCCGCGACGACCGCACCGAGGTCACGCTCGACGACTTCATGGAGGCGCACGACAAGCTCAGGCAGGACGACGAGACGAACGCCGACGACTCGCTGGCGTTCGCCTGATCGGTTCTCGCTTCTCACTTCGACGCTCGTTCTCGCCGCTTTCGCGCCGACGCCCGCCTCGCACAGCGCCGCGAGACGCCGCGCTATAATGCGGTGACAGCGAGGTACGGCACGACGAAGAACAGCAGGAACACGAGTCCGGTCGCGAGCGCGTACCCGGCGCCCACGCCGACGAGCGTCACCCACCCGCCGTCGATCGCGTCTACCACGTCCATGGCCGATCCACCGCGGCTCGGGACTTAAATCCGCCCGCTCGGGGTCGTGAGGACGACGAGAAGCCGTTCGATCCCAGGCGCGCGTCGGGTCACACGTCGCCCGCCATCGCTCGGAACAGCCCGTCGGCGAGGGCGTCGCGGTCGACGCTCTCGAGTTCGCCTTCCCCCGTGGGATCGACGTCCGGCTCGATCGTCCCGCCGCCCATCCGGGAGTGTCCGCCGCCGTTCCCGTTGTCGACGTCGTCTAACACCGCCGCGATCGCGTTGCCCATGTGGACCCGGTCGTCGCGCGACCGCCCCGAGACGTGGACGGTCTCGTCGCGCTCGCCGATCACCACGACGGCGCTGACCCCCTCCAGCTGGATCAGCTCGTCGGCGGCCTGCGGGATCGCGTCCACGTTGTTCACGCCGCCGACGTCGGCGACCGCGAACGACCCCTCGATGCGCCGCCCGGCGATCGCCCGCGCCTTCACCTCCAGCACCTCCGCGTCGACTGCGGGGTTCGCGATGCGGTCGAGCCGGTCCTGGTCGACGCCGGGGTAGAGGTAGGCGGCCGCCGCGAAGTCGGGTTCGCTGGCCCCCACCGTGAGGTGTTTCGTGTCGGACAAGATTCCGTACAGCAGCCCGGTCGCCGTGTCCGTCGACAGCGTCAGGCTGCTCGCTGTCTCGCTCGCGTGCTTGTCCGGTGGCACGGGGACCGCGTCGTTGTCCTGAAAGTACTCGGCGACGACCGACGCGGTCGCGCCGTAGTCGGTCCGTACGTCGGTGAACGACTCGCCGGCCCCGTCTCCCGGGTGGTGGTCGACGACGGCCGTCGGCAACACGCCGTCGGCCCCGGCGAACCCCCGGGGCTCGTTGTGGTCGACGAGGACGACCGACTCGGCCGCGAGGTCGCTCACGTGCTCGATCGGCTCGAGTTCGAGGTCGAGGACGGTCCGGAACGCCCGATTCTCCTGGTGACGGATCTGCCCCGGGTACTGGACGGTGGCGTCGACGTCCGCCTGGCTGGCGAGAGAGGCGACGCCGACCGCGGCCGACATCGCGTCGGGATCCGGATTCGGGTGCATCAGCACCGTTATCTCGTTTTCCCTGGCCAAGAGCCCGCGGAACCGGACGCCCGGAGTCATCCGCGACCGGAGCACGACGAGGCCGACCCCGACGGCGATCAGGACGGCGAGCGCCACGGCGACGGCGATCTCGGGATTCTCCCGGGCCATGGCCTCCGCCTGCGAGAACCGGTCGCCGACCGCGCTCATCGCTCGCATGCGTTATGGCGAGTCGCTCCCGACACATGAAGGTTCGTTAGCGTTCCGACGCTCTGGAACCGACGGAACGGACCGTGATCCGACGACCCTGCGGCGGCACGGTCACGCCTCGGTCGACGCCCGCTACTCCGCCCGCGACCGGTACGCGCGAACGGCGTCGCGGTAGCCCGACCGGAACGTCGGGTGGGCGAACTCGTAGCCGAGGTCGCGGAGCAGCGCGTTCGAACACCGCTTGCTCGTCTGGATCCGCCGCTCCGCGGCGGCGGAGAGGTCGCCGGCGGCGATCCGCTCGTCCTTCGACAGCTTCTCCGGGCGCGGGACCCCGCAGGCGTCCGCGAGCCAGTCGGCGAACGCGTGCTTGTCGATTGGCTCGTCGTCCACGACGAGGACGGCGCGGTCACGCGCGCGGTCCGTCTCCAGCAGGTGTCGAACCGCCCCCGCGGCGTCGTCGCGGTGAACCATGTTGATGTAGCCGGCGGTGACCGGCCCCTCGACGTACCGCTCCAGCCGGTACCGGTCGGGGCCGTACAGCCCCGCGAACCGGACGACGGTTCCGTCGATCCCGGCCTCGGCCGCGCGCTCCGTCGCGATGCGCTCGGCCTCTGCGAGGACGCGCGTCTTCTCCGTGGTCGGCTCCACCGGCGTCTCCTCGTCGACCCACCCGCCGTCGTGGTCGCCGTACACGCCGGTCGAGGAGGTGTACACCAGTCGCTCCGGCGGCGACGCCCGCGAGCCGTACTCGTCGACGACGTTCGCCAGCCCGTCGACGTACACCTCCCGCGCCGCGTCGGCGCCGCGCCCGCCCGAACTAGCCGCGAAGACGACCGCGTCGGCGTCCGGCAGGTCGGAGAGCGACTCCGAGTCGGTCGCGTCGGCGCGGACGGCCTCGACCTCGGGTCCGACCGCGTCGACCGCGTCGAGCCCGGCGTCGGACCGGCGAACGCCGGTCACCGCGTGGCCGCGGTCGTCGAGCTGCCCAGCGAGCGCCAAACCGACGTACCCGCACCCGACGACGACGACCCTCATGGCTTCCGGCGCTCGATGACCGCGAGGATGTCCGCGAGCTGGCCGAGGGTCAGCGTCGTCCGTCCCTCCAGCGCCTGCTGGACCTCTTGCCCGGTGAGGTCGGCGTCGATCCGCGCGGCGATCGCGTCGACGTCGAGGACCGCGGTCGCCATCCCCATCAACAGGTGATCGCGCACCTCAGCGACGATCGCGTCGGCGTCGCGGTCCGGCTCCGCGGCCGCGAGGACGGCCGCCCCGTCCGTCAGCGAGAGCGCCGCGACGTCTCCGTCGCGGGCGGCGGAGGCGTCCGCCTCGGTCAGTCCGGACTCACCGACGAGCCGCTCGTGATCGACGCTCGCCGCCGCCTCCGCCACCAACGCCGCGAAGGCGGCGAGCAGGTCGGCCGCCGCCGGCTCGTCGGCGTCGACGTCGGGTCCGACTTCGCGACCGTCGACGACTTCGTGGAACATACCTCCACTCCGTCTCCGCGTCTCAAAACGCCTGTGGTCGGGCGCGTTTCGTCCGTTCAGCTCTCACGGTCGCCCGATCGCTGTCCGCTCGTACACTCGTTCTCTTCCTCCGGCGACGGGCTCAGCGGTCCCGGACACGGCCACCCGGCGGAGGTCTCGTCGCGGGTCCCGTCGACGTCGCCGACCCCCGGCGGCCCGGCGGGCACCGCGACGACGATGACCGTCCGCGTCTCGAAGGAAACGGGCTCCGTCGCCCCGAGCGCGATCGACTCGCCGTTCACCTCGACGGTGACCTCGCCGCGCTCGCGAACGTACTCGAACGGGCGAGCGGGCGTGCCGACGTTCGCCCGGAGCGCGAACCGCGGGTACTCGCCGCGGACCTCGACGCTCCACGCGTTGACCGTCGCCACCCAGTACCCCGGAACCGGCGCGACCGGGATCCCCGCCCCGACGCTTCGAACGGGCTTCGGAACCCGCTCGTCCGGCACCGACGCGACCGCCTGCCGCGCGCGGTCCTCGATCGCCGACTCGACCTTCTTCCGACGAATCGCGCGGGACGCGACCGTCGTCTCGTCGACGAACCGGGCCGGCACCCGGACCGCGTCTCGGCCTGCCTCCGCCCGTGCCGCGACGCGGAGGTGCGCAGCGAGCCCGAGCCGCTCGACCGCCGACAGCCCGGCGACCCGCGCCGCCTCGCTCCCGACGCGCTCCGGGTACTCCCCCTCACCGACCGCGACGGCCCGCGCGCCGATCGAGTCGTACTGGGCCGCGACGCGGTCCATCACCGCGTCCCGCTGCTCGCGCGAGAGCGCGGTCCGCTCCGCGAGCTGGGCCGCCAGCGCGTCGTCGAGGCGCCCCAGTGAGGCGTCGACTCGTCCGGCGAGCGCGTTCCTGTCGGCGCGGAGGTCGTCGTTCGCCGCCGCGGCGAGTGCGTCGTCCGCCGCGAGGAGTGATCGGCCGGCGACGCCGAGTCGGACCGTGTCGTCGGTGCCCAGGATCCGGTCTGCGATCCCGCCGGAGACGTCGCCGTACGGGACCGTAGCGTGGTTCACGTTTCGCGTCGCGAGCGGCCGGGTCGTCGTGCCGTCGACGCTGTCGAGGCGCTCGCCGTCGACCGCCGTCCGCGGGAGGTAGCCGGGCGATCCCTCCGGCGCGAACCTGACTGCCCCACCCGGCCCGTCGCCGCCGACGGCGTAGGTCCCCGGATCGCGGGCCGCCTCGCGGCTGGCGATTACCTCGCCGACCGGTGGGCCCCCGAACGCATCGTTCACGCTGTCGAGGACCCCGTTGGCCGCCGCCTCCCTGTCCTCGGCCGCTGATTCGAGTTCCGCGACGACCGCGTCCAGATACGCGACGCGGGCGGCGACTCGCCCCCGGTCGACCGCGCCGTCGTACCGCGGCGGGGCGTCCCGGAGGGCGTCGCGGCGGTCGCGAACGGTCCTGGCGAGGTCACGGTACGGCGTCGACTCGCCGACCGCGGTCTCGGCCATCGACGCCTCGGTCTCCAGCTCTCGGACGCGCTCCGCCAGCGACGCGACGTCCGCTGCGACCTGGTCGACCGCGGCGTCCGAACGATCGCCGTAGAGTACCGTCGACCCCGTCACCTCGCCCCGCTCGACCGCGGCACGCGCCAGTCGGTCGACGTCTCCGTCCGTCTCGACGTTTAGCGCGTCCCTCGCGGCCGCCGGCGCGTCGCCCAGGTCCGGCCCGGACCCGTCGCGACCCGCCGCGGCACCGAACGTCGCGGTCGGCCTGTCCGGCGCGTCGTCGCGCGGCGCGTACGTTCCGACGACCGACACGCGGACGCGGTACCGGTCCGTCGCCGCGTCTCTCGTCACGGTGCGGTCGACGCTCACATTCCGGACAGATCCGTTCGGTCCGCGCTCGACGACCCGCCGCTCCCACGTCGCGGTCGCGGCGCGCTCGACGACGACCTCGCGGGTCGCGCCGCCGAACGACACTGCCTCGCCCGGCGACACCGTCTCGCCGTCGGTCCCCGTCCGGAGGTCGCTCCCGTCGACCGCGCGGACCCGCTCCGTCCGCGACGTGTCGACGCGCCGCCAGGGCTCGCCGAGCCCCGACTGCGGACGGTCCGGCGCCGCGGGACCGCCGTCGACGGTCCGCGTCGACTCCGTCTCCACACTCGCCTCGACGCGGTGACTGCCCCGCACGATCGCTTCGAGGTCGTCGTGGACGCGCGTGGCGGCGCGGTCGGCCGCGTGACCGATCGCCACCGACGCGGTCTCGCTCTCCCGTTCCGTTGACGGGCCGAAGGCGCCGCCGTCGCCGCCGTCACCGCCAGCGGCGTCCCCCGGCGACGGCGTGCGCTCGTCGGTCCCGTTCCCGGCCGGGGTCGGCGCTCCGAGGACGGCGTCCGTCCACGACGGTTCGTGAATGCCGGTTGGCGAAAGTAGGTCCGCCACGCCGGTCTCGGCGGTCGCGCGCGCCACGCCGCCGCGGGCGTCGGGGTCGCTCGTCCCGAACACGTCTCGCTGGACGCGCACGATCCCCGCGTTCGCCGACAGCTCGACGTGGCGGTTCGCGACGACGTTCTCGACGGGCGCACCGGCGTACTGCCCGTACCCCCGGGCCCACGCCATCGCGTAGAGGCTGGCGGTGACCTGCCGTCCAAGCCCGGGTCCCTCGACGGGTCCACGGTCGAGCCGCCGCTCGAACCGCTCGGTCCGCTCGTGGGCGGCCAGGGTCGGGACGGCGACCGTGACCGTCCGGGGGCGCGTCCGATTCACGACCGTCCGGCCGCCCCGAGTCGCGGTCGTCGCGACCGCCTCGAAGGTGATCCGCGTCGCCGTCCCGTTGGCGACCGGCTCGACGCGGACCCGTTCCCGGGCCGCGACGAGGTTCTCCGCCGACTCGACCGGCGGGAGCGAGACGGTCGCTTCGACCCCACCGATGTCGCTCTCGACGGCGTCTAGCGCCTCGCTCCCAGCGATCGCGAGTCGAATCCGGAACGCGTCGCGGAACGCGGACCCTTCGCGGACCGCTTCGGCTCCTGGCCCCGTTCCATTCGGCGGCCGGGTCACCGGCTCCGCCGCCGCGTCGTGGGTGGCCTCCCGAGCCGCGCTCCTGAGGGCGGCGGTTGCGTCGGCCTCGACGCGCTCGACGGCGCGTTCGACGCGACGGTCCTCGCCGACGAGGCCCTGATCGGCGAGCCCCGCGGCGTACGCCGAACTGGTCACGAGCAGCAGCACGCCGACGAGCGCGAAGGGAACCCGCGCCCGCTCGTCGACGGTGAACGTCCGCGCTCGGCCCGTCTCGCTCGCCCGACCGCGACATCGGTCGCCCACGCTCACCACCTCCGAACGACGATCCGAACGACGCCGTCCGACGGCCGCCGCTCGTCGCTCGGCCCGTCGAACCGATCCGGGATCGGTTGCCGGACCACGGCGGCGGCGATGTTAGCGCTTCGGGGCGGTTTGGGACCGAAGCCGACGAGATCTCGGCGCTCGGCCGTCGCTTCGCTTTGCACCGCCATCGCGTCCGCCGACCCCCGTACACCTCTGTCCACGGCGGGACCACCGGCGTCGTTCGCGTGGATCGATTCGCCGACCTCCACCATTACGTCGACCCGCGTCCGCGGACCGAGTCCGTCGCGGACGACCTCGACGGCGCGGCGATCGAACGCCGTCGCCGCGTCTCGGGCGGCGACCAGCGCGAGCAGCTCCGCGCGGGTCGCGTGAACGCGGCGCGTCTCGTTCGGCGCGTCCGCGTCGGGATACGCCACCGTCGCGGTCTCGGTGACGAGGCTGTCCGCGACGTCGGTGGCCGTCGGGCCGCCGTAGCCGCCGGGGTCGCTCGCTCCGAGCGCGACGACGCTGGCGGAGACGCAGAGCAACAGCACGGTCACGTCGAGGACGGTGCTCGTCATCGCCACACCACCGCGCGGAGCGTACCCCGGACGTTCCGTCCCGGCGCGACCCGGACGGTCACCCGCCGTTCGACGACGACGACCGCCTCCGGCGACCGGACTCCCGGTGGTCCCGGGGCGTCCAGCCCCGACGCGGCCAGCCACCGTTCGCCGTCCGCCTCCAGTTCGACCGCGGTGACGGTCCCCGGGGCCTCGACCCGGCGCATGCGGGCCGGTTCGGCGACGCCGCCGACGGTGATCGCCTCCTCGGCCCGGTCGAGCGCCGCCGCCGCAGTCGACCGATCGTCGCCGGACGTCGCGTCCGCAAACGCGCCGGCGTACAGTCCCAGCGCGAGCCCCACGACGACCACGGCGACGAGCGCGGCGATCGGTTCGACAGCGGCGCGCCCGTCGGCCGAGAGCGTCGGACGCGAACGGCCCGATACCGCCGGTTCGCTCCGTCTCGTGGAGTTCCGTGGCACGGACGATCACCCGACCAGCGTGACGCGGACGTCCCCGTAGTGGACTCGCCGGACCGCGATCCGATCCGGGGCGGGTGCCCAGCCCCCGTCCGTCGCCCTCGCTCGTTCGGCGGCCGCCGCGAACGACGCCGGGTCGTCGAACGCGGCGTCGGGTGGGACGCCGTCGAGGACGCGTCGAAGCCGCGCGTCCGTCGTCGCGTTCGACGCCGCCGGCGTCACCGGCGTTATGCGCGGTGCTTCCAGCCGTGCCCGCGCGCTTCCCCGCTCGTCGCCGAGCGAGACGGAGTCGTTCGTGAGCCGGACCCGCTCCGCCGCGATCCCGTGTTCGGCTGTCGCCGGGTAGTCGCCGCCGCCGACCGAGTCGACGGTGCGGGCGACACCGTCCGCGTCCGGGGGCGGTGAGGCCGGAAACGCCGCGGCCACGCCGACGGCCGCGACGCTCACGACGGCCAGGCCGATCCACGCGTACGTGGCGTCGAGGTGCGTCTCGAACATAGCGCGGCTGGCCGCGGCCTTATATAAAAACGATCGGCGTCGAAGGGTGGAGTGACTCGTCGCCCCCGCTATCTTTCACCGGGATCAAAACAGGACCCCGGCACCGGCGAACGCGACGAGGAACGTCGCGGTGGCCGTCGGCAGCGCGATACCGATCCGATACGCCACGAGCGTCCGGTCGAACCCGCGCTCTAACCCGGTCGCCAGACCCGTGAGGAGCGCCGCGAGGAGCAGCACGTACGTCCCGACGATCCGTCCGAGCGCCGGAACGGACAGGGAACCCGCACCCACACTCGCATTGGCCGCGCCGCCGCTACCGGCGGCACCGCTCCCGGCGGCCGTCATCCCGCTGCCCGCGCCCACTCCGCCGCCGAGCGCGTCTGCGCCCGCGGCCGCTCCGGCGCCGAGCCCCCCGACGTCGACGGTGTCGATCCCCGTCGCGAGCGCGACGGTCGCGCCGCCCACGAGCGGCGCGAACACCGCGGCGGTGTTCGAGAGGGTCCCCGTCACGGTCGCCAGCTGGCGGCGCGCGTCGCGCTCCAAGTCGCGGAGCGCCTCCAGCTGGTCGGCGAGCTCCAACAGCACGTCGCCGGCCGGCCGCCCTTCTCGTGCGGCGACGGCGAGCAACGCGATCGCACCGCGGAGCCGTGGCGACGGGACGGCGGCCGCCGGGCCGCCGCGTCCGAGAAACGCCTCCCGGACGCCGACGCGGAGCGTGTCGCTGCGCCGCCCGGCGCGCTCGAACACTTGGCCGGTCGCGCCGTCCAACCGCTCGCCGGCGTTCGCGAGCGCGGCCTCGACCGCGACCCCCTCCGCCACGTCGCCGCCGATCACGGTCATCGCGTCCGGCAGTCCCCGCTCGACGTCGCGGACGTCCGACAGCACCGCCCGACGCGGCCGCGCGAAGACGAACAGCGCGCCGCCGACGCCGACGCCGACTCCCGCGATGGGCCACGCCCATGACGCGACGAGCCGCGCCGCGGCGACGGCGGCCCCTGTCCCGAGGAGACAGCCGACGAGCAACGCCCAGCCGCGTCGCTCCGGCACGTCGGGGTGATCGCCGCCGATCCGCGGCGGCGGAAACGCGACCGGACGACGAGAGAGCAGCCACGCGGCGGCGGCGACGAGCCCCCCTGGGAGCGCGACCAGGTACAGCCCGGCGACGAGTCCGGGACCGACCGCGACGCCGGCGGCGGCGCCGGCCGGGAGCAGCGCGACGAGCGCCAGCGGCAGCAACACGCCGAACGCGTACAGCGCGGAGACTGGCCCTCGCACCGCGCCGACGAACGATGCGAGTCGGTCGGTCGTCCCCGAGAGCGTCGCGTCGAGCGCCCTGTCGAGACACCGTCCCCGGCGCTCGGGCGGTGCGGTCGCCGCCGTTCGGACGAGCGCCGCGGCGCGGTCGATCGCCGGGAACCAGGGCCGCCACTCGCGGGCGAACGCTTGGAGCCCGCTCGTCGGGCCGTCCGCGCTCCCCCGCTCGTGGCGGGAGAGCGCCGCGGCGAGCGGACCGTCCCCCGTCCGCCCGGCGAACCGGACTGCGCGCTCGGTCGAGGGGTCGAGCCGCATCCGCAACACGAGTCGCCCCACGAGCCCTGGTGCCGCCCCGAGCGCCCGCGTCCGCCTGAGCGACGCGAGCCACACCGGCGTGCGGTGGACCGCGTGCGTCACGCCGACGGCGGCGGCAAGTCCCGTGGGCGCGGCGACGACTGCGCCGGCGATGAGAGCCACGGCCGCGGCGACGCCCGCGCCGGCGACGACACCGCCCCGATATCCGAGGGACACGACCCGCTCCGCGGAGACGTCCCAGCCGAGGAACGCGATCGCCCGTCGCAGCTCCGCAGACGCGGTCGATTCGTCCCCCGATCCGGCGTGGGGTTCGCCCGTCACCAGGGAGGGGTCCTCCGTCATCGGTCTCCCCCGCCGTACCTCGCCGGCGCCGTTCGGCCTGCGCGCACCGCGTCCCGAATTTGTTCGCTTCGCCGATCGACGGCCTCTCGGACCGACGCGTACGATTCGCCCGGGACCGCCAGGTCCTCGATCAGTCGACTCTCGCCTCGGTCGATGCGCCCCGTTCCGATGAGTCCGCTTCCGATCCGCTCGAAGAGCGGCTCGAAACTCACCCCCTCGCCGTGATCGGCGACCTCGACGATCGACTCGACCCGGTGGTCCTCGAGGACGGCAATCAGGTCCGTGGTCGCGAACGAGGATCGAGGGACGCCGAGATCGGTGACGACGCGCTCTTCGACCGCTGCCGCGTCCGCTCCGTGGATCGTCCCGAGGACCGTCTCGTCGGCGGCTCCGACGCGCATCGCCTCGTACAGCGCCTCGGCTTCTTCACCGCGCACCTCGCCGACGCTTATCGCGCCGCCGCCCATGCGGAGTGCCGTTCGGACGGCGTCCGCCGGCGCGAGTTCCGCCCCGTCACCGACCCGGAGGCGCTGGGCGTCCCGCCCGGCGTCGGCGAGCGCGTCCACCGGGAGTTCGGGTGTGTCCTCGACGGCGATCGTCCGCGTTCCGGCAGGTATCTCCCACAGCAGCGCCCCGAGAGCGGTCGTCTTCCCGGCCGCTCGTCCGCCGGCGATCAGCCCCGCGACGCCCCGCTCGACGGCGACCGACAACAGCCCGGCCGCCGCGGGAGTGAGCGTGCCGACCGACACCAGCCGCGGCAGCGTCCACGCCTCGGGGTCTCCGCGCCGGAAGGTGAAGGAGAGTCCGTCGCTGGCCGGTGCCGTGGTCGCGGCGACCCTGACGCGACCGGTCTCCGACTCGATCGTCGCGTCGAGCGTCGGCGTCGCCCGCGAGAACGCTCGGCCGCTCGACCGGCGGAGCCGCGACGCCAGCGTCGCGGCCCCCTCCGGCGGGAGGCGCACGTTCGTCCGGCAGCGCTCGCCGTCGAGGACCACGCGCAGGGGGTTCTCCGCGACCGGCGCCGTCACCGTCGCGTCGCTCACCCTGTCGTCGGCGAAGACGTGTTCCAGCACGCCGTAGCCGTGGGCGTGCCGCCGCAGGATCGCTGTCACGTCGGCGACGGGGTCGCCGTCGTCCGCCACCGCTCGTACCGCCCGTCCGGGCGCCCTGTCACCCCCCTCCGGGTCGTCGAGCAGTCGGTCGCGGGCGGCGTCCAGCGTCGCCACGGCGTCGGCGTCGAGGTCGACGGTCGGCGGCGTGAGGTGGTACGTCTCGAGTGGACCGTCACCCGCGTAGCGCCGGACCGTCGCGCCGGTCGACACCGTCCAGCGGTCGACCAGCGTCGCGCCCGGGGGCGGCGCGGTCGCCACGCGCGCGGTCGCCGCCGTCGGACCGACGTGGGCCCGCAGGACGCGGTTCAGGTCTCGGTCGCTGCCGTCCACATCTCCCCCGAGCGCTTCGACGGCAGACAGCAGGTTCGTCCCTGTCGCGATGCGGTTCACCGGTCCGGCGCGGCCCGCCGCCTCCGCTGCCGCCCCGAGCGGATTGCGGACGACCCGGTCGGCGAGCCGCTCCTCGTGGAACGCGACCCGCTCGCGGAAGCGTCCCGCCGCGACGAGGAGAGCGGCCGCCCGGTCGGCGTAGGAGCGCTCGCGCCCGCGGTGGCGAGTCCTGATCACGTCCGCGTCGCGGTCGGCGAGTGCCTTGACTACCGTCGCGAGACAGTCCGGGCTCGCGGCGAGGTCGCCGCGTCCGGGGCAGTCGTCGGCGTCGACGTCGAGCACTACCCGGTTCTCGACGCCCGTTCCCACGGGCTCGCGGAACGTCGGATCGCAGCGACATCCGTCGGACCCGCAGCCGATCCACGAGAGCGTTCGGAGCGGCGTCTCGCCGTCGCCGCCGGCGATCCGCCCGGTGATTCCGATGTCCATGCCGGCCGTGGCCGCAGTTCGGTACATAAACGATCGCCCGCTCGTCGGCCACCCGCGCTCGGCCACTACCATTCCCTGCCCCCATCCCGCCCCACTCCGCCGCGCCGTCCCCATCTCACCCGACTCGGCTGATCCGGACCGTCGGTCCGTCGTCGTCGACGTACCGGATCCGAATCCGACTCGCTCCGCCGGTCCGGAGCTCGATCGGCCCGCCGACGGGGTCGACGGCCGTCTCGGTCGGCCCCGTGCCGACGCGGAGCATCCGCTCAGAACGCCCCTCGATCCGATACGCGAGCGCGACGCCGCTCGCCCCCCTGGACGGCTCGACGAGCGCGACCCGGTCGATGTCCGCCGCGGCGAACCCCGCCGGAACGCGGACGAGGACGGTCGTCTGCGCGGCCATCGCCGGGTCGCTCACGGGAGTGGATCCGGCGACGACGGCGCCGATCGCCCGCTCCAGCCGGTCCGCCTCGACACCGATCCGCTCCGTCGTCGTCGCGGTCCGAGCAGTCTCGACCGCGGGCATCGACGCCGCCAGCAGCGCGACGGCGACGAGGACGGTGAGTACCACGCGGATCACGGGGCGGTCACAGTGACTCCCGGAGTCGATCGAGCGCGTCCGTCGCCCACGCGCCGCCGTCGCCGTCTCCGTCGTTCCCGTCACCGCCGGTGCGAGGTCCGGTCCTCGGCCGGTCGTCCGGCAGAGCGGCGTCGATGGCGCTCTCCGACGGGACGGCCCCCTCGCCGCCGGTAGCCGGCTCGGGACCCTCACTCTCGTCGTCTCTGCCGGCCGCCGTCGCCCGCGCCAGCGCGAGGTCGGCGCGACGCTCGACCTCGCGGTTGACGGCCCTAATCGCCCCCGCGTAGCCGCGGATCGCCTGCGTCGCGGACTCCAACTCGGCGACCCGCGCCTCGAGGTCGTCGAGCCGCGATCCAAGCCGCTCGCGCTCGGCCGTCGCCTCCGCACCGGCGGCCACGTCTGCGGGCCGCGTCTCGCCGCCGGTGACCGCCCGTTCGACGGCGCGGAGTCGGGTCTCGATCTCGTCGCCCGCCGTCTCCCTCGTTGCTTCTGCGTCCGCCGTCCCCCTCGTTGCTTCTGTGTCCGCCGTCTCCCT
Organism: Halorubrum miltondacostae; assembly: GCF_041379815.1. Lineage (NCBI taxonomy): Archaea > Methanobacteriati > Methanobacteriota > Halobacteria > Halobacteriales > Haloferacaceae > Halorubrum > Halorubrum miltondacostae. The sequence goes on from NZ_JBEDNY010000002.1 coordinate 190,220, forward strand.
CGTTGCTTCTGTGTCCGCCGTCTCCCTCGTTACTTCTGCGTTCGTCGTCGCCTCCGTTCCCGTCGTCGCGTTCGATCCCGCCGTCGCCTCAGATACGGTCCTCGACGACTCGACGCCGTGCGCGTGATCGGGCATGCGACCCGTTGCCCGCGGTTCCACTCTTAAAGCTCGGGGAAAGGGTATTGTTGGGGGGGCTGGTAGGTGTTCGCATGAAAGCAGTCCTCCTCGGCGTCGGACAGGCGGGCGGCAAACTCACGACCGCCCTCGCGGAGTTCGACGCCGACGCCGGCTACGGTGCGGTCCTCGACGCGCTGGCCGTCAACACCGCCGCGGCCGACCTCGATCCCCTCCCGCTCGAAACGGTCCTCGTCGGGCAGTCGCGGGTCAACGGGCACGGTGTCGGCGGCGACAACGAACTCGGCGCCGAAGTGATGGACGAAGACGTCGTCGAGGTGCTAGACGCGCTCGCGCCAAAGGTCACTGCCGAGGCGGAGGCCGTCTTCGTCGTCGCCGGCCTCGGCGGCGGGACCGGCTCCGGCGGCGCGCCCATCCTCGTCCGCGAGCTGAACCAGGTGTACGACGTGCCGGTGTACGCGATCGGCGTCCTCCCCGGCCGCGACGAGGGGACGATGTACCAGGTGAACGCCGGCCGGTCGCTCAAGACGCTGGTCCGCGAGGCGGACGCGACGATCCTTCTGGACAACGACGCGTGGCGCTCGGCGGGCGAGTCAGTCGAGGGCGGCTACGAGGCGATCAACGCCTCGATGGCGAAGCGGATCGGCCTCCTCTTGGCCGCCGGCGAGGCCGTCGAGGGCGTTGCCGAGTCTGTCGTCGACACGAGCGAGGTGATCAACACGCTGCGTGCGGGCGGAATGGCCGCGGTCGGGTTCGCGTCCGCGCCCGCGGCCGAAGACCCGCAGGAGAACGTCACCACGGTGACGAGCGCGGTCCGGAGCGCGGTGATGACGGGGCTCTCGCTGCCGAGCGCCACCGACGCCGACGCCGCCCTCGTCGCGGTCGCGGGCGACCCGGACCGGATCTCCCGGAAGGGCTCGGAGAAAGCGCGCAAGTGGCTTCAACAGGAGACGGGCTCGATGCAGGTCCGCGGCGGCGACTTCCCGCTCGACTCCGACCGGATCGCCGCCCTCGTCCTGCTCGGCGGCGTCGAGCGCTCGCAGCGCGTCGAGGCGTTCCTGAAGCGCGCGCGCCAGGCGGTGCGCGACGAGCGCGAGGAGAAGCCCGACCCGGCGGCGGCGTTCGAGAACGACGAGATCGACGACCTACTCTGAGGCGGCGCAGGTTCCGCACCTTTTTACTCTCGCCCTGCCGACTCTCGCCCGATGACCAACCCGTGGGACGACTGGGACCACGTGCTGAAGGTCGATCCCGACAAAGACCTCCAGCCGGGCGAGACCTTCGAGGACGTCTGCCGGACCGGGACGGACGCGATCGAGATCGGCGGGACCCTCGACGTCACCGCGGAGAAGATGACCCGCGTCGTCGACGCCGCCGCGGAGTTCGACGTGCCGCTGTACCAGGAGCCCTCGAACCCCGGCGTCGTGATCGACTCGCCGGCGCTCGACGGTTACCTGATCCCGACCGTCTTCAACGCCGGCGGCCCCTTCTGGATCACCGGCGCACACAAGGAGTGGGTCCGGATCGACGACCTCGACTGGAGTCGGACGCACACCGAAGCGTACATTGTGTTGAACCCCGAGGCGTCGGTCGCACAGCTGACCGAGGCGGACTGCGATCTCACCGCCGACGACGTGGGCGCCTACGCGAAGGTCGCGGAGCGCATGTTCGGCCAGGAGATCGTCTACGTCGAGTACTCGGGCACGTTCGGCGACACGGAGAAGGTCGCGGCCGCCCACGACGCCTTGGACGACGCCGCGCTCTTCTACGGCGGCGGCATTCACGACTACAAGTCGGCCAACGAGATGGCCGCCCACAGCGACGTGGTGGTCGTCGGCGACCTGCTCCACGACGAGGGCGTCGACGCCGTCCGCGAGACGGTGAAGGGCGCGAAGGACGCGCAGGACGACTGAAACGGGGTTCTGCTGCCGGAAGCGGTCGATTCATGCCGAGAGCGTCTCTTCCGGCGCTCAGTCGTCCGCCGCCCGCGGGTCGGCCGCGTAGCCGTCCAGCATGTTCTCGACGTACTTCGCGATCACGTCCACCTCCAGGTGGACCGGGTCGCCCACCGACTTCTCCGAGAGCGTCGTCAGGTCGTAGGTCGTCGGGATGATCGCCACGTCGAACTCGCCCGCGCGCTTCTCGGCGACCGTCAGCGAGATGCCGTCGAGCGTCACGGACCCCTTGTCGACGAGGTAGTCGCCGTGGCCCTCCGGGATCGCGAACGTGAACCGCCAGTCCTCGCCGACGCGCTCGATTCCGGTCACCTCGGCGACGGTGTCGACGTGGCCCTGGACGACGTGGCCGTCGAACCGCCCGTCAGCGGGCATCGCGCGCTCGACGTTGACAGCGTCGCCCGTCTCGACTTCACCGAGGTACGTCTTCGCGACCGTCTCGCTCGCGAGGAACACCGCGAACCACTCGCCGCCGCCGTCGGCGACGCCGTACTCCTCGACCGTCAGACAGACGCCGCTCACGCTTATCGACTGGCCGTGGTGGAGGTCGTCGAACCCGTCGACGCCGATCCGCAGCCGGAGGCCGTCGTCGGTCTCGGTGCGCTCGCGGACCGTCCCGGTGCCCTCGACGATGCCGGTGAACATACCCGAACGTGGGGGCGGGCGACGGATATCGGTTCTGGGTCCGGACGGGGTCGCTCTCGCCGACCGCCGTTCGTCTCGGCCGGGCCCCTTTTGCCCTCCGGGGATCAACGGGAGGTCGATGCGACTCGGAGTGCTGGACATGATCGGGTTGGCGGCGTCGCTCGTCTTCGCGCTCCCGCTCGCGAACTACGCCGTCGTCCGCCTGTTCGCCGGCGAGGTCGCGCTCGGCGCCGGCCTGCTGGTCGTCGCCGCTGCGATGGTCGTCCTCCCGCAGTACTTCCTCGACCCCGCGCGGGTCCTCCGCCGGTTGATCTCGGGGCTGCTCCCCCGACAACTCCGGTCCGACGACGCGCCCGCAGCGGAAGAGTCCGAGAGCGACTCTCCGGAGCGCTAACCGCCGGCGCGAACGCCGATCGCCGTCACGTCCGCCGTTGGACGACCGCAGTGACGAGCAGGAGCGCGAGAGCGCCCGCGACGATCCCGAACCCGGGCGATTCGCCGACGGACGCGTTCCCGCTCTGCCCGACCCCGATCGACTCGTCGACGACGAGCACCTCGCGAGTGACCTCCTTGTCGAGCCTCTCCTTCCCACGGACGGTGAGCGTCGCGCGGTCGCCGTGGCTCGCCGGGCTCAGTTCGAACGTCGCGCTCGCCGACCCGTTCTCGACGGTCGTCTCTTCCGTCATGATGAACCCCGTACTTGCGTCCGTGTCCGAGCGGATCCGGAGATCCACCGTCTCGCCGTCGTCGAGCGGGACGGAGACGGAGACATCGGTCTCGCCCGGCTCGACGACGAGATCGGCCTCCTCGACGTCTGCCTCGGTGACGGTCGTCGGCTCCGCCGACCGGTCGCTCTCGCTTTTCTCGCTTTCCTCGCCGTCGTCGGTTCTGCCACCCTCGTTCGGATCGCTTCCGCTTTCTTCGTCCCCGTCTTCGGCTGTGTCTCGCTCTTCGACGATCACCGTGCCGACGGCGTCGACGTCGCCGCCGTCGAAGCGCAGTTCGATCCCGTACTCGCCGGGGGCGATCGGTTCGTTGAGGGTCGTCTCGCGGTCGATATCGACCGTCGCGTCCCCTTCGGCGGTCAGGGGCGTTCCGCCGCCCCCGGTCTCGGCGTGGTCGAACACGAGCGTCGTGACGCCGTCGTCGTTCGGCGTCACCGTCGCGCGGAGCACGTACCCGACCTCTTGTTCGTCGCCGATGACGATCTCGAACGCGTCGGTGCCGTCGGTCCGAACGCCGATCTCGGTCGTTCCGTTCTCGCTCACCGTGACGACGCTCGTCTCCAGCCCGGCCGGCTCGTCGGCGGCGACCGTTCCGGCCCCTGCGAGCGACAGCCCGGCGACCGTGACCCCGACGACTGCGACCGCGGCCACGAGGAGCGCTGTAACAGTCGGAAGTCTCTTGGTCTCGGTACGTCGGGGCGGCTCGACCTCGCCGGTCTCGCCGCTTCCGTCGGAGGGTTCTGACGCCATACGGATCAACTCTCGGGCGGCGCTGAAAAAGAGCCGACGGTAACTCAAACAGCGGTCGTAGCTATCCGCCGTCCTCCCGCCCGGCCGCCCCGATATCCAACGGGTACTCTGCCAGGATCTCGTAGCCGTCCTCGGTGACGAGGACTAGGTCCTCCAGCCTGACGCCGCCGACCTCGGGGTCGTAGACGCCGGGCTCGACGGTGACGACGTGCCCCGCCTGTAGCTCGCCCGCGCCCGACAGCGACGGTCCCTCGTGGAGGCTCACGCCGACCCCGTGTCCGGTGCCGTGGGTGAACCCGGACTCGCCCTCTCCGGCGTTCGGTTCGAAGCCGTACGCGGCCAGTTCGGCCGCCGCCTCGCCGTGGACTGTCTTGGCGGGAACGCCCGGTTCCACCTCCGCGAGCGCCGCCTCGCGGGCGGCCTCGACCGCGACGTACGCGCGGCGCTCCCAGCCGCCGTCGCCGTCGACGACGAACGTCCGCGTCACGTCACCGTAGTGGCCGTCCGGGCCGCGCGGCGAAATGTCTAACAGGACCGTCTCGCCGGGCCGGATCAGGTCGTCGCCGACGTAGTGGAGGTCGGCCGCCGACGGGCCGGCGCCGATCACCGTGTTGCCGGCGTCGCGGACCCCGCGGGCGGCGAGGACCGCGTTCACTTCGCGGCGGAGCCGCTCCGTCGTCAGCGGGTCGCCCTCCCAGCGGAGCGGGGGTCGGCGGTCGCCGTCGGGACGGGTGGCTCCCGTCCCTTCGTCGCTTGGCTCGACGGCCTCGCTCTCCGCGAGCACCGCCTCGGCGCGGGCCATCCCGGCGACCGCCGCGCGCTGGACGCGACGGAGCCGATCGACCTCCGCCGGCGTCTTGTGCGCCCTCGCGGTCGCGACCGCGTCGGTCGAGGACAGTTCGTTGCCCGCGCGCTCGAGATACACCGCTGCGTCGTGCGGGACCGACGCGGGCGTGAGGACGGTTCGGCCGGCTGTCTCGGACGCGTTTCCGTCCCCTCCGACGAGTTCCGCCAGGACCGCGGCCGCGCGCTCGCCGGCGTGATCGCCGACGCTCTCGGTCCGCACCTCGCGGACGACGCCGTCGTGGAACTTGGCGCCGCCGCCGTCGTCATCGTTTTCCGCTGCGGCCGGCTCGCGCGCGGTCGCGACGAACTCGCGGTTCGCCTGCTCGCGGAACAGGGCGGGGGCACACAAGACGGCTCGGGCGGCGGGTGCGTCCGTCGCCGCGGTCTCCCGGTCCGTCGCTGCGCCTTCTCCCGCCTCCGGGACGACGACCAGCGCGTACAGCCGGTTCGGCCCGAAAAAACGCGTTAGGTAGCGCAGGGCGTCGTCGAAGCGGTCGCCGACAGCGACGAACGCGGCCGCGTCGGCCGCACGGACCGCCTTGACGATCGGCCGGAGGTCGGTCCGGAGCGGGCGGAGACCCTCTCCGGTGTCGTCCCCGGGCGCGTCGCTCCCGCTCACGGCTCGGGCTCGGGGACGGCCAGCTCCGCCTGGACCTCCTCGACGAGCTCTTGGGCCGGCTCCTCGCGGAGCTCGTTGAACAGCAGGACGCTGATCGGCAGCGTCGGCGCGCCGCTGATGAGGCTCTCCATGATCACGAGCCGCTCGCGGGCGCGGGACATCCCGACGTAGAAGACGCGGCGCTCGTTGTCGGTGAGCACCGGCACGGGGCTCGTCGCCTTCGTGAACTCCTCGACGCCGTCGACGTCGGTCGGGTCGTCGATGGAGGCCGCCATCTGCTCGACCACCTTCTCCGTGAGGTCGGTGGCGACGAACACGTGGTCGGCCTCGCGGCCCTTCGCGGAGTGGATCGTGCCGACGCGGACGCGGGTCGGCTCGGTCCCCTGGTAGTCGCCCTCGAAGTACGCGCCCATCGACTTGCGCTGGAAGCTCGTCACCTTCCGGACCATGTCGTCGGCGCTGGCGGTGTCCGGCATGAAGGGGATGTACTCGTCGAGCGTGTCGGCCGCGACGTCGATCTCGGCGACGTCGTCGGCGTCGGCCGCCTCCTCGCGGTCGTCGAGGTAGTCGTAGAACTCCTCGCGATCGTGGGTCCCGAACGCCGATTCTTGGAGCATGTCGGCCAGCCGCCGCGCCTCCAGCCCGGTGACGGAGTTGCCGGCCTCCGCCTTCTCGACGGCGCTGACGTAGTCTTGGACCCGGTCGGTCCACATTCGCCCGTCGGTGAGCATCGTGAACGGGATGCCGTGGTCGATGAACTCGTCGATGAAGTCGAACATCTGGTAGCGCGCCCGGAACAGGCACATGATGTCGCCCTCGTCGTCCTCGACGGTGTACCGGACGTTCCGGACGAGCTCGATCATCGACGGCGACTCGATTGCCTCGACGGTGCCGCCCTCCGTGCGCGGGTGGAGGTCCTTCTCCTGGCGCTTGTCGATGTGGCGGATCTCCGCGTTGACAACGTTGAGGATCTCCGAAGGGAGCCGGTAGGAGTTCGGGAGCACCACGTCCTCGTCGACGTTGGTGTCGAGGAGGAGGTCGGGGTCGGCCCCCTGCCACGCGTAGACGACCTGGTCGTCGTCGCCGGCGATGAGCACCTTCTCCATGTGGGGCCGCCACTCCTCGAAGACGTTGTACTGGAGCGTCGTGATGTCCTGGAACTCGTCGATGATCAGGTAGTCGACGCTGGGCACGAGCGAGCGCTGCGCGACCCGTTCGAGCATGTCCGCGAAGCCGACGAGGTCGTTCTCGCCCTTGTACGTCCGCCACGCCCGGATCGTCTCGGGGATGTCGATCCGGTCGTCGTCGGAGGGCCACGTCGGCGTGTACTTGTTCCCCTGCTGGGCGTTGGGGTCCTCCTCTGGCGGGAGCCGGACCTCTTCGACGTTCCACTGGAAGGGCACGTCGTACCAGTCGGCCACGTCGCGCTCGGTGCGCTGGAGCCACTGCGAGGTGGCGATGATCTTGTTGCCGATGGTCGTCGAGCGCGCGGTCCGGCGGCCCGCTCCGCCGTGCTGGTCCTCGAACTCGATGCCGTACTCCTCGCAGAACGACTCCTTGTCGTCCTCGCCCACCACGTCGCCCCGGGAGAGGTCGAGCAGTTCGTACGCCTTCGCGTGCATCGTGCTCACGTTCCCTTGGAGGCTGCGCGGCGAGATGTCGAGTCGCTCGGCGAGCCGTTCGCGGATCTCGGCGGCGGCCGCGCGGGTGTACGAGACGACGAGCACGTCGCGGACGTCGGCGCCCTCCTCGTCGAGGATCTCTTCGACGCGGTCCAAGAGCGCGGTCGTCTTCCCGCTCCCGGGCCCCCCGAACAGCCGCGTCACTGTGGTATCAGTCATTGTTACCTCCAGATTCCGGTTCTCCTTAAACGCCGTGGCTCTGGACCCGTCGGCGGTGGTCTCGACCCGAAGACGGGATACCGGGGCGTTCCCGCTCGCTCGGCCGGCTACCCGCTCCGGGTCGCGCGCGCCTCGCGGACGTCGGCACCGTCGCGGACCAGGTCCTCGCAGGCCGGACAGACCCGAGGCCGATCGACCTCGTTCGGGGTGAACACCCGAACGTAGTCCGTCGTCACGAACGAACCGCAGTTCTGACACGTCGGCATGGTAGCCACTATCGAGTAATTCCTCATAATACTACCGGGGAGTACGACGGAAAGAAAACTCGCGGACCGGGGCGGTCCGGCCGTCAGCTCGGCCGCCAGTCGCAGACCGAACACCGCGCGGACCCTTCCTCGTGGAGCGCACCGCACTCGGGACACTGAAGCTTGTTATAGGATCGCTCCCAGCGTACGATCTCTGTCTCGTGGCCGTGATCGGAGAGGAACTCGTCGAACACGTCGTCGTCCGAGCTGGGTGCACTACTAGACATGCGTGACATGGTATGACACACCAACATATATGTCTTTCTGTCGTTCTCGCAGCTGCGAATTGCGCGATCGAACGATCGATTTTCGAAGAAAACAGACGCGATACGCAACTTCGACGCGCAGCGGCCGCCGTAGGAGATCATTCGTCACCGCTCACCACGGCTCATTCTTGACGCCGAGGAGGTACGCCCCGACGTTCGTGACGACGTGGAGGAGGGGGGTCATCACGAGGACGACCGCGAGGACGCGCGGCGTGAACACCGCCAGCGCCCAGTCGGTGTCGACGAGGAAGGCGAGCCCCAGCGCGCCGACGACGAAGTCTAGTTGGTCCAGCCCCGGGAACGCGGCGCCGCGCTCCCTCCCGGACCGCCGCTTGAGGAAGGAGGCGCCGATGTCGCCGCACATCGCGCCGAACGCGAGCGCGAACGCCGCCGGGAGCGCGAACGTCGGCAGGTCGCCTCCGAGCGCGGCGCTCGCGGGGTCGGCGAGCGCGTTGAGCCCGAGCGCGAGGAGCACGCCGACGAGCGTCCCCACCGCGGTGCCCCGCCAGGTCTTCCCGTCGCCGAGCAGCCGCGCGCCGTGCCACTCGCGCCCGCCGTCGATTGGGCGTCCGCCGCCGGCCAACACCGCGGCGTTGTTCGGGACGTACGCCGGGAGCATCGCCCAGAACGCGGTCGCGACAAGCGTACCGATCATGTCTCCACGGGCGGCGCGCGAGGTGTTATAAACCCCGGATCGCTCGCCGCCAGCTCCCGTTCTCCCGCACCGTCGCGATCGGCCGACGGTCGCCGTCGCGGCCGCGACGTGGCGGCCATCGCGGCCGAGTCGGCAAATGTAAACTTCGCCCCGACCGGAAGTTGGAATATGATTCCACCGATCGCCCGGCGGTTCGTCGCCGGCGAGGGCGTCCCGACGGCCCTCGACCACGCCCGCGCCGCGAACGAGGACGGCGTCGCGGTCATCCTGAACCTGCTCGGCGAACACTACGACGATCCCGCGGACGCCCGCGCGGACACCGACGCCTACCTCCAGCTGCTCGACGACATCGCCGGCAGCGGCCTCGACGCGTGCGTCTCGGTGAAGCCCTCGCAGATCGGCATGGACATCTCCGCCGACCTGTTCGAGGAACACTACCGCGAGATCGTCGCGCGCGCCGACGAGGTCGGCGCGTTCGTCTGGTGCGACATGGAGGACGCCGACACCACCGACGCCACCCTCGACGCGTTCGAGTCGATCGCCGCCGACTACCCGTGGAGCGTCGGCCAGTGTATCCAGTCGAACCTCAAGCGCACCGCGGACGACCTCGACCGACTCGTCGACGTCCCCGGTAAGATCCGGCTCGTGAAGGGGGCGTACGACGAGTCGTCGTCGATCGCGTACACCGAGAAGGCGCGCGTCGACGAGGCGTACCGCGACGACCTGACGACGCTGTTCGAACGCCGCGACCGGGGGATCGCGGTCGGCAGCCACGACCCCGAGATGATCTCGCTGGCGGACCGGCTCGCGCGCGACCACGGCGGCGACTACGAGGTCCAGATGCTGATGGGGGTCCGCGAGGACGCCCAGCGCGACCTCGCTGCGCAGAACGTCGACGTGTACCAGTACGCGCCGTACGGCGGCAAGTGGATCTCGTACTTCTACCGGCGCGTCCGCGAGCGCAAGGAGAACCTCACGTTCGCAGTGCGGGCGGTCCTCGGCGCGTAGTCGCGGGGGCGTTCCGGTCCTCGACGCGGCGTTCGAACGGTGTCGGCGCGTGGAAGCCCTCTTAAGCATCGCCGACACATACCGATCCGATAGATGTCCACGTGGAAACGCGACTTCGCCAGCGGGCTCATCGTGTTGGCCCCGCTCCTCGTCCTCCTGTTGGTCCTCCGCTGGATCTACCAGTACATCGCGTCGATCCCGCTGATCGAGGGGCTCCAACCCGACGTCATCCCGGCGCCGCTCGAGCCCGTCTCCCGCGTGATAATCGCCTTCGCGGTGTTCGCGACGGTCGTCCTCGCGGTCGGCTACTTCATGCGGACCACTCTGGGACGCCTAGCGGAGTCGGCGGTGGACGACGCGATAAACCGAATTCCTGCGCTGCGGGTGGTGTACAACGCCTCGAAGCTCGCGATCGAGACGGCAATTTCCGGCACCGACGAGCTCCAGAGCCCGGTGTACATCGAGACGTGGCCGGGGATCCGGATGACCGCCTTCCGGACCGGGAAGAAGACCCGCGACGGCAAGATCGTCTTGTTCATGCCGACCGCGCCGAACATCACCACCGGCTTCGTCATCGAGGTCGAGCCGGAGCGCATCGAGGAGACCGGCGAGACGGTCGAGGAGGGGATGACCCGCGTCCTCTCCGCCGGCTTCGCCGAGTCCGCCCATCAGGTTCCCGTCCACGAGGAGAACCCCGCCGACGGCGACGACGCGGACGCGCCGGGCGACTACGGACACGTCCGGACCGACGGCAGCCCCGGCGACGGCGAGGGGTCGACCGCCGAGGGGCATGGTTCGGCGGGTAGCGGTTCGGGCGAGTGACCCGCTTCCGTTGGAACTAACACCGACGGCACTGCCCGGAAGGAGATATGGCTGCCCGGATTCGGGCGGTCGCGGTCAGGCTGCCGCGCTCAGAGGTAGGTGAACCACTCGTCGTGGTCGTCCGTCTGCCGCTCGACCAGATCGAAGAACGCGCTCTGGAGCTCCTCGGTCACCGGGCCGCGGGTACCCGACCCGATCTTGGTGTCGTCGACCGAACGGATTGGCGTGACCTCGGCGGCGGAGCCGGTGAAGAACAGCTCGTCGGCGGTGTACAGCTGCCCGCGGGAGATGACGGCCTCGTCGTGGACCTCGTAGCCGCGCTCCTCGGCGAGCGTGATCACGGTGTCGCGGGTGATCCCCTCGAGGATCGACTGCGCGGGGCCGGTGGTGTAGATCTCGCCGTCGTTCACCATGAAGATGTTCTCGCCGGGACCCTCCGCGACGTTGCCCTCCTTGTTGAGGACGATGGCCTCGACGTAGCCGTTCCGCCGCGCCTCCTCGCCCGCCAACATGGAGTTGACGTAGAGGCCGGTGGTCTTCACGTTCGTCGGCACCTGCGAGGAGGCGTGCTTCCGCCACGAGGAGACCATCACGTCGACGCCGTTCTCAAGCGCCTCCTCGCCGAGGTATGCGCCCCACGGCCACGCGGCGAGCACGAGGTCGGTCGGGCAGCCCTCCGGCGAGACGCCGAGCGAGTCGTAGCCGTAGTAGGCGATCGGCCGGATGTAACAGGACTCGAGGTCCTGCCGGTCGAGGAGTTCGAGCGTCGCCTCGGTGATCTCCTCGCGGGAGTGCCCGATGTCCATGTCGTACATCTTCGCGGAGTCGAACAGCCGGTCGAGGTGCTCCTCCCACCGGAACACCGCCGGGCCTCGATCCGTGTCATAACAGCGGACGCCCTCGAACACGCCGCTCCCGTAGTGGAGCGCGTGGGTCAGAACGTGGGTCGTCGCGTCCTCCCAGTCGAGGAACTCCCCGTTCTTCCAGATCGTGTCGACGTCCATCTCGTCGAATCCCATACTCACTCGTTGCGGGCGGCGGGCTTAAAACTGTGACAACCGGTCGGGGGCTGCCGCGAGGCGGCGCGCTCGTCCGCGTCCGCGTGTCGACGGCGAGCGGGGATCGCTACGTCAGCGCCTCGACGAGCGCCGTGCCCTCCACGTACGGGATGTCGCGCCGGGCCGCGTACGCGGCGGCGTCCGCGGGCGCGAGCGCATCGCCCGTCTCATCATCGAGCATCTCGCAGCCGACGACCGCCGGCGGCCGCTCCGCCGCCCCGGCCAGCGCCAGCCCGAGCTCCGTGTGGCCCTCCCGCTCTGCCAGCAGCCCGGGAGCGCCACGCAGCAGGTGGACGTGACCCGGCGCGCGGAACTCGCCGGCGAAGTCGAACGACTCCGGGTCGCTCGCGGCGTCGGCCAGCGCCCGGACCGTGAGCGCGCGGTCCTCGTCGGTGATGCCGGTGTACGTCTCCCGGTGGTTCACCGTCAGCGAGAACGACGGCCGGACGTCATAGCCGAGGCCGTCGAACCGGCCAGCAGGGTGGTCGATCAGGTCGTGGAGAAACGGGAGGTCGAACGCCTCGGCGACAGCGTCCGACAGCGCCACGAACACCAGCCCTCCGCCGTCGTTGCGCAGCCGCGCGAGGTCGGCGGGGGTCACCGCACCCGCGGGGTAGAGGATGTCCGTCTCGCCTTCGCGGTCGTCGGCGTCGTGAACCAACACCGGTTCGCCCTGGTGGAAGGCGTTGATCGCGCGCTCGACGGCTTCGGTCGAGTCAGCGGACGCCCCGGCCTCGCCGGCGACTCTCCCGTCAGCGTCGGCATCGACCCGCATCAGGCCACCTCCGTCTCGCCGACGCCGTTCCCGTCTGCCTCGTCCTCGCGGGCCTCGCCGTCCGGGCCGTCCGCCCGGCTCGTCGGCTCGACGCGGACTTCCACCTGGTCGTCGTCGTCGAGGGCGAGCGCGTCGCGCAGCCGGTCCGGCGCGATCAGTTCGAGCTGGTCGTCGTCGTGGTGGGTCCGGTCGGGGACGATGGCGTGGACCTCGTCGTAGCGCTCGTCGCCCGCCACGAGGGTGACCCCGTAGCAGGTCGCCGCGCCGTACGTGCGGTCGTCGCCCTCCCACGCGTCGATGGGGACGGCGTCGATGCCGGCCATCTCGCCGCGCCGGCGGACGCTCTCCTCGGTGAGGTCGACATTGAGCGTCCCCGGGAACGGGTCGTAGCCGAGCCGCTCGCGGAACTGCTCGGCGTAGCCCGGCAGCGTGATGTAGTGGCGGCCCTCGCCCATCCCGCCGGTGACCGCGCCGCGAAGCGACAGTTCGATGTCCGACTCGAACAGGCGGCGGTAGTCGGCGTACTCCGCCCGGAGCGCGGCCTCGCCCGCCTCCGTCACCCGGACCCACTGGCCGTCGCTGACCACGTCGCGCTCGACGTAGCCGGCGGACTCGAGGGTCTGAAGGCGGCGGGAGGCGGTCTGTGTGGAGGCGTCAAGGCGGTCGCCGAGCGCCGCGCAAGACACCTTCGTCTCCGAGAGGCCGCCGACGAGCCCGACGTGTTTGAGGGCCGCGATCGCGGCCGGATCCACGTCGGCCTCCGCGTCGGTCGCCGTCGCATCTGACATACAAGACGATCGGTCGTCCGCAGGCAAAAGGGTAACGAATGTGTGATGCTTCTCAGAAACGTTATTTGGCAGGCAGCAGCGGAAAGAGATTGACTGATCGTATAGTAATCTTGCGACGTACGTAACCCCGTCGGTGTCGGTCGACTTCGCGGTTTCTTCGACCGCTCGCCGAACTCGTTCGGCGCCCGGATGTGAGCCACTCTCGCACCGGTCGCCGAAAGGTAAGGTACAAATACGAACAGGAATTGTATTCTCATGAGGGCTCGTAGATCAGTGGCAGATCGCTTCCTTCGCAAGGAAGAGGCCCGGGGTTCAAATCCCCGCGAGTCCATTCCTTCATTCCTTTTAGCCGCCTCTTTGTGGGGTCCCATTTACGCTTATCAATGCCACGCCTACATATCCGGTTAGTGAAATAATTTCATGAATGTATGGATCAAGTGAACATTGAAAATCTACAGTAGTCGGTGATACACGCATTCTGACTACGATACAGGATAAAATAAAAAAACCGATGGAGATAGTTATATTCAGCCTATGAGAGGTCCCCCGTCCCCTCGAAGATCACGTTCCCACTCGGATCGTGGATAAGCTGAATCGTCGCATCCTCATTGGTCGGGAAGGTGCCAGTATTTTCACTGTAGGTCACCGTTACCCCGGTTTGCCAATCACCCGAAATGCTCGTGTTTGCTTCATCGTATCTTGCTCCGTCAATGGACAGGACGAGATTACCAACTGGAATCGGTTGACCACCAGTCTTGGTAATATTAACAGATGTACTGTTTGAACTGTCGATGTCGAAGCTGGCTTGCGGTGCGGTGTCATTCAACTGATCGCCGAGTCCGAGAACGAACGTCCCAATAACGGCCGCCAGGATGACAGTAATCGCGACCATGAGGATGACGCCGATGACGGGACTCACTGCCCTGTCGTCCGCGTTGGATTGGTTGCTTGGTTTCATAGTTTGAACCCAGCGGCCACCGCCGAACGAAGTCGCACGCATCCGGATGTCGCCGTTGACGCCGGAGGGAACGCCGACCTGTTCGGATCGGTTGCTGGTTGCGTGTACAGAAGCCTATTTCCCTTATGTACCTAATGGCGTAGCTATCAACGAAGAAAATTGGGCAGATACAGTCACATTCGTTGACACAAAGTCGTTGCGCATGGAGCCCGCGATGACGTCCCTCTCTCGGACCTCTAGCGACAGCGAGCTCGGGATCGAGTAGCCCGGCTCTGCCGGAAACCCCGTGCGTCGGTCCTCCCGTTGGAAGCGATTAAATACTCTCGGCTAATTCGTCGACGTATGAGCGTCTCCGAGGTACTCGAGGGAACCAACCTCACGCACCGTCAGATGGGGATCATCATGGTCGCGCGGATCCTGCTGGTCTCGATCGTCGCCGTCGGGATGCTGCTGTACACCTCCTCGATATAGGTCGCGACGGCGGCGCCCACCGCGAGCGCGGTCGATCCGGCTGTCGGGGCCGCGAGCGCGGCCGCGATCACGGGCGCGCCGGGGTGGAGCGATGAGGCGAGGTGTGTGTCGTCGAAGTCGAGGCTGTGCGCGAGCGCGCCGTTCGCGAGTGCGGCGTCGGCCGGCGTGAGCCGCTCGCCGCTCGGCAGGAGCGTCGCGGTCGCGTCGGCGTTGGGGTCCGGGGTCGGCCCCGCGATCCGCCGGACGCCGTCGAGGACCGCCGGGGTGGAGTCGGCGTGGGTCGCGCCGCCGATCGCGACCGCGAACCAGTCGAGGAGGTGCGCCGGGAGGTCCGGCCGGTCGCCGTCGACCGACAGACAGTGCTCGACGATGCGGTCAGTCACCATGCCGGCGGGTCGTCGCCGCAGACAATCAAGCTTCGCGCCGCGGCAGGCGCGCGCCGATCACTCCGCGTGCTCGTCGTGGTCGCCCTCGTCTCCATCGGACTCGCGGTGGCTGTCTTCGTCTCCGTCGGACTCGTGGTGGCTGTCCTCGTCTCCGTCGGACTCGTGGTGGCCGTCTTCGTCTCCGTCGGACTCGTGGTGGCTGTCTTCGTCTCCGTCGGACTCGTGGTGGCTGTCTTCGTCTCCGTCGGAACCGTCGTGACCGTCTTCCTCGTGATCGGCTACTGTTTCGTCGTGGTCCGCCTCAGCCTCTCCGTTGTCCGGAACTTCATCGTCCTCCCCTTCGGAGTGGACGTCGATCGTCACGGGCCCGCTGTCGGTCTCGGTCGCGTCTGCGTCGGATGCCGTCGTCTCGTGTCCGGCGTCGCCGTCGTCGTCACCGAAGTCCTCGTCCGCCATCGACTCCATCTCGCTCAGCGCGTAGCCGACAGCGTAACCCGTCGACCCGCCCAGCAGCGCGCCGATGCCGGCCCCGACGGGGCCGCCCCGAGCGCCGAGGACCGCCCCGGTGAAGCCGCCGACTGTCGCCGCGCGTTCCGCGTCGCGCTCGGAGTCGCCGGTCGGTTCGAGCGGGTCCGCCTCGTGCCGGTCCGCGTCGCTGCCGCGTTCGTGACCGTTCATACCGAACGTTGCGGCCGCGCAGGTGTATATCTCCCGCCGTCCTGCGCGCTCGCGAGCCGGGCGTTCGGGCGGAATAGAAGGGTCCGCGGGGACTACGCCGTGTGCTTCGCTTCCTCTGGGTTCTCGACGACCTCGACGCCGCGGTTGTTGACCGCGTACGAGTCGAGCCCCTGCTCTTGGAGGAACTGCTTGTAGAGCCGCTCGGCGGTCTCGCCATCTTTCTGCTTGTCGCTGGCGTGGTCACAGAGTTCGAGGAGGGTCTCGGGCACGTCGTTCTCGTGGACGATCCAGTGGTTGATCGTGTCCGACAGCCGGCGGATGGGCGAGGTGAAGTGGCCGTAGATGTCGAAGTTGAGCGCGTGGTGACCGCCGAACGGGTCGTTCATGTACTTCGCGCGGGGCATCACCTTCAGCACGGCGCGCTGGATCTTGTTGAGCTGGCGCTCGGGCGACTCTTCGAGGGCGGCGTTGACCGCCTTCCGCGGGTCGTCGCCCCACGCGTCGCCTGGGATGGAGACGCCGTCGAGCTCCTGGATCTCTTTTAACGCCTCGTTCCACTGGTCGGGGGTCGGCTGCGGGTGGACGCGGTACATCGCCTCGACGCCACGGTCCCACATCAGCGTGTGCGTCACCGCCTTGTTCGCCTTCAGCATCGACTCCTCGATGATGGTGTGTGCGCGGTCGCGCCGGGGGTTGAGGACGAGCGAGCCGTCCGCCTTGCGCTGCTCGTGCATCCGGTCCGCGAGCTCGAAGGCGAGCTCGTTTTCCGCGCCGAGGGGGAGCGAGGGGTCGTCGAGGCGGTTCTCGCACTCCGAGTAGGTGAGCCGCTCGTCGGAGTTGATCACCGATTTGTAGATGTCGATGTCCTCGAAGGATAGCGTCTCGTCGTCGATCTCCATCTCGACGGTGTGCGCGAGCCGGTCCTCGTTCGGGACGAGCGAGCAGACCGTCTCGGCCAGCACCGGCGGGAGCATGTGGATCGTGTAGTCGGGCAGGTAGACGGTGTTTGCGCGCTCGACGGCCTCCTCCCACATCGCGGTGTCCGGGGTGACGTAGTGGGTGACGTCGGCGATGTGGACCCACAGCCGGTAGGCGTCCTCCTCGCGCTTGATGGAAATGGCGTCGTCGAAGTCCTGCGCGTCGACGGGGTCGGTGGTCCACGTGGTGAGGTCGCGGAGGTCCTCGCGGTCGTCGATCTCGGCTTCGATCTCCTCGTAGACGCCCTCGGTCCGCGCCTCCGCCTCGCGGAGGACCTCGCTCGGGAACTCGTCGCGGATCTCGAACTCCTCGAACAGCTCCTCGCGCTTCTCCGCGAGTCGGTCCGCGAGCTCCGGCGTGATCGTCACGGGGCCCTGGTCCTCGGCGGACCCGGGCTTCGGCTCGTCGTCTGACATACCTCCACCAACGCGGGTCCGTTAGAAAGGCCTGTCGGGCGGGGTGATACGAGCGCGCGGCGGGCCACCGAGTGCGCCGTCCCACCCGCGCGGGCGAGCTCAGACGAACGCCGCGATCGCTGGCGACAGCGCCAGTGCGGCGACGACGAGCGCGACCGCACCGAGGACGAGCGGGACGACCGCCCCCCCGACCAGCCTGAGCGCGGTCCGTCGCACGCTCGCGTCCGAGACGACGAACGGCGAGCCGCCCGCAATCCGCGATTTCACCTCGCCGACGGGCGCGCCGGGGAACGCCTCGCTGTCGCCGACGACCGTCACCTCGTCGCCCGGACGAAGCGCCCGCTGGACGTACCGCCGCCGCGGGTCGTCGCCGATCGTGAGCGGGCCGACCTCGTACCCCGTCTCCGTGTCGTCGACCGCGTCGACCGCGTCGATGAACCCTCGGACGCGCTCCGGCGGCTCCTCGCCGGCGTCGAGCTTGATCTTCTCGTCGACGTCGAGCGAGAACGACGCCGCGGCCGGGTCGACCCGGACGCCGGTCCCACCGTCGTCGACCTGGAAGGGGACGCCGGCCTCGCCGCCGTCGATCGCGACCCACGACTGCCCTTTCCCCTGACTGCGAAGCTCAGAAACGTCGTACTCGACGCAGAGGCACGGGTCGCCGCCGAACGGCGCGGGGAGCGTCTCGTCGTCGACTTGGGCGGCGCGTCCGCTGACCCGTATCCGGCGTTCCGCGCCGTCGAGCCTAGCGGGACCGGTCGCGGTCGCTCGGAGGACCCCGACCGCGTTCCGAGCGCCGGCCGCGCCGTGCGCGAGGAAGGCGAGGCCCACGACCAGCGCGCCCACACCGACGGCGGTGGGGACGGGGTCGACAGTGGTGAGCAGTGAAACCGGACCGACGGTATCGGCGGGGCCGCCGGTACCGACGAGACCGAGCGTCGCTACCGCTGCGTGGAGGGCGGGCATGCGTACGACCGCGGTACCGAGCCGCGAGGTGTAGAACTATCGGTCGCGGTCGGAGCGGTCGCGGCCGGAACGGTCGCGATCGGAACGCCGCCTGTCCGACTGGCCGTGGTCCGAGCGCGCTCCCGATCTGTCCTCGTCGGTGCGGTCGCCGTCGCCGTCCGTCACCGCGTCGACGTAGCGGCCGAGGAACTCCTCGTCCGAGAGCCCGTCCGCCTCGATGTCGCGAAGTAGCGACTCGAGCCCGTCGCGAGGCTGGTGGCAGAGCTCGTCGTCGCAGTCGGCACAGAGGTGCTCGAACTCCTTGTCGCGCCGGCTCCACCGGTCGCCCTCCTTGTCGTACTCGCGCGCGTCCTCCCGCAACACCGAGTCTCCGCACGCGATACAGACCACCGTCCGCCGGTCTCGACCCCCGCGGGAGCCCCACATGGGAGCCCTGTCGGCCCCGGTCCACTTAGCGTTTGGTGCGCGGACGCCGTCCGTCGGACGCGGTCCCACGGCTCGCCGCGACGGGTAGAGGCTGTTCGGAAAGAGAATCGTCGCGTTCGACGCCTACTCGGTCGCGACCGGACCGCGACCGACGACCGCCTCGACGGCCTGGACGAAGTCGCCCCGGCTCTCGAACAGCGGCACCTCGCTCTCCGCGAGCACGTCGTCGAGCGTGCGCGGCCCTTCGGGCGTCCGGAGCTCGGCGTCGCCCTCCTGCTCGCGGACGTCGCTTCGCGTCGCGGGCCAGGTGAGCCGGGACGCGACGCGGGCGACCGGCTCGCCGGCCACGTCCGGCCCGTCGCCGAGTTCGACGGCCGGCTCCGCTTCCGCCTCCTCGTCTCCGTCGTCCGCATCGTTATCGCTCATGCCCCGCGGTTCCGCTCGGGCGACACTAATGGTTTCGATGCCGCTCGGCCCCTCGTGCGGCCCCCGCCGGAGCGCTCCATCCGACTGGGAGAATATACCCGAAATAATACGGTAATACTGTTATATTATGTAACGGTGATTTAGGATTGGGGGTAGGCACACGACTCCCGCGTTCGCGTATCGACGCTCGACACGCAGATCCCCGTGTTTCTCGCTCCGTCAGGGACCCGGCCGCCCCCCTCGACGGCCGTCAGTCCCACCCGCGGTCGGTGCGGTTCAGCCGCTCGCAGCCGTCCTCGGTGACGACCACGAGGTCCTCGATCCGACAGCCGAACCGCCCGTCGAGGTAGATCCCCGGCTCGACCGAGCAGACCATCCCCGGCTCCAGCGGGCGGTCGTTGCCGGCGACGAGGTACGGCTCCTCGTGGACGTCCAAGCCAACGCCGTGGCCGGTCCGGTGGACGAACGCGTCGCCGTACCCCACCGCTTCGATCACCTCGCGCGCGGCGCGGTCGACGGCGGACGCCGGGACGCCGGGCTCGACGGCTTCGACCCCGGCCGCCTGCGCCTCGCGCACGACTTCGTGGACTTCGGCGTACGCCTCGGCCGGTTCGCCGTCGAAGACGAGGGTCCGCGTCTGGTCTGAGGGGTAGCCGTCGACGCGCGTCCCGAAGTCCAGGACGACCGGCTCGCCGGCCCGTATCTCTCGGTCGCCGTGGCCGTGGTGGGGCTTCGCGCCGTTCTCGCCCGCCGCGACCACCGTCTCGAAGCTGACGCCACGGCCCCCGCGCTCGGCCAGTCGCTCCGCGACCCACTCGGCGAGCGCGGACTCGGTCATCCCGACCGCGTCCGCGCCCAGTTCGCGGAGGTCGCCGACGACCGCGTCCGCGACTGCGGCGGCCTCGCGCAACGCCGCCAGTTCGGCCTCGTCCTTCCGGACCCGGAGGTCGGCGAGCGCCTCGCTCGCGAGCCCCCACGCCGCGTCGGGGGCCGCCGCGCGGAGGTCCTGTGAGAACTGGGCCCACATGGTGTCGTCGACGAGGAGCCGCCCGGCGTCGAGCCCCTTGTCGGCGAGCAGCTCGCGCGTCGCCGCGACCGGGTCCTCGCCGTCGGCCCACGTCCGGACCGCCCCGACAGCCGTCGCCTCGCGGACCTGCGTCTCGTACAGCGCCGGCACGAGCAGCGCGGGCTCCGGGTCGGCGGCGCTCGCCGCCGGCACGACGAGGAAGAAGTGCCGCTCGCCCGGCTCCTCGGCGAAGCCGGTGAGGTACTGGAGGTTGCGGCTCGGGAACGCGACCAGCCCGGCCGCGTCGACCTCGCCTAGCCGCCGCGCGGTCCGCTCGCGTCGTTGCTCGTGCGGTCGGGTCGACCTCTCCGTTCCCGCCCCGCTCGCGTATGCGTCGTCGGTCACGCGCCGGAGTTCGGACTCGGTATATAAGTAGGGTGGCGTTGACGAGGTAGAAAGCAGCGCATAACTATATGTCGTAGATAGGTATGTTATAGCATGTCAACTGAGAACGCTGCGACGTTCGACTGTCCCGAGTGTGACGTGAGCGCCCCCTCGACGTCGGTCCCGTACGACTCACTCGGGTACGTCGTCTGTCCGGTGTGCGGATACGCGGCCACCCCGGACGCCGGGGAGCAGCCGAGCGCGGGCCGGTCGCCGAGCGCGAGCGACTGACCCGCGGGGACGAGCGACGCCGACCGGCGGAGCCCCGCGCGACCGCCTCGGAACCGCATCGCTTTAGCCGCGGAGCGCGTCCGCCCGGGTATGAGTTGGTCGCTGGAGCGCGACGACGGCACTGTCACCGAGTGGGAGCGATCGGACGGGTACGCGACCGTCAGGCTCCGCGAGCGGTCGGCCGGCGGCGTCGTCGCCCGCCTCGACGTGATGGAGCAGGCGGTCGACGAGTCGACCTACGAGCGGCAGCGGCTCGACGACCCGGAGGCCGCCGAGGAGCGGGCGGCGGCGTGGCGCGACGCCCACGACCTCGACGACTGAGCGCAGTCTGTCGCCCCCGACCCTCTCCGACCGCCTCACTCGATGTCGACCGCGTCGTCGAGGAACACCTGGCACTCGACGGTCCGGCCCTCGGGGTCCTCGGCGAAGCACTGGTAGATGTTGTACGTCTCGTTCTCTCGCGGCGGCGTCACGACCGCGTCGCCGAGTCGCTCGCTCGCGGCGTCGACCGCGTCTCGGTCCGGGTAGACGAACGTGAGGATGCCGCAGTCGTCGGCCTCGTCGCGCTCGCAGAACCCGAACAGGAAGCCGTCGAACTCCAGGATCGTACAGTCGGGCTGTTCGAGCCGCACCGTCGCGTCCAGTCGCTCGCGGTAGAACTCGACGACTGCGTCGCGCCGCTCCGTCGCGTGGAAGACGATCCCAGTCACGTCGGTCCGCTCTCGCGGCGAGCACTTTATCGCTCCGGGTGGGTCGGCGCGTCGAATCCGCCGCGGACGAGGGGCTTCGCGACGTGTCGGCGCGCGCTCGGCGGGACCTCGTACCAGCCGGCCTCGAGGTCGCGCTCCACCGGCTTCGCGACCTTCCCCGGCGCGCTCGTCCCGCAGTCGCGACACCGGTACCCCTGACCGCGCCCGGCCGACGACATCGAGCGGCCGCAGTCCGGGCAGGTCGGCACCGCGGGCGCGGTCCGGACCAGGTCGCGGACGGCGAACTTCTCCAGTTTCAGGGTGCTCCCCGGTCCGTCCGCGTCGTCGCGGAGCTCGTGCTCGCCGCAGAGCGTCACCCGGTCGCCGGGCCGGAGGGCCCGGACGCGATCGCGGAACCGGCCTGTCGGGGCGAACGCGACGGCGCGGAGGCGGTCGGCGTCCTTTCCCCCGTCGCCACCCGCTCCGGGAGCGTCGCCCGCGACGTCGACGTGGACGTGGCCCCCCCGCTTCGTCTCCGGGGCGCTCGCCACCGTCCCGGCGACTCGGTAGCCCGCGCCGTCGCGGAGATCGCCGATCCGCCCGGGCGCGAGGTGGGCGTCGGTGCCCTGATTCGTGAGGAACGTCGCGGCCCGCTCGACCGCCTCGCCGTCGATGGCGGCCGCCACCGCCCGGCACTCGGCCGCGTCGTCGCCGCGGATCCCGTAGAGGATCGGGCCGGGCGCGTTGGGCACGCAGACGGCTTTCCCCGTCTCGCGGTCGACCGTGTCCCAGACCGTCGGGTACCCCTCGTCGGCCGCGGCGAAGACGCTCTCGCGGTCGACCTCGCGGTGCGTCCCGCAGCGGTTGAGCTCCCGGTAGGCGATGCGCTCGACCGTCCAGTCGTCGAACGCGGCCGGCGCGCCGACCGCGGCGAGCGCGCCGATCCGGCCCCGGCCCGCGACCGCGTTCGCCTCGTCGGCGCCGCCCGCCGACCCGACCGCGACGTGTCGGAGTCCATGTTCGTCGGCCAGCTCGGTCGCTTCCGCCACCGAAAGGCGCTCGCGGAGCGCGCGTCGCCCGAACGCAGCCACCGGATCCGGGATTGGGGCTCCGGTCGGGTCGAAGGGATCGCCGGCGACGTCCACGTCCGCGACGACGACGCCCGGCGAGGTCCGCGGGTCCGCGGCCGCGGCGAACTCCGCGACCGTCTCGGCGGCGACCGACGCGGCCGCCTCCGCGTCCACGTCCGAGACGTGGAGCGCGACCGCGGCGTTCCCGCGCGTCTTGTGCTTCACGGCCGGGTTCAGGCGGACGAGCAGCCGGCGTCGGACCCGTCCCCCGGCGTCCGCGAGGCGCTCCGCGATCCGCGTCGCCACATAGGTCGTACACATCCCGCGCTCGCGGGAGTCGGTGTCGTCGACGGCGACGATCGGCATGACGCGGCGTTCGCGGCGGCGAGACAAGCCCCTTTCGAGGCCGGTCGAGACCGCTCCCGGCCGGCTGAGCCGATTTCGGCGCCGGTCGAGTATATAACCGTTTCCCGTCGCGAGCGGGAGAAATCGCCCGCGGGCGGTGGGTTCGTCGGCGAGCGGGCGACACAACGCATATATACGGCGAGACGCTTGTTTCGGCTATGTCCCGGACTGCGCTCATCGGGAACGTCACCGCGATGCTGGAGGACGCAGGGTTCCTCGTCAGCGACCGGTGTGCGGTCCGGCCCAAGAGCTTCGACGTGGCGGCCCGCCGCGACGAGGACCTCCTCCTCCTGAAGATCCTCGGCAACGTCGACGCCCTCGACGCGGAGACCGGCGCGGAGATGCGCCGGCTCGGCGAGTACCTCAGGGGGACGCCGATGGTGATCGGGATCCGGACCCGCGACGAGGAGCTGAAGCCCGGCGTCGTCTACTTCCGACACGGCGTGCCGGTGATCAACCCGGACACCGCCTACGACCTCTTCGTCGAGGGGATGCCGCCGCTCATCTATGCCGCCCCCGGCGGGCTGTACGTCAGCCTCGACGGCGACCTCCTCGCCGACGAGCGCGAGGAGCGCGGCTGGTCGCTCGGTCGCCTCGCGAACGAGCTTGGCGTCTCCCGCCGCACCGTCTCGAAGTACGAGGACGGCATGAACGCCTCCATCGAGGTGGCGATCCAGCTGGAGGAGCTGTTCGACCAGCCGTTCTCCAGCCCGGTCGACGTGCTCGAGGGCGCGGACGACGTCCGCGACTCGGAGCCGACCCCGTCGGCCCCCGCGGCCGACCCCGACGACGAACACGTCCTCCACGTGCTCACGAGCGCGGGGTTCACCGTCCACCCGACCGCCCGCGCCCCGTTCAAGGCCGTCTCCGAGGACGAGGACAGCCCCGCGACGCGCGTGCTCACCGGCCACTCGGCGTTCACCGCCGCGGCCGAGAAGCGCGCCCGGATCATGTCGTCTATCGGCGAAGTGGCCCGGACCCGTTCGGTGTACTTCACCGAGGAGGACGAGAAGCGCGAGTCCGTCGACGGGACCGCGCTGGTCTCCTGCGAGGAGCTCGCGGCGGTCACCGACCCTGAGGAGATCCGCGAGCTGATCCGCGACCGCGCCCGCGCCCCCTCCGAGGCCTGACGGACCGCCGCGCTCCGTTCAGCGACCGAGTAACCGACTGAAGAACCCGCTGCCGCCCTCGTCTTCGTCGTCAGCGGACGGCGAGTCGCCGTCGTCCATCGTCTCCTCGCCGTCCTCCTCGTCCTCCTCCGACAGCACGGTGTTCATCGTCCCGGTGTCGTCGTCGCGGAACGGGATGCTCCCCGCGAGCTCGTCGTCGATGTCGTCTCCCGCCGCCGAGTCAGCGCTCGCGGCCCCCTCGCCGTCCGCCTCGTCGGGTCCGGTGGCCGCCTCGCGCGCCGTCTCGTCCGCGTCGGGGATCGCGTCCGAATCCTCCTCCGTCGCGTCGTCCGGGCCGGTGGCCTCAAGCTCGGCGGCCGCTCTCCCTCCGGCCATGGACTCGTCACCGGCGTCGGTTCCGCCAGCCTCGTCGCCGTTCGCCCCGTCGCCGCCGGTCTCCTGAGTCGGATCGTCGCTCTCGACGAACTCCTCCGGCTCGCCGCCGGCGTCGCGTGCGCCCTCGTCGGTGTCGCCGTCACCGGCCTCGTCCGTGTCGTCGTCGCCGCCTTCGTCCGTGTCCTCGCCTGCGACGTCGTCCCCGGCTTCGCCTGTCTCGTCGCCTCGGTCTTCGTCCGCGATATCGTCTCCGCCTTCGTCTGTCTCGTCGCCTCGGTCTTTGTCCGTGTCCTCGTCCGCGACGTCGCCCGCCGGTTCGCTCTCGCTCGCGACGATGATGTCGTCGCCGTCGCCCGGCTCGGCCACGCCGCTCGCGTCGGGGTCCGCGACGATGATATCCTCGTCCGACTCGGGCTCCGCGCCCGCTTCCTGCCCCGCCTCGGTGGCCGCGGCCTCGCGCGCCTCCTCGTCGGCGTCGTCCCGCTCGCTCGCCGCTTCGGAATCACTGCCGTCCGCGTCGTCCGCCGCCGGTCCGTCGTCGACGATCACGGCGTCGTCGTCCGCCGCGGTCGGCCCGTCGTCGGCTCCCGCGTCGCCGGCCTCCGCGCTGTCCGCCTCGGTTCCGCCCGCGGCGTCGGCTGCGGGCTCGGCGAGTCCCACGCCGTCGACGTCCGCGCCGGTCAGGGCGCGAGTCAGGTCGCGGTACGCCCGCGTCGCCGGCGCGTCCGGTGCGATTGCGGCCAGGGTGCCGTTCGCGGCGGCGGCCCGAGCCACCGCCTCGTCTTCCGGGATCCGCCCGAGAACGGGGGCGTCCAGCAGCGCCGTGACCACCTCGTCGGTGTCCGCCGCCACGCGGGTGATCGCGCCCCCGGCGACGGTCCCGCCGAGGCGCTCCGTCAGCTGCCGCGTCTTCTCGGTGTCGCCGAGGGCGCTCCGCTCCGGCGTCGAGACGAGGAGCGCCTCGTCGGCGATCGCGAGCGGCAGCGTGGAGTCGTGCGACAGCCCCGCGCCGGCGTCGACGAACACGTAGTCGGCGTCGGCGAACGCCTCGACGACCCTCCGGAGCCCCGAGGGGTCCACGGCCGCGTACGCGTCAAGGTCGGCCGCCCCCGGCACGACCCGGAGTCCGGCCGGTCCCTCGCGGACCGCCGCCTCGGGCTCCGCCTCGCCGGCGAGGACGTCGTGGAGGGTGGTCTCGCCGGGCGTCACCCCGACGGCGCCCGCGAGGTTCGCCATGCCGAGGTCGGCGTCGATCGCGACGACGTCGGCGCCCGAGTCCGCCAGGATCGTCGCCACCGCCGCGGTCGTGGTGGTCTTCCCGACCCCACCTTTCGCCGACGCGACCGCATACACCGTTGCCATACGGTGACGGTCCGGCGACTGCTACTTAAATGTAGGCGGCGGCGATCGGACCCGCGCCGCGGTTCGGTCCGAAATCCCTCCGGAACGGGCCCGACGTCCGCGCGCAACCCCGCGGGCTTTCGCAAACACCTTATACATCGCTAGTAGAGTTTCAGGCGATTAGTAGCATGGCGAGACCAGAGGTGCTCAACTCGATCAAGGAGGCCGAACGGGAGGCGGACGAGATCATCGCGGACGCTGAATCGGACGCCGAAGAGCGCCTCGCCGAAGCTCGAAAGCGCGCGGACGAGATCCGCGCCGAGGCCGAGGAGGAGGCGGAGTCCGAGGCCGAAGAGCGGCTCGAAGCGGCCCGAGCGGAGATCGAGGAGCGGCGCGAGGAGATCCTCGAATCGGGACGTGCCGACCGCGACGAGCTCGAACGCGAGGCCCGCGACCGGGTGGAATCGGCCGTCGACTACGCCGTCGAGCAGTTCGAAGCGGCGGTCCACGACGAGGCCGAGGAGGCGGTGGATGCTCAGGCCTGAGCAGATGAGCCGGGTGTCGGTGACGGGCTCGAAGCGCGTCATCGACGACGTCATCGAGGCGGCGTACGCCCACCACTCCCTGCACGTCACGGACTACGACGACCGGTACGAGGGGTTCGACCCCGGGACGTCGCTCGAGGGGGCCGAGACCGTCAACGAGCGGCTCGTGACGGTCCGGTCGCTCGAGAGCATCCTCGACGTCGACGCGGATGACGCCGAGGTCGCCCGGTCGCTCGACGACGACGAACTCGACGCCGAGCTCGACCGCGTCCGCGACCGCGTCAACGACCTCAACGACCAGCGCGACGAGCTCCAGGGCGCGATCCGCGACCGGCAGGAGGAGATCGACCGGATGGAGCCGTTCGCGGAGCTCGGGATCGACCTCGAGTACCTGCGCGGCTACGACTCGGTTGAGGTCGTCGTCGGCGAGGCAAAGCCGGCCGCCGTCGAGGCGGCGCTCGAAGACGCCGAGACGATCGATGTCTTCGACGTGTTCGTCGGCGGCGACGTGCTCGCCATCGTCGCGAAGCCGGTCGACGGCGACGCCGAGGGCGTCGTCCAGGACGCCCTCGTCGGCGTCGACATCGCGCTGCTCGACGTCCCGAACGCTGACGCAAGCCCGGAGGAGTACGTCGCGGAGCTGGAGGCCGAGCAGGCTGACCTCCGCGACGAGCTCGCCGGCGTCGAGGCGGAGCTCGACTCGGTGAAGGAGGAGGCGGCGGGCTTCCTGCTGCGCGCCGAGGAGGCGCTCACCATCGAGGCGGAGAAGAAGGAGGCGCCGCTCTCGTTCGCGACCACCGAGAACGCGTTCGTCGCGGAGGGGTGGGTGCCGACCGAGTCGTACCCCGACTTCGAGGCGGCGATCGTCGACGCCGTCGGCGACCACGTCGAGGTCGAGGAGCTCGAACGGGCGTCGTTCACGCCCGACGGCGACCACCACGCCGAGCCGGTCGCGGAGACCGGCGGCGCGGCGTCGCCCTCCCAAGCGGCCGGCGGCGGTGACACCGAGGACGCGACCGCCGAGCCCGAGGCCGCCACGGACGGCGGCCACGCGGCGCACGGTACCGACGACCCGCCGGTTGTCCAGGACAACGGCAGCGCGGCCGGTCCCTTCGAACTGCTCGTTCAGGCGTTCGGGCGGCCGAAGTACTCCGAGTTCGACCCGACGCTCCTCGTCTTTCTCACGTTCCCGGCGATGTTCGGGTTCATGATCGGCGACGTGGGGTACGGCGTCCTGTACGCCGCTATCGGGTTCTTCATGTACTCGAGATTCGAGGGCGCGTTCCGCGAACTCGGCTCCGTCGCGATGTGGGCGGGCGGCTTCACGATACTGTTCGGCATCTACTTCGGCATCGACCTGTTCGGCTACCACGCCTACCAGCTGCTGCCGGGCGACGTCCACTGGCCGGTCGCCGGTAAGGGGCTCTCGCCGGCCGACCTCGACTGGGGGCTCTCGTTCCTCGTCGTCAGCGTGGTGTTCGGCATCGTCCACCTGAACATCGGCCACGCGCTCTCGTTCGTGAGCACGCTCCAGCAACACGACGTGAAGCACGCGCTCTACGAGGCCGGCTCGTGGCTCCTGATCCTCAACGGCGCGTGGATCTGGATCTTCAGCCAGCACGTCCCCGGCCCGAAGCCCGACTTCCTGTTCGAGTCGGTGTCGCTGCTCACGTTCGGCGTGGTCTCGTTCAGCGGCTTCCCGGTCGTCGTCGGTATCGCCGGCGCCCTCGCCGCGCTCCTCGGGCTCGTCCTGCTCGGCATCGGCGAACCGCCGGAGCTCGCGGAGTTCCTCTCGCCCATCGTCAACGTGATCTCGTACGCCCGGATCATGGCCGTCCTGCTCGCGAAGGGCGGGATGGCGCTCGCCGTCAACCTGCTCGCGTTCGGCGCGTACATCGACAAGGGCGGCGAGGGGAGCTTCCACTTCATATTCTCGGCGGAGCACCTCCATCACGTCCAAGAGACGCCGAGCGAGGAGCTGGTCTTCGCCGGGATCACCACCGCGTTCGACCCCGCCGCCATCGGCCTCGTGGGCGTCGTCGCGCTGGTCGGCGGGATCCTTGTCGCGGTCGTCGGCCACCTCGTCGTCCTGCTGCTCGGGGTCACGTCCGCCGGCATCCAGGCGGTCCGCCTCGAGTACGTGGAGTTCTTCGGGAACTTCTACGAGGGCGGCGGCCGGGCGTACCTCCCGTTCGGTCGTGACCGGAAGTACACCCGCGACGACTGACGGTCGACTCGACCGTCCGTCGTCCGTCGGTCTCGCCGCTTCGCGATCGGTCACCCCCGACGGTTCCGTCGGGTTCCGACGCCGATAGCGCCCGCTCTCGCCTCCGTTCTCCCGTCTTCTGCCCGGTCGTTTTGGGAAGCTTTATGACTCTTCTAGGGGCAACTACCTACCGTTCGGAGACGAGCAACCACAACTACTACCAATGTTTGAAGCTACCAACGAACTCGGGAACCTCGCACTGCAGACCGGTGGAACGCTGACTGACCCCAACGCCGCGGCGGCGCTCGCTGTCGGGCTCGCGGCGCTGGGCGCAGGCTACGCGGAGCGCGGTATCGGGTCGGCCGCCGTCGGCGCGATGGCCGAGGACGACGACCTCTTCGTCAACGGGCTCATCCTGACCGTCCTTCCCGAGACGATCGTCATCCTCGCACTCGTCGTCGTCTTCATCGTCTAAGCGGTACTTCCTTCCACACCAATGAGTTTGGAAACCGTCGTTGAGGACGTTCGAGACGAAGCCCGCGCGCGTGCGGAGGAGATCCGCGAACAGGCCGAGGCGGAGACCGACGAGATCGTCGCCGATGCGGAGGCCGACGCGGAGCGCATCCGCGAAGAGCGGCTCGCCGAGGTCGAGAGCCAGATCGACCAGGAGCGTGAACAGACGCTCTCCTCGGCGAAGCTCGAGGCCAAACAGGAGCGGCTCGGCGCTCGCCGTGACGTCTTAGAGGACGTCCACGACGACGTCGAGGCGGCCATCGGCGCCCTCGACGGCGACGATCGTCGCGAGCTCACCGAGGCCCTGCTCGACGCGACACTCGCGGAGTTCGACGACGACGAGGACGTCGCCGTCTACACCCGCGCCGAGGACGTCGACCTGCTCGAAGACCTCGTCGCGGACCGCAACGCCGAGGTCGACGGCGAGGTCGACTGTCTCGGCGGTGTCGTCGCGGAGAGCGACACCTCCCGCGTTCGCGTGAACAACACGTTCGACTCGGTCCTGGAGTCCGTCTGGGACGACGAGTTGAAGAACATCTCGGAGCGGCTGTTCGACCAATGAGCGCCGCCGGCAGCCCGAACCCCGAGTACGTCGTCGCGCGGGTTCGTGCCCGCCGCGGCAGCCTCTTCGGGGACGAGGAGTACCGGAAGCTCACCCGGATGGGCCCGGCCGAGATCGCCCGGTTCATGGAGGAGTCGACCTACGGCGAGGAGGTCAACGCGCTCGGCAGTCGCCACGGCGGCGTGGACCTGATCGAGTACGCGTTGAACCGGAACCTCGCCGAGCAGTTCGACGCCATCCTCGACTGGAGCGAGGGGTCGCTGTACGACCTGATCGCCCGGTACCTCCGGAAGTTCGACGCCTGGAACGTGAAGACGGTCATCCGCGGCGTCTACACCGACGCGGAGCAGTCGGCCGTCGAGGTCGACCTGATCCGCGCCGGCGAGTTCGACGACCGTCGGATCCGCCGACTGCTGGAGGCCGATTCCGTCGACGGCGTGATAGAGGTCCTCGAAGACACGATCTACGGGGAACCGCTGCGGGAGGCGTACGCCGAGTTCGAGGAGACGGACGTGCTGGTACCCTTGGAGAACGCGGTCGACCGCGCGTTCTACGAGCGGCTTCTCGCCGGGCTCGGCGGCGACGAGCCGACCCGGCAGTACGAGTCGTTCCTCAAGGCGGAGGTCGACTTCCGGAACGCGACGAACGCGCTCCGGCTCGCCCGCTCGGGGGCGGACATCGACCCTGCCGCGTACTTCATCGAGGGCGGCGACCTGTTCACCCGCTCGTCGCTCGCGCGGCTGGCGCAGAACCTCGACGAGCTGGTCGAGTACATCGGCGACAGCCAGTACGGCGAGGAGCTCGGGCCCGCGCTGCGAGAGCTCGAGGAGGCGGACAGCCTCATCGCGTTCGAACACGCGATCGACGCCGCGCTGCTGGCGTACGGCGACCGGCTCGGCACGATCCACCCGGTGTCGGTCACCCCGGTGATCTCGTACATCCTCGCGAAGGAGCGCGAGACGGAGAACATCCGGGCGATCGCCCGCGGGAAGGAGGCCGGGCTCTCGCCCGACGAGATCGAATCGGAGCTGGTGATAACATGAGCCAGGAGATAGCGGTCGTCGGCAGTCCCGAGTTCACGACGGGGTTCCGCCTCGCCGGCGTCCGGGCGTTCGAGAACGTCCCGGACGACGAGAAAGACGAGCAGCTCGACGACGCCGTCGAGCGGACGCTCGACGACGAGAACGTCGGCATCATCGTGATGCACGACGACGACCTCGACCACCTCTCGCGGGGGACCCGCGAGTCGGTCGAGGGGAGCATCGAGCCGGTCCTCGTGACGCTCGGCGGCTCCGGAGCCGGCAGCGGCGGGCTCCGCGACCAGATCAAACGCGCCATCGGCATCGACCTGATGGAGGAAGACGACTAATATGAGCAAAGCAGACACAACCGACGCCGTCGAAGACAGCGGCGTCATTCAGAGCGTGAGCGGTCCGGTCGTGACCGCCCGCGATCTCAACGCCCGCATGAACGACGTCGTCTACGTCGGCGACGAAGGGCTCATGGGCGAAGTGATCGAGATCGAGGGCGACCTCACGACCGTTCAGGTGTACGAGGAGACCTCCGGCGTCGGCCCCGGCGAACCCGTCGAGAACACGGGCGAGCCGCTGTCGGTCGACCTGGGCCCAGGGATGCTGGACGCCATCTACGACGGCGTTCAGCGCCCTCTGGACGTGCTGGAGGGCAAGATGGGCAGTCCGTACCTCGACCGCGGGGTCGACGCGCCTGGTATCGACCTCGAGGAGGAGTGGGAGTTCGAGCCCGAGGTCGCCGAAGGCGACGTCGTCGAGCCCGGCGACATCGTCGGGGTCGTCGAGGAGACGGTCACCATCGATCACAAGGTCATGGTGCCGCCGGACTACGAGGGCGGCGAGGTCGTCGCCGCCGAGTCCGGATCCTTTGACGTCACCGAGACGGTGGTCGAGCTCGACAACGGCGAGGAGATCTCGATGCACCAGGAGTGGCCGGTGCGCGAGGCGCGCCCCGCCAACGACAAGAAGACGCCGCGGACGCCGCTGGTATCCGGCCAGCGCATCCTCGACGGCCTGTTTCCCATCGCGAAGGGCGGGACGGCCGCGATCCCCGGCCCCTTCGGCTCGGGGAAGACAGTTACCCAGCACCAGCTCGCGA
The DNA here is from genome assembly GCF_041379815.1 of Halorubrum miltondacostae. Taxonomy (NCBI): domain Archaea; kingdom Methanobacteriati; phylum Methanobacteriota; class Halobacteria; order Halobacteriales; family Haloferacaceae; genus Halorubrum; species Halorubrum miltondacostae. Next base: position 221,765 of record NZ_JBEDNY010000002.1, read on the forward strand.
AGTACGCCGACGCGGACATCATCGTCTATGTCGGCTGCGGCGAGCGCGGCAACGAGATGACCGAGGTCATCGAGGACTTCCCGGAGCTCGAGGACCCGGCCAACGGCAACCCGCTGATGGCCCGCACCTCGCTCATCGCGAACACCTCGAACATGCCCGTCGCGGCGCGTGAGTCCTGTATCTACACCGGGATCACGATCGCCGAGTACTACCGCGACATGGGGTACGACGTGGCGCTCATGGCCGACTCCACCTCGCGGTGGGCGGAGGCGATGCGCGAGATCTCCTCCCGGCTGGAGGAGATGCCCGGCGAGGAGGGGTACCCCGCGTACCTCGCCGCGCGCCTGGCGCAGTTCTACGAGCGCGCCGGCTACTTCGAGAACATCAACGGGACGGAGGGCTCCGTCTCGGCGATCGGCGCGGTGTCGCCGCCCGGCGGTGACTTCTCCGAGCCGGTCACCCAGAACACGCTGCGGATCGTGAAGACGTTCTGGGCGCTCGACGCGGACTTAGCGGAGCGCCGCCACTTCCCGTCGATCAACTGGAACGAGTCGTACTCGCTGTACAAAGACCAGCTCGACCCCTGGTTCGAGGACGAGGTCGCCGACGACTGGGCGGAGCGCCGCCAGTGGGCGGTCGACGTGCTCGACGAGGAGACGGAGCTCCAGGAGATCGTCCAGCTCGTCGGGAAGGACGCCCTGCCCGACGACCAGCAGCTCACCCTGGAGGTCGCGCGCTACCTGCGCGAGGCGTACCTCCAGCAGAACGCGTTCCACCCGGTCGACACGTTCTGTCCGCCGGAGAAGACATACCTCATGCTGACGACGATCCAGACGTTCAACGACGAGGCGTTCGACGCGCTCGACGCTGGCGTCCCGGTCGAGGAGATCATCGACATCGAGTCGGCCCCGCGGATTAACCGTATCGGCGTCCAAGAGGACTACGAGGAGTACGTCGAGGATCTCAAGTCGGAGATCACCGAGGAGCTCCGGAGCCTCTACTGATCATGAAAGAGTATCAAACCATCACCGAGATCAGCGGTCCCCTCGTGTACGCCGAGGTCGACGAGGCGATCGGCTACGACGAGATCGTCGAGATCGAGACGGCACAGGGGGAGACGCTGCGCGGACAGGTGCTCGAATCCTCGGAGGACGTGGTCGCGATCCAGGTCTTCGAGGGCACCTCAGGCATCGACAGAGACGCGTCCGTCCGCTTCCTAGGCGAGACGATGAAGATGCCCGTCACCGAGGACCTCCTCGGGCGGGTGCTCGACGGCTCCGGCCGCCCGATCGACGACGGCCCGGAGATCGTCCCCGAGGAGCGACAGGACATCGTCGGCGCGGCGATCAACCCGTACTCCCGGGAGTACCCCGAGGAGTTCATCGAGACGGGCGTCTCCGCCATCGACGGGATGAACACGCTCGTCCGCGGGCAGAAGCTCCCGATCTTCTCCAGTTCCGGCCAGCCGCACAGCGAACTGGCGATGCAGATCGCCCGACAGGCCAGCGTGCCGGAAGAGGAGGAGGCCGGCGACGACGAGGAGGGTTCAGAGTTCGCCGTCATCTTCGGCGCGATGGGGATCACCCAGGAGGAGGCGAACGAGTTCATGGAGGACTTCGAGCGCACCGGTGCGCTGGAGCGCTCCGTCGTCTTCATGAACCTCGCGGACGACCCCGCCGTCGAGCGGACGGTCACGCCGCGGATGGTGCTCACCACGGCCGAGTACCTCGCCTTCGAGAAGGACTACCACGTCCTCGTCATCCTGACGGACATGACCAACTACTGCGAGGCGCTCCGCGAGATCGGAGCGGCCCGCGAAGAGGTGCCCGGCCGCCGCGGGTACCCCGGGTACATGTACACCGACCTGGCGCAGCTGTACGAGCGCGCGGGCCGGATCAAGGGCCGCGACGGCTCGGTCACGCAGATCCCGATCCTCACGATGCCGGGCGACGACGACACTCACCCGATCCCGGACCTGACCGGGTACATCACAGAGGGGCAGATCTACGTCGACCCCGACCTCAACAGCCAGGGCCTCCAACCGCCGATCAACGTCCTCCCCAGCCTGTCGCGGCTAATGGACGACGGGATCGGCGAGGGGCTCACCCGCGCCGACCACGCCGACGTGAAAGACCAGATGTTCGCGGCGTACGCGGAGGGTGAGGACCTCCGCGACCTCGTGAACATTGTCGGTCGCGAGGCGCTGTCGGAGCTCGACAACAAGTATCTCGACTTCGCGGACGCGTTCGAGTCCGAGTTCATCGACCAGGGCTTCGAGACGAACCGCGACATCGACGAGACGCTCTCGATCGGCTGGGACCTCCTCTCGATGCTGCCGAAGGACGCCCTCAACCGGATCGACGAGGAGTTCATCGAGGAGCACTACCGCGAGGACGACTCCGAGCGCAAGGTCGTCGAAGCGGCCGACTGACGCCTCGGCTCACCTTTTCCCCGCGATCGCCACCTTCGCCAGCGACCGCGCCGCGGCGACCGCGCTCGGAGGCCGACCCGCGGCGGCTGTCCGGCCGATCCGGCACGTCTGAAAAGAATTAAGCGCCTCGGAGCGGAACCTACCCACAAGATGGCCAAGGACGTCAAACCGACGCGGAAGAACCTGATGGCGATCGAGGACCGCATCGAGCTCTCCGAGCGCGGTCACGACACGCTCGAACAGAAGCGCGACGGGCTCATCATGGAGTTCATGGACATCCTCGACCAGGCGCAAGACGTCCGGTCCGAGGTCTCCGAGAACTACGAGACGGCCCAGCGGAAGATCGACATGGCCCGGGCGATGGAGGGCGACGTGGCGGTCCGCGGCGCGGCCGCGGCGCTGAAAGAGCACCCCGAGATCACGACCCAGTCGAAGAACATCATGGGCGTCGTGGTCCCGCAGATCGAGTCCTCGAAGGTCCAGAAGAGCCTCGACGAGCGTGGGTACGGCCTGCTCGGCTCCTCGGCGCGGATCGACGAGGCGGCCGACGCCTACGAGGAACTGCTGGAGAAGATCATCCTCGCCGCCGAGGTCGAGACGGCGATGAAGAAGATGCTCACGGAGATCGAGACCACGAAGCGCCGCGTGAACGCCCTCGAGTTCACGCTGCTGCCGAGCCTCTACGAGAACCAGGAGTACATCGAGCAGAAGCTCGAAGAGCAGGAGCGCGAGGAGATCTTCCGCATGAAGAAGATCAAAGCGAAGAAAGAGGAAGAGGAGGCCGCCGAGGAGGCCGAAGCGGCCGCGGAGGCCGCCGCCGCGGAGACCGAGGAGCCGGAGCCGGCCGACTGACGGTCCTCCCCGTCCCGACCCGCCATCAGCACTTCCGCGTCTTCTCGTCGCCGACTTTTAGCGCGTCCCGCCCGTAGCGACGCCCATGTCTTGTCCCGACTGCGACGCCGAGGTGGTCGCCTTCGCGGTCCCGTCGTCGCTCCGCGAACACGCCCCCGCCGACGCGGCGGCGATCTGTACGCGGTGTCTGCGGGTCGCCCCGGCGAGCGAGGCCGGCGTCGCGGACGCGGCGACCGACGACCCCAACCTCGGCCGCGTCGACCCCGTCTTCCCGTCCGGAGAGGCGGGGATCGCCCTGGCGCTCTGCTGTGGGAAACTGGAGTCGTTCGCCACGAACCGCGAGTCGATCGAGGCGCTGGTCCGTCACGCCGAGGGGGCGAGCGCGGACGTGTTCGCCTTCCTCGGGCGGCTCGACGCCGCCGACGCCGCGTTCGACTTAGACCGGCGGCGGGCGACGCTGATCGACGCGCTCTGAGCCGCCGGCGCTACAGGTCGACCCCGTCCGGGTCGTTCCACTCGTCGTCGCCGTCGTCGTCGTCCGCCTCCGTCCCCGCCGGGCCGAGCCGCTCTTCTCCCTGCCGCGATTCGTGGACGGCGAAGCCGCCGCTGCGCTCGTCGCTCCCGCCGGCGTACGGGTCGGTCTCCACGTCGTACCCCTGCTCCTCCCGCTCGAAGATGTACGCGAAGAAGCCGAACAGCGGGACGGCGAACGAGATGAGCGCCCACTTGCGCGGGTTCATCCCGTAGTTCGGCGCGTCGACGTACGCGTAGGCGGCGAAGCCGACGAGCCACAGGAGCGGGACGCCGACGAGGATGGCGGCGACGAGCGGCTGCATACCGACGCTTCGACCGCGCGGTAATAAGGCTGCGGGCGCGGCGGCGCGCCGGCGACGACGGGTCGTCGGTCGGGGTGCTCAGAGGAACGGGCGCCAGTAGTACGGGCTGACGAACCCCTCGATGACGGCGGCGACGCCGAGCAGGATCCCGAGGCCGATGGTCACCCAGAACGCGGTCTCTAAGGCGTCGGCGAGCCCTCCACGACTCGCACGGCCGCGGGCCGCCCGCAACGAGACCGCGCCGAGGTGGACGCCGAGCGCGCCCGAAATGACGAGCGCGGGGATCTCGAATATCCCGTGCGGGACCACGAACGCGACGAGGGCGGGCAGGTTCTCTTCGAGGGCGGCGGTAGCCCCGAGCGCGAGGCCGTTGAACGCGAGCGACGAGAGCGCGGGCACGACGAGGCCGACGCCGGAGAAGGCGGTCGCGATCGCGACCCCCCAGTTGTTCCCGAAGAACGTCAGCGCGGCCACCGGCGGGACGTGTCCCACCAGCCGGCCCTCGATCGACGTGGGGACCGCCTCCGCGAAGGGGGCGGCGGCGGTCCAGCCGACCGCGCCGAACCCGATCGCCACCGCGATCGCGAGCGCGTGGGAGCCCGGTGTCGACCGGACGAACCCGACCAGCTCTCGCCAGCCGCGGCGGAGGCCGCCGCCGAGCTGTGCGCGGACGCCGGCCTCGGGGGGCGAGACGGGGTTGACCGTCCCGCGGTAGTCGCCGTAGAGGACGGTCTTCAGCAGGTCGAGCGCGGGCGCGACGACGACCGCACTGGCGAGCGCGACGACGGCGCCGCCGCCGAGGAACGCGATCCCCGAGGCGACCGACGCGACGGCGACCAGCGCGCCGATCGCGACCACGAGGTAGGCGGCGGCGTCGGCCGGGTTCGAGCGGACGAAGCCGCCGGCCCCCTCGATCCCGCCGACGACGCCGGCGTCATCAACGACGACGGCCACCGGCGCGAACGCGAAGAGGATCCGCACGAGGGCGACGGCGGCGAAGCCGACGAGCAGGACGCCGACCGCGACCGCCGCGCCGAGGAACGGGTTCGCGAGGAACGCCGCGCCGACCGCGATCGACCCGAGCGCGATCACGGCGACCCACAGGAGCAGCTCGGCGACGTAGAGGCCGAGGAAGGTGAGCCACCGCGACCGGGCTCCCGCGATCCCGCCGACGAGACCCCGCTCGTCGCGGAGGGTCGCGACGACCGCCGAGAGCTGCCCGGCCGAGATGGCGGCGTACGCGAGGACCGCGAGGGCGACTGTGACGAGCACCCCGGCGGCGACGAGGGCCGCGACTGTCGGCGTCGCCAGCGGCTCGAACGCGGGCGCGACTCCCTCGCCCCACGCCTGGAGCGCCTCCGGATCCTGCGTCTCCGGCGGCGGTTCCACCCCCGCGAGCGCCTCGCGGAGCGTCGCGAGTCGCCCGGTCAGCTCGAGGTGGAGGTAGACCCCGGCGAGCGCCGCGAACGTGCCGAGGCGGGCGATCACCGGCACGGCCGTGCCGAGGAGGTAGAACGGGAGGAGGTCCGCGGGACGTCGACGGAGGGTCGCTGTCGTTGCCGTGATGGCGGCGGAGAGATCCATACGGTCGGTTCGGTCGTCCGATATTTAAAAACGGGGCCGGGCTAATCCCAGAACGACTGCGTGCGCGCGTACTCGCGCTCTTGCCGCAGCACGTCGCGGTAGAACTCATCTTCGTCCTCGCGGAGCTTGTTGATGATCCGCGCGGCGTTGTGGGGGCCGACGCCGCGGGCGGCTAAGGCGATCACCGCCCGCTTCCCGTGCGTCTGGACGAGGCTCGCCGCGCGGTGCGCGCGCTCGGTGCGGCGCTCCTGTTCGTCGTCCTTCTCGGGTGCGCGTACCGCGGCGACCGTCTCGTCGTCCCACGGGTTCAGCGCCGCGATCCGGGTCGACCCGCACTCCGGACACTCCGGCTGGTCGCGGACGCGCCGGACCTTCGTCGTGTGCTTCCAGTCGGTACAGTGGAGACAAAAGAGGATGACGCGGTCGTCTTGGATCCGTTCTTTGACCGTCGCTATCACGTCCGCGTCAGCGTTGTCGGGGACGAGGAACTCGGTGCCGGCCGAGCGGCCCGCGGTGCCCAGCGGCGTGCGCTCGCGGGCGATCGTGAGCTCGCGGGATCCGTCCTGGACCCCGGCGAGTAGGTCCGCCGTTTCCGGCACCGCGAGGTCCGCGTGGAACACCTCGCGGAGCGCTTCGTCGTAGACGGGCGTATCCTCCAGCGCCGCGAGCAGGCGGTCGCCGCCGAACCGCCCCCGCCCTTCCTTGTACCGCTTCACCGCGCCGAACTTCGCGGCGACCTGCGCCAGCGTGAACTTCAGCGCGTCCGACTTCTTCACGGCGAGCTCAAGGTACGCCTCCAGGCGGTCCGGGTCCGTCGTCTCTAATACCTCGCGGAAGGTGCCCGGTCCGGCCCCGTTCGGCACCTCGAACTCGATCCGGTACGGGTCGACATCCATCCCGACAGACGAGCCGGCGCGCTGGCCGACAAGCGCCGCGAGCAGCCGCGCGAGCGTCTCGTTGACCTCGTGACCGAAGGCGGCGTTGACCGCGACGGTGCGGGCGCTCCCCTCGATCACGATCCGCTCGTCCGTCGGTACGGGGTGGCCGGCGTCGACGTGGTCGACGACCGACTTCAGCGCCGCCGCGACCGTCTCCTCGTCGGTCGGGTAGCGTTCGGCGAGGTCGGCGGCGACCGCCGCCGGCGTGGAGCCGGCTTCGAGGGCGGCCGCGGCCTCGCCGCGTATTCGGCCGACCTCCCCGGCGACCGGCTTCGGGACGGGGATCTCCTGACCCACCCACGAGGGGACCTCCCCCGTCGGGTCGGGGATCGGCGTCACATTCACGCGCTCCTCCTCTTCGTCGACCTCGGTGATCCGCCACATCTCGCCGCGCTGGACGAACGTCTCCCCCGGCCCGGCGAAGTTGACGACGAACTGCTCGTCTAAGGTCCCGATGCCCCGCCGCGAGGACATGTCGTACACCTCGTAGGTGGACTCGTCGGGGATCATCGAGAGGTTCGCGTAGAAGTACTGCCACGTGCCGCCCGACTTCTCTAAGGTGTCCGTCTCCTCGTCGAGCCACAGCAGGCGGTTCCCGTCGAGTTCGCGGACGACCTCCTGGAACGCCGGTTCGGAGAGGTCCGCGAACGGGTACGCGTCCGTGACGGTCTGGTAGGCCTCGCGGGCGTGGATCTCTCCCTCGTCCATTACGAGGCCGACGATCTGGTTGGCGACCGTGTCGAGGCTGCCGTGGTGGATGTTCGCGGGCTCGACGAGCTCCTCGCCGGCGCGGCGCGCGATCGCCAGCGCCTCCAGCGTGTCGTCGCCGCCCTGCGTCACGATCGTCCCCTCGGAGACGAGGTCGCGGCGGTGGCCCGCGCGCCCGACGCGCTGGAGCAGCCGAGCGACCTCGCGGGGACTCCCGTACTGGACGACGTGGTCGACGCGCCCCACGTCGATGCCGAGCTCCATCGACGAGGTACAGACGAGCCCGTCGAGGTCGCCCGACTTGAACCGGTCTTCCACGTCGATCCGGACCTCCTTCGAGAGCGAGCCGTGGTGGAGCTCGATCTCGGTGGGGTCGTCGTCGCCGCGGTCCCGCTCCGTCTCCGCGAGCGTCTTGAACCGCGAGCCGAGCGCCTCCGCAGTCTGGCGCGTGTTGACGAAGATCAGCGTCGACTCGTGGGTCGCGACGATCTCGCGGATCGTCCGGACGTGGCTCGCGGTCGTCTCGTCGACCGCGAGCTCGCCGGCCAGCGTCGTATCGCGGTCCGTGATCGCCGGATCGAGGACGCGCACGTCGGTCCGCGTCCCGGCGGCGACCTCGACCGTCTCGAACCCGCGGTCGCCCTCGCGGTCCGGGTCGCGTTTCCCGGTCCCGACGAGGAACCGACCGACCTCCTCGGGGTCGCCGACCGTCGCGGAGAGGCCGACCCGCTGGAACGGCCCCGCGACGCGGCGCAGGCGTTCGAGGCCGACCGTGAGCTGCGCGCCGCGCTTCGCGGCGGCGAGCTCGTGGACCTCGTCGATGACGACGTGCGCGACGTCCTCCAGGGCGACCCGCATCTTCGAGCCGGTGAGGATCGCCTGGAGGCTCTCCGGCGTCGTGATCAGCACGTCGGGCGGGTCGTCGGCCTGCTTCGAGCGCTCGTACTGCGTGGTGTCCCCGTGGCGCACCGCGACCTCGACGCCGAGGCGGTCGCCCCACCACTCCAGCCGGTCCATCATGTCACGGTTGAGCGCGCGGAGCGGCGTGATGTACAGCGCCGAGATCCCCTCGCGCGGCGGGTCGCCCGGGGCGTCGCGGGCGTCGACGATCGCGTCGAAGACGGGGAGCATCGCGGTCTCCGTCTTCCCGGTCCCCGTGGGGGCGAGTACGAGGGCGTTCCGCCCGGCGGCGAGCGGCGGGATCGCTTCGCGCTGGGGCTCCGTCGGCGTCGAGAACCCCTGCTCCGAGAGCGCCGCGCGGACCTCGCTCCCGAGGTGCGCGAACGCGTCTATCCCCGACGGTTCCGCCATGGCTGTGATCATCTACGGTTGGGCGCTCGGGCGATTAAGCCCGTCGCTGTGCGAGATCCGGACGCGGCGGCGGCCGGCCTCTCGGTCCCTCGCCGGCGGCGCAGTGCGAGCCGGTGAGCCCGGTCAGTCGGCGCGTCCGATCGGTCGACACGCCCGATCAGTCGGCGCGGCGCAGTTCGACGACGAATACGCTCCCGGTCGGCTCGTTGTCCTCGACCCACACGTCGCCGTCGTACTTGTCGACGAGCGTCTTGACGAGGTAGAGCCCGATCCCGGTACCGCCCGTCTCCAACCCCTTCTCGCCCTCCTGGAATATCTCTTCCTTGTGGTCGTCGTCGATCCCGGGACCGTTGTCCGCGACCGACACGCGCACGACGTCGTCCGTCGCCTCGGCCGAGACCGTGACCTCCGCCACCTCCTTGTCGTTGTGGACGACCGCGTTGGTCAGCAGGTTGCGAAAAACCGCCTCTAACAGGTCGTCGGCCATCACGCTCACGTCCGGAATCACGCCCTCGACGGCCACCGTCGCGCGGTCCTGATCCGCGCGGACCTGCTCGATCTGTCGGTCGAGCTCCGTTCGAAGGGCCATCGGCGTCTGCTCGACGCCGACCTGTAGCAGCACGTCGGTGACGTCTTTGGCGGTCTCCGTGATGTCGGCCGCCTGCTTCGCCGCCTCGATGACCGTCCGCGCGTACGTCCGGCTCTCCTCGTCCGTGAGCGAGTCCTCGAGGAGTTCGGTGTACGACTCGACCACCATCAGCTGGTTCCGGATGTCGTGGCGGACGACCTGGTTGAGCAGCATGAGGGTGTCCCGCTGCTCTTCGAGCGTCCGCTCGTACCGCTTGAGCTCGGTCACGTCGCGGGCGTACCCCAAGACGGCGTCGTCGCTCGTCTCGGCCACCTCGTACGGGATCTTCGTCGTCTGGAGGATGCGCGTCTCCCCGGCCGCCGTGGTCAGCGTCTCCTCCCCGACCGTCTTGGGCTCACCCGACTCGATCACCTCCAAGTCGTCCTGGCGGAACTCCGCGGAGTCGTCGACCTCCGGGATGATCTCGCCCTCGGTCTTGCCTTCGACGTCCGCCGGCGTCCGCCCGTACGCCGACGCGGTCGCCTCGTTGGCGAGGAGGTACTCGCCCTCGCGGTCCTTCACGAACACCAGGTCGGGCACGAGGTCGATGATCTTCCGGAGCTCCTCGCGCGTCGACTCGATGGTCTGCTCGTACTCCTTTCGCTCGGTGATGTCTTGGACCAGCCCCAACGCGCCGACGAGCTCCCCGCTCTCGTCGTACTGCGGATCGCCGACCGTTCTGATCCACCGAGTCTGGCCGGTCCGGGTGACGATTCGGAGTTCGAGGTCGTACGACTCGCCGCTCTCGGTCAGCCGGTCGAACGCGGCCCCGATCGTCTTCCTGTCGTCCGGGTGGTAGAACTCGATCCCGTCGGCCAACTCGACCGACTCGCTCGTCGGCACCTCGTGGATCCGGTACACCTCGTCGCTCCACGTGAGCTCATCTTTGAGCAGATCGAGCTCCCACCAGCCGATCGACGCGCTCTGTTGTGTTCGCTCGATGACCTGTCGCGTCCGTCTCAGCTCCGTCTCGCGCCGCTTCTGCTCGTCGATGTCGATGTGGATACCGACCGCGCGGAGCGCCTCGCCGCTCTCGTCGCGTTCCACGGCTTTGCCGACGCTCCGGATCCACTTCCACTCGTCCGCCGCGGTGCGCATCCGGTGTTCCACCTCGTAGAACTCCGACTCGCCGGCCATGTGGCTCGACAGAGCCTCCTCGGCGGTCCCGAGGTCGTCCGGGTGTACGCGACGCTCCCACGCGTCGAGGTGCGGTTCGATCTCGTCGACCGAGTGGCCCAACATCTCAGCCCACTGGTCGTTGAACTCGACCTCGTCGGTGCTCATGTCCCAGTCCCAGACGCCGATCTGGGCGCCCTCGACCGCAAGCTCAAGCCGGTCTTTGATCTGTTGGAGCGCTCGCTCTCGCTCCCGCTGTTCGGTGATGTCGGTCGAGACGCCGCACACGCCGCGTATCCCTCCGTCCTCGTCGTACACGGGGGACTTCCGCGTGAGCCGAACGCTCTCTCCGGCCGGCGTCGGCACCGTCTCCTCGAGCTCGATCAGTTCGTCCTCTTCGACCACGCGGCGGTCGTCCGAGCGCGCCCGCGCCGCGGTGGCCTCCGGGAAGATCTCCTCGTCGGTCATTCCGATGGGATCTTCGTCGATGTCGAACAGGTCACGGCACGCCTGGTTCGCTAGGAGGTACCGTCCCTCGGTGTCCTTCAGGAACACCGCCGCGTCCATCGTCTCTAAGACGGTCTGGAAGCGGCGATGCGTGCGCCGGTGCTCCCGCTCCCGTTCCTTCTGTTCCGTGATGTCGCGAGCGATGCCGACGATCTGCGTCACCTCTCCCCCGTTGGTGACCGGCGTCAGCTTCGTCTGCCAGTCGCTCGTGCCGTCGGGGAACTCGAGTCGCTCCTCGTACTCGATCGTCGCCCCCTCTTCGACGCACCGGCGGTAGTTCGCCTCGACCGCGGCCCCCTGTTCGTCGCCGAGGAGTTCGCGCGGCGTCTCTCCGAACATCGCGTCCTCGCTCAGGCCGGTCTGTCGCTGGTAGGCGGCGTTGTTCTGCTTGAACGTGAACTCGTACTCGCCGCCCGCCTGCGCGACGTCGACCAGAAAGATCGCGTCGTCCGCCTCCCGGAACATCGCCTCGTACGCGCTCTCCACCCCCTTCCCGCCGGCTTCGAGCCGGTCATCACCGCCGGTTGACTGTGATCCTTTTCCCATTGTTCTAATTACACAATATACGTTCGCGCTGTGGATAACTCTACGGATGTCAGGGTAAAGATCTCCTCGGCCGACACCGCTCACCGTTCCCGTTCGCCGCGACCGCTACGTCACGCCGCCCTCGCTCGTCGCGTACGCCTCGTGGGCGTCCGCGTCGAGGATCGCCTCGATCTCGTCGACGACTTCCAGCACGTCGGCGAACGAGGTGTACGGCGCGGCCGGACAGACGCGGACGACGTTCGGCGGCCGGAAGTCGACCACCACGCCCCGGTCGGTGAGCGCCGCGCTCAGTCGCTCCCCGTCCGGGTGTTCGAGGGCGACGTGGCCGCCGCGGGCGGCGTGCTCGCGGGGCGTCCCCACCGAGACCGCCGGGAGCCGGTAGTCGACGAGGGCGATGAGGAAGTCGGTGAGCGCGAGCGACTTCGCCCGCAGGCGGTCGATCCCGGCCTCGCGGAGGAGTTCGACCGACCCCTCCAGCGGCGCGGCCGAGAGCAGCGGCGGCGTGCCGATCTGCCACGCGCCGGCGGAGTCGGCCGCGGTGAAGGTCATGTTCATCTCGAACTGCGTCGCCTTCTCGTGGCCCCACCACCCCGCGAGGGCGGGGTCGAGCCCGTGGTGGCGCTCGGCGACGAACAGCGCGCCGATCGACCCCGGCCCGGCGTTGAGGTACTTGTACGTGCACCACACCGCGAAGTCGACGCCGGCGTCGCCGAAATCGTGCGGGACCGCACCAGCCGAGTGGGCCGCGTCGAAGCCGGCGTACGCCCCCGCCTTGTGGGCGGCCGTCGCGATCCGCTCGACGTCGAAGAGCTGGCCCGAGCGGTACAGCGCGGTCGGCATCCAGACGATCCCCACGTCGTCGTGCGCCGCCAGCGCGGCCTCCACGTCGCGGGGGTCGATCGTCCGGCCGTCGCGGCTCTCGACGACCCGCAGCTTCTCGTCCGGGTCGATCCCGCGCTGCCGGAGCTGCGCCCGCAGCGCGTAGTGGTCGGAGGGGAAGTCGAGCTCGTTGACGAGGACCGCGGGATCGACCGCGGCGTCCCAGCTCCCGTCCGCGGCCGCGACCCCTTCGCGTTCGGGCCCGTTCCCGGCCAGCAGCTCGTCGAGGAACGTGCCAACGAGCGTGTGGATGTTCACGGTGATCGAGTTGCCGACGACCACCTCGTCCGGCTCCGCGCCCACCAACGGCGCGAGCGCGTCGCCGAGCCGCTCGCCGACGTCGAACCACGGCGGATCGGCGTCGGTCCACCCCGAGATCAGCAGGTCGCGCCACTCGTCGATAACGCGGTCGAGACTCGCGAGGGCGGCGTCGCTCGCGGGGCCGAGCGAGTTCCCGTCCATGTAGAGCACGTCCTCTGGGACTCGGTAGCGGTCCGCGAACGAGGCGAGCGGGTCGTTCTCGTCGAGGCGGGCGGCGAGCACCGCGGGGTCGGCGTCGGCCGCGTCGGCCGAATCGCCGTCGCCCGCCGCGCCGCCGCCGAGCCCCTCGCCCGCGAGCGCCTCCCGGGCGGGAGTGTACGGATCGTCCATACACGATGACACCGCGCCGGCGACTAAGCGTTACCGGGGTCGGCCGAGCGGCCGCGCCGCCGCGGGCGTCACTCGACGATGTCGATCGCGGGCCGGCCCGGCTCCGCCTTGCTGACGACGCCCGCGTCGGCGTCCGCGGCGCGCTCGACCCGGACCGGCGCGTCGAACTCGCGCTCGATCAACCACGCGGCCGCGCGCAGGGCGTCGTACTCGGCGTCGCCGTCGAGCGTCTCCCGGAGCGCCTCGCGGTTCGCCTGGAGGTCCTGCCCGTACGAGGCGGCGTCGTCGCCCCGCTCGCGGATGTGGCTCTCGGCCATCAGCTCCGAGATGAGGTTGTCGGCGTCGCTGTCGATCGCGATCGCCAGCGCGTCGTACTTCCAGTCGGGCGCGACGACCACGTCGATCCGCTCGGGGTCGTCGATCCCGGCGACCTCGACGATGTCGCGCACGTCTTCGCGGGTGTTCGCCACCAGCCGCCGGCGACGCTCGACCGTCTCGCGGTCGACGCTCGCGGTGGGCCAGTCGGCCTCCGCGACGAACCCGTCGCGGCCGAGCGTCTGCCACAGCTCCTCGGCCAGATGGGGTGCGACGGGCGCGAGCAAGCGGACCGCGACGTCGACGCCGCGCTCGAAGACCTCGGGGTGCGGGTCGGCGTGTTCGCGGTAGCTCCGGAGGGTCCGGACCAGCTCCTGTGCCTCCCGCAGCGCCACGTTGAACGTCAGGTCGTCGTACTCCGCGCCGGCGATGGCGACCGCGGCGTCGGTCTCGTCGGCGACGTAGTCGTCGATGGTGTCGCGGTCGGCGTCGGAGTCGGCCGTCGCCACCTCGCCCGCGGCGTACGCCTCGACGAGGTCGCTGAGGCGGGTCAGGAACCGGTGAGTGGACCTGACGCCCTCCTCGGACCAGTCGAAGTCGCGCTCGGGTTGGGCGGCCTCCATCATGAACAGCCGCGCGGTGTCGGCGCCGTACTCGTCGACGATCCGCTGCGGGGAGACGACGTTTCCCTTCGACTTGGACATCTTCTCGCCCTCCAGTTGGACCATCCCCTGCGCCAGCAGGTTCGTGAACGGCTCGCGGTGGTCGAGCCCCTCCTCGTCGGCCAGCACCTTCGTCAAGAACCGCGAGTACAGCAGGTGCATCACGGCGTGCTCGATGCCGCCGACGTACTGGTCGACCGGCATCCAGTCGTTCGCGCGGTCGAGTTCGAAGGGCGCGTCCTCCAGGTCCGGCGAGACGTACCGCAGGAAGTACCACGAGGAGTCAACGAACGTGTCCATCGTGTCGGTCTCGCGGGTCGCGGGCCCGCCGCAGTCGGGGCAGGTCGTCGCCTGCCACTCCTCGGCGGCGTCCAGCGGGTTCCCGGTCGTGTTGATGAACTCCGGCAGCTCCACAGGGAGGTCCTCGTCGGGCACCGGGACCGCGCCGCAGTCGTCGCAGTGGACGACCGGGATCGGCGTCCCCCAGTAGCGCTGGCGGGAGATGCCCCAGTCGCGCAGGCGGTACTGCGTCGTCTCGGTCGCGCCCTCGACGTCGGCGGTGATCCGCTCGCGGGCGGTCTCGCTGTCGAGGCCGGCGTACTCGCCGGAGTCGATCAGGACGCCGTCCTCCGTGAACGCGGCGTCCTCCACGTCAGGGGCGTCCGGGACCGTCTCGCCGTCCCAGTCGTCCGGTTCGGGGGCGACCACGGGGCGGATCTCGACGCTCTTCTCCGTCGCGAACGCGTGGTCGCGCTCGTCGTGGGCGGGGACGGCCATCAGCGCGCCCGTCCCCACGTCCGAGAGGACGAAGTCGGCGACGTACACCGGGATCTCCTCGCCGGTGGCTGGGTTGGTCGCGGTCAGCCCGGTCTCGACGCCGTTCGGCTCGTCACCGTCGGGGTCGGCCTCCTCCTCGACGAAGCGCCGGACGTCGGCGTCCTCCTCGGCCAGTTCCTCGGCGATCGGGTGGTCGGGGGCGATCGCGAAGAACGTCGCGCCGTAGATCGTGTCGATCCGAGTCGTGAACGCCGTGACGTCTCCGTACCCGTCGATCCGGAAGTCGACCTCGCTGCCGTACTGCCGGCCGATCCAGTTGCGCTGCATCTGCCGGACGGAGTCGGGCCACCCCTCCAGGTCGTCGATGGCCTCCAGCAGCTCGTCGGCGTACTCGGTTATCTTCAGGAACCACTGGTCCAGCTCGCGGGTCCCGACGGGGGTGTCACAGCGCCAGCACAGCTCCGCGTCGCCCTCGACCTGCTCGTCGGCGAGGACGGTCTCACAGGAGGGACACCAGTTCACCTCGGCGTCGCGGCGCTCGACGAGGCCGGCGTCGTGGAAGCGGCCGAACAGCCACTGGTTCCACCGGTAGTAGTCGGGCGTACAGGTGGTGACCTCGCGGTCCCAGTCGTAGCCGAACCCCATCGACTTCATTTGCCCTCGCATCGTGTCGATGCAGTCGAACGTCCAGTCTCGGGGA
This sequence comes from Halorubrum miltondacostae, assembly GCF_041379815.1. Lineage (NCBI taxonomy): Archaea > Methanobacteriati > Methanobacteriota > Halobacteria > Halobacteriales > Haloferacaceae > Halorubrum > Halorubrum miltondacostae. Next base: position 237,206 of record NZ_JBEDNY010000002.1, read on the forward strand.
TTGGTGTCGCGCTCCTTCGCGGCGTTCTCGGCGGGTAGGCCGAACGCGTCCCACCCCATCGGGTGGAGCACGTCGTCGCCGCGCATCCGCCGGTAGCGGGCGTACGCGTCCGTGATCGTGTAGTTGCGGACGTGGCCCATGTGGAGCTTCCCGGACGGGTACGGGTACATGCCGAGGACGTACGTCGGGTCGTCCGCGTCGTCCGGGACGTGGTACACGTCGGCGTCGTCCCACGCCTCCTGCCAGCGTTCTTCGACCGTCGCGTGGTCGTATCCCTCCTGAGACATCTGCTTATATACTCGTGGTCGGTTCGGCGTCGTATAGCTTTCCATCCAGTGGTGGGCCGTGCCACACCGCCTCGCGGGCGGCGAGCGTGTCACCCCCCTGACTCCGGCCGTCTACAGCTTCCCGGCGTTCCGGGCCTGTTCGACCCGCTTCGTCGCCTGCTCGACCCGCTTTCCGGTCGCGTTCGCGAGCCCGGGCGGGAGCCCTTCTCGCGCGGCCGCGAGCCGCTCTTCGATCCGAGCGATCCAGTCGAGCACGTTCGCCAACTGGCGCTCCGTCCCCTCGGCGTCCCCCTCGCGGGCGCGTTCCTCGGCCCGCTCCGCGGCGTCGACCGCGGCGGCCAGCGCCTGTTCGAGCCCCTCGACCGCGTTCGACGGGCCGCCGTCGGAGCTTCCGTCGCTGCCGCCGCCTCCGCTTCCGCCACCGCCGTCGTCCCCGTCGCCGTCGTCACCACCATCGCCGTCGGCCGCCGCGGCCGCGACCGCCGCGCGCGTCTCCTCAGTCACGTCGGCGACGTAGCCGGCGAGCGGGGCCGCCCCGGTCTCCGGGCGCTCGATCCGGATCGGGTCGCCGCCGCCGGCGTCCGAATCCGAGTCGTCGCCCCCGTCGTCGCCGTCCCCCGCTCCCGGCGGATCGGGGTTGACGCGGTACGCGCCGACCTCGTCGTCGGCGTCGCGGACCTCCGTCGTGTACGCGCCGCCGGCGTGGACGTAGGCCGCGTCGCTGCCGTCGATCGCGGAGTCGTAGATCCGCCCGGCGAAGTCGTCCTCGATCGCGGTCCGGGTCAGGTCGACGTCGCTGTCCTCGTCGGAGAGCTCGACCTTCCGCGCGTTCTCGCGCGCGACGAGCGGGATCTCGCCCTCGACGCCGGCGGTCGTCACCGATTCCTCCGCGGAGACGGCCAGGCGCTCGCTGTGGGGCGCCTGACCGGCGGCGTTGACCGTGAACCGGTGGTCTCCCTCCGGGATGTCGTTCGCAACCGCGACACCGCCAGCGAACGTCGGCACCGCCTCGGGGTCGCTCTCGATCAGCGCGACCGACTCGACGATCGACTCGGTCGTCGTCAGCCCCTCGCCGTCGGGGGCCTCGTCGGTCTCGGTCGCCGTCGTGACCCGGGTGACGACGGCGTCGAGCCCGCCGGCCGCGTCGTCGGCGAACGACGGGTCATCGGCGATCGCGTCGTACCGTTCCGCCATCTCCGACCGGTGGTTCCCGGCGGTGATGTCGAGCGCGGGGTTCTCGTAGCGCGGCTGTTCCCACGGGACGCCGGTGGTCGTGATGTGGCTCGCGACGGCGTCCTCGACGGCCTGGGGCACCGCGAACTCGAAGCTGAGCTGCGGGCCGGTGAACGCCGCGATATTCTCCAGCTCGGTGCTCTCCACCAGCTCGTACTCGACGACCGACTCGGCGACCTCGTCGGCGAGCGCGGCGTCGTCGCCGTCGGCCGGACGCTCGGCGTGCCGGAAGGCGACCCCCGTCTCGCGGAGCGGGAGGTCGGTCGGCGGCGACCGGAGGGCGTCGAGCGACCGGACCGTCAGCGCGCCGTCGACTAGCGACTCCTCGGTGACCGACGGGAGGTCCGAGTGCTCGTAGATCGCCGCTCCCTCGTACTCGGGGACCACGAAGGGGAGGCGCGCCCCCTCGTCGCGGGGGAGCCCGTAGGCGATCGGGACCCCCAGCAGGTCCTCGACGGTGTCTATCGTCGTGTTCGTGATGTCCGCGAGCAGCCCCTCGTCCCCGACGCGCTGGAAGCTGTCGGCCGCCTCGTTGACGGAGAGCGTGCTTGAGTGCGAGCCGAGCTCCGGGAGGATCCGCGGGACGACCTTGGGGTCCGGGTCGAGGAACTCGTTGTTCGGGACGCTCCGGGAGTGCGAGCTGGCGACGTACAGCTGCGGGTCGCCCGAATCGAGGTCGACGAAGACGTGGAGCACCTCCCAGTCGTGCCAGTGGAAGTTCGCGGTGAACTGGTCGAACGCGGAGTAGAGCCAGAACTGGACGACCGCCAGCGGGGAGTCCTCGTACCGCATCCCGTTGTAGAACACCGTCGGGTCCGGCGGCTCGCCCGCCGCTTCGTACCGCTCGTGGTAGCCGTTGAACGCGTCGAACCCGTCGACGACCGTCTCGCCGTCCGCCTCGCTCGTGTACGGCCGCGGGTCGGTCGGGTACCACGGCTCGGCGGCGTCGAAGTACAGCGTCGGCGCGAACCGCGCCGCGAGCTCGTCGAGCCGGTCGGGGTCGAGGCCGGTCGTCGCCGCGTCGCTCGGCTCCGAGCCGGAGCAGCCGGCTACCGCGGCGCTCCCGGCCCCCGCGAGCGCGCCGAGTACCGTCCGGCGGTCGACGCGGTTCGCGGGCGACCCGTCGAACGCGTCGCCCGGCTCGACACCGCTCGCGCCGTCGCCGGTGTCGGCGTCACGATCCATGCGCTTGGGCGACGAGAGCCGGACGAATAACACTTCTGCCGCCCGCGAGCCGCTCGTTCACCTCGGCTGTCACGTCTCTCGGTCGGTCAGGGAGACGTCCGACACGACGGCGTCGACGTCGGCGGCCGCGACCGCGTCGTACTCCCGCGCCGAGGCGACCGTCCACGGGAGCACCCGTAGTCCGGCGTCTGCGGCCCGCGAGACGAGGTCGGTCCGGAGGCACAGCTCGTAGCGCGGCGACACCGCCGCACAGCCCAGATCGGTCGCCGTCTCGACCATCCCCGTCACGTCCTGCGGCGGGTACGCCCACTCCGGGGGTCCCGCCCCGCCCCGCCTCCCCGGAATCAGCGGTCGGAGGGGCCGCGCCGGGACGGACTCGCGGACGCCGTAGACGGTCGACACCGTCGGGTCGGCCGCGGTTGCCGCCTCGATCACCGCGGGGTCGTCGGCGGTGACGGCGAACCCGTGCTCGCGCGCCGCGCCGGCCGCGACCGCGTCGGCCGCGACGCCCCGCTCTTTCAAATCGAGGAGAACCCGCGCGTCCGCCGGCACGGCGTCGAGCGCCCGAGCGAGCGTCGGCACGGGTTCGCCCGAGTCCTCAACCGAGAGATCCGCGAGCCGTGCCGCCGAGGTCCGATCGAGGCGCCCGGTCGCGTCCGTCACTCGCCCCAGCGTCGCGTCGTGGAATGCGACGAGCTCGCCCGTCCCGCAGCGGCGCACGTCGAGTTCGATCCGGTCGGCGACGGCGGTCGCCGCCTCGATCGCCGCGACCGTGTTCTCCGGGTGTTCGCTCGCGAAGCCGCGGTGTGCGATGAGCGGAGGGCTCTCACCGTCGCCCGCGGGGTCGATCTCTCCTGCGTCGCCCCCGCTTCCGCGCCCGCCACACCCGGCGAGGGCGGTCGCCCCGGTCGCCGCGACCGCCCCGACCCCGAGCGACCCGCCGCGCCGGAGCACCGCTCTGCGGGTCGCTTTCGTCTGCGCGTCTGATCCGGGCGCGTCGGTGTCGCTCACGGCGGGCTCCGGGCGTGACGTTCGGAGCCACAGATAAAAGTCCGCGGGCGCGGGCCGAGCCGCGCGGCGCCGCCCGCGGGAGAAGGTATTTGCGGGCGGCCGCCCGACTCCGGCGTATGGACGGGAAGAAGGCCCTCTACTACGCGGCGATCGCGATCGCGGTGTTAATCGGGGTCGGGATCGTCATCAGCGTGATCTCCGCCCTTGTCACCCTCGTATCCACGGTCATCTCCGCGGCCATCTCGCTCGCGGTGCTGGCTGGGATCGTCTACGTCGCTTACAAGGCGGGCTCGTGGCTCCTGGGGAGCGACGACTCGCCCTCGATGGACTCGATCGGGTCGGGCTCGTCGACCTCGGTCGACGCCGGGACCAGCCGGCAGGACCGCCTCCGACAGCAGTACGTCGAGGGACAGATCAGCGAGGCCGAGTTCGAGCGGCGCATCGGGGAGGAGTTGGAGACGGAGGAGATCGACGATATCGACCGCGAGCTCGAACGGGAGCGGTAGCCCCCGACCGGCGCGGGTTTCGCGGCGGGTCAGAACCGCTCGCGAAGCTCCGCGCGCAGGTCGTCGATGTCGAGGTCCTTCATCGCGAACAGCACGAGCAAGTGGTAGACGAGGTCGGCGCTCTCCGCGGTGAGCTCCTCGCGATCGTCGTCTTTCGCCGCGAGGATCGCCTCCGTCGTCTCCTCGCCGATCTTCTCTAAGACGGCGTTTTCGCCCTTCTCGTGGGTAAAAAGCGACGCCGTGTACGACCCCTCGGGAAGCTCCTCTTGCCGCGACTCGATGGTGGCGAACAGCTCGTCGAGGACGGCCTCGGGCGGTTCGTCTCGGGTCGCCTCCCCCTCCGTCGGATCGCTCACGCGAGCACCTCCCGCTCGGGGAAGAAGGCCAGGTCGTGGATCCGCGGGTCGTCGGTGAGCTCCGGGTGGAACGCGGTGGCGACGACGGGCCCGTCGCGTACCGCCACCGGGCGACCGTCGACCGTCGCGAGCGTCTCCACGTCCACGCCCACGTCGTCGATCGCCGGCGCGCGGATGAACACGGCGTGGAAGGGGTCGTCAAGGCCGGTGACCGGGATCTTCGCCTCGAAGGAGTCCTTCTGTCGCCCGAACGCGTTGCGGTCGACGGAGACGTCGACTAGCCCCAGCGATTCGACCCGGTCGTCCTTCGCGTCGGTCGAGCAGACGATGAGCCCGGCGCAGGTGGCGAGGATCGGCTTCCCGGCCGCGACGTGGTCGCGGATCTCCGCCGCGATCCCCTCCTGCTGGATGAGCCGCGAGATGGTCGTCGACTCCCCGCCCGGCATCAGGAGAACGTCGCAGTCGGGGACGATCCCGGACTCTCGGATCTCGACGACCTCCGCGGACTCGTCGTGGGCGGCCGCGGCGTTGCGGACGGCGGCGGCGTGTTCGGCCACGTCGCCCTGAACGGCGATGACGCCTGCTTTCATACGGATCGATGGGGCGGGCGCGTGGAAAAAGGGCGCGCTACGCGAACGGAAAAGTCATCGGCAGAACGGGAGCGACGGCGGGCGTTACGCGACCGTCAGCGAGAGGATCTGGACGAACACGCCGAAGAGGACGCAGAACGCGAGGACCGTCTTGGGGTCGATCGCGATGGCGTTCCGGTCCTCGTTCTCGAAGTAGCGGACCAGTCCCGCACTGGACATCAGTCCGCCGGAGTTGGAACCACTCATGCCAGTTACTGGATGGCGACACGTTCTAAACGTTTCGTTCGCCGCTCGGACCGCGGCCGGCGTCGACGCCGCGAGATAGTCCGGTCGGGCCGCCGTCGCCCCCGTGCCGTCGTCTGGATCGGGGCGCCTGGAACGCGCCCACGCACGAGTGGGAAACCCTTATGCGCGGGCCGGCGGTAGTTGACGCCGACTATGACCGTTCGACTGCTGGACTTCCACGCCGAGTGGTGTGGCCCGTGTAAGACCCAAGACCCCATCCTAGAGGAGATTCAGGAGGAACTCGGCGACGCGTTCGAGCTCCAGAAAGTCGACGTCGACGAGGAGCAGGACGTCGCCAACCAGTACCAGGTCCGCTCGCTCCCGACGCTCATCGTCGAGAACGACGACGGCGTCGTCGACCGATTCGTCGGCGTCACGCAGCGCGAGGACATTGAGGCCGCCCTCTCGGAAGCGGGCGCCTGACCTCAGTCTCGCTCGTACCGCTCTTTCCTCGCGGCCGTCGGTTTCGCGTCACTTCTCCGCCGGTGAGTCGTCACCCGGACGCGCGACCGCCAGCCGCGGCGTCTCGCAACCTTTTACAGCACCGCACGCCCAGAAAAGGTATGGCTAAATTCGACGCCGCCGAACGCCGCATGCTCGACCGACAGATCTGTATGCGCTGTAACGCCCGCAACGCCTCCGAGGCCGAGCGCTGCCGCAAGTGCGGCTACACGAAGCTCCGCCCGAAGGCGACCGAGCGCCGCGCGGCCTGATCGGCGCACTCCGGGCCGCGTTCGGCCCTTCTCGCGACCGTTCTCTTCCCCCGGCCAGCGGTGCTCTTCTCTCTCCCGGCTCTCCTCCCTTCCTTCCCTCCGCATCGTCCCGTACCTCGCGCCCGACCCGCCCTCAGTCGTCGGGGTACTTTGGCTCGCGCCGCTCGGCGCGCTCGGCCGCGCGCTCGATCACCTCGCGGACGGTGTCCGGGCCGTCGGCGGCACGGTAGACGTCACCGTGGCCGGGGAACATCGTCCCCGCGCTGTCCGGGAGCCGGTCGAGGATCTCGTGGAGGCTCTCGATCAGGCGCTCACGCGACTGGCCGGCCATGTCGGTCCGGCCGAACGAGCCGTTGTCGAACGCGCCGTCGTTGTAGACGACCACGTCGCCGGAGTAGAGCCGCTCGTCGCCGACGAGCGCGACGTGGTCGTCGGCGTGCCCCGGCGTGTAGACGACCTCGCAGTCCTCGTCGCCGACGCGGACCGCGTCGCCGTCTCCGAGCGCGGCGTCGCGGTGCGGGTGGTCGGCGTACGCGAGCACCTCCGGGTCGAAGCGCTCGACCACCGCGTCGAGTTCCCCCACGTGGTCGCGGTGCTGGTGCGTGATCACGACCCGGTCGAGGTCGTCGACCCTGGCGTCGGCGAGTGCGTCGGCGACCACGCCGTCGACTCCCGGCATCGTCCCGGCGTCGACGAGCGTCGTCTCGTCCCCGACGACGAGGTACGCGTTACAGGTGAACTCCTCCGCGTCCGCGGTGACGGTGATCGGATCCATGCGGATACTCCAGCCCGGAGCGACAAAAGCGTACAGTCGCACCCCAGCGACAGCCCTCGGGCCCGCTGCCGGCCGTGGATTTATCACTCACCCCCTGTTAGTATCACACACATATGGGCTTCGGCAGCTACGATGAGTCCGAACAGGAGAGTCAGGACCTGGACGCGGACTTCGACGACGACGACGGCGTCCAGGCTGCCCAAGAGACCCACGAGGGGTCAGTCGACTACGAGCCCGGGGCCTCGAACGACGAGCTCCTCGACCGGCTCCAGGAGATCAAGTCCGAGGACGCGTGAGTGAACCCGCCGAGCCGCGCGCTCGGCATCGCCTTCTCTGACGCCCGCGACGCGAGCCACGCGGCCGGCGCCGTCGTCCGCGCCGACGGGACCCCCGACGGCTTCGCGTTCGCGCGGTGTACCGTCGGCGGCACGGACGCGACCGACGCGGCCGTCGACTGCTGGCGCGCGCTCGACCGCGAGGACGTCCACCACGTAATCTGTGCCGGGGTCGCCCCGGCGTGGTTCAACCTCCTCGACCTCGACCGCCTCTCCGAGGCGCTCGACCGTCCCGTCTACGCCGTGAGCTACGAGGCGAGTCCCGGGCTTGAACCGGCGCTCCGCGACGCGTTCGACGGCGAAGCGCTCGCCGACCGGCTCGCGACGTACCGGTCGCTCCCGCCCCGCGTCCCGGTCGACGGCCCGGACTCGAACCGGCCCCGCTTCGTCCGCGCGGTCGGCATCGAACCGAAGCGCGCCGCCGCGGCCGTCGAAGGGCTCACCCGAGACGGCTTCCGTCGCTGCGAGCCGCTCCGGATCGCGTCGCTCGCCGCGAGCGCACACCGCGAGGCGGCGACGGGCGAGTGAATTGCCTCGGCGGACGGACCGGTTCGACCGACGCTACTTAGACGACCGCGCCCCGAGCGGTACATATGAGCGAACACGGCGGCGACGGGGCCGCGCTCGACGAGGACCTCCGGCTCCCAGCCTGCGAGCGCTGCCCGGCGCTGGTGGAGTCGCGGAGCCGGATCGTCGACGGCGTCGGCCCGACGGACGCGGACCTGTTGTTCGTCGGCGAAGGGCCGGGCGCGACCGAGGACGAGGAGGGCGAGCCGTTCGTGGGCCGCTCGGGCGACGTGCTCGACGAGGCGCTGCGCGACGCGGGGCTCGCCCGCGCCGACGTGCGGATCACGAACTGCGTGCGCTGCCGACCGCCCGACAACCGCGACCCGACGACCGAGGAGCTGGCGAACTGTCGCGGCCACCTCGAGAGCGAGGTCGACCGGCTCGACCCGGACCTGATCGTGACCCTCGGGAAGGTGCCCAGCGAGCACCTCCTCGACCGCTCGGTGGCGATCACGTCGGAGTCGGGCGACGTGGTCGACGCGCGGCTCGCCGGCGCGTCGCGGCGCGTGCTGCTCTCCGTTCACCCCGCAGCGACGCTGTACGACCGGAGTCAGCGCGACGGGTTCTTCGAGACGATCGGCCGGGCCGCCGAGCTCAGCGGCGTCGGCGAGCGGGGAGAAGACGGCGGAGACGGGCAGTCCCGCCTCGGCGAGTTCTGAGCCGGGTCAGTCGCGGCGGTCGCCGACGCCGAGCCACTTCTTGGCGTCGAACAGGTCGCGGATCGCCTCGACGAGCCCCTTGCCCTCGTGTTCGCCCGGCCGGAGCCGGGCGCGGATGCGCGAGGAGATGAGCTCGATGCCGAGGACGACGATGAACACCATCACCAGCCCCGCGGCGGTCTGCTGGAACTCGAAGAGGTCCTGGCTGTTCCGGATCATCAGTCCGAGTCCGCCGGCGCCGACGACGCCGAGCGAGATGGCGATCCGGGTGTTGATCTCGAGGATGTACAGCGTCCACGCGATGAAGGAGCGCGACACCTGACTGAGCATCCCGAAGCTCACGGTCTGGGTGCTCGACGCGCCGGTCGACCGGATCGCTTCGATCGGTCCCTCCTCGATCTCTTCGAGGTCGTCGGTGAACAGGCGGCCGAGGTTCCCGATGCTGTCGGTCGCGATCGCGAGCACCGCCGTCACCTGTCCCGGCGGGCCGACGGGGATGTACAGGAAGATCCAGACGATCGCGGGGATGGCGCGGATCCCGCTGAGGGTACCGCGGAAGATGAAGTTGAACGGGAAGGGGGTGACGCGCTCGCTGCCGAGCACGCCGAGGATCAGCGCGAACGGGAAGGCGAACACGGTACCCATGAAGCCCAGGAGTAGCGTCACGAGGCTCGCCTTCACGAGCGACTGCCGCGAGGACTGGAAGCTCTCGACGATGTGGGCGCCGCCGTCGCCGAAGCTCGCCGGGATCGCCTGGAGCCCGGTGATACCCGCGTCTTTGGTGTATATGGTGAAGTTCTGGAAGTCCGGCGGGAAGAAGCCGGTTCTGATGAACTCGTACATTGCGGGGAGGCGCCCGGCGACGACGTTGGGCTGGAAGCCGATGTACCCGAGCCCCCAGTAGGTGACGCCGAGGACGGCGGTGAGGAGCGCGGCCCACAACAGGTACTTCAGGCGGCGGAGGCGCTGGAGCGTGCGGAACTGGTCGGCGACCGCGGGGTCGGACGAGGAGCTCACGCTTCCTGCCCCCCGTCGGCGGCCGCGTCGGCCTCGCCCAGTTCCTCGCTGGTCGTCCCGGTCGGGACGGTGTTCCCGTCCTGGGCGCTCCCGTAGTAGATGCGGTCCATCTCGTCCATGGTGAGGTCGTCGGCGTCGCCGTCGAAGATCACCTCGCCGTCGCGGATCCCGAGGAACCGGTCGCCGAACTCGCGGGCGATGTTCACCTGGTGGAGGCTGGTGATCGTGGTGAGGTCCTGCTCGGTCGCGGCCTTCTTCAGGTACCGCATCACGTCGCGGGCGGCCTTCGGGTCAAGGCTGGCGACCGGCTCGTCGGCGAGGACGATCTCGGGGTTCTGGACCAGCGCCCGGGCGATCCCGACGCGCTGCTTCTGTCCCCCGCTCATCGACTCGGCGCGCTGGCCGGCCTCGTCCAAGAGGCCGACGGTCTGGAGGGCTTCGAGCGCCGTCGTCTTGTCCAGTTCGGCGTGCATGCCGAGCGCGCTCCGGATCAGGCCGTTGCGGGAGAGCGCCCCGGACAGCGCGTTGCCGAACGCCGTCTTGCTCTCGATGAGGTAGTGTTCTTGGAACACCATGCCGACGCTGCTCCGGTTGCCCTGTATCTCCTCGCCGCCGATGCGGACCGACCCCTCTGTGGGCTGTGTGAGTCCGTTGAGCACGCGGAGCATCGTCGACTTCCCGGCACCGGAGGGACCGAGGAGGATGACGAACTCCCCCTCCGAGATGGAGAACGACACGTCGTCGAGCGCGACGGTGTCCTCGCCGTATCGTTTGGTGACGTTTTCGAATTCGATCGTTGGCATGGGGTGTGACGTTGTTGAAAAGCGGGGGGATCGGGTGAAAAACGATCCGAAATCGCGGGTGAAGCCCTACTAGTTGAAGATGTCTGTGCCGACGCCGAGCTCGTCGGCGACGTCGATGACGGACTGGTAGTCCTCCTGGCTCGCCTCGCGGACCTTGCTGAACCAGAGGTCGTCGTCGGTGCCGGACTCGCCGTCCGCGCCGTAGAAGATGCTGTCGGGCGCCTCGAGGAAGGCCTCCTGAACCGCGCTCTTGGCCTCGTCGCTCAGCTCGGGCGAGACGACTATCGGCGCGCGCGGGAGTCCCTCGTCCTCGTGGAGCGTGGTCGCGACCTCCTGCCAGGCCTCGGGGGTCGGGCCGGTCTTCGTGTCGCGGACGAACCCGCCCATCGCGGCGGCGTCGACCTGCCCCTGTTCGAGCAGCGTGTACGACCCGACGTGACCGCCGGCGAAGCGGGCCTCGAACTCTGCCTGCGAGCCGTCGCCCTCGGGGAGCTCCCCGACGTTGAGGTCGCCCTGGCTCGACATGCTGTACAGCGGGTACAGCGCCCCGCTGGTCGAGAGGCGGTCGGAGAACGCGACCGTCTTCCCGGAGAGGTCGGACAGCTCCGTGATGTCGCTGTCGTTCGGCGTCGCGATGATGCTCTTGTAGGTCCAGCCGCCGTAGCCGAACCGCTGGAGGATGATCTCCGCGTTGCCCGTCTTCACGCCGAGCGCGGCCGCGAACGGTCCGGTCTCGGCGAAGTCGGTCGTCCCCTGTCCGAGCGACTGGATGACCGCGCTGTAGTTGCTCCCGACGTTCCCCTCGACCGAGAGCCCGTCGGGGACGTCGTAGTTCTCTTGTAGGTAGCTCCCGACGTGGTCGAGCATCGGGGAGTACTGTACCTCGAGGTCCTCCTGCGGGACCGACGGCGAGATGCCGGCGTCGACCGCCCCGTCGCCGCCGAAGGACATCTGCGAGTCGCCGGAGCCGTCGGACCCGTCGTCGCCGTCCACCCCGTCGGAGCCGTCGGAGCCGTCAGAACCGTCGCCGGAGCCGTCGGACCCGTCGCCGCCGCCACTACAGCCTGCGAGTCCAACGATACTTGCCGCGCCCGCGATTTTGAGGAATTTGCGTCGTTGCGCCATGAGGTGTCCAATTGGTGGGTTTTACTGGCGTTTCAAAAGTGTTGCTGTTATCAGATATACAGAAATCTATACCGCTATGTAACGGGTGCCGGATGGAAACTGTCTTCCACGTCGGTCGTGAACCGGAACCATGGACGAATCACCACCGGACGGCGAGGTGTCCGTCGCGCTCGTCGACTACGGGCTCGGGAACCTCCGGTCCGCCACCCGCGGGTTGGAGCGCGCGGGCGCGTCCGTGGAGACCACCGACGACCCCGAGGCGTTCGCCGCCGCCGACGGCGTCGTCCTCCCGGGCGTCGGCGCGTTCCGCGAGGGGATGGAGAACGCCGGGCCGCTCCGCGAGGCGCTGACCGACCACGCCGCGGCCGGCCGCCCGCTCTTCGGCATCTGCCTCGGGATGCAGATGCTCCTCACGACGAGCGAGGAGGCGGACCACGAGGGCGAGGGCGAGGTGACGGGCCTCGACCTGGTCCCCGGCACCAACGTCCGCTTCGAGGTGGACCAGAAGGTGCCGCACATGGGGTGGAACGAGCTCGACGTCGCGCGGGACCACCCGCTCGTCGAGGGCGTCGACGGGGAGTACGCCTACTTCGTCCACTCCTACTACGCCGAGCCGGACGACGCGGACGCGGTCGTCGCCACCGCGGACTACGGGGTCGACTTCCCGGCGGTCGTCGCCAACGAGGCCGGCAACGTGTTCGGCACGCAGTTCCACCCCGAGAAGAGCGGCGAGACGGGGCTGAAGATCCTGCGGAACTTCGTCGAGTACTGCGCGGAGCGGTAGGCCGCGCCGCGGAGCTGATTTTACAGTTGGTCGTACGGCCCGGGCTTGGCGGCCGTCAGCCGGTCGACCTGCTCGTCCGACAGGTCGATCGTCGCGGCCGCGAGGTTCTCGCGCAGTTGGTCGACGGTCCGCGCGCCGACGATGGGCGCGGTGACGCCGTCGCGGTGCGCGAGCCACGCGAGCGCGGTCTGCGCGGGCGACGCGCCGACCTCGTCGGCGACCGCGTCGAGCTCGTCGTGGACGTCGAAGTTCTCCTCGGTGAGGTACGCCTCCTGGAAGCGGCTCGACTCGGCCGCCTTCGAGTCGTCGGGCAGGTCGGCGTCGCGGTCGTACTTCCCGGTCAGGAACCCCTGGCCGAGCGGGCTCCACGGGGAGACGGCGACGTCCCGCTGGCGCGCGAACTCGAGGTAGTCCCCCTCGATCTCGCGGTCGACGAGGTTGTAGCGCGGCTGGAGCACTTTGAACGGCTCCCACCCCTCGCTGCGCGCGATCGCATTGGCGCGGGCGACCTTCCAGGCGTTCGGGCGCATCGTGGAGGCGCCGAGGTAGTGGACCTTCCCGGACTCGACGAGCCCGTTGAGCGTCTTCATCAGCTCGCGGGCGGGCGTCTCGTCGTCCCAGCGGTGGATGTAGAGGACGTCGATGTAGTCGGCGTCGAGCCGGTCGAGGAGGGCGTCGACGCGGTGGCGGACGTTCTTGCGGTTCGTGCCGCGGCTGTTCGGGTCGCCGTCGCGGATCTGCCAGTACACCTTCGAGGCGATCGTGTAGCGCTCCCGGTCGCGCTCGGCGAGCCAGTCGCCGATCCAGCGCTCGCAGTCGCCGCCGCCGTACACGTCGGCGGTGTCGATGTAGCGACCGCCGGCGGTCTCGTAGGCGTCGAGCAGCTCGTGGGCGCGCTCCTCGTCGATCTCCACGTTCCCCGCCTCGGTCACGCGGCCGAACCGCCACGTGCCGAACTGGAGTTCGCTCGTCCGCAGGCCGGTTCGGCCGAGCGGCACGGTTCCCAGGTCGATCTCGTCGAGCTCGGGCGTCATCGTCGCACGGTAGTCGCGGTCGACGCAAAAACCTACACCAACCGGATGCGGTGTGTAAACGCGTCTCGATCGTCCCGAGTTCGGCGGCGGTGGCGGGGGTCACTCGGGAGTCGCGACGGTCACCGGGCGGTCGAAGGGGTCACTCGGGAGTCGTGGTGCTCGCGGGCGTCGAGACGGTCACTCGCACGCCACGGCGAAGTGCTCCTCGGTCGCGGTCGCGGTACACACCGGGCAGCCGGCGTCGAGGATCGTCTCGCGCATCGCGTCGTTGACCTCGATGGTCTGCTCGCAGTCCGGACAGGTGAAGTGAACGGTCGTCAACGCTTTGCCTCTCGTCTCCTCTGAACGCGGGCTGCGAAGATAAATGAACGGTTCCGACACGGCGCAGCGACGACGTCTCGTCGCGGCGCTCTCACTCCGTCCGCGGGACCGCGTACGCGCCGACCGCGAGGAAGGTGGCCGCGAGCGCGGTCAACACCAGCAGGTCGCCGGTCCACGCGCCGCCCTCGAAGGTGATCGCCCGGGTCCCCCGGGCGAAGTACGTCAGCGGCGAGGCGGCGACCGCGGGCCGGAACCACTCCGGCAGCAGCGACGGGGTGACGAACGTCTCGGAGAGGAAGAGGAGGGGGAGCGCCACCGTGTTGCTCGCGGCGATCACGCCGTCCTGCGAGTCGGCGACCGCGCCGAGGACGGCCCCGAGCCCGCAGAACAGCGCGACCGCGACCGCGACGAACACCGGCAGGACGGCCAGCGCGGGCGAGACGATCAGCGTCGCGTCGGTCACCGCCAGCACGAGCCCGAGGATGAGCAGGCTCGCCGCGCCGATGATCCCGACGTTGACGAGCGTGTGCGCGAGCAGCCACTCGGCGCGCGACAGGGGCGTCGTCGCCAGCTTCTCGAACCGCCCGCCGTCGCGGTGGCGCGCGATCTCGGAGCCGACGCGCGACAGCGGCGTGAACAGGACGACGACCGCGAGGTAGCCGGGGATGTAGTAGCCCGCGGGCTCGGCGAAGAGGCCGCCGCCGGTAGGCTGCGTCCGCACCAGCGCGCCGAAGATGACGACGAGGATGACCGGGAAGAAGAAGGTGAAGAACACCGCCGTCCGACGGCGCGTGAACGAGCGCGCCGCAGCGACCGCCTCCGTCCGGATCCGCCCGAGGCGGCTCATCGGTCGCCCCCGTCGGCGACGGCCTCGGCCGCCGCCCGCTCGCCGCCCCGCCGGGCGTACTCCTCGCCGGTGAGTCGCAGGTACACGTCCTCCAGCGACGGCTCGGACCACGAGAGCGAGTCGAACGCGACGCCGGCGGCGTCGAGCGCGTCGACCGCGTCGCCGATCGCCTCCGGGCGGACGCCGCGGACCCGGAGCCCGCCGTCGGTCGCCTCGACGGTCGGGCCGTCGCCGAGGCGCTCGCGGACGCCGGTCGCGACGCGCTCGACGGTCTCCTCGGTCGTCGCCGCCGCGGTGTCGGCGTCGAGGCGGGGCGCGCCGCCGTGCTGGGCGACGAGGCGGTCGGGGGCGCCGCTCGCAACGACCCGCCCGTCGCGGAGCAGCGCGACCCGGTCCGCGAGCCGCTCGACCTCGTCCATCGCGTGGCTCGTGAGGAAGACGGTCGTCCCGCCCGCCGCGAGCCGCTCGATCAGCCGGTGGATCGCCCGGCGGCCGGCCGGGTCGATCCCCGTCGTCGGCTCGTCGAGGAAGAGGAGGTCAGGATCGTTGACGACGGCGGTCGCGACGCAGGTCCGGCGCTGTTGCCCGCCGGAGAGCGTCTCGTACCATGCGTCGGCGTCGTCGGCCATCCCCACGTCGTCGAGGACGGCCTCGGTGTCGCGGGCCTCGTCGTAGAGCCCGCCGTAGTAATCGACCAGCTCCCGGGCCGTGAGCCGCGCGGGCGGGTCGAACGACTGCGGGAGCAGCCCGATCCGGGACGGCTCGACGGCCGTCGGCGGCGCGCCGAAGACGCGCAGGTCGCCCGCCGCCTCGGTGGTCCCCGTGAGCGCGCGCACCAGCGTCGTCTTGCCCGCGCCGTTCGGCCCGATGAGCCCGAACACCTCGCCGGCCGCGACGTCGAGGTCGACGCCGTCGAGCGCGACGACGTCGCCGTACTCCTTCCGGACCCCCTCCCCCGCGACCACGGGGTCGGCCGCGGACCCGGCGGGGGCCGTCCCCCCGGGTGCCGCGTCGGCGGTCGCTGTCTCGTCCATGTCACCGACTGCGGCCGCCGCGCGCGTAAGGGTTACTTTTCCGTCGACGCGGGGCGCGTCGGCTCCGCCGGCGCGGCCGCGGTCGCCGCGACCGTTCCCCCGGTCCGGTCCGTTACGCCTAAGCGACGCGCCGCCGACTCACAGGACATGTACTACCACGAGGCGGCGGCGTTCCTCTTCGACCTCCGCCGCTTCTCGGTCAAGCCCGGCACGGAGCGGGTGGAGGCGCTGCTCGCGCACCTCGGGGACCCGCAGGCGGACGTTCCGTTCGTCCAGATCGCCGGCTCGAACGGGAAGGGCAGCGCGGCGCGGCTGACCGAGTCGGTCCTCCGGGAGGCGGGGCTCTCGGTGGGGCTGTACACCTCGCCGCACCTCTCCGCGCTCGCCGAGCGCGTCCGCGTCGACGGCCGGCAGATGACCGAGTCGGCGATCGCCGACTTCGTCGCCGAGGTACGCCCGTGGCTGATCGACCGGGCCGCCGACGGCGAGCCGCTCACGTTCTTCGAGGTCGTCACGGCGATGGCGGTCCAGGAGTTCGCCCGGCGCGACGTCGACGTGGCCGTCTTGGAGGTCGGCTTGGGCGGCGAGTACGACGCGACCAGCGCGGTCGACCCGGTCGCGACCGCCGTGACGAACGTCTCGCTCGAACACACCGCGGTCCTCGGCGACACGATCGCCGAGATCGCCCGCACGAAGGCCCGGATCGCCCGCCCGGACGCGCCGCTCGTCACCGCCTGCGAGGGCGAGGCGTTCGACGTGGTCCGCGAGGTCGCCGGCGAGGCGGGCGCGCCGGTAACGCGGGTGACCGGCGACGACGGGGCGAACGACGAAGCCGACGAGAAGAGCGACGGCCAGGGGAGCGAGGGCGAACTCGACGAGGGCGACGAACGCGACGCCGACCCCGCCGACCCGCCGGCGTTCGCGGCGACCTACGAGGGGCGGGTCAGCGCCACCGACGCCGAGGTCGCGCTCGCCGGCGAGCGCGAGGGGACCTACCGGATCCCGCTCGTCGGCCGCCATCAGGCGGCGAACGCGGCGCTCGCGGTCGGCGTCGCGGATCGGACCGCGGCGGCGCTGGGAGTGGACCTCCCCGACCGCGCCGTGCGCGACGGCTTCGCCCGGGCGACGTGGCCCGGGCGGTTCGAGGTGATCGACACCGCGCCGCTCACCGTGCTGGACGGCGCGCACAACCCCGCCGCCGCCCGCACGCTCGCTTCGACGCTCGCCGAGTACGACTACGACGACCTCCACCTCGTGTACGCGGCGATGCACGACAAGGACCACGCCGAGACCGCGGCGGCGCTGCCGGACGCGGCGACGGCGGTCACCTGCCGCCCCGCCATCGACCGCGCCGAGGACCCAGCCGTCCTCGCGGCCGCGCTCCGGACGGCCGGGATCGACCGGGTCACCGCCGGCGACGACGTGGCGGACGCGCTCGCGGTGGCGGTCGAACGCGCCGACGGGGACGACTGCGTGCTGCTCGTCGGCTCGCTGTTCGCGGTCGCGGAGGCCCGGGCGGCACAGATGCGGACGGTCCGGGAGCGGACGGTCCGCGGACCCGCCGGCGCGGCCCACGCGCTGAACACGGCCGGCGTCCCGCCTGAGGGAGTCGCGGCGCACCGCGACGGTGTCGACCACCGGACGCTCACGCTCAGACTGCGCGGCGACCGAGCCGAGCGCGTCGCGGCCGCGGCCCGTGCCGTCGGCGGCGACGCAGCGCTCGGTGGACTCGGCGCCGGCGAGGATCGCGGCGCCGGGGGCGAGCACGTCCCCGTCACCGTCGCGGGGACGGTCGCCGAGTTCCGCGCGCTCGTCGACCGGCTCGCCGCGAGCGATGGCGGCGGACTCGGAGGCGTGGCGGCCGACCTCGCCGCGGCCGCCGGGGTCGAAGCGCCGGACGGTGGTCCGGAATCCGCGGACGACGCGCCCGCCCCTGAGTTCCCGTGGAGCGACCGGACCGCCGTGATGGGCGTGCTCAACGTCACGCCGGACTCCTTCCACGACGGCGGGCGGCACGCCGACCTCGCCGACGCGGTGGCGGGCGTCGAACGGATGGTCGACGCGGGGGTCGACATCGTCGATGTCGGCGGCGAGTCGACCCGACCGGGCGCGGACCCGGTCCCGGTCGAGGAGGAGATCGAGCGGGTCGTCCCGACGATCGAGGCGATCCAGTCCGTGCCGGCGGTCGGCTCCGGCGACGTGCTGGTCTCGGTCGACACCCGGAAGTCCGCGGTCGCCGAGGCGGCCCTCGACGCCGGCGCGGACATCATCAACGACGTGACGGGGTTGGAGGACCCCGAGATGCGGTCGGTCGTCGCGGACGCCGACTGCCCGGTGATCGTGATGCACAGCCTCGACGCGCCGGTCGACCCGGACGCCGACCCCGAGTACGACGACGTGGTCGGCGAGGTCGTCGACGCGCTGCGCGAGCGCCTCGCGATGGCCAACACGGCGGGCATCGACCGCGACCGCGTCATCGTCGACCCCGGGCTCGGCTTCGGCAAGTCGCCGGCTGAGGACTTCGAACTGCTCGCGCGCTGTGGCGAGTTCGCGGCGCTCGGCTGTCCGGTCCTCGTCGGTCACTCCCACAAGTCGCTGTATGGCGCGGTCGGGCGCGAGGCCGACGACCGCGAGCACGCGACGGTCGCGGGGTCCGCGCTCGCCGCCGACCGCGGCGCCGACATCGTCCGGGTCCACGACGTCGCCGAGAACCGCGCGGCGGTCGACGTCGCCGCGGCGGTGAACGGCGCGCTCCGCGACGAGGGGGACGCGGAGTGACCCGGGATCGGTGCCCGCCCGGGCCGGCCGCGACCCCGCGCCGCGCCGACGGCAGCGTTTTGGCTCGGGATGCCCTCGCGCCGGTATGACCCGACGCCTGCTGCTCGGCTGTAGCGCGGTCGGGAACGCGCTCGTCGAACACACCCGCGACGAGGGCGGCGCGCGCGATGACCTGGTGGCGGTCACCGACGACACCGGCTGGGTGTCGACGCTGCGCGACCGCAACGTCGCCACCGTTGAGGCCGACCCGACCGACCCCGCGACCTATCCCGACAGCGCCGCGGTCGTGCTGGTCGCGAGCGACGATCCCGCGCGAAACGTCGCCGCCGCGCGCGCAGCCCGGGCGGCGTACCCGGACGCGATGATCGTCGCGCACCTCGGGACGACGCCGACCGACGAGCAGCGGACGGCGGTCGCGGCGGTCGCCGACCGCGTGGTCGACCCCGCGGCGGCGGTCGCCGACCGCGTTTTCGAGGCGGTCGGGCTCGACGGAGAGCCCGGCGTCGAAGAGGGGTCCGAGGACGGCGCGGAGGCGCCCCTCGGCGACGAGGGCGGCGAGAAGCCGGCTCGGCTGCTCGCGACGCTGCGGGGGCTCTCCGGGCCGCTGCTGGTCGTCGCGCACGACAACCCCGACCCGGACGCCATCGCGAGCGCGATCGGCCTCGCGCGGATCGCCGCGTCGATCGGCGTCGAGGCGGACGCGTGCTACGGCGGCGAGATCGCTCACCAGGAGAACCGCGCGCTGGTGAACCTCCTCGACATCGGCCTTCGTTCGTTCGACGACATCGACCTCGACGAGTACGCGGGGATTGCCTTGGTCGACCACTCGCGGGCGGGGATCAACGACAGCCTCCCCGAGGACCACCCGGTGGACGTCGTCGTCGACCACCACCCGCCGCGGGGGCCGGTCACGGGGTCGTTCGCCGACATCCGGCCCGCGGTCGGCGCGGCGAGCACGCTAATCGCAGAGTACCTCTCGCGGTACGGGATCGCGCCGGACCGCGAGCTCGCGACGGCGCTCCTGTACGGGATCCGGATCGACACGAAGGACTTCACGCGCGCGACCGCCATCGACGACTTCGAGGCGGCGGCCGACCTGCTCGCGCACGCCGACGAGTCGACGCTCGAGCGCGTCGAGAGCCCGAGCGTGAGCCCGGAGACGCTGCGCGTCCTCGCCGCCGCCATCGAGAACCGCGACGTGCGCGGGTCGGTCGCCGCCTCCTGCGTCGGCGAGATCACGGACCGCGACGCCCTCGCGCAGGCCGCCGAGCGGCTCCTCGACCTCGACGGCGTGACGGTGACGTTCGTCTACGGCTACATGGACGACGTGATCTACGGCTCCGCCCGCGCTCGCGGCGCCGACCTCGACGCGGGCGAACTGCTGCGCGACGCGCTCGACCCCGTCGGGTCGGCCGGCGGCCACGCCGCCATGGCCGGCGCGCAGGTCCCGCTCGGGATACTCAGCGAGGTCTCCGAGTCGGAGTCGCTGCCGGACGTCGTCGAGGCGTTCGTCGCCGGGCGGTTCTTCGAGGCGCTCGACGACGCCCCGGCCCAGCCGACCGGGCTCCCGCCGGAGTTCTTGACCGACTGAGGCTGCGAACGCGTCGCACACTTGGGGAAGACACTCATTTCTCGCCGCCGATCCGCCCGGCGTGCCCGACGGACTCTACGACGAGCGGCCGCGGCTGTACGACGCGATCCAGTCCGACTGGGCGTACGACCGCGACGTCGACTTCGTCAGCGACGCGCTCGCCGACCGCGGCGTCGACCCGGAGCGTCTGTTGGAGGTCGGCTGCGGCACCGGCGAGCACACGCGCCGGTTCGCGGCCCGCGGGATCGACGTGACTGCGATCGACGTCCACGGGGGGATGCTCGCGGTCGCGCGGGAGAAGTGCGCCGCTGTATCCGCGACCGACGCCGCGTCAGCCACCGACGGCCGCGGCGCGGTCGACCTCCGTCTAACCGGCCTCCCGGAGCCGGACCTGAACGACGCCGGGCCGTTCGACGCGGCCGTCGCGATCCGCGGCGTCGTGAACCACCTCGCCCCGGACGACCTCGTCCCCGCGCTCGCCGCGCTCCGCGACCGCCTCCGACCGGGCGGGGTCCTCGTCTTCGACAACTCCCCGCTGCCGGCCGACGGGAACCGGCCCGGGCTCGACGTCGGCCGCGACGCCGACGGGGCGATCGAGTACGTCCGCGTCGCGCACCACGTCGCGACCGACGACGGCCGCCTCGACTGGCGGGCGGTGACGTTCACCCCCGACGGCGACCCGTTCACCGACCGGCGGCGGATGACGCCCTTCGCGGACGAGCGGATCGCTGACGCGCTCGCCGAGGCGGGATTCGGCGCCGTCGACGTCGCCGACGGCTACGGGCCCGGCGACGACCGGAGCGTGTTCGTCGCGGTTCGGTGAACGGGTCCGTGGCGGTTCGGTGGGGCGGTCGTGCGGGAATCGCACAACGGTCGCAACGTACATACGACGCGGTGGCCAACTATGGGTAATGACCGACGACATCGTCGACCACCGCCGACTCGTCATCGCCGGCACCGGTATCTCCGGCCTCTCCGCGGCGATCTACGCCGCGCGGTCGAACAACGACCCGCTGCTCATCGAGGGCGACGAGCCGGGCGGCCAGCTCACCCTGACGACCGACGTGGAGAACTACCCCGGCTTCCCCGAGGGGATCTCCGGGCCGGGCCTGATCAACGACATGAAAGAGCAGGCAGAGAAGTTCGGCGCGGAGGCGCGCAACGGCGTCATCGAGGACGTCTCGAAGGAGCCCGCGGGCCACTTCCGCGTCGCGCTCTCCGACGGCGACGTGTACACCGCTGACGCCGTCATCGCCGCGTCCGGTGCGAGCGCCCGAACGCTCGGCGTCCCCGGCGAAGAGGAGCTGATGGGGTACGGCCTCTCGACGTGCGCGACCTGCGACGGCGCGTTCTTCCGCGACGAGGACATGCTCGTCGTCGGCGGCGGCGACGCCGCGATGGAGGAGGCGAACTTCCTGACGAAGTTCGCTGACACCGTCTACGTCGCGCACCGCCGCGAGGAGTTCCGCGCCGAGGACGTGTGGATCGAGCGCACGATGGACGCGGTCGAGGACGGCGACATCGAGCTCCTCCTCAACACCGAGCTCACCGAGATCCACGGCACCCCCGAGGACGGCATCGACCACGTGACGCTCGTCGAGCACCCCGACGGCCACCCCAAGGAGAAGCTCGACGACCCCGCGACCGCCGACGCGGTCGACGAGTACGAGTTCGACGTGGGGGCCGTCTTCTACGCCATCGGCCACACGCCGAACACGGACTTCCTCGAGGGGACCGGCATCGAGACCGACGACGACGGCTACCTGCTCACCGAGGGCGGCCGCGGCGGCGGGCAGACCCGCACCGGCGTCGAGGGCCTCTTCGGCGCGGGCGACGTGGTCGACTTCCACTACCAGCAGGCGGCCACCGCCGGCGGCATGGGCGTGAAGGCGGCGCTCGACGCCGACGAGTACCTCTCCGAGCGCGAGCGCGCCGGCGAGCTGTACGAGGGCGAGGTCAACGCCGCGGCCGCCGACGACTGAGCGGCGTTCGCGATCCCGGGCGGTCCACCGCGCGTCCGATCCGCTTTCTAGGAATCCCAGCGCTCGATGCGGTAGGTCAAGTCGTTCTTTGACTCATAGCAGGTGTTACACCCCGCTCTCCAGTCGTTCGAAACGAAATGGATCGACGTGGGCTGTCAGCAGCCGTCGCCGCGCTTGTGCTGGTGGGACTGGTCGGTGCCGGGAGCGTCGTCGCCCTCGGCGGCGCCGCGCCGGGCGGAGTCGGCGGCCTCTTCGGCGACGCGAGCGATCCGCCGGCGCTGGTAGCCTTCGACTCGGCCGGGGCGCACTGCCCCGAAGACTTCTCGGCGAATAGCTCGACCTCCGTGAGCGTCGGCGCCGCGAACACGGAGATCACGTACGTCAGGAACGTCTCCTTGCCGGGGCCTTCGCACGCGGTCGGCAGCCCGACGTTCGAACGGCTGAATGAGTCGGCCTACATCCTCGACGTCCCGATCGAGGAGACGGGGAACGCGACCCGGTCGTGCTCGGGCGCCGTCCGCTACAACGGCACGATGCGGATTCCCGCTGGCGACGACCCGTGGACCCTGATCGTCGAACACGACGGCGAGCCGGTCACGACGCTGCGGGGCGACTCAAACCGCTCGCTTCTCGGCGGTTCGGCGAGCGTGAGCGGCAGCGCCTCGGCTCCGGACTCAGCGACAAACGGCACGAACACGTCGGCGTGAACTGAGGGACTGCCGTCGAACTCCCGGTCGATCGGGGGCACGCGCCGCGATTCCGTCCGCGGACGGTCGCCGTCGCCGTCCGGCTCAGGACAGGATCTCCACGTCGTACCCCTCGGCCTCAAGCGCGTCGACGATGTCGGCGGCGTGTTCGGCGTCGTCGGTCTCTAATTCAAGCTCGAGTTCGGCCGCGTTGACGGCCACGTCGCGGGAGGTGCGGTCGTGGTGGACCGCGTACACGTTCGCCCCGGTGCGCGCGACGATGCTGGAGACGCGCTCCAACTCGCCGGGCCGGTCCTTCAGGTCGATGGTGATCTTGAGGTACCGGCCCATCTGGACGAGCCCGCGCCGGACGACGGTGCCGAGGCGGTTGAGGTCGATATTGCCGCCGCAGAGCGCGGCCACGACCGTCTCGCCGTCGTCGTACTCGAACGCCTCCGAGAGCACCGCGGCGAGCGCGACCGCGCCGGCGCCCTCGACGAGCGTCTTCGCGCGCTCCAAGAGGAGCGTGAGCGCCAAGGCGATCTCGCGGTCGTCGACGGTGACGACCTCGTCGACGTACTCTTCCATGATCTCGAGGGTCCGGTCGCCGACCGACCGCGTCGCGATCCCGTCGGCGATCGTGTCGACGCTGTCGATCTCGGTGACCTCGCCCGCCTCCAGCGACTTCGCAGCCGACGCCGCGCCCTCGGCCTGAACGCCGACGACGCGCACGTCGGGGAGCTGTTCCTTGATCGCGACCGCGACGCCCGAGATCAGCCCGCCGCCGCCGATCGGGACGACCACAGTGTCGAGGTCGGGGCAGTCGTCGACGATCTCTAGGCCGAGCGTCCCCTGCCCGGCCATCACGACCGGGTCGTCGAACGCGTGGACGTAGGTCCGGCCCTCGTCGCGCTCTAACTGGTGCGCGTACGTCTGCGCCTCGTCGTAGTCGACGCCCTCCAGTCGGACGCTCGCGCCGTACCCGCGGGTGGCCTTCACCTTCGAGACGGGCGCGAACTTCGGCATCACGACGGTGGCGTCGACGCCCGCGCGGCTGGCCGCCAGCGCCACGCCCTGCGCGTGGTTGCCGGCGCTCGCGGTGACGACGCCGGCCTCGCGCTCCGTCTCCGAGAGCGTCTGGATCCGGTTCATCGCGCCGCGGATCTTGAACGCGCCGGTGCGCTGGAAGTTCTCCAGCTTGAGGTGGAGGTCCGCGCCGCTCATCTCGGAGAAGGACCGCGACCGCTCCAACGGCGTGTGCCGGGCGACGTCCGAGACCCGCTCGCGGGCCTCGCGGATATCGGCGAGACTGAGCATACCACCCCGTCGCCGCGCCGCCCGCTAATCGGTTCCGGTCGGGCGCGAGCGCTCGGGAGCGACGGCGGTCGCGGCCGCCGCGCCGATACGGATCGACGAGCGACAGGCTCGCGGGTGATAAGGGGGGAATGCACGCGTGTGACGTGCGAGTAAAATGAGGCGACGGGAATACAAAAAGGTGCGGCTACCGGAGTAAAAGTGAAACCGCACGACAGCGCGGCCGTCATCGCTCTGTCAGACGGGATCTCGGGGGGTCAGCCGAACCCGCACGTCGCGGTCGTCGAGTACCGATCGCACTCGTCCGCCGAACGGTCCGGTCCCCGGCCACGTCACGTCCGCGTTGAGGCGGTCGGGGTCGCCGACGTACACCGCGGCGGCCTCCGGGTAGTCAGCCGGCGCGTCGAGCGGCACGGTCTCGCGGACGTACAGGCCGCCGTCGACGTCCTCGTACGCATCGAGCGCGTCGATCTCCTCCGTCCGGAGGAGCCGCCCCGCGGTCTCGCCGCCCGGCGCGAGCGTCGGGTACCGCCCCTCCACCAGCCGGAGGCCGGTGAGCGTCGCGGGACCGACGAAGACGAACGAGTCCGCCACCTCGGCGACGGCCTCTGGCTCGGTCAGCGTGCCGTACACGAAGACGTCCATGGGGTCCGTGGGTCGCTCGCGGATTTCAACGTTCGGGCGCGTTCGGGGCGATGCGGTCAGTCGGGGCGGGAGGACCCGTCGCTCCCCGCCGCGTCGGGTCCCGGCGACGCCGACCGGCTTCGGTATATCAATACCCCGGGCGACCGTCGAGGGCGACA
This sequence comes from Halorubrum miltondacostae, assembly GCF_041379815.1. Classification (NCBI taxonomy): domain Archaea; kingdom Methanobacteriati; phylum Methanobacteriota; class Halobacteria; order Halobacteriales; family Haloferacaceae; genus Halorubrum; species Halorubrum miltondacostae. The sequence continues at coordinate 261,827 of NZ_JBEDNY010000002.1, forward strand.
GATGGACTTCCCGCGGCTGCGGCGCGTCTGGAAGCGCGTGTTCTCGCTCGCGTGGCCCGTGATGGCCGAGCAGACGTTCCGCACCGCGATGCGGACGACCGACATCCTCGTCACCGCGCTGTTCTCGCCGGCCGCGGTCGTCGCGATCGGGCTCGCGGACCTGTACGCCCGGTTCCCGCTGCGGATCGGGCTCGGCCTCGGCGGCGGCGCCATCGCGCTCTCATCGCAGGACACCGGCGCGGGCGCCGCGGAGAACCGCGACGAGGCGGTGACGCAGGCGATCCTGCTCGGCGCGCTCGCCGGGATCCCGTTCGTCCTCTTCGGGTTCTTCTTCGGCGAGCTCGCGATCGACGTGTTCGGCCGCCTCGTCGGCGAGCGCACCTCGCCCGCGGTCGTCGACCTCGGCTCGACGTACCTCGCGGTCGTCTTCGCGACCGCCCCAGCGAGGCACGTCGCCCTCGTCGGCGCCCGCGCGCTCCAGGGGACCGGCGACACCCGCACGCCGATGTACGTCAACATCGCCGCCAACTCGGTCAACATCGTCGGCTCTGCCGTCCTCGGGCTGGGGCTGTTCGGCCTCCCGCGGCTGGAGGTCCTCGGCGTCGGCCTCGCCACCGCGGGCGCGAACGTGCTCACGGCCGGGCTGCTCTGTTTCGCCATCTGGGGGTCGTGGACCGACGCCGACTTCGCGTGGCCGCGCGATCTCACCATCGCAAAGCAGCTCCTCGTCGTGAGCACCCCGCGGGTGCTGGAGGGGTTCGGCTCCGAGATCGCGGAATTCCCGTTCAACGCGCTCCTCCTGGGCTTCGGCGAAACGATCAACGCCGGCTTCCAGATCGGCCGCCGGGTCTACCAGCAGGTGACCGGCCCGCTCTCGCGCGGCTACAACGTCGCGGCGTCGGTGCTCGTCGGGCAGGCGCTCGGCGAGGGCGACCCGGAGGCCGCGCGGTTCAACGGGTGGGCGGTCGCCGGGCTCGGCGTGCTCACGGTCGGGACGATTGGCGTCGGGCTCGTCGTCGCCGCGCCACGGATCGTCCCGGTGTTCACCGACGACGCGGCGACGGTCGCCTCGGCGGTCGACTTCGCGCGGGTGTACGGGGTCGCCGGGGCCGCCCTCGCCTGCTTCTCCGCGCTCTCCGGGTCGCTCCAGGGCGCGAGCGAGACGCGGATCCCGCTCGTCGCGCGCCTCTCGGCGATGTTCGGCCTCTTCCTCGGGCTCTCGTGGTTGCTCGGGCGCACGCTCGGACTCGGGCCGACGGGCGCGTACGTTGGCGTCTCCGCGGCCTACGCGTGGATGGCGCTCGTCGTCGTCGCCGGGTTCCGCTACTCGGGCTGGGCGACCCGCGCCGCGGACATGATGGACGCGCGCGGGTCCGGACCGGACGCCGACCCCGACCCGCAGTCGGGCGCCGAGTCCGAGCCAGCGCCGGGAGAGAAGTCGTCGTAGCCGCCGCGGTCGCCCCGAACCCCGCTCTTACGGCTCGCCGCCGAGCGACTCCTGCTCGGAGCCCGTGTCGCCCCTGAGCCGCCGGCGGCGCTTGTCGTAGGCGGCCTCCAGTTTCGCGTTCGTCGCTCGGGAGACGAGGTAGCAGTCCGCGTCGCCGTCGTCGCGGGGGTGCGCGCTCGCCACCCAAACGTGGCCGTCGCCGGCCGACAGGTCGTCGGCCCACCGCTCGGCGGCCGCGCGGCTCTCGAAGGCGTGGCGGGGGCCATCCTCGAAGACGAGCCGTCCCACCTTCGCGTTCCGCTTGCGGGCCGAGGGCTTGATCGCGACGACGACGCTCACACCCAACGTTCGGCCGCCCTCAAATAAAAACCTCGTCAGACGCCGGCGCGCTCAGTCGTCGGCGACGGCGCCCGGGTCGGCGTCCGCCGCGTCCGCCTCGGCGGCCAGCAGGCGGTCGAGCCCGTCGACCATCCCGACGACGCTCGCGCGGGTGATGTCCGCGTCCGACGCTGAGACGCTCACCGAGCGGTCGCCGCGCGAGAGGTCGACCTCGACGGTGACGACTGCGTCGGTGCCGCCCGTGATCGCGTCGACGTGGTAGGAGTCGAGGTCGAAGGCGACCCCTTCGCCGCGCTCGCCGTCGTCGCCCGCGAGCGCCGTGCGGACCGCCTCCAGCCCCGCGTCGACTGGTCCGGAACCCGTTCCGGAGGCGACCCGCTCGTCGTCGCCGACGCGGAGCCGAACCGAGGCCGTCGGGAGGTTCCCGCCCGAGGTCGCCGAGAGATCGACGAGCTCCACGTGGCGCTCGCGCTCGCGTCCGCGGACATCGTCCGCGACGGCGAGCAGGTCGGCGTCGGTGACCCGCTTACCGCGCTCGCCGAGCTCTTTCACGCGGGCGACGACCTCGCGCAGCTCGTCCTCGTCGACCGCCACGTCGTGCTCCGCGAGCGCCGCCTTCACCCCGGCGCGCCCGGCGTGCTTGCCGAGGACGAGCCGGCGCTCTCGCCCCACCGTCTCCGGCGGGTACGGCTCGTACATCGTCCCGTCCTTGAGCGTGCCGTCGGTATGGATGCCGGACTCGTGGGCGAAGGCGTTAGCCCCGCAGACGGCCTTGTTCGGGGGGAGCGCGACCCCGGTGGCCTCCGAGACGGCCCGGCAGAGCCGGTAGAGCCGGGAGAGCTCGACGGTGTCGACGTCGTACGACCGCTCGAGCGCGATGGCGACCTCCTCAAGCGCGACGTTGCCCGCGCGCTCGCCGACGCCGAGGACGGTCCCGTGGACGGTGTCGGCGCCGGCCTTCAGCCCCGCGTGGACGTTCGTCAGCCCGAAGCCGAGGTCGTCGTGGGTGTGGAGGCTCGTCGGGCCGAGATCAGCGAGCCGTGAGACCACTTCGGCGGTGCGTTCGGGGTCGGCCGCGCCGACCGTGTCGCAGTAGCAGATCCGATCCGCGCCGGCGTCGAGCCCGGCCCCGAGCAGGCGTTCGAGGTAGTCGAGGTCGGCCCGCGAGCCGTCCTCGCCGAGCACCTCGACCCACAGCCCGTGCTCTTTCGCGTACTCGACGAGTTCGACGGTCGTCTCGACGACCGCGTCGCGGGTCGACCCGACCTTCGTCTCGACGTGCTTGTCGGAGGCGGGGACCACGAGGTTCACCCCGTCGACGCCGCAGTCGAGTGCGTGGTCGACGTCGGCCCGCACCCCGCGGGCGAAGCTCGTCACCGTCGCGTCGAGCCCCTCGCCGGCGACGCGGCCGATCGCCTCGCGCTCGCCCGCCGAGGTACACGCCGAGCCGGCCTCGATCAGGTGGACGCCGGCGGCGTCGAGCTCGCGCGCGACGTCGACCTTCTCGCCGGGGGTCATGGAGACGCCCGGCATCTGTTCGCCGTCGCGCAGGGTGGTATCGAGCAGCTGTACCTCGTCGAGGTCGGTGAGTGGTGTTCGGGTCAAAAGGGGGTCCGTCGGCTCTGCGGTGGTCTCGGGGTCGGTGCCGCCGCGGGGCGGTCGTGCCCCGGAGTCGTTATCGTCGGAGAATTTCGCGGCCAGCCGCCGCGAGGCGACTTCCTCTATCCTCCGAACGATCGCGAGTGTCTCGCGTCATTCGTACCCGTGCGAACGACGCACACACGGATAAACTGCCGGGTCGCGTCAGGTATGACCGAGCGATCGTCGGCGCGGCCCGGGGGCTCGCCGAGGATCTCTCGGCTGGTCGCCTCATCCCAGCAACGACCGGATCGACCGCCGCCGCGTGCCGCACTCCTCGTGGTAGTCGCAGGGCGCATAGCGGTCGCCGTCGACGCGCAGTGGTGGGCCGTCGATCGACCGTGCCGCGCGGAGCCCCTCGCGGTACGCCGCCTTCTTTCGAGTCGTCAGCCAGACTTCGCGGACGACCCTGACCGCGGGATACTCGACCAGCGCGCGCTCGACTTTGCGCTCCCGCTCCCACGCCAGCGCCTTCGCGATCCCCACCGCGCGGGTTGCCTGCGGCTCCTACACGCCGTTCTCCGGCGGCTCGCCCGACGAGACGAGCGTCGGGACCGGCGGCGCTCCGGCCTCTGCGTCGTCGCCCGCGCTCTCGGCCGCTTCTCCGGTTCCAACACCTTGTGGACGGTCCCGGGACAATCTTCCCCCGAGAGGAACCCCCGCTCAGTTGCGGGGTCGACGAGGCGCTCGTAGAGGTCGCGTTCGCGCAGTCGATCCAGATTCCGCCGGTAGGCGGCCGGTGACCGGTCGAGGGGGAGTCGCCGGAGCGTCCGGTCGGGCGCGTCGACCAGCTCGTCGTACCGGAAGGCGAGGTCGATCCGCTCGCGCGCCGTCGGCGGGACGCTCCGCTCGTCGTCGCGTCGAACGTAGTAGAGCTGTCGGGGGCAGTACGCCGCGCGGGCCAGGTCGCTGAACGGAACGAGCGTCACGCGAGGCGTGGCCGCGGCTTCAGATATAAATGAACGACGGCGCGTGCCGATGAGCGCCCGTATGGCGCGAATCGCATGCGCGAGGGAGTCGCAAACGCAGTGAGCGACGAGGCTGGGGCTTTGGCGGTGTTCGCTGTCGATCCGTCGTAGATCGCTTATAAAGACACGTCCGTCTCGATGTCCTCGGTCGCCTCGCGGAGGCCGTCCTCGCGGGCGTCGCTCGCGAGGGTACCCTCGATGTCGGCGTCGGTGAGGAGGTCGCGGAACGCGTCCCGGAAGCGGTCGTTCGCCCGCGTGGAGGCGATGTCGGTACGCGCGACGGCGGCGTACCGGGCGACGGCGTCCGGCGAGGCGTCCAGCTCCTCGGCGCACTCGACGATCGAGTTGCCCGCGGCGGTGAGCCGCTTCAGATCGGCGTACGGGAAGCGCTGGTCGTCGCCCTCGTTCCCGTCCGCGTCGACCTCGCGGTCCGACTCGCGGACGAGGTGAAGGTCGAGGCGCGCCTTCCGGATCATCTCGGCGTCGACTTCGGCGGGATCGATTTCGGCGTCGCCGACGGAATCGACCTCCTCGTCGTCTTCCGTCTCTTCACCCTCTCCAAGCGCGTCCCGGATCGCCGCCGCGATCGCCGCGTCGTCCGCGCTGTCGAACCGGCCGCGGGCGACCAGCGCGTAGGCGGCGTCGTCGAGCGGCGTCGAGAAGCCGTACCGGTCGCGCATCGCGGCGACGAGGTCGCGAACCGCGTGGTCGACCGCCCCGTCGTCGCGGTCGACTAGAGTCCCGCGGTCCGCGTTCTGCCGCTCGGTGACCGACTCCGATCCCGTCGCGTCGACGAACAGGTCGCGGAGTTCGGCGGTCTTCTCGTCCATGGACGTATATTGTGCGGGCGCGGTAGAAAAGCCTCGTGTTGTACTTAGAGGGCTGGTGCGCAGCATATTCCTGTCGCCTTTACACACCGACCGATCAACTGGCCGCACACACTTGGTGACATGCTGCCTCTTCCGAGCGAGTCGGCGCACCCGTCAGCACGATTCTCTCTCGCATGGCCCAGTTCACGGTCATCACCATCGCGCTATTCGTGATGGCCGTCGGCGGAATCTGAGCGCAGTCGCTATCATCGTCGGTCGAACCGCCGTCGCCGTCAGGTTCTTTTCTGTCTCGACCGGAGCGGTTCAATATGGTCGACACTATGCGAGCCGCGGTCGTACCGGAGCCGGGAGCCGAGTTCGAACTGGTCGAGCGCGACGTGCCGGAGCCGGGTCCCAGCGAGGTCCGGGTCACGGTCGAGGCGTGCGGGATCTGCCGGAGCGACGAGTTCGCCGTCGAGGGCGGCTACCCGGGCGTGGACTATCCGCGCGTGCCCGGCCACGAGATCGCCGGCACGGTCGACGCGGTCGGCGACAACGTCGACGCGTGGGAGGTGGGCGAGCGTGTCGGCGCGGGCTGGCACGGCGGCCACTGTTTCACCTGCGAGCCGTGTCGCCGCGGACAGTTCCTCCAGTGCGAGAACGCGGAGATCACCGGCCTGAGCTTCGACGGCGGCTACGGCGAGTACGCGACCGTCCCGGCCGAGGCGCTGGCGGCGATCCCCGACGCCCTTGACGCGGTCGATGCCGCGCCCCTGCTGTGCGCCGGGATCACCACGTACAACGCGCTGCGCAACTCTGACGCCCGCGCCGGCGACCTCGTCGCGGTCGTCGGAATTGGCGGGCTCGGCCACCTCGCGGTCCAGTACGCGCACGCCGCGGGCTACGAGACGGTCGCGATCTCGCGCAGTCCCGACAAGGAGCCGCTCGCGCGGGAGCTCGGAGCCGACCACTTCGTGAACGCCGCCGAGGCGGACCCGGCCGCGCGGCTCTCCGAGCTGGGCGGCGCGAGCGTCGTCCTCACGACCGCCCCCGCGAGCGACGCCATCGAGTCCGTCGTGGGCGGGCTCACGGTCGACGGTTCGGTGATTATCACCGGCATCCCGGGCGAACCCGTCTCGGTTGACGCCCAGCAGCTGGTCGGCACGCGCGGGGCCGTCGAGGGGTGGGGATCAGGGCACGCCCGCGACTCGCAGGACACCCTTGAGTTCAGCGCGCTCCGCGACATCACTCCGGAGGTCGAGACGTACGCCCTCGACGACGTGAGCGCGGCGTACGAGCGGATGGCCGACAACGAGGCACGGTTCCGCGTCGTCTTGGAGCCGTAGTCGGCGTCCGTTTCGCCAGTCGTCGGTTCTTTCCACGTTGTTCGGTCGTCTCGCCGGTCTCTCAACCGTCTCGCGGGCCGCTCATCCGCGGTCTCGTCGGCTCGCATTCGTTGTTTTTATCATACAGTTCTCGCTCGTATCAGACGGCGATGTCAGCAGACAAGCCCTCCACGGCCCTCACGTCGCGACAGCAATTGGCTGTCGTCGTGCTGGCCGCGGCTCTGGTCGGCGCCGTGCTCGCTCCGAGCGTGTACGCGGCGACCAACGAACCCAGTGATACCGTCGCCGTCGTCGAGATCGAGGGTCCCGTCACCACGTCCCTCGCCGACGACGTCGAGAGCGAACTCGCGGACATCCGCGCCAACGAGTCCGTCGGTGCGGTCGTCCTCAAACTGGACACGCCCGGCGGCGCGCCGGTCGCCTCCGAGCGCATGTACAAGGCGGTCCAGCGGACGAGCGAGGACATGACCGTCATCGCGAGCGTCCAGTCGATCAGCGCCTCGGGCGGCTACTACGCGATGGCGCCCGCGGACGAGATCTACGTACTGCCGACGTCGACGGTCGGTAGCATCGGCCTGAACGCCCCCGCGCCCCGGACGACGTCGACGCCGCTCGGCCCGAGCGGCCCCGACAAGGCCGGGAGCAACCCGACGCAGACGTGGGCCGCACAGCAGACGCTCGCGGACACCTTCGTCGACGCGATGATGGCTGAGCGCGGCGAGGAGTTCCAGATGCCCCGCGAGGAAGTCGCGAAGGCGCAGGTGTACCTTGGTACCGAGGCCGTCCAGAACGGCTTCGCCGACGAGATCGGCTCGCTCAACGAGGCGATCCACGCCGCGGCCACCGAGGAGGAGCTCGGCGAGTACACTGTCGACACCCGCGAGACCGGTGGCCTCTCCGGGCTCCCGTTCCTCGTCCGGACCGACACGCAGGTCGTCGCGATCTACGCGAACAACCCCGGCTACGCGGACGTCGAGCCGATGGGGCTCACCTACGTCCACTGGCCGGCCGTCCCGCACGTCGACACGATCGAGCGGTTCTCCGAAACTGACCTCCGGACCGGCGGCGCGACGCAGTCTGGCGGCGCGACCGGCAACGCGACCGGGCGGCTCGCGGGGGGTGTCGGCGCGTGAGCCGACTCCCGACGCTCGCGGCGGCGTTCGTCGTGACGCTCGCCGCTGTCACCGGCGGCGCGGCGCTCACCGGTTACGTGACCGCCGACGGCGCGGCGCCCGCCCCGGCGATACAGAACGACCACTACCAGAACCCTGACCTGATCGCGAACGACACGCCCGGGCAGGCGACGGTCGAGATGGACGCCACGGCGCGCTCCCAGACCGTCCTCGTCGACCCCGGTGTGGAGCCCGCGAGCCCGGGCGCGGCGTTCCCCCTCGGCATCCTCGGGCTCGGCGGGAGCAGCGTCGCCGACCGCGACATCCGGCCGCTGGCGAACGCGCTCATCGAGAACGGCCACGAGGTCGGCGTGTACGTCCCCGACCCGGACCGGCAACGGCGGCCTGCGCCGCCCGGCGCGGATCCGCCGACGCAGCTCGGCGAGCGGCTCGCCGAGGCCGACGCGTTCGTGACGTTCCGGACCGACTACGAGCCGGACGAGCTCGACGCGATCGAGTCGTTTGTCGACTCCGGCGGCCACGTCGTGCTCGCGACCGAGCCCGACGCGGCGTACTCGGAGCCGGGCGCGTCGTCGCTCGACGCGACGCTCGGCATCACGACCGAGTCCGGCTACGTGTACAACATGGACGAGAACGACCTGAACTATCAGCGCGTCTACGCCGAGCCGACCGGCGAGACGCCGCTCACCGAGGGGGTCGACCGGGCGATGTTCCCGTCCGCGACGCCCGTCGGCACGACCGCGACCGGCAGCGACGTGCTGCGGCCGATCGCGGGCAGCGAGCTCTCGACGACGCGCGCGGTGACCGAGGCTCCGCTCGTGGTCCGCAACGACGACGTCGTCGCGATCGGCGACAGCGACTTCCTGTCGCCGGACAACGCCCGGCGTGCCGACAACGACGCACTGATCGGCAACCTCGCGGACTTCCTCGTGACGAACGACCGAACGCCGCCCGGCTCCGGCGGGGCGTCGGGACCGACGCAGCCGCCGGGCCCCGGGCAGCCGCCCGCGAACGGAACGGCCGGCTGATCGGGCGCCCGATTCTCGCCCGAACGGGTTCCGCCACCCACTCATTTTTGCCGCGCGCGCCGGAAGCGAATAGTATGCGCGCTGCCGTGTTCAACGCTCCCGGCGAGATCGGCGTCGAAGAGCGACCCCGCCCCGAGATCGAGGCACCGACCGACGCGATCGTCCGCGTCACCCACACCGCGGTCTGCGGCTCCGACCTGTGGTTCTACCGCGGCGACAGCGACCGCGACCCCGGCTCGCCGGTCGGCCACGAGCCGATGGGGATCGTTGAGGAGGTCGGCGACGACGTCACCTCCGTCGCCCCGGGCGACCGGGTGCTCGCGCCCTTCGCCATCTCCTGTGGCGAGTGCGAGTTCTGCCGGAAGGGGCTCCACACCTCCTGCGAGAACGGGGACTCGTGGGGCGGCGACAACGGTGGCGGCCAGGGCGAGTTCGTCCGGTCGACCCACGCCGACGGGACGCTCGTACGCGTGCCCGACCGCCACGCCGACGACGAGGACACGCTCCGCTCGCTGCTCCCTCTGACCGACGTGATGGGTACCGGCCACCACGCGGCTGTCAGCGCGGACGTCGAGGAGGGCGCCACCGTGGCCGTCATCGGCGACGGCGCGGTCGGACTCTGCGGCGTCCTCGCGGCGCGGCGGCTCGGCGCGGAGCGGATCGTCGCCGTCGGCCACCACGAGGACCGGCTCGAACTCGCCGCAGAGTTCGGCGCCACCGAGACCGTCTCCGAGCGCGGCGACGCCGCGGTCGAGCGGATCCGCGAGCTCACCTACGGCGGGCCGAACCACGTGATGGAGTGCGTCGGCGCCGCGAGCGCGATGAACACCGCGATCGACGCCGTCCGCCCGGGCGGCACGATCGGCTACGTCGGCGTCCCGTACGGCGTCGAGGAAGAGGGGCTCGACGTGTTCGGCATGTTCGGACAGAACGTGACGCTCGCGGGCGGAGTCGCTCCTGTCCGCGCGTACGCCGAGGAGCTGATGGCCGACGTGCTCCAGGGGACGCTCGACCCAGCCCCCATCTTCACCGAGACGGTCGGCCTCGACGATGTCGACGAGGGGTACCGTATGATGGACGAGCGCGAGGCGATCAAGGTGCTGGTCAAACCGCACGCCGACGCGTAATCGCCCGCGAGAACCGCTCTCCGCTTCGATCCGGCGTAAGGTTTACGTGTGGCTAACGCTTGCTATTTGTTGTCATGTGCCATCATTACGACGAGGCGATGACCTGGGAGGAGGTCCAGGCGCGTCACCGGTCCGAGGAGGCGGACGAACTCGACGACTCCCCCGACGTCGACGCGGTCGACGAGCCGGCGGGCGAGGCGGAGGAGACCGAGCCCCCGGCGGAGCCGCGCGCCCCGGCCGACGACTGACGCGGTCGGGCACGACTCCGCCCCGAACCCCGACTTTCTATCGCGCGCCCGACCCCCGAAGCGACAGTGCTGGCCGAAAACAAGCGATAAGACAACCTGCTCACAGCGGCTCGATCAGCTCGACCACGTGGCCGTCGGGGTCTTTGATGAACGCGACCCGCGCCCCCGCCTCGGGGTGATCGGTCGGCGGCTCCACGACGCCGTGGTGGGCGATCTCGTCGAACGCCGTGTCCACGTCGTCGACGCCGACCGCGACGTGGTCGTACCGGTCGCCGTCCGCGCTCGGCGTCGCCCCCTCCGTGTCCGACAGCTGAAATTCCACGCCGTTCTCGTCGGCGACGTACACGTTCCGCGCGTCGCCGTCCGCGGTCGTGAACTCCCACGACCGTTCGAGTCCGAGTTCGTCGACGTACCAGTCGGCAGCCCGGTCCGCGTCCGCCACGTTCAGGCAGGTGTGGAGAATCTCCATAGCGTCTCGTCTCCCCGCGCCGGCATAAACCTCGCCGAGCGGCGCGTGTCGCGCCCGGCCGTTCCCGGCAGCACAGTCATGTCTCTCGCGCCCCATCAGTTCGTATGGACCGTAACGCCGTGCGCCGCGCGTGGGACGAGGTCGCGGAGACGTACGCCGCCCGCCGCGACCCGGACGGATCAGACGCGGCGCTGATCGACGACCTGCTCGCCGACCTACCGCCCGACCCCGCCGTCCTCGACGTGGGCTGCGGTGACGGCGCGCGGACCCTCGCAAACCTCCCGCCGGGCAGCGTCGGGCTCGACGTCTCCCGCCGCGGGCTCGACCTCGCGAGCGAGACGGTACCCAATGCCCGGCTCGTCCACGGCGAGATGTCGGCGCTCCCGTTCGCGGCCGACCGCTTCGACGCGATCACGGCGTACCACGCGGTGTTTCACGTCGAGCGCGAGCGCCACCCCGCGGTGTACGCGGAGTTCGCCCGCGTCCTCCGCCCCGGGGGCCGACTCCTCACGACGCTCCCCGGCGGCCGCTTTGAGACGGTCCGCCGCGGCTGGATGGGCGGTCGGATGTTCTTCTCTGCGCCCGGTCGCGAGCGCACACTCGACCAGCTACGCGCGGCGGGGTTCGCGACCGTCGAGACGATGACCGCGACCGACCCGCTCGGCAGCAGCACGGAGTTCGCGCTCGCGACGCTCGACAGGGCGGCCGACGCGGAGCCGAGCGACCCGTGACCGACGCCGACAAGGTCCCCCACGATGTCCGCGCGAGCCTTGAACAGCTGCTCGGCGCGGCCGCGACTGCGGCGACCGAGGGCGACGACGCGACCGCGCGGGCCGCCCTCGACACGGCCGAGACGGTGGCGACAAACAAGCTCCCGGCCGGCGAGCGGCGCGATCGCGTCCGGTGGGGCTGTACGGCGGCGCTCGACGCCCTGCCGAACGCGGACCTCGCGGCCGCCTACGCGATTGCGACCGCGGAGGCCGTCGCCGGGTCCGAGCCCTCGTCTTAGTCCGGTCGAAGGAACGCCGGCACGGATCGCGACCGATTTCGAATCAAAAAGGACGCGTGGCAGATTTTTCGAACGGAAATATATTTGTGAATCAAGCGGCGACCCCGCCACATGTCCGCAGGATACGGTCGGGTTGACTACTCCCGTCTCACGCGGTTGAGCTTCGCGTTCGGTATCGGACTGTTCCTCGTGGGCGAACTCGGCGTGTTCGGGACTCGGACCGCCGGGCTGTCGCTCCCGAGTTGGGAGCTCCAGCTCTTGGAGACCGTCCCCTGGGTCGGGATCCTTGTCGCCCTGCTCTCGCCGTTCGTGTTCGGCATCTTCCTCCCCCTCACGGAATAGGTGGGCCGGCCGTCACCCTGCCGCCGAGAGCCGCTGGGCGATGCGGTTCCCGTCGGCGCTGTCCTCGCCGACGGCCGTGGCCACGAGAGTCTCGTGTCCAGCGGGGAGCCAGTTGACGCGTATCACGCCCGACGTCGACACGACCTCGTTCGCGAGCTCCGATCGCTCGCTCACAGGCACGGTACAGGAGAACTGTAATCACCTTGCCGGCCGAGTTCTCGTCTTCGCTGTCGGCGCGGGACCCGCGGACGACGCCGTACTCTGCTGACCGGCCGATCTGACCATGAACCGTCGCGGGGGTTACAAGCGCCATTGGTTTTCTCGACCCAATATGAAACCTCTAAATTACTGATTCGATCTTTTTCGGCGGTATATTTTTGTTATACACAAACAGACGGTTCAGGTATGTCGGACCGTAGCCGCTCCCCGTTCGAACGCCTCAGAGAGTACTACGAACACGAGGAACGTGTGTGTCCGGAGTGCGGATTCGAAGACGAGGAGGGTGCGTGGGAGGCTGAGGCCGACGGCGCGGACGTCGTGTACACGCACACATGCTCCGAGTGCGGCGCGGAGCGGCGGCACAGCCTCGAGCTCCCGGACCGCGAGACGGCGCTGGAGCACGTCGAACGCCGACAGTGACGCCGACCGCGGACGCCGTCGCAGAGTAGGTGTCGTGTCCGCCGCGAAAGCGCCGAACATTTCACCCGATCCGTTCCATGCCCGGGCATGGACCGGCGCGACGCGCGGTTCGTCCTCCTGAGCACGCTGCTCGCCGTCACGCTGTTGAACACGCTTGACCTTCCGACTGCGCCGTGGTTCCCCACGGTGTCGGCCGCGCTGGCGGTCGCGACGCTGCTGTACGCCGGCTCCGTCGTCTCGCGCCCACTCCTCGCGTGGCTCCCCGCCCGCTAGCGCGGGCCGGCCCCCTCGCTTTTGCCCGTCGAGCGCCTGTTTCCGGGCATGCGCGTCGCCTCACTGCTGCCCTCCGCCACGGAGACGCTTTACGCTCTCGGCGTCGAGCCGGTCGGGGTCTCTCACAGCTGTGACCACCCGCCCGCCGCCCGCGAGCTTCCGACGCTGACGAGCACGGTCGTCGACCACGAGGACCGCTCGGCCGCGGACATCGACGCGCAAATGCGCGCGGTCGACGGCGCGGTCTACGACCTCGATACGGAGCAACTCGCAGCCCTCGAACCCGACCTGCTCGTCACGCAGGCGACCTGCGACGTCTGCGCGGTCGACGCGAGCGAGGTCCGCGCGGCCGCTGAGCGCCTCGACCCCGCGCCAGACGTGCTCGCGTGCAACCCACACTCCTTCGCGAACGCGCTCGACGACGTGGTACGGATCGGTGAGGCCGTCGGTGCGGCGGACGCCGCGACCGCGCTCCGAGCCGACCTCCGCGAGCGGGTCGACGCGGTCCGCAAGCGCGCCGAGCACGCGGTCGCCGACGAGGGCCGCCCGCGCACCGCCGTCCTCGACTGGACCGACCCGCCGATCCGCGCGGGCCACTGGGTGCGCGACATGGTTGCGATCGCGGGCGGCGACCCGTCGTTCCAGCCCGACGGCCCCTCGGAGCCGGTCGCGTGGGCCGACGTGCGCGCGGTCGACCCCGAAGCGCTCGTCGTCGCGCCCTGCGGGTTCGACCGCGACCGCGCCGTCGACGCGGTCGGCGACCTCGCCGACCGACCCGGCTTCGCGAACCTGTCCGCGGTCGCCGACGGCCGCGCGTACGCGGTCGACGGTAACGGCCTCTTCAACCGGCCGAGCCACCGGCTTGTCGACTCGTTGGAGGCGCTGTTCACGTGTCTCCATCCCGAACACGCCGCGACGACGCCGACCGCGCACGAGCACATCGCGGCCGTTGACGATACCGCCAAGCCGTTCGTGCGCGCTGACGGCGGGTAACGTCGACCGCGGGCCGGCGATTCGGCTCCCTTACGCCTCCCGGCGTTCGATCGGAACCGGTAGAACACGGCGGTCACGTTCAGCGCAAGACTGATCAAGCCGGGTTCGAGTCACGAACTCACGTTGGCTGTGCTCGTCTCTCACTTCACGACGATCTCTGACTGTGTGAACACCGTTCCGCCCTCTATCGGATTTGGAGTTACAATACCGACGCTGTACGTCCCCGGGACCCTCGGCGCGGTCTCCAGCGACACCTCCGTCATCTCCGGGGTGTACTCCTTGGACTCGCCGTCTCCCTCTGGTGGCGCGAGCCGGATCCGAGACCCCTCCCACTCGGACTCGTGATCTTTGAGTCGTAGTGTAAACACCAGCGAGCCCAATCGCGGAAGGACACCCGGCTCGATGTGGACGCTCGCAGACGCGACTGGTCCCTCGTCGGACACCGAAATTACTTCGAGCGCCGACTCCCGTTTGGTTGACTGAGAGCCGAGACATCCACTCGACGCCACTGCGAGCGCCGCAACGCCGATTCCCCGACGACTCACTGTGATATTCGTATCAGCGGTCACACGGCTCTCCCCGGCTGTGAACGTATCATGCTTCCATATTGTACAACTTTCGCGGATACGCTCCTCACAGTTGGGCCGCTGTCTGCGCCGTAATAAGTATTTTCTGGCAGTTGACGACGTTCGACTGCTGTTCCACTCTCAGTAAATCTGCGATCTCGACCTGCCAATCAGGTATCCACCCGGTCGCGTAGCCCCGACAGCAGATGACGCCTCCGTGATGACCGCCGACTGAGGGCCCCCATCGAATTGTTCACCAGTATGAATATGATATGAATGTGTATGAGCAAAGATGAACGTCGGAAGATTGGGGAGCGAAGTCAGGTAACCATCCCGAAGGAGCTCAGAGAACGGTTCGGACCCGTGGGCGGCGACGATGTTGTGATCCGCGAAGAGGCGGGGCAGCTCGTCATCGAGCGCGCGGTCACTCGCGAGGAATTGGCTGAGGGATATCGCCGACGGGCTCAGCGGACCGGCGAACTTGCCGAGCAACTAGAGGGCATCTCGACAGAGGCGAACGACCACCTCGGCGACAGCCCGGACTGGTAGATGGCTACATCTGTCAATCGCGGGGACATCGTTATCGTCGAACTCGATCCGACCGAAGGGTCTGAACAGCGAGGGACGCGTCCGTATCTCGTCGTCCAGAATGATGTCGGGAATGCGAACGCACCGACGACGATCGTCGTTCCGTTCACCACCTCGTTCGGCGAACAGCGCTATCCGTTCGAGGTGTTCGTCCCGGCCGACGAGTGTGCGCTTCGGGAGGATTCGGTCGCACTCTGTAGTCAGATTCAAACTGTCTCCATTGAGCACCGCATTACCGAGAACCTCGGATCGCTACCGCAAGAGCGGATGGACGAGGTCGATACCGCACTCGAGTACAGCCTCGGGCTCACGGTGATCTGATCGAAAGTAGTGATGCGTTGCCACCTACTTCACGGGTTTCGGTCGGCTGATCACGTCTCCGCCCGGTCGCGCAGCTCTGACAACGTCGCCGCCTCGCGGAGGTCGGCGACGGTACAGTACCACGCGCCGCGCACGCCGTTCAGGTCGTTCTCGACGGGACTATCGAGCGGTACGAGCTCGTCGAACTCGAAGACGACCACAACGCGCTCCTCCGAGAACGGGTCGATGAGCGCGGCCCAGTCCGCCTCGCCCATCGGGCCCGGCTCGCCGCGTGTCTGCTCGGTCCGGGCGTCGACGCGGGCGTAGTGGGTGATCGCCGACACCGGCGCGGTCCGATAGAATGCCATGTACGCGAAGTCGGCGCGGGTGCGGTCGTACGAGCGGGGCGCGGGGTAAAAGCCCGCGCGGCAGCGCTCGAAAGTGTCCGGCTGCGTCGCGACGACGCAGACCCGGGCGTCGTCCGGCGCGTCGTCGTCGGGGGCGTCGGCGGCGAAGCGGTCGAGGTCCACACGTGGGATCACTGGCGAGCGCGGATATATCCGCCGCCGGCGCGTATTGGGGGGTAGATGGCACGGAGCGCGACGAGCGCGCGCGGCGGTCCCCGCGAGCGCGACGAGACGGACGCGGCACGCGGCGAGGAGTCGCCCGCTGACCGGTCGGGCCCGCCGGCCCTCGCGGTCGACGGGCTCACAAAGCGGTTCGGCGAGGGCGGCGACGCGGTGACCGCGGTCGACGACGTGAGCCTCACAGTCGAGCGCGGCTCTGTCGTCGGCCTGCTCGGACCGAACGGCGCGGGCAAGACGACGCTGATCAAGTGCGCTCTCGGGATCGTCGTCCCCGACGCGGGGTCGGTCCGGGTGTTCGGCAACGACGTGCGCGACGGCCGCCGCGCGGCGTACGCCGACGTGGACGCGATGCTAGAGGGCGCGCGCAACGACTACTGGCGGCTCACAGTCCGGGAGAACCTCCGGTACTTCGCAACGATCAGCGGGGTCGACCCCGATTCCGTGGCGGCGCGGCACGACCGGCTGCTCGACCGGCTCGACCTGGCTGACAAGGCCGACACGGCGGTCCGCGACCTCTCGCGGGGGATGAAACAGAAGGTGTCGCTGGCGAGCGTGCTGGCGGGGGGCGCGGAGCTCGTCTTCTTAGACGAGCCGACGCTCGGGCTCGATGTCGAGAGCGCGCGGACGCTCCGCGCGGAGCTGCGCCGGCTGGCGGTCGAGGAGGGGCTCACCATCGTTGTCAGCAGCCATGACATGACGACAATCGAGGCGGTGTGCGACCGCGTCGTCATGCTGTCGAACGGGCGGATCGTCGCGGACGACAGCGTCGAGGCGCTGCTCGACACCGCCGATCGCGACGCCGTCCGGGTGGCGAGCCCCGACCTCGACGCCGAGACGGTCGCGGGGCTCCGCGAGTCGTTCGAGATCCTCGACGTCGACTACGACGCGGGCCCGCCCGCGGTGACGGTCGCGGCCGGCGGCGACCGCTTCTACGACTTGGCCGACGCGCTCCGCGCGGCCGGCGTCACCGTCTCGGACGTCCGCACGGTCCAGCCAGACCTCGAAGAGGTGTTCCTCGAACGCACCGGCACCGCGCCCGACGCCTCCCTCGGGGGTGAGTCGCCGTGAGCACGGATGCGACGCCGCCGGAGGAGCCGGCGACCGAAGGGACCGGCGACGCGGCGCGGGCCGGCGACGAACCCCGGCCGGCCAGCTACTACCACCTGGCGCGGGCAGTGCTGTATCGCGAGTTCCTCATCTTCGTGCGGTACCCGGCCAACGCGATCGGCGGGATCGTGGTGTCGCTGTTCTTCTTCGGGGCGCTGTTCCTCGGCGGGCAGCTGCTCGCCGGGCAGGCGCTCACCGACTCGATCGAGGGGATCGTCGTCGGCTACTTCCTGTGGACGCTGTCGGTAGGCGCGTACTCGTCGGTGTCGAACGACATCGGCAGTGAGGTACAGTGGGGGACCCTCGAACGCCACATCACCACGCCGTTCGGCTTCGCGCCCGTCGCGCTGCTGAAGGGGGTCGCGAAAGTGGTGCGCACCTTCGTCACGAGCGCGGTGATCCTCGCCGCGATGCTCCTCATCACCGGCACGCGGCTCAGCCTCGCCCCGGTCACCGTGGTCACCGTCGCGGGGCTGTCGATCGTCTCCGTGCTCGGCCTCGGCTTCGCCGCCGGCGGCGTGACAGTGCTGTACAAACGGATCGGCAACTGGCTCAACCTGCTCCAGTTTGGGTTCGTGGCGCTCATTTCCGCGCCCGTCTTCGACCTGCCGTGGACGCGGGTGCTCCCGCTGGCGCACGGCAGCGCCATGCTCCAGCGCGCGATGGTCGACGGGGTGCGGCTGTGGGAGTTCCCGCTCGCCGACTTGGCGCTGCTCGTCGCCGTCGCGCTCGGCTACCTGTTCGGCGGCTACCTCGTCTTCCAGTACGCCACGGCGCGCGCCCGGCGGCTCGGCGTGCTCGGCGACTACTGAGTGGCCCGCCGCGGCCGCCGCGGCCGTCTACCCAGACGCGTCGGTGTCGGCGGCCGTCAACACGGCGTAGACCATCGCCACCGGTATCGCCGCGCCGAGCGCGCCGGTCGGGACGACCGACCGCGGCGCGCCCACGAGCAGCAGTCCGACCGCGACGCCGGCCGCCGCGCCGCTGGCGAGGAGTATCGCCCCAGATCTCCGCATATCCGAACGACGACCGCGGAGGGGTATGTACGTGCCGGGTCTGCGACTCTCGGGGCGCGGTCGTCGCCGCCGCGGTCGCCGCCCACGTTTCACTTCCGCACGGCCGACTTCTCGCGTCAGTCCCGCGCGGTCGCCACCGCCTCTACCACCGCCCGCGCGTTCGCGGCGATCCGGTCGTACTCGCCGGCCTCGACGGCGTCGTGGTCGACGATGGCGCTCCCGACGCCGACGGCCGCCGCGCCGGCCTCGACGTACGCCCCCGCGTTGTCGGCGCTCACGCCACCGGTCGGGACGAGCGGGATCTGCGGGAGCGGCCCGCCGAGCGCCGCGACGTGGGCGGGGCCGCCGGTCTTCGCGGGGAACACCTTCACGAAGTCGGCGCCCGCCTCGAACGCGTCGAGCGCCTCGGTCGGCGTGTACGCCCCGGCCGCGATCGGCGTGCCGTACCGGTTCGCGGTGCGGATGACCGCTCTGTTCACCGTCGGCGTGACGACGAACTCCGCGCCGGCGAGCTGGGCCGCCCGGGCCGTCTCCGGGTCGAGGACGGTGCCGACCCCGACCGCGGCGTCGACGCGGTCCGCCACCGCCTCGATGGCCGCCGTGACGTCCGGCGTGTCCGCGGTTATCTCCAGGGCCGTCACGCCGCCCTCCATGACCGCCGCGGCGACGTCCGGGGCGTCCTCGACGCTCACGCCGCGGAGGATGGCGATCACGCCCGTCTCTGCGATCCGCTCGGCGCTGTCTGGTCGCATGGCGGCCCTCCGCCGCCGAGGCTCTTAAATCGGGCTCGTTCGGTGACCGGAGCGATCGTCTCGACCCACCGACCACTCCGCCCCGACTTGCCGACCACTCCGCCCCGACCCGCCGACTGCTCCGACCCGACCCGCCGACCGTCCCGTTTTTAATTGGCTCCAGCCGTTGTCGACACCACGGAACCGACCAGACAATGTACATCACCGACTACGAACTGTTCGAGGTCCCGCCCCGGTGGCTCTTCTTGAAGCTGACGACCAGCGACGGCGCGGTCGGATGGGGGGAGCCGGTCGTCGAGGGCCGGGCCCGGACGGTCGCGACCGCGGTCGAAGAGCTGCTCGACAACTACCTGCTGGGCGAGGACCCGACGCGGATCGAGGACCACTGGCAGACGATGTACCGCGGGGGCTTCTACCGGGGCGGCCCCGTCCTGATGAGCGCCATCGCGGGGATCGACCAGGCGCTGTGGGACCTGAAGGGGAAGCAGTTCGGCGCCCCGGTCCACGAGCTGCTCGGCGGCCGCGCCCGCGACCGCGTCCGCGTCTACCAGTGGATCGGCGGGGACCGCCCGGCCGACGTGGGCGAGGCCGCCCGCGAGAAGGTCGACGCGGGCTTCTCCGCCCTGAAGATGAACGCCACCGCGGAGCTCCGCGCCGTCGACACGCCCGCGGCGGTGACCGACGCCGTCGACCGCATCGCGGCGGTCAGGGAGGCGGTCGGCGACGAGGTGGACATCGGCGTCGACTTCCACGGCCGCGTGTCGAAGCCGATGGCCCGGCGGCTGGCGGCGGCGCTCGAACCGTACGACCCGATGTTCGTCGAGGAACCGGTGTTGCCCGAGAACAACGACGCGCTGCCGGCGATCAGGGCGTCGACGACCGTCCCGATCGCCACCGGCGAGCGGATGTACTCCCGGTGGGATTTCAAGGAGGTGCTCGAGGCAGACGCCGTCGACGTGATCCAGCCGGACGTCTCGCACGCTGGCGGCATCACCGAGGTGAAGAAGATCGCCTCGATGGCCGAGGCGTACGACGTGTCGCTCGCGCCGCACTGCCCGCTCGGGCCGATCGCGCTCGCCTCGTGTCTCCAGGTCGACGCCTGTACGCCGAACGCGCTCATCCAGGAGCAGTCGCTCGACATCCACTACAACGAGACGAGCGACGTGTTGGACTACCTCGCCGACCCGTCCGTGTTCGACTACGAGGAGGGGTTCGTCGATATCCCGGACGGCGACGGGCTCGGTATCGAGATCGACGAGGACCACGTCCGCGAGCAGGCGGGCGACGTCGACTGGCACAACCCCGTCTGGCGGCATCCGGACGGCTCGGTCGCGGAGTGGTGACGATGCGGGGATTCACCCGGCGCGGGCAATCGGGAGGAGAGCGATGACCCGACGCCACGACTCGCCGCGCGAACACGCCGTGCCCGGCCGCTTCGCCGGACAGACGGCGATCGTGACGGGCTCGACTCGCGGCATCGGCGCGGGGATCGCGGAGCGGCTGGCCGCCGAGGGCGCGAACGTCGTCGTCAGCGGCCGGAGCGAGGACGCCGGCGAAGCGGTCGTCGAACGGATCGACGAGGCGACCGGCGATGACGCTGGCGACGCGGTCTTCGTCCGTGCGGACATGCGCGACTCCGAGGACGTCGCCGCGCTCGCGGAGGCGGCCGTCGCGGAGTACGGCTCGCTTGACGTGCTCGTGAACAACGCCGGTGTCCAGACCGAGACCGCGGCCGACGAGGCGTCGCTCGACGACTGGGCGTTCGTCGTGGAGACGGACTTCCGGGCGTACTGGCTGGCGGCGCGGGCGGCGCTCGACCACATGGACCGGGGCGCGATCGTGAACGTCTCGTCGAACCACGCGCACGCGACGATGCCGAAGCACTTCCCGTACAACGCGGTGAAGGCCGGGATCAACGGAATGACGCGGTCGCTCGCCGTCGACTTCGGCCCCCGCGTCCGGGTGAACACGGTCGTCCCCGGCTGGGTGGAGATCGAGCGCACCCGCGACGAGGTCCCCGAGGGCCGGTTCGAGGAGGTGGAGTCGATCCACCCGACCGGGCGCATCGGCACGCCGAGCGACGTCGCTGGGGCGGTCTCGTTCCTCGCGAGCGAGGACGCCGCGTACGTCACCGGTTCGGCGCTGCTCGTCGACGGCGGCCGCGGCGCGGTGCTTCAGGACGACGTGCTCCCCGACTATCGGGCGCGCGAGGGCCCCGCCGAAGACGGGGCGTGACCCGCCTGAATCGGCTCCTCGGTACACCCTCACACGTCAGCGCGGCCCGGATCGCCGCCTCCGTCCGACTCGCCGGCGCGGACCGCGATCGCTTTTACGCACCCGCCGTCAGGGTCGAGTATGAGTCCATTCGACGTCCGCGGCGTGAGGTGGGCGGTATGACCGACCTCGTGACCTTCGGCGAGACGATGCTCCGGCTGTCGCCGCCGCGCGGCGAGCGACTGGAGACGACGCGCGAGCTGGCCGTCCAGGCCGGCGGCGCGGAGAGCAACGTCGCGGTCGGTGCGTCGCGGCTCGGCGTCGACGCCGCGTGGCTCTCGAAGCTCCCGAACTCGCCGCTCGGCCGGCGGGTGACGAGCGAGCTCCGCAGCCACGGGGTCAGCCCCGGGGTGGCGTGGACCGACCCGGCGGAGAGCCGCGTCGGGACGTACTACCTCGAACACGGCGGCGTCCCGCGCGGGACGAACGTGATCTACGACCGTGCGGACGCCGCGATCACGACGGCCGAGCCCGACGAGCTCCCCGTGGAGACGCTGACGGGCGCGCGGTGGTTCCACACGACGGGTATCACGCCAGCGCTGTCGCCGACCGCCGCGGCCACGACGACCGCGCTGTTGCGCCGCGCCGGCGGGGCGGGCGTCACGCGATCGTTCGACCTCAACTACCGATCGAAGCTGTGGGATCCCGCCGAGGCGCGCGACGCCTACGCGGCCCTCTTCGAGCACGTCGACGTGCTGTTCGTCCCGCGCCGCGACGCGCGCGAGGTGCTCGACCGCGACGGCACCGCCGTCGAGATCGCCCACGGGCTCGCCACCGACCACGGCTTCGAGACGGTGGTCGTCACCCGCGGCGACGAGGGAGCGCTGGCGCTCACGGACGGCGACGTGTACGAGCAGCCGGTGTTCGAGGCGGAGACGGTCGACGCCATCGGCACCGGCGACGCGTTCGTCGCCGGCTTCGTCGCCGAGCGACTCCGCGGCGGCGACGTCTCCGACGCCTTGGAGTGGGGTGCGGCGACCGCAGCCGTGAAACGGACGACCGACGGCGACCTCGCCGTCACGACCCGCGCGGAGGTCGCCTCCGTGGTCGACGGCGGCGACGAGATCAGCCGCTGAGGCGCGTCGGGCGCGTTCGCTTGAAGCGTGGACGCGGCCGTCGGCTCAGCGGTCGTCGTCCGGCTCGGCCGCGAGCGCCTCGTCCCGGAGTTCGCGGCAGCGCTCGCCCGCGACCTCCAGCTCGGGGACGGGCGTGGGATCCCCGTCGGCGTCGACGGCGACGAACACGAAGTACGACTCCGTGGTGAGCTCGCGCTCGCCCGTGCGCGGCGACTCGCGGTAGGCGCGGATTCGCGTCCGGAGGCTCGTCCGCCCGACCGCGTACACGTACGACTCGATGACGCAGGTGTCGCCCTGCGGCACCGGCCGCTTGAAGTCGAGGTCGTTGATCTTGGCCGTGACGCAGGTCTCGCCGGCGGCGCGCATCGCCGACATCGCGCCGATCTCGTCCATCCACTTGACGACGTTTCCCCCGTGGGCCGACGCGTAGTTGTTGGTGTGGGTCGGCTGGACGCGCTGGCGGTTCTCGATGTAGGTCTCGCTGACGCTGGGCATGGATAGAGGTGGCACGGCCGAGGGAAAAGCCCGCGCCCCGACGCGACTGAGGGAGCGCAGTCGCTCGACTTTTGCCCTGCGGCCGCGCTACCGGCGGCTCGCGCGCCCGCTTCTTCGATTATCGATAGCAGTAATTTTATCTTTACTCCTAAGTAGGTCGACTTTCACGCTCCGATCATCTATGCTGAACGTAATCACCGGGCGGTACGGGCGACGCGTCGGGGCGGCGGTGCTCCTGACGCTCGTCATCACCCTCGGGTTCGTCGGCCTCTTCGCCGGCCACGTCGCGACGGTCGGGACGCCGACGGCGGCGACCGCGTCGCTCATCGGGATCAGCGTCGTCCTCACGCTGAACCTGGGGCTGTTGGGAATCGTCATGGTCGGCAACGTCGCCGTCGAGCTCCGGCGGCTGACGCAGACGGCCGAGGCGGTCGGCCGCGGCGAGTTTGACGCGAGTGCGAGCTCCGACCGCGGTGACGAAATCGGGCGCCTGTTCGACGCCTTCGACGACACCCGGCGGTCGCTGCGGGACGCGGTCGCCGAGTCCGACCGCGCCAAATCCGAGGCGGAGGAGGCCCGCGAGGAGGCCGAGGAGCTCTCCGAGACCCTGCTCGACCGCGCCGACGAGATCGGCGGCGCGATGGAGCGGGCGGCCGACGGCGACCTCTCGCGGCAGCTCTCCGAGGAGAGCGAGGTCGACGCGATCGAGCGCATCACCACCGCGTACAACGAGATGACCGGCGGGCTCTCGACAACGATCGAGAACATCCAGACGTTCGCGGGCGACGTGGAGGCGACGAGCGAGGAGATGGCCGCCGAGGCCGACGACGTCGCCGAGATGAATCAGGAGGTGGCCGCCGAGATGCGGACGCTCGCCGACGAGTTGGACGAGCAGACCGACCGGTTACGCGAGACGGCCGCCGACACGGACGACTTCTCGGCGACCGTCGAGGAGATCGCTTCCACCACTGACGAGGTGGCGGGCGACGCGAGCGCCGCGGCCGAGCTCGGCGCGGAGGGCGAGCGGCGGGCGACCGAGGCGGTCGAGGCGATCGTCGCCATCGGCGACCTGCTCGCGGAGCTCGACGACCTCGTCGCCGGCCTCGACGACCGGATGGACGGCGTCGCCGAGACCACCGACGTGATCGCCGACATCGCCGAGCAGACCAACATCCTCGCGCTCAACGCCTCGATCGAGGCGTCGCGGGCGGGCGGCGACGGCGACGGCTTCGCGGTCGTCGCGGACGAAGTGAAGGGGCTCGCCGAGGAGACGCGCGCGTCCACCACGGAAATCGAGGCGACGATCGGCGAGGTGACCGAGGACGTCTCCGCGGTCGCCGGCGAGATGGACCGCACGATGACGGAACTCGACGACACGACCGCCGCAGTTCAAGCGGCGGGCGAGGCGATCGAGGAGCTCACCGGCACCGTCGAGGATGTCGACGTCGCGATGGGTGACATCGCGCGGGCGACCGACGAGGGCGCCGAGGGGATCGAGTCGGTCGCGGCCCGCGTCGAGGAGGTCCACAGCTCGGCGACCGCCGCAGCCGACCGCGCGCGGACGCTGGCCGAGACCGCCGACACCACCGCCGAGACAGTCGGCGACCTCGCGGAGACGGCGACGGCACTCTCGGAGCGGACCGCCTCGCTCACCGAGCGGCTCGATCAGTTCGAGACGCGCGAGGCGGCCGCGATTGACGAGGGAGCCGCACACGACGAGGGCGACGCGACGCCCGCGACTGCGACCGCGACCGAGACGCAGCCGGCGGATCCGGCGGCCGCCGACGCGGAGGTGAGCGCCGATGATTGAGCCGTCGTCGATCCGGTTCGTCTCCGCGGGCCTGTACGCCATTTCCGCGGTCGTGCTGCTGGTGCTCACGAGCCGCAAGCCCGTCGCCCTGCGGCGCTACTGCTACCCGTTCGTCGGTGTCGTCGGCCTCGCGAGCATCGGCTTGGGCATGTGGGCGGCCGGCATCGGAACGTTCTCGGTCGCCAGCGGTACGCTGGAGGGCGGTCAGCTGCTCACCGACTACGTGGCGTACCCGTTCCTGTTCGGGTTCGCGGCGTTCGTCTCGGGGGCGGCGCGACGGTACGTCGGCGGCGTGGTCGCGCTCACCGCGCTCATGCGGCTGGGCTACGACGTCGCCGAGGTGTTCGAGGGGTCGCTCGCGCTGGCCGGTACCGGGAGTATCCTCGTGGGCTACGTCGTGTTGCTCGCGCTGTTCTTTGGACCGCTCGCGAGCGTGGCGGCCGCGCAGCCGCCCGCCCGCGAACTCTTCTTCAAGAAGACGCGGAACCTCGCGCTGTTCGCGTTCGGCGTGTTGATCGGGTGGGCGATGTTCCAGATCGCCGGCCTGCTCGACACGTTCACCGGCACGGTGACGCTGGAGTACCTCGACATCCTCCTGCGGGTCGGCTTCGCCGGCTTCGTGTTCGCGAACGTGGAGACGCTGTCGGCGGAGGTAGAAGCCGGAAGTGACGGGAACGTCGGCGGCGACGGCGCCCCCAACACCGCCGCTGACCGTACCGCGCCAGCGAGTTCGAACCCGCGGAGCGCGGACTGAATCGACTCTTTTTATACCAAGCCGCGATCTGACGACACCCCCGTCGCTCGGATCCAAATCCGAAAACGGCCGTCTCAGGTCCTCAGATGCCTGTGAAACACATTAACACACTTCGACGAACCAAACAAAGAATTTATACTGACCACTTTAACGGTTGGGCGCAGCCCCTACCCCATAATACAACACTACACAAGTAATCCGAGTCGAGTCCGGTTGCCCTTCGATGGCGATGTTGGTGACGACGAACGGACGATCGAGACGCGGACAAAGCAGGCTGTCGCGACGCAGAACACAACAACACACAATGACAAACGACAATAACACACGCAAGAAGGCTAACGCAGTCTTCTTCGCCGCTGTCATGGTCCTTCCATGGTTGCGGCCGGCTTTGCTGCCGCTCCTGCGGCAGCAACCCTTGGATCTGGGGACATTAGCGCCGCTAGTGCCCAGAGTGTCACTGCCGGAAGTCCGGCAGTGAACCAGACAGTATCGTTCGATGTCGATGTTGCCGCGGGCAATGTCGAACAGGTTAACATTGATGTCAGTGTCGGCAACGTTGAGAAGGTAAGCGCCTCTCTGAGCGGTTCGACTGACATCGCACTCGAGAACACCACGTACGACTCGTCGGCTGATGAGGTTCGACTGAACTTCTCCTCACCGTCGAGCGCTACCACTACACTCGACACTGTTGATGTTGTGCTTACCCACGACCTCAGCAGCGTCAAATCGCCGGCCAATGGTCTCTCGTACACTATTAGTGCGGAAGATGGCGCGGCGACGGCCTCGCCGAGCTTTGACCTCGTCGGTGTGGACGAGACCTTCGTCCCCACTCCGGTGACTGAAGATAACAACGACAGCATTGACGTGGACGTGTTCACGGACACCACTAGTTCCGCAACCACGTCCGCCGACAACGTCACGTACTTCGTCACTAACGGGACCGACACTCTTAGTGGCTCGCTCCAGAGTTCCGCTGTCTCTACCACCGCTGTTAACGCGACTCTCGATCTGAGCCCTGGCGGAACTACAGGCGCAAACGCCGGGTTCGCAGCTGCGGGCGAGCAGCTCACGCTCCACGTCGTTGGTCAGAGCCCGGACGACCGGCCAACCTCAGCTAACGGCACGGTCTTCCAGACTCAGACAACGTTCACTATCGCTGACGATGGTGACGCGTCTACGACCGGCGGAAACCTCGATGGTAGCCTCTACTGGATCGGCCAAGAGGTTGAGGTTGATGTTAGCAGTGCCTTCTCTCCGGGTGAAACCATCGACATCCGGAGTGTCGAGTCGCGTAGCAGTGGCAACCCGTCCACGACGGGTCAGGCCCGCTCCGTGACTGTCGGTGCCGGTGGTAACATTATCATCGACACTGACCGTTTCCGTGGAGAGGGCTTCTACGTGCTTCGCGGCCCCGGTTGAGACTTCTTCCAGAACGGTGGTTCGACCACCGCGGGGCTGGGCAGTGGCTCCACGGCTGAGTTTGAGATCCTGACGCAGGATCTTACCACGGACTTCGCCGAGGACGAGGCTACCGACAACGAGAAGATTGATGTTGACGTCTCCTCGCTCCGCTCCGAGTTCGACGTTGAGGTCACCGGGACTCTCAACGGCAACGATCTTGAAAACGAGGAACTCAATAACATATTCAACGACGCCGGCTCGAGCACGATCGATAGCGAGACTGTGCTCCTCACCGGCGTCGAGGACGGCGACGCTTCGTTCGTCGCTAACTTCACCGACGTCGACGGCGGCGACTACAGCTTCGACTTCGCTGTCGAAGACAGCACCGCCGAAGACTCCGCCTCGATCAACGTGACCGAGCTCGGTGACGGCGAACTCTCGCTCGACCAGAACGTCTACACCGAACAGCAGGGCGACGTCGCCAACATCACCGTCCAGTTCGAGGGCGACTCTGATGGTGGCTCCCTCGTCATCGGTGACGAAGACGACGTTGGCTACTAGGCGAACGTCTCGCTCGACGCCGACAGTGAGGACGAGGTCGACATCCTGTTCAACTCGCACGCGGCTGGCTCGTCGAGCAATGGCGACGTTGTTCGCCTCGCGAACCCGGGCCAGACCGACGCGTCGATCAGCCTCAGCGACCAGACGACCATCAGCGACATCCTCGCTGACGGCGACTACTCACTGTCCGTGAGCAGCTCGACTGACTTCGCGGACACGCTGGACAGCCCGGACACGCTCGGCACGCTCGTGATCGAAGATCGCAGCGAGCCCACCCAGCAGCTCTGGACGGCCTCTGACAGCACAGTCGACGACATCGTCACCGCGGCCAACGACGATGACGAAGACGTGTTCGCAGAGCTGACCAGCCAGATCGAAGACAACAACGCCACCCAGACCAGCACGGTCGCCGAGGGTGACCAGGTCATCCACCAGCTTGGCGCCGACGGCCTCTCTGGTCTCCTCGACAACGAGAGTACGGATGACGCAACCGCCGCACTCAACGGTGCGCTCGGCAACCCTAACGGTATTGATGGCGAGAACTCGCTGAACCTCCGCGTTCAGCAGACCGACGACTCGACGACCGCCAACCAGGACCCTGTTGAGCTTCAGAGCAACATCACGGGCAACATGACGGTCTTCGCGAACGCGACGACCGACAACATCTACATTGTCTACGACATCGACGACACCGTCGCGGCCGACGGTGACGAGTTCGACGCGCGCTTCCGTGTTCAGGACTAGCGGCTCCTGGACCCCTCGGACAGCGACGTTTCGTCGCTCTCGACCAACGAGCTCCGTAACGAGTACTACCAGAGTGTGACCTCCACGTTCAGCGTGGAAGAGCGTGACTTCGAGTTCGACCAGGACCCGTTCAACGTCTCGAACGCTGAGGGTCAGGTCGTCTCGGGTACGTCGAACGTCGCGCCCGGTACCGAAGTGAATGTTAACGTTCGCTCGGACTCCGGCACGAGCCCGTCGTTCGTCAAGACGGTCGAGAACGTGCGCATCCAGACTGATGGCACGTGGGAGGCCGAGTTCGACTTCAGCGATACGAACGTCGACGACGAGTACACGATCTCGGTCCGGCAGTCGGGCCTGAGCGACAACCCGTCCGTTGACAGCACGGTCGTTGATGCGGTCGAAGAGTCCGCGAACTTCGCGGTCTCCGAGCTGAACCCGCAGGACGTGACCGCGACGGTCGGCGACGCGCTGACCATCACGGCCACGGTCGAGAACACCGGTAACGCCGAGGCCACCCAGACTGTCGAGTTCCGCGTCGGCGGTGACGCGGTCGCCAGTCAGGACGTGACACTCGGTGCCGGCAACAGCACCACCGTCGAGTTCGCGGACGTCGACACGTCCGGTCTTGAGGCTGGTGACTACGAGCACGGCGTCTTCACGGACGACGACGAGCAGACGGCCACGCTCACCCTCGAAGCCGCGGATGACGGGTCCGACGGCTCCGACAGTAGCGACGGGTCCGATGGTTCCGACGGTAGTGACGGTTCCGACGGCTCCGATGGCTCTGACGGCTCCGACGGTTCCGACGGTAGTGACGGATCCGACGGCTCCGACGGCGAGACCGAGGACGGCACGCCCGGCTTCGGTGCGCTCGTCGCACTCGTCGCGCTCATCGCCGCTGCGCTGCTCGCGACCCGCCGCAACGAGTAACATCGTTGCCTGACGGTCGCGACCCGTAGCTCGCAACTATCGGCCCTCGCGGGCCGACCTACACGCGGTCTTCATTTATCCGACGTATTCTTCTTGGGGAGTGACAGCGCTCCGCCCGGAGAAACGCTAAATAATTCGCAGTGTCGCTTTGTGACCGCGTTCGTCCGTTCTCAGCACCGATGTATTCCAAACAGTCACTACTCTAATCGGTTCTCCGCAGTAGCCACGCTGGCTGCGTGCGGAGCTACCGATCCGTTATCCGAAGACTACTCTCTTGAACGTGTGTTCCGCTCGACGCTTCCCGAGTGTCTCGATCGAGAATTCAGTTACCGCAACTCACTCTTCGAACAACCCGTCGACGATCGTCTCGATGAGCGCATCCTCCACTTGGGCGTACTCGACCTCGCCGTCTGTCCCAACGGGCGCATTCCGCGATCGGACTGTGAACACAAGCGAGATGAGCAACCGGTCAATGAGCTCTGGATCATCGTAGCGGAACGTCTCGAGTTGCGCCCACCGTTTCGTAAACGGGAGGTCTGGCCCATCTGGTCGTGGTTCGGTGAACGCTCCCTCGATGTCCAACTCCTCGAGTTGATCTTGGAGCGTTCGCAACTCACCGTCGACGATCAACGCCGAGATAAGCGGGTTCGCTTGGACCTCGTCGAGTGTCGTCTCCAGAAACAGTCGCACCTCTTCGCGCGGCGTCTCTCCCACCGTAACGGCATCAGCGATCTTCTCTTCGAGTCGCTGTCGTTCCACAAGAAGCACCTTGAAATACAGTTCCTCCTTGGAATCAAAAAACTGATAGAACGTACTCGTCCCAATCCCGACCTCCTCCGTTAGGTCACTAACACGGGTCCGTTCGAAGCCGAACTGTGTGAATAGCTCTTGGCCGGCCTCAATTAACTGTGAGCGGATTCGCTCTCTATCGCGGTCAGTAAATCGACTCATTGGCTTCCTATTCCGACCCAATCTGTCGACTGATTTGTCTTCATCGATTGTGGTTTAGAAGTCTAGAAACAATACGTTTATGAATTCGTGGGAGCTTAGTTGAGTACACACCGAATGAAATATTCCGACGAGAAGCTAGCTACATTGCGCGCTGTACCGCACACGCCGACTGGTTGCCGAACAGTGGGGTCGCCCCGATGAACCGGGAGTCGATCTTCACCATCTTCGTGACCACGCTGATGCTCACGAGCGGTACTGTCGGGGCCGCCGCTGCCTTGGCACCATCGAGTTCAGCGGCTGGTGACGCCACCACGACCGACCTCTCGGCGGCATCGCCGATAGGGCCCTCTGCGCAGTCACAGGCTGCGGGTCGGGTTCGTGGCTCCCCGGATCTGTCTGTTGTACTCGCACAGCCCGAGGTTACCGTGGGACGAACCAATCAAGTGACACTTCAGGTAGTCAACGATGGGCAGGTCGACATCGGAACTCCACAAACCCGTGAGGCCGTGACGACCGCCCGAAACGTTCGGCTGAGCGCCGAGGCTGATGACTCGCCGCTTACTGTCGAGACCGGAACGCTCGCATTAGGCGCGGTGACGGAAACGAGACCTCGAGAAGTGCCGATTGGGGTAACCGTACCGAATGGGACTGAACCAGGCAAGTATGAACTTGAAGTTGAGTTAGAGTACTCGTACACATCTCAGTTGTCTGGTAGCGTTAGCTACGACCTGACAGAGACGGTTTCCGCTGACGTCGACGTCGAAGTGAGCAACGACGCTCGGTTCCGGATCGTCGACGTCACGACCGACGCCCAAGTCGGCGACCGAGGGACGCTCGACGCGACGATCAAAAACGTCGGCGCGACCGCTGCGTACGACGCCACCGTGGCGCTCGAATCGTCGAGTTCCGGCCTCGCGCTCGGACAGCGCGCCTCGGACGCGGCGCTGGTCGGGTCGATTGCGCCGGGTGAAGAGGTCACTGTTCCGTACGACGTCTCGTTCACGCCGACGGCCCCGATCCGTGAGTACGCGCTCTCCGGACAGGTGTCGTTCGAGACACCTGACGGAATTCCGCGGGCTGATCAGGGGCTCTCCGCGGGCGTGACACCCCTCAGCGAACAGACGTTCGCGATCGAAGACGTCGAGTCGACGCTCCGCGTCGGCGAAGACGGAGAACTCACTGGGACCGTGGAGAACACCGGGCCCGTCGCGGCAGACAACGTCGTCATCCAGTACGCCGACACCGCCGGGAATCTCATCCCCATCGAACAGACTGCGGCGGTCGGATCGCTCGACTCCGGTGAGTCGACGAGCTTTACACTGCCGCTCTCCGTCGGCGGTACGGCCGAGCCGGGACTCCGAACGATCGACGTCGCGGTCACGTATCGCAACGACGAGGGCGCGACCCGCGCCTACAGCGACGTCGTCGTGAACGCCGGGGTCGCTCCGGAGCGTGACAGCTTCAGCGTTGCCGTCGAAAACCGCAGCATCGATGCCGGCGGGACGCGGACCGTCGAGGTGACCGTGACGAACGAGCTCGGCGAGCCCGCGAGCGACCTCGAAGCGAGGCTGTTCGCGAACGATCCGCTTGAGACCGGCGACACCGACACCGGGTACGTCCAGTCGCTCGGTGCCGGTGAGTCGACGACGATGACGTTCGAACTCTCCACGAAGGACTCGGCCACGCCCGGGAGCACCTACCCAATCTCGCTCGACTTCCGGTACGACGACGTCGACGGTGACAGCCAGCTCTCGGACACCTACCGGGTGCCGATCGAGGTGACCGCCAGCGAGAGCGGCGGGCTTCCGCTCCCGGTCATCCTCCTCGCCGCACTCGTGGTGGGCACCGGCGGGTTGATCGTCTACCGGAGGCGGCAGTAACTGATGTCGCTCAGTGATCGGATCGAGGCGGGCATCCGCCGGCTCAACGACGCCATCGTCGACCGACCGCGACAGGTGATTGTCGCGTTCCTCGTGCTTACTGCGGTGTTTGCCGGTGGCATCGGACTCGTCAGCACCGACACTGGGGCGACAGATGCGTTCACTGAGGGGCTCGCCGAACAGGAAGCACTCGACGCGGTCAACCAGGAGTTCGACGACCCGTTCGAAGCCGACAGCGAGTCGACTCAACTCGTCCACACCGGCGGCAACGTCCTCACAAAGGAGGAACTCACGCGCGAGCTGCGGCTACTCGAGGACCTCTCACAACGGGACGACCTGCGAGTTGCGTCGGCGAATGGTCCGGCGATGGTCGTCGCGAGCGCGATCGACCCGTCCGCGACGACGATCACCGAGAAGCGGCGCGCGCTCGAGGCGGCGAGTCCGACGACGGTCCGCCAGACGGTTCAGCAGCTGTCCGAGAACCCGCAGTTTAGCCGCGCGGTGTCGACCGACTTCAATCCGACCGCTGTGAGCGCGTCGGCGTCGATCACTGTCGTGTCACACGACGTGCCGGCCGGCTTCTCGGGACTTCAGGAACTCCAGACGACCGTTCAGTCGATCGCGGAAGACTACCCGAGCGACATCCGCGCCTTCGGCACCGGCGTGACGAACGCCGAAACGGCGAACGTCATCGGCGACTCGCTCACGATCGTGATGCCGGTCGTCGTGCTGCTG
This sequence comes from Halorubrum miltondacostae, assembly GCF_041379815.1. NCBI lineage: Archaea > Methanobacteriati > Methanobacteriota > Halobacteria > Halobacteriales > Haloferacaceae > Halorubrum > Halorubrum miltondacostae. The sequence continues at coordinate 294,162 of NZ_JBEDNY010000002.1, forward strand.
CTGCTGATATTCCTCGTGGTCGCGTATCGGGACCCGATCGACCTGTCTCTGGGGCTTCTGTCCCTGCTGATGACCGTCGTGTGGACGTTCGGCTTCCTCGGCTACTCCGGGATTCCGTTCAGCCAACAGCTGATCGCCGTCCCAGTGTTGTTGCTCGCCGTCGGGGTCGACTTCGGGATCCACATCATCAACCGGTACCGCGAGGAGACCGCCAAGGGGTACAGCGCCATCGAGGCGATGCGGGAGGCGAACAACCAGCTGATGATCGCGTTCATCATCGTCACCGCTACGACGGTGTTCGGATTCGGTGCCAACGTCATCTCCGATCTTGGCCCGATCCGCGACCTCGGCATCGCCTCGGCGATCGGGATCGTCTTCACGTTCCTGATCTTCGGGCTGTTCCTGCCGGCGGCGAAGCTCGAGGTCGACAAACTCCGCGACGCGTACGGTGTGCCGGAGTTCAACTCCGCGCCCATCTCCTCGAGTGATTCGACGCTCGGCAAGCTACTCAGCTTCCCGACACAGATCAGCCAGTACGCGCCGATCGCGCTCGTCATCCTTCTGCTCATCTCGGGTGGGATGGCGACGGCTTACGGTAGCGGCGTCGACACCTCCTTCGAGACCGAGGACTTCCTCCCGCCGGAGGAACTCCCCGAGTACGTCACTGCGCTCCCCGGGCCGTTCGCGCCAAGCGAGTACACCGTTACGGAAACGATCTCGCTGCTGGAGGACCGCTTCTCGACCAGCCAAGACCAGTCCGTGAAGATATACGTCGAGGGGAACTTCGAAGAGGATCACGCGCTCGAAGCGATCGCCGCCCCGAACGCGGATCCGCCCGGCACGCTCGGCGTCGCTGACGGTGGCCGCGCTCGCCCGACGAGCATCATCACCGTGATTCAGTCGCAGGCCGCGCGAGACCCGGAGTTTGCCCGTCTCGTCGCCCGGAGCGACGTCGACGGCAACGGTGTTCCGGACCGTAACCTGGAACGCATCTACGACGAGCTGTTCGCGTCACCGGCCGGTGACCGGGCGGAACAGTACCTCACGCCCGACCGGCGAAACGCGCAGATCGACTACGCCATCGACTCGAGCGCGAGCCAAAGCGAAGCCGCGGCCGACGCCCGCCAGTTCGCCGAGGACTTCCGGCTCGAGGCGACCGCGACCGGGCAGCTCGTGGTGTTCGCTGCGATCACGGACATCATCTTCAACTCCGCGATCCAAGGGCTGATCCTCGCGATGGGCCTCACCGGGGTCTTCCTCGTCGTCGCCTACGGCGTGTTAGAGGGGAAACCACTGATCGGGATCGTCAACCTGTTCCCGATCGCGATCGCGATCGCCTTCCTCCTCGGGACGATGCGCGCACTCGGGCTCTCGCTCAACGCGTTGACAGCGACGATCCTGTCGATCTCAATCGGACTCGGGATCGCGTACTCCGTTCACGCGACGCACCGGTTCATCGACGAGTACAACGAGAACGGGGACGCGCTCACGTCGATGGTCATCACGTTCTCCGGGACCGGCGGCGCGCTGCTGGGCAGTATGCTCACCACGTCGCTCGGTACCGGTGCGCTCGCGCTCGCGATCACGCCCGTTCTCGGGGACTTCGGGCTGCTCATGGCTCTCAGCGTGATCTACTCGTTCGTCTTCACGATCGTTGCGCTCCCCCCTGCCGTTCTCCTCTGGGAACGGTACCAGCCCGGTGGAACGGATGTCGAGCTGTCGTCGACCCCGTCCCACCGTTGAACCAGGGACACGCTTCTTGGTAATCTGCGGGCGGTCCAGCTTTCCGCCGCTGTCGTGCCGACCACTTTTTTAGCCGATTCGACGAGCCTCCACCATCTGCTCTCTGAATCGGGTCGAACGCTCTCTCAGGGCCGGACACGCCAGCGTGAGGTGGAAACATTCGTGTGACAAGATAGCTTGAAGTACGTCGAATGGTAACACGTGTATGCTAGCTACTGTCACGAATACACGTCTGATGGCCGGCTTGGCACTTGCTATCAGTACTCTACTGTGGCGGTGGCTAGTAATCCACGGTGAAGGCCTCTGGTCTGGGAGGCTGACATCTTGACGTGACAGTAAGGACCGCTTCCAGCTCCGTGCTGGTGCGGGCCTTATACTGCCGACAAACAGCTCACCGAGCGTACTTCTCCCTGTCGAGTAGCTCGTGTCACTCACTGTCTGGGACTGGATTCGACCGCCACCACGCCCGTGCCCGTTTCGACCCCGAGCAACGACCGCGTCGTCTCGACCGCCGATCCCGTTGCGGTGACGTCGCGTCGCGAACTGGTTGTGAACCCGTTCTGGTCCTCCTCGTAGGTGACATCGCTCCCCCGACGACTCGCTTCGCGTCCCCATGACGGCCGCCTCGAGATTACCGAGACTTCCACGCGACCGGACCGCAGCCGGATCGACTCGCCGAACCGCTACTCGTTCTGGACGAACTCGCCCGAGCAGTCGTACTCGATCAGCTCGTACTCGTTCGCGGCCTCGACCGTCCCGTTGTAGGGGTTCGTCCGCTCGTACCCCCGGTAGATCGTCACGGTCTCGACGTCCGTCTCGTGGGTCCGGTTCCAGTCGCTACAGAGGTAGTTCGCGAGGTACGAGCGGTGGTTCTCGTTGTCCGCGCCGTCGACGTTCTTGAGGTACTTCCGCCACCGCGAGGTGCGATAGGTGGTCTCCGCGCGTTCCGGCCGGTCGAAGCTGACCGCGGCGTCGCGGTACACGTCCCGCTCGGTCCCGTCTTCGAGCGCGCCGACCGCGACGACCCAGCGCGTCGTGTGGATCGGGTCGGGCGCGAACATCTGCCAGGACTGGCTCATCTCGACGGTGTCCAAGGCGTCCTCGGCGGGGTCCGGCACCTCGGCGTAGCCGACCGACGCCGCGCTCGACAAGAGGATCAACACGAGGAACGCGTACGGGAGGACCGTGGTGAAGAGGACGCGCCCGCGAGCGAGCCCGCCGCCGAAACCTCCGCTCTGGAGGGCGGCGAGCCGCTCCGCGCCGATCGGTCGCGGGAGCGCGGCGTCGACCGCGTTCAGGCGTCGCGCCAGCGAGACACACCGGTCACGCCAGCGCGCGACCCCGCCCGCCCAGTTCAGGCGGTCGACGACACGTTCGATGGCGTCCCAGATCGGAGTCTGGAAGAACGGGAGGAACCCGACGACGACGATGATCGGAAAGAGGCCGACCCGGATCGTGACCGCCATCCCGAGGTGCATTCCGACGAACAGCGACGCGAGGACGGCGCGCGGGAACCCCGTGAGCAGGAGCAACAGCGGCGACGCAAAGAGTAGCACCACCCACAACACCGTGAACACGCGCAGGAGGAGACTGAACTCCGCGAGGTAGTTGCCGAGGAGGTAGCTGAACTGGTCGGCCTGCATGACGTACACGACCGCCTCGCCGCTCATCCAGAGTTCGCTCTCGAACTTGTGGACGGCATTCGTCAGGTACATCACCAACACCTGCGCGAGGACCGCCATCGTGGCGACGTTCGCCACCGCGGTCTCGGTCGCGCTCAGCGCCGGGGCTCCGGCGTCGCCCTCGGTTGCGGGGTCGGTCCCCTCCGCTCCTCCATTCCGCGCGTCTGCCCCCCTGACGGCGTCGACGGACCAGCGCGCGCCGAGCGGGAGAAAGAGGCTCCAGAACAACAGCGCGAGGAGCAGGTCGTCGCCCGCGTTCAACACCATCGGATTGCGGGCGTGGAGGGAGAGCAGCAGCAGCCACGAGACCGCGGTCGCGAGCCGGGTCCGGTAGCCGACGCACAGCGCCAGGGCGGCCACGCCCGCGACGGCGAACACCAGCGCGACGGCCCACGGCTCGCCGACGAGGGCGTGGACCGAAAGCGTCCCCACGTAGTCCGCGAACAGCGCGCGCCGGGGGAGGACGCCGGCATCGGTGTAGAAGGCGGTCAGCGACCGCGACCGCGCCGCGAGATCGGCGAGTAATACCGCCCCGAGGCCGATTCGGAAGGCCGCGAGCGCGCGTCGGTCGACCGCGACCCGCGCGGCCAGCGCGGTCGAGAGGCGGTCGAGGAGGGTCGCGACTCGCGAGCGAGCGGTGTCGTCGGGGCGCGTTCCGTTCATAATTGCGTCAGTCGTCGCTCAGCGGGAGTCGCGACGCGACCGGCATAAGTTTGTGGTGTCGCTGACACGGCCCGAGGTACTCCCCGCGACCGCGAGCAAACGCCCGGCGGTGCGCCCCTCTTACGTCTCGTCGCGCTCAACGACGACCGTCCGCCCGGTCAGCTTCTCGGGGGCGAACCGGTAGAGCTCGATGTCGAGGTCCGGCTTGTCGTCGGCCCAGATCTCGAAGAGGGGGCGCTGCGTCTCCCCGTACTGCGCGATCGTCTCGGGGGTGAGCTCCTCGATGTCGACCCGTTTTAGCGCGCCGACGCCGACGACGCTCGCGTACTCGTCGTCGTCGTCGGCGTAGACGACCACGCGGGCCTGCGGCGTCGACGCGAGGAACTCGCGCTTCTCGCTGTCGGGCGTCGACACCAGTCGGAGGTACAGCTCGCGGTCGTCGGCGTCGTACCCGTAAGAGATCGGGATCGCGTACGGCGCGTCGTCGCGCGCGAGCGCGAGGACGCCCGTCTCGTGGCGCGACAGGTGTGCGTCCACCTCGGCCGGCGACATCTCGACCTCGCTGTTCGTCGGCATACCCGCCCTTCCGCGTACGTGGTGATAAAGGAAACGAGACAGTACGGGCGGCGCGACGCGGGTGGACGCGGCGACGAGGCGACGCGGGGTCGAGAACGGGGACGCGGCGACGCGACACCGCAGGCGGGGATCGCGGGGCGATCGCTTCGCGACCGATCAGCCGACTGTCGGCGCCTCGCCGATGTCCTCCTGGGTGACCGGCGCGCCGCAGACGACACAGCCCGTCTCGAGCAGCGTCGCGCGCATCGCGTCGTCCACCTCGATCGAGCGCCGACACTCCGGGCAGACGAAGGTGTGGGTGGATCGCCCCGTCATAGCTGTGGGTACGCCACCCACGCTCATCAAACCGGCCGCGGATTCTCGCGGCTTCGGAACACGGTCAATCCAGCAGCGACCCGAACAGCTTCCGCTGGGCGGCCGCGACGTGCTCGGTGAACGTCGACCGGCCGATGCCGAGCGACTTGGCGACCTCACCGGCGTTGGCCCCCTTGGGGTGATCGAAGTAGCCCGCCTCGTAGGCGGCTGCGAGCACCTCGCGCTGCCGCTCGGTCAGCTCGCTCCGGTCGACCGTGACCAGGTCCGTCTCCGTCGGCGTCGTCGTCGACTGAAGCAGTCGGAGCACCTCCATGTCTGGACACCGGTCGCGGAACGCCTCCAACACCGACCGCAGCGTCGGCAGGTCGGTCGCGTGGAAGGTGAGCCGGAGCCGCCCGTCGCGGATCACCGCCTCCGAGAGGGGCGTCTCGTGGCGGTCGAGGACGGCGAACGGCGAGTCCGGATCGACGGCCGCGTCGAACCGGTACGCGGCCCGCCCGCCGTAGTCGAACACGACCTCGACCCCCTCGGGAACCGAGAGGTCGGCGTCCGCGATGAACTCGATCACGACGCGCTCGGCGTCGTCCGGGGGCGTACAGCGCTCGATCTCGGCGACCGTCGCCGCGCCGTCGACGACGCCGTCGAACGGCGACGGCGCCGCCGCTGGCAGCGAGACCTCCGCCCGGATTCCCGATCCCATCTCGTTCGTCCCTACCCGTCCCGGGCAAAAACGTTGGCGGGCGCGCGATCCGGTATAAAACGCCCCGCATATGATGGGTCACCGTTCGGGTGGGTGGAGCCGGTACGTATAGATATGAAACGCCCCCCGCGGACGAACGACGCGACGACGACGACGACCGAGGGAGACGCGGCGCTCGACGCGACGTTCGAGGCGCTCGCCGACGCCGACTGTCGAGCGATCCTCGCGGCTGCGGCGACGCCGAAGACGACGAGTGAGCTCGCCGAGGCCTGCGACATCGCGCTCTCGACCGCCTACCGGAAGGTGGAGCTGCTGAGCGAGACGCCCCTGCTCGCCGAGGGCGTCCGCTTCGACCCCGACGGCGACCACGCCGCAGAGTACGTCCGTGACGCCGCCGACGCCGCGATCGAAATCGACGACGAGGGCGTCTCCCTCACAGTCGACCGCGAAGGGGCCGACCCCCTGGCCGCCGCGATCGACGCCCCCGGCGTCTCGGCCGACTGAGCCGCCCCGCCCTGCCCCGCTCGACCGCGGTCCGCCGCGCTCCGGTGCTGATTCCGATCGACTGGGGCGCCCCCGCTCGCTGACTGCCGGCGGGAGCAGGACACGCGCGTCTGTACCGATCGTTCATTTTCGGCCCTGATAATCGCGCGGACAGTATTATATTCTCGCTTTCGCAGGTATTCCGTATGCCACGATCACCGGCGCCCGAGATCCTGCTCGACCTCTCGCAGGACAAGGTCACGGTGATCGACGAGACGGGCCGGTTCCAGTATCTCAACGCCGCCACGCGCGACCTCCTCGGCTACGACCCCGAGGAGCTCGTCGGGACGAACGCGTTCGAGCTGATCCATCCCGACGACGCCGACCGCGTCCTCGCGGCGTTCGAGACGCTCCTCGTCGACGGCGAGCCGCCCGACGCCCCGATGGAGTACCGGTACCGCACCGCCGACGACGACTGGGTGTGGGTCCGGACCCGCGTGTTCCCGCCGAGCGAGACCGGGCTCGACGGCTACGCGCTGAGCTCCCGCGACGTCACGCTCGAGGTCGAATCCCGTCGGCGGCTGGAGACGATCGCGTCCACCTCGCCGGACGTGCTGTGGATGTTCACCGCCGACTGGAGCGAGCTGTTGTTCGTCAACGAGGCGGCGAAACCGGTGTACGGGATCTCCCGAGAGAAGCTGCGCGAACGGCCACAGGCCTTCCTTGAGGTAGTCCATCCGGACGACCGCCCGGCGGTCGAGGACGCGATGCAGCGGCTCTCGGCCGGCGAGTCGACGAACCTCGACTACCGCATCGGCACCGGCGACGAGGGGATGCGCTGGGTGCGAGTGCCGGCCCGGCCGGTCGTCGAGGACGACACGGTCGTCGCGATCACCGGCTTCGCCCGCGACGTCACCGACGAGTACCGCCGGAAGCGCCAGCTCACGGTGATGGACAACCTGCTGCGCCACACGATCCGCAACGACATGAACATCGTCGACGGCACCGCCGAGCAGATCGCGACCCGCGTGGACGACGCGCTCCGCGCGGCGGACGCCCCGATCGACGACGCGGCCGGCCTCGCCACCGATCTGGTTGACCACGCGGAGACGATCCGGCGCGTCGCCGACGACCTGTTGACCTCGGCCGAGAAGCAGCGCGGCGTGATCGACCTGCTCCGTCGGAAGGAGCCGCCGAAGCCGCTCCGGGTCGCGTCGCTCGTCGAGACCGCAGTCGATAGCGCGCTCGCCGACGCCGACGCGGCCGCCGCCGAGGTGTCTGTCTGCTGTCCCGACGACCTCCGGGCGTTCACCCACCCCGAGCTGGACTACGCGATCGCGGAGCTGGTCGAGAACGCGGTCGAACACGCGGAGGCGGCCCCGGAGGTGGCGGTCGAGGTCACCGCGCCGGCCGCGCGTGTCGAGATCACCGTCCGGGACAACGCGCCGCCGATCCCCGCGGAGGAGCGTAACCCGATCACCGACCGCTGGGAGATGGACGACTTGACGCACACCGGCGGGATGGGGCTGTGGCTCGTCTACTGGATCGCCGACCGCTCGGGCGGCGACCTGACGTTCGACTCCGGCGACGACGGGAACGCGGTGACGATCAGCGTGCCGGACGCCGACTGCGAGTCGACGCCCCCGGGCGGAACGTGGGGCGACCCCGGCGGGGTTGCGGTCGGCCCGGCCGAGGCGGACGGCGGGGCGCCGGTCACGGGCTCTGACCCCGTCCCGAACGAAGCGCCCGACGACGCCGCCGCGACCTACGGCGTTCCCCGGGACCCGTACTCGGAATCGATCGACGAGTGACCGGAACCCGATCGATCGTTCACCGTTGACTCCGATTCCGAACAACATCCCACCGATCTTAAGCCGACGCTTCGCGTACTCACACGTTGATGGGTACGCTCAACGAGCTGTTCGACCCGGATCGGGTCGCCGTCGTCGGCGCGACCGCCCGCGAGGGCGCGGTCGGCCGCGCGGTCACGTCGAACCTCCTCGACGACTTCGCCGGCGACACGGTCCCCGTCAATCCGAACTACGACGAGGTGCTCGACACGCCCTGTGTCGACGACGTCGCCGACGCGGACGCCGACGTCGCCGTCGTCGTCGTCCCCCCCTCGATCGTGTTAGACGCCATCGAGGCGTGCGGCGAGGCGGGGGTCCGTAACGTCGTCGTGATCACCGCCGGGTTCGGCGAGACGGGAGAGGACGGAGCGGCGAGGGAGCGTCGCCTCGCGGAGCTAGCCGACGAGTACGACCTCAACGTCGTCGGCCCAAACAGCCTGGGGATCATGTCGACTCCCTCGGGCATGAACGCCACGTTCGGCCCCGAAAACGCCCTCCCGGGCGGGCTCTCCTTTATGAGCCAGTCCGGGGCGTTCGTCACCGCGGTTCTCGACTGGGCCAACGACAACGAGATCGGCTTCAAAGACGTCGTCTCCCTCGGCAACAAGGCCGTCTTAGACGAGACGGACTTCGTCGACCACTGGGGGTCGGACGAGGAGACCGACGTGATCATCGGCTACCTCGAGGGAATCGAAGACGGTCGCGAGTTCATCGAGACCGCCCGCGAGACGACCCAAGACACGCCTATCGTCGCCGTGAAGTCCGGCCGGACGAGTGCCGGCGCGCAGGCGGCCTCCTCGCACACCGGCACGCTCGCGGGCTCCGACAAGGCGTACGAGGCCGGCCTCGACCAGGCCGGCGTCATCCGGGCGGAGTCGGTCGACGAGCTGTTCGACTCGGCGGGCATCCTCGGGAGCCAGCCGCTGCCCGACACCGACAGCGTCGCCATCGTCACGAACGCCGGCGGCCCCGGCGTGATGGCGACCGACGCGGTCGGCGACGCCGACCTCGACATGGCGTCGTTCACCCGCGAGACGAGCGACGCGCTCGCCGAGTCGATGCCCGAGGAGGCGAACATCCACAACCCGGTCGACGTGATCGGCGACGCCGACGTCGACCGGTTCCGCGAGGCGCTCGAGATCACCGTCGAGGACGACAACGTTGGCGCCGCCCTCGTGTTGGCCGCACCGACGGCGACGATCGACTTCGACGAGCTGGCGGACGCGATCACCGACGTGAGCGACGAGATGGACGCGCCCGTCGCCGCCTGCCTGATGGGCGGCGACCGGACCCGCGAGCCGAAACAGCAGCTCCAGTCGCGCGGGATCCCCTGCTACTTCGATCCCGCCCGCGCCATCGACAGCCTCGCGACGCTCGCGACCTACCGCGACATCAAGCGACGGGAGTACGCCGACCCGATGTCGTTCGACGTCGACCGCGAGCGCGCCCGCGAGATCCTCGGCTCGGTGCGCGACCGCGACGACAACCGCCTCGGCGTCGAGGCGATGGAACTGCTCGACGCGTACGGGATCCCCACGCCGGACGGCGAGATCGTCGACTCCCCCGCCCGCGCCCGCGAGGTCGCCGAGAGCGTCGACGGCGACGTGGTGATGAAGATCGTCTCGCCGGACATCCTCCACAAGTCCGACATCGGCGGCGTCGCCGTCGGCGTCGCGGACGACGACGTGGCGGACACCTACGAGGACCTCATCACCCGCGCCCGCAACTACCAGCCGGACGCGACCGTCCTCGGCGTTCAGGTACAGGAGATGGTCGACCTCGACGACGGCGTCGAGACGATTGTCGGCATGAACCGCGACCCGCAGTTCGGGCCGCTGCTGATGTTCGGGCTGGGCGGCATCTTCGTTGAGGTGATGGAAGACACCACCTTCCGCGTCGCGCCCGTCTCCGAGCCCGAGGCCCGCGAGATGACCGAAGAGATCCAGTCGGCGCCCCTGCTCCGGGGCGCGCGCGGCCGCGACCCGGTCGACGTCGGCGCCGTGACCGAGACGATCGGCCGACTCTCGCAGCTGGTCACCGACTTCCCGGCCATCCTCGAACTCGACATCAACCCCCTCGTCGCACTGCCCGACGACGACGGCGGCACGAACGCCGCCGCCGTCGACGTGAGACTCACCGTCGACCCGGAGGCACTCGACGCTCCAGCGACCGAACAGCAGCCGCTCGACGCGGAGGAACCCACCAATGACTGACACACCCACCACACTCGTCACCGCGACCGGAGACAGCGCCGGAAAGACAGCGATCACCGTCGCCCTCGCGCGGCTCGCCGCCGACCGCGACCGCAGCGTCGGCTACATGAAACCGAAGGGGACCCGACTCCAGTCGAACGTCGGCAAGACGCTCGACCAGGACCCGATGCTCGCCCGCGAGGTGCTCGGCCTGGACGCCGAGATGCACCAGATGGAGCCCGTCGTCTACTCGCCGACGTTCGTCGAGGGAGCGATCCGCGGCACCGAGGACTCCGAGGCCCTGCGCGACCGCATCAGCGAGGAGTACGACGGCATCGCGGCCGACCACGACCGAGTGTTCGTCGAGGGCGGCGGCAGCTGGACCACCGGCGGCGTCGTCGACCTCACCGACGTCGACGTGGCAGAGCTGCTCGACGCGAACGTCGTCCTCGTCGCCGAGTACGGCTCGCCGAACGACTTAGACGAGGTGCTGGCGGCCGCCGACGCGTTCGGCGACCGCCTCGCCGGCGTCGTGTTCAACAAGGTGTCCGACGACGCCTTCGAGTCGCTCGACCAGGACGGCATCCCGTTCCTCGAGTCGAAGGGGATCACCGTGTTCGGCGCGCTCCCGTACGAGAAGGAGCTCGCGGGCGTCACGGTCGGCGAGCTCGCGGACGAGCTCGGCGCGGAGCTCCTCACCGACGCGCCCACCGACGCCTTCGTCGAGCGCTTCCTCGTCGGCGCGATGGGCGGCGACGAGGCGCTGCGGTACTTCCGGCGCGCCCGCGACGCCGCCGTCATCACCGGCGGCGACCGCGCGGACGTCCAGACCGCGGCGCTCGACGCCTCCGGAGTCGCTTGCCTCGTCCTCACGGGCGGGCACCGGCCCTCCGGCGCGGTGCTTGGCAAGGCCGCGGACGGCGGCAAACCCGTCCTCGCGGTGAACACCGACACGGTCACGGCCATCGATCGCGCCGAGGAGATCGTCCGCGGCGGCCGCACCCGTGACGTCCGCACGGTCGACCGGATGGCCGAGTTGCTCGACGACCACGTCGACGTCGACGCGCTCGTCTGAACCGGCCCGCGCGGGCGGGTTCGGCGCGGAACGTGACGGAGATCAGCGAGAGACGTGACCGGGTGTCGACGCCGGGCGCGGCGCCTCCGTCCCCCGCCGTCCGTGATTGTCTGACGTACTGTTTTCACGGTGGACGACATATGCCGTCTATGACCAGTCTCTCGGAGGCGTACGGCGGACGGGGGCGCTCCGGGGTCGACCCGCGTCGGCTGTACCTCGGTGTGGGGTCGTTCGTCGCGGGCGCGCTGCTCCTCCTCGCAGGCATCCTCGTGGCGGCCGAGGTGGCGCTGCCGGCGAGCTACACCTCGGGAACCGCTCGCGAGGTCGGCGGGGTCCTCGGCGGCGTCGGCGTCCCGCTCGTGCTGCTCGGCGTGATGGCCGTCCTCCCGGCCGACCGCAACACCTACGCCGCGGCGATCGTCGGCGCGGTCGTCATGTGCCTCGGCGTGGCGCTGTTCGCGCACGCGTACCCCCAGCAGTGGGTGGGTGGCCCGCGCCCGGAGCTGACCGACCTGACGCTCCCCACCGCGGGTGTCTACTTCCTCGGGGCCGCGACGACGCTGTGGAGCGTGTTCGTTGGCGTCGCCAACTTCAAGACCCGCAACGACCCCGGCGGGACCGTCTCGATGGAGGTGACCCACAAGGGAGAGACGAAGGTGGTCGAGGTCCCCCGCGACCAACTCGGGAGCCGCGGCGGCGTCGGCCTCCTCGGCGGCACGCCCGACGGCGACGTCGAGACGCAGACGAACCGGTCCAACGCCGACGGCGGCACAGAACGAAACACGTCCCCGCCGACATCGGGAGCGGAGGCCGATGCGTCGTCGCGACCGGACGCCTCCGGAGCCGAGACCGGTCGGAGAAACGGTAAGGGAACCGGGCGGGGGGCCGACGCCGGGGGCCGCACTGGTCCCGCCTCGTCGGGCGTGAGCGACGGCGGCAGCGCCGACACGGACATTTCGTCGCCGCTCGACGACGCGGGACCGACGGGCGGTCCGTCGTCCCCCGCGACGCCTGAGTCCGCGCCCTCGCCCGGTTCCCCCGCCGCGCGCGACGGGCCGGGCGACGCCTACTGCGGCAACTGCGCGCAGTTCGACTACGTCCGGACCGACGACGGGATGCGGCCCTACTGCGCGCACTACGACGAGCTGATGGACGACATGGAAGCGTGCGACTCCTGGACGCCGCGGTAAGCGGCGCTCCGGCTCCCCCCTACCGCCGCCCAGACTCTCCTCTTCAGACCGGCTCCGTCGACGGGAGCTGCGACTCCGCGACGGCGAACGCGAGCGTGCTCAACACGCCGATGAGCGTCCCGGCCGCGAGCGCCATCGCCAGCTCCGAGAGCCCGAGCGCCGTCACGCCCGGCGCGTCCGGGAGGAAGAACCCGGAGACCGCGAACAGCACCACGGCGATGGAGGCGACGTAGAAGGGGGCGTTGAGGTAGCGCCACCGGAACCGGCCGGCGAGGTACTCGTCGGTGATCTGTCCGAGGCTGGAAGTGACGCCCGCGACGCCGAGCCACTGGACGAACCCGTGGACGAACGCCGCGAGCCCGGTCCCGGTGGCGAGCGAGCCGCCCTGAACGCCGCGGACGACGTCGACGGTCTCGATCCCCTGAACGCCGCCGACGACGATGAGCGCGAGCGCGACGACGTAGGTGACGAGCGTCACGCGGCCGGTGTAGAGGACGGTGCGGACGGTCTCGGCGGCCCCGTCGACCGTCTCTTCGAGCCCCAGCCCGCGGAACAGCGAGTAGAGCCCGACCGCGCCGGAGAGGATCCCCAACACGGCCGCCCCGGCCACGTCGAAGAGGTTCGCGACGACGACGAGCGGGTAGATCAACAGGAGGACGCCGAGCGGGATGAGTATCGTCCCCCTGGTCTCCGGGTCCGCGAGGACCTGCTTGATCGTGTAGTACAGCGACTCGAGGTCCTGCGCCTGCCGGACGACGACCCGGCGCATCCCGTCGATCGGCATCCGCGACCGGATCACGGGGAGGACGGACTCGTCTTGGGCCCCGTCGGTGATCACGACCGCGGACACCTCCTCGCCGGTCGACAGCTCGGCGAGCACGCGGTCGACCTCCTGGCCGACCGCGCGGTTCGCCTTCACCTCGGGGCCGTCGACGCCCGTGACGGCCGCGACCTCGACGGCCTCGCCCTCGGCCGCCAGCTCGTCGTGGACGTTGACGCCCTGGAAGAGGACGTTGACGTCGGAGTCCTCCGGGTCGGCGGTCGCGAGCGCGACCGCGGCCTCGGTGACGTCCTCGTCGCCGATGACGGGGGTGGGGATCCCCGTCTTGCGGCCGAGGTCGTCGTCGAGGTCGACACAGAGGACGAGCAGCATCGTCCGACGCTAGGTGAGGGGGCGACATATGTTTTCGGCTCGGCCCACCCTCCCCGAGCCGGTCGCCGGGGCCGTCGCTGTCTGCGTATTCGCGGCGACAGCGAGCCGCCCGCGAGGTCCGTCACGCACCGGTCTGCCGCGCCGTCGCGCCCGTCAGTTCTCTTCGTTCGGCTCGTGTTCGATCCCGTTCATCATTGAGCGGACGTTCTCGCCGTCGCCGAACGACGCGGGGTAGGCGGCCAGCGGGAGGACGAAGTCGCTCCCCGCCTCGACCGGGGCCCCGACGTGGAACTGGAGCTCGACGCTCACGCCGGTGTCCTCGATCTGCCCGTCGGCAGAGTACACGACGACCTGCGCGTCGGAACCGAGCACCGTCGTCGTGTACTCCGAGCCGCGTTCGAGGCTGCTGACGCCCTCGTAGCGGTCCGCGATCAGCGCGGCTCGTTCGTCCGCGCTGAGGTCGGCGATCGGGTTGAACGCCTCACCGAGCACCTCGACCTGCGGCGTCGCCACTGCCGCGAAGACGGCCGCCTGGTAGCGCTCACCGAACAGCTCGACGGCCTTGTCGTACTCGGCGACGGCGTTCGTCACCTGGACCTCCCGTGTCGACCCGCCGACCTCGAACTCCCGGCTGACCGTGTCGTCGGTGACGTCGTTGAGCTCGTAGCCGGTCTCCGAGAGCGTCGCGTCGGCGACGGTCGCGGTGCCGGAGGCGAACTCCGCGGTCCCGCCGGTGGCGACGTCGAACGCGGTACAGCCGGCGAGACTCGCCAGGCCGAGGGCTCCCCCGGCGGCGAGCGCGCGGCGACGCGTGACCGCGCCGGTCGTGGAGCGCTTCTCGTCGTCGGATACTGGCGGCTCGCCGGATTTCATGTCTCTCCGTCGCGGCGGCGGGGGTACATACTTTGTGTTCGGGCCACTGCCGCCGCGGCGCGGCCCATCGCCGACTCCCCCGTGGCAACGGATCTCTCGGGACCGCACGGTTCGGACGCTTTTTGAGGCCGCAGCGGGTAGAAAGGGGTAGATGATCTCCAAGGGCTGTGAACAGTGCGCCAAGGGCGGGAAGATGGTGCTGTTCGTCTACGGCTACTGCGACCAGCGGGACTGCTTCTACTGCCCCCTCGGAGAGAACCGGAAGAACGTCACCGACGTGTACGCCAACGAGCGGAAGGTCGAGTCCGATTCCGACGTGATCGAGGAGGCCAAGCGGATGAGCGCGCTCGGCACCTCGATCACCGGCGGCGAGCCGCAGGAGGCGATGGCGAAGACGACTCGGTACCTCGAACTGCTGAAAGACGAGTTCGGCGAGGACCACCACACGCACCTCTACACGGGTATCACGGGCGGCCGCGAGAACATGCGTCGCCTCTCGGAGGCCGGTCTCGACGAGATCCGCTTCCACCCGCCGCTGGAGATGTGGGGCGACATGCACGGCACCGAGTGGGAGGAGATTCTCCACATCGCCCGCGAGGAGGGGCTCACACCCGCCTTCGAGATCCCCGGCATCCGCGCGGAGCCGGAGTTCTTGGAATTCCTAGACGAGGGCGCCGCTGAGTTCTGTAACATCAACGAGTTCGAGATGTCCGACGGGAACTACCGCCGGATGCAAGAGGAAGGGTTCGAGCTCCAGGAGGGCCACATGTCCGCGGTCGAGGGGTCGAAGGACGACGCCATCCTCGAAGAGATGGCGAGCCACGAGAAGGTGTACTTCTGTACGTCGGTGTTCAAAGACGCCGCCCAACACCGCAACCGCCTCAAGCGGATGGCGAAGAACATCCGCCGCGAGTTCGACGAGGTGACCGACGACGGCACCCTCGTCTACGGGAAGGCGTTCGCCGAGCCCGAGCGGTTCGAGGCGCTCGGCGTGCCCGAGGAGTTCTACACCGTCAAGTCGGACCACGTCGAGGTCGCGTGGTGGCTCCTCGAGGAGATGGTCGAGGACGGCGACCTCGACGAGGGCGAGATCGTCGAGCAGTACCCGACCGTCGACGGCACCGTCGTCGAGCGCACGCCGGTCGCCTAACCCCTGTCGTCGCCCGACCGCCGTTATCGGCTTCCTTCTGCGGTCGACTCTCTTGATTCGCTACGGCCCGAGACCGGCGCGCGCTCGTGTCACTTGCTACCACACTTATGAGGTACCGGCACGTATTGCCGCCCATGGCCTCCGAAGAACCCGTATTCGCCGACGTGAGCATCGGACAGACGGTGTACAACGAGGACGGCGACCGTCTCGGGTCGATCCGCGGGGTCGACGACGACGGCTTCTACGTCGCGTCGCCGTCGAGCTCCGAGACGCTGACGCTCACCGACGCCCGCGACGTGTTCGGCACCGCGTACGTGATGTGGCGCTGCTGGGAGTGCGGCGAGATGGGGGAGATTGGCGAGCAGCTCCCCGCCAACTGTCCGAGCTGCGACGCGCCGCGCGAGCAGCTGTACTACTGGGCCGAGGACTGACCGACGCGTCGCGACGTCATCCGGCGTCGGCGGTTCCGAGCGGGATCAGTTTCGCTCGGTCTCGCCGGCGTCCGCCTCGCCGTCCACCTTCTCGCGGAGCCGCTCGACTTCCGCCTCCAGCTCGGCGATCCGGTCGGCGTCGGCGCCGTCGCTCGACGCCGACTCGCCGCCCGCTGCGGTCTCGTCGTCGGAGCCCAGCCTGAAGAACAGCACCAGGCCGGCGATCGCGGCGAGGGGTACGCCGAAGAGGAACACGAGGACGACGAGGAGGATCAGCAGCTCCGGACCGCCGGGAACGCCGCCGAACGCGGGGACCGCGGGTACCATGCGCCGACCCACTCGCCGGCGCGACTAAAATGGCCGGGGCGGGCGGCGCCGTGGCACCTCACTCCGCGTCGACGAAGTCCCCGAGGTTCGCCTGGAGCCCGGCCGCCAGCGTCGACTTCCGACGGAGCCGGCCGAGCGAGACGGGGAGGTGGTCGGCGACGCCGCGGACCGCCTCGCCGAACGTCTCGGCGGTGCCGCGCTCGCCTTCGAAGGCGTTGCGGACGGCCTCGCGCACCTGCCACACGCCGACCGGGCCCCAGTAGTCGTCGGAGACGTGACGTACGACGAGCGCCTTCGCCTGCCGGCCGCGGTCGTCGAGGTGTTCGAGGACGCCAAGCCGCGCCGCGTAGTACGCGCCCGCGGTCTCCTCGACGTAGCCAGTCCGGCCCTCGCGCCCCTCGCTGGCGGCCGCGAGGTACACCCCGGCCTCGGGGTCGGGGTTCCAGATCGAGCCGGGCGACTTCATCTCGACGAGCTCGTACTCCCACCGCCCCGGCACGAGGATCACCCAGAAGGCGTTGCCGAGGTACTCGTTGCGGTGGACCTCGACCCGGTCGACCGTCGGGTTATCGCGGATCGACCCACGGAGGAACTGTCCGACCGTGTCGTCGACGGCCGTGATCGACCAGCGGGTCGGGACGAGCCGGCGGTTCTCGCCTCGGCCGAGCGCGCCCGCCGAGAGGATCGTGTTGATCTCGTACACGTCGAACCCGCGGCGGTAGAGGTACGTCATCGCCCCCTCGGCGCGCCAGTCGTCGTCCTCGAGCGTCTTCTTCACCGGCCGCGGGACGTGCGGGTTCTCGTCGAGGTCGGCTGTACGCGCCGCCGCGCGCGGCCCGGTCGGCGTCTTGATGTCCTCCGTGCCGACGTCAAAGTCGAGGTCCGGGCGGCCGTCGAGCCCGATCTCCACGTCGACCGGGCGGTCCGCGATGGCGACCTCGCGCTGGACGCCGAGCCAGCCGTCCCACGCGTCGTGGACGCTCTCTGCCGGGCCGCCGCCGACCGAGGTCACTCCGGCCGTCGCGCCGGCGTCCGCCACGTCGACGCCCCGCGTCGAATTGAGCAGGCTCGTCCGCCGGTCGAACACGTCGGAGATGGAGACGCCCTCGTCGTACCACGCCGCCGAGGTCTCGAACGCGGCCGCCCGCTCCTCGCGACCGACCGGCGAGAGCAGGCCGGTCGAGACGTTCGGGTAGTCCGCGCGGCCGACGAAGATGGAGGGCGAGACGCTGCCGACGACGGCGTCGTCGGAGACGTGCTCGTCGAAGCGCCGCTCGAAGGAGTCGAGGTGATCGAGGATGCCGTAGTCCTTCTTGCTCGCGAGGCGCCGCCGCTCGGCGCGCTCGTTCGCCTCGTACTCGATGAACTTGTCGAGCCGCATTCGCCGACCGTAGGGCCGAGTCGGACTTGACGGTGTCGCCGCCGCGCGCGCGGCGCCGGAGATCAGGTCGCGAGCGACGTGACGCCGGCCGGGAGTTCGGCCCCGCGCGTCCACGCGTCGCCCTCGCGGCGGATCAGCGGTGCCGACGCCTCGGGGACGAACCCGTCCGCGTCGACCCGCATCGTCCCGCCGACGAGCGCCCCGTCGACGACCGCCCAGGAGATCGCGAACGCCGGGTCGGCGGCGGGCACCGGGTCGGCCGCGGCGTCGAACGCGGGGTCGTCCGCGGCCGCCGAGAGGGTCACGCCCCCGGGCGCTTCGGGTCCCCAGCGGTTCGCGCCGGCGTAGAGCCGCCCGTCGTGGACGACCACCTCGCGGAAGTAGTTCGCCCAGAAGTCGCGGAAGTCGGTGTCGAGCCGGAACCACCGGTCGCCGTCGTCCGTCCGGTAGAGCCCGTTCCCGGTGGCGGCGACGACCGATCCGCCGTCGAGCACGCGCAGGTCGTGGACGTCGTCGTGGACGCCCTCGCCGTACCGCCGCCAGAAGTCGCCGTCGAACGCGTAGACGCCGCCGGGCTCTAACCCGGCGAGCACGCCGTCGTCCGGGTGGACGGCCAGCGTCCTGACGCTCGGCGCGCCGCCCGGCGCGCGGTCCCGCCAGCGGTCGCCGTGGGGATGCGCGTCAAGGTCGCCGACCGGGTCGAAGCGCCACCCGTCGGCTGCCGATCGCGCGCGCAGCACGCCGGCACCTCTGGTCCCGAGCAGCACGGTCTCGGGGCCGGCGAGCACGGAGACGGGGTCGTCCGGGCCGTCGAGCCGTCGCCAGTCCTCGCCGTCCGGCGACCGGAACAGCCCCTCGGCGGTCGCGGCGAGCCGCGCGTCGCCGCTCCGCGCGACCTCGTAGACGCGGCCGCACGCGGCCGTCCGCGTCGGGTCGTCGTTCGGTCCGTCGAGCCGATACAGTCCGCGGTGCGTTCCGCAGACCAGCATGTCTCGCGATCGGATGTCGAGCAAAAAAACCGTGCCGCTTCCGCGGGCCCGCTAGCTGTGGATCCCCATCGCCTCAATCTGCTCTTGGTACCGGTTCCGGATAGTGACCTCGGTCACCTGCGCGACGTCGGCGACCTCGCGCTGGGTCTTCTTCTCGTTACAGAGCAGCGAGGCCGCGTAGATGGCCGCCGCGGCGTAGCCGGTGGGTGACTTCCCGGAGAGGAGTCCCTGTTCGGCGGTGGTCTCGATGATCTCGTTCGCCTTCGACTGAACCTCCTCGGAGAGCTCCAGCTCAGAGGAGAACCGGGGGACGTACTTCTTCGGGTCGACCGGCCGCATCTCCAGCCCGAGCTCCTGGGAGATGTACCGGTAGGTGCGGCCAATCTCCTTGCGGTCGACCCGGGAGACCTCGGAGATCTCCTCCAAGCTACGCGGGATCCCCTCCTTGCGACAGGCGGCGTAGAGGGCGGCGGTGGAGACGCCCTCGATGGAGCGCCCGCGGATCAGGTCCTCGTTGAGCGCGCGTCGGTAGATCACCGACGCCACCTCGCGGACCGACCGCGGGACGCCGAGCGCCGACGCCATGCGGTCGATCTCCGAGAGGGCGAACTGGAGGTTGCGCTCGCCCGCGTCCTTCGTCCGAATTCGCTCCTGCCACTTTCGCAGCCGGTGCATCTGCGACCGCTTCTTCGAGGAGATGGAGCGCCCGTAGGCGTCCTTGTCCTTCCAGTCGATGGTCGTCGTCAACCCCTTGTCGTGCATCGTCTTCGTCGTCGGAGCGCCGACGCGCGACTTCTCCTGTCGCTCCGAGTGGTTGAACGCGCGCCACTCCGGGCCGGGATCGATCTGCTCGTCCTCGACGATGAGCCCTGTCTCCTCGTGTATCAGTTCCCCGTCGGCCGTCCGGGTGAGGTCCTCCGGATCGAAGTCTTCCGGGTCCAGTTCGTCGACGTCTTCCACCTCCGCGACATCGATCGCCTCTTCCTCGGCGTCCTCGTCCCCCACGCGCTGCCGGTCGTGATCCCGTTGCCGGGTGGGCCGTGTCATCGCATTTATATGCTATCCAATCGGTTTTACTTAAAAGTTCGTTACCATGCGGATTATTACCATGATCTGGCTTCTCCCGGCTTAACCGCGGATCCCGGACGGACAGCCCTTTGTCCGCCGGGCGCGGAACCCGGACGAATGCCGACGATCGACTGCGACCCGGCCGCGGCGCGCGAGCGACTCGCGGACGCGGACGTCCGGATCGACGAGGGGAACACGCCTCACGAGCGGTGGCGCGCCGAGCGCGACGGGGCGGTCGCGGTCGCGTACGACGACAAGGTCGTCGTCCAGGGGAGCGACCCCACCAGGCTGACCGCCCTCCTGCGCGACGGCGGCGGCCGCGCACACGTCTACTTCGACGGCGCCTCCCGCGGGAACCCGGGGCCGGCCGCGGTCGGCTGGTGTCTGGTCACGTCCGACGGGGTCGTCGCCGAGGGCGGCGAGCGGATCGGGCGCGCGACGAACAACCAGGCCGAGTACGCCGCGCTGATCCGAGCGCTGGAGGCGGCCGACGAGTACGGCTTCGACGCGGTCGATGTCCGCGGCGACTCACAGCTGACCGTCAAGCAGGTCCGCGGCGAGTGGGACGCCAACGACCCGGAGCTCCGCGAGCGACGGGTCCGCGCCCGGGAGCTGCTGGAGCGGTTCGACCGCTGGTCGATCGCGCACGTACCGCGGGAGATAAACGAACGCGCCGACGATCTAGCGAACGAGGCACTCGATGACGCGAACTGACGACGAACCGCCGGAGTGGGCGAAGGAACGGGCACGCGAGATGATGGCGGGCGAAGGCGGCGACGGCGAGACCGACGACGCCGCGGACGCCGCGACGGCCCCCGAGCGAGAAGAGGAGCGGGTCCCCGACGTCCCCGCCGAGGCGGTCGACGAGGCGGAGCGGCTCACGCGGCTCGCCCGCGAGGCCGAGTCCGCGGAGCCGACGCCGGAGATCGAGGCGGCGGCCGAGCAGTACCGGGAGCGACGCGATGCCCTCGCGGCCGAGTACGGGTACACCGTCCGCGTCCGCGACGAGGACGACACGCTCGTGCTGTACCCCGACGAGTGGATGGATGACGGGACGGTCCAGCTCGACCGCGTCGAGGACACCGAGCGCGCCGTCGAGGTGTCGCTCTCCGGGCCCGGCGACGCCGACCGCTACCGCGAGGTGGCCGCGTACAACGAGGCGGTCGCCGAGGCCGTCGCCGAGCGGGAGGCGGACGTCCACGCCCGGACCGCCGAGACGTTCGCGGCGTTCATGAGCAACCACTACGTCCGGCCGGTCGACGACGCCACGCCGGCGATGCGCGCCGAGTTCCGCGAGGAGTACCTGGTCCGCAACGGGTGGCCGACCGACGAGCAGCTCGCCGCGGTCGACGAGTCGCTCTCGGTGATCGAATCGGTCGCCGAACACGTCGACGATCCGGATGCCGTCGACGACGCCGCGGACGCAGGAAGCTCGAACGGCGACGACGAGACGGCGTAGCGGCCGCTCAGCGGTGAGAGAACGCGGCTTTCGCCGTGCCGTGTGCCAAAAGATTCGGTCGGAGTGCTGTGCCGCCTGCCCCGCGGGCGTCGGTCGCTTACTCGAGCAGCGCGCGGACCTCGTCCGCGCGTTCCTCGTCGGTGACGAACCGGTCGAGGACCCACTCGATCTGGCCGAGGACGACGTCGTGCCCCTCGCTGGTGAGCTCGTACTGGTTCGTCCGCTTGTCGAGCTCGCTCTTCTCGACGAGCCCCATCTCGACGAGGTCGTCGAGGTTGGGGTAGAGCCGGCCGTGGTTGACCTCCGAGCCGTAGTACGCCTCCAGCTCCCGCTTGATCGCGAGGCCGTACATCGGCTCCTCGGCGAGGATGGTGAGGATGTTCTGTTGAAACGCCGTCAGATCGCTCGCGGCTGTCGACCCATCACTGACTGCTTGTGCCTCTGACATACACAACAAAAGGGAACCCGAACTTATATTCTTTCTCAACATTCACGATCGCTGCGATGCGTCAGATCGGGCGTTCGTCAAGATCTCGCGGTACCAGTGGTCTCACGCCGGATGTGCCTACTATTCAGGCGTGACCCGTTGTCGACCGATCGGCACCAGTTCCGACCGATGCGCCGACGATCCGTCGGCCGTCCCGCGCCTGCGGTTCACGATCGAAACCGATCGATCGGTCGTTCGCCGGCCGCGGACTCGGCGACGCCGGTTCGCTACGGCCGGTCCCGTGGAGAGGTCGCCCGCGGCGCCGATCCCGAAAGGACTTTGACCGACATCGACCCACAGTCGGACACATGGCCAACCTCTGGGAGGACCTCGAGACGGGACCGAACGCGCCGGACGAGATCTACGCCGTTGTCGAGTGTCTCAAAGGCGAGCGGAACAAGTACGAGTACGACAAGGACATCCCCGGCGTTGTCCTCGACCGCGTGCTCCACTCCAACGTCCACTACCCGTACGACTACGGTTTTATCCCGCAGTCGTACTACGACGACGAGGACCCCTTCGACGTGATGGTGCTCGTCGAGGACCAGACGTTCCCCGGCTGCGTCGTCGAGGCCCGTCCCGTCGCTCTGATGAAGATGGACGACGACGGCGAGCAGGACGACAAGGTGATCGCGGTGCCGACCGAGGACCCCCGGTTCGACCACATTGAAGACCTCGACGACATCCCGCAGCAGACGCTCGACGAGATAGACGAGTTCTTCGCGACCTACAAGAACCTCGAGGCGGGCAAGGAGGTCGAGACGCTCGGTTGGGAGGACAAGGCCGCGGCGAAGGAAGCGATCGAACACGCCCAGGAGCTGTACGACGAGCAGTTCGCGTAACGGTCGTATAACCGCAGCGCATCCGTCGTCCGCCCCCGGATGCGTTATGCCTATGGGTAATTTTTAGGACGGCTGTCGCGTACTATCTACTAGAATCATGAGCGCCACCACGCCCTCCGTCGGTATCGACCATCCGACGGTCGTTCCCGCGAACTTCGACCCGGACGACGACGCCGACGACGCGGTGACCCAGGACGGCGACAGAGACGACGCGTAGCGACCGCCGAGTCCCTTCTCAGGCGCGTTCGACGACCGAAGCGAGCCGAGTCGCGTCGTCCCGAAGCGACTCGAACGCGTCGTCCACCCAGTCGACCACCGTGTCGTCGGTCGACTCGACGACGCAGCGTGGGTTGTTCTGTTCGTCGTACGCGGCCACGCAGGCCACGTCGCCGCAGCGGAAGAGCCCGTACTCGATCGGCTCGGCGCTCACGTACACCTCCGCGGCGTCGTCGGCTAACGCACGGTCCGTCGCCGGTTCGAACTCCGCGACCGACGCGTCGGCCGCGCCGCGGTCGATGATCAGCTCCACGCTCGCGCCGTCGTCCAACGCCGCGGCCGCCGCGTCGTTGAATTGCCGGATGACGACCGGGGAGACGGCGCGGATCTCGTCGCCGTGGCTCTCGCGGAGCAGCTCCGTGAGGCGATCGACGACCGCTAGGGGAGTCTTGTCGGACGCGACGGTGAGGTCGCTGTCGGAGATCCCATCCGGCGGGAAGTCGACGCCGACCCGTTCGAGAGTCGCGGCGAACCCGCCGTACCGGTCGCCGCGCTCGACCTCCGCTAAGAGCGTCTCGTACGCGTCGTGAACGCGCTCACCTGTCGGCGTCACCCGATAGGCGGCGTCGCGTTTCACCACCCAGTCCCGCTCGCGGAACCCCGCGAGGATCCGCTGGACCGTTGTCCGGGTGGCGTCGACCGCGTCGGTCAGGTCGGCCGGTCGCCGCGAGTCGTCGCGCAGCGCCCGGAGTATCGCGACCCGAACAGGTGAGCCGGCGAGGTACTGTGCGCTGTCGTGTCCATTCTCGGCCCTCATCGTGTGATCCGTGTGTACGCGTACCGGCCTGTTAACCGTACCGCGTCCCGGCAGCGGCCGCCGGCGCTCGGGCCGCGCGGCGCCACCCGGACCGCGGACACGCTCGGGGAGTCAGCCCCGGTATCGGAACGACACGACCGTGCCGACGGTGTCCTCGCCGGCGATCCGCTCCGTGGTCACGGTCACGGTCGCGAGCGCGTCGGCCCCGAGCGCCTCCTCGATCACCGCCCGCAGCGCGTCGGGGTTCGCGCCCTCTTGGATCACCGGGACCCGGACCTGTCGGCGGTTGACCGCGACGTCGCCGAGGTCGTACTCCGTGTGCTCGAACGCCTCTCGGATCGCGGGTTCGATGTCGGTCATGGCACGGGAGACTCCGCGCCCGGCGGTGAAAAAACGCGGTCCTCGGTCGGCGCCCGCGTGGCCGCCGATTCTTTCGGTCTGCGGAGCGGACAAGATGGCGAATCTGTCGGCTGCTGCGGCTGTGTCAATTTAATTCGGACACAAATAAATTCAAATATCTCTGTTATTCAACCGTAAAACAATCTCAATATTTATTTATCCTGATACTTTTAGAATATGCACGAAAGTGTGGCAGAATACGTGGCAGAGCACCCGAAAATGGCCGGCGTCCTGTTTACCGCGCTCCTACTGCTAACGCAGGCGGCGCCTGTGGCGGCGAATGCCGGCGTTGCAGACCCGGGCCCCTAATCGAGATCGAATTCCCCAGCCCAAGTCAGCCCGTTTTTATAAAAGACTGGCAGTAACTCTAAGTCTAATAGCTCAGACATTTCCTGAGTAGAGACAGCATTACAGACAACCTCTGAAGGAACATAGTAATTATTCTCGATCGCATCCAGATTTAAGCTAGCTAAGGATCCGACCCCGTGATTCCCATTTGGATAAAATTCTGCTGAAAGATTGAATTCGTCGTGTCTTCCATCTTTCACCTCAAACACGAGTGCCATTCCACTCCGACTCTGGCAGACTGTTGTCCCACCATCTCCCACTACGATGTACTGGTGACCGGTGATCAACTCCCGCTTCGCGACGTGAAGCGCGGTCCGGAGGTTGAACCCGCTGTTCATCAGGCGGGCGATGATCCGGCCGAGCGTCGTGGCCGGTGAGTTCGCCACGTCGGAGAGCGTGACGATGCCGCCGCGCGAGCCGCGGTGGATGAGCGCCTCGCCCTGCTGGTACGACTGACAGGCGTTGAGGAGGAACGCGCTGACGCCGATCTCGAGGTCTTCGTCCGTCAGATCCAGGTAGCTGTCGGCGCACTGCATCCCGCGCTCGTCGACGTGGCCGATGTAGTGGAGGAAGTCGACGTCGGACGCGAGCACGTCGCGCATCTCCTCGCGGGAGAGGTCGTGGCGCACCTCGATGTCGAACTGGACCATGTCGCGCAGGCCGTACAGGTCGGCGACATCGCCCTCCTCGCGCATCTGCTCGTCGTTACAGACGACGAGCACGGAGATGCGCGACTGCTCGACCTGTCCGGCTTCGAGCCGGCGGTGGTACGCGTCGAGCGTCGCCTTGTTCGCGTCGAGCGGGACGCCGTCGCCGACCCACGCGTGCTCGACCGTGTTGACGGGCTCCGGCCGCACGAAGTCGGTCTGCGCTGCGACCGCGCCGCGGTCCGCGGACGGGTCGACGCCCCGAGTCGCGCCCGCGCTCGCACCGCCACGCACGAACTCGCCGTCGTCGAGACTGGCGCCGGCGACCTGGGAGTCTCGTCTCGTCGCCGGCGACGCGCTCCGGTTCGGACTGCCGAGGAAGCCGACGCCGACGCCCTCGTCGTCCGCGACCGGCGTGACGGTTTCCGGTGAGCGGACGATCGATAACTCGCCGGCGACGAACGGGAGCATCTCGACGTTCCCCGGGCTGGGGCGGACGTCGGTCGTCAGCGTCCACTGCGGGAGTTCGGGCTCGATATCTCGGAAGGGAACCTCGAGGTACTCGCCGAGCCGCGTCGCGAGCGGGAGGTTGTACAGCCGCTCCCAGTCGAGGTCGAGGGCGGTCGTCTCGCGCTCGTGGAGGTCGACGGGATAGAAGCCCTCCGTCCGGACGAGACAGTCGAGGTGGAATGACTGCCGGAGCACCTCCGCCGTCCGCGTCTCGAACCCGGGTTCCAGCGGGTACGTCCAGCCATCCCCCTCGATCCGCGGGGCGTCGCCGGGGGCGACGTTGGCGGCGAAGTAGTACGCCAGCGAGACCACGGGGTAGAGGTAGCGGTACTCGGGTGGCACGACGATCCGAACCCCGCTGTCGACCGGCTCCACCCGCTCCGGGACGCTGAACTCCTCGCCCGGCTCGATGAGCGGCGGGTGCCCCCGGAGCGTCGGAAACGACCGCTCCGGGCTGGTCGTCTGGAGCCCGGAGCCGAGCAGCGAGACGGCGTCCATCAGCGACTCGGGGTCGGTCGGCGTCGTGATCGTGCCGGCGGGCGTCTGGTGGAGCGTCCGGAAGCCGAGTCCGACGGTGCCGACCGTGTCGAGGTCGATACGCGTCGTCCGGTCCGTCGTCGAGACAGCGAACGCGGAGTCAAAGGTGAGGTACAGCTTCGTCGGTGCGGGGTCGATTCCGACGTGGTACGTCCCATCCGGCATTTCGTAGCAATCACCCCGCGTCAAGAGGTTTCCGTCGCTGTCTCTCGTCTGTACGACCGCGACCCGCGGGATCTCGATCGAGCCCGTCTCGACCGCGACGCTCGTGTCGACCGGGAAGTAGTGGTCCGACTCCGGGCGCGGACGAGGGTCGACGGCCCGGTCGGTGTACACCTCGAACTGGGTGTTCTCGATGTGGTCCGTCACGGTGATCCCGTCGGCCTCGCGCAGCGGGTCGATGTCGATGCTCATGGGGACTCGCCGCGGTCGTCGAGAGGGTCCGGAACCGGCGACGCGGCGGTTGTAGGTACTACTCGTTGAACGATAGCGGCGATAAAGCTTGTGTCGGCCGGATCGCCGCGGACCGAATCGATAAAGTCCCGGCCGCCCCACCTTCTCGTAATGATAACGCTGGGAACGGCCCGCGCCTCCCCCGGTGAGACGGACACAGGCCGTCTCGAGGTGGGCGAGATGCGGGACGGGAGCCCCGTCCGGCTGCCGGTCGCCGTCGTCAACGGCGCGGCCGACGGGCCGACGCTGTACGTACAGGCGGTGAGCGACGGCGACGAGCTGAACGGACTGGGCGTCGTCAACCGCGTCGTTCCGCGGCTCGATCCCGCCGAGCTGTCCGGGTCGGTCCTCGTCGTCGGCATCGTGAACCACTTCGCGTTCCAGGCCGCCGAACACCGGAACCCGGTCGACGACCGGAAAATGAACCGCGGCTACCCCGGCGACGCCGACGGCACGACGAGCGAGCGGATCGCCCACGAGACGTTCCAAGTCGCCAAGCGCGCCGACTACATCCTCGACCTCCACCAGGGGTCGACGAGCCGGATGATAAACGAGACCCGCGTCCGCTGTGGCGTCCGCCACCGGCTCCACGGCGACTGCTTGGAGCTCGCGAAGGCGTTCGGCTGCGGACACGTCCTCGACATCAAGGGCCCGGACGGCCAGCTCGCCCGGGCCGGCCCAGAGCACGGCATCCCCACCGTCGACCCGGAGCTCGGCGGCTGCGTCGGCTGGGACGAGGAGTCGATCCGGTACGGTGTCGAGGGCGTGTTCAACGTGCTCCGCCACTACGGGTTCCTCGACGGCGACGCCTCCCTCGAGTCACAGACTCGGGCGCGCGGCTTCGACCAGTACGGCTCGCCGGCCGGCGGGCTGGTCCGCTTCGAGCGCGAACTCGGCGAGCGCGTCGCCGCCGGCGACGTCCTCTTCGAGGTGACCGATACGTTCGGCTCCCTAGAGGCCCGCGTGACCGCGGACGCGAACGGTGTCTTCTGGCGGACGCGCCGGCTCCCGCAGGTGGCCGCGGGTGAGTACGTCTGCTCGATCGGGACGAACGTCGACACGTACTGATGGGCTCCCCCGACCCCCGCGACCCGGAGCGGTCCGCGCTCCGCGAACTCCGTTGTCCCGCCTGCGGCGAGACGTACCGCGACTGTTGGCGCTGTCGGTGCGGCGCGCCCCTGGACTTCGCCGACCCACCGGTGCCAGAGGGCCCGGCCCCCGACCCGTCCGCGTTCGACGCGCGCGACGGACTGTGGGCGTTCGACGACCTGCTCGCGGTCGGCGACGACCCGTCCGACTGCGTGACGCTCGGCGAAGGGATGACGCCGCTCGTCGACGCCGACGAGGGTCGCGAACCGACAGACGGCGCGGGACCCGAGATCCCTCCGTGGGACGCGTCGTTCAAGCTGGAGTACGTCTTCCCGACCGCCTCGTTCAAGGACCGCGGCGCGGCCGCGACGCTGACGCGGGCCCGGGAGTTGGGCGTCGAGCGCGTCGTCGAGGACTCCTCCGGCAACGCCGGGGCGGCGATCGCGACCTACGCCGCCCGCGCCGGGATGTCAGCCGAGATCTACGTGCCCGCGGACGCCAAGGAGTCGAAGCTCCGCGCGATCCGCCGCGCCGGCGCCGACCCAGTCCGGATCGAGGGGAGTCGGGGGGATGTGACGAACGCGTGCGTCGCGGCGCTCGACGGAGACCGCGCGGACGCGGGGACCGACGCCTGGTACGCCAGCCACGCGTGGAACCCGGCGTTCTTCGAGGGGACCGCCACCGTCGCCTTCGAGATCGCGCTCCAGCGAGGCTGGGACGCCCCGGACGCCGTCGTGACCCCGCTCGGCCACGGAACGCTCTTCCTCGGCGCGTACCGCGGCTTCAGTCGGCTGAAACGCGCCGGCTGGATCGACGCGGTCCCCCGGCTCTACGGCGCGCAGGCGGCCGGCGTCGCGCCGGTCGTCGAGGCGCTCCACGGCCCCGAGGCGGCCCGTCCGGACGGGACGGTCAACGACGCGGCCGACGGGATCCAGATCGCCGAGCCGGTCCGCGACCGCGAGATCCGCGAGGCGATCGACGCGACCGGCGGCGACGCACTTGCGGTCACGGAAGCGGCCGCAACGCGCGAATTCGACCGACTCCACGCTGCCGGCTTCTACACGGAGCCGACCTGCGCGGTCGCGCCCGCCGCGCTCCGGACGCTGCGCGACCGGGGCGAGATCGCCTCCGCCGAGGACGTCGTGGTTCCGCTCACCGGGAGCGGGCTGAAGGGCTGAGACGGGTGTGTGACGCGACCGGTCGGCGGGCGGCGACCCGGACTCACCGTTACCACTATTCTGCCGGCGTCCTTCCGACGGTGTATGGAGGTGCTCGTCTACGGCGCCGGCGCGCTCGGAAGCCTCGTGGGCGGGCTGCTGGCGCGCGAACACGACGTGACGCTTGTCGGTCGCGACCGGCACATGCGGCGCATCCGCGAGGACGGGCTACGGATCGACGGCGAGCTGGACGTCCGCGTCTCCCCGCGGGCGCTCACCGACGGGACGCACCGCGTCGCGGATCTCGCGCTCGTCACGACCAAGGCGTACGACACCGACGCGGCGGCGCGGGCGCTCGCGACCGGCGAGTACGAGGCGGTCTGCTCGCTCCAGAACGGGCTCACGGAGGAGCGGCTGGTCGCCGCGCTCGACGCCACGGTCCTCGCGGGCACCGCGAGCTATGGGGCTCGGTTCGCGGAGCCGGGCCGGGTCACCTGTACCGGCGTCGGCGAGGTGGTCGTCGGCGCGCTCTCCGGCGGCGTCGGGGCCGAGGCCGCGCGGGTCGGTGCCGCCTTCGACGCGGCGGACGTCGAGACGGTCGTGGCCGAGGACATGCCGACGCGGCGCTTCGAGAAGCTCGCGGTCAACGCCGGGATCAACGGCCCCTCGGCGCTCGCGCGGACCGAGAACGGCCCGACCCTCGACGGTCCCGCGGCCGAGGTCGGGCGCGAGGCCGCCCGCGAGGTCGCTCGCGTCGCCCGGGCTGCCGGGGTCGACCTGTCCGACGACCGGGCGGTCGCCGCCGTCGAGCGCGTCGCCGCCGACACCGCGGCGAACCGGTCGTCCATGTACGAGGACGTCGCGAACGACCGCCGAACCGAGGTCGACGCCATCTACGGCGCGGTCGTCGACCGGGCCGAGCGCCGCGACGTGTCGGTGCCGACGTGCCGGACGATCGGCGCGCTGATCCGCGGCTGGGAGGCGGAGCGCGGGCTGCGGTGAGCGAGGTCCGTCGCGGCGCTCCGTGGCGGAACGGCGACGTCGGGCGCCAGCGGCGCGGCTACGCGAGGGCGCGACCGGCGGGAAAAGATCAGCCGGGGTCGTCGGCGTTCGGGGGGCTCAGCACCACTCCTTGAGGACGGTCGCGTCGGTCTCGTCGACCGAGACCCACGCGTCCTCTCGCGAGACGTCCGCGATGACGAGCTCCGGTCGCGACGACGAGGAGTCGATAGACGCCATCACGTCCGGCGCGTCGGCGGCGTCGAGCGCCGGGTCCGTCGGCAGCGCCGTCCGACGGCGGTCGGGGTCCGGGTCGTCCCAAGGAGTGGAACTCCGTGACATGGTTGTGAATAGTTCACAGTACGTATAAGAGTTGCGAACCGGCCCGCGACTGGCCGTCGAATTGGAGATTCCCCCGACACGCGACCGACGGATCGCCCCTCGAACCGCCCCTCGAACGACGATCCGGCGAAACGTGTCGGCTTTCGAACCGGCCCGCAGGGCGGTGTGGCCGGCCAGCGCCCCCGGTTCCGGTGCGCCAACGGCTTCAACGCGCACCGGACCCGACGCGTCCTCGCTCCTGACGTGTCATCGCTCCCGTCTCGTCCCCGCAGCGGACGCGCTCCTCCCCTCGACGCGTCGCTCCCGCTCGCGGGTCCCGTTCGTTCCCCGCCGGCTCGTGACACACGCCTCCGCACACCTTCGCAGTATACAAGAGGTGTCACGCTGAATGACGGGCATGAACGTCGCAGACGCCATGACGCCCCGGTCGGAGCTCGTCGTCGTCGAGATCCCCGGCAGCCGGAACGACGTGCTGGAGTACATCCAAGACCACGGCTTCTCGTCGGTGCCGGTCGTGAAGGATGTCGACGGCGACGAGGTGTACCGCGGGCTCGTCACGCGCGACGACCTGATCGACCAGCCGGACGAGGACCAGCTCGCGCTGCTGATGCGCGAAGTCCCCACCGTGGGGACTGCCGCCGACCTCGTCGACGCCGCCCGGACGATGGCCGCCGAGGGCTCGCGCCGCCTGCCCGTGGTCGACGGCGACGAGATCGTTGGCATCCTCACCGTCACGGACGTGGTGCGGGCCATCGCCCGCGGCGAGGTCGACGGCGAGACCCGCGTGGGCGAGCTCGCGACGGGGGAAGTCAACGCGACCCACACCGAGACGCCGCTCACGGTCGCCGAGCGCGAGATCGCGCTCTCGGGGGTCCCGTACGCGGTCGTCCTCGACGGCGACGCCGCAGTCACGGGGATGCTCACCGAGGTCGACATCCTGGAGGTCGCCCGCGTCGTCGAGGGCGAGGCGAGCACCGGCGACTCGATCGCCGAGGAGGACTCCGAGTGGTCCTGGGAGGGGATCAAGGCGACGGGCGCGCGCTACCTCCCGACCCGGAACGTCGAGATCCCGGCGGAGGCCGTCCGCCACTTCATGACCGACGACCTCATCACCGTCAACGCCACGCGGACGGCCAAGGAGGTCGCCCAGGAGCTCATTAGCAACGACATCGAGCAGGTCCCGCTCGTCTCCGGCACGGAGCTGGACGGCATCGTCCGCGACGTGGACCTGCTGGAGGGGCTGTAGATGGCGGCGGACGCGCTCGCCGAGCTCGCGAAGCGCCGCGGCTTCTTCTTCGGGTCGAACGGCGCGTACGGCGGCACGGCCGGCTTCTACACGTTCGGGCCGCAGGGCGCGGCGCTCAAGCGGAACGTCGAGGACGCGTGGCGCGACCGGTTCACCATCCGCGAGGGGAACCGCGAGATTGAGGCGCCGACGGTGATGCCGGAGCCCGTCTTCGAGGCGTCCGGCCACCTGGAGGGGTTCGACGACATGCTCGTCGAGTGCCCCGAGTGCGGCGAGTCCCACCGCGCCGACCACCTCGTCGAGGACGCCACGGACGTCGAGGATGCCGAGGCGCTGCCCGGCGAAGAGGTCGCCGAGCTCATCGCCGACAACGGGATCGCCTGCCCCGCCTGCGGCACCGAGCTCGCCGGCCAGCCGGTCGAGGCGTTCAACCTCATGTTCGCGACCGACATCGGCCCCGGCGACGCCCAACCGGGCTACCTCCGCCCGGAGACCGCTCAAGGGATCTTCGTGGAGTTCCCGCGGCTGAAGGAGTACGCCCGCGGGAACCTCCCGTTCGGCATCACCCAGATCGGCCCGGCCTACCGCAACGAGATCTCGCCCCGCGGCGGGCTCCTCCGGCTCCGCGAGTTCACGCAGGCCGAGTTGGAGCAGTTCATCGACCCCGAGGCGGACGAGCCGCCGCTCGACCGCGTCCGCGACGTCGAGGTGCGCCTCTACCCCGCGACGGAGCAGGAGGCCGACGACGGCGACTACCTCGACACGACGGTCGGCGAGGCCGTCGACGAGGGCGTCATCGGCTCCCCGTGGGTCGGCTACTACCTCGGCGTCGCCCAGGAGTGGTACGAGCGCGTCGGCGTCGACCTCGACCGCTTCCGCTTCCGGCAGCACCTCGCCGGCGAGCGGGCCCACTACGCCGCCGACTGCTGGGACGCCGAGAGCAAGGTCGATGGCGACTGGATCGAGATCGCCGGCTTTGCGTACCGCGGCGACTACGACCTCTCGAAGCACGACGAGTACGGCGACGACGCGTTCACGGTGTTCAAACGGTACGACGAGCCGAAGACCGTTGAGCGCGCCACGGTCGACCCCGACATGTCCGTCCTCGGGCCCGAGTTCGGCGGCGACGCCGCCGCGGTCGCCGAGGCGCTGGAGACGCTCGCGGAGCGCGATCCCGACGCCTTCGACGGCGAGGCGGTCGCGGTCGACGTGGACGGCGAGACGCGCGAGGTCGACGCCGACGTCGCGAACTTCTCGGTCGAGGAGGTGACCGAGAGCGGCGAACACATCACGCCCCACGTCGTCGAGCCGTCGTTCGGCGTCGGCCGGACCGTCCAGACGCTGCTCGCGCACGCCTACAGCGAGGACGAGGTCGACGGCGAGTCGCGGACGTACCTCTCGCTCGAGCCCGAGGTCGCGCCGCAGGACGCCGCCGTCTTCCCGCTCGTCACCAACGACGACCGCCTGACCGCGCTCGCCGACGAGGTGGCGGCCGACCTGCGGGCCGCCGGCCTCGCGGTCGCGTACGACGACTCCGGCTCGATCGGCCGCCGCTACCGGCGGCAGGACGAGGTCGGCACCCCGTTCTGCGTCACGGTCGACCGCGACGGGATTGAGGGGGACGGTGCCGACACCGTCACGCTCCGCGAGCGCGACTCCGCGGCGCAGGTCCGGATCCCGGTCGCCGACCTGGCCGACGAGCTGACCGCGCTCCGCGAGGGCGAGCCGTTCGCGTCCGTCGCCGACCGGTACGACGCGGTCGACACCGACGTCGAGACGGCGGGGAACTGAGGGGTGACCCTCCCGGCGGCGGCGTGGCGCGAGCGCGTGGAGTTCGAGCGCCGGCTGGTCCACGCCAGCGGCACCCTCTATCCGGTGCCGTATCTATTGGGGTGGATCTCGTGGCGGACGACCGGCCGGCTGCTCATCCTGAGCGTCGCGATCGCGGCCGTCCTCGAGGCGCTGCGGCTCGCCGACTCGGTCGGCCCGCTCGCACCGCTGTACGACGCACTTGTCCGCGACTACGAAGCCGACGGAGTTGCGGGCTACGCGCTGTATCAGGTGAGCATGGCCGCGACCGCGCTCGTCTTCGCGCCCGTCTTCGCCGTGCCCGCGATGTGGATGCTCTCCGTCGGCGACCCGATAAGCGGCGGGCTCGGCGACAACGGGGCGACGGAGCCGAAGCGCCTCTCGGTGGTGGCGGCGATGGTGTTCGTCTGCTTCGGGATCGCCGTCCCGTACGCGATCCCCGAGTTCGGCCCCGATCCGGGCGTGATCGTCGCGCTCGCCGGGGCGATCCCCGCGGCGGTCGCGGACGGGCTCCCCCCGCTGATCCGCGGCGTCGCCGTCGACGACAACCTCACCATCCCGCCGGCGGCCGCCAGCGGGATGTTCCTCGCGGCGGCGCTGATAGGATAGCGTGTTTGGTCGCGGCCGAGTGAGAGCCGCGACGGCGCCGTCGCTCGCCGAGCGAAATTGAGAGGAACGCCGAGGCGGAGATTTGAACTCCGGTGTCCGAATGGACAGTAGATTTCGAATCTACCGCCTTGGCCAGGCTAGGCTACCTCGGCTCACTCCGACGTTGGCCGGTTCCGCTGTTATGCGTTTCGATCGCCGTCGCGGCGCGGCACCGCGATTCCTCCTCTGGTACTCCGCCGCTCCGCCGACAACGCTTTTCGGCCCGGCTCCCGTGCGGTGGATATGGACGTCCCCGAAGCGGCCGACGCCTGCGCCCGCGTCGTCGACGAGGTCGGCGGCGCGGTCGTCGCCGACCGCGAGTTCCTCGACCGCGTCACGCTCGGCATCCTCGCCCGCGGCCACGTCCTCTTGGAGGACGTGCCGGGCACCGGGAAGACCCTCTCCGCGCGCTCGTTCGCCACCGCGCTCGGCTTGGAGTTCTCGCGGATCCAGTTCACCCCGGACCTCCTGCCCGCCGACGTCACCGGCACCAACGTGTTCGACGAGCGGGACGGCTCGTTCACCTTCTCGCCGGGCCCGATCTTCGCGAACGTCGTGCTCGCCGACGAGATCAACCGCGCCCCGCCGAAGACCCAGGCCGCCCTCCTAGAGGCGATGGAGGAGGGGCAGGTGACCGTCGACGGCGAGACGCACGCCCTGCCGAGCCCGTTCTACGTCATCGCGACGCAGAACCCGGTCGAGAGCGAGGGGGCGTTCCCGCTGCCGGAGGCCCAGCTCGATCGGTTCACGATCAAGACCTCCATCGGCTACCCGGACGAGGACGGCGAGCTGGAGCTGCTCCGCCGCCGGGCCGGCCGCGTCGAGCAGTCGCCGACGGTCGACCGCGTCCTCGACCCCGACTCCGTGGCGGCGCTGCGGGAGGTCCCGGAGTCCGTCCGCGTCGAGGACGACCTGCTACGCTACGCCGCGGGGCTCGCGCGGGCGACCCGCGAGGACCGCCGGGTCGAGGCGGGCGTCTCCCCCCGCGGCACGCAGCGCCTCTTCGAGACGGCCCGTGCGGCCGCGGTCGTCGCCGGCCGCGAGTTCGTCACGCCCGACGACGTGAAGCGGGTCGCGGAGCCGACGCTCGCCCACCGACTCGTGTTGACGCCGGACGCGGCCGTCAACGACGTCGACGAGCGCGACGTAATCGCCGACGTGCTCGACCGCGTCGCCGTGCCGACGGTGGAGCCGCCTGAGGCGTAGTAGGCGCGGGGACCGCCGTTTTCGGCGCTACCTTGTGCTCCCGATCCTCCCGCCTACTCCTCTTCCCGCTCCGCCAGTAGTTCAGTCGCCGTGAGCAGCGACTCCAGCTCGACGTCGTGCTCCGCGAGCAGCTCCGCGGCCCCCTCCTCGCGGTCGACGACGACCAGCACGCGGTCCACCGTCGCGCCCGCCTCGCGGAGCGCCTCGACCGCGTCGACCGCGGACTGCCCGGTCGTGGCGATGTCCTCGATCACGACCACTTCCTCGCCGTCGTCGAGCCGCCCCTCGATCCGGTTGCCCGTGCCGTACTCCTTCGCCTGCTTGCGCGCGATGACGTACGGGCGGCCGAGCTCGGCGGCCGTCACGGCCACCAGCGGGACCGCGCCCAGCGCGACGCCGGCGAGCTTCGCGTCCGCGTCGGCGAGCCGGTCGGCGAACGCCTCGGCGACGAGCGTCAGCGCGTCCGGGTCGGTCTCGAAGAGGTACTTGTCGACGTAGTAGTCGCTCGTGCCGCCGTGGGACAGCTCGAACTCGCCGAACCGGACGGCGTCCGCGGCGGTGAGCGCCGCGATCAGCTCGCGTCGTCGGTCGTCATCGTCGGTCATACGCCGAGAAGGACCATCGCCGACAATAAACGGGTCGGAACGCGGAGGCGACCCGCCGCGCCCCGGCCCCGCTCACTCCGCCGCCGGCAGCACGAGCGTCACGGTCGCGCCCTCGCCGTCGATCCCGGGGCCGAACCGGATCTCGCCGCCGTACGCCTCGACCACCCAGGCGGCGATCCACAGCCCGACGCCGGTGTTGTGCCGCAGCTGCGTCACCTCGCGGTCCTCGGCGATGACCTCCCGCACCGCGGTCGGGATCCCCGGACCGTCGTCGGCGACGCTCACCCGCACGGCTCCGCCGTCCGGGTCGCGGTCGGCGGTCACCGCGACGCGTGGCGCGTCGCCGCCGTGTTCGACCTCGTTCTCCACGAGGTGGTCGACCGCGATCGCGAGGCGGTCGTCGCCGCGTACCGCGATCCCCGCCGGCACGTCGGCGGTGATCCGCGCGTTCGACCCGTCGGCGGCGTACTCCGCGACGACCCCCTCGACGACCGCCGCCACGTCGACCGGGACGGGGTCGGTCGCGTACCCCTCTTCGACGACCCGTCGCAGCGTGGTGGCCCCCTCGGCGACGCCGCTGAGCCGCTTGCCCGTCGCCTCGATCCGCCGCGCGTAGTCGCGGATCCGGTCGTCGTCGGTCCGGTCGGCGATCTCGCTCGCGAAGCCGAACACGACGTTCAGCTCGTTGCGGAGGTTGTGCCTGAGGATCCGGTTGACGATCCGGACGTACCGCTCCCGGCGCTTCCGGTCGATGATGTCGGTGTAGATGCCGAACGCCCGACGCACCCCCTCGCTCTCGTAGCTGAACCCGCGGAAGAGGAACTCCCGCGGGCCGTCGACGGTCCGCCGCCTGACCTCCTCCGTGGTGAACCCCTGTTCGCGGACCAGCGCGTCGAGGTCGACTCCTCCGACGGGCCCGCCCTCCCGCCGGTCGCCCAGACGGTCGTCGTCGATGTCCAACGCCTCGATCGTCCGGCCGCGAAGCGTCGACTCGTCCGCGCCGAACTGCGACTCGAACGCCGGGTTAGCCCCGTCGATCACCGTCGCGTCGTCCTCGAGGATCACCTCCATCACCGGGTCCGGGATCCGGTCGAAGAGCCGCCGGAAACGGTCGCGCTCGGCCGACAGCTCGGTCCGGGTCCGGCGGAGCGCGGTGACGTCGGACAGCGACCCGACGACGCCGCCCTCGCGGTCGGAGAGCGTCGACAGGCGCAGCTGCCCGTACCGCGGCTGCCGATCCCCGTCGCGCTCGACGGTCAGCTCGACCGTCCTCGTGGGCTGCCGGCCGGCAGCGGCCTCGGCCGCCGCGCCGGTGAGCGCCCCGACCGCGTCGGCCGCCCGCTCCGCGTCGTCCGGGGCGACAAGCGCGTCGAGCCGCCGGCCGACGATTGTCTCGGCGTCGACGTCGCCGACCCACTCGGCGAACGGTCCGGTCGCGTAGGTGACGGCGCCGTCGTCGTCGAGGACGCACACCATGTCGTCGACGTTCTTCAGCGCGTCCTCGTAGGTCCGGAGCCGCTGGCGCCGGTCGTTGGCGTCCATCGTCGCGACCGCGTTCGTCGCAAGCAGTTCGAGCACGCTGACGTCGCTCTCGTCGAAGGCGTCCGGCTCCTCGGAGCCGACGATGAACACGCCGTGGTCCGCGAGCGGGACCGCGACGAACGAGCGCATCCCGTGGTACTCCGCATCGCCGCCGTTCGACGGGCCGCCGCCGATGGACGCGAGGCGTTCGTCGGTCGCGAGGTCGTCGCACACCCACCGCTCGCCCCGCCGGAAGACGTCGCCGGTGATCCCCTCGCTCGGCGGTCGCGGGTCCCGGCTGGCGGCGAACGCGTCGCCGATCCCGTCGCTCGTGGCGGCGAGGCGGAGCCGCCCCGTGCCCTCGTCGAACAGCCGTACGCCGCTTATCTGGTAGTCGAGGATCTGGTCCGCCGCCTCGACGAGCCGCTCCGCGACCCCCTTCGCGTCGCCCTCGCGTTGGATGCGCTCGACGGTCCCGAGCAGTCGTTCGAGGGTCTGCTCGCGCCGCTTCCGCTCGGAGACGTCGGCGAAGAACACGGAGAGGCCGTTCGGCGAGGGGTAGGCCGTCACGTCGGTCCACAGGTCGAGCGGCTCGTACCGGTCCTCGAAGGAGACGACCTCCTGCGTCTCCATCGCCCGGCGGTAGTTCCGCTCGTACTTCTGCCCGAGCGCCGCCGGGAACTCCGCCCAGACGTCGTCGCCGACCAGCTCGTCGGCGTCGCGGTCGAGCAGCGACGCGGCGGCGTCGTTGACGTAGGTGAACCGGAACTCGTCGTCGAGCGCGAAGAACCCGTCGTCGATCCGATCGAGCGTCTCCTCGAACCGGTCGACTGCTGCCGCCCGCTCCTCGCTGGCCACCTCGCGCTCTAACGCCCCGCCGAGCCACTCGGCGAGCAGCTCGACGAACAGCCGCTCGGACTCGTCGAACGGGCGGTCGCGCGGATCGACGTCGAGGAAGCAGAGCGTCCCGTACACCTCGCCGTCGACGACGACCCGCCCGCCGACGTAGCTGCCGACGCCCGAGCGCTCGTACGCCGGGTCGCCGGCGAGCCCCGCCGCTTCCGGGTCGGTGATCGCGAGCACGCCGCCGTCGGTGTTGCCGGCACCCTCGTCGTCGGGGCGCCCGTCGGGGCCGCGGCCGACCGTCCGCCGGCAGTACGTCAGCTCCAGCGGGACCGTCCCGTCGTCGTCGAGCTCGTCCGCTGCCATCGACTCCACGAGGCCGGTCGAGTCCCTGAACCGCCGGATCTCGATCCGGTCGCCCTCGACCCGGGACGAGTAGCCGATCGACAGGTCGAGGTAGTCGCGGCCGAGGTCGAGCAGGGCGTCGATCTGCTCGTCGAGGTCGGCGCACCGGTCCGAGACGATCCGCACGAACGGTTCGAGGAACGCCCGCTCCCCGGCGTCGGCCGCCGATTCGGGGCCGGCGCGTGGTCCCTCCGCTTCGGGTCCGTTCCGTTCCGTCTCTGCGTCGCCGTCGCGTCCGCCCGCGAGCGCGTCGATCACGGTCGGCGAGCGTCTCGCCGTCGGCCGCGAGCCGCCGCCCGGAGACGTACTCGACGCCGAGCCGGCTCGCGTCGATCGCCGCGTCCGGGTCGTCGTCGGCCGAGTACGCGAGGACTGGGGCGTCCGGGTAGCGCTCGCGGACCGCGCCGAGCCGGTCAGCCGACTCCTCGGCGTCGCGCAGCCGCACGACGACGGCCGTCGGCGTCGACTCGCGCGTCACGGCGGTCTCTCCGGTAGCCGCCGTCTCTCCGGCGCTTCCGGCTCGGCCGCTCCCGGCCTCAACCTCGTCTGCGTCGCGCACCCGTACGCTCTCGGGCAGCCTCGCCCACGGGGCGTCGACCGGCTCCCCGAGGTGGAGCGCGCTCTCAGCGCACATCCGTGACTGGGCCGGTCCGCGGCGGCCGACCGCGGCGGACTCCTGTCGCGCTCGTCTGCCCGGAGTGTGCCCCCGTCCCGCGCGCTCGGCCGGGGGCGGGACACGGGCCCTCTCCACCGGCCGGGTCGCTGTTCCTGTGGCCGGTCTGTTTGGTCATCGCGTCATCTACAGCCGGTTCCCGCATAATCGTTCCTTTCGGGGTCTCGGAATCGATACCGGGGATCGACGGGGCGCTCGTCCCGACACGATTTAGGCGGCCCGCTCACAACTGGCCGGTAATGAGCACGCAGGCCGCGACGGCGGACCGGACAGTCGTGATCGGGCTGGAGGTCCACGTCCAGCTCGAGACCGACACGAAGATCTTCTGTGGCTGCTCGACGGAGCCCGGCGACGACGAGGAGCCGAACACGCGCACCTGCCCGACCTGCCTCGGGCTCCCGGGCGCGCTCCCGGTCCTCAACGAGGCCGCCGTCGAGGCCGCGGTGAAGGTCGGGAAGGCCATCGACGCGGACATCCCCGAGACGACCACGTTCCACCGGAAGAACTACTACTACCCCGACCTGCCGAAGAACTTCCAGCTCACGCAGTACGACGCGCCGATCTGCGCCGACGGCGAGCTGGAGGTCCGCGTCGACGGCGACCCGCGGACCATCGGGATCACCCGGGCGCACCTCGAGGAGGACCCCGGCAGCCTCCAGCACGCCGGCGGCTCCATCGAGTCCGCGACCCACACGCTGGTGAACTACAACCGCGCGGGCACGCCGCTGATGGAGATCGTCACGGAGCCGGACTTCCGCTCGCCGGCGGAGACGCGCGCGTTCCTCGCCAAGTTAGAGGAGGTCTTAGAGTACCTCGGCGTGTTCGACCCCGGCCGCGACGGGAGCCTGCGCGTCGACGCTAACGTCTCCCTCGTCCCCGCCGAGTACGTCGCCGAGGACGGGACGATCGACGGCGACGCCCTTGAGGACGTGAGCCGCGCCGAGGTCAAGAACATCTCTAGTCACAAGGGCGCGGAGCAGGCGCTCGCCTACGAGGTCACTAGGCAGGAGAACGTCCTCCGACGCGGCCGCGAGATCGAACAGGAGACCCGCCACTGGGACGAGGACCGCGGCGTCACCGTCGGCATGCGCTCGAAGGAGGCCGAGAAGGACTACCGCTACTTCCGCGAGGGCGACCTCCCCGCCTTGGAGGTGGCCGATTGGAAGGAACAGATCGCGATCCCGGAGCTCCCCGACGCCCGTCGCGAACGCTTCCGCGAGGAGTACGGATTGGACCGCGAGGCCGCCTCCAAGCTCACTTCCACGAAGGCGGTCGCGGACTTCTTCGAGGACGTGGCGAGCGAGTTCGACCCCGACCTCGCCGCGACGTGGGTCGCCGACAACCTGCTCGGCGAGCTCAACTACCGCGAGATGGCGATCACGGACGTGGAGGGCCGGCTCGACGAGTTCACCCGCCTGATCGAGCTGGTCGCCGCCGACGAGCTGACGGTGAAGAACGCCGAGGAGGTCGTCCTCCGCGAGATGCTCGACGAGGGCGACGACCCCGAGACGGTCATCGACCGCGAGGACCTCGGCAAGGCCGAGAGCGGCGAGGTCGAGGCCGCCGTCGCGGCCGCCATCGACGAGAACCCCGACGCCGTGAGCGACTACCACGACGGCGACGAGGGCGCGATCAACTTCCTCGTCGGCCAGGTGATGCAGGCGACCGGCGGCAGCGCCGACCCCGGCCAGGTGAACGGACTGCTCCGCGACCGGCTGGACGGCTGAGACGGTCGGTCCGCTCGACTCGTCCCACCACTCTCTCACCCCGCCACGTCACAGCATTTCCCTCTGCCATGGCTATCGTCGAAACAGTCGTCGTCGGCCACGTCGCCGGTTTCTGTCTCCTCCTCGCGTGGGCGATCCGCCGCCGCGGCGCCGTGGACCTGATCGCCGGCTACGACGGTGGCCTCCCACCGGAGCGCGAGGCGGAACTCGCCCGCGACGCGGCCGCGGTCCTCGTCGTCGCGGCGGCCGCGAGCGGCCTGATCGTCGTCGACGCGTGGACCGGCGCGGTCCCCCGCCCCGGCGCGCTAGTGACGGTCGCGGTCGTCGCCGCCGTCGCGTGGTTCCTCTGGAAGTGGAACGGCCGCGAGCCCGGCGCCGACTGAGGCGTCCGACCCGCCCCCGCCGAAACCGTGCGATTGACGCCCGCCCGCCCGCTACCACGCCCATGGACGTGACCGTCGAGGTCGTCGGCGAGGGGGTCGACGAGTACAGCCTCGCCGCCGACGCGACGTACGACGACCTGATCCGCGCCGCGGGCTACCACCCGCAGGAGGCGTCGGCGCTCGTCGACGGCTCGCCGGTCCCGGGCGACCGCGTCGTCGACGCCGAGGAAGTCCGGGTCCTCCGGCTGATCAAGGGCGGCGCGACGGGAAGGGCGTGAGCGACTTCCCAGAGCAGCCCACGGACGTGACCGTCGAGCCGGCAACCCCCGCCGACCGCCTCGATGTCATGCGGGTCCTCGACGCCGCGATGCTGGAGACGGACGCGGCCACTGTCGACGACCGGATCGACGCCGGAGACGTGCTCGTCGCGCGCTCGACGCGGACGGACGGGGTCGTCGGCGCGCTGATCGCCGTGCGACCCGACCCGGACCGACTCCACGTCGACGCCGTCGCGGTCAGACGGGCGCGCCGCGGACGGGGGATCGGTTCGGCCCTCGTCGCGGCCGCGGTCGACCGAGGCGCGTCGGACCCTGCGATCGAGGTCGTCACCGCCGAGTTCGACCCCGAGTTGCGGGACTTCTACGAGGCACTGGGCTTCTCGATCGCGGCCGACGACGCGAACGCCGGGCGGCGCGTCGGGCGGCGCTCTGCGTAACCGCCCTCGCACCTCTGACGAATGCGCGCTCCCGACGAACGCGGGGTCACCGGCGAACGACGCCGATAAACGGCCGGCCGGTCTACGAGCCGCCAATGAGCGGGAAAGACGACTACTACAACCGATCCAAACAGCAGGGGTACCGCGCCCGGTCCGCCTACAAGCTGAAACAGCTCGACGAGGAGGCGGACCTGCTCGCCCCCGGCGACACCGTGGTCGACCTCGGGGCCGCGCCCGGCGGGTGGCTCCAGGTCGCTGCCGAGGAAGTCGGCGAGAGCGGCACCGTCGTCGGCGTCGATCTCCAGCGCATCGAGGCGCTTGACGACCACGACGTCGAGACGATCCGCGGCGACATGACCGAGGAGCGCACCCGACACTACTTGCGCGAGGCGGTCGGCGAGCGCGGCGCCGACGTCGTCGCGAGCGACATGGCCCCGAACATGACCGGCGAGTACTCGCTCGATCACGCCCGCTCGGTCCACCTCGCGCGGCAGGCGCTCGACACCGCCGACGAGCTGCTCGCGACCGGCGGCGACTTCGTCGTGAAGGTGTTCCAGGGCGAGGACCTCGACGCCTTCCGCGACGATGTGGGCGAGTCGTTCCAGTACGTCCGGACCGTCTCGCCGCCCGCCTCGCGGGACGCCTCCTCCGAGGTGTACCTCGTCGCGAAGGGGTACACGACCTCGCCGGTCGCCGCGGGCGACCGCGTCGAGGTGACGATAGAGGAGGAGGGCGACGAGGGGGACGGCATCGCCTACGTCGACGGCTACACCCTGTTCGTCGACGCCGACGTCGGGGAGACGCTCGCGGTCGAGGTCACCGACGTCAAGCCGCGCTTCGGCTTCGCGGAGCCCGCCGACGGCGCGGAGCCGTCGGCCTGAGTCGGCTCGGTCGGCCGGTCCCCCCGCTCGCGAGTTCGTCCCCGCTCGCGCGGCCGCTATCAGGCGGAATAATCTGACTCTCGATTTTATATACCCTCGCAGGCGAGTGATGATAAATGGACAGTGACGACGCACGCTCCGGACCCGATCGCGGTGCCGTCGACGGCGACCGCTCGACGGCGACGACCGATCCCGACGCGACCGCCGACGGCGGCGTCTCGTCGGACGCGGCGCCCCCGCCGCGAGCGCCCGACAGCGACGTGCCGACCGAGGCGTTCCAGAAGGTCGCCGACCGGCTCGCCGACGGCGACCTCGGGGCGCGGTTCCCGGCCGCGGAGACCGACGGCGAGGCGGCGGCGCTCGCGGCGACGCTCAACGAGTTCGTCGAGGGGGTCGCGGAGACGGTGTCCGATGTCGACGGCTTCGGCGACGAGGTCGCGGGCGCGACCGAGCACGTCCGGTCGAACGTCGACCGGGCGACGGCCCAGAGCGACGAGGTGTACGCCGCGGTCGACGACATCGAGGCGGCCGCGGCCCGCCAGCGTGACGACATCGGGGCGGCGACGAGCGAGCTCCAGACCGTCTCGGCCGCCACCGAGGAGGTCGCCGCCTCCGCGGACCAGGTCGCCGAGACCGCGGCCGACGTCGCCGAGCGGGCCGACGAGGGGACCGACGCCGCGACGGCCGCGATCGAGGACCTCCGAGTCGTCGACGAGCGCACCGAGGAGGCCCTCGAACGGGTCGAGGCGCTGGAGTCGGAGGTCGCGGCGATCGAGGACGTCACCGACCTGATCCAGGACATCGCGGACGAGACGAACATCCTCGCGCTCAACGCCTCGATCGAGGCCGCCCGCGCCGGCGAGGCCGGGGCCGGCTTCGAGGTGGTCGCGGAGGAGGTCAAGAGCCTCGCGGAGGAGGCGCGGGAGGCGACCAGCGAGATCGAGTCGTCGATACGGTCGGTGCGCGCGGAGACGGACGCGACCGTCGAGGAGATGGCCGAGATGCGCGAGCGCGCCGACGAGGGGATCCGCACGGCCGAGGCGGCACTGGAGGCGTTTACCGATCTCGCCGCCGACGTCTCGGAGACGACGAGTGGCGTCGCGGAGATCCGCGACGCGACCGACGACCAGGCGACCTCGATCGAGGCGGTGGTCGACGCCGTCGAGTCGGTCGGCG
This sequence comes from Halorubrum miltondacostae, assembly GCF_041379815.1. Lineage (NCBI taxonomy): Archaea > Methanobacteriati > Methanobacteriota > Halobacteria > Halobacteriales > Haloferacaceae > Halorubrum > Halorubrum miltondacostae. Next base: position 338,143 of record NZ_JBEDNY010000002.1, read on the forward strand.
ACCTCGCCGAGGAGACGGCCGCGGAGGCGGGCGACGCCACCGCGGTCGCGCACGCCCAGAAGACGTCGCTGGCGGAGGTGGCCGCCGGCGCGTCGACGCTCGCTGACCGCACCGGGACCTTGGACGACGCGCTCGACGCGTACGACGCCGACGGGACCGCGGCCGACGACGCGGTCGTCCTCGACTTCTGGCACGCGTTCGGCGGCCGGAAGGCGCGGCTCCTCGACGAGTTCGCGGCCGAGTTCGCCGCCAAGACCGACGGGATCGCGGTCCGGCCCGCCTCGAAGGGGAGCTACCGCGGCGTGTTTGAGGCGACGCTCGCGGCGGCGGACCGGGGCGAGCCGCCGGCGATCGCCCACCTCTACGAAATCGGGACCCAGCGCGCGCTCGACAGCGGGGCGTTCGCGCCCGTCGAGCGCCTCCTCGACGCGAACGCGGGCCGGACCGGCGATGTCGCCGGGACCGCTCCAGGCGGCGTCCCCCTCGACCTTGACGACCTGCTCGACCCCGTCGCGAACTACTACCGGACGGACGGGGTGCTCCACTCGATGCCGTTCAACGCGTCGACGCCCGTGCTGTACTACGATCGGGCGGCGTTCGAACGCGCCGGCTTAGACCCCGACGACCCGCCGGAGACGTTCGACGAGGTCCGCCGCTGCGCCGAGCGCCTCGTCGACAGCGGCGCGACCGAGACAGGGATCACGTTCGCGACGTACTCGTGGTTCGTCGAGCAGTGGTTCGCCGAGGCCGGCGAGCCCCTCGTCGACGCCGACAACGGGCGAGGCGGTACGCCGACAGAGAGCCGGTTCGATGGCCCGGTCGGCGAGCGGATCTACCGCTGGATCGCCGAGATGGCCGCCGACGGCCTGTACCACGACCCCGGTATCGAGGCCCGCGGGCAGGCCCGGGAGGCGTTCCAGGAGGGGCGCGCCGGGATGCTCATCGGGTCCACCTCCGCGATGGTCGGCGTCCGCGAGGGCGCCCCGTTCCCGGTCGGCGTCGGCTACTTCCCGGTCGCCGACGAGCGGCACGGGGTCGTTGTCGGCGGGGGATCGCTGTGGGTCGCGGACGGCGCGTCGCCGCAGGAGCAGCGCGCCGCCGCGGCGTTCCTCGGGTGGCTCGCGGCCCCGGAGCGGCAGGCGCGCTGGCACCGCGAGACCGGCTACTTCCCGGTCCACGAGGGCGCGGTCGAGCGGCTCGACCGCGAGGGCTGGTTCGACGAGAACCCTGGCTACCGCACCGCGATAGCCCAGCTGCTCGACGCCGAGCACTCGACCGCCACGACGGGCGCCCGGATCGGCCCGTTCGACACGGTCCGGACGCTCGCGGCGCAGGCGTCGGTCGACGCCCGCGAACACGGGGTCGAGTCCGCGGTCGGGCGCCTCGCCGACAGCACCGCCGTCCAGCTGGAACGGTACGCAGCGGAGCGCGACGGCGGAGAGTAGGCGCCGACGCGGGCGGTTGGCTCGGGGCCGGGCGAGCGGCCGCTCACCGCCCCCGCCGGACCCACTCGCGCAGCGTGAACCGGTCGTACGCCGTCTCCGCCGCCACCTCCCACTTCTCCTCGTCCCACTCCGGGTAGTACGTGTCCCCGTCGAACGCGCCCTCGACGTGGCTGAGGGCCATCCCGTCGAGGTGCGGCTGGAACAGCTCGTAGATGCCGCCGCCGCCGAGGACGTAGACCGTCTCGTCCCCCTCGTCCGGCGCCTCGACCGCCCCCGACGCCGGACCGGTCTCGGCGGGCACGCGCTCCCGCTCGGCGGGGGCGTCCCCAACGATGTCGCGGGCCGCCGCGAGCGCCTCCTCGACGCCGCCCGCGACGAGCGCCGTCGGCGCGTCGACCGCGTCGACGCTCCGACTCACGACGATCTGGCGGCTTCCGGGCAAGTCGCCGCGCATCGAGTCGAACGTGCGTCGGCCGAGGATCACCGGTGACTCCGCGACGCGCTCGCGGTACTGCCGCACGTCCGCCTCGATGTGCGGCCACGGCACCCCGCCGTCTTTCCCGATCACCCGGTTCTCCGCGAGCGCCGCGACGCTGACGAGTCTCACGGACAGCATACGCGGCGAGGAGGCAAAAGCGGCCCGTCCTTCAGCCGTTGAGGCCGAGCAGGTCGAACGGGTACCCGTTGTCCAGTTCGTCGGCGCGCTCGTAGACGACGCGTGCGGCCGCCACGTCCTGGATCGCGAGGCCGGTCGAGTCGAAGACGCTGACGCCGCTCACGCCGTCGGCGTCCGCCGGGGTGCCGGGCGTCCCGGGCCGCCCCGCCCGGTGACCGACGACGATCTCGCCGATCTCGCCGTAGATGTCGTCGTCGGTGAGCGTCCCTTCGGCGTAGGGGACGTTGATCTCGCCCGAGTGGGTACACTGCTCGTGGTCGTCGATGACGACCGTGGCGTCGGTGAGGAGCTCGTCGGCGAGCTCGTGTTTCCCCGCCGCGTCCGCGCCCATCGCGTTGACGTGCGTGTGGTCACCCACGTCTTCGGGGCCGACGATCGGGCTCTCGACCGGCGTCACCGTCGAGAGGACGTCGCAGTGGCCGGCCTCCGAGACGGAGCCGGCGCGGACGTCGAACCGGTCCCCGAAGGCGTCGAGGAAGTCGGCGACGCGCTCCTCGTCAAGATCGCTCACGACGACCTCCTCGATGTCGCGCACCGCGGCGATCGCCTCCAGCTGCGTGTACGACTGGACGCCCGCGCCGACGATCCCGAGCGAGCTCGCTTCGGGGACGGCGAGGTGGTCGGTCGCGACCGCGGCGGCCGCGCCGGTGCGTTTCATCGTCAGCGTCGTGCCGTCGAGGACCGCAAGCGGGAACGCCGTCTCGGGGTCGGAGTAGATCATCGTCCCCATCACGGTTGGGAGGTCGTGGTCGCCGGGGTTGTCGGTGTGGACGTTCACCCACTTGATCCCGGCCGCGTCCCAGCCGTCGCCGGTCGCCGTCTCCTCGGCGACGTCGCCCTCGTTGACGTCGAGGTAGGCGGGCATCGATCGGAAGTCGCCGTTGTACTCGGGGAGGTCGATGTACGACTTCGCCGGCATCTTGGCGTTGCCGCGCTCGTAGGCCGTGAACGCGCCGCGGACCGCGTCGATCACGCGGTCCATCTCGGCGTTCTCGTCCACGTCGTCCGCGTTGAGGAGCAGCGTCTGCATGTCGCAGAATTTGCCGGACGCTACTTAGTCCCTTCCGAACGCGACTCGCCCGCCGGAATTACGGAGACGCGGAGGTCGTTGACGTTCGTCCCGGTCCGCCCGGTCCGGAGCAGCGCGCCCGCCTCGTCGAGCGCCGGGTGGGCGTCGTGCGCGTCGAGCGCCGCCGCAGCCGCGTCGCGGCTCAGGGGACGCTCGGTGCCGCCCCCGACGCTGCGGTCGTCGACCAGCGCGCCCGCCGCGTCGGTCGCCCCGTCGATCCCGTCGGTGTCGACGCTCGCGACGGCGACGCCGTCGCCCGCCGCGCCCGAGTCGGCGAGTTCGACCGCCCCCGACAGCGCGAACTCCTCGTTCGGCCCGCCCTGGCCGGGGTCGTCGCCGAGCGACACCGTCACCTCGCCGGCAGAGAGCACAACCGCCGGCGGCTCGACCGGCTCGCCGACCGCCCGGCACTCCTCGGCGACCGCCGCGTGGGTCTTCGCTGCCTCCCGCGCCTCCCCGCGCACCCGCGAGGAGAGGACGAGCGGCTCGTACCCGCGCGCTGCCGCGACCTCGCGGGCCGCGTCCAGCGCCGTCCACGCGTTCGCGACCACTCGGACCGCGACGCCGTCGAACGCCGGGTCGCCCGGCTTCGGCGTCTCCGCGACCGCGCCCGCCGCGCCGCGTTCGAGCCGGTCGGTCACGGCGGCCGGCGCGTCGATCGCGTACCGATCGACGACGGCGAGCGCGTCCGCGTATGTCGTCGGGTCGGGCGAGAGGGGGCCGCTCGCGATCACCGCCGGGTCGTCCCCGGTCACGTCGCTGATCGCGAGACCGAACGCGTCGGCGGGCGCGACCGCCCGCGCCAGCCCGCCGCCCTTCACCGCCGAGAGGTGCTTCCGAACGGCGTTGATCTCCGCGATCGTCGCGCCGCTGGCGAGGAGCGCGTCGGTCGTCTCGCGCAGGTCGTCGAGTCCGACCCCGTCGGCGGGCGCGGCCAGCAGCGCGCTCCCGCCGCCCGTGAGCAGGCCGATCACGAGGTCGTCCTCGTCGGCGTCGGCCGCGAGCGCGCGGACCCGCTGAGCGCTCTCGACGCCCGCCACGCTCGGGGTCGGGTGGTCGCCGGGGAGGACCGACACCCGCTCCGTCGCGACCGGATCGTCCGTGACGACCGCACCGTCGTCGATCCGGTCGCTGAGGCGGCGCTCGACAGCGGCCGCGAAGTGGCCCGCCGCGTTGCCCGCGCCGACGACCAGCACGCGGTCGTACGTAGCGAGGTCGCGGGTCGTCGTCGCGCCGTCGACGCCCGTGACCGCGAGTCGGCCGCCGTCGAGCGAGAGCGCGTCCGCGACCACGCGCTCCGGGTGCGCCGCCTCGATGCCCGCGGTCACGCAGTCGAGCGCGAGTTCGCGGGCCGGGTCGCTCGCGTGTCGCTCGCGGTCGGCGACGGTCACGGCGTGGTCGACAGAGTCGTCCGGCATCGTGGCCGGACTGCGATCCGACGGGGCAAGAGCGTTCCGCCGACGGTGGGACCGAACCGCCGCCGGTCAGAGGATGAGCCCGCGCGTCTGTAGCACGTAGTAGACGGCCAGCAGCGCCGCGATGACGTACTGGCCCAGCGCGACCTCGTCGGCCTCGCCGACGGCGAGCTTGATCAGCGGGTAGGCGATGATACCGGCCGCGAGCCCGTCGGCGATGGAGTAGGCGAACGGCATCACGGTGACCGTGAGCCCGGCCGAGACGGCCCACGCCGGGTCCGACCAGTCGACCTCGACGAGCCCCTGGAGCATCATCACGCCGACGACGATCAGCGCGATGAACGAGGCGTACGCCGGTATCGCGGCCACGAGCGGAATCAACACGAGCGAGGCGGCGAACAGTAGCGCGACGACCAGCGCCGTCAAGCCGGTCCGGCCGCCCTCCTCGACGCCGGTCGAGGACTCGATGTACGTCGTCACCGTGGAGGTGCCGAGCACCGCGCCGGCGGTCGTCCCCACCGCGTCGGCCATCAGCGGCTTATTCATGTCCGGCAGGTCGCCGTCGTCGTCGAGGAAGTCGCCGAACTGCGAGACGCCGATGAGCGTCCCGGCGGTGTCGAAGAAGTCGACGAAAAAGAAGGTGAACACGACGAGCACGAACGTGAGCGGGTCGATCTGTCCGAGCCCGTCGACGAACGCCCCCGCGAGCGGGGTGATGTCGTACTGCGCGTTCGGCAGCGTCTCAGGCGTGAGCGTGCCGCGCCCGAAGAAGCCGGCGAGCGTGAGCCCCCAGCCGGCGGCGGCGGTCGTCACGATGCCGATCACGATGGAGCCCGTGATCCCCCGCGCCCAGAGGCCGAAGGTGAAAGCGAGCCCGAGCAGCCCCAGGACCGCCCACGGGTTCCCGAACACGCCGCCCAGCGTGACGAGCGTTGCGTCGTCGGGGACGACGATCTGGAGCTCCTGGAATCCGATGAACAGCAGGAACAGGCCGATACCGGCCCCGACCGAGCGTTTCACCGGTTCCGGGAACAGCCGGATGACGTACTCCCGCGCGCCGACGGCGGTCAGGACAATGAACAGGACGCCCTCGACGAACACCGCGGCCAGCGCCGTCTGCCACGGGACCCCGAGCCCCAACACGACCGTGTACGCGAAGAAGGCGTTGAGCCCCAGCCCCGGCGCCAGCCCGAAGGGTCGGTTGGCGTAAAACGCCATCACGAGAGTCGCTATCGCCGCCGACAGCGCCGTCGCGATGGCGATCATCTGGAACACTTCTCCCTGTCCGTACCCCTCGATCTGGATCGCGTCCGAGAGGATGGCAGGGTTCACGACGATGATGTACGACATCGCGAGGAACGTCGTGAGCCCGGCGACCAGTTCCGTCCGGACGTCCGACCCGTGCGACTCCACGTCGAACCGCGCAGCCAGCGTGTCTGAAAGCCCCATTGAACGGGTGAGTGTTCCTGGGGATCGAGTGATAAGCCTTGCTGAACGTAACGAATACCGATCCGTATGTATGGATCAAAAACGCGACAACGCGGGTTTTTTCCGGAAGAGTATGCGTGAACGTGGCTACTCGAACGTTGTCAGCGCCCCGACCGGGGCGTCGGTAATTTCGCGCGCGCGGTCCATCCCCTCATCGCCGACGGCGATGAGGGCGAACACGCCGGTGACGTCGGCGTCGCCTTGGAGAGCGATGTCCAAGAGGAGCTCCTGGGTCTCGCCGGACCGGATCAGGTCGTCGACGACGAGGACCGTGTCGCCGGCGTTGACCGCGCTCGCGGGGAGGTAGTAGGTGAGCTCGATGCCGGACGCGAGCCGCTGGCGCGACTCGATGAACTCCTCGACCGCGGTCTCCTTCGACTTCTTGGCGTACGCGAGCCGCGCGTCGAAGAAGGAGGCCATCGCCGCGCCCAGCGTGATCCCGTCGGTCGCGGCCGTCAGCACCACGTCCGGCGACTCGAACTCGAACGTCTCCGCGGCCACCGGGGCCACTAGGTCGAGGAACGACTGGTCGAAGACGACGCCGGAGTTGTCGACGTACCCCTCATCGTCGAACTCGACGCGCGCGATCAGCTCGTCGGCGAGCGCCTCGCGGCCGACGGACTCGACGACCTCGCTCGCTCGGTCGGTGCCGGGCAGCACGTGGCCGTTCACGTAGCGGTTCAGGTCGCCCGCGGGCAGCCCCGTCACGTCGGACAGCTCCTCGTACGTTCGCGTCTCCTTTAACATCCGCAACACGGCGACCGCCTGTAGCTGGAGGGCCGCCTTCTCTGCGCGATTCATACCGATGATCGCGATCGCACAACTATGAATACGTCGAAGTAGATCGTGAGATAGATACACACGAGCGTGGGTCTCACGGCGACCGTTCCGGCCTTCGTGCCGACGCGCTCGCGTTTCGCGCCGACCGCCCCGACCGCCTCACGCCTCCGGCGCGTCGAAGAACACCGCGGGGTCGTCGATCGCGATCTCGACGTGGTCACGGTCGTCGAGGGGCCGCAGTCGCACGGTGAGCGTCCCCGCCGACTCGGCGGCCGCGCGCAGCGGGGCGAGGCCGTCATCTCGGAGGTAGGTCGGGACGCAGAGCGCCACCTCGGCCGCGTCGTCGGTCGCGACGACCAGCCGGTACGCGACCCCGCCGGCCGCGCCGGCGTACACGTCGACGCCGTCGATTGCGGCCCCGTCGACCGCCTCTAGCGCCGCGTCGAACTCCGACCCGGGCAACAGCACGTCGACCCGGGCGTCGTCCGCGACCGGGTTCACCTGCCCGGGGTGGCCCGCGATCGCGGTCCAGCCGCGTTCTCGGTACGCCCCCGCCGTCGACTCCGCGTCCTCCTCGACCGCCGCCCACCGCGGTCCGGGATCGGCTCCGTCCATGTCCCACGCCTACCGCCCACGCTCCTACATAACCGTCGGTTTTCGCTTCGCTCCGTTTCCCCTCCGTTCCCCGCGCCGTCGCCGCCGATCCGCCGCCCTACTGTCGGCGGACCGCTAGCAGTCGGCCCGAAAGGGGCCGCCTCTGCCGGTAGGTTCATAACGCTCTGTCGTATGGGATCGCCTATGCCTACTGACAACGACACTCACGTCAACAGGCGGACGGTGCTCAAGTACGCCGGCACGGCCGGTGCGGTCGGTCTCGCGGGCTGTGCCGGCGACGGCTCGGACGGCTCGGACGGGTCCGACGGCTCGGACGGGAGCGACGGGATGGACGGCGACGACGGCTCGGACGGGTCCGACGGCGACGACGGGATGGACGAAGCCTTCGACGTCGGCGTCACGATGGGCCAGATGGACTCCGGGCTCGACCCGCAGGACCACGCCGAGACGAACACCGAGATCATCGTCGGCCAACTGTACGAAGGGCTCCTCGACCGCGACAAGCAGGGTGGCATCATCGCCGGCCTCGCGGAAGAGTGGGAGCGCACCGACGACGGCAGCGTCCGGTTCATGCTCCGCGACGGCGTCACCTTCCACAACGGCGACGACCTCACCGCGGAGGACGTCCGGTTCAGCATCCGGCGGATCGTCTTCGACGACGTCAGCATCGCCAGCCCGCAGAAGAACGACCTCGGCGTGATCGACGAGGTGACGACCGGCGACGGCGAGGTGACCGTCTCCTTCGAGGGGTTCAATCCGATCGCGTTCCAGCTGTTCGCGACCAACGGCGAAATCGTTCAGCAGTCGTGGATCGAGGAGAACGGCAGCGACTTCATCAACCGGAACGCCAACGGCACGGGGCCGTTCCGTCTCACGAACTACGAGTCGGGGAATCAGGTCGTCTACGAGCCGAACGAGGAGTACTGGGACGGCGCGCCCGCGGTCGACGAGCTCACGATGAGCGCCTCCAGCGAGTCGAGTACGCGGGTCAACCAGCTGCTCGCCGAGGAGACCGACATCGTGACGAACGTCCCGCCGAACGAGGTATCGCGGGTCAACGGCTCCGACGTAGCGACGATCAACTCCGTGCCGAGCGCGCGGATCATCTTCCTCCAGATGCGCTACGACGTCGAGCCGTTCTCCAGCCAGCAGTTCCGGCAGGCGATGAACCACGCGGTCGACGTCGAGAGCATCATCGAGAACGTGCTCAACGGGTTCGGGAACATCACATCCCAGCCGACCCTCGAGGGCCACGTCGGCTACAACCCCGACATCGACCCGTACCCGTACGACCCCGAGGAGGCCGAGCGGCTCGTCGAGGAGTCCGGTCACGCGGGCGTCGAGATCACTCTGGAGACGCCGATCGGTCGGTACCTCCGCGACGTGGAGATCGCGCAGGCGGCGGCCAACCAGATCAACTCGCTGTCGAACGTCTCCTGTGAGGTCGAGCAGCGCGAGTTCTCCGCGCTCGTCCAGGACGTCACCGCGCCGAACATCGAGGACCGCCCGCACTTCAACCTCCTCGGCTGGGGGAACGGCGAGTTCGACGGCAGCCAGACGATGACGCCGCTGCTCTCGTCCGACGGCGCGCTGACGGTGCTGAAGAACGACGAACTCGACGGGCTGCTCACTGATGCCGAGGCGACCGAGGACCCCGACGAGCGCGTCGGCATCCTCCAGGAGGCCAACCAGCTCGCCCACGACCTTGCGCCATGGGTGTTCATGCACCAGCAGTTCAGCGTCTACGGCGTCTCCAGCGACATCTCCTGGGAGCCGCGGAGCGACGAGTTCATCGACCCGGACACGGCGACGCAGCAGTAACGCGACCGCCACCCCCCATATTTTAGAATGTCATTCGGACGATTCGCACTCAAAAGAAGCCTCCAGGGGATCGGCGTCGTCTGGGGCGTCGTCACCGTCGTGTTCGCGCTCCGCTTCGTCACGCCCGGGAGCCCGATCAACGCGGTCGCCCCGCTCGACGCCTCGCAGGAGACGCGACAGGCGATCGCCGCCGAGTTGGGGCTCGACCAGCCGCTGTACGTCCAGTACGGCCAGTACATCTTCGACCTGCTCCAAGGCGACATGGGCCGCTCGTACATCCGTGGGCAGAACGTCACGACGCTCGTATTCGAGCGGCTCCCGGCCACCGTGGAGCTCGCCGTCGCCGCCAGCGTCGTCGCCATCGTCCTGGCGATCCCGCTCGGCGTGATCAGCGCGACCCGCCGTAACGAGTCGGTCGACTACGGTGCGACGCTGCTGTCGCTCGGCGGGATCTCGACGCCGAACTTCTGGCTCGGGATCATGCTCATCCTGGTCTTTGCCGTGGAGTTCAACGTGTTCAACACGAGCGGCCGGGGGGTCGACGTCGGCGACGTCGCCCTCTCGGTGATCAACGCCGAGCCATTCGTCGGGACGCTGTTGACGTGGCTCGCGTACATCACGCTGCCGGCGATCGCCCTCGGGACCTACTTCATGGCGCTCATTACCCGGCTGACGCGGTCGGGAATGTTAGACGAGCTCAGCAAGGGGTACGTTCAGGCCGCCCGGGCCAAGGGGCTCCCGCGGACGCTGATTCGGTACAAACACGCGCTCCGAAACACGCTCATCCCCGTGATCACCGTCCTCGGCCTTCAGCTCGGGACGCTGATCGGCGGGGCCGTGATCACCGAGGCGGTGTTCGCGTGGCCGGGGCTCGGCACGCTCGTTATTGAGAGCATCAACCAGCGCGACTGGCCGGCGCTCCAGGGCAGCCTCATCGTCATCGGGACGAGCTTCGTCCTCGTCAACATCCTCGTCGACATGGTGTACGCCTACCTCGACCCGGAGGTGGTGACTGATTAACATGGTTTCTTCACGTGTCATCCGCAATCTCAAGAAGGAGTTCAGACAGAGCGGGCTCGCGAAGCTCGGGCTGGCGCTGGTGGTCCTCATCGTGCTGACCGCCGTGTTCGCCCCGTTCATCGCGCCCCACAACCCGAACGACCAACAGCTCGATCAGAGCGAGCTGCCGCCGATCGGTTTCTCGGAGACGACGGAGCAGACCTCCTCGCAGATGGTCGACGGCGAGATCCAAACGGTCACCGAGGAGGTCGAAATCACGGCCGACCCGGACCACGTGTTCGGGACCGACGGGCTCGGCCGCGACATGTTCTCGCGGGTGGTGTACGGCGCGCGGACCTCGCTCATCGTCGGCGTACTCGGGACGCTCCTCGCGGCGTCGATCGGTGTCCCGGTCGGCCTCCTCGCCGGCTACCACCGCGGGCGCGTCGACGACGCGCTGATGCGGATCGCGGACATCAGTCTCGCGTTCCCCTCGCTCGTGTTGGCGGTCGCGCTGATCGGGCTGTGGGGCCGCGCCGCGGTGAACGTCCCCGACCCGTTCGTCGTCGCCGGGCTCGCGCCAGAGATGCCGGAAAGCTTCGTGTTGCCGATAACGGTGGTGATCGTCGTCGGCCTCGTCAACTGGGTGTGGTTCGCCCGCGTCGCCCGCGGGGAGGCGCTCTCCTTACGCGGGCAGGAGTACGTGAAGGCGTCGCGCGCGCTCGGGGCCGACGACAACACGATCATCCTCCGGCACGTCCTCCCGAACGCGGTCACGCCGATCATCGTCCTCGGCACGGTACAGGTGGCGGCGATCATCCTCCTAGAGAGCTCGCTGTCGTTCCTCGGGTTCTCCGGGACGACGCTGTCGTGGGGCTTCGACATCGCCCAGGGGCGCGACTACGTCTCCTCCGGCCAGTGGTGGATCGCCTCCATCCCCGGGCTCGCGATCATGCTGTCGGTGATCGGGATCAACCTGCTCGGCGACTGGCTGCGTGACGCCTTGGACCCCGGCATCGAGGGCGAAGGTGGTGCCGCATGACCGACGCCAGGCGGAGCGGCGCCGACCGGAACGGCGACGACCGCGCGGCGGCGACCGACGGCGGCGCGAGCGACGCCGCGATGACCGAGCCCCGCGGGGTCGGCGACGCGGCGCCGACCGGGGCTCCCGGGGCCGACGACGTGCTGTCGGTCCGGGACCTCTCGACGCGGTTCTTCACCGAGGAGGGCCAGATCAACGCGGTGGAGTCGGTGTCGTTCGACCTCCGCGAGGACGAGATCCTCGGCGTCGTCGGCGAGTCCGGTTCCGGCAAGTCGGTGACCGCGCTGTCGCTCGTCGACCTCGTCGAGACGCCCGGCCGGATCACCGCCGGTGAGGTGTGGTACCGCGACCCCGACCTCGCCGAGGAGTTCCGCACGACGGAGGCGGTGCGGGTCGACGGCGACCACGTGGACCTGCGCACCGTCCCCCCCGGCGTCCGGCGCTCGCTGCGCGGCCCCTCGTTCAGCGTCATCTTCCAGGACCCGATGAGCAGCTTCAACCCCTCGGTCACGGTCGGCGAGCAGATCGCCGAGGCGGTCGAGGTCCAGCGCCGGGCGCGGGCGAACCCCCGCTCGACGCGCTCGCGGACGCAGGGGTACGGGCTGGGGAAGTACTTACTCGACGGGATCGTCCCCGGCCGCGACTACACCAGCGAGGAGAGCATGGACCGAGCGGTCGAACTGCTCGGGCAGGTCGGGATCCCCGACCCCGAGGAGCGCGTCGACGAGTACCCCGGCCAGTTCTCCGGCGGGATGCTCCAGCGCGCGATGATCGCGCAGGCGCTCGCCGGCGAACCCGACGTGCTGATCGCCGACGAGCCGACGACCGCGCTCGACGTGACGATCCAGGCGCAGATCCTGAACCTGTTGACGGAGATCCAGGCGGACCGCGGGATGAGCATCGTGCTCATCACCCACGACCTCGGCGTGATCGCCGAGATGTGCGACCGCGTCTGCGTGATGTACGCCGGCGAGGTCGTCGAGCGCGGGACGCTCGACTCCGTCTTCGAGGACACCGTTCACCCGTACACGCAGGGGTTGCTCGGCTCGATACCGGACGTGGACGACCCGCGGGCGCGGCTCGAACCGATTGAGGGCAACGTCCCGAGCCTCCTCGACGCCGAGATGGGCGACCGGTGTTACTTCGCCGACCGGTGCCCGAAGGCGATGGAGGCGTGCCTCGACGAGCCGGCCGAGGCGACGGTCGACGCCGCGGCGGACCACGGCGTCAAGTGCGTGCTCGCGGACCGCGAGTACGACCAGGCCGACGCGCTCCCGGACGACCACTTCGGTTCCGGGCCGGACGCCGCCGGCGGTGACGGGGGTGACGGCGAGTGAGCGACTCGCTGCTCTCCGTCGACGGGCTGAAAAAGTACTACGCGGACGACCAGTCGCTCGTCGACCGTCTGCTCGGGCAGGAGTCGGCGAGCGTGAAGGCGGTCGACGGCGTCTCCTTCGACGTGCGCGAGGGCGAGACGCTCGGGCTGGTCGGCGAGTCCGGCTGCGGCAAGTCGACCACCGGCGAGACGGTGCTGCGGCTCCGCGAGCCGACCGCCGGCGAAATCTCCTTCGACGGGCAAGACGTGCGCGGGATGAGCGACCGCGAGCTGACGGAGTTCCGGCGGCGCGCGCAGATCGTGTTCCAGGACCCGTTCTCCAGCCTCGACCCGCGGATGACCACCGGCGACATCGTGACTGAGGGGCTCCGGATCCACGACGTGGCGGACCGAGCGGAGCGCCGCGAGACGGCCCGGGACCTGCTCGAACGCGTCGGGCTGTCCGCCGACCAGATGGACCGGTACCCCCACGAGTTCTCCGGGGGCCAGCGCCAGCGGATCGGGATCGCCCGGGCGCTCGCCTTGGACCCCGACTTCGTCGTGCTCGACGAGCCGGTGTCCGCGCTCGACGTGAGCGTCCAGGCGCAGATCCTGAACCTGCTCGAGGACCTGCAAAACGACTTCGGGCTCACGTTCCTCTTCATCGCGCACAACCTCGGCGTGGTCCGCCACGTCTGCGACCGCGTCGCGGTGATGTACCTCGGCGAGATCGTCGAGATCGGGCCGGTCGAGGAGATATTCGACGACCCCGCGCACCCGTACACGAGGGCGCTGCTGTCGAGCGTCCCCCGCGCGAGCACGGACGCCCGCGAGGAAGCGTTCACCACACTCCGCGGCGACGTTCCCTCGCCGCGGAACCCGCCGGCCGGCTGTCGGTTCCACACCCGCTGTCCGGAGGCGCGGGCCGCCTGCCGGGAGTCGACACCGCCGGCGTACGACCTCGGCGACGGCCGGACGGCGACCTGCTTCCGGACGGACGACGACCACGCCTACTGGGATAGCGAGCCCATTGGCGAGAACGCGGCCATCGAGGGACCGGCGGACGACTGAGCGCACCACCCGGCGACCGCGCGGCCCGGTCGCCGCGACCGCTGTTTCATTTATATGCTCGCGGGCGAACTCGTTCGTCGGCCGTGCCTCGAATCGGGAAGTCGCGCCCGGGTTATCTCTCCCCCGGCCCTCGCTTCGGACATGAGGCAGAACGACTCCGGCTCCGACGGCGGCTTCGCGCGGCGAACGATCCTCCAGGCCGCGGGCCTCTCCGGCGTCGCCGGCCTGGCGGGCTGTCTGAGCGAGACGACCACCACCGCGAGCGCTGGCGACGACGCGGACGCGGCGCAGACTGACGACGGGCCGACGCTCCCGGAGACGGGGTCGCCCGAAGTCGTCGACCTCGACGAGCGCGGCCGCGAGGTGACGCTGCGGTCGGTCCACGCCCGCCACGCCGCCCACCCCGGCGGCTCGTTGGGCGGCCCGGTCGAGATGCCGGTGACGTGGGCGTTCCAGGCCGACGACGGGACGCCGAGCGTCCCCGGCCCGGTGCTCCAGGCGACCGAGGGCGACGACCTGTCGATCACGCTCGACAACACGGACGGGGAGATGCCGCACACGCTCCACTTCCACGGCGTCTCGAAGTCGTGGAAGGACGACGGGGTCCCGTCCACGACAGGGCGCACCGTGATGCCCGGCGAGGAGCACACCTACGAGATCGGCGCGGACGTGCCCGGCACCCACCTCTACCACTGCCACTTCAACACCCCGATGCACATGGACATGGGGATGTACGGGATCCTCCGGATCGACCCCGAGGGCTACGAGGAGGCCGACGTCGAGCAGTTCATGACGCTGAAAGACTGGGACACGCGGCTCTCCCGGTCGTACGGCGGCGCGGACGCCAGCTACGACGTCCAGGACCGCCGTCCCGACGCGTTCACGATCAACGGGCGCGTCGCGCCGTACACGTTCAACCCCGACCGCGGCTCGCCGATCGTCGTCAGCGAGGGCGACACGGTGCGGCTCCATCTGGTCAACGCGGGATTCATGTCGCACCCGATGCACACGCACAACCACCGGTTCCGGACGGTGGAGAAGGACGGCGCGGCGTACCCCGAGGTGATGCAACTGCCAGAGGACGTGGTGAACGTCGCGCCCGCGGAGCGGTACACCGTCGAGTTCGAGGCGGACGCGGACCCCGGCATCTATCCGATGCACTGTCACAAGGTGGACCACGTCCAGAACGGGGGCGTCTACCCCGGCGGGATGCTCACCGCCATCGTCTACGAGCAGGCGATGGGGACCGAGGTGTTCGCGGACCTCGTGGAGAAAGCGGAGTACGAACTCTGAGCGCCTAACAGAGGGACCGCCCGCGGACCGCCGCTCTCTACCGCTCCCGCACGACGACGAACTCCGCCAGGTCGCGCAGGTACTCGATCGCCTCGGTCTCCGGCGGGTCGGCGTCGTCGAGGGCGGCGAGCGCGCGCTCCGACTCCGACCGCGCGCGCTCGTTGATCTCCTCGGGCGACAGCGACGTGACCTGGAGGACGCTCGGCCGGTCCATCTCCGCGTCCTGTCCGGTCGGCTTGCCGAGGTCGTCGGCGTCGGCGGTGGCGTCCAACACGTCGTCGCGCATCTGGAACGCGACGCCGACGCGCTCGGCGTACTCGCCGAACGAGTCGACCGCGTGCGGGTCGGCGTCGCCGGCGACCGCGCCCAACTCGGCGGCGGCGCGGAACAGCGCGCCCGTCTTCCGCCGCGCGAGCTCCATGTACTCCGCCTCGTTGGTCGGGCGGGCGGCGAGTTCGGTCGCCTCGCCCTCACCGAGCTCGACCATCGCCTCGGCGACGGTGCGCATCGCGCGCGGCTCGGCGGAGAACAGCGCGAACGCCTCGCCGAGCAGGCCGTCGCTCGCGATGATCGCCGGGCCGTAGCCGAACTCCGCCCACGCGGCGGGGGTGCCGCGGCGGACCTCGGAGCGGTCGATGATATCGTCGATCACGAGGGAGGCGTTGTGGACGAACTCGATGCCGGCCGCGAAGTCGACCGCCTCCTCGGGGTCGCCGTCGAACGCCTCGCAGGCGAGGACGGTCACCGCGGGCCGGACCCGCTTGCCGCCCGCGAGGACGACGTGCCCGACGTCTTCGGACAGCTCGTCGGGCTCGACGTCGTCGATGACCGACTCGATTCGGTCCTCGACCAGCCCGACCCGACGCTGCAAATACTCCATCTACCGTTCGGAGGGGCCCGGCGCGCAAAGGCCTAACGGAACGTCGTCCGAGGGCGAGATTCGAGCGACGGCGACGCGATCGGTCCGCGCTTCGTCGCCGCTCGCCCTCCGGTCGTTCCCGGACCCCCTCGCGCTCGCCCGCTACTGGAACCGGACGCCGAGGTCGTGAAGTCCGTCGTTGTTCGAGCCGACGTTGATGAGAAGCGGGGTCAGCCCCTCGATCTCGGGTGCGTTGGCGATCCCGCCCGCGTCGAACGCGCGGAGTCCTTCGATCGCCTCGGCGATGTCCGCGACCGTCCGCTTCGCGTCCTCGTCGTCGCCGATGACGAGCGTGTCGATGCCGAGGTCGGCGTCGAGGTCCCCCAGCCGCGCGGCCGCGAGGTTGTGGAACGCGCCGACGACGGCGACGCCCTCCGGCGCCGCGTCGGCGACGATCGCGGTCACCGAGCCCGCGCCGGGCTTGTGGTAGTGGAACCCCTCCTCGTCGCGTTTCAT
This sequence comes from Halorubrum miltondacostae, assembly GCF_041379815.1. Lineage (NCBI taxonomy): Archaea > Methanobacteriati > Methanobacteriota > Halobacteria > Halobacteriales > Haloferacaceae > Halorubrum > Halorubrum miltondacostae. The sequence goes on from NZ_JBEDNY010000002.1 coordinate 354,547, forward strand.
CCCGGTGGCCGGCGAGACGAGCACATCGCCGTCGTCCAGCGACGACGCCACCGCCTCCACGGTGTCGCCGACGTGGTACGGCGGGACCGCGAGGACGACGATCCGGGCCTCGGCCGCGACCGCGGCGTTCTCGCCGCCGGTCACCGCGGCGTCGAGCCCGCGGCGCTCCAGTTCGGCGGTGTACTCCTCGGCCGCGGCCTCGGCCTTCTCCGCCTCGCGCGACCCGACCGCGACCCGGTGCGGAGTGTCCGCCGCCAGCCGCAACGCGAGTCCCTCGCCGATGTCGCCGGTGCCGCCGAGTATCGCGATCTCCATACGCACGGTGGGGTCGCTCGCGTCTTAGGGGTTGCGTGACCGGCCGTCCTCGCCACCGTTCGGAACGGCAGGATTCTTCATCGAGGCGTGGGAGGCGACGCGTATGGACGAGCAGGACGACGTGGCCGCCTTCGTCGCCGAGCACGGGCTGGAGACCGACCTCGCGCACCGCGTCCTCGACCTCGAGAGCGAGGTCGGGGAGATCGCCAAGGAGGTGAACACCTCCACGGGCTACGGGAGCGACCCGGACGCCGCCGCGGTCGCGACCGACGAGGTCGGCGACGCGCTGTTCGCGCTGCTCGCGCTCGCCGAGACGGCGGACGTCGACGCCGCCGCGGCGCTCGACGAGTCGCTGGCGAAGTACGAGTCCCGGATCGCGTCGTCGGGGGAAGCCGGGTCCGGGCAATAGCGACCCGCCCGGTGACGCCGGGTCAGCCTGGCAGCGGCGTCGACGTGGGCGTCGGTTCAAGTGCGTCGGCCGCCTACCGGAGGCATGACCGATACCCCGTCGCTCGCGCTCCGCTACGTCGCCTGCGACGCCTGCGAGACGGTGTTCGCCCGGGCTGACGCCGCCGCGGCGCCGGACGCCTGCGACCGGTGCGGGGCCCGCGCGCTCCGCGAGCTCTCCGACGTGCGGGGCCCGGACGCGTACTTCTCGCCCTGAGTCCGGCCCGCGAGCCGGGGCTCCCGCGCCCCCGACGCGCCGGTCACCCTGACCGGCTCACCGGAGGTCGTCCATCTCCAGGTCGCCGGCCGCGACCGCCTGTAACTCCTCGTCGGAGAGACGGTCGATCACGAACTCGGGCATCCCTTCCGGCAGCCCCGCCGGGATCGACCGGCCGCCGTCAGTCACCGACGCCGCTTGGAAGTCGTCGTCGCCGCCGTCGACGGACAGCCGGCGCACGCTGCGTTCGACCTCCTCGACCGCCGCGGACTGGCACTCGCTCTCGTCCGCGAGCTCTCCCATCCGCTCCGAGATCTGATTCGACTGCTCGACCACGCCGTCGATCGTCGCGGCGATCTCCTCGGCGGCCGCGGCCTGCTCGTCGGTCACGTCGGAGACCTCGTCGATCCCGTCGGCCGTCTCCGTCACCGCCTCGGCGATGGCGGTGAGGCTCTCCGTCGCGTCGCCGACGCGCTCGCTCCCCTCCTCGACCCGGCCCGTGGTCTCGGAGAGGCTCTCGACCGTCTCGTCGGTGTCGGTGCGGATGCCGTCGACCATCGACTCGATGTCGCTCGCGTGCTGCTGTGACTCCCCCGCGAGCGACTTGATCTCGTCGGCGACGACGCCGAAGCCGGCGCCCGCGTCGCCGGCCCGCGCCGCCTCGATCGAGGCGTTCAGGGCGAGCAGGTTCGTCTGGTCGGCGATCCCGTTGATCGCGTCGACGAACTCGTCGATCTCCTCGACCCGCTCTTGGAGCGCCTCGACGTCGTCCGCCACCTCGTCGACGGCCGCGCCGATGTCGTCCATGGCCGCCGCGGCGTCGTCGGCCGCGTCACGGCCGTCCTCCGCGAGGGCCTCCGCCCGGCTGCTCGTCCGGTCGACCTCGTCGGCGGTCGACGCCACCTCCTCGACCGTCGCCGAGAGGTTCGCGACCTCCGAGGAGATCTCGGCGACCCGCTGCGACTGGTCTTCGGCCGCGTCGCCGACGTCGGCGGCGCTCTCGGCGACGTCGCCCGCCGACTCGCGGAGGTCGCCGATCGGCCCCTCGACCTCGGCTTCCACTTCCGTCATCAGCTCCTCGTTCCGCTCGACGGCCGCCGAGAGCTTCTCGCTGTATGAGTGGATGTACGTGTCCGTGACAACCTGCATGTCGAGGTTGACGATCCGGAGGACGGAGAGCAGGTCCTCGATCGCGTCGTCGACCTCTGCCTCAACCGCTGCCGCGGTCTCGTCGTCGACCGTCCCGCCGTCGTCGGGGGCCAGCCGGTCAGTGACCGAGTCGACGAGGCGGTCGCCGATGAGCGGGAGGATCAGGTCGTAGTAGACGCCGTACTGCCCGAGGTAGTGTTTCATCGGCATCTCCAGCATGTCGTGGATCTTGCCGATCCGCGCCCGGTCCGCGAAGTACTCCGTCCCGTACTCGCCCCCCGCGAGCGTCACGAGGTACGCCGACTGGGTCCGTTTGAGCCGTTCGAGCCCCTTGTCGGACCGATTGAACACCTCGACCGTCTGATCGTGCTCGGTGAGGTTCTCGTAGAAGTCGTCCGCAATCTGCTCTGCGTTCTCAGCGAACGCGTCCTCGTACCGGCTCAGTCGCCGCTCGTCCTCGGCGTCGAAGCCGACGAACTCCTTTCGCCACGCGATCTCGTCCCCGTCGAGCCCGATCTCGTCGACCAGCTCGTCCACGTCGAGCCCGTCGTTCAAGCCGCCCTGACCGAAGTCGTGCCGGCCGTACTCTCCCGATGTAGCCATACTGAGACCTCTCCGCTTGGGTTATATAAACGGCCACCCCCCAGGTCTCACGGTTGATACCGGAGATTCGTGCCGCCTATCCGCGACGGACGGCCGATCCCGCGTCGGCGCCCGTTTAATCGGCGCCGGCTGGGTCGTCGTCGGCCGTCGGTTCGACCGCGACGCCCGAGTGTTTGAACTCCGGGATCTTCGCCTCCGGATCGAGCGCGTCGCCCGTCAGCGCGTTCGCGAGCGGGTCCGCGTAGTGGAAGGTACAGAACGCGACGCCCTCGCGTACCGCCGGCGTGACGGCCGCCGTCGCCTCGACGCTGCCGCGCTCGTTCGAGACGGTCACTCGGTCGCCGTCGTCGATCCCGCGCTCGACCGCGTCCGTCGGGTTGATCTGGAGCGTGTCCTCGCCACGCATCGCCATCAGCCGGTCGGAGCGCCGGCTGAGCGCCCCGCTGTTGAAATGTTGGAGCACGCGGCCGGTCGTCAGCGTCAGCTCGCCGGCGTCGAGCTCGTCCGCGGGCGGGACCGGGTCGACGACCGCGAGCGGGGCGGTGCGCTCGCCCGTCGCGAACGTCTCCGCGTGTAACACGTCGGTGCCGGTCCCGTCGCTCGCCGAGAACGGCCACCGCTGGGAGCCGTCGCCGATCCCCTCGTAGCTCATCCCCTCGTAGATGGACGCGACACGGGTCAGCTCGTCGAAGACGGCTTCCGGGCCGTCGTAGTCGAACGCCTCCGGGCGGTCGGTCAGCCGCCGGCTGAGGTCAGTGAGGATATCGAGGTCGCGCCGCGCGTTCCCCGGCAGGTCGGCGTTCGGTCGCATCCGCATCACGCGCCGGTCGGTGTTCGTCACGGTGCCGGCCTTCTCGGCCCACGCGCTCCCCGGGAGGACGACGTCCGCGTGCGTCGCCGTCGCCGTCTCGAACAGGTCGATGACGACGCAGAAGTCGAGGTCCTCGAACGCCGACGCGACCGCGGTCGCGTTCGGCTCGGTGACCGCCGGGTTCTCGCCGAAGACGACCGCCGCGCGCACCTCGTCGCCGAAGCGGTGGGTCGCCTCCACCTCGGTGAGCCCGGGCTCGCTCGGCGGCTCGACGCCCCACTCGTCGGCGACCCGCTCGCGCGCGGCCGCGTCCGTCACGGGCTCGTAGCCGGGCAGCACGCTCGGCAGCCCCCCGACGTCGCTCGCGCCCTGGACGTTGTTCTGCCCGCGCAGCGGGTTCACGCCCGTCCCGGGCCGGCCGACGTTGCCGGTCAGCAGCGCGAGGTTGAGCAGCGCGTGGACGTTGTCGGTGCCGCAGCGGTGCTGGCTCGTCCCCATCCCCGTCACGATCGCGGCGCGGTCGGCCTCGCCGTACGCGCGGGCCGCCTCGCGGATCGCCTCGGGGTCGACGCCGGCCGCCTCGGCGTTCGCGGCGACGTCCACCGCGGCGAGGCGGTCGCGGAGCCGGTCGAACCCGGTCGTGCGCTCCGCCAGGAACGCCTCGTCGACAAGGCCCTCCTCGACGAGGACCGCCGCGATCGCGTTCGCCACCTCGATGTCGGTCCCGGGGCGCAGCGGCAGGTGGACGTCGGCCGCCTCGGTCGTGTCGTTCGCGCGCGGGTCGACGTGGACCAGCGTCGCGCCGTCGCGGATCGCGGGCAGGAGGTACGACCGGAACGCCACGGGGTGTTGCTCGGCCGGGTTCGCCCCGTTGACGAACAGGCAGTCCGTCTCCCGCAGGTCGTCGAGCGTGTTCGTCATCGCGCCGGCCCCAAACCGCTCGCTCATCGCGGCGACGGTCGAGGAGTGACAGAGCCGGGCGCAGTTGTCGACGTTGTTCGTGCCGAGGACGCGCGCGAGCTTCTGGAGCACGTAGTTCTCCTCGTTCGTGCAGTTCGAGGAGGCGAAGAACTGGACGGCGTCGGGTCCGTGTCTGTCGACGACGCCCCCGATCCCGTCGACGACGCGGTCGAGCGCCTCCGCCCACGGCGCGGTGACGAAGCGCCCGCCGTGCCTGACGAGCGGCTCCGTCAAGCGGTCCTCGTGGTCGACGACGTCGAATGCGGCCGCCCCCTTCGGACAGATCTCCCCGCGGGCGTTCACCGCCCCCTCGACGCCGGTCGCGCCGCCGCGCTCGGCGTACTCGATCTGACAGCCGACGCCGCAGAACGGACAGACGGTGGGGTTCGACTCGAACTCCCGCCCGGTCGGATCGGTCATCGGCGGTCCGTACGCGCCCCACGCCCCTCCGAACACTCCCGGCGTAGCGTGGCCTTTTATCAGCTCTTCACCCCGGCGGCGGTCACCCCGTCACCGCGTCGCTCCCTGTCGGCGCGAGCAGCCGGCCCAGTGACAGGACGCCGGCGGTCGCGAGACAGGCGGCGAACGCGATGGTGCCGAGCTTCCCCCCGAAGCCGACGAAGTACGGGGTCGCGCCGACGAACGCGACGCCAGCGGTCCCGCCGGCCAGCAGCATCGCGCCGGGGCCCGGGATCCGCGCCGGCGCGGCCATCCCGGCGAACGACGCGCAGAAGGCGACGGCCGCGACAGCGTCGCCGCCGGCGAGGAGCGGCGGGCAGGCCAGGCCGGCGACGAGGCCGACGACCGCGGAGCCGACGACGGGGCCGTAACCGAGCCGGACGCTCACGGCGAACGTGGCGAGCGCGGCGACGGCCGCCGCGACGACGAGCCCCGCCGCGGCGGTCGGCTCCGGGACGGTCCCCGTTCCGGGGGCGAGCCCGCCGAGCGCGGCCACCGACAGGCAGCCGACGAACGCGGTGGTGCCGAGCTTCCCCCCGAATCCGTTGAAGACGCGCTTCGCGAGCACGAAGACGACGGCGGCAGCGATCCCCGCGGCGGCCACCGAGCCGAGGTCGGCGCCGGCCGCCGGGGTCGCCATCCCGACGAACGAGCCGCAGTACGCGGGGGCGTCGTACGTCTCGGTCAGGAAGGCCGCGCAGAGGCCGACGAGCGCGGCCGCCACGACCGGCCCGACGCCGACCCGGACCGAGGTGGCGTAGGTGACCGGCGCCGCGACGGCCACGGCGGCCGCGTTGCCGAGGTCGGTCCGCGTCAGCTCGAACCCCTCTATCCGCAGCGCTTGCCGCGCCTCCGCGAGGACCGCGTATCCGAAGGCCGTCGCAGCGAGCGCGCCGACGAGGGCGACGACGAACGATCCGGCGCCGCTGCCCGTCACCGTCGCCGGATCCCAGCCGACCGCGGTCGCCGACCCGGCGATCGACGCGACCACCATCCCGGCTCCGGCGGCGGCCAGCGCGCCCGCTCCGACCGCGTGAATCGCTCGGTTCACGGCCGCGACTCCGGGCCGCGGACCGATACCGACCGCCCCCCAGTACTGCGGGTGTTCTCGGCGGTTCAGACGGGGCGTCCCGTCCGTCGGGGATCAGGCCTTTGTGTCCGTCACTCCAATTCCGACTAGATGGGAACCGGAGAGCAATCGCCGGCGGACGGCTCCGGGAGCACGCCCGACGGCGTCCGCGCGGGTGTCGCGATCCACGGGACCACCAACTGCCCGGTCGTCGCCGCCTCGACCGTCCACGACGGCCCGATCACCGGCGTCAACTGGACCCACGCGGGCGACACGCACACCGAGGAGTTCCGCGCCCGCGACCCGGACGCGGTCGACCGCGCGGAGGGGGTCCCCGAAGCGGCGTCGGTCGTCGACCTTGGAGACGAGCGCGTCTACCGGTACGACCGCCCGCGCGAGGGGGAGTGCGCCTGCCGGATCATCGAGGAGCTGGACTGCCCGATCGCGGACGCCCGCGCCGAGGACGGGGTGTTGCTCCTCACGCTTCACCTCCCCAACCTCCAACGGCTTCGGGACGTCGTCTCGGCGCTCGACGGTACCGCGGAGCGCGTCGAGGTCCGGTACCTCGTCCAAGGCGCGGCGCGCGGCGACGGGGTGTCGGACCGCACCCTCGTCGACCGCGGCCGGCTCACCGACCGCCAGTGCGAGGTGCTCCGGACGGCCTACCGCATGGGGTACTTTGAGCGTCCCCGCGACGCCAACGCGCGCGACGTGGCCGACGCGCTCGACATCGCGCCGTCGACGTTCGCCGAACACCTCGCGGCCGCACAGCGGAAGCTCTTGGAGGAGACGCTCGCCGCGAACTGACGACCCGGCCCGCCTCAGGCCGCGTGTTCGTCGATCGCCGACTCGAGCGTCGCGCGGTCCTGCGCGCCGACGAACCGGTCGACCGCCTCGCCGCCCGCGTACAGGACGAGCGTCGGGATGCTGCGCGCGCCCAGCTGCTGGGCGACCGCCTGGTTCGCGTCGACGTCGACCTTGGCGATCGCGGCGTCAGTCTCGGCCGCGAGCGCCTCGATAGTTGGCTCCATCATCTGACAGGGACCGCACCAGTCGGCGTAACAGTCCACGAGGACGACGTCGTGGTCGTCGACCGTCCGCTGGAGTTCATCCGTCCCGTTCACGTGGATCGGCTCGCTCGGCGTCGCCGCCCCGCCGTCGTCCGCCCCTACTTCGGTATCGTCGAGCGTCTCGCCGTCACCGAGGCGCGCTTCCAGCTCCCGGCGCTTCCGCTCGCGAATGCGCTCTCGCTCTGTCTTCGCGTCGTCTCCCGTCGGATCGTCCGTCTCGGCTGCGTCGCTCATGCGACTGTATTGGGCTTATCGAACAATATACTTTCCGCCACCGGATCGCGCTCGGGGGCGGCTACTCGCGCTCCGGCCCGCGCCGGTCGGCGGGTCCCGCCAGCCGCGTCAGCCCGGCGGCCGCGAAGTCCACGTTGTCCGCGACGAGGTCGGCGGCGCGGTCGAACGGGGACCGTCCGCCCGCCGCCGGGTCCGGGCGCGTTCGGCCGGCCTCCGCGAAGACCGCCTCGACGAAGGCGTCCCGCACGGCCGTCGTCTCGAAGAGGCCGTGGAGGTACGTACCGAGGACGCGGTCGGTGGCGACGCTCTCGGCACCGAGCGGCTCCGTCGTCCGCGGCGGCGGCGCGGTGTCCCGCTCCGCGTCGCCGAGGATACGCGTTCGGCCGGCGCGGATCTCGTACCCGGTCGCGCGACCGTCTGCGCCCGCGATCGGCCCGACGCCGTCGACGGCGCGCTCGACCCGCTCGACGCGCTTCTCCGTCGCGAACCGCGTCTCGACGGGCAGGATCCCGACCCCCGGCACCGTCTCGCGGTCGCCGACGCCCTCGACGGCCGCGTCGACGAGCCGCTCGCCGAGCAGCTGGTAGCCGCCGCAGACCCCGATCACGGGGCCGTCGAACGCGCGCAGCGCGTCGTCGAAGCCGGCCTCCCGGACCGCGAGCAGGTCGTCGACGGTGTTCTTCGATCCCGGAAGGACGATCGCGTCGACGCCGTCGAGGTCGGCGTCGAGCGGGAGGTAAGCGACCCGGACTCCCGGCTCGCGCGCCAGCGGTTCGAGGTCGGTGAAGTTCGAGATCCGCGGGAACCGCGGGACCCCGATCCGCACGGCCCTCTCGTCGGGGACGCCGTCGTCGCCGCCGAGGACGCCGCCGTCGCCGCTGCCCTCGCCGATGCCGCCGCTCCCGTCTCCGCCGGTCGCCGCGTCGGGCAGCGAGAGGCTGTCCTCCGCCGGGAGCCCCGGGTCATCGTGCGGGACGACGCCGACGACGGGCACGCCGGTGCGCGATTCGATCTCGTCGATTCCGGGTTCGAGAAGGGCGGGGTCGCCGCGGAACTTCGTGATCACGGCACCGCGAACGCGGTCGCGGATGTCGTCGGGGAGGAGTTCGAGGGTTCCATAGAGGCTCGCAAACGCGCCGCCGCGCTCGATATCCACCGCGATCAGGACCGCCGCGTCCGCGAACCGGGCGCACTCGACGTTCGCGAGGTCGCGGTCGTGGAGGTTGATCTCCGCGATGCTCCCCGCCCCCTCCGCGACGATCACGTCGTGGTCTGCCGCGAGGCGCTCGTGGGCGGCGACCGCGGCGTCGCGGGCATCGTCCCAGTGGTCCTCGTAGTACGCCGACGCCGGGGCGTTCACGACCGCCTCGCCGTCGACGATCAGCTGGCTCTCGCCGCCGCCGCGGGGTTTGAGCAGGACGGGGTTCATGTCGGTCGTCGGCACCGTCTCGGCCGCCCGCGCCTGGACGTGCTGGGAGACGCCGACCTCGCCCCACTCGCCGTCGGGCGCGAGCGCGACCCGGGCGTTGTTGCTCATGTTCTGGGCCTTGTACGGCGCGACCGACACGCCTTGCCGTGCGAGCAGTCGACAGAGGCCGGCCGCCAGCGTGCTCTTCCCGACGTGGCTCGCGGTGCCCGCGATCAGGACCGTGTCGGCGTCGCGCTCCGGGTCCGCCTCGGCCCCACCGTCGCCCTCGCCCGCGCCGGCGTCGCTCACGGTCGCGTGACCCCCATCGTCAGTACTCCGTTCCCCGGCGGGCGCGTTGCCCGTCGTCGAACGGGTGCGCGACCTTCCGGACGTTCGTGATCAGGTCGGCGACGCCGTCCAAGTACGCGGGCTCGGCGTGGCTCCCGGTGAGGACGAGTTCGAGGTCCTCGGGCTTCGACTCGGCGAGACGGACGACGTCGTCGGGGGCGACGAGCCCGCGGTCGGCCGCGTACAGCAGCTCGTCGAGTATCAGCATGTGGACGCCCGCTTCCGGGTCTCCGTCGAGTGCGAGCGGCTCGGTCAGGTCCGCGTCCGCGGCGCCCGCGACGAGCGCCTCCGCGCGGTCGAAGGCGGCCGCCGCCTTCGCCTCGTGCTCGTCGTCTGCCGACCCGTCGAGCAGGCCGTGCCAGCCGTAGTGGCCGGCGTTCTCGTAGGTGAACCCCGGCACGGCCGCAATCGCGTTGTACTCGCCCCTGACGCCCTCGACGCTGTCCGCGCCGCCCTTCATGAACTGGAGCATGTGGACGCGGTAGCCATGGCCCGCGGCCCGGAAGCCCATCCCCATCGCGGCGGTGGTCTTCCCCTTGCCGTCGCCCCAGAACGCCTGGACCAGCCCGAACTCCTCGGGGGCCGCGGGCTCGATGGGCTCGGGCTCAGGGGCCGCGCCGCCGCCCGGAGTGCGGGTGCGGTCGTGCTCGGCCTCGCTCGGTGCCTCTTCGCCGGCGTCGGTCTGTGTCTCCCCGTTGCCGTCGGTCGATGCCTCGTCGTCGGTGTCGTCGTGGTTCGTAGTCATGGGTCGAAAACCTCCGCCCGGTCGTCGGTGACGACGCCGTGTTCGGCGTCGGCCGCCGGCCCGGGCACGTCACCGTCCGGGTACCGCGACCGCAGGCTCGCGCGGACCGCGTCCCGGACGCAGGCGCGGGCCGCCCCGCCGACCGCCGTGGCGCTCCCGGAGAACTCGGCCGGCTCGCCCGCCGGGTCGTCGGCGACGACGACGGCGTCGCTCGTCGTCCCCGGGATCCCCGCCGCCGCGAGCAGCGTCGCGGTCTTCGCCTCGGCCGCGACCGCGACGAGGTTCGCCGCGGCCCCCGGGCCGAGCCGCCGCGTCGCGCCGACGATCAGGTTCACCGTCCCGGGCGGGTCGACCGGGGAACCGGCGGCGTCGGGCCCCGAACCGCCGCCCTTACGATCCTCCGCCGGCTCCATCGGGAGCATCGCGGGGTTCGAGAGCCCGACCGTCGCGTACGCGACGACCGGTCCGAGTCGCGCACCGCGCGCGTGCTCCATCGAGACGCCCGTGAACAGCGTTGGCGGCGCGTCGCGGTCGGCCGTCGAGTCCCCCGCACTCCGCACAACCTCATCGTCGGCGAATCCCGCCCGCGCCAGCCGCTCGTCGCGGTAGGTCCGGAGGTCCGTCCGGGCGAACCCCTTCGGGACGGTGACGTTGTACGCGGTCGCCGCCCGCGACCGCCCGCCGTCCCACCCGGTCGAGAGCCAGCGCGTCTCTGGCCGGCGGAGCCGGAGGACGCCCTCGCTGACTGTCGCCTCAAACATCGCCGGCTTCACCTCCGTCGCCGTCTCCGGTCCCGGCGTCCGCTTCGTCGCCGTCTTCTATCTCGCCATCCTCCTCGTCGCCGACGCCGAGCGCCGCGAGGAGTCGGTCGTTCTCCGCCGGGCGGCGGACCGCGACCCTGACGTGCGAGCCGAGGCCGCGGAACGTCCGCGCGTCGCGGACGGCGACGCCTCGCTTCCGGGCGCGCTCGACGACGCGGTCGACGTCGCGGTCACCGACGTCGACGAGCAGGAACGGTGCGTCGCTCGGCGTGACGTCGTACCGGTCGCCGAGGGCGTTCCGCAGCCGCTCCCGCTCGCGGCGGACGCGGTTGCGGGTCTCGCGGACGAACGCCGGCTGCCGCAGGCAGTACTCCCCGGTGGCGAGCGCCGGGGCGCTCACGTTCCACGCGCGGCGCGCGCCGCGCAGCGCCGCGCCGAGCTCCCCCGTCGCGACCGCGAAGCCGGCCCGGATCCCGGGGAGCCCGAACAGCTTGGTGAGCGCCCGCGCGACGACGACGCCGTCGGTGCCCGCGAGCGACTCGCGGTCGGTGAACCCGAGGAACGCCTCGTCGACGAGCAGCACGGTGTCGGCCGCGCGGCAGCGCTCCGCAAACGCGAGCAGCGACTCGCGGTCGTAGCCGGTCCCGGTCGGGTTGTTCGGCGTACAGACGACCGCCAGCGCGTGGCCACGCGGGTCGGCGTCGAGGATCGACTCGGCGTCGACAAACGACGGCTCGCCGTCCCGGAGCCGGACCTCGCGGGCGTACTCGCCGAAGCTCGGCGCGGGGAGCAGGGCCGTGTCGCCCGGGTCGACCGCGAGCGCGATCGCCGTCCGGATCGCGGCCAGTCCGCCCGGCGTCGGGACCACGTGCTCGGACTCGCAGTCGACGAAGTCGGCGGCGGCCGCCCGGAACGCGCCCGGCGGCTCCGGCGGGTACGTCCGCGCCGTCTCGAAGGCCGCGCGGTAGACGCGCTCGACGCCCGCCGGGACCTCGGGGTTCGTGTTCGCGCTGAAGTCCAGCAGGTCCGGGTCGTCGGTACTCCCGTGGGGTTCGCGTCCGAGCGCCGCCGCGCGCTCGCGATTCACGACCGGTCACCTCCTTCGCCGGCTCCGGGCTCGCCGAGCCACTCGACTCCGCCGCTCGGGAGGACGGACGCGTCCCGGTCGCCGGCGAGGATCCGCTCGGCGAGCCGGCGGTCTCCGGGGCGGTTGACGTTGAGCGCGAGGCGCGCGTCGCGGGTCGCGTAGACGGCCTCATCGCCAGCGCCGTCGAGCGCGCCGACGACGTTGACGCCGGCCGGGACGCGCTCCTCGGGCGCTCCCCCGTCCCCGCCGAGCGCCTCGTCGCCACCCGCTCTGTCGTCTCCCGCACCGTCATACCGCGTCACGGCGTCGGCGCTCGCGCCCAATCCGCGCTTGCGCGCGGCGGGGATCCGGACCGACAGCGAGTCGGCCCCGGCGGTGGCGTGCGCGTCGAGGACGGCGTCGACCGCCGGCCCGTCGAGCAGCGGGAGGTCGACCGCGACGGTGAGGACCGGCGCTTCCGGGCCGTCGGCCAGCGCCGTCCGAAGGTCCGCGACGTACCCGTCGCCCGGCGTGTCGACGACGACGACCTCGACCGACCCGTCGGTCCGTTCAGCGCCGTCGCCGACCCGCCCGCCACCGCCCGCCCGTTCGCCCAGTCGCTCGCGGGTCCGCGGCGTGTGCGGCGAGACGGCCGCGTACGCGGTCTCGACCCGGCTCGCGGCGAGGGCGTCGAGGGTCCGGTCGACCATCGACCGCCCGGCCACCGGCGCGAGCGGCTTCTCGCCGTGGCGGTCGAGCCGCGTGCCGCGGCCGCCGCACATCACGAGAGCGTCCACGCGATCACCCCCGCGTGGAGCCCGACGACGCGGGCGATCTCGTTCGTCGCGCCGAGCACGTCGCCGCTGACTCCGCCGAGTCGCGAGCGCGCCCACGCGAACGCGAGCGCGGCGACGACGGTCGCGGCGGTGAACACCCCGGCGACGACGCCGGCGCCGCCCGACCCGAGAACGGCCCCCCCGGCCAGCGCCGCGGGCGTCGTCACGAGCGCGACGCCCGCGAGCATCCGGGGGCCGGAGGCCGCGGTCAGCGCCGACCCGAGCCCCTCGTGCGGGGCGTCGCCGAGGCAGACGAGCGCCGCCGTCGCGGCCTTCGCGCTCACCTCCGCGAGGACGACGAGCGCCACCGCGTCGGCGAGCGACCGGGTCGCGACGTCCGCGACCGCCGCCCCGGCGGCGACGAGGCCGACGAGGACCAGCGCGAGCGCGACCGTCCCGCCGACGCCGAGCGCGGAGTCCTTCAGGGCCTCCCGGCGCCGGTCGGCGTCGCCGTGGACGACCGCCGCGTCGCCGACGTCCGCGACGCCGTCGAGGTGGGTGATCCCGGTGACGAGGGACAGCCACGCGGCGAACGCGACGCCGACCGCGAGCGACTGTACGCGGACCGGCGCCAGCGCGGCCGCGGCGACCGGGAGCGCGACGAGCGCGCCGATCGCGTACCCGACCGCCGGCATCGACGCGGGCGTCCGCCGGAACGCCTCCCAGTCCTCGTCGGTGCGGCCGACGGGGATCCGAGAGAGGAACCCGAGCGCGCCGCGGAGCGCCGCGACCGGTCCCGTCAGGACCACGCGACCACCCCCGCGAGCGCGAGGAGCCACGCCCCCGCGGCCGCGACCGCGACCCCGCCTGCGACGCCGACGAGCCGCACGGCGTCGCGGGCGGCCGCGGCCGACGGCGGCTCTGGGCCCCCGTCGAGGACGTACGCGCCGGGCTTCTCCAGACGGACCCCGAGCGCCGTCGCGGCCGTCGCCATCGGCCAGCCCGAGTTCGGCGACGCCGGTTCACGGGCTAGCGACCGCGCGCGCCGCAGGCTCCCGGGCGACCGCGCCGCGACAGCGAGGCAGCACGCCGCGACCCGCGCCGGCAGGAACATCGCGGCGTCGTCGAGCCGGGCGCTCGCCCAGCCGACCGGCTTCGACCGATAGCCGAGCATCGAGTCGAGCGTGTTCACCGCCTTCACCCAGGCCGCGGCCGCGACCCCCGCGACCAGCGCGGTTTCCGCGGTCGCGGCGCTCCCACCGACCGTGGCCGTCGCGCCGGCGACGAACCAGACGAGGGGGGCGACGAACCCGTCCGCGAGGTTCTCGGCGGCGCTCTCGACCGCGGCGCTGCGGAGCGCGGCCGGGGAGAGGTTGGCCGGGTCGCGTCCGACGAGCGCCCGGACCGACTGTCGGGCGGCGTCCGGATTGGCCTCGGTCTCGGCGACGACCTTGCCGGTCACGTCGAGCAGCATTCTGAGGCTCGCGACCGAGAAGCAGACGCCCGCCGCTGCGGCGACGGCGACGACCGGAACCCCGCCGACTCGCAGGCCGTGCGCCGCGGCGACCCAGACGATCCCGGTACAGACCGCGGCCGCGGCGAGGGGAAGCACCACCGCGACCGCGACGCCGACGAGCCGCGGGCGGGCCCACTCCCGGTCGAACCGCCCGACGAGGGTCCCGAACAGCGCGACCGGGTGGACGCGGCGCGGCGGCTCCGACACCGCGAGGTCCAGCGCGACGGCGAGCGCGACCGGCGCGAGGAGCGTGACGGCCGGGGCGGCCAGCGCGGCGGCGGGTTCGGCGACGAGGGCGGCGACGGCCGGCTCGGTGGCCCCGGCTAGCTCGGCGACTCCCGTCACCCTTCCACCTCGTCGAGGAACGCGTCGAACGCCCCGCTCTCGGGGTGGACGTGGCAGTACGTCCCGAGCGTCCGGTGTTCGGTGAGCCCCTCGCGGTCGCCGTCGATGCCGGTCCCGCGCTCCACGTCGAACGCGAACCGGGCGTCGGACGCCACGTCGGCCGCGGAGTAGTGGAACTCGTGGCCGCGGAGCCGCGCCCCGGCGTCCGCGGTGAGCGCGCCGCGCCGTGCGCGGAGTTCGACGTGGTTGAGCGCCTGATACCGCTCGCGGCGCTCGACGCTCGCGGGGAGGACGCCCGCCATCTCGTGGGCGTCGCCGTCGGCGGTCGTCAGCGTCTCCGCGAGCGCCATCAGCCCGCCGCACTCGCCGAGGACGGGCGTTCCCTCGGACGCGGCGTCAGCAATCGACCCCAGCGCCGGTCCGTCGGCGAGCGCAGCGGCGTGGAGTTCCGGATAGCCGCCGGGGAGGTAGACGCCGTCGCAGGGCGGGAGGTCGTCGCCGGTCGTGGGCGCGAAGGGGACCACCGTCGCGCGCTCGGCGAGCAGCTCGCGTGTGGCCGGGTAAATAAACCGGAAGGCCGCGTCGTCCGCGACCGCGATCCGCGGAGAGTCGCCGCGATCTCCGCGGTTCCGTCCGTCGTCGCCGCCCGCGGCTCCAGCGTCCGGGTCGGTCACCGGGAGCGTCGGCTCGCGCGCGATATCGAGCAACCGGTCGGTTCGCAGCGTTTCGGCGGCCGCGTCGAGCGCCGCGTCGTCGAGCGGGGCCTCCTCGCCCATCTGGAGTCCGAGGTGTCGGTCGGGGATCTCTAGGCCCTGGTGAGGCGGGACCCGGCCGCAGTAGGCGATCGAGTTCGGAAGCGCCTCGCGGATACCCGCCTCGTGACGGCCGCCGTGTGCGCGCTGGGCGACGACGCCGACCACGTTGAGGTCGTGCGGCGTCCGGTCGGCGTACTCGGCGAAGCCGAGCGCGGTCGCCGCGACGCTCTCCATCCCGGCGCTCGCGTCGACGACGAGGACGACCGGGAGGTCGAGCCCGGCGGCGACCCCGGCTGTGCTCGCGGCGTTGCCGTCGTACAGCCCCATCATCCCCTCGACGACGCAGAGGTCGCCGTCGCCGCGGGCGTAGTTCCGCCGGAGACCGTCGTCCCCCTGAAGCCACGGGTCGAGGGTGCGCGACGGCCGCCCGGCGACGCGGGCGTGGTGGCTCGGGTCGATGAAGTCCGGCCCCGCCTTCGCGGGCTGAACGGTCCGATCGGCGTTCTCGAACGCGCGGATCGCCGCGAGGGTCGCGACCGTCTTGCCGATCCCGGAGGCCGTGCCGGCGAGGACGAGCCCCCTCACCGCCGGTCGCCTCCGTTCGCGGCGGCGGGTCCCTCTCCGCCGTCGGCTCCCGCGTCCTCGGCGAGCAGTCGTTCGGTCACGGCGGCGACCCTCTCGCGGACGGCGTCGTCGTCGACCCCGGCGCGCTCCGCGAGCGCGAGCGCCCCGCCCATGCCGACGCCCTCTTTCGCCTCGCCGCGGGCGTACGCCGCCATCGCGGGGTGGTCGCCCTCGTCGAACCTGGGATCGGCCGCCGCGAGGGTTAGGTCGAGGTCGGCGGCGAGCGCCGCGAGGTCGGCGGTCGGGTCGTCCGCGACCAGCGACGTGGTCGCCAGCGGGAGCCGCCGGTCGACGCCGGCGTGGCGGGCGAGCGCCGCCGCGGCCGCGAGCTGGGTGCCGCCGGCGAGGGTGACGTCGATCCCGGCGTCCGCGCAGCCGACGACGAGGCCGGCGACCGCGGCGAGGACGGGGTCGCCCGCCAGTCGGACCGCCTCGATCGGGTCGCCGGCCGCGTCGCCCGGAGCGAGCCCGCTCGCGTCCACCCCCTCGTCGACGACGCGGCGCTTCCGCTCGATCGGGTTCGCCGGCAGCGACGAGGAGACCGCGGCGCGCTCGCCGAGCGCGGTCAACGCCCCGAGCGCGGTGGTCGTCCCGCCCGGGATCGTCTCCGCGACGAGCAGTTCGGCGGGCTCGTCGGCCGGTCCGCTCTCCGGGTCGCCTCCGCGTCCGTCACCGCTCGTCGGCGCGGCGAGCTCCGGTGCCAGCGCGCGAGCCCGCTCGAAGACGCTCGCCGCCTCCGGGACGGGCTCGGGGTCGCGGACGTCGCCGCCGGGCGCCGCACCGACGTCGCGGACCGTCGCCGCGGTGGGCGCTCCGAGCCCGGC
Organism: Halorubrum miltondacostae; assembly: GCF_041379815.1. Lineage (NCBI taxonomy): Archaea > Methanobacteriati > Methanobacteriota > Halobacteria > Halobacteriales > Haloferacaceae > Halorubrum > Halorubrum miltondacostae. The sequence continues at coordinate 371,049 of NZ_JBEDNY010000002.1, forward strand.
GTCGACGAACTCGACCGGCAGGGCCTCCGGGCCGAGCAGCTCGCGGACCGCGCGGGTGACGACCGCGGGGGTCGGACACCCCGTCGGACTCACCGGCACGGGCGAGTCGGGCGCGGGGCGCCCCGACTCGACGATCTCGAGGTCCGCGCTGGGCGTGTGAACGCGCAGCTCCGGGTCCGCGCCCGCGGCGCTGATCCCGTCGACGGCGGCCGTCTCGGTCGTCCCCGCGACGACCACGAGCCTCACGGCTCCCACCGGAACCCACCCCCGTCGCACCCGCGTACCGCCGGCGCGGCGTCGAAGTGTACCACTACCGGTTCATCGATACAACTGGACTTTAATCGATCGACGCGCGGCGACCGACCGAGCGCGTCGACCGCGCGTTCCTCGCGAGTTTGCCGACGCAACGTCTCGCCACGCCGTGCGACGGCCCCTCACGCGACCCGCGGAGCGAAGCGGTTAAGGGCGGACCGCGGGAACTCACGCTAACTCGCTGGTGCGGACACAGCGGGCACTCGCCGCCGGGACCGCGGTCGGACCGACCGCCGCGCCGGCCCGGGACGAGACGACATGTGGCCCCTCGCGGCTGAATCGCAACCGTCCGCGGACACACAATGGCACGAAGCTTCTACTCGCACATCAAGGAGGCGTGGCGGTCCCCCAAGGAGGGGAAACTAGCGGAACTGCAGTGGCAGCGCAAGCAGGAGTGGCGCGACCAGGGCGCCATCGAGCGCATCGAGCGCCCCACCCGGCTGGACAAGGCCCGCGAACTGGGCTACAAGGCCAAGCAGGGCGTCATCGTCGCCCGCGTGAGCGTCCGCAAGGGCGGGTCGCGCAAGCAGCGCTTCAAGGCGGGCCGCCGCTCGAAGCGTCAGGGCGTCAACCGCGTCTCGCGCCGCAAGTCGATCCAGCGCATCGCCGAGGAGCGCGCCTCGCGGAAGTACCGGAACCTCCGCGTGCTCAACTCCTACTGGGTCGGTGAGGACGGCTCCCAGAAGTGGCACGAGGTCATCCTCGTGGACCCCGCCCACCCCGCGATCGAGAACGACGACGACCTGAACTGGATCTGCTCGGACGACCACAAGGGTCGCGCGTACCGCGGCCTCACCTCCGCCGGGACCAAGGGCCGCGGCCAGCGCAAACGCGGCAAGGGCACCGAGAAGACGCGCCCGAGCGTCACCTCGAACGACCGGCAGGGCAAGTAACGCCGCCGACGTTCGGTTCTCGTTTTTTCACCGACCGCGTCGCCGAGCGGACGCGCCGTTCGTCGCCCCCGTTTCGCGACGCGCTCGTCGTCTACCGCTCCCGACGCTCTCCCCCGTCGCGACCGCGAAGCCGGCGGCGCAAGAGCAAAGACATCGCGTCACATACCAACTGTAGTCATGGCGATCGCCACGTGACCGGGACCTCCCCAATTCCGCCCGACGCGTTCGCGAGCGCGCTCGAGTCGCTCGACACGGACGCGCTCGCGACGCTCGTCGCCGACGCGTACGCGGCGACCGCCGACGCCGCCGACGCCGATCCGCCCCGAGTGACTGTGCGAAACGGGGACCAGCGGACCGAACTGCTCGTCGCCTCGGCCGCGGACGGGGGCGTCCCCGACGGCCGGGCCGACGCCCTCGTCGTCGCGAGTGACTCGCTGCTCGACGACGCGACGCTCGACGACGCGACGGTCGTCTCTCCGGCGGACCTCCGACAGCGGCTCCTGTACGCCGTCCCGCCGGCGGCGGCGAACGATATCGCCGAGCGGGTCCTCGGCGTCCCCGTTCGGTCCGCGTCGTACGACGCGGTCGCTCCCGAGGCCGGCGGTGCGACCGATTCCGGCGACGGATCGGTAGCCACCGACGACGAGGCGACCGACCACGTCCCGACTGTCGACGACGCGAGCGGCAACGACACGCCGGGTGACGGCGACGCAGGCAGTCTCGCCGGCGCGGCGACGGCTGCCGGCGCGTCGCGAGCTGACGACCGGCCGGGCGGCCCCGCCCCCGAGACACCCCAAGGCGGTGAGTCGGGCGACGATTCGACCGCCGACGAAACGAGCGATCGACCGGACCGCCGGACCGTCGTCGCCGCGATTGCCGTCGTCGCGCTCCTCGTCGCGGCGGCCGGGGCCGGGTTCGCAGCCGGCGCCGCCGGGATCGGTGGGCCGGGCGGGATCGCCGGCGTCGGCGACGACGGGGCGATCGACTCGCCGTCCGATGTGGACGGGGCCACTGACGACGGCGACGACGCGAGCGGCACGGACTCGGACGGCGGGAACACCGTGTCGGTCGCCGACGGCGACCCGACCGGCGAGGCCGCGCGGAACACGGCGCTGTCCCCGACCTGCGAGCGGTCCGCGCTTCAGGTCGTCCAGATCCAGATGAACGCGCTCCGGTACAACGACAACGCGACGAACGACGGCATCCGGACCCTCCGGTCGTTCGCGTCGCCGGAGAACAGGCAGGTCGTCGGGCCCGTCGGCGAGTACGTCGAACTGTTCGAGACCGCCCGGTACGGCCCGATGCTCACGTACGACACCGCGGAGTACTCGGTGCCGGAGATCACCGACGGGACCGCCGCGGTCGAGGTCGTCACGCGCGAGAACGGCACCGTGACCGGGCGCTACGAGTTCCGCCTCGTCCGGGTCGGCGGCGGGAGCGCGACCACGGACGGCTCGCTGGGCAGCGTCGACGACTGCTGGATGACCGACGCCGTGGCGGCGTCGGCGGAGTGAGCGCCGGCGTCGGGTCCGAAGCCGTCGCCGACGGAGCGAGCGTCGGCCGCGTCGCGTCTCGGTCGCCGCCGGGAACACGATTATATCCGCGCCGGCACTGGTCGGAGGCATGAGTCTCTCCCTCGACGCGACCCAGCTCGACCGCTACTCCAGACACGTGATCCTGGACGACGTCGGTCCGGAGGGGCAAAAGCGGCTGCTCGACGCCAAGGTCCTCGTCGTCGGCGCGGGCGGGCTCGGCGCGCCGGCGATCCAGTACCTCGCCGCCGCGGGCGTCGGCACGATCGGCATCGTCGACGACGACGTCGTCGAGCGCTCCAACCTCCAGCGACAGGTCATCCACGGTGACGACGACGTGGGGCGGAAGAAGGTCGACTCCGCCGCCGAGTTCGTCGCCGACCTCAACCCCGACGTCGACGTGGAGCGCCACGAGCTGCGGCTCGACGCGAGCAACGCCCGCGAGCTGATCGCGGCCCACGACGTGGTCGTCGACTGCTCGGACAACTTCGCCACCCGCTACGTGGTGAACGACGCCGCCCGCATCGAGGGGGTCCCGGTCTCCCACGGGGCCATCTACAAGTTCGAGGGGCAAGTGACGACGCTCTCGCCCGACGGTCCCTGCTACCGCTGTCTGTTCCCCGAGCCGCCGGAGCCTGGGACGGTGCCGGACTGCGCCAGCACCGGCGTCCTCGGCGTCCTCCCCGGGACGGTCGGCTGCCTCCAGGCGACGGAGGCGGTGAAGCTGATCATGGACGTCGGCGACCCGCTCGTCGGCCGGATGCTGTTCTACGACGCGATGGACCTCTCCTTCGAGACGGTGCCGTACGCGCGCAACCCGGACTGCCCGGTGTGCGGCGACGACGGCATCGACACCATCGACGGGATCGACTACGCCGCCGGCTGTCAGATCGACGCCGCCTGACGGCCTCCTCTGACCGCGCTCACAGCGACCGGTCGGCCATCGCGGTCCCCGCGGTGACGCCGCCCTCTCCGTCGACGAACCCCGACTGCGCACACCACCGGCAGTACCGGTAGCCGGCGCGGTTCTCGGCGCCGCAGTGCCGGCAGACGACCGTCTCCCCGTCGGCGTCGAGCGGCGGCGGGCCGTCCCCGTTGTCGGCGTCGAGCGGCGGCGGGCCGTCCCCGTCGTCGGCCTCGTCCGCCTCGTCGGGCCCCGGGTCCCGGTCGATCGCGAGCGCCGGCCCGACCTCGCCGTCGCCGTCCGCGTCCGACGACTGGGTCGCGACCGAGCCGAACAGCTCCGCGGGGTCGCGGTTCCGCCGGACGAGCAGCCACGTCACCGCGAGGTTGATCGCCGCCACCCCGACGAAGATGGCGGCGAGCGGCAGGAGCTGGTCTCCCGTCATGTGTGTCGTGTTACCACTCCAGCCGCTTGTGTCTGACGGTGAGCCCCCTCCCGCGTCCGGCGGGACCGCTCCAGAGTACTCTTGAGGCCGCCGGTCGAAGGGCCGCTCGCATGAAGGAGACGATCCACACGGTCGACGCGCCGGCGGCGGTGGGCGCGTACAGTCAGGCGACCACCGACGGTGACCTCGTGTTCACGGCCGGGCAGATCCCGCTGACGCCCGGCGACGAACTCCTCGACGACGCGTCCATCGCGGTCCAGACGGAGCGGGCGCTCGACAACCTCCTCGCGGTGCTCGACGAGGCGGGCGCGGCCCCCGAGGACGTCCTCAAGACGACGGTGTTCCTCGCCGACATGGACGACTTCGACGAGATGAACGAGACGTACGCCGGCTACTTCGACGAGTCGCCGCCGGCTCGCTCCGCGGTCGAGGCGGGCGCGCTCCCCAAGGGGGCCGGCGTCGAGATCGAGGCGGTCGCCGTCGTCGAGTAGATGAGTGACGGCGAGGGCGGACCCGACGACGGGACCGACCCGGACGATGCGCCCGACTCCGACGGCGAGGCTCGCGCGGTCGGCGCGCCGGCCACGCCGCGCGCCAGGGCGCGATCCGCGGCGCTGTGGGGCGTCGTCGGCGGGTTCGCCTTCCTCGCGCTCGCCCAGGGGTACCGGCTCGTCGGTCCCGGGTCGCTGCCGGTCGGGTTCGGTGGGACGCTGCTCGTCGCGGTCGCCGTCGCGGTCGCGTCGGCCGGTCTCTCCTACGTCACCGAAGCGCGACTGCGAGCGAAAAGAAGGACTTAACAGTCGCACCGGAGTAGCACGGAGTGGGCCAGGATGGCCGAGTGGTAAGGCGCACGCCTGGAAAGCGTGTTCCCATCCGGGATCGGGGGTTCAAATCCCTCTCCTGGCGTTTTCGACGAACGACACGGCGAGCGGAGCGAGCCGTTCGTCGAAAACCGAGACTGAGGAATTTGAACCAGAGAGCGAAGCGAGCGAAACGACTGCGGTTCAAATCCCTCTCCTGGCGTTCTGTCGACGCCGACTACGAGCGATGAGCGACGGCGACGAGCGAGTCCGACGTCGACGAACACCTCCAAAGCCCCGGCCGCGAGGCACGCGCCACCGCAACTCGTTCGTGGAAGGCTCCGGTTCCTCCAGTGACGATTCGAGTGTCATACCGCTGTTATCGCCCGAATGCGCGTCGATAACGCCCGCTCCGACTCTTTCGGATCCGTTCGCACACCGACGGAAGATTCATATGTGTGGGTATTGTTGACACGGGTGACGATGCCAGACACGAAATCGGGTCGCGAGCGGAAAGGGAGGAACAAGCGCCGCCAACTCGAGAACCACCTCGCACGGCGCGAACTCGACGCGGACGACGAACCGCCGGAACCGTACGAGGAGCGGACAGACGCGGAGTTCCTCGCCGAGTCCGACGACGCGGCCCGGTGACCGGTCGCGTCCCGACCCCGTCTTCCATACCCGTTTTCCCCGCGCCTGCCGCTGATCTCGCGTCGCGAAAGCTTTAGACGGGGGAGCGGCCTATCTCGGCGCAATGAGTCGCGGCCCCGAGCTGATCATCACGGAGAAAGACAACGCGGCGCGGCGCATCGCCGACATCCTGAGCGGCGAGTCCGCCGCCGCGGACCGGATGAACGACGTCAACGTCTACGAGTGGGGCGGCAAGCGGTGTATCGGGCTCTCCGGCCACGTCGTCGGCGTCGACTTCCCCGCCGAGTACAACGACTGGCGCGACGTGGAGCCGGTCGAGCTCATCGACGCGCCCGTCACGAAGACCCCGACGCAGGAGGGGATCGTCGCCGCGCTGCGCCGGCTCGCCCGCAACGCCTCGCGGGTCGTCATCGCGACCGACTACGACCGCGAGGGCGAGCTGATCGGCAAGGAGGCGTACGAGCTCGTCCGCGAGGTGAACGAGGATGTCCCCGTCGACCGCGTGCGCTTCTCCTCGATCACGGAAAACGAGGTACAGGAGGCGTTCGCGAACCCCGACGACCTCGACTTCGAGCTGGCGGCCGCGGGCGAGGCCCGACAGACCATCGACCTCACGTGGGGCGCGGCGCTCACCCGCTTCCTCTCGCTGTCCGCGCGTCAGCTCGGCGACGACTTCATCTCCGTCGGCCGAGTTCAGGGGCCGACGCTCAAGCTCATCGTCGACCGCGAGCGGGAGATCCAGGCGTTCGACCCCGAGTCGTACTGGGAGCTGACGGGCGAGCTGGCGAAATCGAGCGGCGACCCCTTCGAGGCGCGCTACTTTTATCTGAACGACGAGGGCAACGAGCGTGAGCGCGTCTGGGACGAGGCAGTCGCCGACACGCTCACCGAGGCGCTTGCTGCGGCCGACGGGGCGACCGTCGACGACGTCACCCGCCGGACGCAGACAGACGACCCCCCGACGCCGTTCAACACCACTGCGTTCATCCGCGCGGCGGGGTCGCTCGGCTACTCCGCGCAGCGCGCCATGTCGCTCGCGGAGGACCTCTACACCGCCGGCTACGTCACCTACCCGCGGACCGACAACACGGTGTACCCGGAGGACTTGGAGCCGGAGGAGCTGATCGCCGACCTCGGCGACTCGCCGACGTTCGGCGAGGACGCCGCGAGCCTGCTCGACGAGGACCGCGACATCGAGCCGACCGAGGGCGACGAGGAGACGACGGATCACCCGCCGATCCACCCCACCGGCGAGCTTCCCGCCGCCGCCGACCTCTCCGACGACGAGTGGGAGGTGTACGAGCTGATCGTCCGCCGGTTCTTCGCGACCTGTGCCGACCCCGCCACCTGGGAGCGGCTCCGCGTGGTCGCGCTGGCGAACGGCGAGGCGACGCCCATCGCCGAGCGCGCGGACGGGCTCGCGGCGCTCCGCGACGCCGAGGACGCGGCGAAGCCGGCCGACCTCACCGCCGACGGCGGGCTGCGGCTGAAGGCCAACGGGAAGCGGCTACTGGAGGCGGGCTACCACGAGGTGTACCCGTACCGCTCCAGCGACGAGCGGATCGTCCCGGACGTCGAGGTCGGCGAGACGCTGGCGCTCTCGGGCCGCACCACCGAGGCGAAGGAGACCCAACCCCCGCGGCGCTACGGGCAGTCCCGGCTCATCGAGGAGATGGAGAAGCGCCAGCTCGGGACGAAGGCGACCCGCCACCGGACGATCGAGAAGCTGTACGACCGCAACTACGTCGAGAGCGACCCGCCGCGGCCGACGCGGCTCGCCGAGGCGGTCGTCGAGGCCGCGGAGGAGTTCGCCGACCGGATTGTGAGCGAGGAGATGACCGCCCAGCTCGAAGAGGACATGGCAGCCATCGCGGCCGGCGAGAAGGCGTACGACGAGGTGACCGAGGCCTCCCGCGAGCTGCTCTCGCGCGTGTTCGACGACCTCACCGACTCCCGCGAGGCGGTCGGCGACCACCTCCAGACGTCGCTAAAGGCGGACAAGACGCTCGGCCCGTGTCCCGAGTGCGGCTCGGACCTCCTCGTCCGGAAGTCGCGGCAGGGGTCGTACTTCGTCGGCTGCGACGGCTACCCGGACTGCGAGTACACGCTCCCGCTCCCTTCCACCGGGAAGCCGCTCCTCTTGGACGAGACCTGCGAGGAGCACGACCTCCGCCACGTGAAGATGCTCGCCGGTCGGAAGACGTTCGTCCACGGCTGTCCGCAGTGTAAGGCAGACGAGGCGGACGAACAGGAGGACGAGGTGATCGGCGTCTGTCCCGACTGCGGGGAGGGCGCGGCTTCGCCGCGCGACGGAGACGGTGAAACCGCCGATGCCGGCGGGGAGCTCGCCATCAAGCGCCTCCGCTCCGGCTCGCGGCTCGTCGGCTGTACGCGCTACCCCGACTGCGACTACTCGCTGCCGCTCCCCCGGCGCGGCGAGATAGAGGTCACCGACGAGCGCTGCGAGGAGCACGACCTCCCGCACCTCCGGATCCACTCCGGCGACGAGCCGTGGGAGCTCGGTTGTCCGATCTGTAACTACCGCGAGTTCACGGCCCGTCAGGAGGGGTCGGAGCTTCAGGCCGTCGAGGGGATCGGCGAGAAGACCGCCGCAAAGCTGAAGAACGCCGGCGTCGACGGCGTCGACGAGCTCAAGTCCGCCGACCCGGACGACCTCGCGGCCGACGTCGACGGCGTGGGGGCGGACACGGTCCGCGACTGGCAGGCGAAGGCCGACTGACCGCGACCGCGTCACCGACCGCTCCGGCTCCGGCGCGATTCATAAATCCATAAACACATATGCGCGGAGTGTCTCGACTACCGACAGATGGCTGACCGCGACGCGGACTCGTCGGCCGACGACCGATCACCGTCGAGCGGCGACGCCGCCGCGACCGGGATCCTCCGAGCGTTCGTCGAAGCGGTGCCGACCCCGACGCTCGCCTGCGACCCGGACACGCTGGCCGTCCGCGCCGCGAACGCGGCGGCGGCCGACCTCGTCGGCCACGACCGCGGCACGCTGACGCTGATGGGTCTCCCGGACCTCGGCGAGACCGACGCCGCCGTCTCCGGCGAGCCGATCGCCGATGTCGGGGGCGCCGCGTCCGCGCCCGGTTCCCCCGACTCCAACGGCGCGAACGCCGGGGTCGAGTGGTTCGAGTGGGACCTCCGGCTCGGCGACCCGGGGCTCCGGGTCGACGCGGCGGTCCACACGGCGACGATCGCCGGGAGCGAGTGGCTCGTCGTCGGGCTCTCCGACGCCACCGCCCGCGTCGCCGCCGAGGCCGAGCGCGACGAGGAGCGCCGGCTCGTCGACGCGCTCGCCGACACCGTTCCGCTCGTGCTGTTCCGCTGTACGGAGGAGGGGACGCTCTCGCGGTGGAACGACCGACTGGCCGCCGACTCGGGTTACGACCCAACGTCGCTGTCCGGGCGGGCGCTCACGTCGCTGTTCGACGAGGCGACACGGGACGCCGTCAGCGATGCGCTCTCGCGGGTGTATCGCGACGGTGAGGCCGCAACCTGCGAGGCGCGGTTGCTCACCCGCTCCGGCGAGCGCCTCCCGTACCGCCTCTCTATCGGGCCGATGACCGACGGCGACCGGGTCGTCGGCGCCGTCGGCGTCGGCGAGGACCTCACCGAAGCGTCGCTCAGAGAGGAGCGGCTCGCGGTGTTGACCCGCGTGCTACGGCACAACTTTCGGAACGACCTCAACGTGGTCACCGGGTTCACCGGGCAGGCCATCGACGCCGTCGACGACCCGGAGCTCGTCGGACAGCTCGAACGGGTCGTCGACACCGCCGAGCGACTGCTACGCCTCGGCGAGACCTCTCGGAAAGTGGAGCGGTTGCTCTCCCAGCGGCCGTCGTCGCGGCCGATCGCGCTCGCGCCCGCCGTCGACGCCGCGCTCGAATCGGTCGACCCGGCGGTCTTCGACGGGGCCGCCGTCGACGTCGAGGTCCCGGACGACCTCGTGGTCTCGGCGGTCGCCTTCCTCCCGGAGGCGGTCTCCGAACTCGTCGACAACGCGATCCGCCACAACGACGGCGACGAGCCGCGCGTCCGCGTGTCGGCGGCGGAGCTGCCCAGCGAGTCGTGGGTCTCGCTCGTCGTCGCCGACGACGGACCGGGGATCCCGCCGGCCGAGCGCGCCGTCCTCACGGGCGAGGAGACGCCGCTCGACCACGCGAGTGGGCTCGGTCTCTGGTACGTGAACTGGATCGTCACCGCCGGCGGCGGGAGCCTCGACATCGTCGAGAGCAAGGCCGGCGGGAGCCGGATCGAGCTGTCCCTGCGCGTCGTCGACGCGCCCCCGATCGATGAGCAGGAGCTGTTCACCCCGGGCGACTGAGCCGACCGGCGGCGACGCGACCGCCCGTCGGCGCCGAGACCGGCCCGCCGCTCGCCTCACTCCACGAGGCGCAGTTCGTCGCCGACCGTCACCGACTCCGCCGCGCCCGCCGGAAGCTCGACGACGGTGTCGGCGCGGCCGCGACCCATCCCGACGAACGGTGCGAGCCGCTTTTTCGCCGTCACCTCGCCGTCGACGAGCCACACCGCGTCGATCGCGAACGGCACGAACAGCATGTGGAGCCACTGCGTCTCGGGCTCGTCGAACGGGAACACGAGCCCGTAGTCGTCCGGGATCGACCGCCGGAACATCAGCCCGCGGGCCTGTTCGAGCGTCGAGCGGGCGACGTCGACGTCGCTCGCGAGGACGGTCTCCGTCCGGTCGCCCGACGCGTCGGGGCGGTGTACGAGTCGCACGCGGCTCACCTCGCCGCGGGCGGATAAATAGCCTCCCGTTCGGCGCTCAGCTCGCGCCGCCGTACGTCTCTTCGAGGTACTCGACGATGTCGTCGCTCTCGGGCATCCCCTCGACCCCGTGCTCCTCGTCGACGAGAACGGGCACGCCGGTCTGTCCGGAGACCTCCTCGACCTCGGTGCGATCGCTGTGCGAGCGCGGGACCATCACCGAGTCGTACTCCAGATCGAGGTCGGCCAGCTTCGTCTTCACCTTCGCGCAGTACGGACAGCCTTCGAGTTCGTAGAGCGTTAGATCTGCCATCGCCTCTCCGTAGGACTTGGATCCCTAAAGAGGTGCGGCCGCCGATGTGCGCGATGCGCACGGGCGAGCGAGCCCTCGCGTTCGTCCATGACCGGCGGCCGCTCGGCTGGTCGGGGTCAAAACGGGGGAAAACGGAGCGTTCGTCGGACGAGACGGTGGAAACGGTGGAAGTCAGTTTTCGACCGACTTCCGGCTCGCGGGTCACTTTCGCTCCCCGCTCGCCGTTCGGGGTTCCGAAGGAACCTCGCTTACATCGACTGCGTCAGGCGAGGCCTGACGGCCTATGGAAATCTGTCCCCGACAGATTTCACATAGCGCCGCCCATGCCGCCCATGCCGCCCATGCCGCCACCGGGGGCGCCGCCCTCGTCGTCACCGCCCGCCGTCGAGAGGTCGCCCGCCGAAATGATGTCGTCGATTTTCAGGACCAGGTTCGCCGCCTCGGCCGCGGAGGCGATCGCCTGCTCCTTCGCGTGGGCCGTCTCGACGACGCCCGCCTCGGCCGTGTCGACGACCTCGCCGGCGAACACGTCGAGCCCGGCGTGCTGGTCGCCCGCCTCGTGGGCCGCGCGGAGGTCGACCAGCAGGTCGATCGCGTCGAGGCCCGCGTTCTCGGCGAGCACGCGCGGGATCAGTTCGAGGGAGTCAGCGAACGCCTCGACCGCGAGCTGCTCGCGACCGGTGACGGAGTCGGCGTAGTCGCGCAGCCGGCGCGCGATCTCGACCTCGACCGCGCCGCCGCCGGGCAGGGTCCGGCCGTCGGAGACGGTCGTCGAGACCACGTCGAGCGCGTCCTGGATGCCGCGCTCCAGCTCGTCGACCACGTGTTCGGTGGTGCCGTACAGGAGGAGCGTGACGCCGTGGGCGTCCTCGCCCTCGACGTAGAACAGCTCCTCGTCGTCGTTGCGCTCGACCGAGCCGACCGCGAGGTCGTCCGCGGTCAGGGAGTCGAGGTCGGTGACAATCGGCGCGCCGAGGACGTTCTTCAGGAAGGTCAGGTCGGACTTCTTCGTGCGGCGGACCGCGAGCACGCCCTCCTTCGCGAGGTAGTGCTGCGCGAGGTCGTCGATGCCCTTCTGGCAGAAGACGACGTCGGCGCCGGAGTCGACGATCTGGTCGACCTTCTCGCGGAGCTGCTTCTCCTCCTGGTCGAGGAACTTCTGGAGCTGGTCCGGCGAGTCGACGTTGACGGAGGTGTCGACGTCCGCCTCCTCGACCTCAATCGGGTCGTTGAGGAGCAGGACGTTCGCCGACTCGAAGTCGGTCGGCATGTCGTCGTGGACCGGGTCCTTATCGATCGCCGCGCCGGTGAGCAGGCGGGACTCGCCCGCGGCGCGCCCGGTGCGCGTCTCGATGTTCAGGTTCGCCAGGTCGACAACGTGGGAGCCGTCGTCGGCCTCGACCGTGACGCCCTGTACCGCGCGGACGACGAGGTCGGCGAGCACGTCCTTGTCGAGCTCGGCGCCCTTGCCGGTCATGGATGTCTCGGCGACGTTCCGGAGCGTCTCGGTGTCGTCGGGGTCGACCGCCGTCGCGACCTCGTCGACCTGCTCGCGGGCGTACTCGCTCGCGAGGTTGAACCCCTTGATCACGGCCGTCGGGTGGATGTCCTGTTCGAGGAGGTCCTGCGCGTTCTTCAGCAGCTCGCCCGCGATGGCGACCGCGCTGGTCGTCCCGTCGCCGGCTTCGTCCTCCTGCGTCTCGGCGACCTCGACGACCATCTCGGCGGTCGGGTTGTCGATGTCCATCTCTTGGAGGATGGTGACCCCGTCGTTGGTGATGGTGACGTCGCCCATCGAGTTGACGAGCATCTTGTCCATCCCCTTCGGTCCGAGCGTCGACCGAACGGACTCGGCGACGCCGCGCGCCGCGGAGATGTTGTACTCCTGTGCGTCCTTGTCCTGGACGCGCTGGGCGTCATCGCCCATGATGATCATCGGCTGACCCTGCTGCATTCGCTGACTCATACAGCGTTTGATTGATTGTGATTCTATATAAATGTCTCGTTGAGCGACGGCCGGCCGCTCGCGGTCATCGGCGCGGTGGCGCCGACGAAACCACCGGACACCACGGGCCTCGGCCGCAATCCGTGCGGAGAGTTAGCATTGATCTCTCTCGGTCCGAGCCAGCCCATTCGACGCCGTTTATATACTTCGGTCTCGGGGGCCGGTCACCCCGGCACGCCGCCCGCCAGCAGGGCGGCGTCGACGAGCAGCAGGACGGCTAAGGCCCCGCTCGCAAGCAGGTAGGGGCGGACGACGGCCGCCAACTGGGCGGCACCGGGGACGCTCGCGCCGCCGGTGAGCCGCTCGACCGGGAACCCCTCGGCCATGTACCGGCCCCACCCGACGTCGGGGTCGACCTCGCGACGCATCCGGAGCACGCCGACCTCGACGAGTCCGTTCATCACGCCCCACAGCGAGAGCATCGCGAGGACGGCCCACCCGCGACCGGTCGTCACGAGCGCATCCAGGGGCACGTACAGCCGCCAGATCAGGTACGCGCCGGTGACGGGGAGGACCACTCCGGTCCAGCGCGTGACCATGAGGAGGCGGTGCGCGGCGTCGACGAACGCCTCGCGGCCGAGCGTCCCGTCGGTCGCCCGCGGCACAGTCGCGTAGACGACGTACAGCGTCGCGCCGGTCCACAGCGCGCCGGAGACGACGTGGAAGACGAAGGCGGTCGTGAGCAGCACACCGTTCCGTCCGGCCAACGGCGGCATAAATTCCGGCCCGCGGTACCGCGCGTCGGGACCGCAGCGTCACGGTAGCGTCAGCGTCCCCTCGTACCGGTGCGTGCCGTCGACCGTCTCGCGGTACTCGTACGCCGGCGGGGGCTCGATGCCCCACTCGCGGAGCCGCTCGTCGACCCCGTCGACGTAGGTGGCGAGGAACGACCCCCTGTCGCGGAGCGTCGGCGGCGTCCGGGTGTACTCCGTCTCGAACCGACACCGCGCGGTCCGCCCGTCGTCGCTGACCTCGATCCGGACCCGGAGGTCCGATCGCAGCCGCTCGCGGACCGGCGGCGGGTCGCCGCGGAGGTGTCCCTCGCCGAACGCGTCGATCGCGGCCAGCGCCTCGTTCGGGACGTGGTTCACGTCGCTCGCTACGGTCGCGTCGCACGTGTCTCTTCGGCTCCGTCGGGGGCCGTCCCGGCGGCGACCGAAACCGCCTTGCTGGACCGCCGCGCACGTCCGCGCATGTCGCTGGCAGCAGACACCCGCGCCGCGGTCCAGGCGCGGCCGTTCGTCTTCGACGCGCTCCGCGCCGGCCTCCTGAACCACAGCGCCGCGGCCGCGTGGCTCGTCGAGGCCGCCGCCCTCGACGGCGACCCGGACGCGGTCGCGGCCGCCCTCCGACGCTTCCGCGAGGACCTGCCCGCGTACGCGACGGCGTCGCGGGGGGCGACCGTCTCGATGCGTAGCGGCGTCGGGCTCTCGACGGCCGACGACGCGGCCGAGGGCGACGCCGCCGAACCGCTCCTCCGCGTCGGCGACGCGGCGGTCGTCCCGGAGGGCGACCGCACGGCGATCGTCGCGACCGGCGATGTCGACGCCACGGCGCTCGCCGACGCGCTCCGCCGGCTGGCCGTCCGGGACGTCGACGTCGCGGCCGCCGGGGTCGCGGGGGACGCGCTCGTCTGCGTCGTCGGCCGACGCGACGGGCCGGACGCGGTCCGCGTCGTCGAGGCGTCGCTCGACGCGGTGCCGGCGACCGAGCCGGCCTGACGCGCGGTCGACGACGGCCGCCCTTCCGGCCCCACTCGGGTTCCGGCGTCGCCACGTTCTCGCCGCCCCGCAGCCTCCGAAGTCCCTAAGAGCGGCGCGGCCCCAGTGCGGGTATGCAGTCGCTCGTCATCGTCGCGCACGGCTCCCATCTCAATCCCGAGTCGAGCGCGCCGACGTACGACCACGCCGACACGATCCGCGCCACCGGTGCCTTCGACGAGGTCCGCACCGGGTTCTGGAAGGAGGAGCCGCACTTCCGAGAGGTGCTCCGCACCGTCGAGGGCGACGAGGTGTACGTCGTCCCGCTGTTCATCTCGGAGGGATACTTCACCGAGCAGGTGATCCCCCGCGAGCTCCGCCTCGCCGGCTGGGACGTCTCGGAGTGGGACTCCGACGGCCTCTCGGCGGACCAGGCGACGCTCGTCGCCGAGGACATCGACAAGGAGGTCCACTACTGCGGGCCGGTGGGGACCCACCGCGCGATGACCGACGTGATCGTCCGGCGCGCGGAGTCCGTGACGAACGACGCCGACGTGGGCGAGGGGTTCGGCCTCGCGGTCGTCGGCCACGGCACCGAGCGCAACGAGAACTCGGCGAAGGCGATCGAGTACCACGCCGACCGGATCGCCGAGCGCGACCGCTTCGACGAGGTGCAGGCGCTGTACATGGACGAGGACCCCGAAGTCGACGACCTGCCAGAGCACTTCGAGAGCGACGACGTCGTCCTCGTCCCCCTCTTCATCGCCGACGGCTACCACACCCAGGAGGACATCCCGGAGGACGTGGGGCTCTGTGAGGACCACACCGAGGGGTACGATGTGCCCGAGACGGTCGACGGCACGCGGATCTGGTACGCGGGCGCAGTGGGGACGGAGCCGCTCATGGCCGACGTGGTCCTGGAGCGCGCCGCCGACGCCGGCGCCGACCTCGGGACGGCCCTCGACGACGTGCGCGAGACGACCCGCGTCGCCACGGGGGACTGACCGTGAGCGACCCCACCTCCCCGGAGGCTGACGCGGCCGACGACGAGTCCACTGAGGACGACGACGCGCCCGCCGTCCCGGACGTCGAGCTTCCGAGCGAGGCATTCGACGCGGTCCTCGACGCGCTCGCCGACCGCGAGCCGGGGAAGCCGGTCCGGTTCGAGGGGTTCAGCGCCGCGCCCGACGAGGGCGACGGCTACGTCTTCGCCGCCGGCGACCGGCCGGAATCGATGGGCGAGGGCGAACTCCACGAGGCGCTCGCGGAGCGCGCCGCCGCTGTCACCGACTGGTACGTCTTTGAGCGCGTCGTCGGCGAGTTCGGCCCGCGCCGCGCGTTCCTCCGCTGGATCGAAGACGCGGACGGCGAGACCGTCGCGACCCGGTACGCCGCCCTCGCCGAGGGGATTGAGCGCGCCTGGGGCGAACTGCGGATTACGGCCACGGTCACCGACCGCGGGGAGCGCCGCTACGACGTGCGCCACGCCGACGACGCCGGCGTCCCGGTCGACGAGCTGAACGCGTACGACGATCCGCTCGACGCCCGCGATCTGGTCACCTTCGACGAGCAGGGGCGGTACCGCCCGCTCAAGACGGCTCCGTCGCTCGCCGGCGGCTGGGTGTTCCCCGACCTCGGCCCGCGCGACCTCTACGAGACGGTGGAGACGACCTACCCCGCGACCGTCGCCAACTGGCACCGCGAGCGGGAGGGCGAGCTCGACGTGACCCACTGGCGCGAGACGATGGAGCGCCAGTCCGGCATCTACGGCGTCGTGAAGACGTGGGACCGCGGCGAGGGCTACGAACACGTCAACTGGGTCGCGGAGGCGTGCTGCGACGACTCGCAGTGTCTCAAGCGCCGCGAGTGGGAGTACGACGACGAGACCGACCTCGACGTCGACGGCGGCGACGGCGCGTTCCCCTGCCGCGAGCCCTGCTCCGTGGTGGTGTCGGCCGCGCGGAAGTGGACGCGGCTGGAGAGCGAGCAGCCGCGGACGTACGAGTTCGACCTGACCCCGAGCGAGAAGGAGCAGGTGGAGGCGATCATCGACGCGGTCGCCGACGGCCGGACCGACGAGATCCGCGAGGCGGACACGAAGGAGGGGGCGAACCGGTACCGCACCCGGTTCCTCCGCGCGAAGCTGTTCGACGACGAGGGCAATCTCGGCGGCGTGCCGACCGAGCCGGACGAGGAGTGACCCGCTTCGTCGCCCGCATCCGACCGGACGCACCGGAAACATCGCCGCGCCCCGCAGGCTTTTCTCGGCTCCCCTGAAACGGTGGGGTGATGAACGCCGTCACGTTGGGCCCCGCCGGCACGTACTCGCACCGCGCCGCGCGCGCCGTCGCCGCCGAGGTGTCGTTCCGCGAATCGGTCACCGCCATCGTCGACGCCGTCGCCGACGGCGAGTTCGAGCGCGGCGTTGTCCCCATCGAGAACAGCATCGAAGGCTCCGTCACGGAGAGTCTCGACGCGCTCGCCGACTACGACGTCTCCGTCACCCGCGAGGTCGTCACGCCGATCCGCCACGCGCTCCTCTCGCAGGACGACTCGTTCGAGCTCGTCGCGAGCCACTCGCAGGCGCTCGCGCAGTGCCGCAACTGGCTGGAGGCGAACCACCCGAGCGCGGGCCTCGAAGCGGTCGCCTCCACGGCCCGCGGCGTCGAGCGCGCCCGCGAGGACGCCCGCGTCGCCGGGATCGGCCACCCGGACAACGCCGGCGACGACCTCTCGATCCTCGCCGAGGACATCCAGGACCGCACGTCGAACGCGACCCGGTTCCTCGTCGTCGCGCCCGAGTCCGCCAGGGCCGACGCCGGCGGGAAGACCACGCTGATCGTCTACCCGAACGCGAACTACCCCGGGCTCCTCCTAGAGCTGCTGGAGGCGTTCGCCGACCGCAACCTCAACCTCTCGCGGATCGAGTCGCGCCCGAGCGGCGAGCGCCTCGGCGACTACTTGTTCCACTTCGACGTGGACGCCGGGCTCTACGAGGATCATATGGCGAAGGCGGTTGAGGACATCGAGGCTATCGCGGACAAGGGGTGGGTCAAGGTGCTCGGCTCGTACGACACCGAACACGTGCTCGACTGAGTCGGGTCGGCCGCGTCCCTCCTTCGCGGCCCCTCTGCGGCCGCTCTCCGTCGAACGCGGAGGCCGGTCGAAAAGCGGCAACATTGACGAACAGTTGGGCCTCTCTGATATGGGAGTAGGGTTTCTTTCACAAAATAATTAAATACATCTTGAAACGATCGTCCGCGTGGGTTCCATCCCATGAACGCGAACAGACGGACGGTACTGAGAGGCGTCGGCGCGGCCGCGGCCGAGCCACCGAGCCAGGGCGACACAATCGTTGACGTGGCCGTCGCTACCGACGGGTTCGACGTGCTCGTCGCCGCGGTCAAAGAGGCCGGGCTCGTCGACACGCTGAGCGGGAACCGCCAGCTCACGGTGTTCGCGCCGACCGACAGGGCGTTCGAGGCCGCCGGGATCACGGCCGACAACGTGGCCGAGGTCGACGGGCTCGGCGACGTGCTCACGTACCACGTCGTCCCGGGTCGCCGGAAGGCAGCGTCGATCGTCAACGCCGACAGCCTCCCGACGCTCAACGGCGCGAAGATCGACGTTGACGGGACCGACCTCAACAGCGACCAGGCCGACATCGTCGACACGAACATCGAGGCTTCGAACGGCTTCATTCACGTCATCGACGGCGTGTTACAGCCGTAGGAGCTCGACCCGCAGGATGCCCCCGCCGACGCTCGCCCCCTCCGCCGGTGTGATACGGCTATCCACGCGTTTATGTATCACACCGCCGTTGCCTTCTGTCGATGGAGCCGGTGCTCTGGCAGGTGCTGGCCGGCACGCGAGGCGGGCCCAACCGGGCCCGCCTGCTCCGCGCGCTCGACGATCGCCCGCGCAACGCCAACCAGCTCGCCGAGGACCTCGACCTCGCGTACAAGACCGTCAGACATCACCTCGACGTGCTCGAAGAGAACGACGTGGTCGAGAGCACCGAGCAGGACTACGGCGCGGTGTACCTCCCGACCGAGCGCACCCGGGCCAACTGGGAGACCGTCGAGGACATCATCGACCAACTGGAGTGAGCATGACCCGAACCTGGAACGCGGCAGTCGATCGTAGAATCGGAGGGATCCCGTCATGACCCTGATGCTCGACGTGGCCCGAGTCGCCGCGGCGACGAACATCCTGCTGTTGCTCGTCCTCGTCGGCATCTGGGGGCGCAACTACCGCGAGATCCGTTCGAAGCACACGCTCGGCTCGGCGGTATTCGCTCTCCTGCTCCTCGCCGAAAACGCGCTCGCGCTGTTCTACTACCTCGACCCGCCGCAGATGTCGGCGCCGGCGGTCCGGGCGATGATGTACCTCCAGATCCTCGAGTTCGCCGCCATCGCCCTCCTCGTGTACGTGACCTGGGACTGACCGGCGCGGGCCTCGCCGACCGCGCGTCACCGCCCACATCGTCACGCGACGTCCGCGCGGGCGACGAACTCCAGCCCCGCGTCGAACGACTCGACGACGGTGACCGAGCCGAACCGATGGCGGAGCACCGCGAGCACGTCCGGGTTCCGGAAGTTCACCAGCCGGCGATAGACCGCGCGGAGCGCGCTCCCCGCCGCGCCGTCCGGGGCTCGTCCGTCCACGACCACCAGCCGACCTCCGGGGCGGACGACCCGCTCGACCTCGTCGAGGACGCCTCCGATCGCCGGCATCGCGCTCAGGGCCAGCGACGCGAAGGCGGCGTCGACGGCGTCGTCGCGGAGCGGCAGTCCGCCGGCATCGCCGCGGATCACCGCGGCCGGCGGGTTCGCCCTCGCGCGCTCGGTCGCGGCCCGCACCATCCCGGCGCTGTAGTCGACGCCGATCACGGTCCCGTCCGCCCCCACCGCGTCCGCGAGGATCGGGAGGCTCCCGCCGGGGCCACACCCGAGGTCGAGGACCGCGTCGCCGGCGCCGACGCCGAGCGCCACCCCCGCCGTCTTCCGGACCGACCGCGTCAGTCGGTCGACCGCGCGGTAGAGGACGCCGTACTCGGCCCACCGGTCGTACACGCGCTGTCCCCGCCGCGCGGCGTCGTCGGCCATCGACCGCGCGTTCGCCGCTCTACCGCAAAAAACCGACGGCGATGGGCACTCACTCGAACCGGTACGTCGCGCCGTCCGAGCCGTCCTCGATCTCGACGCCCACCTCGCGGAGCGCGTCGCGGAGCTCGTCGGCGCGCTCGTAGTTGCCGGCCTCGCGCTCCGCCTCGCGCACGTCCAGCACGAGCTCGACCAGCTCGCCGGCGAGGTCGACGTCCCCGTCGCTCGTCGACTCGAACTGGAGGCCCAACACGTCGCCGCCGAGCGACTCGAACGCCTCGATGGCCTCCCGGAGCCCGCGGTAGTCGTACGCGTCCGCGGACCCGTCCTCGGCTCCGTCCACGTGTCGGTTCACCGCGTCGGTGAGGTCCAACAGTGCCGCGGTCGCCTCCCGGAGGTTGAGGTCGTCGTTCATCGCGGTCGCGAAGTCGTCGCGCGCGGCCTCGACCGCGTCGCGGAGGTCGTCGTCCGCGGCCTTCGCGCGGGCGTCGGTCGAGTCGAGCGCCGCGACGGCGCGGTCGTAGGTGCGCGAGAGCCGTTCCCAGCGCTCCTCGGCCTCCGCGATTGTCTCCTCGGTGAGCGCCTGCTCGGAGCGGTAGGCCGCGCCGGCGTAGAAGCTGCGGACGACGTTGACGCCGAGTTCGTCTAAGGCGTCCGGTACGGTCCAGAAGTTGCCGATCGAGGAGGACATCTTCTCGCCGTCCATCTCCAGCAGGCCGACGTGGAGCCAGTGCCGGGCGAACGCCTCGCCGGTGGCCGCCTCCGACTGCGCGATCTCGTTCTCGTGGTGCGGGAAGACGAGGTCGCGCCCGCCCATGTGGATGTCGAGGGTGTCGCCGAGGTGGGTCGTCGACATCGCCGAGCACTCGACGTGCCACCCGGGGCGCCCCTCGCTCCACGGCGATTCCCACGTCTCGCCGTCGGGCGTCTCCGCGCCGTGGTCGTGTTTCGCGTGCTCGCGCGCGGCGGTCTCGCTCACGCCGTCGGCCTTCCACAGCGCGAAGTCGGCCGGGTTCCGCTTCTCCGAGCGCTCGTCCGGTTCGCCCTGCGCCTCGAGCGCGTCGACCTCCTGGTTCGAGAGCTTGCCGTACTCGTCGAAGCTGGTCACGTCGAAGTAGACGGAGCCGTTCGACTTGTAGGCGTACCCCTTCTCGATCAACGTCTCGACGAGATCGACGATCTCCGGCACGTGCTCGGTGACGCGGGGGTACACCTCGGCCCGCTTGAGGTTCAGTCCGCGCATCGCGTCGAAGACCGTCGCCGTGAACGTCTCGGCCACGTCGCGCTCGGCGGCCCAGTCGTCGCGCTCGCCGACGCGGGCCGTGATCTTCTCGTTGACGTCGGTGACGTTCTCGACGTGGCGCACGTCGTAGCCGAGGTGGTCGAGCCAGCGGTGGAGCACGTCCGCGTGGAACCACAGGCGGGCGTGCCCGAGGTGCGGGTCGTCCGACACCGTCAGGCCGCAGACGTACAGCGTGACGTCGCCGTCGGCCGTGAACTCGACGCGCTCGTCTTCCAGGGTGTCGGTAACGACGAGACTCATTACGAGGCCGTTGCCAAGGTGAGCGTTTTAAATCGTCGGATCGCGCGAGTCGAACGCGCACGACTTCGCGCGCGACGCGGCCGGTGACCTGTGGCGCTCACCCCTCCTGCGTCGTCCACTCCACCTCGTACCCCGCCTCGCGCACCGCATTCAGGACGCGGTCCACGTGCGCCGGCCCGTTCGTCTCCACCTCGAACACGAGGTCGGCGTCGCCCACCGGGAGGTCCGGCCGGCTGCGCTCGTGGCGGACCGTCCGGATGTTCGCGCGCTCCGCGCCGATCAGCGTGCTGATCTCCCCCATTGTTCCGGGCGTGTCGTCGATCCGAACGGAGAGTTCGATCAGCTGGTGGCGGTCCACGAGCGCGTGCGTCACCACCTCCTTCAGCGTCGTCACGTCGATGTTGCCGCCGCAGAGCAGCGGGACGACGGTCTCGCCGGTGAGGTCGAGCCCGTCGCGCGCGTCGTCGTTCAGCAGGGCGGCCGCGGCGGTCGCGCCCGCGCCCTCGACCATCTGCTTCGCGCGCTCTAGGAGGAGCAGGATCGCGCTCGCCACGTCGTCGTCGCTCACGACCACCACGTCGTCAAGGTGCTTGTCGAGGAGCCCGAACGTGAGGTCGCTCAGGCCCCCGGTCGCGATCCCGTCCGCGATGGTGTCGGGCTGGTCGCGCGTCACGAGCTCGCCCGCCGCGAGGCTCTCCGAGAGCGTCGCCGCCCCCTCGGTCTGAACGCCGACGACCCGCGTCTCCGGCGCTCTCGCCTTGATCGCGGTCGCGACGCCGCCGGCGAGCCCGCCGCCGCCGACCGGGACGAGGACGGTGTCGACGGCTGGGACCTGGTCGAGCATCTCCAGCCCGAGCGTCCCCTGTCCGGCGACCACGTCAGGGTCGTCGAACGCGTGGACGAACCGCGTGCCCGGGTCGCCGACCAGCGTCTGGGCGTGCGCCATCGCCTCGGGGAACGCGCTCCCGCGGAGCACGACCTGGGCCCCGTAGCCGCGGGTCGCCTCGATCTTCGCCGCTGGCGCCGACTCCGGCATCACGATCGTCGCGTCGATCCCGGCGTCCGCCGCCGCCAGCGCCACCCCCTGCGCGTGGTTGCCCGCGCTCGCGGCCACGACGCGCTCGACCGCCGGCTCGCCGGGTCCCGCGCCGCCGCCGTCGATCGTCCGCGAGATGGCGTTGTACGCGCCGCGCGTCTTGAACGAGCCGGTGCGCTGAAGATGTTCCATCTTCAGGCGCACGTCCGCGCCGCACCGGTCGCTCAGCGACCGGCTCCGCTCGACGGGCGTCCGCTGGACGATGTCGGTGCCGGCGAGCCGCTTGGCGGCGGCCTCGACGTCGTCGATCGTGACTGGGGACATAGCGGAGCCGTTCTCAGTGGCCCCCGAAAAGGACTCGGTTACGGAACGCGGTTTCACCCCACCGTTTCGGGTCGAGCCGCCGCCCGCGGTCGCTCCGCGGCGTCAGCGTTTCCCGAGCGCCTCTTCGAAGACGCGCTGGGCCCGCTCGTATCCCTCGTTCCGGTCGACGATCGGGTGCGCGTAGTCGGGCGCGAGCTCCTCGCGTTTCGCCCGCGAGAGGGTCGGCCAGTCGACGACCTTCCCGGCCGGCACGTCAGACAGCTCCGGGACGTACTCTTTCACGAAGCGGGCGCCGTCGTCGTACTTCGACATCTGGCTCACCGGATCGAAGATGCGCACGTCGACGGAGTCGGTGCCGGTGGAGGCGGTCCACTGCCACGCGCCGTGGTTCGAGGCGTAGTCGTGGTCGATCAGCTGCTTCGTGAAGTAGCGCGCGCCGCGCCGCCAGTCGATCAGGAGGTGCTTCGTGAGGAAGCTCG
The DNA here is from genome assembly GCF_041379815.1 of Halorubrum miltondacostae. NCBI lineage: Archaea > Methanobacteriati > Methanobacteriota > Halobacteria > Halobacteriales > Haloferacaceae > Halorubrum > Halorubrum miltondacostae. The sequence continues at coordinate 393,846 of NZ_JBEDNY010000002.1, forward strand.
CGACCACCTGCCGCGGCCGGTTGTGGATGTATCCCTCCTCGTTCAGCTGTCGCATCCCGGCGTCGACGAGCGGGTAGCCGGTCTCGCCCCGGGTCCACGCCTCGAAAGCCGCGTCGTCGTCGCGCCACGCGATCTCGTTCGGGAACGACTTGTAGTTCGACACGGCCAGGTCGGGGTTGTAGTACAGCAGGTGGTACATCTGCTCGCGCCACGAGAGCTCGTACCGGTACTTGTCGACGTTGCGGCGCTCGCCGCCGGTCACGGCGTCGTACACGTCGCCCGCGCCCGCCCACAGCTCGCGGATCCCGATCGCGCCGGTCGCGAGGTACGGCGACATCCGCGAGACCGCGTGCGTCGGGGCCTCGACGGCCTTCGGGAGGTCGTCGCGGGTGTCGTTGTACGAGGTGATCCCGTAGTCGAGGAACTCGTCGAACCGCTCGCGGGCGGCCTCGTACCCCGCGTCGGGGAGGTCGATGTCGGCGTCGGGCTCGGGGACCGTCTTCCCGTCACGCACGTCGGCCAGCGCGTCCGTGTCCGGCTCGGCGTACGGGCCGCGCTTCGGCACGGCCTCCCAGTCGCCGTGGAACTGGCTGTGGTTCGGGTAGCGCGCCTCCAGCCGCCCGGGGTCGACCATGACGAGGTCGGTCCGCGAGTCCGTGTCGACGCCCGCACCAGCGAGCGCGTCTTCCACGGCCCGCTGTCGGTTCCGGCGGGCCGCTCGGTACTGCTCGTTGTAGAACACCGCCTCGGCGTCGTGCTCCGCGGCGAGGTCGACGAGGACCTCCGCCGGGTCGCCGGCGCGGACGATAAGGTCGCTCCCCAGTTTGCGATACCGCTCTTCCAGTCGCTTCACGTGGCGGAGGAAGAACGCGCGCTGGCGCGCGCCGACCGTTCCGAGCAGGTCGGCGTCGTACACGAACACCGGCACGACCTCGCCCTCCCGCGCCGCGGCGGCGAGCCCGGCGTTGTCCCGCGTCCGCGCGTCGCCTCGGTGCCAAAACAGGCGCATACGATCGACAAGGCCCCCAGCGAATAGTGTCTGTCGGCCGCGTTCCAATCGGGCCCGCGTCGCCCGCTGCGCCAGTACGTTCAAGACGCTCCGTCACGAATCCTGACCTGTATGACCCGACGCGATCCCTTCAACGAGATCGAAGAGCTGCTCGAACGGATGGGCCGCGAGTTCGAGGAACTCGGCGGGACGCTCGAGGGGACCGGCCCCGACGTCCCGCGGTTCCCGGGCGCTCGCGACGTCGACGTCGACGTGGTCGAGGACGACGAGACGATCACGGTCCTCGCCGACCTGCCCGGGTTCGACGCCGCCGACGTCGACGTCGAACTCCGCGACGACGCGCTCGCGATCACCGGCTCCCGCGAGGAGTCGACCGAGTTCGCCGTCGGCGAGGAGGGCGAGGCCGACGAACCGGCAGAGGGGGAGGGCGACCCGACAGATGCGGACGACTCTGAAGACGCCGACGGCTCCGACGACGTCCGCTATCACCGCCGCGAGCGCCGGTTCAGTTCCGTCTCCCGCCGGGTCCCGATCCCCGAACCCGTCGAGGCCGACGCGGCGACGGCCTCCTTCGACGCCGGCGTGCTCACCGTCACGCTCCCCAAGCGCTCGCCCGACGACGACCGCGGACACACGATCGACGTCAACTGAGCCGCGCGCAGGTCGTCAGGAACGAGATAGCGCGAGTGCGGCCGCGAGGTAGCACGCGTCAGTCGCTATTTAATACCTCACGCCCCCTTCCTGTTGGTATGAAAACGACGAATCCCTTCGACGAGATCGAGCAGCTCCTCGGCCGCACCCCCTTCGCGGGCGAGCGGGCTTGGGGCCGCGACCTCCGGACCGCCGACATCGACGTCGCCGAGTACGACGACGAGTACGTCGTGATGGCCGACCTCCCCGGGTTCGACCGCGACGAGATCGACGTCCGGGCACTCGAGGACCGACTCACCATCGCGGCCGAGCGCGCCGCGGAACGCGAGGAGGCAGACCGGCGATACCTCCGCCGCGAGCGCCGTCACGAGTCCGTCACCCGGACCGTCGACCTCCCGGCGACCGCCCGTCTCGACGACGCGACCGCGACGTATCGCCACGGCGTCCTCACCGTGACGGTCCCGCTCGACGCGGTCGACGCGGACGAGGGACACCGGATCGACGTGAACTGACCCGACCGGCTCGACCCCCTCGTCCCCGCCGATGCTTTCTCCACGCTCACCGTGCTACTAGTTCGCATGAACGACAGCGACCGCACGGCCGAACGACGCGACCTCGTGAGCGCGCTCCGACGGCGCCTCGACGCGAGCGAGCGGACGCTGTCGGCGATCGGGGCCGTCCCCCGCCACGAGTTCGTCCCCGAGACGCACCGCGAGTCGGCGTACGCCGACCGGCCGCTCCCGATCGGCCACGACCAGACAATCAGCGCGCCGCATATGGTCGCGGTGATGACGGACCTCCTCGGCGTCGAGCGCGGCGACCGCGTCCTCGAAGTGGGGACCGGCTGCGGCTACCACGCCGCGGTCGTCGCCGAGGTCGTCGGCCCAGGGAACGTGTTCTCGGCCGAGCGCGTCCCCGACCTGGCGGCCGACGCCCGCGAGCGTCTCGACCGCCTCGGCTACGACGTGACCGTCGCGGCGGCCGACGGGCGGGAGGCGTTCGCCGACGAAGCCCCGTTTCACGCCGCGTACCTCACCTGCGCGGCGCCCGAGGCGGTTCCCGACGCGATCGTCGACCGCGTCCGACCGGGCGGTCGCGTGGTCGCCCCCGTCGCGGACGGCGGTCGCCAGCGACTCGTCCGACTCACGGTCCGAGACGACGGCGTCGACCGCGAGGATCACGGCGGCGTGCGGTTCGTCCCGATGCGGTAGCCGGCCCGCCGAACACACAGTTTTAGAGGACCGAGCCCTCAGACCGCGCATGGACGACGCGTCGCTCAGGGCGGACATGATCGAGGGGCTCGAACACCAGATCGGCGAACCAATCGAGCCGCCCGTGCTGACTGCGCTCCAGCGCGTCCCCCGCGACCCCTTCGTCGACGACTCGCCGCGCGGGGGCGTCGTCGACGAGGACGACCCGCACTCGCTCTCCCTCGCGACGGTGGTCCGGCTGGTCACCGCGCTCGATGTCGAGGCGGACGACACGGTCCTCGTCGTCGGCGCGGGGATCGGCTATTCGGTCGCGATGCTCGCCGAGATCGCCGGCGCGCGCCGCGTCCACGCGGTCGACATCGACCGCGCCGCCGTCGCCGCCGCGCGGTCGAACCTCGACGCCGCGGGCTACGAGGCGGTCCTCGTCGACCGCGCCGACGGGGCCGACGGGCTCCCGGCGTACGCGCCGTACGACCGGATCCTCCTCGAGGCCGCCGTCGTCGAACCGCCGCGCGCCCTCCGCGAACAGCTCGCGGCCGACGGCCGGATCGTCTACCCGCGCGGTGCGGGCGTTCAGACGGTCACGGCGATCGAGCCGTCCGCCGCGCCAGACGCCGACGCGGGCGATGATCCCGCACCGGCCGGCTTCGAGACGGTCGAGACGCACGGGCCGGCGCGGCTCCAACCCATGCTCGTCGACGGCGAGCAGCCCGGGATGGAGCGAAACCGCACCCGTCGTGAGGACGCCGAACGCGCCGAGCGCGGTCGCCGCCGCCGACACGGCTGGGAACAGGACTGGATCGACTGGGACGACCACCTCTGAGGCCCGGCGCTCCGCGGTCGGAATCGCCGCCTCACTCCTCGACGACGAGCACCTCGGTGTTCCCCCGCTCGTCGACGTAGTCGCCCTCCGCCGGCGGCTTGATGTCTATCGTGAGCGTCCCGTCGGCCTGGTTCGGGCCGAGCTCCGGATCGACGTCCACGGTCGCGACTCCCTCTGCGTCTGTCTTCGCGGTGGCGACGCCGTCGATCCGGGCCGAGCCGCCGCGGACGATGACCGTCGCGTCCGCGACGCGGGAGCCGTCGGGGTCGACGACCGCCACGTCCAGCGACTGGTCGCCGGGCGTGGTCACCTCCGGCTGCGGCTGCGCGTCGAGCTCCGTCGCGGCGAGGCCGTCGATGTCGCCGATCATGCCCATCATCACGCTGAGGCTGGCGACCCCGACGACGAGCGCGATGACGAGCCGGACCGGGAGCCCCTCTATCGCGCGGGTGTCGGTGCTGAACGTCCGGCGGTTCGCGGTGCGCGAGTCGTGCGTTCGATCGGACATACGGCCCGCTGGCCGCGGCATCGGTTATAAAACGTCGTCCGACCGCTTTTGTCCGATACCGGGGCCACCCGACCGCGTGTACGTCCTCGGCCGCGACGGAACGACCGACGACCTCGACGGCGGGACCGCCTCCGACGACGGGAACGACTGCGACGCCGACCGACCGCCCCACACCGCTCGGATCGGGTCCTTCCTCGCCCGCGACGGGAGCGCCAGCGCGGCGGTCGGCGTCGACCTCGACCGCCCGCACGCGGGCCTCGTTTTCGGGAAGCGGGGAACCGGGAAATCCTACACGCTCGGCGTCCTCGCGGAGGAACTCGCCGCCGCCAAGGGCGTCGCACCGGTCGTCGTCGACCCGATGGGCGTCTTCGGCGGCCTCCGAGCCGCCGGAGGACGCGTCGTCGACCCCGCGGTCCGCCCCGCCTCGATACCGCCGTCCGCGTGGCCGCCGTTGCTCGGCCTCGACCCGGCGAGTGGGCCCGGGAGCCTCGTCTGGCGCGTCGTCGCCGACGCCGTCGACGACGAGCCCGGAGACGCGACGGACCGTGGCTCCACGGGCGAGACGACACCCTCGCCGTCGATCGCGGCGCTCCGCGAGGCGGTCACCGGAGCCGACGCCCCGAGCGAGACGCGCCGCGCTGCCGCGAACCACCTCCGGCTGGCGGCCTCGTGGGGCGTCTTCGACGCCGACGCGCCGCCGGTCGGGTCTCTCGCAGCAGAGGCCGCTCCTGTAGTTATCGACCTCGCTGGAGTCCCCGACGCCGCCGCGGCGGCCGTGGTTCGCGCGGTCGCTCGCGGGCTCTACGACGCGCGGATCGCGGGCGAGCTCTCGCGGCTCCCGTGGCTGCTCGTCGACGAGGCGCACGCCTTCTTCGACGGGGTATCCGAGTCCGCGCTCCGGACGCTCCTCACCCGCGGGCGCGCCCCAGGCGTCTCGCTGGTCTGTGCGACCCAGCGGCCGGCTGCGCTGCCGAGCGTCGCCGTCTCACAGTCCGACCTGCTCGTCTCCCACCGGCTCACGGCCGCGCGCGATGTCGACCGACTGGCGGCGGCGGAGGCGACCTACCTCGCCGGCGACCTCGCCTCGCGGCTCCCGGACGGTGTCGGCGAGGCGCTCGTCGTCGACGACGCCACGGAGACGGCCCACACGGTCCGGATCCGCGAGCGACGGACGCCTCACGAGGGCGAGAGCCCGCGAGCGAGTCGGCTGTCTGGCGGCGGACCGCGGTGACGGGGTTCAGAACCCACAAGGTGCGCCGGAGGCACCCTGACGCATGGAACGAACGCCGTACGGATTTATCCTCGTCGCGGCCGGGGGCTTCCTCGGCGCGGTCGCCAGACGCGCCGTCGACGTGGGGGTCGGCGGCGTTCTCGCCGCTGCGTCCGGTAGCCGGCTCGCCGTCCTCGCCGGCGTTCCGACCGGCGTCGGGACGCTCGTCGCGAACGTCGTCGGCTCGTTCGCCCTCGGTGTCCTCCTGACACGCGCGTCGAGCGATCGGATCCGGCTGTTCGTCGGAACGGGCGCGCTCTCCGCGTTCACGACGTACAGCACGTTCGTCGCCGACGCGGTCGCGCTCGGGACGACCACCGGAGCGGGATACGTCGCCGTCAGCTACGCGACCGGCTTCGCCGCGGCGGCGTCGGGGCTCGCGGTCGGGGGGCGGTGTCGGCGATGATCGCCTCGCCGCTCCTCGCGACGGCGCTCGTCGGCGGCGGCGGCGCGCTCGGTGCCGCCAGCCGCCACGCGGTCGGGCTCCGCGTCGAGGGACGCCGGTCGGTCCTCCTCGTCAACGCCGTCGGGAGCCTCGCCCTCGGAGTCGTCTCCGCCGCACCGATCGGATCGGCCGCGACGCTGCTGTTCGGCGTCGGCTACTGCGGCGCGTTCACCACGTTCTCGTCGTTCGCGGTCGGGACCGTCCGCGCGGCGAGCGAGACTGGCACCCGCGCCGCCGCGAGCGTCGCTGCGACGAACCTCACGGCCGCGCTGGCCGCGTTTCTCCTCGGCTCCTACCTCGTCGCCGGGGTGTTCGGGTGACGGGCGGCCGTGCTTCCCTCGGCTCACGGCCTCGTCGGCAAGCGATAGGTACAGGATCCCCCGGCCCCTACACGGGTGCGTGACCGACACCGACCGCTCCGTCGACGGCGAGTCGACCGCTCCGGCCGACTCGGGGGGTCTCGCCGACGACGCGGCCCCAGAAGACGTTCCGGACTTCGGCGACCTCTCCGTCCTCCAGCGCGGGTTCGTCGCCGCCGCGCAGAACCCCTCGCGGGGACTGCTCGTCGTCGGCCTGTTCGTCTTCGCGCTCGCCTTCTACGCCGCGTTCTGGCTGACGTTCCCCCGCGCCGCCGGCCTCCTCACGGCGGTCGCGCTGGTCGTCGCCGCCGTCGCCGCGGTCGTCTACTGGCTCCTCAACCGACTCTCTCGGTGACCGGCCCGCGTCGCGGTCGCTCTCAGCCGCTTCCCGAAGGCCCCTCTCGGCGGCCTCACGGCCGGGGCTCGTAGAACTCTCGCAACGGCTGGCCGAACGCGGGCGCGAGCGTCGCGACCGCCTCGCCGACCAGCACATCGCGGTCGTCGAACGCGGGCTCCACCCGCGCGCCGAGCGCCACGTCGCCCGCGGCGTCGCTCTCCAGGTACTCCCGAACGGTGGCGAACTCCCGCTCGCGCTCGACGACGTACCGGTCCCCGTCGATGAACGGCCCGTACGTGTCCGGGTCGACGTCGTCGACGTACGACTCGTAGAAGCTCGCGGCGTGCTTCCGCACCGCGACCGGCGGCCCCTCGTGACGCGCGACCGCCGGTCGCTCGGTCACCTCCAGTTCCGCGTACAGCGCGGCCCGCGTCGACTCGTCGGCGTCGGCGCGCTCGGTCGCCTTCTCGTCGCCGCTCGCGCTATCGGCGTCAATTTCCTCGCCGCTGTCCGTCTCTCCCGCCGCGTCGGTCATGGCGCGCGCCCGGAGCACGTCGAACCCGCGCTCGTTGAGCCCGCCGACGATCCCGTCCAGCGATCGGCGGAGCTGGGGCCACAGCTGGTCGTCGACCACGTCGGGCGCGTCGAAGACGACCGCGACCGGCGTCGTCCCCCGCCGGTCGAGGTGCGCGCGAACCTCCTTTGGGTCGAGCGGCTCCGGCTCGTCCGGCTCGAAGAGCCCCTCGGTCGGGGCCGCGAGCAGCTCCCGCGCGTAGTGCTGGAAGCGCGCGAGGTTCGTCGCCGACAGGACCGCCGCGACGTTCCGCGTGGGGTCCGTCGGGTCGACGACGACGAGGGGATCGTCGAACGTGCGCTCGGCGTGCCCCTCGGGGTCGAACTCCACCGGCGGGTGCCAGCTCCGCGCCGACTCGACGAGCGGGACGAACCCCCCGAGCTCCAACACGAGCAGCTCCGTGAGATACCCCGAGAACCCCTCGGTGCGGAGGTCGCTGCCGTACGCGCCGATCCCCTTCAGGAACGCCTTCGCCAGCACCACGTCCGCGGCGAGGTCGTCGTCGAGCCGCGCGGAGAGGTACGCGTCGTGGAACGGGGTGCGGTCGACCGCGGAGACCAGGTCTCCCGCCGTCTCCACGTCGTGACAGGGCACGAGGTCGACGTCGAACCCCTCGTAGTTTCCCTTCACGTACGGGTGTTCGGCGTACTCCTCGTGGCCCTCGGGGAGCACCGCGTGCCCGACCGCCAAGCCGTACTCCTCCAGTTCAGCGCGGTCGAGATCCGCGTCGAACCGGACGAACAGATCGATGTCGCGGTCGCCCGCGACCCACGTGCCCCGCGCCGTCGACCCGACTTGGACCGCGTCGGCGTCGACGGGGAGGTCGGCTATCGCCTCGCGGGTCCGGTCGGTCAGCGTCGCGGCCGCCGCTCGCAGCCGCTCCCGCTCTTCTGACTCCGGGAGAACGCGCTCGCGGACCCGCGACAGCACCGCCTCCAGATCGTCCATACCGAACGGTCTCGCGGTCCGGCCGAAAACGTGTCGGTCGGATCGGCGACGCGGCGGGCCGACGGAGCGCCGTCGCCGTCCCGCGGTCTGGCCCGTCGGCTTCCGCGCCGTCGGGCGGAAACGAAAGCCCTATCAAAACGACGCGAATATCCGGAAGTAAGCCGAAGTAGCTCAGTTGGTAGAGCGCCTCGCTGTTAACGAGGCGGTCCCAGGTTCGAGTCCTGGCTTCGGCGCCTCCTTCCGCACGTTTCTCGTTTACACTTTCACCAGACGGCAGTCCTATTTTGTCTGTTTCCGCTGTGACTGAGTATGCCGGATCGAAGCGAGCACTTTGCTTCACTTGAGGAGCCACAGAAGCGCGGCCAAGCGGCCGAAGCAATCATAAAATCTGAACTCGTGAGTCGCGGGATTTCTGTTCTGGTCCCTGCCTACGATAATGAACCGTATGATATCGCGATCGAGGTTGCGGGTGACTTCCACCGTATTCAAATAAAAACCGCTTTTGAAGCGACAACCGAAGGAGCGGTACGGTTCCGAACGCGGAGTACCCGCACAAAAAGTTCAGGCTATGAACGGGAGGGGTATCAAGTATTAATCGATTTTTTCGCAGTCTATGCCCCCAGATGCGATGAATCGTATCTGATACCTATCGAGGATGCTGGCGACACACAGATGACTATCCGATACGAGCGGTCAAAAAATAATAATAGCAAACACATCAATTGGCACGAAGATTACCGTCTTGATGAGACATTGGCTTCGCTTGGTTCCAACCCGATAAGATAAAAGGGAGCCGAGTAACAGATCGATCTGAGACGGGCCTTTAGCTTAGTCTGGTTAAAGCGACTCGCTCATAACGAGTTGATCGCCGGTTCGAATCCGGCAAGGCCCATCCGAATTCTCCGGTTCCCGGACGGACCGGACTGCGCGGTACGGAGTCAGGTCGCTGCGCTCGTCTACTCCTGCTGAAGTGTCACGTCGGTCGCCGTCTCGTTCGCGAGGTTGTCGCTCACCGGACATCGCTCCTCGACGGCGGTGGTGAACTCCGCGAGCGTGTCGTCGTCGACCTCGCCCGCGAAGTCGACATCGACGGTCGCTTCCACGCCCTGGTAGCCGGCGCGCGGCTCCTCGGCGCGGCCGAGGTGCTTCCGCGGGTCGAACTCGCCGGCGACCGCGACCTCGACGCCCTCGACGTCGAGGTCGAAGTCCGGCGCCACCGCGCGGACCGTCGCGTCGAGACAGCCGCTCCACGCGGCGAGCAGGTACTCGATCGGCATCGCGCCCGCGTCGTCGCCGCCCATCGTCTCGGGGTCGTCCATCACCAGTTCGTGGTCCCGGGCGCGGGCGACGAACGCTGACTCGCCGTCGCTCTCCCCGGTGACCTCCATCCGCTGCGTCGCGTTGGCGTCACTCATCAGTCGTTGTAGCGGCCGAATAGTGGTAAACCGTCCACGTCGCCCGGGTTCGTGCCGGTGCCCGTGACGCCGGCGCTGGGAGAGAAACGCGTCTGTGGGCGCTGAAAATCGCGGAGACGGCGGTTCTGACGACCGGACCCGCGGCGACACGTCTCGGATAGCGGCGATATCCGCGTTCGTCGGCGTGATCCGTCGCGGAGCGACCGCGAGCGGCTGACCCGGGAGGTACGCACGGGCCCCGAGCCGCCGTGGCGCGTCGCCGGTTACTCCAGTAGCCCGACCAGTTCGTTCACGTCTTCGACGACCGCGTCCGCGCCGCTGCTGGCGAACTTCTCGCGCCCCGCCTCGCCGGTAAGCCCGCCGGTGAGGACGCCGACACCGTAGTAGACGCGCGTCTCGTCGGTCTCGTCGGCGTTGCGCGCGGTCCGCACGTCGTCGAGGGTGTCGCCCGCGAACGCGACCCGCTCGGCGTCGAACCGCTCCGCGAGTTCGACGAGCGCCCGCGGGTGCGGCTTCCCCTCCTCCCAGTCGTCCATCGTGAACCGCCGGTCCTCCGGCACGTCGAGGCCGACGCGCTCCAAGGCGATCGCCGCCTCGGCCGCCGGTCGCCCGGTGAGGACGCCGACGTCGAACCGCGCGGTGAGGTCGGCGATCGTCCCGGGGTCGACGAGCGTCGGCTCGTCGTGGATGTACCCGCCCTCCTCGGACGGCGGCTCGCCGCCCTCCAACTCGCGGTACAGCTCGCTGCCGAGGTACAGCGCCTGAAACGTCTCGCGGAGTTCGTCTCGGTCCCACTGGTCGCGGACGCGGGCCTGCGCGACCCGCGGGAGGTCGCCGACGACCTCCTTGGCGGCGTCGAGCCCGCCGCCGAGGTCGGCGACGCGGTCGGTGAACTCGTCGACGTCCATCCGGAGCCCCTCGCGGCGGGCCAGCACGAACAGCGCCGCCGCGTCCGTCAGCTCCCAGTCGTTGTTGAACCCGCCGGCGTCTTTGAACGCCTGGACCGCGTCGCGGTCGATCGGCTTGCCGCAGACCCGATCCACCGATTCCAGGATCGCCCGACGGTAGGAGTCCGCCACGTCGACCAACACCCCGTCGATGTCGAGGACTACTGCGTCGACCTGCATACCGCAACGCCGCCCGGCGGCGGAATGAACGTTCGGGTTCGCGTCGGCGTCGCCGGTTCGAGCGACACGGCGACGGCGGCGACGGTGGCCCGTCAGCGCGCCGCGTACACGACGGTCCCCGACGCCGCCGCGCGGCGGGACACGTCGACGACCGGCTCCTCGAAGCCGAGGGTCGTGAACAGACAGTCGGCATCGAGGCGCTCCGCCAGCGCGACGGTCGGTCGCTGGAGTTCGGCGGGGAGGTTCCGCGCGTACATCGCGTCGACGCCGCCCGCGTCGAGCCCGAGCGCGTTCCACGCCGCCCGTTCGTCCTCGGCCGCCGCGAGCGCCGTCACGTCCGCGGCGACGACGCGGAGCGATCCTCCGCTCGATTCTTTCGCCTCCGCCGCCGTGTCCCGCGCCGCCTCGCTCACGTCGACATCGAACGCGACGACGTCGCGGCCCCGGTCGGCGAGCGCCCGAGCGACCGCCGGACGCCGTCCGACGCCGACCTCGATAAGGCGGTCGTAGGGGTCGAGCGCGCCGACGAGCGCCCGCTCCGATGGCGGTAGTGGTCCCACGGCGCGGCCTTTATGACCGCGGCGGCCAAAAACGGTTTCATGCTCGTGGACATCGTCCCGGTCGGGGAGGTCACCCCCCGAGTGAAACGGGAGGCCTCCGGTGCGCTGCGTTCCGTATACGACTGCGACGTGACGGTCCACGACGACCAAGCGATCCCCGACACCGCCTTCGAAGCCGACCGCGACCAGTACCGCGCCGAGGACCTCATCGAGACGGTCACGCGGGTCGGCGGCGGCGAGAAGAACATCGGGATCACGCCCGAGGACCTCTACTACCGCCGCCGGAACTACGTGTTCGGCCTCGCGTACCTCAACGGGAGCGGCTCCGTCATCTCCACGCACCGGCTCCGTACCTCCTCCGACGGCGGCGTCTCAACCAAGCCCGCGGTCGACGTCTTCGGCGACCGCGTCCGCAAGGAGGTCGTCCACGAGATCGGCCACACCCTCGGCTTGGAGCACTGCGACAACAGCAAGTGCGTGATGTCGTTCTCCCCGACCGTCCGCGAGGTCGACGTGAAAGAGGAGAACCTCTGTGGCACCTGTTCTCGACTCGTTCGCTGACGCTCCGTTCTCTCGTCGCGTTCTGAGTCTGCCGCGTCACTCCGACCGCCGGTAGACGTAAAGTCCGCCCCGCACAAGGGACGGGTATGGCCGCAAAGCCGGAATATCGCGACCGGCCGGACGTCGAGGTCGCGCTGCTCGACGCGCTCGTCGACCGCGGCGACGAGGGGATGACCGTCCTCGAACTGCGCGCGGCCGTCGACGCCGACATCGACGCCGTCGAGGAGGCGCTCTCGGCGCTCAAGGAGGACTCGTTGATCACCGTGGAGACCGAGGAGCGCGTCCGCGTGTACGCCCACGACCGGGTGATTCCGGACCCGGACGCGCCGACCGACGAGCCCGCCGAGGGCCTCGTCGACGCGATCCGCGACCGCCTCGGACTGTAGCCGTCGGAGACGGCGGCCTTTTGCCTCTCGATCGCCTCCGTGCGACCATGACACTCGTCTCCGGCACCCACGACGCGCACGGCGCCGTGTACCGCGACCGCGATGGCCGCGAGGTGGTCGACCACTACGGGAAGCCCGTCCGCGTCGGTAAGGCGGTCCGCAATGTCGCCGGCGTGATCGAGATGGGGTACGGCGTCCTCGCCGTCAGGGGAGCCGACCGCGTCGAGTTCGTGGACAACGCCGTCTCGAACCGCGTCCCCGCCGCTGACGGCGAGGGGACGTACGCGCTCCTCCTCGACCCGCAGGGCGGGATCGAGACGGACATGTACGTGTACAACGCCGACGAGCGACTGCTCGTCTTCCTCCCGCCGGAGCGGACCGAGGCGGTCGCGGACGACTGGGCGGGCAAGGTGTTCATCCAGGACGTCGAGATCGACGACGTCTCCGACGAGTTCGGCGTGTTCGGGGTCCACGGGCCGAAGTCGACCGAGAAGGTCGCGTCCGTCCTCGGCGGCCCCGGCGCGCCGGAGGGCCCGCTCTCCTTCGTCCGCGGGTCGATGGTCGACGCCGGCGTCACCGTCATCGCGACGGACTCGCCGCTCGGCGAGGAGGGGTACGAGATCGTCTGCGCCGCCGCCGACGCGGGCGACGTGTTCGACACCCTGATCAACCGCGGACTCAACGCCGCGCCTTTCGGCTACCGGACGTGGGACGCGCTCGCGACCGAGGCCGGCACGCCGCTCTTCGAGTACGAGCTGGCGGGGACGGTCCCGAACGTGCTCGGCCTCCGGAACGCGCTCGACTTCGACAAGGGGTGTTACGTCGGCCAGGAGGTCGTCTCGCGCGTGGAGAACCAGGGCCGACCGAGCCGCCGGCTCGTCGGCCTCGAACTCGACGGGGTCGCCAAGGCGGTCGCCGACGTCGACCCGGACGCGGACCCGCAGGGGATCGACGCCGCGCTCCCCGCATCCGGCGCGGCTGTCTTCGACGGCGACGAGGCGATCGGCGAGGTGACCCGGGCCGCGGTCGGCCCCGCGACGGACGTGCCGGTCGCGCTGGCGCTCGTCGCGTTCGACGCCGACCTCGGCGCGGTCACCGTCCGCGTCGACGGCGAGGAGAGCCCGGCAACCGCCGTCGACCTCCCGTTCGTCGACGGGGGCGTCCGGTCCGGCCGGCTGCCGACGTACCCCGAGCTTCGCGCCTGACGTGGCCTGCGAGACTCGCGGCGGTTACCGTTTTCAAACGACGAAGTCGACCGCCGAGTAGAGGCTGAACCCGAGCGTGAACGCGCCCACGAGCGACCCGATCCACGCGAGGACCGTGTACCCCATCTTCCGCCGGCTCACGCCCGCGTCGCCCGCCGCGTAGCCCGCGCCGACGATCGCGGAGACGATGATCTCGTTGAACGAGACGGGGATCCCGAAGGCGACGGCAGTCTGTGCGATCGCGAACGAGGGGATGAGCGCCGATATCGACCGTCGCGGTCCCATCGAGGCGTAGTCCTGCGAGATGGCCTTGATCATCCGCGGCGCGCCGGTCCACGACCCGGCCAACAGCCCGACGCCCCCGCCGACGAGCAGCGCCCACAGCGGGACACCCACGTCGCTGAATATCGGGACGAGCGGCCCGATCGCGAGCCCGACCTGCGACCCACCCGCCGAGAACGCGACGAGCCCGCCCATCGCGAGCAGGAACCGCCGCTGTGCCCCTGCGCGGTCGCGGCCGAGGTCGACGTAGACGGCGACCGAGACGAGCGCGGCGATCGCGAGGGTCACCGCGGGCGACCCCGCGCCCCCGATGCCGAGCCCCGACCCGAGGACGGCCGCGACCGACGCCTGCTCGCCGGCGGGACCGAGCAGCGCGAAGCCGACGTTCGCGAGGATCGCTCCCACGACGCCCGCGAGGACGGCAGTGAGCGGCCGCTCCGAGAGCGCGTCCCCGATAAGCAGCCGGGCGACGCCGTAGGCGACGCCGCCGCCGACGAACGGCGTGAGCACCCACAGCGTCATGATCTCGCCGTACTTCGGCCACGCCGGGCTGCCGCCCATCGCGAGCCCGACCCCGACGACGGCCCCGGTGACGGTGAACGCCGTCGCGATCGGGTACCCCGCGAAGACGCCAATCGCGACCAGGGCGGCGGCCGTGACGAGCGCGACGATGGCGGCCGCGGCGGTGAGCGTCACGCCGCCGATCAGTTCAGTCCCGACCGCCTCCGTCACGTTCGCGCCCTGGAGTATCGCGCCGAGCAGGCCGAGGACGCCGACGACCAGGCCGGCGCGCATCACGGAGATGGCGTTTGCGCCGACGGCGGGCGCGAACGGGGTCGACCCCGAGGAGCCGGCGCCAATCGACCACGCCATGAAGAGGCTCGCGGCGGCGGCGACGAGCAGCGTCGCGGCGGTGACGAGTACCATCAGTTCCGCCCGTCGTTGTAGCCCTCGTTCAACCCCCTCACCGTGCGGCGGACGAGGAGGAATCCGAAGAAGAACAGCCCGAGAAGTCCCGCCAAAATCAGGACGAACAGCGGTTGGACCGGAAGCATACGACCGAATCCGTCGGCACGCGGTTATAAGTTTCGAGCGGGTGGTCGCGCGCCCCGCCGAGTTCCCCCCGTTCTTCGGGCGATCGGACCGGTGGCTAAAACGCGCCTTTGTGCCTCAGCCACGTATATGTCGGTCTCGGCCATACATGTAATCGCGACCCCCGCTTCGGCCCTCACACGCCCGGAACAGCCGGCCGACGCGCCGGCCGGTCGGACTCGCACCGCTCCCTCCCCTGCCCGGTAGCCCTCCCCGGCCAACCAGCGCGACCGACCGCCGGCGTCCGCGCCCGAGCCGCCTCGTGAGCTCCACCGTGCACACGACCGTCGGCCGGTCCGGCCGCTCGCGGGGCGTCGCGATCGGTCCCCGCCGACGCGACGGCGACGACGCCCGTGCGATTCTCTCGGCTCCGCTTCGCCCAGTTGTACCGTTACTCGACGCCCGCTCCCTCGATCCGGAAGGTCTCGAACGGCTCCCCGTCCGGCGTCACCAGTCGCCCGTCGAGCCCGTCTCCGGACTCGCCCTCGGCCGGGGTCAGTTCCGCGTGCGCCGGGCGGTTCCCGCGCGGTTGGGCGTGGCTGCCCGGATTCAGTATCGGGAGCCCGCCGGCGTCGTCGAACCGCGGGCGGTGGCTGTGGCCGCAGATCACGGCGTCCGCGTCGCGGCCGCGACCGAGCATCACGAGCCCGGTGTCGCCGCTGCGGTGTCGGTGCGTGACCGCGAACCGGACGCCGGCGTACTCGACGGTCCGCACCTCGGGGACGCGGTCGCGGATCGCAGCGTCGTCGTTGTTGCCGTAGACCGCTCGGAAGCGGGCGGCGGCCGACCGAAAGGCGTCCAACACCGGCTCCCGGTAGAAGTCGCCGGCGTGGATCACCAACTCCGCCTCGCGAACCGCCTCCGCGGTCCGCCCCTGTAGCCGCGACTCCTCGCGTGCGTGCGTGTCGGAGACAACGACGAGCATACCGGGAGTCCGCGCCGGTGTGAGTTAAAAAGCGCGCTCGACGGGACGGCGTCGCCGAAGCGAACGGCGAGCTAGGGGCGACCTATTCGTCCAGCGAGAGCGCCGCGAGCAGCGATTCCAACTGGACCTGCTCGTTCGCGCCCTCGGCGATCCGGTAGTCGGCCTCGCCGATGCGTTCCATGAGCCGCACCGCCTCGCGCTCGCTCAGGTCGAACTCCCAGACGGAGCGGTGGAGCTGGTCGATCACGTCGCCGCCGGCCATCCCCGTCTCCGTGAGCAGTACGTCCAGCGTCGACCGCGCCCTGGCGAAGTCGCCGTCCAGCGCGTCAGTCACCATCGACTCGATCTCCTCCGGGCGGGCGGTCGCCGTGATCGCGTACACCGCCTCCTCGTCGACGACGTCGCCGGTCGTCGCCGCCGCCTGGAGCGAGTTGATCGCGCGGCGCATGTCGCCGTCGGCCGCGTACACCAGGGCGTCGACGCCGGCGTCGGTCACCTCGATATCCTCCGCGGCCGCGATCTCGCGGACCATCCCGCTCACCGCCTCGTCCGAGAGCGGCGAGAAGCGGAAGACGGCGCACCGCGACTGGATCGGGTCGATGATCTTCGACGAGTAGTTACACGAGAGGATGAAGCGGGTGTTGTCGGAGAACTGCTCCATCGTCCGGCGGAGCGCCGACTGCGCGTCGTCGGTGAGGGAGTCCGCCTCGTCGAGGAACACGATCCGGAAGTCGCCGCCGAACGACGAGCGCGCGAACCCCTTGATCCGGTCCCGCACCACGTCGATGCCGCGCTGATCGGAGGCGTTGAGCTCGAGGAAGTTCCCCCGCCAGTTGTCCTCGCCGTAGATCTCGCGGGCGATGGCGGTGGCCGCGGTCGTCTTGCCAATCCCCGCGGGACCCGAGAACAGGAGGTGGGGCACGTCGTCCTGCGCGATGTAGCTCTGGAGGCGCTCGACGATCTCCTCTTGCCCGTGGATGTCGTCGAGCGTCTGCGGCCGGTACTTCTCGATCCAGATCTCCCGCCCGGTCGCGGTCGCAGCCGCCTGCTCGTCGGCCTCGCTCATTGTCGGATCTGAGGGTCGGTGGGGTGATAAACGAACCGAGAACGGCACGCGACCGGCGCACCGCGTCCCACCGCTACGTCCGGCGCCGGGTCGCCTCGCCGAAGGCCCTCTCCACGCTCGCGTCGGCCTCCGCGTCCCGCATGCGAGCGTGTTCGTCGGCGTCGATGTCGGGCGCGAGCAGGACCGCAGCGGCGCCCGTCGCGACGGTCTCCGTCCGCCAGTCGACATACGGCTCGCCGGCCCACGCCGGGAGGTCGGCACGCAACACGGCGTTCCGCCAGGCGAACTCCCGGACCGTTTTCAGCCCCAGCAGCGCCACCCGGTCGTCGAACGGGTCGAGCAGCCGGTCGATCCCGGCGATCCAGGCCGCGTCGTACGCCTCGACGAGCGCGTCCTGCGCCGTCTGGACGAGCCGCGCGAGGATCGCGTTTATGCGGTCGTGGTCCTCGCGTTTGACGCCGCGGTCGGGGTCGATCCCGACGTCGCCGAGCGTGTACGTGAGGTCGTACGCGATGTGCGCGTTGATCCCGAGCAGGGCGTCCTGCGCGACGAGCGTCTCGCGGCGGGCCGCGGCGGCGAAGGCGAGCAGCCACGGCCGCGGGAGCGACCCGAACGCGCGGCGCTCGAACGCGACCAGCGCCCGCCGGTAGCGCTCCGTGAAGGCGACGAGGTACGCGGCGGCCCACTCCGCGTCGACGAACGCCCCGTCGTCGATCGCGTCTCGGACCGTCGCAGTCATCCGGACGTACACCGTGAGGAACACCGCGCGCCGGTCGCCCCGCTCGCGGAGGTACGACTCGGTCCGCGCCAGCCGCTCGTCGACGTCGGCGACGGACGCGAAGGGAGTCTCCACCAGTTCGAGCAGCGCCGCGTCGGGCTCGTCGCCGGCGAACTCCGCGACGATCGCGTCGGCGTCGGCCGTCCGTCGGAGCCCGCCGAGCAGGGCGCTGGCCTCCGCGGCGGTCGGGACGACGGTGCGGATCGGGATCATCGCGAGTCAGCGGCGTACCGCCTGCCGCCCCGATACACCGCCGGGGTCAAAGAACGTTGCTGCGGGTGGCAGGGGTCGCCGCCGCGCGGACCGGCCTCCGCCTACGCGAACTCGTCGATGAGCTCGGGCACCACGTCGAAGAGGTCGCCGACGATCCCGTAGTCGGCGATGTCGAAGATGGGCGCGTTCGGGTCGGTGTTGATCGCGACGATCGTGTCCGACCCTTTCATCCCGGCGACGTGCTGGACCGCGCCGGAGATGCCGACCGCGATGTACACGTCGGGCGTGACGACCTTCCCGCTCTGCCCGACCTGCCGGTTCTTCGGCAGCCAGCCGTTATCGACGATCGGCCGGGAAGCGGACAGCGTCGCGCCCAGCGCCTCCGCGAGGTCCTCGATGAGCTCGATGTTCTCCTCCTCCTCGATCCCGCGGCCGACCGAGACGAGCACGTCCGCGTCCGCGATATCGACGTCGCCGCCGCCGACCTCCTCGAAGCCGGTGACGCGGGCCCCCGACTCGGGGATGTCGACCTCGGCCGCCTCGATCGCCGCGTCGCCGACGCCCTCCGCGGGCGGCCACTCGCCGCCGCGGACCGTGAGGACGAACCGGTCGCCGGCGACGTCGACGGTCGTCTCGACCTTCGAGCCGTACATCTCGCGGGTGACGGTGAGCCCGTCGTCGTACGCCATCCCAACGGCGTCGGTCACGATCGGGACGCCGAGGGCCTCAGCGAGCGCGGGCGCGTAGTCGAGCCCGTTGACGGAGTTCGGCAGCACCACCGCGCCGGCCTCAATCCGATCGGTGAGCTGCGAGAGCGCCGCCTGGTAGGCGTTGTGGTCGAACTCCTCGCCGTCGGCGACGGTGTGGATCGCGTCGACGCCGTCGCGGTTCAGGTCTTCCGCGAACCCGTCGACGTCGCCGCCGATCACGGCGACGTGGAGGTCGACGCCGCGCGCGTCGGCGAGCTCCCGTCCGGCCGTGATCGCTTCGTACGAGACGTCTCGGAGCGCTCCGCGACGGTGTTCCGCGGCGACGAGCACGCTCATCACGCGCTCACCCCCTTCTCGCGGAGGACCTCGGCGAGGCGATCCGCGGACTCGCCCGCGTCGCCATCGATCATCTCCGCGTCGGACTCGCTCTCGGGCTCGTACATCGACGTGATCGTCAGCGAGCTCTCGACGTCGTCAGCGGTCAAGCCGAGGTCGGACAGGTCCTTCGCGGCGATCTCCTTACGCTGGGCCTGTCGGATCCCGCGGAGGCTCGCGTACCGCGGCTCGTTGAGCCCGGTCTGGACGGTCAACACCGCCGGGAGGTCGACCTCGGTCAGCTCCTCGACGCCGCCCTCGAGCTCGCGGTGGACGTGCGCCACGCCCGCGTCGGCGTCCACGTCGAGGTCGTTGACGACCGCGGCGTGCTCGAAGCCGATCCGCTCCGCGAGCGCGACGCCGGTCGCGCCGAAGCCGGTGTCGGCGGCCTGGACCCCGCCGAGGACGAGATCCGGCTCCTCCTCCGCGACGACCGCCTCGAAGAGGTCGACCTTCGAGGCGACGTCGGCGAACGCGCCGTCGAGCGCCTCGTCCCAGACGCGGACCGCGCGGTCCGCGCCCTTCGCGAGCGCCATCCGGATCGTCTCCTCGGTGCGCTCCCGCCCGACGGTGACGGTCACGACCTCGTCGGCGATCCCGGCCTCGGCCAGTTGGACGGCGGCCTCGACGGCGTAGTCGTCCCACTCGTTGAGGTCGTACTCCAGATCGGACTCGGCGATGTCGGTCCCCTCGATCGCGAAGTCGTCGTCCGCCTCCGCGACCTCCTTGACGGTCACCAGAACCTTCATGATCGATACTGGGTCGCTCGCCATGTAATGGTTTTCGGAACGGGCGAGGACGGACCGGCGGTTTCCGCCCGATCCCGCCGGTTCGACGACCCGTTCGCGCCGGAGCGGCGCTCGACCGCGGGCCGTCGCCGCGACCCCGGCGGTCAGCGTCCGACGTCGCGTCCGTCGGCATCGCCGCCCTCGTCGCCGCCGGCCTCGGCCTCCTCGTCGTCGGGCAGCGAGATGAGGTTCTCGCGGCCCAGTCGGAGCTTCTCGACGCGCTTCTCGTCGGCCATCGCCGAGAGCAGCTGCGACACCTTCGCGTCGGACCAGCCGGTCTCGGCGACGATGTCGGCCTGCCGCATCCGGCCGCCGTTCTCGCCGAGGAGCCGCTCGACGCGCTCCTCGTCCGACAGCAGCGAGAGGTCTGGCTCCCCGCCCTCTCCGTCGGCTGACTCGTCGGCCGCGCCGGGGTCCTCCATCTCGCCTGCGTTGGGGTCGTCCGCGGAGCGCCGCTCGGTGTCGGCCGGCGCGTTGCCCTCTCCGTTCGCGATCGGGTCGCCGGGCGCGCCCCCCTCGGCACTGACCCGGCGGTACCCGACGACGCTCCCGGCGACGAGGACCGCGGCGAGCACGATCGCGGCCAGGAACATCCCCCACGGCGGCGAGGCCGCGCCGGCGGGGCCGTACACGATCGCCACGGGCTCACCGCCGTTGAACGTCTGCGGCCCCTCGATGATCACGTCGCCGTCGGAGAGCTGCGTCACCGCGGTGCTCGGCGTGCTCGTGACCGTGTACCCCTCGGGTGTCCGCACCTCTAGCGTCTGATCCGCGCCGAGGCTGCGGAGCCACGTCCCGTTCTCCGGCGTCGTCAGCGCGTCGCCGAGGACGAGGTTCTCGCCGTCCTGCGCGAGGAAGGCGGTCCACGTGAACGTCAGCCGGAGCTCGCCGACCGCGGCCGCGTCGTCCGTCGCGACGTCGAACTCGCTCGGGTCCTCGTGGACGTCGAACTCGCGATCGACGCCCTCGATGGCCATCGAGCGGTCGACGTTGCGGTTCGCCTCCCGCCGGAACCCCTCGAACAGCTCGACGTCGGGGCCGACCTCGCCGTCGCGGAAGCGGTCGCCGACGGTCCTGAACGTCGCCGTCTCGTTCTCGTCCGCGAGCGAGTACCGCACCGCGACGGTCCAGTCGGCGCTGCGGTCGGGGTTCAACCCGACTCGGATCCGCGTCGCGGACGGCGACGTGATGACGTCCTCGGTCTGCGGTCGGGCGGCCGTCAAGCGGTCGTCGACGGAGCCGCGAACCGGCGCCTCGGCCGCAGCAGCCGAGGTGTGTGCCACGGTATCGTCCGCGTGGAGGGGAGAGGGAACGGTGCTCGCGCCGTTGACCGCGCCGCCGGCGCTCGCGACCAGCGCGAGCGCGACGACCGCGATCAAAAGCGCGCGAATGGCGGGGTTCCGCATACGTCTCGGGCCACTCGCGCGCCGGGCAAAACGCTTTCCATACGCTGTTTTTTGACAGGAAATCTGTACGAATAACCGACGTGACCCCGCGAACCGCTCAGCCGCGGGCCCGAGTCGCCCCGGGCCAGTCATCCGACCGCAGTGGGTGGATTTTTTGTATCGGGGGTCGAACGCTGAGACGATGAGAGCCCTCCAGATCGCCGTGGTCGCGGTCCTGCTGCTCGTGGCCCCGGTCGCCGGCGTCACCGCCCCGGGCGCCGCTCCGCAGCCCGCCGACCCGGTGCCGTCCGCCGACTCCGCGGTCGCCGTCGACTCCGCGTCACCTGCCGACTCCCCGCTTTCCGCCGATATCGCATCCTCTGCCGATTCTCCCGCCGTAGACCCGCTCTCCCTCACCGAACCGGTGTCGACCGCGACGCCCGCGCCGGGCGCCCCCGGGCAGACGACGACCCAGATCGACGCCGCGAACCTCACGCTCCGGACGCTGTCGACCCCGATTGGTGCGGAGACGCGGGTCAGCACGTACCGTCGCGGCCCGGACATCGGCTCCGCGCTCGGGTTCGCCACCGCCGACGCGGACGCCGCTTTCAAGACCGCGGCCGTCGTGGATCGGATCGAGCGCGCGGCGCCGGGCGTCGAGCGCCAACAGCAGATCCTCGCGGAGATCAACCGCGTCGAGCGCGCGGAGGTCGCGCTGTCCAGCCGGCAGACGAACGCCTTCAGCGCGCACGCCTCCGGTGAGATCACCGACCGCGAACTCGTCGACGAACTCGTGCGCGTCGCCGCGACCGCTCGCGAGTACGACGACCGACTCGACGAGATCGACGCCCTCGCCGAGTCCACCGACGGCTTCAGTTCTCCCGGCCGGCTCGACGAGCTCCAGGTGGCGCTCCAGGTGTACGAGGGGCCGGTCCGCGACCAGGCGCTTGTGACCGCCCGCGGACAGTCCGCCGCGAACAACGTCCACGTTGAGTCGACTTCTGAGGCCGTCGTGCTCGCGACCGTCGTCGACGGTCAGTACGTCCGCGAGGTGTTCCGGACCGACCGCTGGGACCGCGGCGGCGGCGACATTTCGAACGACGCGGCGATCGAGGTAACCAAGGCGTCGTACCCCGAGACGGCGGCGCTCCGCGAGCCTGACGCGTTCGGTGCGGGCGCGGTCCAGCGGATCACGATCCCGCACGAGCTGGGGACCCTCCGCACCTTCGTCAGCGGCGGGACGGAGCAGGTGTTCGTCGAACACCAGCGCATCGACCTCGCGGCGTTCCCCGACAGCGAGCCGGTCACGGCGACCGGAGACGGGTTCAACGTCACCGTCGAGCGGACGTACCCCGGCGGCCCGGTGACCGTAACCGTCCGCAGCGAGGAGACGGGCGAGCCGCTCTCGAACGTGACCGTCACGAAGTCCGTCGGCGGCGGCGACAGCCGGGCGATCGGGGCGACCGACGAGAACGGCGTCGTCCGGACGCTCTCCCCGGCCGACACGTACCGCATTACGGTCGTCGACGAGCCTCGCGTCCTCGTACTCGACGGCATCGAGCCCCTCACGACGCCGCGACCGGTCGAGGACGTGTGAGCGTCGTGCGCTGACCGGCCCGGTTCCGCGGCACCCGCCTCGACACGTCCGGTTCCGGCCCGGGGACGACCTCGCGTCGGCCGCGACGCGGCCGACACTTTTAGCCGAAGCCGCCGCAGCGCCGCCGTGTCACCACCAGTCCGTTCCGCCGATCGAGGCATGGCACCGGTCGCGGGCGTGCTCCTCCTCGCGATCACGGTCGTGCTGGCCGGCGGCGTCGCGGCCGCCGCGCTCGGCCCGTCGACCGCGACCGTGCCGCCCTCGGCGGTACTGTCGCTGTCGGCGACCGACGACCGGATCGCGATCGATCACCGCGGCGGCGACCCGATCGACGTTGCGGCCGTGACGGTGCGCGTCAGCGTCGACGGCGAACCGCTCGCCGAGCAGCCGCCGGTCCCGTTCTTCTCCGCGGCCGGCTTCCGGCCCGGCCCGACGGGACCGTTCAACGCCGCGAGCGACGACACGTGGCGCGTCGGTCAGACGGCGTCCTTCCGCGTCGCGGACACCAACGACCCGGCGCTCGAACCGGGTCGAACGGTCACGGTCAAGATTACGGCCGACGGGCAGCCGGTCGCGACGCTGGAGGCCTCCGTCGAAGCGGGGTGAGAAGCGCCCGCGGCGTCCTCGGCGCTACTCGGCGTCGGGGACCGAGGGGTCCGCGTCGGCGGCGGTCGACCGGGCCTCGTCGTCCGTCTCCTTGCCGCCGGGGACGCGGGCGACGGTCGTGATCGCTCGCGGGCTCTGCGGCGTCGCCTGCTGGATGTGGTGTTCGAACTCCTCGTAGCCGGCCGCCTCGAACATCCGGTCGGCCTCGTCCGCGTCGTAGAACAGCATGATCGCGTCGGCGACTCGCTGGAGGATCGGGTTGTGCGGGTAGTCGGGCCCGACGACGAGGACCTGTCCGCCCGGCTTCGCGACGCGCCGGAGCTCGCGCAGCCCCTTGACGGGGTTGGGCCAGTACTCGATGGAGCCGGACGACCACACCACGTCGAACGCGTCGTCGCGGAACGGGAGCCGCTCGGCGTCGCCGCGGTAGAAGTTCACCCGGTCGTGTCTCCCGAACTTCTCGAACGCCTTCTCCATCTGGTGGATGCTCTGGTCGAGCCCGTGGACGTCGTCGGCGTGCTCCAGCAGCCCCTCGGTGCCGAACCCGGTGCCGCAGCCGACGTCGAGCACCGTCGGGTCGTCGCCGAACTCCAGCCACGAGAGCGCCTCCGCGCGCATCTCGTCGTTCCAGTTGAAGGAGTTGATCCGGTCGTACACCTTCGAGAGGTACTTGTAGAAGAGCCGGGCGTTCGACTTGTCCTCGAGGATCCCCATTTACCGGTTCCTTGGGCCGGCGGCCCCATAACGACACGGATCCGCGACCGGTCCGCCCGCATCGGTGCGCCGCTTTCGACCGCCTTTTCCGCCCGCCGCCCCATCGAGAGGTATGGACCCGACGACGAGCGGCCGGTTCCGCGTCCACGACCGGCGCCAGCGGCCGGACATCGACGATGACGCTCGGAGCGGCGACGACGCCGAGGAGTTCGTCCTCGTCGAGCTCGCCGACGAGCCGGTCGATCCGACCGACCCCGACGCCGCGGACCGGTACGACCCGCTCTACGCCACCGCGGAGGGGTACGAGGGCGACCTCGCGGACGCCGTCGACGCGCTCCGGCCAGGCTTCGTCGTCGACGCGACGCTGGCGTGGACCGACGGCTCCGCGCGCCTTCAGGAAGTGGACGTCGTCCGCGAGACCCGGTTCCGCTTCGCCGACGAGGTGGAGGGGATGTTCGAGGCGGCCGTCGAGACGTGGCGGCAGATCCGCGCGGAGGGGGAGCCGGTCGGTTCGATCACGACCCGGTCGAACGACGGCGACCCCAACGGCGCGTTGTACCTCTTCGCCGACGCGCCCGGCAGCGACACCTTCGACGAGGTCCGGACCGGGCGGCTCCCGATCGAACCGCTCGTCGCGCGGGTGAACGACTCGCGGGACGACGACGGCCCGCGCGAGGTGTTCGTGTTGCGCCCGGCGGCCCACGAGTTCGTCGCCGTCTACGTCGTGTTCGACCGCGACGGCGTCCTCGCGCAGACCGTCCGGGACACCTACGACCTCGGGGCCGGACTGGCGGCGGGGCTCGACGCGAGCTACCCCGACGGCGACGACGGCGACTCCTCCCTCCTCGACGACTCGGGCGGATCGGAAGACTCAGACGACGACGACTTCGACGCGCTCGACCGCCTGTAGACCGGCGCCGCCCGGTCGCTGACCGCGCGGAGCTACAGCCAGTCGGCGTCTGGGTCGACGCGGCCGGCCGGCGTCTCGCCGTTCAAAACGGCGGCCACGTCGCCCGCGCCGCTCCGGTTCAGGTCGTCTTTCGCCTCCTCGCTGTACCACGCCGCGTGCGGCGTGACGACCGTGTCGTCGCGACCGACGAGCGGGTCGTCCTCCGGCGGTTCCTCGGCGAGCACGTCGAGGCCGGCGGCCTTTATGTCGCCCGCCTCCAGCGCGTCCAGCATCGCGTCGGCGTCGACGACCGGGCCGCGGCTCACGTTGACCACGACCGAGTCCTCGTCGAGTCGCGCCAACGCGTCGGCGTCGACGATGCCGCGGGTCGCGTCCGTCAAGGGGGCGTAGACGCCGACGTGGTCAGCCCGGTCGAACAGCGCCTCGAACTCGACCTTCTCGACCCCGTGGGCGGCCATCTCGTCGGCGTCGACGAACGGGTCGTGCGCGATCAGGTCGGCGTCGAAGCCCGAGAGCTGCTCGGCCGCCCGCTTGGCGATGGGCCCGAACGAGAGCAGGCCGATCGTCGACGCGCTGACGCGCCGGATCGGCGTGCCGGCCTCCCAGTCCCACCCGCCGGCGGCGACCGCGTCGTCGTACGGCTTCAGCGACCGCAGACACGCGAGGAGCAGCGAGACGGAGTGCGTCGCCACCTCGTCGGTACAGTACTCCGGGACCCGGGTGACGGTGACGCCGCGCGCCGCGGCCGCCGAGACGTCGATGTTGTCGACGCCGACCGCCGAACGGACCACGACGTCGAGGTCGGTGGCCTCGAGCGCCGCCTCGGTGACGGGCGTGTTGATGTCGGTGACGACCGCGTCGGCACCCGCGGCGGCGTCGATCAGTCGCTCGGTCGACCCCAGCTCCGCGACCTCGACGTCGACGGGCTCGTCGACCGCGTCGGCGAGGACCTCGCGGTACGTCTCCGGGTCTATCATCGGGAACGCTGACAGTACGACTCTGGGCATACGCGCCGTTTCTTCGCCCCACCACTTTACGGCTGTCACTGACGGTGTCAGGCCTTCGTACGTCCGTTTCGATCGTGATCGATCGGTCTCCCCGACCGCGTTCCGATGGCTCTTTGCGCCCGCCTGCCGTAGCCCGTCCCGTGAGCGACGAGCCTTCGAAACCGCCGATGCTGGTGCTGTTGGAGTCGCTGTCGTTCTATCGCAACGTCCGCGTCGGGGCGGCGGCGGGCGCCCTGCTCGCGGTGACGATGTACCTCGTCCGGACGCTGGAGCTCCTCGGGCCGGTGATCGACACGCGCGACTACCCGCTGTTCGGGCCGGACGTGTGGTTCCTCCTGCTGGCGTTCGTGCTCGCCGCGACCTCGGCGCTGTCGGTCGCGGTCGCGCTCACGATCGCCGTGGCGGTCCGCGGCGCAGGCGAGAGCGATCCGGAGTCGGCCGAGTGAGCGACGCGCAGCTGGGGGTGGTCGAAACGGGACGCTGCGGGACGAGCAGCGCGTAGACGGAGCGTCAGTCGGCGGTACAGGAGGCCTCGCCCTCGTCGGCGGTGAACTCCTGTGCCGGCTCCGTGAGCTTGTAGAGGTTCTGCCTGGCGTCCGCGAAGTAGACGTCCTCGTCGACGACGCCGATCCCTTCGAGCCGTTCGAGCGCGTATCGGACGGTGCGGGCCGACAGCATCGACTCTTGGACGATCCCCTTCTGGGTCAACGGTCCGTTGTACTCGAGCACCTTGAAGACGAGTTTGGCGCTCGGTGGGAGGTCGTCGAGGCCCTCCGTTTGGGTTCCTTCCATCGTTACGATTCGAAACCGCACACGCTCATAAATGTTGATGGAGCATCCGGGCAAAACCGCCATTTACCGGCGATTACGGCCGGTTCCTGTCGCAGGTACCAGCAACAATATCTGGTTTCACCCCGCTGGACTGACCAGTCAGTCAGTGATTTCGCTCGCGCGCGCTTCGGCCGCGACGACGCGCGCCGGACGGACCGGGGAATCCGTCCGCGGCGCTCCCGCCTCGGTCGCGGCCGGCGGCGGGAACGAACGGCTTTTCACGTGCGCTCGCGGATCCGAAGGCATGAGCGACGACTCGGGCCTCTCCGACCACGCCCGCGGCGTGGTCGTCACGACCATCTGCTGCCTCGCCGGGATCGCCGCCGGCGTCGTCTCGGCCGTCTACGTCGGCACCGATCCGGCGTCCGCCGCGAGCACCACCGCGGTGTTCGTGCTCGGCGCGTTCGTCATCGCACAGTACCCGGTGTTCAAGGCGGTCGGCGTCGGGGACTTCGGCGTCAAGGACAACCTCTACATCGCGTTCCTCACGTTTACCCTCTGGTTCATCAGCTACACCGTCCTCCTGACGTCCGGCGTCGAACTGGGGCTCTGAGATGGCCGACGACAGTATCGCGGTCGTGGACCTCGATCGGTGTCAGCCCGACCGCTGTAACTACGAGTGTATGAAGGACTGCCCGCCCAACCGGACGGGCAAGGAGTGTATCACCGAGCGCGGCGAGGACGCCGAGGAGGGCGATCCGGACCAGATCCACATCTCCGAGGAGATCTGTCTGGGCGAGAGCTGCGGCATCTGCGTCAACTCGTGCCCGTTCGACGCCATCGAGATCATCAACCTCCCCTCCGAGCTCGACGACGACCCGGTCCACCGCTACGGCGACAACGCGTTCTCGCTGTACGGCCTCCCGACCCCTCAGCCCGGCAGCGTCACCGGCATCCTCGGGCCGAACGGCATCGGGAAATCGACGGCCGTCCACGCGCTCGCCGGCGAGATGGTCCCGAACCTCGGCGACCACGCCGCCGACGGCGACTGGGAACGCGTCCTCGACCGCTTCCGCGGCACCGGCCTCCAGAACTACCTCGAATCGCTCCGCGACGGCGACGTGACGGTGGCGCGCAAGCCGCAGTACGTCGACCAGATCCCGAACCAGTTCGACGGCAACACCCGCGAACTGCTTGAGCGCACCGACGAGCGCGGCGCGCTCGACGACCTCGTCGACCGCCTCAACATCCGTCCGGTGATGGACCAAGACATCGACTCCATCTCCGGCGGCGAGCTCCAACGCGTCGCCATCGCGGCGTGTCTCGCCCGCGACGCCGACTTCTACTTCCTCGACGAGATCACGCCGTACCTCGACATCGGCCAGCGGATGATCGTCGCCCGGCTCATCCGCGAGCTCGCGGACGACGACGCGGCCGACCGGTCGATGCTCGTCGTCGAGCACGACCTCGCCATCCTCGACCTGCTCGCGGACACCCTCCACGTCGCGTACGGTGAACCCGGCGCGTACGGGGTCATCACCGACCCGAAGTCGGTCCGCAAGGGGATCAACGAGTACCTGAAGGGGTACCTCGACAACGAGAACATGCGGATCCGCCCGTCGGCGATCACCTTCGAGGAGCACGCCCCGCGGGTCGCCTCCCGGAGCGAGACGCTGATCGAGTACCCCGACCTGCGGAAGTCGTACGGCGATGGGGAGTTCGAGCTCCGCGTCGAGGGCGGCGCGATCAACCGCTCCGAGGTGCTCGGCGTCGTCGGGCCGAACGGGATCGGGAAGTCCACGCTCGCGCAGCTGTTCACGGGCGACTTGGAGCCCGACGAGGGCGAGCTCGACTTCGCCCTCGACATCTCTTACAAGCCGCAGTACATCGACATCGACCAGCACATGCGGGTCGACGCCTTCCTCTCGTCGATCACCGACGAATTCGGCTCCTCTTACTGGAACACCGAGATCGCCCAGCCGCTCCAGTTAGAGCGCGTCATGGAGCAGAACCTCGCCGACCTCTCGGGCGGGGAGCGCCAGCGCGTCGCCATCGCCGCGTGCCTCTCCGACGACGCCGATCTCTACCTGCTCGACGAGCCCTCGGCTCACCTCGACGTGGAACAGCGCGTCCGGGCAACCACCGCGATCCGTCGGTACGCCGAGAACCACGACGCGACGGTGATGGTAATCGACCACGACATCTACATGATCGACCTGCTGGCCGATCGCCTGATGGTGTTCGACGGAGAGCCGGCGGAACGTGGGCGGGCGGCCCCGCCGCAGGACATGCGCGACGGGATGAACGAGTTCCTCGCCGACCTCGAGATCACCTTCCGCCGCGACGAGCGCACCGGCCGCCCCCGGATCAACAAGCCGGGGTCGCAGCTTGACAGCCAGCAGAAGCGCGACGGCGAGTACTACTACTCCGGCTGACGCGGTCGCCGCTACCCCGAACCTTTCCTCGCCCGGCTCCGGATCGCCGCCATGCCCGAGACGGACGCCGACCTGTTCGGCATGACGTGGGAGGACGCCGAGGCCGCGATCAACGAGGTCGACTTCGCCGTCCTCCCGACCGGCAGCATCGAGCAGCACGGGCCGCACCTCCCCGTGTCGACCGACACGCTCCGCGCGGACCACCTGACCGCGGAGCTTGTCGACGCCGCCGGCGGGTTCGACCTCGACCTGCTGCGACTCCCGCCGCTCCCGTACGGCCAGTCGGAACACCACATGCGGTTCCCGGGGACGATCACTCTCTCAACGGGGACGTACGTTGACGTGGTCCGCGAGATCGGCGAGTCCGTCGCGGAACACGGCGTCGAGCGGCTCCTCATCCTGAACACCCACGGCGGGAACCGGGAGCCGCTGTCGATCGCCGCCGACCGGCTGGGCCGCGACACCGACCTCACGGTCCACTTCGTCCACTGGACGGACTTCGCGCGAGAGGACCTGAAGGAGGCGTACGGCGAGGGGTGGGGTCACGCCGGCGACCACGAGACGAGCTTCGTCGAGCTGTACCGGCCGGACCTCGTTCGGGCGGGGAAGAAGGAGCCGCAAGAGGCCGACGAGATGCCGCGCACTTGGAGCTACGAGTACTTCGATCAGGTGACCGAGCTGGGCGGGCTCGGCGACCCGACGAACAGCGACCCGGACGCGCTCGAACCGATCGTCGAGGCGACGACCCGAGAGATCCTGGGCGCGCTCGTCGAGGACCTCGACGCGGGGTGGTGAACCCGGGGCGACTCGGACCCCCGCTCCCAATCTGCGGTATCGAAGCGATTAAGCCCGGAACACGCGAACCCCGGCGCATGAAACACCTCATCATCCGCGGCGACCCCGACATCCGGAAGGACGCGGTGATCGAGCACGACGGCGAGGAGCTGGTCTGTTTCGGTATCAACGTCCAGGGCGGCTGGCACGGTCCGGACGAGCCGCAGCTCTGGTGTACCGTCGGCACCGAGGACGAGCGCGAGCGCTACGACAAACGCGAGTACGTCCCCCACTGGCTCGACGTCGAGACGGTCGACGCCGAGGACCTCGACGTGATCAAGGCGAAGGGCGACCTCTCCGTCTGACGCGCCGACCCTTCCTCGCAGACGCTCTTACTCCCCTACCGGCGGGTCCGCGAGCCACGCCTCGATGGCCCCGGCCATCGCGCCGCGTCGGTGGATCGTCCCCGCCGCGGGGTCGACGACCGTGCTCTCGGTCCCGGGCGTCTCGCCGCCGTCGATCACGGCGGCGACCCCCTCGCGGACCCGCTCGCCGAGGTCATCGGGGTCGGTGACGCTGCCGGTCCCGGAGACGTTGGCGCTCGTCGCCGTGAGGGGGCCGGTCTCGGCCACGAGCGCTCGCGCGAGGTCGTGGTCCGGCACGCGGATCCCGACGCGGTCGCGGCCGGCGGTGAGCGCGTCCGGCACGCGATCGCCGCGCTCGACGACGACGGTCACCGGTCCCGGGAGGAACGCCCGGGCGAACGCCACCGCCCGCTCCGTCGGGCGGGTGTAGCGGAGGGCGTCGTCGATGCTCGCGACGCCGAGCGAGAGCGGGTTCGACCGGTCGCGACCCTTCAGGTCGAAGACGCGCTCGACGGCGGCCGCGTCGAGCGCGTCTGCGCCGAGCCCATACACTGTCTCGGTCGGGTAGACGACGAGGTCCCCGCGGTCGACGGCGGCGGCCGCCGCGCGTAGCTCGTCGGTTCGGTCCGAATCGTCGCTCGTGTCGGCTGTCACGGGCGTCCGTTCGACGCGGAATTGAAAAAGGGTGACGAGTGGGTGCGCGGTGCTCGCACCGCCGCGGGCGGTCGCGACGGCGCAAGCGGGCGACGGGCAGTGATCGCGTCAGTCGGCGACGGTTGGATCAGTCGACGAGGTCGGCGACCGCGTCGTCGATCGCTTCGGCGTCGGGGAACTCCGGGTGCTCGCTCGCGACCCACGCGTGTTCGACGGTGCGGTCGGCATCGAGCAGGAAGACCGCGGGGCGGCTCTCTGTGACCCCCGTCATGCCGTCGATGTCGTGCGCGAGGCCGTACTCCTCGATCACGCCCGCGCCCGGGTCCGAGAAGATCTGTACGCCGTCGCCGCGGTCGGCGAGCAGCCGCTTGTGGGCGTACGGCGTCGAGATGGAGACGCCGAGGACGTCGACGTCGTCGCTCCACCCGTGGTCGTCGACCGTGTTGTAGAGGTACGTCCCCTGGAACGCGCCGTCCATCGGGTGGAAGAGGAGGAGCGTCGGCCCGTCGACGACGTCGGCGAGCGCGCGGTCCTCCCAGTACTCGTCGTTCACGAGCGGGCGCGCGAAGTCGGGCGCGGTGTCGCCCTCGGCGACGTGGTCGGTCTCCGGGAGGGAGACGACGTCGAAGTCGACCATCTAGGCACCTCCCTCGCCGTAGGTCCCGTTCAGGTACTCGACGATGTTCGCGCTCTCGGACATGGTGACGCCGGTCTCGCGGTCGACGATCGCCGGGACGCTCCGCGCGCCGGAGACGCGCTTGACGACGTTGCGCTCTGAGTGCATCGGCTCGACGTACCGCGACCGGTACGACAGGTCGAGTTCGTCCAGCGTCCGGACCACGCGCTCGCAGAACGGACACGCCTGAAGCCGGTACAGGGTGATCTGTGGCTCGCTCATGCCCCGCGATTCGCCCGCGAGACGGGTAATCGTGTCGACAGCGGCACCCCGCGGTCGGGGCCGGTCAGAGCCGTCTCGGACCGGTCGCTCCGCCCGCGTGAGGGTTGCCGAAGGGAACGCTTTAATCGCGGGCCGACGGATGACAAACGAATATGGGCTTGTCGTCTAGCGCGCCGGTGATCGACGTCCTCCAGATACCGATGCCGGGCCAGGATATCGTGACCGTTCTCGGCATCGCCGCGATCGCCGTGTTGGTCGGGCTCTCGGCGTTCTTCTCCTCGTCGGAGATCGCGATGTTCTCGCTGCAGCAACATCGCATCGACAGCCTCGTCGACGAGGGGGTGACGGGGGCGGAGACGATCCGCGACATGAAACAGAACCCCCACCGACTGCTGGTGACGATACTCGTCGGCAACAACATCGTCAACGTGGCGATGACCTCGATCGCCACCGCGCTGTTCGGGATCTATCTCTCGCGGGGGCAGTCGGTGCTGGCGACGACGTTCGGGATCACGACGCTCGTGCTGATCTTCGGCGAGAGCGCGCCGAAGTCGTACGCCGTCGAGAACACCGAGTCGTGGGCCCTCCGCATCGCCCGCCCGCTGAAGGCCTCGGAGTACGCGCTCTACCCGCTCGTCGTCCTCTTCGACTACATCGTCAAGGGGGTCAACAGCGTCATCGGCGGTTCGGCCGCCATCGAGTCGACGTACGTCACCCGCGACGAGATCCAGGACATCATCGAGACGGGCGAGCGCGAGGGGGTCATCGAGGAGGAGGAGCGGGAGATGCTCGACCGCATCTTCCGGTTCAACAACACCATCGCCAAGGAGGTGATGACGCCGCGGCTCGACGTCACGGCGGTCGCGAAGGAGGACTCCGTCGAGGAGGCGATCGAGACGTGTATCCAGGCCGACCACGAGCGCGTCCCCGTCTACGAGGGGAACCTCGACAACATCATCGGCGTGGTGACCGTGCGCGACCTGGTGCGCGAGCTGCGCTACTCCGAGGGGCAGCCCTCCCTCGAACGGGTCGTCAAGCCCACGCTCCACGTCCCCGAGTCGAAGAACGCGGACGAGCTGCTCGCGGAGATGCAGGACAACCGCCTCCAGATGGTGACGGTCATCGACGAGTTCGGCACCACCGAGGGGATCATTACGCTGGAGGACATGGTCGAGGAGATCGTCGGCGAGATCCTGGAGGGCGACGAGGAGGCCCCGGTGGAGTTCGTCGACGAGAACGTCGCGGTCGTCCAGGGCGAGGTGAACATCGACGAGGTCAACGAGATCCTCGGGATCGACCTCCCGGAGGGCGAGGAGTTCGAGACGCTCGCTGGCTTCGTGTTCAACCGCGCCGGGCGGCTCGTCGAGGAGGGCGAGGAGATCGAGTTTGACAGCATCCGGATCCGGATCGAGCGCGTCGACAACACGCGGATCATGTCCGCGCGGGTGACCGTCCTCGACGGGACCCCCGTGGCGACGGACTCGACCGCGCCGGTGGAGGCCACGGATTCGACCGACGAGAGCGGGGCGGCGGAGGCCGACGCGGGCGGCGACGCCGCGCAGAACGACTCGCAGTGAGCCGCCGGTAGGGGGATTTCCGACTTCGTCGAGACGTCGACGAGTCTATCTCAGACAGCGTACGCGCGAGCGGCCGCGACGAGTGCCTTCCGGTAGTCGCTCTCCGAGGGGTCGTGTCCGAGGTCGAGGAACCGCTCTTTGAACGCGTCGATGTCGACGGCGTCCGTGTCGCTGCCGGCCGCCCGCGCCAGATCGTAGATCCGGTGGTCGGGGCCGGCGATGTCGTGTCGCTCCACCAGCGCGAGCGCGAACGCGGCGTTGACGGCCGTTATCTCCGGGTCGGCTCCCGCCGTCACCGGGGGTGACCCAGTCCGTGACACGTCGGGGCGGTCCGCGACCGCGGCCGCCAGCGTCGACTCGAGGAAGCCGAGCAGCTTGTCCGCGGGGGCCACGGAGAGCGTGATGTCGTCGGCGTAGATGTCTTTCATGTGGTTCGCGATCTGGTAACAGTGCGCGAGCTTCCGCCGCTCGACCGACTCGCCCGCGAGGCCGAGGTACAGCGCCTCCTCCGTGGACTGGAGGTGCGAGGGGTGGCCCTCCTCGTAGCGGGCCATGTGCGAGAGCTCGTGGATCGCCAGTTCGCGCGCCATCGCGCTCGTGGCGGCCCGTCGGGAGACGTTCAGGACGTGGTGATCGTCGTAGTGGCCGGCCCAGGTCCGCTCGTCGGGGTCGTCGCGGACGACGACGCGGACCGGCGCGTCGACGGAGCGCTCGGTCTCGAAGAGGTCCGCCGCGCCGAGAAACGGGTCTGGGGGAACGTCCCCCTGAACGCGAAGATCCATGCGTACCCTTCACACGGGAGGCGGCGGTAAGTCTCTTGCGCTCGTGGTACCCGGCCGCCGACGCCCGCCGCGCTGATGTGTCGGGGACGTCGGCCTCCGCGGCGCCCCGGCGTACGCTTTTCACCCCGCTGTGCGAACGCCGAGATATGCGCATCTACGCGGCCTACGACGACGGGGTCCGGGTCGTCGACCCCGCGACCGGCGCGGTCGAGACGCGCCTCTCCGGCCAGCGCGTCGAGTGCCTCTCTGCGACGCCCGGCGCGGCCCGGGGCGATGTCGACGACGGGGGCGGCGCGACCGGTCCGGCGCGCGTCCTCGCGGGGACGTTCGAGGCGGGACTGTTCCGCTCCGTCGACGGCGGCGAGCGATTTACGCGCACGGCCGCCTCGACGCTCGGCCCCGATGGGTCCGGCCCGGACGCGGTGACTGCGGTCGCGACGAGCCCGCACGACCCCACGGTCGTCTGGGTCGGCACGGAACCCTCGCGGGTGTACCGCTCCGCAGACGGCGGGGAGACCGCGAGGCGGGTCGGCGGGCTCACCGACCTCCCGTCGGCGTCCGAGTGGTCGTTCCCGCCGCGACCCGACACGCACCACGTGCGGTGGATCGAGCCCTGCCCGGCCGCCCCGGAGCGGTGGTTCGTCGGCATCGAGGCGGGCGCGCTCGCCGTGACGACTGACGGCGGCGAGACGTGGACCGACCGACCGCCGGGGTCGCGCCGCGACACGCACGCGATGGCGACCCATCCGGACGCCCCCGACCGCGTCTACGCCGCCGCCGGCGACGGCTTCGCCGAAAGCGACGACCGCGGCGACTCGTGGCGCGCCCCCGACGTCGGCCTCGACCACGGGTACGTCTGGGGGCTCGCGGTCGACCCCGGCGACCCCGACACCGCCTTGGTCAGCGCGGCCGAGGGCGCGACCGCGGCCCACCGCCGCGGCGAGGCGCACCTGTACCGCTATCGTCGCGGCGGGGGAGAAGGCGGGGGAACCGTGGACGACGCCGGCCGGTTCGAGCGTCTCGACGACCGCGGGTTCCCGACGGGAGCGGGCACCTATCGAGCCGTGTTGGCCCGCGGTCGCGCCCCCGGAGCGGTCTGGGCGCTCTCGAACCGCGGGCTCTTCGTCACCCGCGACGCGGGCGACTCCTTCGAACAGGTCCCGGTCGACCTCCCCGACCGTCCGGCGCGGGCGCTGACGGTCGCGTGAACAGCGAGCGAAGCGGAGCCGACGCCGAACGCGGTCGGCGCTGTCAGTTCCGGACCGCGCCGACGATCAGGTAGACGAGCGGCGTGTCGAGGAGGGCGATCGCGAGCTTCAGCAGGTACTGGCCCAGCCCGAGCGCGAGCAGCGCAGGCGGGTCGAACACCGGCCCGACGCCGAGTAGGAGCGGGGCGGCGTAGAAGGCGACGCCGACGAAGATGGCGGTGTCTATCGCCTGGCTCGTGGCGGTCGAACCGATGTTGCGGAGCCACAGCATCGCCTCGCCCGTACGGTCGCGGATCGCGTGGAAGACGAACACGTCCCAGTTCTGGCTCACGACGTACGCCAGCAGGCTGCCCGCGACGACGTTCGCCGCCGGTCCGAGCGCCGTCTGGAAGGCGGCGGACACCTCGGGGTCGACCCCGGGCGCCGCGAGCGTCGACCACACCAGCGCCAGCACGAGGAAGTTCGCGAGGAACGCGACGTTGACGACCACCTGCGTCGCCCGCCGGCCGTACAGCTCCGCGTAGCAGTCGGAGGCGAGGAACGTGAGCGCGTACGCGAGCGCGGCGCCCGGCAGCAGGATCTCCGCGCCGACCACCGGCAGCGAGAACGGGAGCGGCAACGCGAGCACCTTCGCGGCGGTGAGCTGCGCGGTCCCGAGCGCGACCGTGAACAGCGTGACGAGCGCCACCGCCGCGACCGCCGACCGGTCCAGCGGGTCGGTCCGGAACGGGCCGGCGTCGTCGGCAGCCGTCCGGCTACTCATCGGTTTCCCCCGCCGACCCGCTCCTTCCGGAACCCGCCGCGGTCGACGGGGAATCGTCGTCGAGGCGATCGTGTCGGGCGTCGATCTCGTCGAGCAGGTCGAGCGTCTTCCGGATCGACGCGCGGACCGCGTCGCTGCGGTTCACGAACTTTCCGTCGTCGCCGACGTGCTCGTCGAGGTCGTCGAGCAGCTCCGCCGGGATCTCGACGCTTATTTTCGGCATACTCGCGTCGTGGGCGCCGAGTGGGGATGAACGTTATTATCTGAGGATTATCGGCGGGCACTCCCGGTACTCCTCCGACGAACCCGGTCGCCCGCATCGTCCCGCACCAAGTTCGTAAACCGCTACGTTGAAGTGGGTTTACGAGACCGTTCAGGCATGGCAACGAACACGGAGTCCGTCGATCTCGTCGGCGACGAGGCGGCGACGAACCTCGCCCGCGCCGCGCTGTTCGCGGCGCTGGTCGGCGCATTCGCGTACGTCACGTTCCCCAATCCGGCCTCGCCGGTGAACGTGACGCTCCAGGTGCTCGGTATCTTCCTCGCCGGGATCTTCCTCGGCCCCGTCTGGGGCCCGGCGTCGCTCGTCCTCTACCTCGCGGCCGGGGCGCTCGGCGCACCGGTCTTCGAGGGCGGCTCGGCGGGCGTGGGGGCACTCGTCGGCCAGTCGGCCGGCTACCTCTGGTCGTACCCGGTCGCCGCGGCGGTCGTCGGCGCGGTCGTCCACCGCGGCGCGACGCTGCGCGACCTCGACGCCGTCGGCCTCCCGACGCTCGTCGGTGCGATGGTCCTCGGCACCGTCGTCATCTACGGCTTCGGGGTCGCCGGCCTCGCGCTGGTGCTGTCGCTCGGGCCGATCGAGGCGATCACCGTCGGCGCGGTCGCGTTCCTGCCGGCCGAGGCCCTGAAGATCGCCGCCGCCGTCGGCGTCGTCAGGTCCGACGCGATCGCCGCGGCGTGATCGAGCTTGACGGCGTCACGTGCCGGTACGGCCGCGGCGGGGACGGCGCGGACGCCGACTCCGACGGCTCGGCCGCCACCGTCGCCGTCGACGACGCGTCGCTCACCGTCCCCGACGGCGAGTTCCTCGTCGTCGCCGGCGCGAACGGCTCGGGTAAGACGACGCTCGTCCGGACGTTCAACGGGCTCGTCGAGCCGGACGCCGGCACCGTAACGGTGAACGGGACTCCGGTCGCCGAGGACCTCGTCGCGGCGCGCTCCGCGGTCGGGATGGTGTTCCAAGACCCGCGCGACCAGTTGGTCGCCGCCACCGTCGGGGCGGACGTCGCGTTCGGCCCGGAGAACCTCGGGCTCTCTCACGACGAGATCGACCGGCGCGTCGCGGACGCGCTCGCGGCGGTGAACATGACCGGCCGGGGTCGCGAACGGATCGACTCCCTCTCGGGGGGCGAGCGCGAGCGCATCGCCATCGCCGGCGCGCTCGCGATGGAGCCCGACCACCTCGTGTTGGACGAGCCGTTCACCGGCCTCGACGAGCCCGCGCGGCGATCAGTCGTGGACCGACTCCGGGCGCTTCACCAGGGGGGGACGAGCGTCGTCGTCGTCACCCATGACCTCCGCGACGTCGCCGCGCTCGCCGACCGGATCGTCGGCCTCGCAGGCGGACGGATCGCGGTCGACGCGCCGCCTTCGGAGGCGATCTCGGCGCTGCCCGGACTCGACGTGCGAGTCCCCCAAGGCGGAGAGCTCGCGACTCCGGCCGAATGACGCTCTCGTTCGTCCCCGGCGGCTCGCTCGCTCACCGGCTCGACCCGCGGTCGAAGCTGCTCGTCCAGGTCGGGTTCGCGGTCGCCGCGTACGCCTACACCACGCCCCGCGGGCTCGCCCTCCTCACGCTCGCCGCCGTCGGCTGCCTGCGCGCCGCCGACGGGGGCGCGCGGGACCTGTGGGGGTACCGCGTCGCGTTGCCCGTCCTCCTCTTCGCCCCGCTCGTCGCGGGTGCGACCGTCGGCGCGCCGTGGTTTCGGGTCGAGCGCGCCGCCGCGACGGGACTCGCGAGCTACCGTGTCCTCCTGTTGCTCGTCGTCGCGGCCGCGTACGTGCGGTCGACTCCGGTGCGGGAGTCGCGCGCGGCGCTCCAGCGGACGATCCCGGGACGGGCGGGCGTCTTCCTCGGCGTCGGCGTCGCGCTCGTCTTCCGGTTCCTGCCGCTACTGAAACGCGATCTCGCGGCCTCACGGGCGGCGGTCCGATCCCGACTCGGCGCGGAGCGGTCCCGCCGCGAGCGGATGCGGCTGGTCGCGGTCGGCGGCCTCTTGCGGGCGTTCTCCCGGGCCGACCGGCTCGGGACCGCCCTCGTCGCCCGGTGTTTTGCGTGGAACCCGACGCTCCCGCGGCTGGCGTTCCGCCGCGTCGACGCCCCGGCGCTGGCCTTCGCCGCGGCCCTGATCGCGGCGACCATCGTCCGGATCGCGTGACTCCGCGCAGTCCGGCGGTCGCGCCGCGTGAACGCCGCGCGGCGAACTCCTCGTTGTGGCAAGTTTTAACCCGACTCTATCCCGGTGATCGATCATGACTCCCTTACAGGCGGCCACCCGCGAGACGTTCTGGACCATCGGTCCGATGGGGAAGGCCGCGTTCTACTGGCTCGCCGCCGTCGCGGTCCTCGTCTTCCTGTACGGCGTGTACGCGCGGTTCGCGGCGTACGCGCGCGGGAGCGCGGACCCCCGCGACCGGCTGTCGAACCTCCCCGGCCGGGTGGTCGGGGCGACGAAGACCGTCCTCACGAACGAGAACCAGTTCGACGGGGACCTCTACACCGGCGTGATGCACACCTTCGTGCTGTGGGGCTTCCTCACCCTGCTCGTCGCGACGACCATCCTCGGGATCGATATCGACGTTTACCGCCCGCTCACGGGGGAGTCGTTCTGGGTCGGGGACTTCTACCTCGCCTACCAGTTCGCCGTCGACGCGTTCGGGCTGCTGTTCGTTGTCGGCGTCGGGATGGCGGGGTACCGCCGCTACCGGACCCGTGAGGGGCGGCTGTGGAGCAAACACTCCTCCTTCGAGGACGCGGCGTTCCTCTGGACTCTCTTCCTGCTCGGCGTCGGCGGCTTCGTCGTCGAGGGCGTGAGCATGGTCGGTCAGCCGCAGCGGGCGACCGAGACGGTGAGCTTCGTCGGGATGGCGCTCGCGACCGCATTCCAGACGGCCGGGCTCACGGCCGCGGGCGCCGAGGCGGCGTACGGCGTCCTCTGGTGGAGCCACTCGCTGCTGGCGTTCGCGTTCGTCGCGTGGATCCCGTACGCGAAGCCGTTCCACATGCTCTCGTCGTTCGCGAACGTCGTCGCCCGCGACGAGAAGGCGGGCGCGCGGCTCCCGAACGTCCCCGCCGACCTCGACCACACGAACGCGGAGTCGCTCGACGACTTCACGTGGAAGGAGCTGATGGACGGCGACGCGTGTACGAAGTGCGGGCGGTGTACCGACGCCTGCCCCGCCGACACGGTCGGCCGCAACCTCGACCCGCGGAACGTCATCCTCGACTTGAAGGCGTACCGTGAGTCGGTGAGCGACGACCCGGTGGCCGGCTCCGGCGGCGCGGTGGCGACGGACGGCGGGACCGCCGCCGACGGCGGCACCGTTCCCATCGTCGCCGACGAGGGCGGCGTCATCGACGCCGAGTCGATGGAGTCCTGTATGTCCTGTATGGCGTGTATGGACGCCTGCCCGGTCGACATCGAACACCTCACCTCCTTCACGAAGATGAACCGCCAACTCGTCGACGAGGGGGCGGTCGACTCGAACCTCCAAGACGTGTTCCAAGACGTGATGGGCAAGCGGAACACCTTCGGCGAGTCGCAGTCGAAGCGGGGCGACTGGGCCGACGACCTCGACGACGTTCCGGTCCCGGACGCCCGCGAGACCGAAGTGGAGTACCTCTGGTACGTCGGCGACTACCCGAGCTTCGACGACCGGAACAAGCAGGTGGCGCGGGCGCTCGCCCGCCTCTTCGACGAGGCCGACGTCTCGTTCGGCATCCTCTTCGACGACGAGAAGACGGACGGCAACGACATCCGCCGGATCGGCGAGGAGTTCCTCTACCTCGAGCTCGCCGGCCACCACGTCGAGACGTTCGCCGACTGCGAGTTCGAGAACATCGTCTGTACCGACCCACACTCGTACAACACGATCAAAAACGAGTACCCCGAGGTCGACTTCGCGGAGTTCGCGGACGACCCGATGATGCCCTTCGACCGCGAGGAGCCGTGGAACGCCGACGGCGCGGTCGACGTGTTCCACTGGACGCAGGTGGTCGAGGAGCTGGTGAGCGAGGGTCGGCTCGGCCTCTCCGGCGACGAGCTCGACTACACCGTCACCTACCACGACCCCTGTCACCTCGGGCGGTACAACGACGAGTACGAGGCCCCCCGCGAGCTGATCAGAGCGACCGGCGCCGACCTCCACGAGATGCCCCGGTCGCGGGACGACTCGTTCTGCTGCGGCGGCGGCGGCGGCGGGCTCTGGACCGAACACGAAGAAGAGGTCAAGCCGAGCGAGGAGCGCCTGCGCGAGGCGGTCGAAGACACGGACGCGGGCGCGGCCGTCGAGAAGTTCGTCGTCGCCTGTCCGATGTGTACGACGATGTTCGAGGACGGGCGGAAGACGGGGGACTTCGAGGACCAGATCGAGATCGTCGACGTGGCGGAGCTGCTGATCGAGGCGGTCGACGCCGGTCGCTGACGCTCGGCCGCTCCCGTTCGCGACCGGCGACCTACGCGCGCCGCGACTGCGCGCCCGCCTCGTCCGTGCGCCGCAACAGGGCCCGTCCGGGGGCGCGGTCGCGGACCGGCGCGTCGCCGAGGTAGTCGACGAGCGCGTCCCGGAGCAGGGCGACGCCCTCGTCGTCGAGCGCCGCGCCCCGCTCTATCGACTCGATCGGGCGGCGGTACGCGGCGTCCTCGTCGGTCGCGTTCCGCGCGGCGTCGAGGAGCGCGGCGTGAGCCACCCATGCCTCTTCCCGGGAAGCCGTCGGCGCCGGCGGCTCGTCTGTCGTGGGAGGGGTCATTCGTCCGGCTTCTCCCGGCACGGGTACTTAAAACCACGTCCCCGTTTGCGGTCGGAGCCGCCGCCGCGGGACCGTCTGAGCCTGTTCGCCTCCGTCTCACGGCCGCAGTCCGCAAAAGTATATAGCTCTATATAGAATATATACTGGCGCATAGCTTTACCCGGCCGTATGCGCCCCCCTGTACCGTTCATAGCATACTACTTAACCGGAACTCGCCCAGACACGGGTGATGGCTTCCAGCCACGACGCGGACACCGCGGCGATCACACGGCGGAAATCGCTCTCGGCGCTCGCCGGCGCGGGGGCGCTGGCCCTCGCCGGCTGTACGCAGAGCGGGAACGGCGGCGACGGCTCCGACGGCGGGGATGACTCGCTGTCGGGTCCGATCAACATCGCTGGCTCGAGCACCGTCTTCCCGCTGATGAGCGCCGTCATGGAGGACTTCGCCGCGGAGCACCCCGGCGTCGACCCCGACATCAGCCCCACGGGCTCGGGCGGCGGCTTCTCGAACTTCTTCTGTACGGGCGACACCGACTTCAACAACGCGAGCCGCCCGATCCAGCCCGAGGAGGAGGAGCTGTGCGCGGACAACGGCGTCGAGTACGTCGAGCTGATCGCGGCGACCGACGCGCTCACCGTCGTCGTCAACCCCGACGCCGACTGGATCGACTCGCTCACGACCGAGGAGCTCGCCCAGATCTGGAAGTCCGACCCCGCCCAGACGTGGGACGAGGTCCGCGACGAGTTCCCGAACGAGGAGATCGAGCGGTTCGGCGCGGCCGACACCTCCGGCACGTACGACTACTTCATCGAGGCGATCCTCGAAGATGAGGGCCACACCGGCGAGTACCAGGCGACCGAGCAGGACAACACGATCGCCCAGGGCGTCTCCGGGAGCGAGTACGCGATCGGCTACTTCGGCTTCGCGTACTACTTCCAGAACCCCGACCAGCTGAAGGCGCTCGGGATCGACGACGGCGACGGGCCAGTCGAGCCGAGCCTCGAGACCGCCTCCTCCGGCGAGTACACGCCGCTCTCCCGGCCGCTGTACACCTACGCGTCCATCTCCTCGCTGGCCGAGGAGCACATCGCGGAGTTCGCCCGCTACTTCGTCGAGCAGACGACGAACGAGGAGCTCGTCGCCAACGATGTCGGGTACGTGCCCGCGACCGAGGAGACGCAGGAAGCGCAACTGCAGAAGCTCGAAGACGCGATCGAACAGGCCCAGGGCTGAGCCGGCGCGATGAACCGGTGTATTGATTTACGACAGCGTTCGATACCCCACCGTTCGTGACTGACAGCACAGAGAGTCCGGACCTGACCCGGCGGGACGGGCTCAAACGACTGCGGGAGGGTACCTACGGCGGGCTGTTCGCGGCGTGTGCCGCGATCACGCTGCTCACGACGGCCGCGATCTTCGTCACGCTCCTGTCGGACGCGGTGGTGTTCTTCAGATCGATCTCGATACTCGAGTTCCTCACCGGGACCAACTGGAGCCCGAACCCGGCCGGCGGCGGCCAGGCGTTCGGTATCATCCCGCTCCTGATCGGGACGCTCGTCGTGACGATCACGGCGGCGCTCATCTCGATCCCGGTCGGAACGCTGACCGCCATCTACCTCAGCGAGTACGCCACGCCGAACGCCCGGTCGATCCTGAAACCCCTCCTGGAGATCCTCGCCGGCATCCCGACGGTCGTGTACGGGTACTTCGCGCTCGTGTACGTCACCCCGGCGCTGAAGGCGACGCTGTTCCCGGAGATGAGCACCTTCAACGCGCTGTCGGCGTCGATCATGGTCGGCATCATGACCATCCCGATGGTGTCGTCGATCTCCGAGGACGCGATGAGCGCCGTGCCGGACGAGCTCCGACAGGCCGGCTACGGGCTCGGCGCGACCAAGTTCGAGGTGTCGACCGGGATCGTCGTCCCGGCGTCGATCTCCGGGATCGCCTCCTCGTACATCCTCGCCGTCTCCCGCGCCATCGGCGAGACGATGATCGTCGTCGTCGCGATGGGCGCCCAGGCGCGGATGCCCGAAGTCCAGCAGGCGCTCTTCGGGATCCCCTTCGTCAACCCCGCCGACGTCCTCTTAGAGTCCGGGATGACCATCACCGTCGCGATGGTCCAGATCACCGGCGGCGACCTCACCGGCGGGACGCTCCCGTACAACTCGATGTTCGCGCTCGGCCTCGCGCTGTTCGCGGTCACGCTCGTTATGAACATACTCAGTGACATCATCGCGCAACGCTACCGGGAGGAGTACTGATGGCGACCGACAACGCGAACGCGGACGGGTTCGGCGAGGTCAGCCGGGTCCGCGGGATCGTCTTCGAGTACCTCTCGTTCGGCGCGAGCGTGTTCGGCCTCGTCGCCCTCGGCGTCCTGCTGGTGTACGTCGCCATCGACGCCTTCGACCTCGCGAACGCCAGCCCCGAGTGGCTGCTCACGTACTTCCTCACGCTCGTCGTGCCCTTCCTCGCGTTCTGCCTGTACAGCGCCAACGACCGCGAGGTCACCCGACGCGCGCTCGGTGCGCTCGGCGGTGGCCTTGTCGCCGTCGCCGCGCTGTTCACCGCGATTGAGGCGTTCATCGCACCGATCCCCCGACTCAACTGGCAGCTCGCGTATCTCTTCGTCGTCGCCGCACCGGTCTTGGCGTACCTCGCGTACGTCGGGAGCGGCGGCCGCGCCGGGGCGGTCGGCTTCGGGCTCCTCGGTCGGCTCGTCGGCGGGGCCGCTATCGGGCTCGCGGTCGGCACGCTGTTCCTCGTGTTCGACCCGCTGCTGTGGTTCCTCGCGTACACGCTCGGCGTCCTCCCGGCCGTCGGGCTGTACGCGATCGGCGGGCGTCGATCGACCCCCCGGGCGCAGACCGCGGCGGTCCCGGTCGCCCTCGCCGGGCTGATCGCCGCGGTGGTCCTCCGCGACGTGGTCGCCACGTACCCTTCCGACGTCCTCATTTACCTCTGGACGGTTGCGGTCCCGGTCGCGGCCGCCGGGGGGCTCCTCGTCGCCGAGCGCAGCGGTCGCACCGTCGCGGCCCTCGTCGCCGGCCTCCCGCTCGCCGTCGCGACCGCCGGCGGGTTTCTCGCCGCTGGCGTCGGGCTCCCGGGCCCCACGGTCCTCCTCGTCCTCGTCCTGACCGGCGTGCCGACCGCGGTGTACGTCTCGCGCGTGGTCGACGCCGGCGAGGGGCTCGTCGGCCTCGGGCTCCCGCTCCTCCTCGGCGCGGGCGTGATCGCCGGAGCCCTGATTGTCGAGGCGTGGGGCGTCCCGGCCCCCGACCCGTGGCTCGACGGGTCGTTTATCACGAACGCACCGTCTCGGACGCCGACCGACGCGGGGCTGTACCCGGCCATCGTCGGCTCCGTCATCATCATCGCGCTGGTCGCCGTGCTGTCGTTCGCCCTCGGTGTCGGCACGTCCGTCTTCCTCGAGGAGTACACCCCGGGAAGCGGGCCGCTCGGAACGCTGACGCGGATCCTTCAGGTAAACATCGCGAACCTCGCGGCGGTCCCGTCGGTCGTCTACGGGCTGCTCGGCTTGGGGCTGTTCGCGAACCTCCTCGGGCTCGGCATCGGGACGGCGGTGACGGCGGCGCTGACGCTCTCGC
The DNA here is from genome assembly GCF_041379815.1 of Halorubrum miltondacostae. NCBI lineage: Archaea > Methanobacteriati > Methanobacteriota > Halobacteria > Halobacteriales > Haloferacaceae > Halorubrum > Halorubrum miltondacostae. The sequence continues at coordinate 438,551 of NZ_JBEDNY010000002.1, forward strand.
TGCTCATCCTCCCGATCACGATCATCTCCGCGCAGGAGGCGATCCGGTCGGTGCCGGACGACCTCCGGCGCGGCTCCGACGCCATGGGCGCGACGCGCTGGCAGACGACGAAGAACGTCGTGCTCCCCGAGGCGATGCCGGGCATCCTCACGGGGACGATCCTCGCGCTCGGTCGGGCCATCGGGGAGACTGCGCCGCTGATCATGATCGGCGCGGCGACGACGGTGTTCCGAGCGCCGGACAGCCTGTTCAGCCGGTTCAGCGCCATGCCGATGCAGATCTACACGTGGGCCGGCCTCCCGCAGGCCGACTTCCGGTACGGCGTCGTCGCCGCAGGCGTTATCACGCTGCTTCTCATCCTCGTCGGCATGAACGGGACGGCGATTCTGCTGCGTAACCGCGCGGAACGAGGGAGCTAACATGAGTAACACCAGATCAGACGACTCGCTCATCACGACGGAGGTACAGGCGGACTCGAACGACGACCGGGCGGCGACGACCGCCGGCACCGCGGTGGCGGCGCGGAACCTGAACGTCTACTACGGCGACGAGCAGGCGATCGACGACGTGACGATGGAGATCCCCGAGAAGCGCGTCACCGCGCTCATCGGCCCCTCCGGCTGCGGGAAGTCGACGTTCCTTCGGTGTATCAACCGGATGAACGACATGATCGAGATCTGCCGGGTCGACGGCGACGTCGAGTTCGGCGGCAAGAACGTGTACGACGCCGACGTCGATCCCGTCGCGCTCCGCCGCAAGATCGGGATGGTGTTCCAGAAGCCGAACCCGTTCCCGAAGTCGATCCGCGACAACGTCGCGTACGGGCTAAAGATCCAGGGGTTCGACGGCGACGTCGACGAGCGCGTCGAGGAGTCGCTGAAGGGCGCGGCGCTGTGGGACGAGGTGAAAGACCAGCTCGACTCCTCAGGGCTCGAACTCTCCGGCGGGCAACAGCAGCGGCTCTGTATCGCCCGCGCCATCGCGCCGGACCCGGAGGTCATCCTGATGGACGAGCCGACCTCCGCGCTGGACCCGGTCGCGGCCTCGAAGATCGAGGACCTCATCGACGACCTCGCGGAGGAGTACACGGTCATCATCGTCACGCACAACATGCAGCAGGCGGCGCGGATCTCCGACCGGACCGCCGTGTTCCTCACCGGCGGCGAGCTGGTCGAGTACGACGACACCGCGAAGATCTTCGAGGACCCCGAAGAGCAGCGCGTCGAGGACTACATCACGGGCAAGTTCGGATAGCGTTCCTCGACAGTCGCTCGGAGATCCGGAACGCCCCTCGACGCGATGCGGTCGCCACGTGTTGCGGGCGCCGTACGGCGGACCGACGCAGCGCCGACCGCCTCGGCCCGACTTTCCGGAATCACTAATCGGCTCCGTGCGCACCGATCGCACGGTGACGATACTCTCCGAACTCATCGGCGACCAGTCGCTTGTCGTCTGGGTCGCGCTCGGCCTGACCGGCTTCCTGTTAACCTGGAAGGGCGCGAACGTCGTCGAGTCCACGACCTCGAAGATCAGCGACCACTTCGGCGTCTCGCAGGCGATCCAAGGCGGTCTGATCGTCGCGGCCGCGACGTCGTTCCCCGAGCTCGCGATCATCGTGATCTCCGTCCTGGTCCTCGGCGAGTTCGGCGTCGGCGCCGGCGCGCTCATCGGCACGGCGGTGTTCAACATCTTGGTCATCCCGGCCGCCGTCGCCATCACCAGCGGCGACACGACGACGACGCAGGGGATCGTCTACCGCGACGCCATCTTCTACACCGTCGCGGTGCTCGCGCTCTTCGGCGTGATCGCCCTCGGCGTCCTCGGCACCGACGGGCGGGAGCTCGCTCGGATCACGCCGCAGATGGGCGTCGGACTCCTGGTGCTGTACGGCGTGTACGTCGTCCTGCTCGTCGGCGGCAAGAGCGGCGCGTCGGACCGGACGCGGGCGGAGTCGACGAACGTCCCGAAGCAGCTCGGCCTGTTCGCGGGCGGGCTGGCCGTCGTGCTCGTCGGCGTCGAGTCGATGATCGGCATGACGCTTCAGGTCGCCGACGCGCTCGGCGCGCCGCCGTTCCTGATCTCCGTGACCGTGCTGTCTGTGCTGAGTTCGTTCCCGGACCTCCTCGTCGGCGTGAAGATGGGACAGGCGGGCGACAAGCGGGCGGCCGTCGCGAACGTCTTCGGGACGAACACGTTCAATCTCGTCGCGGCGCTGCCGATCGGCGTCATCCTCGCCGGCGGCGTGTCGATCGGGTTCCTCACCTCCGTCCCCCTACTCTTGTTCCTATTTTATACGACGCTCGTCGTCGTGGTGCTGTCCGCGACGGACTTCGAGATCTCCACCGAGGAGGGGTACGTCTTCCTCGCGATGTACGCCGTGTTCCTCGGGTGGATGACGGCCGAGGCGCTCGGGATCACCGCCTTCCTGACCGAGTCGACGCTCCGGACGATCGTCAGCTGACCGGCCCGCAGTCCCGGGGTCGGTCCGCGGCGGTCGGCTACGCCGTCCGTACCCGGACCTCGATCCCGTCGGCGTCGGTGACGGCGATCCCGTCTCCGCGCTCCGTGACGGCGAACTCGACGTCGCGCTCGGCCGCGACCGCGTCGAGTCGCGCCCGTACCGCGTCGAGCGCCCCCGCGTCGGGGACAACGACCTCGAACCACGCCAGCCCCCGTCCCGCCGCCGGCGTCGTCCGCCCCCGCCACGTGTTCGCGCCGAGGTGGTGGTGGTAGCCGCCGGCCGCGACGAACCGGACGTCCGGCCCGCGCATTCCGGTCTCGAAGCCGAGCCCCTCGACGTACACCGCCTCGAACGCCGACAGCGAGGTCACTTCGAGGTGGACGTGCCCCACATCGGTGTCGAGCGGCGCGCGGTCGACGAGGCCAGACTCGCCCGCGGCCGCGGCGACGCTCTCGACGTCGAGCGGGTCGGTCGCCATCCGCACCGACCCGTCCCCGTCGGTCGGCCACGCGTCGCGGGGGCGGTCGCGGTATATCTCCACGCCGTTCCCCTCGGGGTCGTCGAGGTACAGCGCCTCGCTGACGAGGTGGTCGGACGCGCCGTCGAGCCGCCAGCGCTCGCGCACGCGTCCCAGCGCCTCCCCGAGTGCGGCCCGCGTTGGCACCCGGAACGCGGTGTGAAAGAGGCCGGCGTCGGTCCGGTTCCTGGCGGGGCGGTCGGCGTCGCGTCTCAGGACGAGCAGGACGGACCCGTCGACCCCGAGCGCGGCGCGCTCCTCATCGCGGTCAAGGACGGAGAGCCCCACCACGTCCCGGTAGAACGCGGTCGTCTCGTCCAGGTCGACGACTCGGAGCGCCGCGCGACCGATCCGCGTCTCGGCGGGGAGCCGACCGGAGTGGGCGTCGTCGGTCATGCGACGTCCGACGGTCGCCGCCGCGTTCAACGCGTCGGTCGCGGATCCCGCTCGCCCTGACCGCGCAGCGCGGAGCCGGACCGACGCCGAGCGAACCTTCCTGTTCTTCCGTTAGAATCAAACCGACACGCGACTCATCGTATGGCATGAGCGCCGAACAGCAGGAACGGGCCGTCCGGTGTCTGGTCGCGAAGGTCGGGCTCGACGGCCACGACCGGGGCGCACACGTGATCGCGCGGGCGTTCCGCGACGCCGGCTTCGAGGTCGTCTACTCCGGGCTCCACCGGGCCCCGGAGGACATCGTCCAGGCGGCGGTCCAGGAGGACGTCGACGTGCTCGGCATCTCGATCCTCTCGGGCGCGCACAACACGCTCATCCCGAAGGTTATCGAGGGGCTCAAAGAGTACGACGCGTTCGACGACACGCTGGTCCTCGTCGGCGGGATCGTCCCGGACGAGGACGAGGCCGACCTGAAGGAGCTCGGCGTCGCCGAGGTGTTCGGCCCCGGGACGCCGATGGAGGAGACGATCGAGTTCATCCGGAACAACGTCCCGGAGCGCGCGTAGATGGGCGGGCCGGACGCACCCGCGTTCGCCGACGCCCCGACGCTTTCCGACGCGGACGCCGCGCTCGTCGAGGACCTCCTCTCCGGGAGCCACCGCGCCCTCGCCCGCGTGATCACGAAGATCGAGAACCGGACTCCCGGGTACCGGGCGATCGTCTCCGCGCTCCACGAGCACACCGGCGGCGCGGACGTGATCGGGATCACGGGCTCGCCCGGCGCGGGGAAGTCGACGCTCGTCGACAAGCTGGCGGCGACCTACCGCGAGCGCGGCGACACGGTCGGCGTGATCGCGGTCGACCCCTCCTCGCCGTACACCGGCGGCGCCGTCCTCGGCGACCGCATCCGGATGGGGTCGAACGTCGGCGACATGGACGTGTTCTTCCGCTCGATGAGCGCGCGCGGCCAGCTTGGGGGCCTCTCGACCGCGACCGCGGACGCGGTGAAGGCGCTCGACGCGTTCGGGAAGGACATCGTCGTGCTGGAGACCGTCGGCGCCGGCCAGAACGAGGTCGACGTGGTCCGCACGGCCGACACGGTCGCGGTGCTGGTCCAGCCCGGCTCCGGCGACGACGTCCAGACGCTGAAGGCCGGCATCCTCGAGATCGGCGACGTCTTCGTCGTCAACAAGGCCGACATGGACGGCGCACAGCGGACCGTCGCCGAGCTAGAGGAGATGGTCCACCGCCGCGAGGGGGGCACGACGGGCCGCGGTGCCGGCCACCACGGCGCGACCCCGACGGCCCCGACCGGCGGCGGTCACGCGGCGGAGTCTCACGACGGCGGTCACGCGGCGGCCGAGGGGGACCGCTCTGGGGACGCCGCCGACTCGTGGACGCCCGAGGTGTTAGAGACCGTCGCGAACAGCGGCGACGGCGTCGACTCGCTGATCGAGGCGTTCGACGCGCACGCGACGTACCTGCGCGACTCCGGCGAGATCGAGACGACCGAGCGACGCCGGTACGCCGAGGAGATCCGGACGCTCGTGCGGGCGGACGTGGGAGCGCTCGCGACCGCCGAGATCGAGCGTCGCGGCGGGATCGACCGCCTCGCGGAGCGGGTCCGTGACCGTGAGACCGACCCGTACGCTGTCGCGGAGGCGATCGTGGGGCCGATCGCCGACTGCGTCGACGACGCGACCGACGGCGACCGCGACGACTGATTACGGAGCTCCGACGGCGGCCGCAGCGATCGTCTACGCCCCTCGACGGTGACCGCGGCGATCGTCCGCGGCTCCCGACGACGACCGCGGAATCGATCCCACCGTACCGCCGCGTCCCACGGGTATAAGTCGCCAGCGAACCAACAGTTTCGCATGAAGCTCAGGAACCTCCTCGGAAGCGCCGCCCTCGGCGTCGGCGCGATCGCCGCCATCAACACCGGCCTCCAATACGAGGGCGAACTGGAGTCACCGCTCGACGGCGACGACGGCACCTTCCGCTGGCGCGGGATGAACGTCGCCTACACCGAGGCGGGCGACCCGGACGACCGGACGCTCGTGTTGCTCCACGGGATCAACGCCGCCGGGTCCTCCGGCGAGTGGCGCGCGGTGTTCGACGACCTGGCGGCCGACTACCACGTCGTCGCGCCCGACTTCCCCGGGTACGGGCGCTCCGACCGGCCGCCGCTGCGGTACTCCGCCGCGCTGTACGAGGACTTCGTCCACGACTTCCTCGCCGAGTTTGACGAGGCGGCCGTCGTCGCCTCCTCGCTGTCGGCCGCGTACGCGGCCGCCGCGGTCGACGACGCGGGCGGCGGCGTCGAGCTGAGCGGGTTCCTCGGGGTCTGCCCGACCGCGACCGCCGGGCCGAGCCCGGCGAAGGGGTGGCTCCGCGAACTGCTCCGCGCGCCCCTCGTCGGGCGGGCGCTGTTCAACGTCATCACGTCGAAGCCGTCGATCCGCTACTTCAACGCCGACCACGGCTACGACGACCCCGCGAACCCGAGCGCGGAGTGGACCGACTACGAGTGGCGCACGACCCACGTCGAGAACGCGCGGTTCGCGCCCGCGTCGTTCGTCTCCGGCACGCTCAACAGCGAGATCGACCTCGCCGCGGCGCTCGCCGACTTCGACGTGCCGCCGACGATCGTCTGGGGCCGGGAGGCGACCGTCAGCCCCCTGACGGACGGCCGCGAGCTCGCCGACGCGGCGGACGCGCGGCTCGTCGTCTTCGACCGCGCGCGGCTACTCCCGCACGTCGAACACCCCGACCGCTTCGTCGAGACGGTCGAGGAGGCGCTCGTCGCCGGCGCGACGGCGTAGCGACCGGTCTCACCTGCGATTCTCAGTCCTGAACATCGAACGATCACGGATAAGTACGCCACTCGTCGAGGGCTCGCTATGACGGACACGTTTCGCCTCCTGTGCGTCGACGACGAACCGGGGTTGGCCGGGCTCGTGGCGACGTACCTCGAACGAGACGACGACCTCGACTGCGAGACTGCGGTCGAGACGGACCCCCGCGAGGCGCTCCGCCGCGTCGAGCGCGAGTCGTTCGACTGCGTCGTCAGCGACTACGACATGCCCGGCCTGACGGGCGTCGAACTGCTCTCGGCGGCGCGCGAGGTCGAACCGGAGCTCCCGTTCCTGCTCTTCTCGGCGACCAGGCCTGACGAGATCGCGGCCGAGATGGTCCGCGCGGGCGTCAGCGACTACGTCTCGAAGCACGGGGGAGCTGACGGCTACACCGCGCTGCTCCGGCGCGTCAAGCGCGCCGAAGCTGGCGAGTCCGGGCGCTTCGACGCCGGCTTCGAGGACGGTCGCCCCCGAGACGTCGCCCTCGACGGCGTCTGTACCGTGAGCCCGGACGGGACCTTCGAGTTCGTCGGGGAGGAGTACGGCGCCCTGTACGGGTACGACCCCGAGGAGCTCGAGGGCGAACCGTGGCAGCGGGTCCACCCGGACCCCGAGGTCGAGCACATCCGCACGCACATCATCCCGGCCGTGACCGAAGGAGAGCGATGGAGCGGGACGAGCACGGGGCTCCGAGCGGACGGAAGCCGCTTCGCCGAGTCGAAGATGGTCAGCACCACCGCCGACGACCGGTTGGTCATCTCGGTGTCGCCGCTCGACACCGTCGCGCGCGCGGCCGACGACTGAGCCGAGCCCGCCTCTGCCGACGGTCTCTCACTCGTCGCGGCGGACGTACAGCGTCTTCTCGCAGGCGGCGTGGACCCTCCCGCCCTCGTCGACGAGCGAGACGAGGTACTCGCGGTCGGTCGACTCGCCCGCGTCGAGTTCCTCGCGGATCGACTCGGTCTCTGCCGCCGGGAGCTCGAACTCGGCGTACAGCGTGTCGCGCCCGGGCTCGATGAACTCAAGCGCGGCCGACTTGTCCCACACCGTGAACTCGTCGCCGAGGACCCGGCGGAGCATCATCATGTACACCGGGTCGACGGCGGCGTAGATGCTGCCGCCGAAGATGGTGCCGACCGCGTTGCGGGTGCGCCAGTTCAACGGGACCCGGATCCGAACGTACCGCCAGCCGGCGGCGATGTGGTCGACCCGGGCCCCGGTGCCCCGGTACGCGGGGAGGAGGTTGAACCCGTATCGCCAGAGCCGCGTCCGGCGGCTCTCCGCCGGTGGGTTCTCTCGCAGGGGTCGCAGGTCGGGGTCGCGGTCGACCCCGGTCGGGGAATCGCTCACGGCGATCCGCGGCGGGCCGGCGACAAACCGGTGTCGGAACCGGCGACAACCGACCGGCGGTTGTCCGGCGCGACCGTCCGACGGAGCCCGAAACGGGTATCCCCGCGCGACCGCAACCCGACACCGATGGAGTGCGACAAGTGCGGGGCCGACGCGATCCACCACGCCGCCTACTCCGGGGCCCACTTCTGTGGCGAACACCTCCGGCAGTCGGTCGAGAAGCGCGTGAAGCGTCGGGTCCGCGACGACGGCCTCCTCGACCCGGACGCGACCCCCGATGACCCCGACCGCTGGGTGATCGGCCTCTCCGGCGGGAAAGACAGCGTCGCGCTGACGACGATCTTGGACGACGTGTTCGGTCGCGACCCCCGCGTCGAGATGCTCGCCTTGACAATCCACGAGGGGATCGAGGGATACCGCGACGCCAGTGTCGACGCCTGCGTGGAGCTAGCCGACGACCTCTCGATGCGCCACGAGCTCGTGTCTTACGAGGAGGAGTTCGGCGTTCGAATGGACGACGTGGTCGAGGACGACCCCGAGGACATGGCGGCGTGCGCGTACTGCGGCGTGTTCCGCCGCGACCTACTGGAGAACTACGCCGCCGAGTTCGACGCGGACAAGCTGCTTACCGGCCACAACCTCGACGACGAGGCACAGACCGCGATGATGAATTTCCTCGAGGGCGACGTCCGACAGGTCGCGAAACACTTCGACGCCTCGCTCGGCCCCTTCGACGAGCGCGGGGACACCGACGTGTTCGTCCCCCGCGCCAAGCCCCTCCGCGACGTGCCCGAGAAGGAGATCGCGCTGTACTGTCACGTCCGCGACCTCCCCACGCACATGGCGGAGTGCCCCCACGCCGAGGAGGCGTACCGCGGCGAGATCCAGTCGACGATCCACGCCTTGGAGGAGAACCATCCGGGCGCCCGTCACTCGATCATGGCCGGCTACGAGGAGTTGTCCGCGCTCGCGGCCGACGCCTACCGCGGGGACGGTGACGAGGGCGACGAGAACCCGGGTGTCTCGGAGTGCGAGCGCTGCGGCTCCAAGACGAGCCGCGATGTCTGCCGGAAGTGCCGACTGTTGGCGTCGATCGAAGCGGTGTAAGACACGCGTCGGCGCGCGAAAAAACGAACTGCGGTCAGTGTCCGGTCGGTCGAGGTCAGCGGATGACGTCGAGCCCGTTGTTCTTCTCGATCTGGTCGCTGCCGCCGTCGGACTCCCACGCGCTGCGGTCGCCGCCGCCGGAGACCGCCGGCTCGCCGCGGCCGCCCGCGGCCTCGTTCGCCTCGGCCGCCCGCGAGCGCGAGTCGCCGAGGTCCTCGCTGTTGACCGCGGCGCGGGACTTGTCGGCCTGCTTCTGGGTGGAGGGGCCGAGCACCTGCGCGCTCTGGACGCCCGTCATGATCGCCATGACGCGCACCTTGCCCTTGTACTCCTCCTGTATGCGCGCGCCCCAGATCACGTTGGCGCTCGCCTCCAGCCGCTCGGTGATGTTGTTCGCGATCCCCTCGGCCTCCTTCAGCGTGAGGTCCGGACCGCCCGTTATATGTACGAGCCCGCCGGAGGCCCCGCGGTAGTCGACGTCGAGTAGCGGGTGGTTCATCGCGTCGTTGACCACCTCTTGGGTCTTGTTCTTGTCCTGCGTCTCGCCGACGAGCATGACCGCGACGCCGCCCTGGTTCATGATCGTCGACATGTCCGCGTAGTCGAGGTTGATCAGGCTCGGCTGGGTGATCGTCTCGGAGATTCCCTTTACGGTCTCCGCGATGATCTGGTCCATCACGGAGAACGCCTTCCCAATCGGCAGGTTCGGGACGTAATCGAGGAGGCGGTTGTTGTCGAGGACGATGATCGAGTCGGCCTCGTTGCGGAGGTCTTCGAGCCCCTCCTCGGCTTTCACCGTGCGGGCGCGCTCGACGTTGAACGGCGTCGACACCATCCCAACGACGATGGCGCCCTGTTCTTTGGCGATCTTCGAGACCACCGGCGCCGCGCCGGTGCCCGTGCCGCCGCCCATACCGGCGGTGACGAAGACGAGGTCGGCGTCGCCGAGCACCTCTTTGATCGTCCCCTGGGCCATCTCCGTGGCGCGCTCGCCCATCTTGGGGTCGCCGCCGGCACCGAGCCCCTGCGTGAGCGACTTGCCCACGAGAATCTTGGTGTCGGCCTCGATCATCTTGAGGTGCTGTTTGTCCGTGTTGATAGCGACGGTGTCCGCGCCGTCGACGCCGATGTTATACAGGCGGTTGACCGTGTTGTTCCCGGCGCCGCCGGCACCGACGATGACGATCCGAGGGTCCCCGAACTCGTCGTCCATGTCGACGTCCATGTCGCGCTTCTCCGCTTCCGCGTTGTCGAGGGCGTCCTGAACGAGATCTTGCATTTGTTTACACCTTCGCCCAGCTGCGGTTGCGGCCGCGCTCGTCGCGCTCGCCGTCCTGTTCGTTCAACATATCGCGGACGGCCGACCGGATCGCCTCGCTCCGGTTCGGGAACTCGCCCGTCTCCACCATCTGTTCGACCTCGTCGATCTGCTGTTTCGGAATTCGTAGTGTCACACGCTCCATTGTATTCCCCCGGTAAGACGGCGTCCACGCGACGCGTGTGTCTTACAATTCGGCGTCGTCCGGGAACGGGATCTCGCCCCGCTCCGGACGGCCGCTGTAAGACGACCGTCTTACGCAACTTGAATCACCGAGGCTATTCATATAAAGCTATCGGCAGTTGTAAGACAAACACCGCGTTTGTCGTATACAGGCGCTTACAACCTGTTATCTGTCTTTCAAGACGTCTGCCGCCGGGGTTCGACGCCCACAGCCCGGGCAGAACGCCCAGTCGGTCCGGAGCTCGTCGCCGCACTCGCAGAACGCCCGGTGCGACTGCTTCTCGCCGCAGTTCGGGCAGTAGACGTGCTCTCTGGGCACCGTCTCGCCGCAGCCGCCGCAGGCGCTCTCGCGCGGTTGCGCGCCCGGGCCGCTCCCCGCGCTCGCGTCCGTCTTATGCGCGCTCGACTCCGCGTCGTCGGCCGTCTCACCCGTCACACGGACCGCCTCATCCGCGTCGGTCGGTTCGGCTGACGGCGCGTCGAGCGTGACGTTTACGTTGACGTCGCTGGGTGCTCCGTGCGGGTATACGGGCGCCGCGGCACCGCCCGCCGGGCCGATCCGCTCGTCGAGCGCCGCGTCGAGTCGCTCCACGATCAGCTCGTCGACGCGGTCAGCGAGGGCGTCGTCGACGCTCTCGTTCGAGGCGTCGGACGCGTCGGACGCGCTCGCCCCCGCCTCGGCCCCATCGAGGTGCGCTCGGAGCGCCTCCCGCATCACCTCGCTCTTGGAGGCGTCACACGCTTCCAAGCGGTCGACGAGGTCGTCGTCCGCCCGAAAGGTGATCTTGCTCATACCCAACAGATCCGGCGGTCGGTACTAGTATCTTCCCCCATCGTCTGACACGTTTCACAGTTCAGATACATTCGGTCGGACACGGACGGATTCCGCGCCGACGCCCGCCGAACTCCGCCGGCGCGGGCCGAATCCCGCCGCGGGCGCCCGAATCGTGGTAATTGGTCACACGTGTGTCTGACGCAGATTTATACGCGTCGCGCGAGCACACGTGTGTATATGAGTAACCGCGTCGAGGACCTCGAACGGCAGGTCGCGGAGCTACAGGCGGCGGTCAACGGACTCACCGAAGAGCTCGTCGAGATGAAAGAGCGCGTCCGACAGCTGGAAGACGAGCGGTCGGTCGCGGTCGAGGCCGACGCCGCCGGCGCGACGGCCGGCTCCGAACCGAACGCGGCCGACGCCGGCGAGACCGCCGACGAGCCCGCGACCGACGATGCTGCCGCCGCGTCCGGCGGCGAGCGGAACACCCACTCCGACGACCACGTCGACGTGTTCGAGTCCGTCGAGGAGTCGTCCGACGGGGCCGAGGCGGGCACGGAGGAAGGCGGCGACGTCATTGTCCCCGAGCAGTCGGCGACGACGCCCGACGCCGACGCGGAGCCCGAGGAGACCGCCGAGGACGACGACGGCGAGTCGAGCGACACCGACGACATCATCGTCGCGTAAGCGGTCGCCTCCGACCCAATGTACATCACTGAAGTCGTTCTGGACGGGTTCAAGAGCTTCGGGCGAACGACGAGGATCCCCTTCTACGAGGATTTCACGGTCGTCACCGGCCCGAACGGCTCCGGGAAGTCGAACATCATCGACGGCGTGTTGTTCGCCCTCGGGCTCGCCCGCACCCGCGGGATCCGCGCCCAGAAGCTCACCGACCTCATCTACAACCCCGGCCACGACGACGGCGAGGCCGCCGACGGGCCGAACGAGGCGTCCGTCACGGTGGTGCTCTCGAACGAGGACGGGGCCCTCGACCGGTCACAGGTCGTCTCTGCGGCCGGCACCGAGAACGTCGGCGATGTCTCCGAGATCACGATCAAGCGCCGCGTCAAGGAGACCGAGGACAACTACTACTCGTACTACTACCTCAACGGCCGCTCGGTGAACCTCTCGGACGTCCAAGACCTGCTCGCGGCCGCGGGCGTGACGCCGGAGGGGTACAACGTGGTGATGCAGGGCGACGTCACCGAGATCATCAACATGACCCCCTACCAGCGCCGGGGGATCGTCGACGAGATCGCGGGCGTCGCCGAGTTCGACGAGAAGAAGGAGGCCGCCTACGAGGAGCTTGACACCGTTGAGGACCGCATCGGCGAGGCGGACCTCCGGATCGGCGAGAAGCAGGATAGGCTCGACCAGCTCGCCGACGAGCGCGAGACCGCGCTCCAGTACCAGGACCTCCGCGACGAGCTGGAGGAGTACCGCGGCTTCCGCAAGGCCTCCGAGCTTGAGGAGAAGCGCGACGCGCTCGCCGACGTCGAGGCGGAGATCGGCGAGGCAGAGACGGACCTCAACGAGCTCCGTGAGGAGCTCGACGCGCGGCAGGGGAAGCTCACCCGCTTGGAGGAGGACTTAGCGGACCTCAACCACGAGATCGAGACCAAAGGCGAGGACGAGCAGATCCAGATCCGCTCGGAGATCGAAGAGATCAAAGGCGAGGTCTCGCGGCTGGAGGACAAGATCGAGTCGGCCGAGTCGCGTGCGGAGTCAGCCGAGACCGACCGCCGAGAGGCGTTCGTCCAGATCGACCGCAAGGAGGAGACGATCGAGGAGCTGGACGGCGAGATCCGCGAGGCGAAGGTAGAGAAGGCGTCGGTGAAGTCGGAGCTGGCGACGAAGCGCTCCGGGCTCGCCGATGTCGAGGCGGAGATCGAGGGCGCCGACACGGAGTTCGACGAGCTGAAAGCCGAGCTCGCGGAGAAGAAGGAGGCGATCGAGTCGCTCCGCGAGGAGAAGAACGAGACCCAACGCGAGAAGGACCGGCTGCTCGACGAGGCCCGCCGCCGCTCGAACGCGGTGAGCGAGGCCCGCGAGGAGCTTGAAGAAGCCCGCGAGTCGCTGCCGGAACACAAAGCGCGGATCTCCGAGCTGAAGGGGGAACTCGACAAGGCCAAGAAGAATCAGGCGACGATCGAGGACGCGGTCGCCGACCTGTTCGCGGAGAAGGCGGAGCAGAGCGAGCAGCTGGAAGAAATCGAGGACACCCTCCGCGAGAAGCAGAACGAGTACGCCAAGCTGGAGGCGGCCGCTGACCAGCGCGGCGACGCCTCCTGGCCCCGGGCGGTCACCGAGGTGAAGAACGGCGGCATCGACGGCGTCCACGGCGCGGTCGGCGAACTCGGCTCGGTCGAGGCCCAATACGCGGAGGCGTGCGAGACCGCGGCGGGCGGCCGGCTGGCGAATGTCGTCGTCGACGACGACGGCGTCGGCTCGACGTGTATCGACTACCTGAAGCAGCGCAACGCGGGCCGGGCGACGTTCCTTCCAATCACGAAGATGGACGACCGGAGCCTGCCGCGAAAGCCGTCGCTGCCGGGCGTCGTCGACTTCGCGCGCAACCTCGTCGACTACGACGCCGCGTACGAGTCGATCTTCTCGTACGTGCTCGGGTCGACGCTCGTCGTCGAGGACATGGCGACCGCCCGCGAGCTGATGGGGGACTACCGGATGGTCACTCTCGACGGCGACCTCGTCGAGAAGTCGGGCGCGATGACCGGCGGCTCCGGCGGCGGCTCCCGCTACTCGTTCACGAAGTCCGGCGGCGGGAAGCTCGAACGGCTCGCGACCGAGATATCCGACCTCGAAGACGAGCGACAGTCGGTCCAGGCGGAGATCGACGCCCTCGACGACGACATCGAGGACGCGCGCGACCGGAAGGCCGACGCGGCCGAGCGCGTCCGGTCGCTGGAGGCCGACGTCGAGCGCGCCGAGGCCGACCTCGCCGACGCGGAAGACCGGATCGAGGAGCTGGAAGCCGAGCTCGAGGATCTGGAGGCGGAACGCGAGTCGGTCGACGCGGAGATGACGGCGTTAGACGAGCAGCTGGCCGAGACCGGCGCGGAGATCGACGAACTCGCCGGGGAGATCTCGGAGATCGAGGCCGAGCTCGCCGACTCGAAGATCCCGGAGCTCTCCGAGCGCGCCGACGAGATCCGCGCCGAGATCGACGACCTCGAGGACCGGATGAGCTCGTTCGACGGCCGAATCAACGAGCTGGAGCTAGAGAAGGGGTACGCCGAGGACGCGCTCGACGACCTCCACGACGACGTCGAGGCGGCGCAGAACGCGAAGGCGGAGGCGGAGGAGGCGATCGCCGACCACGAGGTCGCGATCGAGGAGAAGGAGGCCGAACTCGCCGAGAAGAAGGAGGCGATCGCCGACCTCGAAGCGGAGCTCACGGCGCTCAAAGAGGAGCGCGAGTCGCTCCGCGAGGAGATCCGCGAGGCGACGCAGGCGCGCGACGAGCAGCGGTCGCTCGTCCCGGCGGCGGAGTCGGACCTCTCGGACCTCACCGACCGCCGCGACCGCCTGGAGTGGGAGATCGACGAGCTGGAGTCGCAGGTCGGCGACTACGACGCCGACGAGATCCCCGACCTCGACGAGGTGGAGTCGCGGATCGAGGAGGTGGAAGCCGAGATGGGGGCGTTAGAGCCGGTGAACATGCTCGCGATCGACGAGTACGAGGAGGTTCAGGCGGCCCTCGACGAGCTCCAGGAGCGCCGCGACGTGCTCGTCGAGGAGCGCGACGCCATCGAGGAGCGGATCGAGGGGTACGAGGCGGCGAAGAAGGAGACGTTCATGGAGACGTTCGACTCGATCAACGACCACTTCCGGGACATCTTCGCGCGCCTCTCGGCCGGGTCGGGGGAGCTCGTCTTGGAGAACCCCGAGGACCCCTTCGAGGAGGGACTGACGATGAAGGCCCAGCCGGCGGACAAGCCGGTCCAGCGGCTCGACGCGATGAGCGGCGGCGAGAAGTCGCTCACCGCCCTCTCATTCATCTTCGCCGTTCAGCGCCACAACCCCGCGCCGTTCTACGCGCTCGACGAGATCGACGCGTTCCTCGACGCGGTCAACGCCGAGCGCGTCGGCGAGATGATCGAGGAGCTGGCCGAGGACGCACAGTTCGTCGTCGTCGGTCACCGCTCCGCGCTCTTGGAGCGCTCGGACCGCGCCATCGGCGTCACGATGCAGGGCGACAACCTTTCGGCGGTGACCGGGATGCAATTCGGCGACGACGCCGACGAGGAGGTGAGCGCGGATGACTGAGGACGGCGACGGAGCCGCCGACGGCGGCGTCCCCGACCTCGACCTGACGAGCGACCGCGACGGCGCGGATCCGTTCGCCGACGACGAGCCGGAAGGCGGGGGAGCCGAGACCGGCGAGCGCGACGCCGGCGGCGAGTCCGACCCGGACGTGCCCGACGTGTCGCCCCCGGGCGAGACCGACGACGACGAGGTCGAGCCCGTCGAGCTCCTCGTCCAGCTCGCCGAGGAGGGCGAGATCGAGCCGTGGGACATCGACATCGTCCAGGTGACGGACGCCTTCTTGGAGAAGCTCGACGAGACGGACCTCCGGACGACCGGGCGGGCGCTGTTCTACGCCAGCGTCCTCCTCCGGATGAAGAGCGACGGCATGCTTGCGGACGACGACGAGGACGAGGAGCCGGAGCCCGAGCCGTGGGAGGTCGCGATGGAGGGCGGCGCGCCTGACCCGGCCGCCGACGGGTTCGACCCGGTCGACAAGCTGGAAGCGGAGATGGACCGCCGGCTCAACCGGAAGAACACCCGCGGATCGCCGGAGACGCTGGACGAGCTGGTCCGCGAGCTCCGCGAGGCCGAGCGCGGCTCGTGGTGGAAGGACTCCCGCGAGTACGACACCTCGGAGTCGCCGCATGGCCACGCCCGCGGCACGCAGACGCTCGACTACCACGCCGGCGACGAGTTCCGGCAGGACGGAGAGCCAACCGCCGGCGAGGCGACCGACCGCACCCACGACGAGGACATCGAGGAAATGATCGTGGAGATCGACAACGCCCTCCGCACGCACTTCGAGCGCGGGCGCACGGAGGTGCTGTTCGCGGAGATTGAGGCGGCCGGCGGCCGCCCGTTCATGACGTACCTCGCGCTGCTGTTCATGGCCCACCGCGGCTCGGTCCGGCTCCAGCAGGACGACCTGTTCGGCGACCTCTGGGTGAAGGACCCGTCGGCGATGGCCGGCGAGTCGGAAGCGATCGCGGACTAGTACGCTCCTCGGATCACGACCGCTTCCGAGGCTTCCGGCGCTCCGTAATACACAGTTACCCGCGAATCGGTGGCGAACGTCGTCGAAGCCCCAGCCGGGAGGCGGGCGCACGCTCGCTGCGCTCCTCGGTCGCTCACCCCGTTCTCCCTACGGTGCTTACGTCGCCTGCGCCCGCCTCCCGGCTGCCCTTTTGAGTCCCGCCCCGCACAGCACCGGCCCGCACCTCACGCCTCCCCAGCCTCGTCGGCCTCCTTGCGGTCGGCCGACTCCCTCGCGCGTGCTACTCGGCCGCGAGGCGGCCTCGCAGGCACGCGCCACCGCCAGCGTGCCCGGTTATAAGTAGTCGCCGAGCAGCGGCTCGACGCGCTCTTTCGTCTCCTCGGGGATGGCCTCCGTCGGCGTGTTGACGGTCCCCGCCAGCGACGTGTGCGCGTCACACTCCAGGTTCTCGGGTAGCGTCCGGACGGCCTCCTCGACGGCGGCCTTGATCGCCGCCTGATTCTGCTCGGCGTTCTCGAGCACCTCTTCGAGCGTCACCTCGCTGTCTTCTTTCCACACGTCGTAGTCGGTGACGCCCGCGATCGTCGCGTACGCGATCTCGGCCTCGCGGGCCAGTTTCGCCTCGGGGATCGCGGTCATGCCGACCAGGTCCCACCCCTGCGACTTGTAGAACTCCGACTCCGCGCGCGTCGAGTACTGCGGCCCCTCGATACAGACGTAGGTGCCGCCCTTCACGACTTTCGTGTCGTCGTCGCCCACCGCCGACTCCGCGGCCTCGGTGAGGTGGTCGACGAGCGCCGGGCTGTACGGGTCCGCGAACGGCTGGTGGACGACGACCCCGTCGCCGTAGAAGGAGAGGTCGCGGTGTTTCGTCCGGTCGTAGATCTGGTCGGGGACGACGAGGGTCCCCGGCTCCAGCTCCTCTTTCAGACTCCCCACCGCGTTCGACGCGAACACGTGGGTGACGCCGGCCTGCTTCAGCGCGTACATGTTGGCGCGGTACGGGAGGTCGGTCGGCGAGACGCCGTGCTCCGAGCCGTGACGCGGGAGGAACGCCACCTCGCGGCCCGTGTCGCCGAACTCGCCGATCGTCACCGCGTCGCTCGGCGCCCCGTACGGTGTGTCGAACTCGACTTCCCGCACGTCGTCGAGCGGGAGCGCCTCGTAGATGCCGCTGCCGCCGATGAATCCGATCGTTCCCATACCCGGAGTGCGCCCGCTCGCTACTTATATGACGTGAACCCGAGCGGCGCGCCGTCGACGGTGCGGTCGCCGGCGCGGGGCGACGGCGCGGCCCAGACTCGTCTCACAGCAGCCAGCGCACCGCCGCGAGCGCGACCGCGCTCACGGCGAGCAGGTGGACGAGGACCGCACCGACGGGCGCCGCGCCCACCGCGCGCATGTCGTCGATCCGGATCGAGAGCCCGAGGCCGACGAACGCCAGCGCGAACAGCGCGTCCGACACGCGGCCGATCGACGCCAGCGCGGCCGGCGAGAGCAGTCCGGTGTTGGCAATGACCGCCACGAGGAGGAAGCCGAGCAGGAACTTCGGGAACTCCGCCCACAGTCGCCGGACGCCCGGGTCCGCCGCCGACCGCGCCGCGTACGCCAGCGAGTACGCGACCGCGACGCCGCCGAGGAGGGAGTTGCGCGCGAGTTTCGTCACCGTCGCCCACTGGCCCGCCTCGGGCGAGTAGGCGAACCCCGCGGCCGCGACGGGGCCGGTCGAGAACATGCTCACGCCCGCCCAGACCCCGAACTGTCGCCCGGTGAGCCCGAGCCACTCGCCCGCCAGCGGGAACGCGACGAGCGTCACCGCGTCGAAGAGGAGTATCGTCGCGGCCGCGAAGGTGATGTCCGCCCCCCGCGCGTCCAGCACTCGGCCGATCGCGACCACCGCGGAGACGCCGCAGATGCTCGCGCCGGCCGCCAGCAGCGAGGACGTGGGCGACCCGATCCGGAAGAGCCCGCGGGCGGCTATCTCCGCGAACAGTAGCCCCCCGCCGACGACCGCCACCACGAGCGCGAGGACGGTCGGTCCCGCGGTGAGGAACTCCTCGACCGCGACCGCCGCCCCGAGCAACACGATCCCGGTCTCCAGGAACAGCTTGTCGACCCCCACGCCCGGTTCCACGACGTCCGGGACGCCGACGGTGTTCCCGACGCCGACGCCGATCGCGACCGCGACGACGAGCGGCTGGAGGCCGGGGACCGCACCCGCGACGAGCGTCGCGGCGACCGCGCCGCCGCCGAGCAGCGCGAGGCCAGGGAGGTACGCCTGGACCGCCTCGGCGATCCCGGTCACAGCGCTTGTCCGACGATGTGCGCGGCGACGATCCCGAGCCCGAGCGCGAGCGCCTGCCAGCCCCGGTCGAGCGCGGTCCAGCGGTCGACGACCGAGGCGTCGGCCGCGTTGGCGGGAGCCGCGTGCGCGTCGGCCTCCTCGTCGCGATCCGGCCGCTCCTCCGGTCCGTCGGCGGCGTCCGATACCATACGTATCGATCGCCGCGCCCGCATTTATACGGTGTGAATCAGGGATTCCCGGCGAGTGACGCGGCGGCGAAGCGGGGCCGCGGGCGACCGAAAGAGGCAGGGTTCGGGAGGGTGTGGTGCCCACAATCGGATGCCCACGACCCAGATCAAAGACTCCGTTCACGGCTACATCGAGCTGCCGGACGAGCTCGTCGAGGGGGTCGTCGACACGCGGCCGTTCCAGCGGCTGCGGTACGTCCGCCAGCTCTCGGCGACCCACCTCGTGTACCCGGGCGCGAACCACACCCGGTTCGAGCACTCGCTCGGCGTCTACCACCTCGGTCGGACCGTCTTCGAGAACCTCCGGCAACAGTCGTACTTCTCGCGCGGCGCGACGACCGACGAGCTCGAGGAGATCCAGCGCACGCTGGAGTGCGCCTGCCTGCTCCACGACGTCGGCCACCCGCCCTTCTCGCACCTCTCCGAGGGGTTCCTCGACGAGGGGGTCCTCCGGGAGCGCGTCGCGGGGACCGGGCTGGTCGACGCCTTCGACGCGGCCGGGGTCGGCGGCGCGCCGCTCCGCTCGGCGAACTCGCACGAGCTGCTCGGCTGCGTGATCATCGTCGAGGAGTACGGCGACGCCCTCCGCGCGTTCGACGTGGACCCGTTCGAGGTGTGCGCGTACGTGCTGGGGTACAGCCTCGCGTACGAGCGCGGCGATCCGTGGCAGTACGGGGTCGGCGCGCAGCTGCTCCACTCTCCAATCGACGTGGACCGACTGGACTACATCACCCGCGACAACGAGATGACCGGCGCGGGCGTGTTGAGCTTCGACGTCGAGCGCATGGTGGACGCGTACACCGCGCACCCCGAGGCGGGGCTGGCGCTCTCGGAGAAGGCGCTCTCGACCATCGGCAACTACCTCGAGGGGCGGATCGCCCTGTACATGTGGGTCACCCAGCACCACAAGTCAGTGTACGCGAACCGGCTCCTCCAAGCGCTCTTAGGCGAGTACGTCGCCGAGACCGGCGAGAGCCCCGTCACGGTCGACGGGATCATCGACCGCGAGCTCGACGACAACGCCGTGCTCGAACGCCTCCGGCGCGCCGCCCGCGAGCACCCCGACTCGACGCTCGCGTCGATGTACGACCGCTTCCGGAGCCGCCGCTTCCCCGCCACCTGCTGGAAACACCGGATCGCGCTCGCCGACCGGATCGGCGGCGACTTCGACGGGGACCTCGGCGGCGACGACCCGCTCGACGCGTTCACCGAGTGGCTCACCGAGGGTGACGACCGCTTGGAACGGCTCCTCGCCGACGCCCTCGACGTGCCGGTCCACGAGGTGTGGATCGACCGCTCGTACGTCCCCGCCTACGACCCCGACGAGCTGGAGGACATCCCCATCGCGTACGGGGGAACGACGCGGTCGGTCGCCGACTGGGGGCTGTACGGCGACCGCGCGTTCGACGTGCCGATCCCCTTCGTGTTCGTCCCCGACGGGACGAAGCGCCGAGCGATCCGCGTGCTCCGCGAGGCGTTCGAGCGGGAGGTCGCGGCGGAAGGGCTCGCGTAGGGTGTCATCGGGCGGGCCGCGACGGCGGTCACCGCTACTCGTCGCGCGCGGCCCAGTACCGCTCGCGGATCGCCGCGAACAGCGCCCGCCCGGCGTCGGTCCGGAGCCGCGGCTCGGTCGTCGCGAAGAACTCGTCTAGGTCGTCGTACTCGCGGAAAGCGTCGGGGTCGCCCCGCTCCGGGTCGTATCTGTCGTCGCGCTCGTAGCGGACGGCTTGGAGGCAGGTGTCGAGCAGGTCGCACTCCTTGACGAGGACCGCCTCCGGCGACTCCCGCGTCTCGTACGCCTCCCAGGCGTCCCGCACGTCGTCCGGGAGCGGACCGGCGAGGTCGCGCATCGCCGTCCGCTCGGCGGCGACCTTCGCCTCGCGGTCGACCGCGTCCGCAGTCGAGTCGGCCCGGGTCGCCACGTCGCCCGTCTCCGCCTCGGCGACGTCGTGAACGACCGCGAGCCGGAGTGCCCGGTCGCGGTCGACGCCCGGGAGGTCCCCACGGAAGCGGTCGCCGAGCGCCAACACGAGGTACGCGACGCCCCACGAGTGGGCGGCGACGGACTCCGGTGACTCGACGCCGCGGAGCTGCCAGCCGGTGCGCCGCTCGTCTTTCAGGGCGTAGGCGTCGAGGAGGGCGTCGAGCGCCGCGTCGGCGTCGCCTGCGGGGTCAACGTTGTCGTCGGCGTCGTCCGCGGAGTCAGCGTTGCCGTCACTGTCGTCTCCGGAGGCCATCGCTCGGTCCGGCTACTCGGCGAGCGCCCACGTCTCGTCGCCGACGGGTACGGCCACGTCCCGGCGGACCATCTCCTCGATGACCTCGTCGAGGCGACCGGGCTGGGCGACCTCCATCTCGATCCGACCGATGCCGTGGTACTCCTCCAAGTAGTGGCGCAGGTCCTCCCGGGAGAACGCCGACTCGTCGGCGCGTTCCATGGCCCCCTCCGTGAGGTCGACCATGTCCTCGAGGAAGTTCCACGGGTAGACGACCCACGTCCACTGTTCGAGCCGCTCGCCCACGAAGTCGGGCTGGAACTCGGAGGTCCCGAGGAGCTGGAGCGTCGCGGTCCGGACCGCGCCGGCGTCGCGGTCCTCGACGTACTCCTCGGCCCGCTGGATCGAGCCGCCGGTGTCGGCGATGTCGTCGATGATGAGGACGTTCTTCCCCTCGACGCTCCCCTCGGGCATGGGGTAGCGGATCTGGGGCTCGTCGCTCTTCTCGGCGGCCCCCACGTAGTGTTCCATCTTGAGGCTGGTGAGGTCGTTGAGCCCGAGGAAGTCGCAGACGCACCGCCCCGCGAACCAGCCGCCTCGGGCGAGGGCGACGACTACGTCCGGCTCGAAGTCGGCCCGCTTCACCGCGTCGGACACGTTGCGGCAGAGCCCGTAGATGTACTCCCAGTTGGTGAGCGTACAGTCGAAGTCGTCCGGGAGGTCGCTCATACGAGCGTACCTGCCGGCCGCGCGGTGATAAGGGTTTAGCTCCGCCGCTCGCCCGGGCCGACCGACTAGCGATCGATGCCGCCGCCGCCGGCGACCACGGCCTCGACCTCGGTGCGCGTGACGACGGCTACGTCGCCAGCGACGGTGCGTTTCAGCGCCGCGGTCGCGGCCGCCCACTCCAGCGCGGCCGAGAGGTCGCCGCCGTCGATCCGCTTCGCGAGGTACCCCGCGACGAACGCGTCGCCGGTGCCGATGGCGTCGAGCGTCTCCGCGTCGAAGACGCTCTGCTCGTACACCTCGCCGTCGCGCAGCGCGACTGCGCCCTCCGCGCCGCGGGTGACGACGACCGTCTCGAAGCCGAACTCCGAGGCGAGGCCGTGCGCCATCGCGACCGCGTCGCCCTCGCGGCCCAACACCTCGCGGGCGTCCCGCCGCGGGACGAACAGGGTGTCGACGTGCTCGAACAGCTCCTCGTACGCCGCCCGCGCGGTCGCCGGCTCCCAGAGCTTCGCCCGGTAGTTCAGGTCGAACGAGCGGGTGAGCCCCGCGTCGCTCGCCTCGCGCAGCAGGGCCCGCGTCGTCTCCGCGGCGCGGTCGGACAGCGCCGGCGTGATCCCGGTGGTGTGGAACCGCGTCGCGTCCGCGAACGACGCCGTCGACAGGTCCGCGGGCGTCACCGTCGTGATCGCGGCGCCCGCCCGGTCGTACACGACGTTCGACCCGCGCGGCGCGGCGCCCCGTTCGAGGTAGTAGGTCCCGACGCGCCCCGCGTCGGGGTCGGTCCACGCGACCGCCGGCTCGACCCCGTGGCTCCGCAGCTCGCTCGTCACCCGCCGCCCAGGCGGGGAGTCCGGCAGCTTCGAGAGCCAGACGGCGTCGGCGCCTAGGCGGGCCGCCCCGACCGCCACGTTGCTCTCCGCGCCGCCCGCCTGGACGTCGAGCGAGTCGGCGGTCTCCAGCCGCTCGCCCCGGGGCGGCGACAGCCGGAGCATCGTCTCGCCGAACGTCACGAGGTCGGTCACGCCGACCACCCGTTCGCCTCGGTTCGCATACCGTCCCGTCGGCGGGCCGGCACAAAAGGGTCCGCGATCGCTCGCGGCGGGCGGGCGACCCCGCGTGGCGCGACGCTCCCGCCCTCACCGCAGCGCGGAGATGAGCGCGATGCCGCCCGCCAGAAGCAGCGCGAGCGCGGCGACCGGTTGGCCGCCGCCGACCGCGAGCGTCACCCCGTAGACGAGCGCGGCCGCGAGCGCGCCGACAAGCAGGCTCGCCCCCGCGTGGACGGCGACGTTGCGGCGGACCCGCGCGCCGCGGCCCACCTGCTCGCCGAGGCCGACCCCGTGGTCGGCGAGGTCCCACGCGACCGTCAGCCCGACGGCGGCGACGAGCAGCGCCTCGGCGGGCGCGCCGCGGTAGCCCGCGAGCACAAGTCCCCCCACGCCGACGGCCGCCCCCCACCCCAGGACGCGCGACGACCGCCGGAACGAGCCGACGAGGAACGCGAGCGCGGCGACCCCGAGCAGCGCGCCGCCGGCCGGGCTGGCGACCGCGCCGGCGGTCGACGCGACCCCCGCGGCGGCGAGGCTCGCGACGACCGCGGCGGTCGGCGGCCGCGCGTCCGCCTCGTGGAAGTCGACGAGCGCGTCGTCGTCGGTCATCGCGACCACCGCCTCGTCGCGGCCGCGACCGCGACCGGGAAGGAGTCGTCGCCCCACTCCAGCGCGCGGATCCCCGCCGACCGGAGCGTCCGGAGCCGCTGGCGGCGTTCGAGGGCCGCCAGCCGCTCGCCTGCCGTGCCGGTCGCCGTGGGGTCCGGCGAGAGGACCGTCACGAGGTGGCCGTGCGCGTCGATCCGCCGGGCGAGCGTCGCCGCGGTGTCGTCGACGAGCGGCGTGAAGAAGAGCACCTGCGCGTCGGCCGGGAGCCGCCGCCGGAACCGCCGGAGCCACAGCGACCGGTAGAACCGCTCGTCGCTCGGCGTCGGTGCCAGCGCCGGGTCGGTGGCCAGCGTCTCGCGCCCACGGGCCGCGTGAACGGTCCCGCTCCCCGGCGCGAGCCAGCAGTCCAGCGGCGACAGCGCCGCGACGCCGACCCGGTCGCCGCCGTCGAGGAGCGCGGAGAACGCCTGTCCCGCGGCCGCGACGCTCGCCTCCACCGCGGTCTCGGCGTCGGGGTCGGCGGCGACGTAGGCCGACTCCCGGGCGTCGACGAGCAGCACGACCGTCGCGGAGCGCTCCTCGCGCAACTCGACCGTCGACAGCTCGCCCGTCCGCGCGCGCCGGTTCCAGTCGACCCGCTTGAGCGGGTCGCCGCGGCGGTACTCCCGGGTCGCGTGGAACTCGACGCCCGCGCCGCCCACGTCGGTCGGTACCCGCCCATGGTGGACGGTCGTCAGCCCGCGCAGCGGGAGGTCGCCGCCGGCGGACAGCTCCGGCGTACAGGCGAGCGCGGTCGGCGCGTCGAGGTCGACAACGCGCTCCCGCGCCCCGGCCGCGTCGCGGGTGATCGCGGTCAGCGGCTCCCACTCGTGGTCGCCCCGGGCCCCCCGGACGGTGTACTCGAACGTCACCGCCGTCC
Organism: Halorubrum miltondacostae; assembly: GCF_041379815.1. Lineage (NCBI taxonomy): Archaea > Methanobacteriati > Methanobacteriota > Halobacteria > Halobacteriales > Haloferacaceae > Halorubrum > Halorubrum miltondacostae. The sequence goes on from NZ_JBEDNY010000002.1 coordinate 462,833, forward strand.
CGGGCCGCAGCGCCGTCGCAACCCGCGCGGGACCGTCGACGACCGCCAGCCCCGGCGGGACGCCGTCGACGAGCCTGAGGTCCGGGAGCGCGCGCTCGCCCACGTTCTCCGCGCGGACGGTGACCCGGACTTCGTCGCCGGGCTCCGGGGCCGCGTCGCTCACCGACCGCGTTACCGCGAGCGTCGGCGTCGGGGCCTCGCCGGCACGCACGTACACGGCGTACCCCACGCCCACCGCGCCAGCGAGCACCAGCGACGACTGCCGGACGAGCACGCCGAGCCCGACGAGCGACAGCGCCGCGCCGGCGATCCCCAGCCAGCGGTCGGTCGCGACCTCGCGCCGGTGCTCCCGATCGGTCGGGGTCTCGGTCGGCTCCGCCCCGGCCGCGTCGCTCGCCTCCGCCGCGGTCGCGTCGTCCGTCTCCGGCTCGCCAAGGTCGTTCGTCAGGGATTCTCCGGCGTCGCTCGCCTCGGACTCGCCCGCGCCCGCCGCTTCGGGCGCGACCGCCGCGTCCCGCGAACCGCTCACGGCTCGCCCCCGTCGATCCGTTCGATTTCGTCGATCGCGGCCCGGAGCCCGTACCAGTAGTTCGAGCGTCCTCGCACCCCGGCCACGACGCGGACGCGGACCGGGTACGCCGTTCTGGTATCGAAGAACGCGGCGGCGGCGGGGTCGTCCGTCCACGTCCCGTCGTCGACCGCCTTCGCCGCCGCCTGGCGCGCGCAGTTGCGGTCCCGGGCGACGACCTCCACGGTCGCCTCGTGAACCCGGTCGCGGAGGTCGCGGCGGCTCCGATAGCCGCCCGGCCCGGGGCTGGCGACCTGCGCGATCCGCTCGTCGAGCGCCGAGCCGGGCACCGCGGCGGGCGCGCGCCGCTCCGGCTCGCCGGGCTCGGTCAGCAGCCGCCGCCGGTCGCGGCGCGCGTTCGCGTATCGGACTCCCTGGACCAGCCCGAGGACGCCGAGCAGCGTGACGACGGCCGACGTGGGCGAGATGGCGGCCGCGATCCCGCGGTCGAGCGCCGCGAGGAGGCCGACGGCGACCGCCGCCACCCCCGCGATCGCGATCGGTCGCACTACCAGTCACCCCCGTCGAGCGCCGCGTCGGCCTCCTCGTCTCCGACGTGGTCGCGGGTCACGAGTCGCCCCCGTGGCGCTCCTCGATCCGTCGCAGCGCCTCGACGGCGCGGCGCTCGCGGTCGTCGGTCGCGTCCTCGCCGCCGTAGCGCACGCGCTCGAACACCTCGGTGAGCGCGGTCACCGGCTCCTCGGCGACCCCGGCGTCGACCGCCGCGGTCGCGAACTCCGCCGGCGTCGACGACGCCGGCCGGTCGACGTCGAGGACGTCGGTCATGTCCCGCCATGCGCGGTACACCTCGTTGTCCGCGTCCGACGACTCTATCCGGTCCGCGGCCTCGCCCGCCGTCCGCCCGACCGCGGCGAGGTCCGGCGGATCCTCGGCCGGATCGTCGGTTCGGTCGCCCTCGCTACCGTCGGCCTCGTCGTCGCCGCCGGCGAGGAGCAGCGCGGCGACGCTCGCGATCACCGCGGCGACGACGACGACCGCGAAGAGGATCTGCGGCGCCGACGCCGCCCCCTCGCCGCCGCCGAGCCCGCCGCCGGCCGCGCCGGCCGGTAACAGTCCCGTCTCGTTGCCGCCGACGCCGAGGCCGACGGAGACGCTCCCCGCCATCGACCCCGCCCGGCACGCCGACAGTATCCAGAAGAGGATCCCGATCGGCGCGCCCATCACACCGGCGACGGTGACGCTCGCGAACAGCGACCCCGTATCGCGATAGGCTATCCCGGCGAGCAGCGTCAGTCCGAAGAAGAACGCGAGCACCGCGGGGGGTTCCCTGAGGAACGCGAGACAGACGTCCGACGTGGCGAACTGGCCCGCCTCGCCCGACGACGTGAGGACTCCGGGATCGTCGTCGCCCTCGCCGACGCTCGGCTGTCCGCCGGATCCCCCGCCGAACCCGCCGCTACCCGTGTCGACGGCGGAGTCCAGCGTCGCGGACGCGACGCCGAGCGCGAGGAGGGCGAGGATGGCGACGGCGACCGCGACGAGGGCGTCCCGCTTCACGTCCCCGAATACGGCGGCCGGCGGGTATAGCTTTCGGCGACCGCGGTTCGTCGAGGCGCGCCGGGGCGCGTCGGTGCGGACCCGCGGGGTCGTCCCTCTCCCGTCCGAGCCTCAGGACTCGGCTTACGCGTCCTCGCTCCCGTCGACGGCGTCGTCGAGCGGCGTGGTCGGGAACAGGGCGTCGACGTCGGGGTCCGGGTCGACGAGCCGGTACGCGGTCCCGTCGGGCTCGACGACGCCGGCGTCGGCGAGGTGGTCGAGGTGCGAGAACGCCTCGCCGGGGCCGTGGAGCACGTGGATGTCCTCCAGCGAGCCGAACAGCGCGGCCGACACCTCCCACGCGGTGGCGGGCCCGGACTCGTCGAGGACCTCGATCACCCGGCGCGTGCGGTGGCGGTGGTGGTCGAGGATCGTCGCCGCCCGGCGGCTCGGCTCGTCGATCCGCTGGCGGTGTCCCGGGTGCGCGGCGTCGAAGTCGCGCGCGACGATCCGCGCGAGGCTCTCGGCGTACGCTGCGAGCGCGCCCTCGACGCGCACGTCCGCGCCGCCGACGTTGGGGGTGTACTTCGGGAGCAGCGCGTCGCCCGTGAACACTTCCTCGGTCGCGTCCGCGGCGGCGACGGGGTCGTGGTCCGGCACCGCGTGCGGGTCGAACGCGAAGCCGGAGAGCCCGGCGGTGTGGCCCGGCAGGTGGAGGGCTTCGAGCGCGACGCCGCCGGCCTCGATGACGTCGCCGTCCGCGAACGTCGTCACGTCGGCCGGGTCCCCGGAGAGCCCCGTGCTGACCGCGTCGAAGAAGTCGATCAGCCGCTCTTGATCAGCGGCGGGCATCCCCCAGCGCTCGAACGTCTCGCGCTGGAGGTCGCGGTCGGCGAACAGCGGCGTCTCCGTCCCGTCGACGAGGCCGGCGTCGGCCTCGTGGACGTACACGTCGGCGCCGCCCTCGGCCTGGACCTCGCCGGCGAGCCCCGCGTGGTCCGGGTGCCAGTGAGTGAGCACGACCGCGTCGACGTCGGCGAACGAGCGCCCGTAGTCGGCGAGGCCGTCGACCAACTCCTCGCGGACCTCGGGGAGCGAGACGCCGGTGTCGACGAGCGCCGTCGTCTCGCCGTCGAGCAGGTACACGTCGTTTTCGCCCTCGAAGACGGTGTTGCCGAGCTGGATCCGTTTCACACAGCCACGTCGGCTGCCGGGCATTTCACGGTTTCCACCGCCGGATCCCGCCTTGCCTCGCGTCACTCGACGTCGACGCCGGTGAACTCGAAGCGCGCCCCGCCGTCGGGGCCGTCCGTGACGTCGACCGCCCACCCGTGCGCCTCGGCGACCCGCTCGACGATGGCGAGGCCGAACCCGGTCCCCTCCGGATCGGTCGTGTGGCCGGCCCCGAAGACCTCCTCGCGCTCGTCCTCGGGGATCCCGGGCCCGTCGTCCGCGACGTAGAACCCACCCTCGAGGTCGCCGACGGTGACCGTGACCGCCGGGCCGCCGTGCGAGACGGCGTTCCGCAGGAGGTTCTCCAACAGCTGTTTGAGTCGGCTGCGGTCCGCGCGGACGGTCGACGTCGCCTCTGCGCGCAGCGTCGCGTCCGCGGTCTCGACGCTCCGCCAGCACTCCTCGGTGACCGCGTCGAGGGCGACCGGTTCGAGCGACTCGACGTCGACGCCCTCGCGCGCCAGCGTCAGGAGGTCGTCGATGAGCGTCGCCATGCGGTCGTGCGCCCTCGCGACCGCTTCGAGGTGCTGGGAGTCGCGCTCCTCGCGAGCGAGTTCGAGCCGGCCCCGGGCCACGTCCAGCGGGTTCCGGAGGTCGTGCGAGACGATCGAGGCGAACTCGTCGAGCCGCTCGTTCCGGCGCTCTAACTCGCGTTCCCGGCGCTTCCGCTCGCTGATGTCCCGGATCACGCCGACCCGGCCGAGCTCCTCCCCGTCGCCGAGGTCCGTCGACCCGAACCGCATCTCCGCGGGGAACGGCTCGCCGTCGACCGGCTCGAACTCGTACTCGATCACCCCGGCGTCGCGGTCCCTCTCTTGCATCTCCGCGCGTTCGCGTCGCGCCTGCATCGCCGTCTCCTCGCTCACCCAGTCGTAGATGTCCGTGCCGATGAGCTCGTCCCGGTCGACGCCCTTCATCTCCGCGTACCGCTCGTTGACGTAGACGATCGTACTGTCGGGACGGATGGCGTAGACGGCGTCGTCGAGCGACTCCAAGATCGTCTCGTACCGACGCAGGTCGCGCTCGCGACGGTCCGGGTCGCTGTCCTTCATCGTGGTTGCCGTCCAGTTTCGACCGATCGGTAATAAACCGTCGCTCGTGCCGTCCGTGTCGCTCGATCGCGCAGCGGATCCGCTCCGGTCGTCGCACCGCCCGACGCGACGCCGTGACACCCCCGCCAGGTCGATCCGTTGAGGCTTTGCTTCTGCCGCCCGTTCCGACCGCATGGAGTACCAACCGGGCGTGTGTAACATCGGACCGACACAGCAGCGACGGCGGCTCCTCCTCGGCGTCGGGTCGCTCGCGCTCGCCGCCGCGTTCGTGGCGGCGGTCGTCTCGTTCGCGTGGCCGCAGTGGTCGCTCATCCTCACGGTGTTCCCGCTGTACGGCGCCGCGATGGGCGGGTTACAGTACCGCGAGCGCTTCTGTATCGGATTCGCCGGCATGGGCGTCTTCGACGTCGGCGGCGGGACGAGCGAGATCCAGAACGAGGCGGCGCTCGCCGCCGACCGGAAGAAGGCGGTCAAGCTCAACGCGAAGGCGATGGCCATCTGCGCGGCCGGGACGGTCGCCGTCTACGCCGGCGTGGCTTTCCTCTTGTAAACACCGACCGGAGTGCCGGCCGATCAGCTGTTAATAACCGAGTGTGGAGCGACGAGCAACACCGCCGAAGCCCCGGCCGCGAGGCGGCCTCGCAGGCACGCGCCACCACACGAGTGCCGTGTCGCAGCTGCCGTCGCGGTCGCCGCCGATAACCACGAACGTGCGTATAGAAAAGCATTAGAACCGCCTCGGTGACCACGTAAGTGAATGAGTCTGTCCGATGCGGACCACGAGCTCGTGACCGCGGAGCTCGGCCGCGAGCCGACGGCGGCCGAGGCCGCGCTGTTCGAGAACCTCTGGAGCGAGCACTGCGCGTACCGCTCCTCGCGACCCCTGCTGTCGGCGTTCGACAGCGAGGGCGACCAGGTCGTGGTCGGCCCCGGCGACGACGCCGCGGTCCTCGCGCTGCCCGAGCCGGACGCGGCCGACGACCCCGCGGCCGAGCGCGACGCCGCCGACTACGGCGACACCTACGTCACCTTCGGCGTCGAGAGCCACAACCACCCCTCCTTCGTCGACCCGTTCGACGGCGCGGCCACCGGCGTTGGCGGCATCGTCCGCGATACGATGAGCATGGGTGCGTACCCGATCGGGCTCCTCGACTCGCTGTACTTCGGCGGCTTCGACCGCGAGCGCTCGCGGTACCTCTTCGAGGGCGTCGTCGAGGGGATCTCCCACTACGGCAACTGTATCGGCGTCCCCACGGTCGGCGGCAGCGTCGCCTTCCACGGCGGCTACGAGGGGAATCCCCTCGTCAACGTCGCCTGCGTCGGCCTCACGAACGAGGACCGCCTCGTCACGGCGACCGCCCAGGAGCCCGGGAACAAGCTGGTGCTCGTCGGGAACGGCACCGGCCGCGACGGGCTCGGCGGCGCCTCCTTCGCGAGCGAGGACCTCGCCGAAGACGCCGAAACCGAGGATCGCCCGGCGGTCCAGGTTGGCGACCCGTACGCCGAGAAGCGCCTGATCGAGTGTAACGAGGCGCTGGTCGACGAGGACCTCGTCCGCTCGGCCCGCGACCTCGGCGCGGCCGGCCTCGGCGGCGCCTCCTCCGAGCTCGTCGCGAAGGGTGGGCTTGGCGCGCGCATCGACCTTGACTCCGTCCACCAGCGCGAGCCGAACATGAACGCCACGGAGATCCTGCTCGCCGAGAGCCAGGAGCGGATGTGCTACGAGGTCGCGCCCGACGACATCGACCGCGTCGCCGCCCTCGCCGAGCGGTTCGACCTCGGCTGCTCGGTCATCGGCGAGGTGACCGACAGCAACTACGTCTGCGAGTTCGCGGGCGACGCGGACGGGGACGCCGAGGTCGTCGTCGACGCCGACGCGGAGTTCCTCGCCGACGGCGCGCCAATGAACGACCTCCCGAGCGAACCCCTGAGCGAGCCCGCCCGTGACCTCCCCGCGGACGAGCCGCCGCTCGACGAGGCGGTCGAAGCCGTCCTCGCGGCCCCCTCCACGGCGAGCAAGCGCTGGGTGTACCGCCAGTACGACCACGAGGTCGGGACCCGCACGGCTCTGAAGCCCGGCGACGACGCCGCGCTGCTCGCGATCCGAGAGACTGAGGCGGCAGACGATACAGACGGAGCGAGCGACGCACCCGGCGACGGCGTCGGCCTCGCGCTCTCCTCAGGCGCGAATCCGAAATGGACCGCGGCCGCGCCGTACGAGGGCGCGCGGGCGGTGGCGCTGGAGAACGCGACGAACCTCGCGGCGACCGGCGCGGTCCCGCTCGCCGCGGTCGACTGCCTCAACGGCGGGAACCCGGAGAAGCCGGACGTGTACGGCGCGTTCGAGGGGATCGTCGACGGACTCGCGGACGCCTGCGCCGCGCTTGACACGCCCGTCGTCGGCGGCAACGTCTCGCTGTACAACGACAGCGTCGAGGGGCCGATCCCCCCGACGCCGACGCTCGCAGTGCTGGGCACGACGCGCGGGTACGACGCCCCGCCCGCCGCGCTCGACGCCGAGCGCGCGGCCGACTCCGAGCTCCTGCTGGTCGGGTCTGGGGGCGACGCGCTCGGCGGCTCCGAGTACCTCGCGCACGCTGGCGGGAGCGACCGATTCCCGACCCTGCCCGACGAGTCCGGCGGCGCGGACGACCTCGGCGGCCTCGTCGCGTCGCTCGCGGCGGCCGCGCGCCACGACTCGACGCTCGCGGCCCACGACGTGAGCGAGGGCGGGCTCGCGGTCGCGCTCGCCGAGCTCGTGACCGACGACGCCGGCGTCGACGCGACGCTCCCCGACCGCGTCGCGGCCTTCGACGAGACGCCCGGCCGGCTCCTCGTCCAGACGACCGACTCCGAGGGGGTCGCGGCCGCGACGGGCGACCTGCCGGTGTTCCGCCTCGGCGACGTGACGACCGACGGGACCCTCTCCCTAACCGTCGACGGCGAGTCGGTCGCGCTCTCGGCCGAGGCGGTGCGGGACCACCGCGACGTGATCGAGCGCGAACTGGCTTGAGCCGCCCTGACGCGGCGAACGAGTAGTAATCCGGCGTAGCGTCCGACCGCCTTCACCCGATTTCGATCGTCCGGGAGCGAGCGATACGCTTTTAGGCACTCCTAAAGTATGTCGCGGCAGCCGCGGGACGCCGGCCATTCCGGTGCCCGCCACCTCATCGATGGCATCCACGGAACCTGTCGGCACGACGCGCTCGACCGAGTCGGACGACGCGACGGCCGATCGATCGGACGACTCCGCGACCGACCACCGGGCGAGCGCCGCCGCCGACCACGGGGCGACCGCCGCCGCGGACCCCGTCCTGTCGCTGTCCGAAGTCACGAAGGCGTTCGGCCCCGAGACCGCAGTCGACGACGTCTCGCTCGACGTGCGCTCCGGCGAACTGCTGACGTTCCTCGGCCCCTCCGGGTGCGGCAAGACGACGACGCTGCGAACCATCGCGGGACTCGAAGAGCCGACCGAAGGAGAGATCGCCCTCGGCGACGAGGTCGTCGCCGGCGACGGCGCGTTCATCCCGCCGGAGCAGCGCGACGTGGGCATCGTCTTCCAGAACTTCGCGCTGTTCCCCCACCTCACCGTCCGCGAGAACATCGCCTTCGGGCTGACGGACGCCGACGCCGCCGCGAGCGAGGCGCGCGTCGACGAGCTGCTCGAACTGGTCGAGATGACCGAGCACGGCGAGAAGACGCCCGACCAGCTCTCCGGCGGACAGAAGCAGCGCGTCGCGCTCGCGCGCTCGCTCGCCCCCGAACCCGAGGTGCTCCTCTTAGACGAGCCGTTCTCGAACCTCGACGTGCGCCTCCGCGTCGAGATGCGCGAGGAGGTCCGGCGCATCCTGAAGAAAGCCGGCGTCACCGCCATCTCGGTCACGCACGACCAGGAGGAGGCGCTCTCCATCTCCGACCGCGTCGCGGTGATGCACGACGGCCAGATCGAGCAGGTCGGCCGCCCCGAGTCCGTCTTCGAGCGCCCCGAGTCGAAGTTCGTCGCCTCCTTCCTCGGCCGGGCGTCGTTCCTCGAGGGCGAGCTTCGCGACGGGAAGGTCGACACCGGCATCGGACGCTTCGACGCCGTCACGCTGGAGGGGTACGACACCGTCTACGACGGCGCGCCCGTCGACGTGCTCGTCCGGCCCGATGACCTGCGCGCGACGCCTGCGAGCCCTGAGCTCGCCGACGGCGTCATCGTCTCGCGACAGTACGTCGGCCCTTCGTTCGTCTACCGGGTCGACCTCGACTCGGGTGACACGGTCCACTGCCTCCACAACCACGTCGAGGAATTCGGTCTCGACGAGCCCGTCTCCCTGGAGCTCACCGCGGACCACCCGCTCGCCTGGTACCCGCGGTAAGCGAGTGCTGGCGACTCGGCGATTGAATAAAAGCCAACGAGCGACTGCGCTCAGAAGGTCGCGAGGAACGGCACGGCGTACGCGAGCAGCAGGCCGACGAGCGTGACGGCCGCGCCGATGCCGACTTCGCGACCGCCGAACTCCTGCATCGGGGCGGTCACGCGCTTGTCCGGGTCGGGCTCGTGCGAGTGGTCATCCATACGTTCGGATGTGGGTGGGGGATACATAAGCGCACCTGAACTCGACAGCGAGACTCGTAGTGTGCTGTTGTCACTGCTCCCCTCGCTTCGTGTTGGAGACTCCCATCGGCTGGACAGTCCCTCGGCCGTCAGTAAAGAATGTAGCTTGGAAAAATTAATTATATGACAGTTGGCTACTACCTGTCGATGGAGCTACCTATCCGCGACGGTGAGACGGTGTTAATCACTGGCCCAACGCTGTCGGGACGGCGGCGATTGCTCCATCAGCTGCTACACACCGCACCGGGAGAGTCGGCCGTGATATCGACAAGAGAGCCAGCAGGCACTGTCCGATCCAGGTATCAGCGGCGCACTGACGGCGACGGGTCCGAACTTATCGTCGTCGACTGTATTACGAACGCCCTCGAGCGAGCGGCAACAGACACAGAGATGACGAAATACGCCCAAAGCCCGGACAATCTCACGTCGATCGGGATGAAGTTCGCCGATATACTCCAACAGCACCGGTCAGATCAGTTTTCGGTCGGAGTTGTGAACCTCTCGCCGCTGTTGGTATACACGTCTCGCCGCGACGTGTTCCAGTTCACAAATATCCTTACCCAGAAGTCGACCGGCGCTGACTGGCCGGTGTATGCGGCGATCGAACCTCGGGTCCATGATACGTCAACTGTTCACCAGTTTATTCCGATGTTTGACACTGTGATAGAAACCCGACGAACCAATTCCGGCGACCAAGAACTCCGTGTAAAAAAGCCATCGCTGACCGATTGGGAAACCTTCTGAGTACACCGGAGCGTCTCTAACGGTCGTAGAAGGTTACTGTAAGACATTCCTCTGACTGCGCGACTGAGTGATCGTTTGTTACTTTACCATCCCTCGGGTAAACTAAACGTCATAGAGATCTCTACAGATATTAATATTACCAATCACCTACCTATCGGTATACGAAAACTTAAAATAGTTGGCAAAAAATAACTAGCTCACGAACACGTTTCGATGGCCACAATAACTAACAATCTCGACGGGCAGGCGGGGGAGGCAACCGCACAGACAACCACTGAACAGTCCCGTCAATCGGCAGATGAGCTGCTCGTCGGGGCCAACTCTAATACGATGCCCACGCTGAGCGTCGTGATGCCGACGCTCAACGAGGAAGCCGGGATCAGAACGTGTATCAACTGGATCAAAGATGCCGTTGAAGCGCTTCAACTGCCGACCGAAATTCTGATCAGCGATAGCTCGACGGACCGGACGCCCGAAATCGCTCGCGAGATGGGGGCCGTCGTCGTTGAACCCGACGGCAAGGGGTACGGATACGCGTACCGGTACGCATTCAACCGAACCCGCGGTGAGTACATCGTGATGGGTGACGCGGACACCACGTACGATTTCACGCAGATCCCACGACTGCTGGATCACCTGCTGGAGACAAACGCAGACATCGTCATGGGAAGCCGGCTTGACGGTGAGATCAAAGACGGTGCGATGCCGACGCTACATCAGTATATCGGCAACCCCCTGTTGACGCGGTTCCTCAACACGTTTTATCGCGCCGGCGTGAGCGATGCTCACAGTGGGTTTCGAATTTTCACCCGCGATGCGTACGAACAGCTAAATCTCGGGACGAGTGGCATGGAGTTCGCCTCCGAGATGATCATGGACGCTGGGGCACGTGACCTCACAATTGAGGAGGTACCGATCGTCTATCACGAACGCAAGGGCGAAGAGACGCTTGACAGCTTTCGTGACGGCTGGCGGCACGTCCGATTCATGCTCGTGAACGCACCGGGATACCTCTTTTCAGTCCCGGGAATGCTCCTCACGATATTCGGTGCGGCGGTAGTGCTGATCGCACACACCGGCATCGAGTTCGGAGCAATCACGCTTGGGACGAACTCGATGATCGCCGGCAGCCTGTTTTCGATTCTAGGTGTTCAAGTCGGCTCACTCGGCGTGTTCGCCACCGTCGCCAGCGATCCGATCCAGAAGCCAAACGACGTGATCACCGACTGGGTCACCGAGAACGCGACGCTCGAACGCGGTGCATCCGCCGGGCTCACGGTCTTCACCGCCGGCGCTGTGTACGCGAGCTGGCTTATTGCGGAGTGGGCACTCAGCGGCTTCGGGTCCGTTCCGTTCACGACGAGCGCCCTGCTCGCGTTTACGTGTATCGTGGTTGGAGTCCAGCTTGTCTTCTCGTCGTTCTTCCTCAGTTCGGTGAACTGACTGCCTTCCGGGTCCTATTTCGAGACGACTGTTGACACTCTCGCCGTGGCCGCGGTCAAAGTGATTTCTACTGACTGTCGTCGTGTCTTCTGACCTGCCGTGCGCCACAGTGACAACTCTCGTGAAGCCCTTGCTAAGAAGGTCTCGAGAGTCTTTTACCCCCAGACTGAGCTACCAAGTCTATAGTTTTATTAATCTTCAATTAACACGTTGACACCAACACGGGGCATCCACGAGTGACAATGTCACACAATAGATCCTCTTATACCGCCAGCCCAAGCCGAACCGCTAAAACAACACCGACAGCTCCGCGTTCAGCAGATGACGTACATGGTATCGTAATCGATTCTAGCGGGACCCAGATACTGCGTAGCCCGCTGGGTAAAGCGTTGATATCGTCCGTTCAACGAGTTGGTCGCGCGGCTGACGGGCGAGGCTCTGGCTTCCCTCACAGAGACACCGATTCTCTTGATCCGGCTAGTGTGAACAGACCATGACACCGTGGCAGAAGCAAACGGGTGCCATTCTTTTTTCACTTCTTCTACTCACCTCAATGGTCGCTGGTAGCGCTGCGTCCAGTGAATTTGCGACAGCAGACACACCCACGGACGGCGATACCTCGGTGATCAGCGAACCGATCAGTAACAACGAGGTGACGTTCACTGACACCAGATACATCGAGCAGATCGCATTCAACGCCGCGACCGACATTCAGGGGCGGGTCAACCTCACGGAACGGGACCCGCCGAATCGGAACGGATCGGTCGCCGACGCCATCCAGACGGAGTTCGTCGATGCCGACGACGAGGTAACCGGGTTTACATTGGCAGCGTCCATTGATATTCGGCGTGCGCCGGCGCTCGGCGACGGCGAGACGGCAACGCTTCGCGGGTCGGTCCCAGCGCAAGCCATCGATGACCCCTCGTCGCTAACCGTCATCCGGGTTCCGGACAACCTGTCTTCAGCCGAAACACTCCCGACTGATGTCACCGACGCCTCCGGCGGAGAGAATGACACGGTCGGTTTCGAGGCCACCACGACGAACTTCTCGACGTTCGTCGTCGGCGAGACTCAGACCTCAACCGGCGAGTTCGCCGTAGATATCAACGGCACTCAGACGGACGACTCGGTCGAACCGGGGACGACGGCGACCGTCGTCGCGTCGGTCACCAACACCCGCGACAGTCAAGCCACCCAGACCGTTACACTTGATTTCGGCGAGAATACGAGCACGGACAGCGTGGAGCTGACGCTCAACGGGAGCGAATCTACGACGGTCATCCTGACCCACGACGTTGCCGTCGACGCGCCGCTCGGGTCCCCGAACGCGACGGTCCGAACCGCGAACGACAGCGACTCTACCGAGATCAGCATTATCCGACCTGACGACGGCGAGGACGACGCCGCGCCCTCAGAAGTGAACGTGACGGCCTCGTCGGTCTCCCCGATTAGTGTCACCAGCAGCACACAAGAGACGTTCGAGGTTGCGGTCAGGATCGACAACACGTCGCTGGGCGACACGGCGTCGGGTGACATTACCGTGGCGTTCGAGGGGTTCAATCTCAGCGTCGACGACGACGAGCTAGCCGGACCCGAAGAAGAGCTTCGGATCGACTACACCGACGCGAACGTCTCGAACGGAACGATCAGCGTCACGGAAGTCGTTTCCGCGACCGCTCCGTCGACAACGGGAGGATACCCGGTCTATGTCACGGATGTAGAAGTCGCAACTGGGAGTGACACCGACGAGTTCCTGATCGAAGACGAACTCGTCACCATGGACACGATCGAGGTGACCGATGGACCCGACGACGGTGCTGGATTACCCGAAAATGGTACCGAAGACGATCTGTACCGGATCGCTAACGTATCCGAACTCCAAGCGATGGAAGACGACCTGAACGGGCATTACGTGTTGGTCGCCGACATTGACGCCACCGATACTGCGCAGTGGAACAACGGAAGCGGGTTCGATCCCGTTGGAGGGACGCTATTCAACAACGACCTTCCGTGGTTCCGCGGAACGCTGGACGGGAACGGCCACACGATTGCCGGACTCACGATCGATCGTCCAAGTGAAGACTTCGTCGGGATATTCAGGACCAGCGCCGGAACAATATCAAACGTATCGCTGACGAACGTTACAGTGACTGGCAACTCCAGAACCGGTGTTGTCGCAGCAGCCAACCCAGGGGATGTCTCGGACACGAGCGTCTCCGGGAACGTCACTGGCGATCGGTACGTTGGTGGTGTCGTCGGAGACAATCCTGGTTCGATCACGAATGCGACGGCATCCGTGACTGTCAGTGGGGGGCAAGATGTGGGCGGACTCGTCGGCGGAAGCGACGGCACAATCACGGCTGCGACGGCGTCCGGGAGTGTTAACGGGACCGGTGTCGTAGGTGGTCTCACTGGGTCAAACCAAGGTGCGATTTCGGACGCAAACGCATCCGGCAGCGTCACTGGAAGCGAGTTCGGCGACGTCGGTGGACTCGTTGGTAGGAACGCAGGAACGATTACGGCCGCGACGGCGTCCGGCAACGTGACTGGGATTGGCGACTCGGGTAATAGCATCGGTGGACTCGTCGGCGGAAACACTGGCACGATCACGAATACGGCAGCATCCGGACGTGTGAGTGGGAGTAGTAACGTGGGGGGACTCGTGGGGAAGAACGACGGCGGCGGCAACAGAGATGGCGGAACGATTCGAGAGTCGTTCGCTGTCGGGCTTGTGTCGGGAGAGAACGGTGTCGGCGGCCTCGCGGGAAGCAACATCGCGTACGATGGAACCACGGGGAGCATTTTCGAATCCTACTTCGATTCACGGACGACCAATCAGCCTCCATCTGAGAATGTGACGAGTCTCACGACTGCTCAGATGCAGGGAGAAGCCGCTCGGACGAACATGACCGGGCTCGACTTCGAGACCACGTGGCGGGTGACCGACGGCTACCCCGCACTTCGCGCGTTCTCTGAGACGGCTCCTGGCGAAGGTCCGCCGGACGCTGGCACTGCTCTCACGGTGAACGCGAGTGCGTCGTCAGTCTCTCCAACGACGGCCATTGTCGGCGACTCACAGACGTACACGGTGACGGTGACGGTCGAGAACACGTCGCTGAACGAATCCGAGGCCCGCAACATTGAGGTCCGGTTCGAGGACTTCGAATTCGACACCGGCGAAGACGACCTCACGATCGGTTACAGCGCCGCCGACGTGACTGACAGCACTGTCACCGTCTCCGAGACAGTCTCCGCCACGCCAGTGTCGACCGGCCTACACGACGTCACCGTCACTGACATCCGTCGCGAGGCCATCGACGAAGAGACGGGATCCCTGCTCGAAAACGCGAACGTCACCATCGACACGATCGAGGTAATCGATACACCCGACGCGCCCCCGGAAGCCGAAGGGATCTCCTTCGTTCCGGCCGCTGGCAGCTCGAGTTTCGGCCGGAACGACTCCCGTGTATACGCTGAGAAGATCGTGGTCGCCACGCCGTCCTCGGGCGGGGTCTCGATCGGGGACGCGAACTCGCGCGCGTTCCGCCTCGTCCAGACCGACACAGACACGAACGAGTCGGTGGTCGTCGAACCGGAGCCGGGAGTTGGCACGTACAACATCACCGGCGCGGCGTTCGAGATCTACCAGCCTAACGGCACGATCGGGTACTCCAACCCGCTCGCTGACCGTGGCCCGGCGCTCAGGGTCGAACTCGCGAACGGGACCAGGACCGAGATCCCGGTCACGGTCTCCGGGAACCGAGACCTGTTCGACCCGTCCCGCACCGAGTCGAGCGTGTTCGACCCGTACGCCGTCCAGCTGCTTTCGGAGAACACAACACAGCCGTCCGACTCGTCAGTGCTCGCCGAGACCGGCTCCCGTATTCGCGGTATCGGCTACGACGGTGGGCCGGGGACCGAGCAAGGGCTGCGACAGAACTCGACTGAGGGCACGATCGAGGCTTCGATCGACCGCGAAAGCGACGTCAACGCCTCGTGGGATGTCGAGTACGTCGTCGCTTCCTCGCCGGACTCCCTGATCGAGTACGCCGTCACTCCCGCGTCGAACTCCGCGATTCTGAACCGCTCGGTCGACAACGATAACGCGGCGGATAACTTCACCGCGACGTTCGACAGCGGCGGGCTCCAGAACGGCAGCTATCTTCACGCGTTCGTTATTCGGCCTAGTGAGAGGTCCGACGAGGTGTATCTCACGCTGATCGGTGAGAACCTCCGTATCGGTGACGCCGGCGACGGGCCGGACGACGGCGGCGATCTCGTGCCGTTCCCCGAGACGGATCAGCCCGGCCAAACAACGCCGCCGAGCCTCGCGGGCAAGTTCCGTGTCGAGGAGTCGGTTGCCGCGTCGACCACCATCGCACTCTTAGAGAACTCCTCAACGGAATACTCGCTGAACATCACCGCGCCAGACGGAAGCGAGAACGTCACGTTCTATCTCCAAGAGCAGGCGGTCAGCGCCTCACAGGACATCGACGACGTCCGCATGCTGCTCGACGGCCAGCCCCGTCAGTTCACTGTCGTCGAGGACGCCGGTCCCGGGAACAGCTCCTGGATCGCGTTCACCGTCCCGCACTTCTCAACCCGCACAGTCACGTTCACGAGCGAGTCGGGAAGCGGGGACGCCGCGCCGTCTGTTACCGCTCCGGGTAACGCCACCTACGATCCGAGCAGTTCGCTGACTATCGGCACGAGCCACAACGCGACCGGCGTGATTGATGACAGCGACGTGGCGATCCGGATGGTCAACGTCACGGCTGGAAACAATACCCAGGTCGCGCTGAACGACTCCGTCCCGGTCGAAGGCCGTGCGAACACGACGATCCCGGCCGACCGCCTCTCAGGAGACGTGACGATTGAAACGCAGCTGTATAACGTCTCGTCTAAAAGCGTCGTCGAGACCGATGTGGTATCCTTCTCATCAACGATACAGTCGACTCTCACTGTGAATAATAGCGATCCTGATACGTATGACTCGATCCAAGCGGCAGTTGATGCTGCAGCCCCGGAAACAACCATTATCGTACATCCGGGCGAGTACAACGAGAGTGTCCAGATCTATCGGAACGTGTCGATCGTGAGTGAATCGGTATATGCCGCCGATCCCCGTCCCAACACGGGTGCTCCTGCTCCCGCCCCTGTCTTAGACAGCAACAGGACGTCGTACGCGGCGTTCAACATCCACCACGACATCACTGGTATCCGAATTGAAGGATTTGAAATCCGGAACTACACCAATGGCATTCGGGCGTGGAACAACGGTACAACCGCGATAACGGTCAGACAAAACACCATTAGACAGGTTGATACTGGCGTCCTTGTTGGTGGTGACCCAACTATCGATGATATCGGAACCGGACAACACCGGTACTGGAATATTTCATCCAACGATATTCAAAATGCCACTGATTCCGGAATGCAAGTCTATAACCTTGCCAATGCCACCGTCCGTTCGAATCAAATATATCGCTCCGCCGAAGTGAGCGGTGGTAACAACTTCTCGTTCGGTATCTCCACCACAGCGAACAACGAGACAGTGACAAATGTCACTGTAAGGAATAATAGCCTCACCGGAACTTACGATAACTTCGGAATCGGTGTTCGAGCGGGCTTTCCCCAATTCGATTCATCCGGTGCGCTAACTGATGTTGAGATAGTGGATAATCGCGTTGAGGCTTCTTTACCTGGAGATGGGATCAGTATCAGCGCGTACAACGACAGTCACGCCACCAACATTCAGGTTGTGAACAATACGGTCAGCGATGCTACGACCGACTGGCCCGGTGTCGGTGTATTTACCATGGATAACGGCCAGATGGGGTCACTTACAGTCAGAAATAATACACTATTAGGTAATAAACATGGATTCGGAATCGCAATGGCGACGAACACAAGTTATGACACTGTTCGTCTCCTGAACAACGACATCAGCCAGAACGAGCGGAACGGCGTCATCATCACCAGTAACACCTCAGGTGATGGATTAATACTCCGCGAAAATACGATCACCAGCAATCAAAACGCTGGTCTCCTACACAACGGGACCGGACAAGTGAACGCCACGCGTAACTGGTGGGGAGCAACAGATGGACCAAGCGGCAACTTTACCGGGAGCGGTCAAAAAGTATTCGGCAACGTTACAGTTCAACCCTTCTATACCGACGCAAACCTGACGACGCTTTCCTCGGAGCAAGACGACGGATCTAATGGTGACGACGATAACAGCACTGACAGCGGTGCCGCACCGTCGATTACTGCTCCGGGCGACGCCACCTACGACCCGAACAGCCCGCTCACCATCGAGACGAGCCACAACGCGACCGGCGTGATAGACGACAGCGACGTGACGATCCAGATGGTCAACATCACGGCTGGAAACGATACCCAGGTCGCGCTGAATGACTCTGTTCCGGTTGAAGGCCGTGCGAACACGACAATCCCGGCCGGCTCTCTCACAGGGAACGTGACGGTCGAAACGCAGTTGTACAACGTTTCGAGTGGAACCGTTGTTGCGTCCGACACGGTCTCACTCACCGCAGACACAAGCGACGATGGCGGTGGTGGCGGGAGTGGCGGTGGCGGCGGTGGCGGCGACGACAGCGACGACCCGTCGGAACCGGCTGTCACCGCAGTAATCACCGCCAACCAGACTGGGGTGTACCCGGACGAAGTAATCATGTTCAATGGGTCCGCCAGTGAGGGAACGAACCTCGCGTACGAGTGGACGTTCGGTGATGGAACGAGCGCAACGGACGAGAGCGTCACTCACGCGTACAACGCTACGGGGACGTACAACGTGACGCTCACCGCGGCAAACCAGAGCGCCTCCGACACAGACCAGATTGCGGTGCGGGTGGTGGAGCCGGTCACGGCGACGCTCACGGCCGAGCGAACAAGTGCGTCAGTCGGCGATATCATCGAGTTCGACGCACTCGCGAGTACGAGTGACAACCGGACCGCAAACGTCACTTACGAATGGCAGTTTGGCGACGGCGACACAGTGACCGACACGGTCGTCGCCCACGAGTATAACGCCACGGGGACGTACACGGTAACGCTCACCGCGACCGACACCGTCACCGGCGAGACAACCACCGATACCGTTGAGGTCACCGTTGAGGAGGGAACCGACAACGAGGTTCCTGGCTTCGGCCACATCGCGTCGCTGCTCGCGCTTCTCTTGTTCGTGCTAGGCGTGAGACGGAAGAGCGGCTAATAGCGAGACAAGGCTGACTTGTCACCCCATTTTCTCGGGGCTCACCGACCGAGTGAGATCGTGGCTACTCATCTGTTGGCCCGTGTTCTACTGCCTCGGTTCCGACCTCTGTGATATTTTCAACGAGCAACCTCCATACAGTTGCTCCATGAGTAGCATGTCAAACCTACGACTCTCAGCTAGGCTTCCGGACGCGCACCTTGTTTGGACTTCCGTACGCCGACGAGAGTGAGAGCTGACCACGTGTCTCTCGCCGGCCACACGACAGCGCGACTGCCTTTCCAGAGAAACACAACACAAAAAACTACTCACGGCGATCGGCGGCTACCCGTCGAGCTGGCGGGCGAACACGCGCACGTCGCACTCATCACACTCGATCGCCGTTTCCCACCCTTCGTACGGGTGGTCATTTGGGGGGACAGACACCACGGAAACATCGGTCTCTCCGCATTCAGGACAGCTCGTAGGGAGGGACACGCGAAGTATTAGCACGCAATCTCATATCAAATCTATGTATAATGACTGGAAACTCCTTAAATAATAGACACTTTGATCGCTTTCTCAATTGACTCTCTATACGAGAGACCCCACACGTCAAACACTGACATCTTGAAACCACACAACCCGCGTGGCCACAGAGCGCAGCCTACTGCTCAGGTACGTGGCCACTCAGTTTCAAACGATATTTCACACCTCCAAGCTGTAGCTCTACGCCCACTACACTTGTCTTTCCACGCCTCTCTATTTGGGTTATTTATTTCTATTCTTACCCATATGAGACAAACGTAACTGATTGTGTATTTTTTAGATTCCCTCTAGCACCACTCCTACCCGAAGTCGTAGTCAGTGTCGCGAGCGTCGACGTACTCATCATTGCCCATTCGATCGGGCACGTAACACGGTCCTCGTCCACCAGCGAAGAACACCGGTGCCTCAATGTCGAGGTTGCTTCGGCGATCCACGAGCGCTGGGATCAGCTCTCGAAATTCACGCACTCGAGGCTCACGGCGAGTGCGGAACGTGCCTCGTGGCGAGCAGTGTTCGGTGAGCGGTAGGAGTGACGATTTTGAGAGATCCTCTGCGGTGAGAATCTGTACATCAAGCTGTTGGGCGAACTGCCACGCTGAAGTCGTCACGCCCCACGCCATCATCAAGACGGATGTCGCTCAGACAAAGAAGTAGCGCAGCTGTCAGGGCGCGGCAGTGGCTGCGTCGCCAGCTTCTGGATCGAACGGGAGAGTGATGACCCGTTCGTCGAACCAGACAACTGGGCGCTTACTACGATCTGGAACTGACATTTCTATTCTGTCGTTATTCACGGGAAAACGCTCTTAAACCCATATATCTCAATATATTGTATGGTCAAAACTATCCGAGTATCGGAGGAATATCACGAGTGGCTAAACGCACACAAGGAAAGCGACGAGACGATGGAAGAGACGCTTCGACGGATGACACGCGGTCCTCACCCGGGCGACGTGGCTGGCCTTCTGACCGCGGGAGAAGCCGAAGAGGCTAAAGAGGCGGTGGAAAACCTTCGTGGCCGTGACCGCGACCGCCTTGACGCTGCTGGTAACGCCTTCGAAGCCGAAGATACGACTGAATGATCATCGACTCCTCGTTCCTTTTCGACCTGGTGACATCCTCCCCGTCGTGAACGACGGGGCTTCCCACACGGTGGGAATGCCAGTCAGTCGTCGCTGGCAGTGGGTTCCGACTCTTGAAACGTTGTGAGTGTCATCTACGAGGGTGTCTCGCTCTGCTCACACTGAGTCGTGGCGGTGTCACAACCGCTCCCATCCCGAGGCGAGTCATCGCCTACCTGTTTCACTGGTAGGCTCTCTCCCCACGGGTCAACGCGCCGTGCGATGTTCGCACTCGCGTTAATATCCGCTTGAAACGTCGAAACGTGGCAGTCTAGATTCTTGCACTTGAACTCAGCCTGT
The DNA here is from genome assembly GCF_041379815.1 of Halorubrum miltondacostae. Taxonomy (NCBI): domain Archaea; kingdom Methanobacteriati; phylum Methanobacteriota; class Halobacteria; order Halobacteriales; family Haloferacaceae; genus Halorubrum; species Halorubrum miltondacostae. The sequence goes on from NZ_JBEDNY010000002.1 coordinate 483,150, forward strand.
CGGGGCCGATACCCGATGTGTTTGCACGAGTGGCACGTCTTCGAGGTGTACTGCGGGTGGACGTACCGAACCGGGACACCGGCATCTTCCGCCTTGTCCTCAATTCGGCCCTGCAACCGAGCAAAGGCCCACGCGTGAAGGCGTCGGTTCATATACTTCCCGTAGTCCAGCGACTCGCGGATGTACGCCAAGTCCTCCATCACGATAACAGGGTTCTCGAACTGGTTAGCGTACTCTACAGACTCACGAGACGCCTTCTCGATGATGTCCGTGAGTCGGTTCTGGTAGTACGAGAATCGCTCCTCAATACGCCACTCCGAAGCGTCTCGCTCTTGGAGTCGCTTGAGTGTCGTGAACATCTCTTTGCGGATTCGCTTGTCTTCTTTCCCGTTGATTAACAGTGGTTTCGTGGGAGTGTCGTGTTGGAGGGCACAGCCCGTGACCAACATCGACTCACCAATATCGAACCCAATCCGGGTCGGATTCTCAGGGATTTCGGAGGTGTCCTTGATTTCGTATTCAACGGTGACGTGGAGCGTCCACGTCTTCCGGTGTTTCTGCAAGCGAAGTTCGCCCACTTTGGTACTCGACTCGTCATCAAGCAGGCTGTCCCACAATTCTTGCTGGTCTGGATTCAGCCGGAGTGGTATCCAGAAGTTGGTTCCGCGACCGGGTTGCGGGACGTTCCAGCAGATCTCGTACTCGCGCTCGGAGTCACGGTCGAACTTTCCGGCTCGATTCACGAAGCGGAGCGGGTGTTCGTCGTCCAACTCTTCGGCGTTGTACGTCTTGTGGAGTTTGGGGACGTAGGACTTGAGGGCGTCTTTCGCTTGGTACGGCAGGTTGTACGGCGTCACCACGTCGTTCGTGGCACTCATCGTCGTACAGTGTTGCTCGAAGGCGTCGTTGAGTGCGTCTCGGTATTCAGACAGCGTTTGCTGGAGGCGTTGCTCTTTACACTGCGTTGGGGGTACGAGTGTGGCTTCCAGCGTCTTATTCGCTGTCTGAGTCGTTGACATCGTAGCCTTCGGATTCGAGTGCTTTGCGAAGGAGTTCGGGATATGCTCGTGAGTGGCGTATCCCGTGGTCGCGGGCGTACTCCTTCACGGCTTCGTGAAGTGGCCCGCCCCGCTCCATATCGAAGGCGGCTCTCATCCACCTAAACGTAAGTTTTAACGTAAGTTAGATGTTGCGGTCGGCATTCGGGCCGAGTATCAGAACGCGGTTAGTTCAGTAGTTGTCGGATTCCCTCCCGGCCTGAAGGCCGGGATTCCCTCCTTGAGGGAAGATGGCGGAAGACGCGGACGCGTTCTCGAAGGGCGAGAAACTCGTTGAGGACGGTGAGATGCAGTGGTTGCCGACTCCGGTGGTCGCAGAGGCCTACTACGGTGTCACCACGGCTCGTAGCGACACCACTGAACAGGAGTTACGCAATCGGCTTCTGGGATATCCGCGTATCGAGGTTGACGAAGCGATCGCGCGGAGAGCTGGCGAACTACTTGTGGAGGCAGACGACCGTTCCGGAGGAAACGCTGGCGTCGGAGCAAATGACGGGTACATTGCTGCGATGGCCGATGTTCTTGATGACGCGGTTCTCACGGACAACGTCGATGATTTTGAAGCGCTCGGCGTCCTGGTTGAGACCTACTGACAACAGCCTACACACCTGTTGCCGACACTTGATACCTTCCTCGCTGTAACCCTCTTCGCCGTCTTGAGCCGAATCATTGCCTGAACAGCGCGGTCACCCCCACAGGTCTTCGATCCGTGCCCGGACATTGGCGACCGTTCGTGTGAACATCGCCGACGGGTGGTGGTTGGAGGGAGAATCGGGAATCGCATCTCCTGATCGGGCTGCTGGTGGCGGGTGAAAATGCGTTCGGGTTGTAGGCAAATTCGGGTGCCGATCCCACCGACACCGCCGGTCCTCTTCGGAAGCGTGCGTCTCTGGTCACTCACCCGGCGCTGAACAGCGCTGCGAGGTCCTTGAGTCCATACAGCGACGTGTCGGACCGCTCGTCGACGACGGTCCGCAACTCGTCGGTGAAACCGGCTCGTGAAAAGACCGCGTACCGTACATCTCGGTCGGCCCCTCGCCATCGGACCTCCGACTCGAGCGCGGTGAGATCATCGAACACCGCTCGCCCGACAGGATCCGCGGTCCACTTACATTCGCCGAGCAACAGCGTCTCGGTCTCGTCGTTGATCCCGACGACATCGATCTCTTCGCCGCTGTACCACCACCGGCCGACCCGCGAGCAGGAGAGAGGAAACGCCGACGTTTGAACCGCCTGCTGACAAACGGTTTCGAAGGTTCGACTCGTGTGCGTCGGTAGCGTCTCGGCGGCCGCCGCCCGGACTGGTGCCGTGCGCCCCTGCTCGAGCGTTCCCCGATTGGGTGCCACGTACCGAAACCAGAACCGAAGGAAGTCGTCGGTCAACCGATACAGCCCCCGGCCGTCTGGATCCGTCACTGGGTGTTCTCGTTCGAGGATTGCGAGCTGCGTGAGATTCTGGAGATACCGGGAGAGGCTGCTCGCGTCGCGACCGATCTCGTTGGCGATCTCGGTGACGCGTGTGGCGCCGCCGGCGATGGCTTCGAGGATCGCCATATACGTCGCGGGCTCGCGGAGTTCTTGGCGTAACAGAAACTCGGGCTCCTCATACAGGAACTCGCCTTTCGAGAGGACGGCCCGCTCAACGTTCTCGAGGAGACTCCGCTCCGGGTCGAACTGTTCGAGATACGCGGGGACGCCGCCGAGTACGCTGTACACCTGGATCTGTGTCTCTAGACCGTCGTCCGGGAAGAACCCGCGAACGTCTGCGAACGACAGCGGCGCGAGTTCCCACTGTCCGGTTCGGCGACCATACAACGGACTCTCGTAGCTCAACACGCCCTCCTCCATCATCGAAATCGACGAACCCAACAACACGAGCGAGATGTCTGTCTCCGCGAGCACCTCGTCGACGATAGTCTGGAACACCGACGGGATTGTGTCGTCCTCGCCGACGAGATACGAGAACTCGTCTAGCGCGACGACGCACGACCCGTTGACGCGGGCTGTGAGGTATCGAAACGCCTCGACGAACCCGTCGACGTCCGGTGTGACGTCGTCGAACGCCTCAGCGCATTGTGCCGCAAACCGCCGGGCGTTGTGCGTTGTGCCCCGCTCGTCACAGAGATAATAGATGGACGTGTCGTCGAGCGTCTCGAGTGCCGTCGTCACCAGTGTCGTCTTCCCGACTCGCCGCCGGCCGTACACGACGAGCAGCTGTCGGTCCGCACGCGTGAGATGTGACGTGAGCCAGTTGAGCTCTGCCTCCCGGTTTATCATTATGTGGACGATAATATTATCGCGTTCATAATAGTTGTTCGGGTTAGCGGTGACAGTTGTACTCTCGCTTTTTCTTTGTAGGAACCGTCGGCACTCCGTTCCGTGGCTTCGTGCCCGTGACGGCCACCTGTCGTCGTTTCCGAGCATCAGTCGTTTCGACTAGCGACCGTAGAGTCCGTCGACAACGGATGTCAGCCGTGGGAGGATGTCCAGAGCAAGACACGTTAGGGTCCGCCGCCATTGACCAAATAAATCTGTGACACCAGAATTATATAGGCAACTCTGCTATTTACCGGTATGACCGCCGACGACCCGCCCCCGGAGTTCGGACTTGCCGAGGGGTTTGGTGCGGATCTCGATGCCGAGCCCGCCGACGAGCGCGTGTATCGGGTCGCACTCCAGCTGTACGAGCCCGCAGGCGTGTCGGCAATCGCCGAGCGCGCCTCATGCGCGCCGGATACCGCTCGACGGCACCTCAAGCGGCTGGCCGATATCGGCGTCGTTGATCGGGTGTCGGAGTCGCCGCTCACGTTCGTTCGCAACGAGTCGTACTTCGAGTGGCGGCTTCAAAATCGGCTCGAAGACCTGTCACGTGACGAGCTTCACGACAGGCTGGCCGAGCTCACCGAGCGCGAACGCGAGTTCCGCGAGCGGTTCGACGCGAACTCACCGACCAACGTGGATGCGTTCGAGCACGCTGACTACGACGACGTCGAGACGGTCTGGCTCGCCCTGAGCGAGTGGGAAACCGTCAGAGACCGGATCGACCGGCTGGAGGCGGTCCGGCGCGGTCGCGGCTTGGATTCGTCTCCTGAGGAGAACGCCGCGTGACCGGGCTTGACCGGTCGCGGTCCCTCGACGAAGCGACCCTTCGGTATCTCAATCGTGCGTTCGGTCGACGTGATGAGGTCCGCCAGACGTCGCTGTTCCCGACGAACAAGCCGGAGCGTCTCGTCGTGACGCTCGATACCGACTCCTATCCCGAGGGCATCGACGCTGTCTCGCTTGAACTCCGCACGTACACAAACGGCGACTTCCACGTCTCGTACCACGAGGCCCGGGCTGGCGACCGGCGACGGTGTCGCTGGGACCGCCACGATCAGCCCCACAACGCCCGCGACCACTACCACCCGCTCCCAGACGCCGGCACGGCTGCTACCGTCGACCAAAGCTACGCGACGGACCTCACGCAGGCCATCGAACAGACCGTCCTCCCGTGGGTCGACAAGCGGGTCGGCACGCTGTGGGAATCGACCACCGATTGAGTCCGTTCGCGTCCGGCTGGGACGCACATCTGTCACCCTCTCTGACTCTATTCGTGTATCCTCACGAGAGCGGGCAAGAACACACCAGCGACTAATGGTGTAGCTCGTCGACTGATATCGCCCGACTACGCTCCGTCTTCGGTGAACGTGAGTGTTTTCGGAACGAGTCGAGGAACGATCCCGTCGAAGTCGTCGTCAAAACTCAATATCCCGTCTATTTCATGGTATTTGACCATCGCGACGGTCATTGCGTCGGTGAAACTGATCTCGTGGTCGGCGTAGGTCTCGTGGACGGAGACGGCGCGATCGAAGAGCGGGGGCGAGGAGTGAAGTAGTTCGATCGCCGACGGATATCCTTCGCCACGAATTCGCTGTCCTACTTTGCGTCCGGCGTCGATATCTCCCGTCCGCATCTGGGTGAGCGTGACCGTCTCGTCGTAGACGTAGTCGCTCGTCATCACGTGGCCGTACTCCGTAGACGAGAGGACGGCGTTTAGTGCGTCGGTGCCAACGGCGTGTCGACTCGCATCGGTGTCGTGATGCGCGTAGAACACGCCGGTGTCGACGAAGACACTCATCCGTAGAGAATGTCGTCGATGTCGTCCTCGGTCGTTTTGACACCGGAGGCGATCGTCCCCTCGTTGAACGCCTCCAGTTCTGTGTCGTCAAGCGCCGTCTTCCCGTCGCGGAACGAATCGACGAACTCCGCGCGAGAGTCGACTGCCGACTGGATCAGCGTCGAGAGGATATCTTGTTGCGTGACCTTCTTTCCGGTCTTGAGCCGAATCTCCGCCTGAAGCTCTTCGAGGTTCGATTTCGCGTCTTCGTCCATCTTGACTGCTGTCGCCATATCTAATAGTTGTGGACACAACCTAGTTAATCTTTCTACTGCGATCAACCGCACAACGCTCGAGACCACTACTATCCGCTCTCGGACGCCGGCACGGCTGCTGCCGTCGACCAAAGCTACGCGACGGACCTCACGCAGGTCATCGAACAGACCGTCCTCCCGTGGGTCGACAAGCGGGTCGGCGCGCTGTGGGAATCGACCACCGAGTGAACCGCTTCGCCGTCGTACTGTAGCAGGGGATATCGGTCGTCTCGGTCACCGGTGCGGGTCAGCGAGTTGAGCCGCTCAGACACCGTTTTCGCGAAATCGCTTCACGGTCACGTCGACGTCGTCGAAATCGTCGTCAGCACCCGTGTAGGCTGTCGCCCCTTCCATCGCTGCTGTGGCCAGGGTAAAGGCGTCTCCGAGTGCGACGTTGTAGTCGCGTTTGTAATCAGCGGCCGATTCCCAGACGTCATCAGCGGTAACGACGTCGCACCAGTTTCGAATCCGAGCTACGTATGCTTGCGCCGCCTCCGGGTCGTCTCGTCCGCATACGTACCGCACTTCGGTACACGTCACTGTATTCACTGACCCCTTCAGCTGGCCGTCTTCTACGCCGTCAATGATCGCTTCGACGGCATCACTCCCAGGCTCGTCCCAGTAATAGGCAATCAGCGGTTCCGCGTCGAATACCACGTGATCCATTAATTATCTCGCTCGAGGCGTTGGCTTCGCTCCTTGTCCGCCTTCCGCTCTTCACGAAGGATGTCTGTTCCGCGTTCTGCCGTGGTTGCGGCTCCACGGAAGTCTCGAAGGCTGGGGAGGGGTTCAACGACGATTTCTCCATGCTCGTTTTCGTGGATGCGGACCCTGCTTCCCGGTTCGATTCCATGCTTTTCCCGAAGCTCTTTGGGGATTGTTGCCTGTCCCTTCTGACTCAGGCTCACGATTCGACCTTCGTCAGTTGTACTTGTCATAGTATTACTATTTGAGGTACTACATTGAATCTTTTCCCAGTCGCTCTGATGATCAGTTCGTAACACACGTGTTCTCCGGAACACAAGTACGAATTTAACCAACGTACTTGACCGATATTGTTGGTTAATAGTGGCCAATCTGAATGCGGTATCGTCCGCCGTCGGATCTGTTTGTAGCCCTCGAATAGGGAGAAAGGGAGTTGAGTGAACTACCCCACCCTACTCGCTCACCGCTGACGCGGTTCGCTCCTTGAGGGTGGGGCTTCCTGCTTCCACGACGCGCTTTGCAGACACCGAGGTGTCCACAGGGAGCGCAGTCTCCACAGGCGTTCGTTCGGAGTGTCCCACTCCTACATCTTCGAGGCCGCGAGAAAGGATGTTCCACGCCGCGTTTGCGTCCCTGTCCGCCTCAAACCCGCAGGCGAGACAGGAGTGTTCACGGACCCACAGCGGCTTGTCGGTCGAAACGCCGCACGACGCGCACTCTTTGGTCGTCCCTCTCGGGTTCACCGCGACGAAGTGGGTCCCTTCGCGCTCGCACTTGTATTCGAGCAACGAGAGGAACGTTCGCCACGCCGCCGACGCCGTGTTGCGGCTGTTCGACGGCGACTCCATCATCCCCTTCACGTTTAGGTCTTCGACCGCCACAAGGTCGTACTCCCGGGCGTAGTAGTTCGAGAGTTTGTGTAAGAAGTCACGGCGCTTCCGTCGGAGGTCAGCGTGACACTCCGCGACCCGCCGCCGTTGCTTCTCGTAGTTGTTCGATCCGTGCTGTTTGCGCGAGAGCTTCCGTTGCTCGCGCTCCAAGCGGCCGCGTTCGTCTGAGAGGTCGAGCGACCCGACAGCCGTGCCGTCGGTATCGTGGGCGTACTTGAGAATTCCCACGTCGATACCGACGCACGTCTCGGGGTTCTCAGCCGGTTCAGGTGGTTTGCGATCCATTTCGACGCCGAAGGTGGCGAACCACTCGCCCGTCGGTTCCTTCTTGACCGTGACCTGTTTGAGCGTCGCGTCGTCGGGGATGGCGCGGTGGATCCGAATCGGTATGTCTCCGAGTTTCGAGAGTGACAGCACAGTCTGACCGCCCTTCTTGTCGAGCTTGAAGCCAGACTGACTGTAGGTGAAACTGCGGAACTCCCGTGGTGGCTTCCACTTGAGTTGACCGACACGGTAGCCGTTCTCCTTGAGCGCGGAGAGGCCTTTCAGGTTGTCGAACAGCCGTTCCACAACGGTTTGGAGAACCTTCGAGTACACGTCCGAGAGGTCGTCCCACCACTTCTTGAGGTCGGGTAGCTCCGACCGTAGCGTGGTCATGGACGGCAGTTCACCGTGTTCGTTTTGGTACTCGTTAAGTCGGTAGAGCGTGTGGTTATAGAGTTGCCGACAAATATCGCGGTGGCGGTCCAACTCCTCGCGGTGGGCGTCGGACGGCGTGAGGCGATATTTGTAGGCGTAGTACATCAGCTCTCCCGCTGATGTTCGACGTACTGTTTCAGCACATCCAGCGACACCTGCCCCGTCGAGATGAGGCAGTACGAGTCGTTCCAGAACGAGTCGCCCCACAGGTCGGTCTTCAGTTCGTCCGCGTACTCGTTACGGATACGGCGGGCGGTAGCGCCCTTGACCGTATTGATGAACTTCACGAGGTCTGTGGTAGGTTTCGCTCGGAACAGGATGTGAACGTGGTCGTCCTCGCCGTCGAGATTCGTCAGTTCGACGCCGTACTTGTCCGTGAACCCGCTGATGACCCCGCGAATGAATTGGGTTCGCTCCTCGGTTAGCACTCCGCGCCGATACTTCGTGGTGAGTATCAGGTGGTAGTGTAGGGAGAACGTCGAATGCGCTCCCGAGTCGAGGTCATACTCCATTAGGTTCACCCTATTGTACGACACCCCAATACAAAAACGTTGCGACTACGTTGGCCTGTGGGCCTGTAACCGTATCGCTGTATGAACAGATGATGACGGCGCTGTATCCCCACCCTACTCCGCTCCCTTCGGTCGCTCCGTTGAGGGTGGGGGCTTAGCGCCTATATCCAGCTAAACGCTTTGAGCGAGTTTTCCACGGCGTCTGTATTTAAGATTAACAGCGGTGAGTATACACAATGTCAGATCTACTCCCCACCATTCAAACCGATTTATATAGTTTTTATACACAGAGAGACCTGTATGGAGGGTTTTGTATACCTCATTGTATTCGACGCGTTCATACTCGTGTGCTAACATATTCCGGAAGCCGATGGCGGCAACGAGTGTATCGGCTGTCTCTATGTCGGTGACGCCCTCACGATCAAAAACTTGTATGGCGCCTTCAGGGTGGGTTCTTGGCCGTGTTGAGGGAGACTGTGTCTCCGGTTTCGTAGGCGCGTCGCCAGAGTTGGTGGACCGCTCGAGCGACGAGTCTCGGTTCTGTTACCTCGATACAGGACGCAGTTCGACATCCCGGCTGGATATTCCACGCTGAGCAAATACACAGCTTCAAATAATTTCAATTACATAGGTTACGTATGGCGAAACAGGTCGTCACACGCACCTACACTGCTTCCATTCGGAATCAGTTGCGGGTGTCTGACGATCTTGATGCCCTCGGGTTCGCAGCCTCGAAACTTTGGAACGTCGGACGGTGGACATGTAGCCGAATCTGGGATGAAGTCGGTCACATCCCGAACCACACCGGACTCACCGCGTACCTGAAGTCACACGAACGCTATAATGACCTCCATTCTCAGTCAAGTCAGCGAGTCCTTCAAGAACTCGCTGAGGCGTTCTCTGGCTGGTACGGCAACCGACAAAACGGAGACACGAACGCGAACCCGCCCGGCTACCGCAAACACGGCGACGAACACCCGCGTTCCACGGTGACATTCAAAGCCGCCGGCTTCAAACTCGATACCCAGTACAACCGCGTCCGACTCTCTAAAGGCTCGAATCTGAAAGAGTACTGGTCGGATTTCGTCCTGTGTAAGTATCAAATCCGCCCGGACGTTGACCTCTCCGCCGTGGAGAACGTCCAACAAGTCAAGATTGTGTGGACGGGCGACGAGTGGGAACTACACTTCGTCTGTAAGGTCGAAATCGACGTGGATGAAGCCCCCGGTGAGAAGACGGTCGGTGTTGATCTCGGGATCAACAACTTCGCCGCGCTCGCGTATGAAGACGGCCACAGCGAGTTGTACCCGCTTAATTGCTTGAAACAGGACGACTACTACTTCAGCAAGCGAATCGCTCGGTGTGACGACTCCGATTCCGAGCAGGCCACCCGACTGAACCAGAAGAAGTCGGCCCGCCGAACCCATTACTTCCACACCCTCTCGAAGCACATCGTCCAGCGGTGTGTTGACGAGGAGATTGGAACGCTTGTGGTGGGCGATCTCTCCGGTGTCCGTGAGGATAAGCGGAACGGCGAGTCAAAAGACCGGGGTAAACACGGGAATCTCGACCTCCACTCGTGGGCGTTCGACCGATTTACCAACCTTCTCGAATACAAAGCGGTGATGGAAGGAATCACAGTCGAGCAAGTGTCTGAGCGGGATACGTCGAAGTCGTGCTCGTGCTGTGACCGGAAGCGTGACGCGAACCGTGTTGAACGCGGACTGTATGTCTGTGATGAGTGCGGTACAGTAGCGAACGCAGATGTGAACGGCGCTGAGAACATTCGGCAGAAAGTATCTCCGAGTTCACCGACTCTCTCGGTGAATAGGAGTAACGGCTGGTTGGCACAGCCATCGACGTTCTTGTTTGACAAGGAAACTGGCGCATTCGCGCCTCAAGAACAGGTAACGTCGTAAACCACAATATCCCAACCCAGCGGTGCGGTACCGTGGGAATCCTCGCACTTCAGCGCGGGGAGGATGTCAAGGAATCGGCGTCAGGCGAGTGGTGAAAATGTCGATCCGGCGCATCGGGTTTTGGATGATGGTCAAACCGGAAGTCGAGACCGTTCTCGTCTGTGTGGTGGACGCTGTAGCACCCCGTTTGATACAGATACGAGTGTATATCTCCGTCTTCAGGCGGGGGTCAAGCGGACAATAGCCTACACACCCATCGACGACGCTGCGGCTGGATTTCTCACCGTTCTACCGGTAGTATTAACACGCTGACGAACTATAGTGTACATCACGGATGAAGACCACACGGCACGCGACCTACAACCTCAACTACCACATAGTGTGGTTGCCGAAGTACCGTCAATCGGTACTCGTCAATGAGGTCGCTGACCGTGTGCGGACCATCCTCCACGAAATAGCCGACAGCAAAGGCGTCGAAATTCTCGACCTCACCGTACAGCCCGATCACGTTCACATGTTCGTCAGTAGTCCGCCGAAGAACGAACCGGCGCTCCTCGCCAACTGGTTCAAGGGTATCTCCTCGCGGAAGTACAACCACCGCTACGCCGACCACGACAGCGAGAAAATCGGATGGGCGCGAGGCTACTACGCAGGGACCGCCGGGCACGTTTCGAGTGAGACGGTCAAGAAATACATCCAACAGCACAAGCAGAACGAGTCGTGACCGAACTCACGAAGACGTTAGAACTGAAACTGGTGGAGCCGACCGCCCACAAGCGGCGGAAACTCCGCGAGACGCGAGAGGCGTACCAGCAGGCGCTTCACGATGCCTTCGACGCTGACTGTGCCACGCAGACCGAAGCGAACGACATCGTGGTCGAGCACGATCTGAGCGGGTACGCGAAAAATGCGCTCAAACAGTACGTCCCGCAGCTCACGACGACCTACAACGCGGATGAACTTCACGACGACCACCCCGTCCGCTTCACGAACGAGGGGCTACGACTCGACCACAAGCCCGAAAACGCGATCGAGTGGTACGTCAAAATCCCGCACCACGAAGACTACCACCTCTGGATGCCAGCACAGCCGAACCCCAAACAGCGAGACTGGCTGGAAGCGTTGAACGCAGGAGATGCCAGGATGGGTGAGAGTCGGCTGTTCGAGCGGGACGGTGGGTGGTATCTCCACGTCACCGCTACCCGCGACGTTGAGGATGGTTCCGAGGTGTCTGCCGAAGAACAGATGCCCATCGGTGTCGATATTGGGGAAGCGTCGCTCGTCACGGTGTGTCACCGCGACGACCACGGTTCTCCGACTGCGCCTAAATTGTGGGCCGACGAGGGGAAGACCATTCGTCGGCTCCGTAAGACCTATTTCACTGCCAAGCGCCGACTCCAGACGCGTGGAAGCGAGCGTATCGCGGAGTCCTTTGGCGACGACGTGTGGAGACAGATAGACGACGTGTTCCACCACGTCACCCGCGAAGTAGTGGAGTACGCCGAATCCGTCGAGAATCCCGTTCTCGTGCTAGAAGATTTGACGCACATCCGGGAGTCGATGGACTACGGCGAGTATATGAACCGTCGTCTCCACGGGTGGGGGTTCGCCAAAATCCACGCGCAGATACGCTACAAGGCCGTTGAGAAGGGTATCCCCGTTGAGACGGTGAACCCGCGCAACACCTCGAAGGAGTGCCATGCGTGCGGTGAGGTGGGGTATCGTCCGAAGCAGGCGACGTTCACGTGCCCGAACAAGGCCTGCTGGGTAAGCGAGTACCAAGCAGACGTGAACGGCGCGATAAACATCGCAGACCGCTACCTCAGCGGAGAGAGCCATTCAAGAGAACACACGGATGGCGATGACTCGGCTGAGGATGGGGGGCGTTTGACCGCCCCACAAGACACCCAAGCCGATGCTACCCAGCAAGAGACGCTTGGGACGTATGCGTCTTGAAACTGTAAGGCCACGCTCGGCCTGAAATCCCGTGGTGGGATTCCCGCGAATTTAGGCGCGGGATGTGGTCAAACCAGCGGATATCGAACCGACACCACGTCGCGTCAGCGATACCGTCGGCAACGTGGATTCGTAGTTCGGTCGGGTCAAGTAGGCTGTCGAAGCTCGCGTGGTCGACGAGCCCATCGAGTGCGAGAAACTCCTCTCGGATCTCTTCGAGGGCTGCGATGTCGAGCGACCCGACATCCCCCTCGATGTCTTCGTCCATCTACGCGGTGGTGCGTGAGGCGTCGTCACCGAATACACCACGCTCTCGGCGCTCGGTTGTAGACTCAGCGGTGCGCACTGCGGCTGCGTGACTATCGTCGGGGTCAAACTCGTAGAGCGCGAGCGCGGCCTGTGCGATCTCGAGGTTCTGCTCGATCTGGCGCCAGCGCGCGACATCACCCCAGCCGTCGTCGCCGGCGTCGAGTGCGAGGGTGAGCTCGTCGATCGTTCCGACCTCGTGGGTTTCCTTGATGTTCGCGCGCTCTTCTTGGAGCTCCTTGATCGATTTACGGATCTCAGCTTTCGTGTGTTCGCGGTGAATCGCGGCGATACGACGCATCGCGAGCATCTGGGGGGCGCGCATGTACTGACTGCCGGCGTCGGTGGTGATGCGCTTGACACGACCGTCCGCAGCCATCGTCGAGAGATACTTGCGCGCCGTCGGCGGGCTAACACGGGCGCGATCGGCGATCTCCTCGGCGGATTGCGGCTCGGTCGTCACGTCAACGACCTGTCGAACGCGGTCGAATGCCGTCGTGTCCTCTGTCCACTGCTCGATAACGGCCTCGTTCACGTCGCCCTCCCAAAGATTCTCCGGGGGGTCGCTGGTAGTCATGATAACGGGTACGTGGTGGAGCATAAAATATCTTTGCTAGAGAAAATATTCGTTAGGTAGAGTCGTCACCACACGCCGTCGATCGCGCGCCGATAGGCTGTTTCCGCCTGTTTGGCGATCGCGTCCCAGTCGTACTGCCGGGCGTGTTCGGTGGGTCCCGCCCAGTGCGGCGTCGAGCCGTGTCGCGAGAGCCTCTACCGTGGGCTCGACGCCAAAGCCCGCGTCGGCGATCACCTCGCTGGCGGCCGACTCCGGGTGATCCGCTGCGATCACAGTACAGTCTGCGGCCATCGCCTTCGGGGCGGACGCGTCTCCGTCGTCGACGAGGACGCCGCAAGACGCCACCTGCTCGGCGTGAGAGAGCGGATTCGCTTGTGCTTCGAGCAGCTCGCGTTCGGGGCCTCATCGTGGAACAACATTCCCGAGAGATATCTCAGCTGATCACCACAAAGCGTCTTTCTCGAATCCGACAAGATCAAATATTTGATATTAATGCTTTTTTGACTTCCTTCTCACCAGCAGCCGTGAGCTGACCGATTGGTTTTCCCTGCCTGATTGCGCCGGGTGGAATCGTGTACAGCGCCCATGGCATGAAGTACGAATGCCTGCTCAGTGAGATCCCTTTCAGATGAGTATCTTTGACTTCGGGAGTGTACTGGTTCTGATATTTGTTGGCGCTCGTCCCGATACACATAATCGTACAGTCGGTTGCGCCGAACGGGTGCGTATCGTGCGCTAAAATGACACCCGGGCGGTCTGCGTGTGCGTTCGTCGGATCTCGAATCCAACAGACCGTCCCAGACGGGTACCTACTCATGCTGGAGGTCTGCTTCGAGTTCCTCGAGTTCCGCCTCCAGTTCCGCGTCGTCCGGCTCTCCTGCCGGCGTCATCGCTTCGGGATCGGGTTCGTCTGTGTCTCGGTGGTGCGCAAACAGTCGATTCACTTGATCGAGATTTGCGACGTACCGGTGGATGTCATCACGCTCGGGGAGCGCATGGTAATACCCGTCTTCGGTTTTCCCGACGTATTCCTCGTCGTAGAGCCGAGCAAGCGTTGTCGTGGCCGTCCCTCGGGGGATTCCCAGGTCCTCATCGAGGTCTTTCGAAGAGAATCCCCATTCGGGATTTTCGTACAGGTGTGCGACGATGTCCGACTTCGTGGTGCCCGGCCGAAGATCGAGTTCTGGATCGTGGGTTTCAAGATAGACGGGCATGCTGTACCAGTCTGTAGTAGTGTGTAGTATATAGTAGTTTTCCAGCGTGTGCCCTGTGTACGACACTTCGGTTTCAACCTCACGCGAGCGGTGGCATCGTCGTCCGACCACACTCACCACGCGCCGTCGATCGCACGCCGGTAGGCCGCCTCCGCTTTCTCGACGATCGCGTCCCAGTCGTTCCTTTTGCCGTGATCCGTTGGCGCCGTGGGCGGCCGGCTCCCGCCCAGCGCGGCGTCGAGCCGCTCTCCCACCGCGTCGACGGTGGACTTGACGCAGAAGCCCGCGTCGGCGATCACCTTGCTGGCGGCCGACTCCAGGTGCTCGGCCGCGATCACAGTGTAGTCCGCGGCCATCGCCTTGACGAGGCTGATACTGAACCTCTCACGGGTGCTCGGCGACGCGAAGATGCCGGCGGCCCGCATGTAGCCGAGCACGTCCGCCTACTGATCGAGAACGCCCAGCAAGTCGATGCGGTCGGCGTGGACCTCGCGTTTGGGCCCGTCGCATTCCCCATACTCGATTGAATATTTTCTAGCCCATTCAATCATGTCGTGCTCCTCTACCCGAAGTCGTAGTCAGTCTCGCGAGCGCTGACGTACTCATCATTGCCCGTTCGATCGGGCACGTAATTCCCGGTGAAGGGCAACCGCTGCCACATGGAATGACGGATCGACGAGCGAGCCGTGGGAACCGATTGCGAGGATGTTACGGAGAATCGAGGAGAAAGCCTCGCGCTTTAGCGCGGGGAGGATGTCAAAAATCATCTGGACAACCATTCAAGAAGACGTGCCTACATCGGGAACACAGATCAAGTCCGTTCGAGACGAACTCGGGTAACAGCGACTGGCGCGTTTTGCTCCTATTCTATGCCAGTGGCCGTTCCGTTCTCCCAGGTCACGGAGTGTATCACATTCGGCAATTGATCCAATCGTGCTTCGACAACTGCCATTGGATGCTTATCGATATATTGTGCGCGTTCCCGAAACGTGACGCTGTCTGATTGATTTAGCTGGAAGTGAACTTCTCCATGTTCTGGGTGGTCGTCATCTTGATGCCAAGTAAACTACCCTACTCTACTCCCTCGGCGCTCTGCGCCTCGGTCCTTGAGGGTAGGGCTTTGATGTGGACTCCCGGCAATCAATCACCAGCAATAGGTTGGTGACCCTCGCCGTTCAACGTCCCACCATTCACACGCACGTCTACTGGTGCGTCTCCGCTCCCCGACTTGGGCGAGGAACGGAGTCTGTGTTGTCGCTTCCGGCCGTATCGCACGCCAATATTCTTCGCAGCGTTATAGTCTGCGTTCACTTCGTACCCACACTTCTGGCACTCAAATTGTTCTCCCTGACGGTTCGCTTCGTGCGTGAACCCACAATCCATCCGAGAACACCGTTGGGACGTGTGGTTCGGCTCAACCTCCTCCACGGAGACACCCTGCTCTGGTGCCTTGTAGGAGACGTACTTGGCGAGGCGTCGGAACGCCCAAACGTGGTGCCATTTCGCGTACGGAAGCCGCTCGCGAATGTCCGTTAGGTCCTCGAATGCGATCACATCGCAGTCGTGTTCGACGGCTTCCGCGACGATCTCGTTGGCAACCGTGTGGATGTACTGTTTCCGCCACGCTTCTTCGCGCTTGCCGAGGCGAAGTAGGGCGTTGTGTGCGGCTTGCGTGCCGCGCTGTTGTATCTCACCACGCCGCTTCTCGAACTCGCGGCACCAATGGTCGTAGTCGTCTCCCTGCCAGAAGTGCCCCGTTGAGGAAACGGCGAGACTGGTAACACCGAGGTCGATACCGAGGACTGTTTGGTGCCCAGTATCTTCCGAAACCTCGGACTCGTCGTCATCGTACTTCCGAGTCGTAATGTGGAAGTAGAACTCGTCGGTCGTGTTATCATACTGCAGTGTACTCGCCCGGAACTCGTACTCCTCTGAAAGAACATACTGTTCGTAGGGCGTTGGGCTGTCCGCCGGGAGTTCAAAATCACACTCAACGCGCCCGTTAACGGTTGAGAGCGAGGCTTTGTTCCGGTAGAATGTGGCGCTCCGCTTGTCGTAGACCATGCTCCAGGAGGTGAAATCCGGTTGGCTCACACACTTGCCCTGCTTCCACCGTTCGACGCACCCTTTTGTCGCTTGAACGGCGCGTCGGATGGCCTCTTGTACGAGGTTGGCAGTGAGATCAGTTTCTTTCCGCAGCTCTGCGTAGAGGGCGTCTCGCGCAGTTGAGTTCGCAGTGATACAGTTCGTGTAGGAGTTGTCGTCCCAACAGAACTCGGCAGCACGATTCGCACAGTAGAGGAACTGTCGCGCAGATTCGTGGAGGTCGCCGCGCCGCTCATCGGGAACGTCGAGTTTGACCGGCGCAGTTCGACGCACCTCCATGTTTCAGATTACTACTCAACGGGACTTATAATTCTGGGAGTCAGGTAGCTACAGTCGTGCGGTTGCGTCGTCCATTGTCGGTTTCCTCTCCGACCTACTCGCTCGCTACACTCGCTCCTTGAGGTCGGAGGCTCCACCTCGAATTATGCTGAATACAGAATCACTCTGGAGCCGGTTCTTGATTCGTCGATGAATCCGTTTGTTATTGAGGCCGTCTCTGTTTGCGAGAAAGATCATCGGGCTCAGGCGATCGCAATGTGTCCATCCCTATCGGAATCAGAGAGCTGAGTGACATCTGTATGACACCCTCCTCGCCGTGAACGGCGAGGTTTCCTCGCGCTGGGGGTATCGGTTACCGACCCACGGAGGCAACTTGCGGGTTCGTATGCTCCTCGTTGGGAACTGAGCGTGGTGACTCTGACCAATTATGGTCGTCCCACTTGAGGCATACAGGCCGTGCCATCGACCGTGTTACCGTCGTCTGCCGTCGAAGGAACGTCTCTGACGCAGATAGGTCTGCGTGCCCCTCGAATCCACACGGACACGTCAGCGTATCCTGATGCCGGATCGTGTCCTCTGTCGAGCCGCAGTTCGGACACTCCTGGCTCGTCCACGCCTCCGACCGAACTTCCACCGAAATACCGTATTCTTCGGCGGTGCACGCCAGTCGGTTCACGAACGCTCTAAACGCCCAGAAATTGTGCGTCTTCGCGTTCGTCTCCACCGACCAGTGCGTGTCAAGCACGTCCGTCAGCGCCCCGACGTACACCGTCGAAACGCCATCCTCGTACAGGCGTTCGATGAGGTCACGAGCGAGGGCGTCTTGGGCGTGGTCACGTCGCTTCGTGCGCCGATCGTACAGGCACCGGATGCGGTCACTACTGTATCGTCCTTCTTCCAAGAGCGATTGGCGGCGGGCGATTTCTCGTGTCGTCTCGCGAAATCGCTCGAACAGGTCACGCCCTTCATACAGGAGTTGCTGACCGGTCGTGGTTGTACAAGCGACGAGGTTGTTCGCACCAATATCCAGAGCGGCTTCTTTTGAAGCCAGTGGGTGTGCCAGTCGAGAATGGTCTTCGCTGATTGTGACTGGCTGAAAGGCCCTGAACGTCTGTGCTTGCTCGTCGTAGAACAACTCTAACCGACCCTGTTTCTTGTACTCCTTCCAATTGGGATCGCCTCGAACTTCGAGGCGGAGACGTTCGCGGTATCCAAGCCCGTACTCGTCTTTCAGGTCTTGACCGACGAGAATTTCGAGCCGGGAGTATTCACCCCACTCGACTGAGTATGACGTGTTGCGGATGTACGTGCGGAGTTCTCGTCCGTCTTCCGAGTTCCCCCAGTATCCGGGTTTACTGTTGGCTTCGCCCTTCTTTTTGAGGCTGAAGAACGAGTTCCACGCTTCGCGGTTCTTGCGTTCGATTTGTTGAACCGTGGACGCACCGAGTGTCCCGCCGTAGCGACCGCGATACTCGCTGATGTCCCACACGTCTTTGTCTGGGTCGGCGTAGTTCTCGCGGCGCTCGTAGTTGATTTCGTTCCAGAGAGCGGCAGAAGCATCCAACAGGCGTCGAAGCAACTCCTCGTCCTCGTTGGACTGCGGAATCACATCGAACGTATTGGCCCGCTTCATCACCTATTGGTTATACCGTAACGCACATAATTGTTCCGTTCATGTGATACTATATGGTCGCAATTCGCATCGAGTTCGATGACGACGAACAGTACGAACGACTGAAGCAACTGAAGAAACATCGTGGGTTGACATGGAAGGGATTGCTCCTTGAGGGAGAAAAGAAAGTTAGGGAGGATACCCCGGAGTAAGCGTCGAACGGGGTATGTGTCGTAGTGTGTCGGATTCACGCCCGCTCTAAAGGGCGGGACTCTCTCCTTGAGTCAGGTAGTACATGTTTCAACAGACGGGTCTCTGTCTCCAGAGCCTCCCACGTCGAAACAGCATTCCGAATGGCACGCATTTCCGCTGTCGTGAGATCTTCTTCAACCAGTTTGTTGCGCAGCTCGGAGGCGGTCTCGACTTCGTATTTTTCCTCTAGTGATTCGACCTGAGCAGTGTGTTCAACAAGGGTCGACTCAAGTTCATCACGAGAGTTCTCGTTAATGAGGTCAAGTACCTCCTCAATGAGCGTCTGTACTGGGTTTGGCGCATATCTCGTCTGTCCATCGACGGTGTGTTCTTCTGCGTTATTTCCTGCCACAAGGGCCTCTAGTTCACTATCTGCTGTTCCCCACGCGACATCTGCTTCCTCTGCAATATCGGAGACTGTCGCGGGTTCATCGAGTGTCTCAATGACCATGCGGACCCGCTCACGCCCACTATACTTGTCTTTCCACGCCTCTCTATTTGGGTTATTCATTTCTATTCTCATTTATATGCGACAGACGCAAATAATTGTGTATTTCTTAGAGCTTCTCTAACACCACTCCTACCCGAAGTCGTAGTCAGTGTCGCGAGCGTCGACGTACTCATCATTGCCCGTTCGGTCAGGAACGTAACACGGCCCTCGTCCACCAGCGAAGAACACCGGTGCCTCAATGTCGAGGTCGCTTCGGCGATCCACCAGCGCTGGGGTCATCTCTCGATAATTCACGCATCCGAAGCTCACGACGAGTGTGGAACGTGCCTCGTGGCAGTCGATGTTCTGTGAGTGGTGAGAGCGAATCTTTCGAGAGATCCTCGGTAGTGACGATCCGCATATCAAGTACCTGGGCGAGATACCGCGCTGCGGTCGTCACGACCCACGCCACCACCAGAATGGGCATTGCGCGAGCGAGTAGCGCCCGGTGTGAGATGGCTTCGACTGCGTCGCGACCCACAAGGGTGGTCTGCCAGTCTTTACCTCGAGACCGCCGTCCACCGGCTGTTCTGGCAACGGGGGTGCCGATCGGAGGCGACAGAGTATTTACCCGTAGTTCCGATGTACTGGCGCGTATGTCCGGATTCAGAGCGGATCTTGATGCCATCGCGGCCGCTGGTGGCTACGACGACACTGACGCCGTCGTCGAGGAGGCCGTCCGCGAACTGTTGCGCCGTCGTCCGGAGCTCAGGGTTTCGCTTGTGGTCGAAAAGTACCGGACTGGAACGGTGAGTCTCAATCGGGGCGCCGAATTGGTCGGCGCCTCGACGGAGTCATTCAAGCGCGAACTCGCGGAGCGAGGGATCGACCGGGAGGCCGGATTCCTGAGCGAGTCCGCTCGCTCGGATCGCTTGGAAACGTTCCGCCAATAAGTCGACGGATGGCGTTCGTCGAAAACAACGTCCTGAGTTCGCTCGCGAAGATCGACCGGCTGGATCTGCTCCGGTCGGTCTTTGGGACCGTCCAGACACCCCTTTCGGTTATCGACGAACTCGACCGTGCTGCGGACGAAGGCTACGATTTCGTTACCCATATCGACGCAGTCAAATCGTACAACGACGGCTGGCTCGAAAGTGTCGCTCCGACGGACACCGAGGTTAAACTAGCAGATGAACTCGATGACCACGCACTTTCCTCGACCGACGCGCGGTGTCTCACGATCGCGTCTCAGCGAGAGATGCGACTCGTAACCGATGACGCGCATGTCGGCACACGCGGACAATAGATTGGCAATGAAGTCTGGGACCTCGTACTGTTGTTTCAGGCGGCGATCTACAGGCGGTTCAAGACGAGTGCCTCGGGGCTTGACCCCGAGGGTGAAGCCGACAACGCCTAACCTATCAACGCTAATTCATACGTTTACACCACCCGAGTCCGTCGATTAAGTTATGGAGAAGTCGCTCACAAAGACACTCGTCTTCCAACTCCAATCCGGTGATGAGCGACTTCTCTCCCCGACAGAGCTGACCGGTATTGTTGGTTAATATTGGCCGATCTGAACGCAGGTACCGTCCGCTGTCGGATCGGTTTGTAGGGACTTAGAATGGATGATGATCGTTGTGGTGTAAAAACAGTAGTGAACATCACTCACCACTGTCGGTAGATCCTCCTCTATTAAAATATCTACAGTCCCTTGGATATATATTTTAGCAGGCCATAGGAGGCCCTATGTCAAACGAAACGGATAGTACCGATCCAAACTCGCCTTCGATGACGCGAGGTGAGCGGGTTCGTGCAGCCGCACGAACGCTCCGAACGCCCCGAACAGCATCGTGGGTAGCCGAAGAAACAGAAACTACGACAAAGACGGCTCAAAAGTACCTTGATCAACTCGTTGAGGATAACGTCTTACAGAAGATCGAACGTGGAGGCCAGACCCTCTACTGCGTCGATCAGCTGATGGCGACCTATCGCGAAGTCGCAACCCTCCAACGCGAACACGACCGAGAGGAACTTGCCGACACCCTGGATTCGATCCAAGCACGGATCGCAGAGTGGGAAGCCGAATACAACGTCGAGTCGCCAAGCGAACTCCTTGCGAGTATCGCCGACGTCGATACCCCTGCTGAAGCCGACGTTCGCCGTGAGATCGCCAGCGAGTGGGAACATCTTGCTGATCGGGTGCCGGTTGTGAAGGCAGCTCTAAAAGAGTACGACTGGGCGACCGATCGAGACAGGATCCCGGTCTGAACGATGGGCTTGCCAGGAACAATTGATACGTCTGTTTATACCGGGCTTCGTGACGTACTGGACCGGCACCCCAAAATCACGACTGTCGGCTTTGCGCCAGATAGTATCTCGAAAGAGTTCATCCGGGCGAATATCGCTCCCGATCGAATTGAGCCACCGACTGGCCCACAGTCTCCAATACTTGAAGTAGAGTGGCGGTTTCGACGAGAGACAGAATACTATCGAATACACTATGGGGACCCGAACACGGGCTTCAATTGTGGGTGGCATCGCGACGAGGACCACCCAGATCTAGGTTCGACACACTTCCAGTACGAACATCAGCAAACAGGGGAATCCGCTCGGACACGCGCGAAATTCACAAAATCTGTGCCAACAGAGATTCTGTGGACTGCGCTTCAGCGGTTATTCGAAACAAAGATTCCAGCGTATAGGTAGGTAGAGCTCCCGAGCGATGACATTCATGGACTCTATATGTGGGTCAGCCAGATCTCCGGAGAGGCATTCGATGAATGGGTTGAACAAGCCTAGGTTTCTTTAGCTACAACTCATTCGAACTCGTAGTCGCTCTCACGAGCGTCAACGTACTCATCATTACCCGTTCGATCGGGCACGTAACACGGCCCACGGCCCCCACTCCCGCAGAACACCGGTGCCTCAATGTCGAGGTCGCTTCGGCGATCCACGAGCGCTGGGATCAGCTCTCGAAATTCACGTACCCGAGGCTCACGGCGAGTGCGGAACGTGCCTCGTGGCGGGCGATGTTCGGTGAGCGGTGGGAGTGACGCTTTCGAGAGGTCCTCAGCGGTGAGAATCCGTACATCAAGCTGTTGGGCGAGCTGCCACGCTGCGGTCGTCACGCCCCACGCCACTACCAGGATGGGCATTGCGCGAGCGAGTAGCGCCCGATGTGAGATGGCTTCGACTGCGTCGCGACTCACAAGGGTTGTCTGCCAGTCTTTACACTCGACGACGAGAAAATCATCGGGCTCATTCGCGAGTGGTTTTCGCCGCGCGATCACGTCGGTTTCGAGCCCGAAGAGGCGCTCGTTGCGCGCTGTCAGGTACCCCCACGATTCGAGTGCCTCGGCGGCCCGTCTTTCGAGCCACCGACCGTTTGTCGGGTCGTGATCAGTGGTGGGTTCCTCGTCGGTGTCGCCCACCCCTGGAATCTGGTCACGTTCCTCATCGAACTCACGCATCTGTGGATTCCTCTTTTTCGGTGAGTTCTCGTGCTGTGTCTTCGAGTGCGGCCGCGATCGATTGTGCCTCTGCAGGCGTGAGTTCCGCGTAGGTGGTTCCCCACTCACCGCCGAAACTCAACAAGACAGCCGACTCGTCGAGGGCGTCTTTCGCGACTTGGATTGAGCCCGCTGTCTGGGTGACTGGCTGGTCGCGTGTGATGTTTGTTTTGAGATCCGCTTTGGGTGCTGTCATCGATTCTCACCCCCTTGTTTCGAGTGGAGCGATGGGGTTGGTGGGGCTGCTGTCTGTGCGTATTGTGGCATCTGAGTGCCGTGTGTGTGGTCTGCGGGCTGTGCGGCGTGCTGGTCGGACTGGTCCAGTTTCACTGGAAGCGTGGTGTCTTTGATCATGGTGTCGGGTGGCGTGAACAGTTCCGTTTGTACACAGATAGCGCGTGTCTGTGCGCTTTTGTTGGGGTCACTGCTCACGACGCAGTGTGGTTGAATTCGGTGTCGATGCGCCACCAGCGGTGTTGTTGTATTGGCTGCTGGTTGGGTGAACGAGATCTCTGGCTCGCTCGTCCATCGTCGGTGGCCATCCACCTGGAGGGGGTGGATGCGCTCGAGTTTGCGTACGGTCTGGATGCGACGGTCATAGCTACTCGCGGAGATGTCGGCCCGCTTGATTAACGCGGTGCGGCCAAGCGGCTGCTCGGCGTGGAGCAGCGTGGCGTACAGCTTCGTGGCCGTTGGCGTCAGCTCGGGTCGAAAGCGCTCTGGCGAGAGGGTGGCCGCTGCGCGCTCGACGGCAGCCAGTGTCGGAGAGTGAGACTCGTTCAGCGCTCGCAGCAGGCTCACCACAACGTCGTACGGACACGCACTGCGGGTGTCGGTCGGGCCGAACGAGCGGAGACAGAGCCGGATGAGCCGCTGGCGCTCACGGGGTGTCCACTGTACGTCGTGGGTCATCGCTATGTCGTCGATCACCCGCCGGATGGCGGGGTAGGTCGTCCCGTCGACGACCGGAATCTCGAGTGTCGGTGCGGCTTCAGTGCCCTCCGCAATCGCTTCCCGGACCGCGGTGAGTTCCTCGCGGAGTGCGGTGGTGATTGCGTCATGGAGCTCGGTGGCTGTCGGGCCAGCGATCACCCACGACATGGTGAGATCCATCGTCGCGTGATTCTCAATTTCGTACGGGAGTCGGCGACGCAATTTTGCTGGCCGGTCTTCGAACAGCAGCCGATAGCCCGAGTGAACGCCGTAGACGGACTGTTTTGGGGCTGTTTTGGCGAGGAACCCACAGAGATTCTGAAGGTTGGTGGAGTTGCGTGTGAGTGCGCCAGTATCCGGGATTCTGACGGTGGTTGTGAGCTCGATGCCGGCGGCGTGATACAGCTGGGTTGCCGACGCGACCAGCCCGTGAAGATCTTCGAAGAGATCGCTTCGAGCAGCTGTGTCATCACTGTCTGTCAGTTTGGCGACCTTCGAGAGAAGCTGGTCTCGAACCGTCGTGATCCGATCTTTCCACGCGTCGTAGGTTGTTTCGTCATCGCTGAACCACCCCACCTGATGGCCACGCTGGAGGAGTTGCGTAATATCGTGATCGAGATGCTTGTGGAGTGTCTCGAACTCGTGACCAAGCCGTGATGGGGTGAGGATTTTCGAGAGGGCCTTGTCACTGAGTAAGACGCCCGCGAGACGTCCCAACGTTGCGAGGGGCCCACCCCATTGGAGCACGACGAGTGTTTCTTCGTCGGTGTGACTGAGATACCCAACTCGGCCATCCTCGAACCGGCGTGGCTGGTCATCGATGAGTGTGATGGCGTCCTCATGAGCGGCCATGGCGAATCGCTTGTGGAGGTGAGCTGGGGCGTCCGCTGAGTCGGTGAGCCACTGGACGTATTCTTGATCTTCGTCTGGGTCTCTAGTTGTCGCCACCCACTCGTCGGGTGGTATCTCACCCCGTCGGCGGGGCGACACTGTACTTGTAACTTCCTGAGGGGTCGCAGTAAGACACCCATCAAGGCGACGCTGATCTGGGTGGACGAGCGCATACTCGTCATCGAGACACTGCTTGACGGCTTGGTGTCCAAGATCGGTTAGTTGGACCGTGTGCTGTTGGCCACGACGGTCGATTGTGACTAGGTCACGAGCTTCGAGGTCGAGGACATAGCTGCTGATTGTCCCTTCAGCAACGTCGATTGCGTGGTCATTGACGAGATCACGGTAGCTCCGGGCGGACGCTGTCTGGAGATTCCCAAGCAGCCGGCGCTTTCCTGGCTCGGTGTCGAGATCATAGATGGCCTCCCATGCGGTCTCGACACTCTGAGTGGGGTGGTCGGTTTGGGGGGACCAATCCCGGCTGTCAGTAAGATCAAAGTGACAGTCGGTCCAGTCGGGATAGCGGTTCGAGAGGTGTCGTTGTACCGCAGGGGACGCGACGAGTCGGACGTCGAATCCACTCGCAAGCACAGCAATTGCCGCGAGCGCACGGACCCCCGTGCGGCGGTCTGTAAGGCTAGTCCACGCGTTGCCGTCCAACAGAAGTGTGATGACGCGCGGCTGGCCGTCGAGTTCGCGATGAAGTGCCACTGGCCCCTTTGCGAGCGCGCCAAGACCGGCGTTGACCGGCCCGCGTCCTGTGCCGATGCTGGTGACAATGTCGGTTAGATTCTCACGTCGCTGTTGGTGGTACGTATTGAGCGTCTCAGTGGGTTCATCTGTATAGGTGAGCGCGAGTGTCGTGATCGCGCGGGTGTACGCGATGGCTTCCGCAATATCGTCGGTCCATGCGTTGTCCATTCGCTGCCACCTAGGCAGGGTTGCTGTGAGGAGCTGTGAGCTCGTCCGCCACGGGTCTGTGGTGGCGTGGGTGCGGATACTCTGTTCAGTGCGTGGCCGGAGCTCAGTGAGGACCCCTGGGAGCCACTCGGTCATCCGAGGCGAGATCCCCGAACAAATAATCCCGTTGGTGGAACTGATCGTCGTGGGGCTGACAAGCTGGACCCCTCGCTTGCGAGTCGTAGGCTGGCGTGTTCGCATAGCCAGTCACCTTGGGGTGATCGGCTGGTTGGTCAGCGTGACCAGCATCACTCTGCGCCCTCGCGCCGCGGGCCACCATCAGATCGAGCGTGGTCTCGAACCGCCGTGAGAAGCGGCGTCGGTTCCTGCTCTCTTTGGTGGGTTGGGGATCGTGGTGTTGTGGCTTCCCGGTGGACGCGTGGCTCTGAACTCGTTGTGGGGCTTGTGACAACGGTGCTCGGTTCGAGCAGAACGAACGTTGTCGATTGTGTCTGCGTGTTTGAACACGTCCCGATATGCCCCGTGAGGACGTACTCGCGAACGCCACGAGTGAAGACCGTCGGGTGTTCGTGGATATCTGCCCCGCACATGATGTATCCAATCGCGTACGCGGGCTCACCGGCCGCGCGGTAGGCGTAGGCGGTGATGTCGTCGCCTTCGTGGAGCGGCTGCCCGCAGACTTGGCAGATTGGGCGGGTGGTGTTGATCGAGATGCGCGTGAGTTGGGGGAGGTCTGTGGGTCGCGTCATTTGTGTCCTCCCTCAGTGACGTCATGACTGCCAGCTTGCCACGCTTGCCGAGCAGCAAGTGCGCGACGGGCCGACTCGGTCAGCCGGTACGTTACCGTGTCGTGGGTGCGTTCGGTGACGTAGTCGTATTCGATGAGTTCCTCAAGGACAGCACAGACACGGGTTTGGTCGATGCCTTTGGTGTAGTACGTAGAGAGTTCGCGGTGAAGTGAACGACTCTCGGTGGGGCCAGTTTGTGCGACTACCCAGAGCAAATCGCGGTGGGCGGCCGCGAGGTCGGCCAGCCGGATGTTGTCGCTCTCGGCGTTGGGATTAGACATTGCCCTCCTCTTTGATCTCTCTGGCGACGCTGCGAGTCGCCCTGTGTGTTGTATAGAGCAGGCTACCGAGAGCAGCACCGTACTTGTCGGCTGGGTTGGTACACAAACTCCAGTAGGAGCTGCTCGGTCCGTCAGTCGTCTCGCAGGGCTTAAGCCCCGCAGTTGCCAGCGTTAGCATGGTTCTGTGATTGGGCACAGAACCCGTCCTGGCCGGGTGCTGGTACACCGCGGCCGGGGTTTCTACACTCTCTCGCGATCCAAGAATTCGACGCTCGGGCTCTGTGATTCATTATATGCACCCCTGTAACTTCAATGTAACGAAGGTGCTTTGGAGAGACAAGCGACCGTAATATAGACACTGGTGTATGAAATACAGCTATGAGATATGCGGGTAGCTGGATGACTGCGGTTGATGACCGCATTCTAGAATATTTGTCTGAACACAAATCCGGGTCACCGACAAAAATGAAACGCGAAGGTCCGATCCGGTACTCGCGACAGCAGGTCCACCGTCGATGTAAAAAGCTGTCTGAACAGGGCCTTGTTAATGACCTCGGAAATGGTGTCTACATGATTACTGAAGACGGTGAGGCATATCTTGAGGGTCGACTCGACACCGAAGACTGGCGTTACATCGATCAGGACACTGACGAGGCCGTCACCGACGACAATGCTGATACCGCTCCGACCGAGGGTACTAATGGAGACGCCCCTTAGACGCAGGTAGTTGTCCTATCGCGCAGTAGCCGAGTGAACACACTGGTGGATATTCCAGCGATAATCTATTTGATCTCATCGTTACGTTGGTAACATAACAGAGTAGCTGCTTACCACGCCCCGGTGGCTGCGGCCCGATTGGCAGCAAGTGCCTCCTCTGTGACGGAAATTCAACCGAAAGTGTCCACATGAACCTGTAGACCTACATCTAGTACGGTGTTGAGTGCCCTGCAAGCGCGTCAAACGAGGCTCAACGAAAATAGTCCATTACAGTTACTGTACTTCGGTTATTATGCTCCTAGTCAATATCTGCAGGATACTGTCATCCCAAACGCGATCCGTGTCCCGCTGCTGTCTGGTGGTTTGCTCCGAAAAATCAAAAGCAAACTTATGAAAGAATTAGAACCAATTGAGCCGGCTTTATCAGTGGAAATGTACCTTGATGACCGCCGCAGTCATCAGTCCAAAGCCACCACCACAGCGCACCGATCGCGGTTGTCGTCGTTCGTCAACTGGCTCGACGAACGGGGCATCGATAATCTCAACGAACTCACCGGACGGCTCGTCAAAGAATACAAACTTTACCGGCGAGAGGAGTCTGACTGGGCACCCTCGACCGAGAAGTCCAACCTCGACACCATCCGCGTCTTCGTTCGGTGGGCCGAAGGAATCGAGGCGGTCGAGGCCAACCTCTCTCAGCGCATCCAGTCACCGGTGCTCAACGACGACGAGAACGTCCGACACACCGAGCTCGATTCGGAGACGGCCGAGAAGGTGCTTTCCAACCTGGAAACGTATCACTACTGTTCTACCCAGCACGTGACGCTGGCGTTGATATGGCATACGATGTGTCGCCGGAGTGCAGTCCATGCACTCGACCTGAAAGACTACGACCCGAAAGATCAGCATCTTCGCTTCATTCACCGACCAGAATCCGGCACGCCGCTCAAGAACAAAGAGAAGTCGAACCGGTACATGGCGGTGTCGGACTCCATCGCGGAGCTGTTGGACGACTGGATCGCCAATAAGCGGCCGGAGGTCGTCGACGAGTACGGCCGAAAGCCGCTCCTCTCGTCGAAAAATGGCCGACTCCACAAGTCCACGATCAGTGGATACGCCTACAAGTACACACAGCCCTGCAAGTACGAGGGCGAGTGTCCGGTCGATGGCCGGGATCAACAGTAGTGTGCGGCGGCGTCTCACCAGAAGCTTGCAGACTGTCCGGAGTCGGTTTCACCGCACCCGTTCCGCCGCGGCTCGATAACCCACTGGCTTCGGTCTGACGTCCCGCCACGCGTCATTTCGGACCGCGCCGACGTCTCCGAGCAAGTAATCGAAAAGCACTACGACGAACGGACAGAAATCGAGGAGATGGAGCAGCGCCGCGAGTTCCTCGACAGTATCTAGATATCCTCGAGATGGGAGCGGCGTGACTCGCGTCGCTCCGACTTCGTACTCAGGTCGTACCACTGCTCGATCGTCTCGGGGTTGGCGTCGCACCGTTTCGAGATCACGTCGGCGGTCGGGACGCCGTTGGCCCGGAGGTGCGTGATGTAGCCCCGCCGGATGGGATGCGGTGAGACAGACTCAGGGCAGTCGTACGCGGCGTTGTTGGTCTGCGCTGCCTCGCAGGTGTCTGGGTCTCTCCCGACCGGACACGCGTTGCCTATGGCGCAGGGGCGCGACCAGCCGTACACGTACTGACGGATGGAGCTCTTCTGGAGGCGTCCGTTTCGCGTCGTGAGGAGTGGGTCCCTCCCGTGCTCGTCGGTCACCGTCTTTCGGTTAGCTTGGATGTACCCATCGAGGACCTCTCCCGCATCACGTGAAATACTGAGCTCACGCTCGCCAGACTTTCCGTTCTTCAATCGTGTGCCCGTCTCTTCTCGGTTGACCGCCTCGATGTATCGCTCTTGGGCGTCGTAATCGTCGAGGTCGAACGCGTACAACGTGGATTGCCGGATCCCCGTCTCGGCGAGGAGTGTCCAGACCACGTGCTCTCTGGTGAAGGGCTCGAACTTGGCGAGATGGGTGAGAATCTCCTCGGCATCTTCGTGGGAGAGAATCGTTTCGTTGACGGATTCACTCTCCGAGAGCGTCGGCAGAATGACCAACTCGTGGAATCCGGATTCAAACACGTTTCGACGCTCGCAGTACCGGAGGAACTTCCGGAACGTGGACAAGCAGCTCCTCACCGACGACTTCGACCCGAACTGTGGATTTGCTCGGAGGAAGTCGTGGAACCGGTCGATGTGCGACGGGTGTACGTCTTCGAGATCCTCGATATCGCTCTCCCGACAGAACGCTTGGAAGTGCTTCAGTCGCGATCTATACGATTTAACGGTGCTTGCCTGAACGCCCCACGGATTCGTCTCGAGGTAGAACTCGATAACATCGTCCACTGAGGCGGTGCCGGCGAATACCTCATCAGCTGTTGGATTGGCCGCTGAATTGTTGGACTCTTTGGACCAATTCTCGGGCGAAGACGTGTTTTGCTCCGTCCCTGTTTCTGTGGCCTGGGTTAGTTCGCCGGCTTCCCATGGTTTGACATGCGAGGTGGTGCTAGGAGCTACAGTACCGTCGGGCTGCAGTTCAGTTCCTTGGACGGATTCAGGGACGACCTCGCCGCCGTCGGTCCTCAGTTCACGGTCTTCTTCACGGCTCGCCTCGAATTGGCCGGGGGTCTCGTCCGGATCAGTCACGATTCGACCCTCCCAGCGGTGGGCTGCATCTCACGGCCATAATTGGCTGGCAGTCGCGAGACTGGAGCCACGGTCGAACCCGTGCCCCGACCAACTGTACTGGATATTGGCCGGGGACCGTGTGGCTTCGTCCGGCGGCATACTTGGGCACCCGTAGTCCGTTTTCCCCGAACAGCTCGATCAGAGTATGCTGGGTCGTCGGCCTGTGTCTGGCCCTCGTAATTGGCCGGGTTCTCGGCCAACATAGGGTGCCAGGTGACGATGGAAGTTGGTCGGGAGACCGGATCTGATGACAATATAGTTAAACTACCGACCGGTACTGTAAGTAGAATAAGGACG
This sequence comes from Halorubrum miltondacostae, assembly GCF_041379815.1. NCBI lineage: Archaea > Methanobacteriati > Methanobacteriota > Halobacteria > Halobacteriales > Haloferacaceae > Halorubrum > Halorubrum miltondacostae. The sequence goes on from NZ_JBEDNY010000002.1 coordinate 513,162, forward strand.
AAGTACCGCTTGTGACTCCTGAAAATGGCATAGAGTCCTCCAATCGCTCCAATAGCAAAAACGGTGATGACCGGATAAAACTTACCGAGAGTATTTATTATTGATCCACTACTCCCGCTACCTCCACTTCCCGACCCTTGAGCAACAGACCCAGAGGAGGGGATCAATATTTGTATGATACTTGTATAATCAGGGATCGAAAAGGCTGACGCTAGAGTTACTCCCGCAGTACCTGCGTATGTTGACCACAATATCCAAGTTGGAGCAAAAACGAGAGCGGCTAAAACACCAACCCAAACAGAATTTATATTGGTCTGAAGGCTTTTTTTACGCACGATTTTACATTTAAAGTAATAGAGAACACATGCCCCTGAAAATGTGGAAATAATAACTATTCCATAAAAGAAATGAAGCATTACAGAAGTTATGAGAATAATACTAAATAGTACATTAAATCGAAGGTCTGAATCTTGATATGACCTAGTGAAAAAATAGATTGATAAAACAAGCCATGGTAGAGCCATTGATTCCGACTCCATTAAAGTAGAAGTACGTAAAAAAAATGGCTGAGTGGCTGCGAATAGAAGGGCGAAAAACCCGACTCTAAGGTTACCTCCCACACGATACGCTAGCATGAAAAATAGAAGAGGCAAGATTGCCCCGATAAAAATTGTCACGTGGCGTACTGATGTAATGGGTCCACCTAGGAGCAGGTTCGATTGTGCAAGCTCAATAATATAGATTGGTGATGCCTGATACATGTCGTTACCAAGTACCTTTCCGATTTCAGTTGCCCACTTTGCCCGATACATCCACCGACCGTGATCAATACCACTAGCGACAACAGACAAGAATCCAGACAAACGTAACCCATATCCAATGATTAGTGTCGTGGTTGAAAGAGCATACCAGCCATAGCGAGAATTAGTAAAGAATCCACCAAGGACAAGACTAGTTACGCTCCCCGCTAGCAATACAAAAAACAGGACTGGACGAGGCATTGGTAGTCCCGTCAATGTGTAGAAAAATAGTGCGCTCGCAAAACTCGTGAATGCAATAGTCACTGAGAGTTTTGTTGATTTGCTTATCATACCTTAGATCGTCAATATCGACGAATTGATTGTCACTGTCGAAGTGTTCGTTTATTCACCCAAGGTTCAAAAGCGGCTTTTTCCGCCGCTTTCCCCCAGAACTCATCTATTTTAATATACTTGTTTGTTTCTAGTATCATAGATGTATATTTTTGAGCCCGCTAGTATTCAATAATTTTCACATTATTAAAAATAGGTTGGATCCACGGGCACAATTGTGAATTTGTACACATGCTGATCTCCACTGTGGATGCCAAATATAATTCGAGACATATATAATTTTCTATTCATATCTAGACGTTATTCCAATGAGGATTGAAACGAGAGGCGTGCGTCTTCAAACTGATTTATGCCCGAAAGCAGCCGTCTCAGCGGCTTTTTATACGATATAAACTGGACTTTGTAGACCAAGAGTTAAAACCAAAACTATTGATCAATCATAGTTTTATTCTCATATAAAATTATTTCTTTAGAATACTATCTTATTTCTTGGGGTATTCGGTTTAATCGGGTTCGTTCTACTGTTCATAGCCGGGCTGATAAGGCCGACCTACAGCCGGAATCCAGTCTGAGCCCGAATCATGTTGCGGTCGATGAAACTGTGATTCAGCTTGATCATAACAATAATTGCTGTACATCGCCCTTGAGCCCGACTCAAACAATTTACTCCACACAGAACGTGAGCCAACAAGAACGAACAAGATCGCGGGTCAGTTTTTTTCGGAACTCCGCGAAAATCCAAGATAAATAATACGTTCATTCTCATTGATGACGCATTTTCACCTCACCGAGCCTATAGGAACATGGCTTCAATTTCAGATACGAACGGCATGGAAACTGGAACAGCGTCGAATATGTTTTTCGTGAGGTAAAATGTAGAACTACCTATCTCTCAAACTGTTTCAGCAAGGTTAAAATTCTTCTCATTGTTTATACCCTAACGCGTCCAGCCGTCGTTCGATCTCCTCGTCGACCTCTGCATCATCCTCGACCGACTCCCCGTTCTCGACACGAACCCGCTCGTCGACGTGCGCTTCCAACGCCGCACGCAACCCTGACCCCGCACACTCCCCAAACTCGATCGCGCCCGACTCACGATCGCGCTCACAGAAGCACGCGCCCTCGGTGGTTCGAGACGCGTACCGCCGGAGGTGACTGTGCTCGTCCTCGCCGCGCACCTGGCAGAAGACCGTTCGGTCGTCCGGGAACTCCTCGACCAGCGACACGTCCGGATCGGTCGCCTCGGCGCCGACAGTCGCCTCAATCGTCGCGCCCACGTCCAGCGTGCTCGCGGGAGTCGCCACCTCCTCCGCGCGTCCCCCAGGCGGCCGCACGTACAGGGGCACCTTGGTGATCTCGTCGTGGAGGTACCGCGGGTGTTCGTAGTAGCCGTGTTCGCCGAAGGCATCGCCGTGGTCGGCGGTGACGATCAACAGTGACTCCTCCAACAGCCCGCGCTCCCGAAGCGCCTCCAGGAACTCCCCGATCCGCGCGTCGTTGTACCGGATCTCGGCGTCGTACAGGTCGATCAGCAGCTCGCGCTCGGCATCCGTGATCGACTCCGGATCTTTGATCGCCCGCTGGTATAGCGACTGGGCCGCGCGGCCGGACACCGACTCGTCGGCGTACAGCGTCGCGTACTCGCCCGGCGGCTCGTACGGCCCGTGGGTGTCCATGTAGTGGTTCCACAGGAAGAACGGCTCGTCGTCCGCCAGCGAGTCCAGCCACGACAGCGACCGCTCGTTGATCTCCTCGGCCCGCGCGTAGTGCCGGTTCCGAAGCTTATCGAACGCCCGCTGGGCGAGCGCGACCAGCTTGTGCTGCCCCAGATGGAGGTCGTCGTCGAAGTGGTCGAATCCCTCGTCGAACCCGTACGCCCGCGAGACGAACGGGTTCGAGTGGAACCCGGCGGTTGCGAAGCCCTCTTCCGAGAGCGTCGACGCCACCGTCTCCGTCGCGAGCCGATACCCCTCGTCGACCGCGACATCCGGGTACTCTCCCGTCAACAGCGCGGGCACCGCCTCGCGGGTGTGAGAGCTCGCGCTGTAGGCGTTCTCGAACCGGATCGACTCCTTAGCCATGTCATCGAGAACGGGCGAGGTCTCGCGGTGGTAGCCGTACGAGGAGAGGTGGTCCGCACGGAGCGCGTCCGCGGAGAGAAGAATGATATTGTCACAGTCCGTTTCGACCATTACCGATATGAAATTCGTAGATCGTATTATATCTTGGCTTTCAAACACGAGTGGAGTCAAAGATTCGTGAAATCCGGCGAATGAAACGGTGCGTTTCGAGATGACTCAGCAGACTATTAGACCGTTTACCAGATGTGTCTTCGAAATTGTATTATTCACTCACCGGTATCTTATGCGTAATGCGTATTGCCTTCGTGAGTAATGTCGTCTACCCCTACGTGACAGGAGGCGCCGAAAAGCGCATCCACGAGATCGGCACGCGCCTCGCCGATCGGGGCCACGCAGTCACCGTGTACGGCCGGCATTTCTGGGATGGGCCCGCAGAGATCACCCACGGGGGGATGACGCTGCGCGCGGTCGCGCCCGAGGCGGACCTCTACGCCGAGGAGCGGCGCTCCATCACCGAGGCCATCGACTTCGCGGCGCGCGCGCTCCCGTCCCTCCGCAGGCGCCTCCGGAACGGCGAACACGACGTGGTCGTCGCCAGCGTCTTTCCGTACTTTCCGGTGCTCTCGACGAAGCTCGCGAGCCTGCGGACGGACACGCCCCTCGTCACGACCTGGCACGAGGTGTGGGGCGACTACTGGGAGGAGTACCTCGGGCGGCTCGCGCCGTTCGGAAAGGTCACGGAGCGCATCACCGCGCGCACGTCCCAACACCCGACGGCGATCTCGGCGATTACGGCCGACCGACTCGCCGCGATCGGACCCGACCGCGACGACATCGAAATCGTGCCGAACGGGATCGACGTCGAGCAGGTCCGCACCGTCCCGCTCCCCGATCGGGGCTACGACGTGCTGTTCGCGGGCCGGCTGATCGAGCATAAGAACGTCGACGTGCTTCTGAAGGCGTTCGACGCGGTCGCCGCCGAGCACGACGCCACGCTCGGGATCGTCGGCGACGGCCCCGAGCGCGACCGACTTGAAGCCAAGCGCGACACGCTGACCAACTCTGACCGCGTCGACTTCCTGGGCTTCCTCGACGACTACGAGGACGTGCTCGGGCACATGCGGGCCGCCGACGTGTTCGCGTCGCCGAGCACCCGCGAGGGATTCGGGATCACCTTCTTGGAGGCAATGGCCGCGGACTGCACCGTGATCGCGGCCGATCACCCGGAGTCGGCCGCCAGTGAGGTGATCGCTGACGCAGGCTTCTGTGTCGAGCCCACGGTCGACGCGCTCACGGAGCGACTCGACGCCGCACTAGGTGGTGCCCGCCCACCGACATCACCCACCGACCACGCCCAGAAGTACGACTGGGACGCGATCGCCGAGCAGGCGGAAACGGCCTACCGGCGCGCGATCGACGGCGCGTGGTGAGTGGTCATTCTTGCGTCTGCCCGCTATGCACTCGCAGCGGTATCGGCGTCGCCGCGATCGAGGAGGGGATAGTCGATGTGAACCTCGATCCGATCGAACGGGACGATGGGTTGGATCGCACCGCTGGGGCCGCCTTCTTCGAGGGTGAGGATCCCCAACACGTCGAGCTGCTTCAGGTCCGAGTGGACATCCGATACGTCGCGATCGACGAGCCGGGCCGCCTCGCGCATGCTCTCGGGGGTCTCTGCCGCGATCGCGCGGATGAGCTCGAGGCGGAGCGGTGTGAGGCTGTCGACGAAGTCGTCGTAGGTTCCGAACTGGAGAGTCGCCGTTCCGTCTTGGCTGTCGAGATCATCGGCGTCGACATCTCGGACGAACTGAAGTGCGTCTTGGCGGAGCTGTTCGTGGTTGCCGACGGTGATATGGAGTGTGGTCATGGTTGGGATATTGGTGGGACGGGTGAGGTCGATCAGTGGGGGCGGGGCGGGTCGCCGCCGACGGCCTCCCAGTACTCGTCGGCGCTCGCCCAGAACTCCACGAGTCGATCTTCCATCCCCGGAAACTCGATGTCGTCTCTGTCGCCGGCCGCGGTGTGATGTTCGTGGCCCTTCGTGTCTTCGTGTGAGTTATCGTACCGGACGAGCGTGAGATCATCGAGGGTGCCCAAGTGGAGCGTGTACTTCCAGCCAGAGGGGTATGTCTCGGCATCATCGGTCGGCCGAAGCACGACGTTCTCGACGAGGCCAGCCTCAACATGCGTATACTGGAAGAGCGGCTCCTGTGACATCCCCTACGTGTTGGAACAACGACCAACAGTATAAGTGTTGGGCGAGACTCCAACAGGATCGAACCGTCCCCGAGTTCTCTCTGGCCGAGGGTTCTCCGTACGTTCGTCCCAGATTGTCGTCGGAACAACCACGTTGTCGAACTAAGTTTCGACGAGGTGCAGCCGTTCGATGAGTATGAGGGTCAACCGCGACGACGTGTGTGCGATAACTGTCAGTCTTGCGCGTACGCAACGTCGAGTGCGAGGTCCGCTTCCGTGTAGTGGCGCTGGATCTTGCGGTCACCGAGAAGCCGGTGGAACGCCGCCTTCGAGAGACCGGCGAGCTCTCGTGCCTTCCCGAACGAGAGATATCCTTCCCGGTACAGTGACACTGCGAGCTCCTGCCGGACGATCGGTTCTCGATCCTCCGGTGGTGCCGCAATCGCATCTAGCACGTCGGATGGGAGATCGATACTGCTCATACGAACTGATTCGGAATCATGCTACTTAGTAGCGCCGTTTGGGTACTAATCCGTCCAGTTTCGCCGATGCGGGCTTTCTCGTCGAGCCCGCAGTCGACGTCCTCATAGAACGACTCGACGCCGCACTGAGTGGTGCCCGCCCACCGACATCGCCCGTCGACCACGCCCGGCAGTACGACTGGGACGCGATCGCCGAGCAAGCAGAATCAGTCTATCTGCGCGCCATCGATGGGACCTGGTCGAAATACTTCAAAATAATGATAGAAGTGCAATTTCTTCTAACTGGAATTAGGCGCTAAGTCCCCTTCCTCAAGGAGCAACGCAGGGAGTGAAGCGACCGAGTAGCGCAGTAGGGAGGGGATACAGCGCCGCACGGTTCTCATACACCCGCGACACTCTCGATCCACAGGCCCACCGCCTCCTTTATGTATATCCAAGGTCTATACACTGGTGATGGACAGATTTGAAATCGAAGGCGAGGAAGTCCTCGATGGAACGGCAAAACCGTCGGGGAATAGTGCCCACGTCATCGTCCCGAAACGCTGGCGCGGGGCCGACGTGAAAGTCGTCCGCGTCTCCGAACCCGACCCAGACGAATAGACCATGCAATACAACTACAAGTATCGACTCGACCCGCCGGAAGCCCTCACCGAGACGCTTCTGTCCCACCTCGATACTTGTAGGCAACTCTACAACCATGTCCTCTACCTGCTCAACGAGGAAGATGACATTCCCGCCCGCTACGAGGTACAGGGGCAGCCCCCTGACCTCAAATCGCGGTGGGACGGCCTCGGGGACGTTCACTCGAAAGTCCTACAGATGGTCGTCAAGCGCGTCTACGACAACCTCTCCACACTCAAAGCGCAGAAAGAGAATGGACGCGCTGTGGGGATGCTCAAGTGGAAACCGCCCCGAGAGTACCGTTCGCTCACCTATAACCAGTCCGGCTTCGAACTCAAGAATACGAGTGGTCGGCCTACGTTGTGGTTGAGCAAAATCGGTGAGATTCCGATTCACCTCCACCGCGACATTCCCGGGAACGCGACTATCAAACAGATCACGGTCAAACGAGAACCCACGGGAGAGTGGTTCGCAACCTTCGGCATCGACGTAGGAGAAGGCACACCTGAAAAACCAGAGATGCCCGAGAAGGTCGTTGGCATCGACGTGGGGATTCTCAAGTACGCCCACGATACCGATGGGTACGCCATTGAAAGCCCCGACTTCAGCAACGAACGCAAACGACTCGAACGCTCCCAACGCGAACTCTCACGGAAGGAACACGGCTCTGCGAATTGGGAGAAACAGCGCCGAGTTGTGGCCGAACGACACGCCGATCTCAAGCGAAAGCGACGCGACTTCCTTCACAAGTTATCGAACCACTACGCGAGAGAATACGACCTTGTGGCAGTCGAAGACTTGGACGCGAAAGGGTTGATCGAACTCCCCGGCAACTCACGGAATCGAGCAGGCGCGGCGTGGGGGGCGTTCCTTCGAATGCTTGAATGGCTGTGTTGAATCGCTGTAAGGCGGAGGGATTCACTGTTTGAGGAAGCGTTTGATGTTATAGACGACACACATCAGCGCGATTTCGCGGAACTCACGGAACCATGACCGCGCTCGCACGGCGAAGCCGAGCGAGCGCTTCACAGCCGAGTTCACGGTTTCAGTCATTGAGCGCTGATTGTAGCGGTTATCGTCGATTCTAGCGTTGTGTGCGTGGTCGTACGGTGCGAAGATGCGGTGCTTGATCAGCGGTCTGATCCCGAGCTCACGCAGACCTTCGCGGAGCGATTGCTTGTCGTAGCCCTTATCGGCCGCAAGAGACCGCAGATCGCCCGCGTTCCGGCGGGCGATCTGCTCAGCAAGGTCTGCGTCGCTTCCCTCCCGATTCGTTGAGCAGTGAATGTCAAGGACAGCCTGAGACGCTGTATCGACGAGCTTCGTGACTTTGAGCTTCTGAACGCGGTAGCTGATTCGCTGGCAGTAGTGGCGGCTGGCTGGTGAGCGGTCGTAGAACGTAGCGTCGATGGCAGCGTGTTCGGAGAGATCGTACAGCTGCGCCGACTGGCCCGGCAGCACTCGACAGACGCTCATGCTGATCCGGTCGAACGCCTTACACAACGTAGACGGCGCGGGGAGATCGGCCGCGTTAAGGCCGATCTCCCCGGTTATTTGTGGCATCTCTTTGAGCAAGTCGATCGTCATGCGGTACGATGAATCGAGGTAAATTCGCAGACAGTGAAGCGAAACGAGTGCGTAGTCGGCGAATCCGCCGCCACCTTCCGGGGCGGCGGATTCGCCTCCATCGCCAGTAACTCTTTGAGCAACCGGCACAACTTCCGCAATGAAGCGAGAGATTTGGGTCATAGACAACCGCATTCTCTCGCTTCAACTCCTTTGATTTAGCGGCCTGCCTCGCTGCTGTCTGGTGATTCAACACAGCCGCTTGAATACAAATGCGTGCGTGAGGGAACGCACTTGGTCTCGGTTGACCCGAAAGATACGACCAAAGAGTGCGCGTCCTGTGGTGTCAAGACGGATAAACCGCTGTGGGTGCGCGAACACTCGTGTCCCGCCTGTGGGTTTGAAGCGGACAGAGGTGCGAACGCGGCGTGTAATATTCTTTCTCGCGGCCTCGAAAAAGTAGGAGTGGTTCACTCCGAATCAACGCCTGTGGAGACTGCGCTCCCTGTGGACACCGTTGTGTCTACAAAGCGCGTCGTGGAAACAGGAAGCCCCACCCTCGAAGAGCAAACGGCGTCAGCCATGAGCGAGTAGGGTGAGGTAGTTCACATAGGCAAAATGCTTCTCGAACTGTAATTTTGGAGATATTGGTGTAGATCTGCTGAATTTTACGACACTATTAAATACTATTATCAAGAGCCACAAAGACGAAGATAGAGTAGCTCTACGGACGTTATATCAAACTTAGAGAATGAACTCCCCAGATTTATTACTCTCACACTAGTTTGTGTATCCAGCGAATCACCAGACGGGATCGGGCGTATCGTGCTGCGTCACGATATCAACGGAAAATTCGGTGGGTTCTTTATAAGCAACCCGCCGCCGTATGGCGTACACGGACTTGCATGCTCGGTGACGATCCCTGCAGGCGCATTATGTCATTCCTGACGGAGCAAATACATCAGTTCGCAATTTCGTTGGGTCACAATATGTAACTTCTGAGTGAATAGTTGGGGTCGTGTTAAGTTAAGCATCGGTTCCAGCAGACGGCGAAGGCTCGGAGCCATGATTCTGCCGCCGTTGGCTCCGCGTTTCTAAACGTATTTGAAAACGAAGAGGTTCGGCGTTTTACTTCTCTGAAGATACGTTCGACAGCATTCCGATTTCCATGACGAACGATTTGAAATCGGAGCGATATCCGTGAGAGCGCAGCTGTGAGATGTCCGCCAGCATCCACGAGAAACAGCGCATCCTCAACGTGGTGTTTCTCTTTGAGATCGCGGAGAAACACCAGCGTGAATTGTTGATTTTGAATAGGAAATACGTCAACATGGAGGAATTCGTTCGTCTGCGGATCGACAGCAGCGTACAGCCAGAATCTGTCTGAGCCGATCTGAATCGCAGTCTCATCGACCGCAACGCGATTCGGGCTCGCACCATCAGCTGGCTGTAGATCGGCCTTTTGAATCCAGTTGTGAATTGCTGTTCGACTTCGTTGTACACCCAACTTCTCAAGATACTGTTTGGTATTCGAAAGTGATAGTCCAGCAAGATGGAGCTGAATACCGGTTTCAATGATCTCGTGGGGTGTCCGTTCTCGCTCCACAAACTCCAAGTCTATCCATTCAGTAGAGCCGTTGAGGCGGTTGGATTCGGGCATAGACCATTCGAAATACCAACCGCCTCGTTCTTAACTTAACATCGCCAATAGTTGGGCTACATACTTTTTTGACTAGCCACGCTTCCGAAAGTGTGAGACGGCAATCAAGTTAATCAAAACAATCTGCATGCTAGCACGCAATCCAGCTATCTTCTAGTGGACGTTTCTTATCGACTACCAGACGTCATCTATCACCAGCTCCGACCACGCCGTGCCGTCCACAGTCTCATAGCAATAAAAATACTGCGGCGGCCCGCATGAGTTCAGTCTGCATCGCCGCGGCCGACTCATGATACGGCTCGAGTACGCTTCACGGAGAGACGATATCGACCGGACTCTGCTGAACACTAAAGAATGGATACGCGAGAAATCCCATCAGATAAAAACCACAGATATGCTGCGTATTCGATCACAGACACCGTGGGTGTGAGCTATCAAAACTGATCCAACAGACAGTCAGCAAGCCGTATTGCAGGCGACCGTATGAGCTACCAAACCATGCTGCAAACGGAAAGCAGCGAGAACAGCGAGTGAATCAACGAGCGAATGTGCGCGAGTACCCCCCAAGAAACGAGCGGCTTGTCCACGACAATCAAGAACTGACTGCCGACGCAGTTGCAATATGTCAGTGCGCGCGTCTACGAGCATCAATCGCGGCCGCCGACGTACACCACCGGTAGGAAGGCGACAAACAGGTTTTTGTGGGTAAATACGGCTACAGACTCCGGGTTCGGGCTCAAGGATGTTCACACCCCGAACCGCACGGCCGCCGTAGTGCTGGGCCCGGGGAGCGCCGATCAAACGCCTTTGATCCCAGTAATATGCGTAATTCGACTACAGTTCGAAGCAGTCTCCGAGAGCGTCGGTATTGATGGCAAAAAGACAGTTATCCAATGGACGGGCCTCGATGCGTCGTTCACAGAGATCGTCGTCGCCGCACACATGTACGAACTGGACGTTGGTCAAGTGCTCACGCACAATGACATTACGATGTCTTCGATGTCACGACGCTCTCATATCGAGGCTAAGAGTGACAGCCACCCCATCCAGAATACAGACCCCTGTGGAAAGTGCTCTGCTAGCATAGCTGGCTCGGACCGCCAAGACGCTGCAGAGAGCCCAACCCCAACACCATCCCCGCAGCGAGCGCAAGTGAGAGTAGCCCCCACGCGACTGCCGCACTGCCGGTCACAATCGGTGAGGGGACTGCGAGTCGAAGCAACACGACAGTCATGAACGCAACGCTTCCGCCAGCGAATAGCACAGAGAGAGTACCCCACGCAGCCACCCAAGGCCGAGACAAGCTGACTATAGACGACCTCCAGCCAGCAATAACACCCTCAGTGGTCTCAGAGCCGGTCACTGCCTCATCTGAACCCTGATGCCGCTCACTAGAAGCACCATCTGCGTGGCGAGTAGTCTTTTCATCACTGACGCGAACTATCTTCTCACCACTACTCCCATCCGTAATCGCTGTCTTTGCTGTCGAATCACCCGGTGCTGCCTGAGACCCGTCCGAATCAACCCAAACTAACCAGTAGCGATGGGTCTGCGTTTGTGCGTCACAACCGAGAAACCCGGCTTCGACCAACTCCCGTAGCGCAGTGTTACTCGTTGCCCGCGAATTGAACTCCATATCAGAGAATGTCTCTTCAAGATATGCTTGCACATCACGTCGTGTGAGCGCTTGCGTCGGGCTCGCTGCGCCACGGTGGATAAACGCCTCGAGGTATTTGTATCGGGCGTGCGTCCTGAACTGGTCGAATCCATAGTCAATGAGAGCGACAGCCAACGCCTCGGGGAGCACGTCAGAGAGTATCGGTTGGGTGGCCATTATGAGCCGCTTCTCAGACCCCTATTATAGCCATTTTGGTCAGAACAGCCGTAATCAAAATAATTATATAATACCTCTCATGGCCAGCGAGCATCTATTCATCATATAATTGGTGGGATGTTGAACGGTGAGAGTCACCAGCCTCTTGCTAGCGACTGATTACCGGGAGTCCATATCAAAGCCCTCCCCTCAACGAGCGAACCCCGTCTGGAGTGAGCGAAGCAGGGTAGGGTAGTCTACAAGAGGCGTGTACGCCCACAGATCATCCCGGGGATTGTCGGGTAACTTCCTCTCGGCTTCTCTGTACCGACGTGAAATCTCCCCCTTCTGCTCCCACCCCTCGTGGATTTCACCCTTCGACTGGGGAGTTCGGTCGGCACTCTCGTCTTTCTCCTTCGCCACACTTTGTCACCATCTACAGGCTGTTCAAGGCGAGTGCCTCGGGGCTTGACCCCGAGGGTGAAGCCGACACTTACTGACCAACCCACCGACCGCAGCACTTATGTATATACCAAATCTATACATATATGATGGATAAGCACGAAATCGAGGGCGAAGAAGTGCTTGAGGGAACTGCAAAACCCTCGGGTAATAGTGCCCACGTGATCGTTCCTAAACGCTGGCGTGGGGCCGACGTGAAAGTCGTCCGAACCTCAGAACCCACCGAACAAGACGAAGAATGACCAACTCACAGGCTCTCATCAAGACGCTGGACTTCCAACTCGACATCCAGAGTGACAACGAGAGCCTGTTGTACGACGCCACGGTTGAGGCTCGCTCGGTATACAACGAGACCATCTGCCTCGCCAAGCAAGGCGTGGACTGGGACGCGATTCCCGACCGTGTAGCCGATGACGCCGATCTCGTGAAGAACACGACTCAGCGCGTTGTCGCCAAGGCTCTCGGATCGATGGAAAACTACTACGAGTACGACGACTTCGGTCAGCCGAGCCACACCAAGGACGGTGTATACCCACTTCGTATGAACTACGAGGAGGGGTACAACCTGTCGCTCACCGACGATGGCGACGTGGCGTTCCGAATCAGCGCGAAGCCGTACAACCACGTCAAGGGCGTCCTCAAAGGAAGTGACGCCCACCTCGACATTCTCAAGACCGCACTCGAAAGCGACGAGTGGAAGATTGGGACGGCAGAAGCCCTGTTCCACAACGACACTCCTGAGTTACACGTCAACGTCACCAACACCGAACAGACCGTTCGAGATAAGCAGGATTCGCGGACGGTCGTCGGTGTGGACGTCAACGAAGACAACATAGCGTTGACCGCGCTCTCTGAGGATGACGTCGAGGATACGTTGGTCATCGACTTTCCCGAAATCAAGTTTGAGCGCCACCGCTACTTCACGATGCGGAAGCGCGTCCAGAACGCAGGGAAAGACAGCATCCACGACACACTGGAAGGGCGTGAAGAACGGTTCGTCCGCGACCGACTCCACAAGGTGTCTCGGCATATCGTGGAGTGGAGCCGTCAGTTCGAGAAACCGTGTATCGTCTTTGAAGACCTCAAAGAGATGCGCGACAGTATCGACTACGGTACGCGAATGAACCGTCGCTTACACCACCTCCCGTTCCGCGCTCTTCAGTTCTATACGTCGTACAAGGCTTCGTTCAGGGGGATTCCGACCGCGTGGATTGACCCTGCGTACACGAGCCAGCGGTGTCCGATGTGTGGGCATACGGAGCGTGCGAACCGCAATAAGAAGCGGTTCAAGTGTAAAGGCTGTGGGCATCAAGACCACAGCGACCGAGGTGCAAGCGTCAACATCGCCGTGAAAGGCATCAAGAAGCATCAGGATTGGAATGTGCCTGCTCTCAACAGCCTTCCCGTTGTTCGGAAGATGCGACGGCGGGCATCGGGGGCCGTGGACGCCCCGACCGTGACCCACGACGCCGTTCGAGGTGACCAGACCGAGGGTATCGTGGGAGTGTCCGACTAACCCACGGGAAGCCTCGGGGCTTGACCCCGAGGCGGTTCACGTATCGTCTCTCCACGAGCCCCACACCTCTCGATACTTCCCGAGCTCACGGTACTCGCTCTTCCGCTTGAAGACGTCAATGGGTACATCACCTGAAGCGGTCAAGGCGGATGCCCCTTCCTCAACAAGCGCCGGGCTTCCGGCGTCCGCGCCGGAAGCACAAGCGAGCAGGGAGGGGAAGGAGCCGACAACTGCTACAGAACCGCACGACGCCGGCAGGCCAACTCCCCGAACGTATATAATAACCTCGTCCGTGTGTGAATACGCAGATGGAAGTCAAGCGCACCGTCCCCGTCAAACTCGACGTACCCGACAAGCGGTGCGACGACCTCCACACCACTATTGAACAGTTCAACGACGCCGCCAACTACACGGTCGAGAACGGACGCAACGGCGACGGCTACCTCATCCTGAACAAGTCCACCATCCACGACAAGGTGTACTACGACCTTCGGGACCGGACGGACCTGCCGTCGAATCTCTGCATCCGCGCCTACTCGAAGGCCGTCGAGGCGATGAAGTCCACCGTCGCGGACTGGAAGAAGGGCAATAGCCGCCCGCTTCCGCGGTTCAGCGAACTCTCGGCGGTGTACGACAAGCGGACATTGACCATCCGCGACCAGAGTGCGACACTCTCGACGGTCAACGGGCGGGTCGAAGTCGAGTACGTCCTCGGCGACTACCAGCGGTCGTACTTGGACGACGACGAGTACGAGCGTCGGATGGGGACGTTACACTACCACGAGGACGAAGACGCCTTTTACCTCCACATCGTCGTCATGAAGAAGGTCGAAGAACGGGACGGTGACCGCGTAATGGGCGTCGATTTGAACCTCAAGAACGTTGCCGTGACCAGCACGGGCGCGTTCTTCGATGGTGGCGCACTGTTGTGGGGCCAGAACCACTACTTCCGAGTCCGCCGAAGCCTCCAAGACAAAGGCACTCGTTCCGCCAAGCAGACACTCAGGCAAGTGTCGGGGCGAGAAACCCGCTTCGTCTTGGACCGTCTGCACACCATTTCTCGGCGACTCGTCGAAGAAGCGCGGTCCCACGACTGCTCGTACATCGCCGTCGAACGCTTGACGCACATCCGTGACCGGATGGACAACGGGGACGACCGAATCAAGCGCCAGATGCACAACTGGGCGTTCCGCGAGTTACAGGAGATAGTCGCGTACAAGGCCGCCGAGTACGGCATCCGGGTCGAAGACGTGAATCCGGCGTTCTCGTCGCAAACCTGCTCAAAGTGCGGCCACCAGTCGAGTACGAACCGCGGTTCGGACGGCTGGTTCGAGTGCAACGAGTGCGGGTACGAACTCGACGGCGACTACAACGCGGCGAAGAACATCGGCAAGCGACTGATAACTGTACCTGAGGGCAAACGTCTCTCGGGGTTGGGCGACGGTCAACTCGCCCTGAAGTCCGGGACGCTGAACGGGACCGGGGACTACACCCCCGACGACCCATCCGGGTCGGCAGACCGGGAGTCCACGGACAAGCCCCGTCCTCAGACGCGAGCGTAAGCGAACGTCAGGGCGGGGTAGTTGACGTTGAGTTTGACCATGTCTCCATCGCCGTTGTCTCCCGCGTCAGTGCCCATACCGCGTGGCACGCGGGTGGCATTCAAAGACCTATCGCTCAGTCGTTTCGCGGATCGCCAACTAGTTCGTGAAGTACCTCGGGGACAAGCCCCGAGGCTTCAGCCGATACGCTGCTCAGTATCAACTAGATTGCGCCGCTCCTCGATCGAGCCTACAAAACCGTTCGCACGGTGATTCGAGAGGTGGAAGCCGCAGTTCAGCGCGGCTTCACCGTGGTTTGGAAGCACCTTGACCAGTTCATTGACGGACCGACGCAAGTCGACGAACCTGGCAGGGTCTGTTCAGGTTACAAAGGACAAGAGCCGCCGCGGAACAGCCGTTCTTGCGGCGGCTCGTCACGGTCTGGCCGCTCACACTTTCGGTATCGTTCGATCACTCACCCTCGCCGGAGAATCTGTCGAGACAGCGGTTGCGTGTCTCGTTATCGGGTCTTTCCGCAGCTCTCTATAAGAGCGATTTCTCACGCTCTTATGTAGAAACGCGGAAAGCCCGTATAATTACACTAAGTCGCCGGTAATCGAGAGGTATGTCCTCCACTGAGTCAGCGTTCGGTCGTCTGTTTCAGCAACTGATCGAGTTAGATGTCATCAAGATCGATACGGAGCCGCTCGATGCCCGCATCGAGCGGCGACTCAAGCAGTTCTGGGAGAACACATCCTGTCCGCGCTGCGGGCATCACAGTATCGTCACGTGGGAGACTACCGACCGTATTTGGTGTCGAGACTGCGATTTCAAGCCGACCTACACCTACGGAACACCCTTCCACGAGAAGCATCTCACCTGCGGCGAGATACTTCTCGCGTTCACTCTCTACGCCGATACCCTGCTCAGTATCAACCAGATTGCGCCGCTCCTCGATCGAGCCTACAAAACGGTCCACACCGTGATTCGAGAGGTGGAAGCCGCGGTTCAGCGCGGCTTCCCCGCGGTTTGGAAGCATCTCAACCAGATCATCGATGGACCGACGCAAGTCGACGAATCTGGCAGGGTTTGTTCGGGCTACAAAGGTCAAGAGCCGCCGCGGAACAGCCGTTCACGCGGCGGCTCGTCACGGTCTGGCCGGTCACGCTGGCGGGGGCGGCACGGTGATCAGCTGACGCTCGTCGCGGCGTGCCGCGACTCACTGCGCGTGATTCGTGGACACCGCGGAATCGACTATCAAGGCGATCTTGAGCCGGTGATTCAGGAGGCTAAAGACCTCTCCCAGCCGCTGGGAGAGGTCTGGACTGATGGACTCCAAGCATACCGAGAGATGGATCGGACCCATCGAACAGTCATCCACAAAGAGAGATACGTATCGCCCGACGGCGTCCACATCAACCAAGCTGAGTGCCTGTTTTCGATCATCCAACCGTGGCTGCGGAAGTTCCGCGGCCTGTCCAAGCAAGGCTTGGAGCAGGCCGCTCACACTTTCGGTATCGTTCGATCACTCACTCTCGCCGGCGGATCTGTCGAGACAGCGGTTGAGTGCCTCGTTATCGGGTCTTTCCGCAGTTCTACATAAGAGCGCGATTTCTCACAGTTGATCTCGCTGCTTGGACAGAAAAGAAACGAGATCGTCAGGTCGCGCTCGTCGCACTATGGTGCGCCGCGTCGATGTCTCTGTCGTACTCGTCGGCGATGATTTCCAAGGCGGGCTCGTACGCCGGGCGGTTCTCCATCATCTGGTTGATAGCGTCGTCCAACGGGATGACGGGGTTACCGTCAACCCACTCGGCGTCGATATCATTGGTCTTCGGGTACAACACATAGTGGATGTCTCCATTGACGTCGCTGGCGTCCGGGCGCTCGTTGATCGTCGCATCGACGCCCCACTGTTGGAAGAACGCACTCCACCGTTCGACATCACGGCCGTGTATGTCGATGAATACCGGATAGTCGTCGTGGCTCCGCGCGACCTGGTAGCCGCCGTGCGTCCAGACATACGCCGCGTCAATTTCCGTGTACACAAACTCCATCCCAGCGAAGTGGGGGATAATGTATGCGTCCTCTTGGGAGATGGTGTCGCGGCTGTACAACGCAGCCATCATCTCGGCGTACTGCTGGCGCATCTCGTGGTCGACGATCTGAATTCCATTATCTGTGTTAGCGATAATATCTGCGTTATCTAATCGCTCAATCCAGTCGTACACCCATGAGTACGAGATGTCAATCTTGCTCGCGATGCGATTGATAGAATCGCCATGCTGGGCTGCTAAGACAATCTTCGCAGCTGTGGAGTCCATTAATTCGATCATTATTACATGGCTTCTTGGTGGCAACTGTTGACGGGTCACACAAAAGCGTACTTGAGAACCGAGGAAACGCGCAACCTGAATATCCACTTCGTGGAATCCTTAGCTTTTACCGCTGGGAGGAGATCAACAGGCGCCTCTATTATAAAAAACCACATGGTTGGTGAACGGTCGTATCGTCTCGTAAACGCCCGTTTAACGTATTCTACACCCGTTTACTCCGCAAATCCGTTATTATGGCCCCCTGTGTGAGCTGAATCGTCAGCAATGACGAACCACCACAGACTGCTAAAACGAGTCGAAACAGCCTATCAGGCAGCTGGCTACACAATCGAAGCCACCAGTCAAGTCGACCAGCGAGGTCCAGTTGACCTTCGCGTGTCCCGTGCGGGACAGCAGACTGCTGTGCTTGTCACCGCCAGCAACGTGAGCAAGCCGGGAGTCGTGCTTCAAACCGTCGACCAACTCACGGGCCCCTCGAAAAGCGTCCACATCGTAACCACCTCGGCACAACAGGCCGCAAGACTGCGGTCGCTTCTCGAGCGTCCAGTCGTGACGTCGACGGCAGCCGGCGCAGAGTGCTACTTCCACTCAACCCCGTTCGCCCCGGACGGAAACGAGCGGACCTGTAGTGAGCCATGCGTGTGGGTCACAACAACTGCGGAGCAACCGGTACCTGTCGAACCCATCCTCTCGGTTGAGCTCTTACCCACGTCCGATCAAAAGGCCGACCGCAGAAACCCACCCCAGGAGCGCGATACCGACGAGGATAAAACCCAGTTCGAGAACGACACCACCGGCACGGGAGTCACCCAAGCCGAGCGCTGGAATGGTGCGATCGAAACAGGGCCTCGTTATGATGCGTGGATAACTGAACACGACGGACGCTGTCCGCCCGCGGAACGACGGTCGCTTCTCCGGACACCCGTCGTTCCACAGTCCCCATCGGACGGCGAGCACACCACGGTCATGCTTCTCAAGAGCGACCTGACGCGCAAAGCGGACCGGCTCGCCACGATCGAACGCAAGCGAACGCACAATCCTGCCGTGACCGCGGGACAACCGGATACCCCGAACAGCCGACCGTTCACCGCAGTCCACCTACTCCCGCGAACGGACTGGAACAGCATCGTCGACACCGCATCAACCCACCCGTAGTAACCCAGAATGTCAATACAGGTAACAAAGAAAGAAAACCCCTGGGCTCCGGGGTCAGCTGACGAGCCCGAGGGGCTTCCAGAACCAACAGACGTTCCAGAGCATCAAACAGCGGTACACTCGACCCGAGGTGGGGCAAAACAACGGAAAAACGCAATCCGCGTCCGACTGCCACGAGACCCACAAGCGCGTGCGGATCTGCCAAACGACATCACTGGCGTTCTTGTGTGGATTATCGCCGACGTGTGTAGTGAAAGCTGTATTGAGAGCCTCGAAATCCTCATCTATCCCGCAAAATACGGGCTGGAGTTCGTCCTCCACCCGCGCCCGTACGGGCTTGACGGGAACAGCGATA
The DNA here is from genome assembly GCF_041379815.1 of Halorubrum miltondacostae. Classification (NCBI taxonomy): domain Archaea; kingdom Methanobacteriati; phylum Methanobacteriota; class Halobacteria; order Halobacteriales; family Haloferacaceae; genus Halorubrum; species Halorubrum miltondacostae. The sequence continues at coordinate 532,037 of NZ_JBEDNY010000002.1, forward strand.
CCCAATCGACACTCGATTCAGCTGAAAAAAAGACCTACGCGCAGCCACTAAGCAAGCTCAAACAATCGGTGAAGCGCCGCTACCCGGCCGCTGTAACCGCAGAAGTCGGCCACCTCGATCTTGAGCCTGTCGGGTTGTCTGATGTGACGACGACCCGTCTCTATTCACACAAAGACGGCAACAGAGAAACGCCGGGCAACAGCAAGACAAAACCGCTCAAAGCGCTGTTTGACGCGTTCAGAGCGAATCATGACCCGTTCATCTACCAGGTCATTGTGAGTGGGAGTAATGGACAGTATAACGTGTGTGTTCGCTGTGCGACCTACCGGCCAAAAGATACCTACACCGGCGACCGTGGGTTTGCGAGACTCGTCGAACACGGGAAGCCATCGGACCTCTCGCGAGTGTTCGCGCCCGGAAACGTCACGTCGAATCACGACCCACGGCTCGCAGCCGGCCTCTGGAAGACGAGCTACACCAAGCGCGTCAACGGCCCCGATAAATACCGCGTTGAGTACAACGACGAACGGACAAACCAGTACACCAGCCGCAGAGAAGTACAAGCTCTCGCAGACCGAGTCCGCGAGATTATGCTCGGCAAACGCGAACACCGCCGGCTCATGTCGGGGGATACAAGTACAGAACACTTCCTCAAAGAAGACTACAAGCTCTATGGCTGGTTCTCGGTGTTTGAAGCGCAACTCGCACCCTTCGTTCAGACGGTCACCGACAGATGGAAGACAAACCCCTGGCGTGACGTCGAGGGGCGATCAGCGCCGGTGTTCCACTCGACTGAGCCGATCACAATCGAGACCGAAGCCGAGTTCGGGTATGGCGAGGGAACGACCGACGCAGCGGCTGGTGACCCGAATGTCCAAAACGAGGGGAACCTGCCACACCGGAGCTATGAAAACATCGTCGAGCGGAGCTTCACCGAGGGGGGTGATGACATCGAGAAGGTTGAGCAGACAACAGAATCGCTCCCAGACCTTCGGATTCGGACCGAAGAGCAGTTCATCAAGAAGCTTGGAATCCCTGTTTGCTCGACAATCGTCGCCTACGAAGTCGACGATGAAAACACCACAAAGCCCTCGAACACGCTCAAAAACGCTGAGCGGGCCATCGCTGCTGGCCGGCACGTGATCTTCGGGTTTACCCAAGATCGCGTTGAGCGCGGCTACCAGCATCTCAGTCGCGGCTACAAAAAGAAGACGCCCGATGGGAATGGAGCAATCCTGTATAACCGGACTGACCTGGTGCGGGTCGTCGATGGACGCAGTCTCGTCCGCCGCGGAAGCGGCAAGACCACGTATGAACTTCGTGGCACAGAACTCACCGTCACTGACGACGCCGGTGAACTCGTCAGCGGACACGCAAGCGAAGACGTCAGCACCTTCGACTGGCCAGTCGCTGGTGAGACAACCGACGAGGCTGGTGAACCTGCCGGGCGGTGTGGGTACTATCGAAAAGCCGACGACGGGACCCACCGCGTCGAGACTCGCGACGGGACCGCCATCATCACCTACAGCGAGAAGAAGGCGTTCCTCGCTGACTGGTGTCGGATCTATGAACCCCACATTCCCATGGGGTTCGGCTATCTCGATCACGTAACGGTCACCTATCTCGACGAGGAGACAAACCAGATCGAAGTGTACGACCCCACCCCAGAGTGGGCGACCTACGAGCGACAAGAAACACAGAAAGCGGGCTTTGCGGCCTTCTTCGATCAGTTCATCGTCGCCCGCGATGGCCCAGAACTCACCTACGACGCGCTTGAGGAGAGGTTCGCAACTTGGTTTGAGGGTCACTCGCAGTACGATGCGCCAGTCAGATCCGTCATTGGTGGGTACCTCCCTGCGGAGTTCAAAGACGCGAAAACCGGCGGGACAGGGAACGCCTACAAATACTTCGACGGGTACGACTGGCTATTCGACCCGACGATCGACTCGCCACATCAAACGGGCCCGCCGGCTGATTACGACCCTGATGACCCCGAAGGCACCAGTGAAACCGACAGCGATGACGCTGCAGAAGATGACAGCGATGCTGGTGGCGAAGACGACGATGACGGTGCAGAAGACGACAGTGGCGTTGACGACGGTGTAGAAGATGACAGCGACGACACGAGAGCAGACGACGAGAAAGATGACGGCGACGACGACGCTGCGGGAGACGGCGAGGAGCCCGGCGACGTTGCCGAAGATGATAGCGACGACGCCACAAAAGACGGCGAAGATCCCGGCGACGGTGTAGAAGATGACAGTGACGGCATCGAAGAAGACGACGCCGAGCAAGATGGTAGCGATGACACGAAAGCAGACGGTGAAGACGCCGACACCGCTGAAAAAGCCGGCGACGACTCCGACGGCACTGTGGAAGGAGCTGATTCGTCCACCGACGCTGCGGGGGACACTCTGAACGAATCTGACGCCACCAAAACAGCAGCTGACGTCGACGAGCTCAACGACGCTGTAGAAGCCGACGTCGACGACACGAACACAACTGACTCCACCCCTGCTGTCAGTTCCACCGCAGACGCCGATGAGAGCGCGCACGCAAGCGCCAGCACCGACCCCGAAGACACAACGGGCGTCCAACAGACGCTCACTGGCGCCACTGAGGAGCGTGATGCTGGTGAGGACACGACTCCCGACGAGGGAGACGACGCTCCCAGCACAGACGACGCCTAACTACAGCCCGCTGTGTGAGCACCACAGCGACACCACCTTTGTGACCCACCGACACGAATGACAGATCCCACCTGGCAAGCGATCGAACTTGCCGTTGACCCACGACGCGCCCGCCCCCGACACGCACCCCCGTTATCGACGGTCATCGCCGAGATCGTCCATACCGCGTTGTGGACACACGACTGTGGCCCGATTAGCTATCTCTCACTGCCAGGCGTGTCCCGACACCGAACCTTGTTGTGGGCTGGAAGCGCCCCAATAGAGCCACGCTCACCGGCAGGCGTTGAATGTACGAACAGCACCGACGCAACAAGAACACTCGCACAACTCGCGGTCACCGCGAGTGAAGCGACAATGGGGGTGAACATCGTGACGATCGATCCACGCCCGCTTGGAGCCACCAGTGCGTTCACTGAACGCCTGCTTGCGAGTGAGCCAACCGCACTGACAGCGACTACAACGCGGGAACCGTCGCTTGCGCCCCTACTCGACGTGTCCAGTGAGTATCCGTCCGCGCTCAGTGTTGTTGCTGAACGCGGCACAGACACGACAGAACTTGCGGTTCGCCGCGTCGATTTTAGGCCGAGCGTTCAAGTGACGGATCGAGACACGCTTGCGGAAACGCTCCCCACGCCGATGAGCGACCGCCTTGAGAGCCCAGACACCCTCACCAACTGGGAGTTACTCAACAAACACGGCTGGGAGTACATAACTGAAAAAGCCCTCCCTGCGAACCCGACGCTTGTCCGGCAATCATACACCACTGCCGACGAGACAGCGCCAAACCGCGCCCTCGCAGTGGCAGGTTCAACAGCTGAGTACGCCCAACTGTGGACACGCACTCCCAGTGATCCCCTGACAGCCGAGTATCAGACACTTGGTGTCACCGGCCGATTCACCGCAACTGGATCGACGCTGCCAGCGTTTTTTCCCGTTGACACACAGCTCTATGCGACGTCACTCTGGGAGCACCTGAACTATCGGGGCCCACCACAGATTACGCCGGTAACGCCGGTTGTCGTGCCACCGGGTATGCGGCTTGCCGAGACGGACCCAACCGTCCAAGCGAGTCATCGCCCAGCTGTGACAGACGACAGTGCAGATCCGTTTGTACAAAACGTCATCCGGTGGTGTTGCGAACGCGGTGAGACGATCACCGCAGTCGAGTCTTCCTCACCGGCGGTGTCATTTCACCGGACGACAGTTGATGGGACAACCACGCTCGTGTATCTCCCTGTTGGGGGGTCGGTTCACCCAGGCCGGTTGCTCGCGGCTGTCTGGGATGCCCACTATGACCCGGCCCTTGCGGGGCTCACGGTGTTTACTCGGTCAGACGCGACCGCACAAAACGTAACAAGAATCCTTGCGCGACCATTTGACTCGCCGACAGATTCGGTGACACCGTTGTATCAACAACCACGATTGCTTAGAGATGCGGTTGGCACGGCAGTCTGTGACGCCGAGTGCGCTCGCGAGACGTGGACTGTAACGCCAACAAATGAACTCCGGTGTCTTGTTGACGATACCTGTCTAATGCGTGGGCAGTTAACCGATTCACTCGATACGCTTGCGAGCCAGTGTCGTCGCGTCACGGCGACAGACACGGGGGCAACCATCCACCATCCAGATGGGACCACAACAGCAATTGACCGGGAGACGGCCCGTGCCACGCTCCGCCCACTGTCTGTGCCCGCCCGGCCAGTCCATCTCGCAACCGGGCGCGAAACAGCGACCGTGGTTGTCCAAGACGGGGCCGAGTTTCGCGATGTCCGGTGGCCAGCAGCGACGACTGCTGTGTGCTCGCCTGACCGTGAGGCGTTTATCACCCGTTTTCGAGAGACGTATACTGTTTCTGACCCGGACGCAACACTACACTACCACGAAGGACTTCCAGAGATGGTCGCATACGGCAGACAGTACGCTGCACAACCACCCCACCCACTTGGGTGGGCTGCGTTCGCCAAGCAGTACCGAAACCAACAGGGCCACACCCCAACCGCTTCAGGGCCACTCAGGGGGCTGCGGCTTCGATATCTACCGCCCGCTCGCGAAGCGGTGTTTGCGGCTCTGTCTACCGACTAGAGGGGATGTTCGGTCTCCTGTCGGCTTCCCCTACTGACTGAAGCCATGGGCGTGTTGGGTGTTGGTGTGAGCTACCTCGGTCAAGTCGACAGGAAAAACGGACTCCCGCAGTGGCGTGTCCTTTCAGAAAGAGAGAACAAAATGCTCCACCGCTGATCAGCGATCGTGTTCATCAGAACCCAGATCTACAGCGTTCGTCGAGTGATTCTCGCGACGATTTTAAAATGTTTGGGAAGTGATATACAGACAAACGCGTGCGGGCGGTCCAGGCAGTGAGAGAGGCACGTCGATTGACATGCCACCGAGAGGGTTCGCTGTATCGGAGTCGCTATCGGAGTTAGACGGGGGTGAGAGGGGGGTGATTGTGGGTGAACACCAAAGAGCCCCTAGACAGATGGATCGATGTGCCGTCTCCGAGTTAGAGGGGGTAGATCACCGACTGATAAGAAGAAGAAGAGGGTCCTAACGGAATGGAGTGCTGTCGCAACGGATTGTGTCACAAGCAGGCGGAGCCAACACCGTAGGACTCCCCGGTGGGCCCACCAACCAAAGGCGATCGTGTATGACAACAAATGGGTAGATTAGTCGCGTGAAAATATTGGCAGACAATCGGTGGCTGAGAGTGTTGATTAAATTCGGCTCGCAGTTACACCGGAAGTGAGCCAATATATCAGATCAAATAGTATTGCGTGCGGGGCGATTCAGCGAGGAGAGATCAAAGGATGTTTCAGTTGTCTTGGTTAGTTCGCGTGTCCGGTCATTTGTGATAGATCTCCTCAGCGGGGCACGCAATACGTTGAGCGAAAGGAAACGAAGAGTGGCTGACCTACGGGCGGATCTGCTGGCCTCCGCGCCGGAGGGGTCTCTCACTTCTCACACAGTCGGTGGGGGATCTGGTCTTGTTCTTCTTCTTATCAGTCGGTATCTTAACCCCTCTAATCATCCCCGTCTAGCGGTTTTCGATACTACCCTCTACCTGTCTATGGACTCCCTCTAATTACGGGTCTAACTAGCATCGCCGTCGACAACTGCTCTCTTGGCGTGCCCGGCAACCCCAGTGACAATGTCGAATACGCTAACACACCCGCAGCAGCGCTGTCCAAACCTACTTTCGCTCTCGCCGCTACCCACTGGGAGGAGAGACGGTCTGTGACGACCAGTTCGATTCGATGCGGACGCCCATAGTCGTTGACGGCTGGGGGGCGATCGAGCGTCGTGACGGGATATTAACCGGCAATCCCGAAATCGCCGCCGACGACCAGCACGGCGCCTTCCAAGCCTTCCGCCCGCCGTTCGAGGACATCCACCAGTACGTCACCCAGTATCTCGACGATCGCTAGCCCGACGACTCCCGTCCGAGCCGTGTCGCCCGTTCGACATTGGCGAGCGTGTCCACGTCCCGTTTGCCTCTCACTCCTTGAGCAGCGACCGGACCCGGTGGACGTAGCCGTTCGCGTCCCAGCTGTGAGCGTCACCGACCTCGTCGTGCGAGGGAGACAGCCGTCGAGCCCATCACCAACGACCCTCAACGACCATCCAGAACGGCTTGTTCACCGGTCGAATGCTTATTATATTACTCAGGTAATACGCTGGTAATGAGTACTGACACGAGTCCGAACGACGATCCGCAAAGTGGGCGAACGATCACGCTCACGCAGGCGGACGACGGCTGGTGGGTCGCCCGTGACGAGGAGACGGGTGTTGCGAGCCAAGGTGAGAAGAGACAGGACGCCCTCGACAACCTCGACGAGGCAGTCGCGCTCCACAAGGGAGAGGTCGGCGAATCGATCGATACTCGGGAGCAAGAGGAGGACGTACTCGAGGAGCTCGGCATCGATTCGGATGAGGTAGCGACGGCTCGTGATGAGCACGATGGTCTCCCCGAATTTATGTAGTGAATCGAATGGCGTCACGCGATTTCTCCCGCGCGACGTCGTCAAGGCACTCACGAAAAACCGCTTCGTCATTGTTGACCGAACTGGGAGCCACGTCAAGCTGCGGTACGAGCACCCGACAAACGACGATGATGTCCGCGTCGTTTCTGTACCGCAACACGACCGGATCCGAATTGGCACGTTACGCAACATCGCAGCGCAATCCGGGGCGGAGGACTTCGAGAAGTGGTGTCAGTGGATCGACCAGCAGTGCTGACATGCCACTCGATCAATCACCTGAAAAATAGCGTAATTGTAGTCAACTTCCCACGCTCCCGCCAACGGCAGTTTGAGGACGGGGTTTAATAGCTTCCAGCGAGGGCAGGTCAACGGAGCAGTCGCCTGACGACGTTCATCGAGAAGAACCGTTTTCAGATAGTTATTCTAGGAAACTATTTGTTTCGCGCCCACGTAGCGTCCAACATGACCGACACGTGGGACAACGTCAATGAGCAGGTCAAAGCGGACTGGAAAGATGACACCACGCCGTTCGAGCGGGTGTACGAAATCGTCGAACAGACTCACGACGGGCAATCGGCCGCCGAGATCGCTGACCGCGCGCTCGTGAGCGAGCCGACGGCGCGTCGCCACTGTAAGGCGCTCGTGAATACTGGGTTCGCCGAGACGGAACTAGACGGCCAAACAACGCTGTACAAGCGCAACAGCGACCGAATCTTGATGTCCCGAATCCGTGAGTTGCGTGAGGAGGTCAGTCGGTCGGAGTTGCTCGACAGTATCCAAGAGATGAAGGCCGAGATCCGGCGCTACGAAGACCGCTACGACGTGGTGTCACCGGAAGAACTCGCCCAGCAACTCGAGGCTGACGAGACGGAGGGCTGGGATGACCTCACGGCGTGGCGCACGACGCGGCAGAATCTTGCCGTCGCGCAAGCCGCACTCGCCTACGACGAGGCGAGCTACCAGCTCGCCGTATGAACGATGACGACCGTGCCGGCGAGTTCGGGCCGATCTATCTCCCAGCGCTCCAGCGGGTCCGTGACCGCTGGCTCAAACTTGAGCCGTTAGTCGACCAAACAGCGTATGATGACGTCGTCGCTCCCACGGAACTACCTGACTCAAGGAGAGAGTCCCGGCCTTTAGTGCGGGCGTGAATCCGACACTCCACTTCACAACCACGTTCGACGCTTACTCCGGGGTATCCTCCCTAACTTTCTTTTCTCCCTCAAGGAGCAATCCCTTCCATGTCAACCCACGATGTTTCTTCAGTTGCTTCAGTCGTTCGTACTGTTCGTCGTCATCGAACTCGATGCGAATTGCGATCATATAGTATCACATGAACGGAACAATTATGTGAGTTACGGTATAACCAATCGGTGATGAAGCGGGCCAATACGTTCGATGTGATTCCGCAGTCCAACGAGGACGAGGAGTTGCTTCGACGCCTGTTGGACGCTTCTGCCGCTCTCTGGAACGAAATCAACTACGAGCGCCACGAACACTATACTGACCCAGACGGAGACGTATGGGACATCAGCGAGTATCGCGGTCGCTACGGCGGAACACTCGGTGCATCCACGGTTCAACAAATCGAACGCAAGAATCGTGAATCGTGGAAGTCGTTCTTCAGCCTCAAAAAGAAGGGCGAAGCCAACGGCAAACCCGGCTTCTGGGGTAACTCGGAAGACGGCAGAGAACTCCGCACGTACATCCGCAACACGTCATACTCTGTTGAGTGGGGCGAATACTCTCGTCTTGAAATTCTCGTCGGTCAAGACCTGAAAGACGAGTACGGGCTTGGACACCGCGAACGTCTCCGCCTCGAAGTTCGAGGCGAACCCAACTGGAAGGAGTACGACAAGCAGGGCCGATTGGAGTTGTTCTACAACGAGCAAGCACAGACGTTCAGGGCCTTTCAGCCAGTCACAATCAGCGAAGACCATTCTCGACTGGCACACCCACTGGCTTCGGAAAAAGCCGCTCTGGATATTGGTGCGAACAACCTCGTCGCCTGTACAACCACGACCGGTCAGCAACTCCTGTATGAAGGGCGTGGCCTGTTCGAGCGATTTCGCGAGACGACGCGAGAAATCGCCCGCCTCCAATCACTCTTGGAGGACGGCCGATACAGTAGTGACCGAATCCGACACCTGTATGACCGGCGCACGAAGCGACGTGACCACGCTCAAGATGCGCTCGCTCGTGACCTCATCGAACGCCTGTACGAGGATGGCGTTTCGACGGTGTACGTTGGGGCGCTGACGGACGTGCTTGACACGCACTGGTCGGTAGAGACAAACGCGAAGACACACAATTTCTGGGCGTTCAGAGCGTTCGTGAACCGACTGGCGTGTACCGCCGAAGAATACGGCATCTCGGTGGAAGTGCGGTCTGAGGCGTGGACGAGCCAGGAGTGTCCGAACTGCGGTTCGACTGAGAATACGACGCGCCACCGCGACACGCTGACGTGTTCGTGTAGCTTTGAAGGACACGCAGACCTCTCCGCGTCAGAGACGTTCCTTCGGCGGCAGACGACGGTAACACGGTCGATGGCACGGCCTGTATGCCTCAAGTGGGACGACCATAATTGGTCAGAGTCACCACGCTCAGTTCCCAACGAGGAGCATACGAACCCGCAAGTTGCCTCCGTGGGTCGGTAACCGATACCCCCCAGCGCGAGGAAACCTCGCCGTTCACGGCGAGGAGGATGTCATAGATCAGTCTCAGCGATGGCCTTGGCGACACCGAGAGCGCTCGGCTCGATATCCAGTGGAGCGAACTCGGGATGTATTCGTTTCACTACGTCGATAGCGACGGCGTCAACTGGCGCTTTGATCGCCACCCGAACACACTCCCCTAAGATCCATTTTCACCCTCCGCCCGAAGCCGCGACGGCGGACGCCGAATCGTCCTGTATCGACGTGACTGAGGTGTCACTCGTCACTCGTGCTGTCCATGCGATGTGGCGAGCAGCGTACGAGAACGACGACACCGACCAGCTGAATAGCGCCTCAAACCCGCCGTGAGGCAGCAGTAGCGCATGGTTCGGTCAGCCATGTCGATATTCTGTTTGCGAGCGGCTTCGACATCCGAGTAGAGCGCCAATGCGTGCTTGATTCCAATGGCGAGCTACGGTTGATCGTTGGTGGTTCTCAAGAGAAACGTGCTGTTGGTCCGCTCAGATACCGAGATCACGGAACGTCCAGTCGGTCGGCAGGGTGGCGTCGAAGCTGGCCGCCTCGACGAGGTCACCGAGCGCTGTTCGACCGTGTCGTCTAACTCGAACGTGTCGTCGAATTCCTCGTGCCAGTCGTAGTACCGCGGCATCCCTGGCCAGTAGTCGTCCGTCTTCAGCCCATAGACGCAATCGAACAGATAGCGACGAGACGGCATATCGTCACGGGCGGGACGCGAGAACGTTCCGTCGATCGATTCGTCTCTCACTAACGCGTCGAGCAAATCGACCGCCGCGTCCTGGCCGGCGTAGACGGACCATAGCTTTCGAGAACAATGAATGAATATAGTACTATACCAAAGTACTATGTTCCGCTAGCCTGTCAGTGCCTCCATGAGCGACCGACACCCACCAGCTACGTTTACAGATATCAACGAGGCAGTCGGGACAGACTGGGAGTCTAACACGACGCCATACGAGCGCATTCGGCATGTCATTAGCCACACGTACAGCCCACTGTCGGCTGATACGGTCGCTGACAATGCGCGGACCGCTCCGAAGACCGCTCGAAAGCATCTGAACACACTCGCAGACGAGGGGTTCGTCGAGACGACACCCGGCAAGCACGGTAGTACGCGGTATCGTCGCTCGCCTGAATCACTAGTCGTGGAACAGGCGTCCGACATCCTCGAGCACGTTTCGACTGACGAACTCGTCGCACGGATTCAGGACATGCGCGAGCAGCTCACAGACTATCAGGCTGAATTCGGTGTCGAGTCCCCTGAAGAGTTAGCCGTCAGCCAAACGAATCAGGCGCTCGCCGAGTCCGGAGATCCACAAGCAGAGATCGATCCCGAGCGGATTCGTGAGTGGAAGACGCTCCGTCGGAACCTCGCGTTCGCAAATGCGGCCCTCTCGATCGATACCGCCGAGCAGTTTGTCGACGATGACCGTCGCTCGACTGATGAGAACGTCCCGGCCTGAGCGATGGTGAACGCTCCAGATCAACACGAACAGCATACGCTCCGTGGAGCGACAGACCGTCCGGCACTACTCACGATTCGTGACGTTATCGAGGAAATGGAGCCGCTTGCGACAGCTGAACTCGATGACTACCTTCATCCATCTGTCCTCGAAGTTGCGCTCGACGATGGACTGTGTACGGCCGACGCGGCACGGATGGACGTCCAGTGGACCACACAGGCCGACTACAAGTTCCATTATACTGACACAGAAGCGGTGAATCTTCGGTGGGGAAAGCATCCACATGCGGACGGCTATTTCAACGTCAGAGGGCTCAAACATTATCATCCGCCGCCGACTGCGAGCTCAAAACCAGATGAGGTCGAAGAATCCTGTATCAAACAGACTCCCGAAGTATTGGTCACTCGCGCCATCCTCAAACTCTGGCGGGTCGCCTACCACATGGATTCGTACGACCCGCTCAATACTGGCCAAAATCCGCCGTGAATTGTCTTGGGGCAAATGGTTCGAGACGCAAGCGTCTCGTCATCACGGAAGACGAAGTCTTCCGTACGACCCGGAGAGTTCCTGTGGGTTCCCAACTACGTTGACATCCTTGCCGCGCTGAACCCAAGGCTTTCTTCCCGATTCTGCTCAGATACCGAGGTCCCGGAGCGTCCAATCATTTGGCAGGGTGGCGTCGAAGCCGGCCGCTTCGACGAGGTCACGGATGCGCTGTTCGACCGTGTCGTCTAACTCGAACGTGTCGTCGAACTCCTTGTGCCAGTCGTAGTACCGCGGCATCCCCGGCCAGTGGTCGTCCGTCTTCAGCCCGTAGGCGCAGTCAAGCAGATAGCGACGATACGGCATATCGTCACGGGCGGGACGCGAGAACGTCCCGTCGATCGACTCGTCTCTCAGTAACGCTTCGAGCAAATCGACCGCTGCGTACTGGTCGGCGTAGAACGCGTGTTCGAGCGTCGGATTCACCAAGAAGATATCTTCCGAGACGCGGGCGTGGAGACGGTCGGCCACCGAGTGGTCGGGATGCCCGATTCCCCACCCGTACGCGTGGACTTCCTCCTGTGTGGTATCGGCTGTATCGCCGGCAGCGACTGCGACGGCATCGAGGTACTCAAGCGCCGCAACTGGAATCGCCTCCACATTCTCGGTCAACCGCGTGCGAATTAGATTCCGTCCCACAGCATTCGCGATCGTAGGTGTCACGAGCGGCAGCTCGTCAGTCGCAGTCGGATCGTGCACATCTACCACATTCTCGAGGAAGTTCCAGCCCGCTGATCGCGTCGCTTGATCAAGGGCGTCGCTAACGCGCTCGTGGTACGGCCAAAACATGTCTCGGTATGCCTCGCCGCCGTCGTCTTCCGCAAGCGCAGCCGAGAGTGTCGACTCGAACTCGGCGACTGCGTCGTGAAGGGCGTCTCTGTCACCCTCCGAGAAGCGGTTGAGTAGGGTATCAACTTCGGCGGCGGATCGCTTTCCTCTGTCGGCTGGCGACGAACTTGTGGATTGTGACTGTCCGAGATCCGCCGAACCAACGGATGTCTCTGACTGGACGTCCTCGCAGTCGTGGAGGCGGAGACGGGTGAGTGTCTCGAAGGACCCTCCGCAATCGTCGCACTCGTGAGGCATAGTCCTACTACAGGGATGGGGGCAAAATACGTTCCTTCCTCGAAGTACCATCCCCACTATTAGTAAACAAACTATTATAGTATAGACTATTGTAGTCTAGTTTCTAACTTCGGGAGATATATGTACCTCACACAACAAGCGACGGCATGGACCAGTTCGTCGACCGTATCGAGGAACTCGATCGGCTACAGACTCTTTATGAGAGTGACGCTGCGGAACTCGCAATCGTCTACGGGCGTCGTCAGATCGGCAAAAGCGAACTCGTCCGCCGATCGATCGCTGACCGCGACGATGCCGTCTACTACCAGGCAGTCCAAGGGACAGCGACGACACAGCTCAGGCGATTCGTTGAGGCCGCGGCGACGGCCTATCCGGATATTACGGCCGTCAAAGAGGAGTGGGAACCGCTCTTAACGTACCTCACCGATAGAGACGCCATCATCGTCATCGACGAATTTCCGTACCTCATCGAATCGAACGAGGGACTCCCGTCGATCGTTCAGCACCTGTGGGATACCGCCGTCAACGAGAGCCGGGCAACCCTCGTACTTACTGGCTCTGCGATCGGCATGATCCATACCCACGTCCTCGATGGTGGTGCGCCACTCTATGGCCGGGTCTCTCAGACACCGAATGGCCGCCTCGAACTCACCCAGCTGCCGTTTCGCTCCATCAAAGAGTTCGTGCCGACCTACACTCCCGAAGAACGGATGTTTGTCTACGGCGTCTTCGGCGGCACACCCCGGTATCTCAGCCCCCTCGATCCGTCACAGAGTCTCGGTGAAAACATCACGCGGCTGCTGTGTGATCCGGTGGGTCCACTCCACGACGAGCCCGAAACCGTCCTCCAGATGGAACTCACCGAGGTGAACACGTATTTTTCGATTCTGGAGTCGATGGCCAGCGGGAACCGCAGTCGAAACGAGATCGCGCAGGGGGCTGGCATTGAGAGTACCAACACCTCGTACTACTTCGACCGGCTGGAAACGCTCCAGATCATCGAGAAACACCATCCGGCGCTCGCTGACCCGGCACGCAGCAAACGGACACGATACCAGATTCGAGATCCCGTCTTCCGGTTTTACTTTCGATATCTCTACGGCCGCAGTGGACAGTACGAACTCTACGGTGAGAACGCGTATGGAGATCTCATCGAACCGGAACTGCCCGACTTCGTCAGCGAAACGTTCGAATCGCTCTGTCACCAAGCGGTGCCAGCGCTCTATCCGGACGTCCAGCTCACCCAGGTACCAAGCCAGTGGTGGTACAAACACCGCGAGATCGATGTTGTCGCACCAACCGACGAGTCAACGCTGATCGCTGGCGAAGCGAAATTCACCACCGCCCCGCTCGGTTATGACGTGCTCGCGAACCTCGAGGACGATGTCTCCCATATCGACTGGACACCCCCCGGAGGTGGTGAGCCCAGGTATGAATTCGCCCTGTTCAGCCGTTCTGGGTTCAAAGGGTCCGTCGAAGAGGCTGCGGACGAACGTGACGACCTCCGACTCTTCGAGCTGTCCGACATCGTTGCCGTTCTCGAGCGTCGCTCCGACCGGTAATTCTCGATATTTCTAGACCGGGAAAGATATATATCTATATCATTCGAACAACGCCGTATGGCTGAGGACGAATCGAAGGCGGAATCATCACCGCCCGACACGGAGACCGCCGAACGGCAGTGGCGCAAGAATCGAACGACGTTCCAGCGGGTGTACGACTTGACATCCTCCCCGCGCTGAAGCGCGAGGATTCCCACGGCACCGCGCCGCTGAGTTGGGATATTGTGGTTTACGATGTGACCTGTTCTTGAGGTGCGAACGCACCAGTTTCCGTGTCAAACAGGTACGTCGATGGCTGTGCCAACCAGCCGTTACTCCTATTCACCGACATATTCGATGAACTCGGAGATACTTTTTGTCGAATGTTCTCGGCTCCGTTCACGTCCGCGTTCGCCGTCGTTCCACACTCGTCGCACACGTACAACCCACGCTCGACACGGTTTGCATCGCACTTGCGACTACAGCACGAACACGATTTCGACGTATTGCGCTCAGACACCTCCTCGACGGTGATGTCTTCCATCTCGGCCTTATACGTGAGTAGCTCCGTGAAGCGGTCGAACGCCCACGAGTGAAGATCGAGGTTCCCATGCTTGCCCCGGTTCTTCGACTCACCGTCCTCGTCGTCCTTGCGGATGCCAGAGAGGTCGCCGATCACTATCGTGCTGACATCTTCCTCAACACACCGCTCGACGATGTGTTTCGAGAGCGTGTGGAAGTAGTGCGTGCGCCGACTCGATTTCTTCTGATTCAGCCGTGTAGCCTGCTCAGAGTTTGAATCGTCACACCGCGCAAGCCGCTTGCTGAAGTAGTAGTCGTCCTGCTTCAGACAGTTGAGCGGATACAGCTCGCTGTGACCGTTCTCATAGGCGAGCGCGGCGAAGTTGTTGATCCCGAGATCAATGCCAACCGTCTTCTCGCCGGGCGACTCAGACACCTCAATCTCAACCTTACAGACGAAGTGGAGTTCCCACTCGTCGCCTGCCCACACTAACTTCACTTGTTGGACGTTCTCCACGGTGGAGAGATCAACGCCGGGTCGCGTCTGGTATGTACAGAGAATAAAGTCCGACCAATACTCCTTGAGGTTCGACCCTTGAGAGAGTCGAACGCGGTTGTACTGGGTGTCGAGTTTGAACCCAGCAGCTTTGAACGTCACCGTGGAACGCGGGTGTTCGTCGCCGTGTTTGCGGTAGCCGGGCGGGTTCGCTCTCGCATCTCCGTTACGTCGTTTGCCGTACCAGCCGTTGAACGCCTCAGCGAGTTCTTGAAGGACTCGCTGACTTGACTGCGAATGCAGGTCATCGTAACGTTCGTGCGACTTGAGGTAGGCGGTGAGTTCGTTGTGGTTTGGAATGTGACCGATTTCGTCCCAAATCCGGCTGCACGTCCACCGCCCAACGTTCCAAAGTTTCGAGCCTGCGAACCCGAGGGCATCAAGATCGTCAGACACCCGAGACTGATTCCGAATGGAAGCAGTATAGGTGCGTGTGACGACCTGTTTTGCCATACGTAACCTATGACAATAATCCTAGTTAATAGTAGCCATTCAGATGGTGTGGAATATCCAACCATGCTTTCGAGCAGTGGGCTGTGGAGGAGTTGTCGGATTCATCCCCGCGCTGAAGCGCGAGGCTTTCTCCTTGATTCTCCGTAAATCCGCACTTCGAACACCGCTGACTCGTGTACGCCGGACTCACCTGCTCGACCTCGATATCGAGTATCTCGGCTTTGTACTCGACGTACTCGTACAAGCGACGGAACGCCCACGCGTGGAAGCGCTTCGCACCAGCCATCCGATCGCGAATATCCGTCAGGTTCTCGAACGCGACGTGTGTACAACCGTGGTCGCGGGCTTCCTCGAGAATCTGGTTCGAGGCACGGTGGAGTTCGTCCTGTATCCAGCGGTGTTCGCGGTCGTCCATCGACTGGATCGACAGGTGCGCCGACCGCGTCCCCGTCTGTTGCATTGACCCCCGCGTCTTCTCGAACTCGCGGCGTCGATGGTTCAACTTGTCGGCGTTCCCGATAAACGCACCCGTAGACATCACAGCAAGCGAGCCGTCCACATTCAGATCGACGCCAAGGACTGTTCTGTGCTTGGCGTCAGAAGACACACCCGTGGACTGTTTGTGTTCGTCTGTGGTGCGGCGCATACGCGCGTGGAGGTAGAATGAGTCGGTCGAGCGGTCGTACTGGAGCGTGGACATCCGGAACTCGTAGTCCTCGTTCAGCAGATACTCGCCGATCGGTGTTTCCTCGGGATCATCAGGAATCACGTACTCACACTCGACACGCCCGTTTATTGTTGAAAGAGACACGTGATCGCGGTGGAACGTCGCAGAGCGCTTGTCATAGACGACGCTCCACGCGTCGAACTGTGGTTGACTGGTTGTCTCGCCCTTTTTGAGTCGGGCAACACCGCTTTTCGTCGCCTCGATAGCACGCCGGATCCCCTTCTGGACGAGGTTCGCAGTCAACTCCGTTTCATTGCGAAGGCGCTCATAGAGGGCGGTTTCGGCTTGTCGTTTCGAGGTGACGCAGTACTCGTCGGGGTGTCTCCACGCCCAGGCTGCGGTGGTGTTCGCACAGTGGAGAAACTGGTCTTTCGTCTGATGGAGGTCGTCACACCGCTCCGTAAGCACGTCGAGTTTGATTTTGACGGTGCGGATCACATCCCCCATCTGTACCTCACATGTTCATCTATTTATGTATAAATTCCACGGCGGGTGCTGGGGAGTCAGGGTGCTATCGCTCGTTGTATGTTGCGTGGGGTGTCGGATTCCTCCCACGGCTGAAGCCGTGGGCTTCCTCCTTGTTACTCTGTGAGAACGGTTGTACGGTAATCGCGTTTGAGTACTTGACCGACATCCGAGAACGGACTGGTGCGTCGTGGGGGCACAAATGGGCGTTCAACCGCCTGTACGACTACGTTGAGTACAAGGCCGAAGCACACGGGTTGACTGTCGAGCAGGTGAATCCAAAGAACACGTCTCGGCGGTGTTCTGAGTGTGGGTTCACTCACCCAGACAACCGAGACGGAACGCACTTCCAGTGTCTGAAGTGTGAGTATCAGAACAACGCAGACTACAACGCTGCGAAGAACATTGGTTTGCGGTTTCTCCGTCAGAACCAGACTGGGGTTGACGGAGGCGCACCCGTAGGCGTGCGCTTGAACAGCGGGATGGTGAACGTGAACGGCGAATATTCGCCTGCCGACGACTCGGCCAGAACGGGAGTCCACGCTGAAAGCCCACCCCTTTAGGGGTGGGTTAGCTTACTCGATTTGCTCAACTGTGAGCCGGCGCATCTCAATATCTTCAACTCGGGCATACCAGCCACCGACTGTGTGCTCGGTTTGCCCGTCTGTAATGACAATCGCAACCTGGCGAGCGATATCAGATAACTCCGGAGTACCGAGCACACCAGCAGCCTCCGAATATTTGAGATCACTCACTGTACCACTCACAGACACCTGCTCTCGTGAGGCCGTATCCACACCCTCAACAGTGACGTGGACCGTTGCCCCATCCGAGAGAATCGGCTCTAAATCTGTGATACAGTGGCGTAGATTTACGTACGTAATCGGCGGATGCTCCGCACGCCCGGAATAGACCGGTTCCCACGCGTCCCAGTGTGTTGTCTGAAAATACCGGTGAAACACGTGGGCAATTGGATAATTATCGGCGATTAACCCGTATGAGTCGCTCAACCAAGGGGTCTGTGGTGAGAAACACGTCTGTTCGCGGTCGCTGATAAGCACAAACGGTCCCGGCAACGTGCGGTAGCGGGCCTCAATAACCGCATCATCAAGATCAACTGATTCGGGATCAATTGGCGCGCCTTCGCTTGGCGGCAGTAGTGTCAGTTGCGTGTACACGCCACGCGATTTCGCTTCGATTAGTGCCTCCGCGAGCAGCTCAAACTGTGCTGGCGTCGCCGTTAACTGGATCTCGTTCGTCGCCTCACAGATAAACCGGGTTGCCTGTTCGTAGACGGTATCTTGCCGCTTAACGATCGTAATCTGGGCGTCTTCGACGCCAGGGCTCTCCCAGAGATCATCAATCTGCTCGGCCGCTTGGGTGAACGTTTCTGCTCGCTGCTGGAGTTCACCCGTCGCCTCAATCGGATCGAGGGCTCGTGCGTGGAGGTTATCCTGCTCGTACGTCTCAATATACCCCTGTGCCTCCAGTTTCCGGAGCACATCGTAAATGCGAGCGCGGGGGACATCTGTCGCATCAGCAATATCCACGGCGGGCGCCGATCCTAGCTTCAGCGTTGCGGTGTACGCAGCGGCTTGGTACTGGGATAGGCCGAGACTTTGAAGCGCCTCCTCGATTTGCCGCTCAGACATGCTATCTTACTACGAGCACTACGCCGAGTCTACTTAAACGTGCTCGAATTACCAGTAAGCCAACAACAACTACAGTGTATATTCGGCCCAAATTTTTATTATCAGTGACTTACAGTTTGAGCGTGGGGCCACAATGTCCATAGAAAACCATGAGGAATTTCGGTCACGGCGGGAGCTGCTCAGGTGGACGGGAAGTGCTGGCTCAGCTGCTGTGTTAGCCGCGCTCGCTGGGTGTAGTGGGGGGACCAACAGCGGCGATAGTGGTGACGGCGGCGACAACGGTAGTGATAACGGCGACGGTAGCAACGAGTACGCACCGATTGAGACATGGTCGAAAGAACAGCAGGCAGAGCGGCGGCAGATAATCAGCCCGATGGTCGAAGAGTTCGACCAGGCAGACGTCCAAATTGAGTTCTTCGACGAAGATAACATCCCCGAGGAGTTGTCAGCGGCGCGGGCCGCTGGCGATCTCCCGAACGTCCTCCAAGTCCAAGCCCAGACAATTCAGAACCTCGGAAATGAGGGCGTGCTCTCGACCGAGAGCGCTCAAGCCGTTATTGACGCGATTGGCATGGACGACCTCCGTGATGGGGCGCTTGAGTTTATGACCACGCCCGAGGGAGAGTATTTCGCGGTGCCACATGATGGCTGGGTCCAGGGGATCTGGTATCGCCAAAGCAAGTTCGATGAACTTGGACTGCCAGAACCAACCACGTGGGAAAACATTCGAGAAGCGGCTGAAGCGCTTCACGACCCAGACAATAACCAGTACGGCATCGGGCTTGGCACTGAAAACGCCAATTTCACACGGCAGGCGTTCACGCCGATTGCCATTTCAAACGGGGCACGTGTGTTCAACGAAGCCGGCGAGATCGTCTTCGACAGCCCTGAGATGGTTGAGGCGCTGGAATTTTACGTCGATCTGGCGCAAAACTACGGCCATCCGGGCAAACACGTCTACGATGCGACGCGGCAGACGTACGTCAACGAGAACAGCCACATGATCATGTGGTCATCGTATATCATCGATGACCTGCTTGAAGCGGAGATGGCTGATGACACCGCCTTCGCGCCGTACGTGCGCCGTGACACTGACGCCTCCTACGGGCAGGTTACCGGCTTCGGGATCACCGAAAGCGGTGACGACGCAGTCCAGCGGACCGCAGAGGCGTTCACCGAGTACATGTTCCAGCCTGACCAGTACGTCGAATGGCTCCACATGGCACCCGGTGGGATGCAGTCCGTCAGACAGTCCGTCTCTGAATCCGACGCCTACCAAGACAATGAGGTCCTGACCGCGTGGGAAGACACAGTCGCCACAATCAGCAGCGCCCTTGATAATGTCCAACGGTTTGGCTTCGTGAACGGGCAGTCAATCCCCGAGTTCGGACAGATTGCGAGTCAACTGCTCGTTGCCGAAGCCGTTGTCCGGGTGTACGAGGGCGAAGACGCTGAAACGGTCGCAAGCGAACAGGCCGAGGCGATGCGGCAAGCAATCGAGTAACCGCCTCGAGACCACTTTTTCTACTAATGAGTGTCCAAGACCGCGTGACCGCGCTTGTTGGCCGAGGAGGGACTGAACGAACACTCGAAGAGAAAGAAGAGCTGCTGGGCTATGCGCTGATTCTCCCGTCGCTGCTCCTTGTCTCTGTGATTATTCTGTACCCGCTGGCGTATAACGTCTACCTCAGCTTCCATGAGGTACCCCTCGCACCGGATGAGAGTGCCATCTTTGTTGGCGCACAACACTACGCTGAGCTACTCGGAAACCCAGCGTTCTGGGAGGCCCTCTACAATACAATTATTTTCACCTTTTTCAGTGACTTGCTCGCCACGCTCGGTGGGCTCTTTGCTGCCCTCTTGCTCAATCGGGCGTTCCGGGGCCGACGGTTGGTGCGTGGGCTCATGCTGTTGCCGTACGTCGCTCCGATCATTGCGGTTGCCTTTGCGTGGCGCTGGATGCTTGACCCCTTGTTCGGCATTGTGCCGTTCATTCTCAACAGCGTGTTGAATCTCAACTTAGGCACAATCGATCTGCTTGGCAACAGCAACTCGGCTATCTGGACCGTCATCATCTTCGACGCTTGGCGGTACTTCCCGTTCGCGTTCTTAATGCTGATTGCGCGCGTTCAAGCTATCCCCGAAGAGATGTACGAAGCGGCACGAATCGACGGCGCCAGCCGCTTTGCGCAGTTCAAAGATATCACGCTTCCCGAACTCAAGTACATCCTTGCGACAGTGTTCTTACTCCGTTGGATCTGGAATTTCAACAAATTCGCTGACGTGTGGCTGCTGACGCGTGAGGTGGAAACGCTGCCAATCTTCACGTATCAGACCGCGTTCGCGAACTTTGAGCTTGGACTCGGCGCAGCAATCTCGATGGTCCTCTTCGTGTTTCTGATCAGTTTCGTGCTGATCTACGTCAACACAGTATTAGAGTGGTAAGATGAGCACCAACACGATCACCCAATCGATCCGCGAATCGTACCTGACAACCAGCCGGGCGTTCAGCCGGCTGTTCCGCTCGCAGGAGATCAGTAGTAGTCGCTGGGAACGCGTTGCGTTCTACGCGAGTATCGGGCTCATGCTGCTGATCGCGTTATTCCCCTTCTATATTATGCTCAAAACGAGCGTGACACCGGACACGAACATCTACTCACAGGAGCCGCAGCTCCTCCCAAATGAGATGACGCTTGAACATTATCGCGTCCTTTTCTCGCCGGAGACGTTCCCCTTCATTACGTATTTCAGAAACAGCCTCCTTGTCTCAACGGTCACTGCCGGCCTCTCCGTTATCGTGGCCACCCTCGGTGGGTACAGTTTTGCTCGCTTGGAGTACCGTGGCCGCGGGCTCACCTCACGGTTGGTGCTTATTGTGTACATGTTCTCTGGTATCCTGCTTGTCGTGCCACTGTTTCAGGTCATGACCTGGCTTGGGTTAGTTGATACTCTGCCAAGTCTCCTCATTACCTATCTCGTCCAGACGTTACCGCTGTCGCTGTACATGCTTGGCAACTACTTCCGGAGTGTGCCCGAAGAGATCGAGGAAGCGGCGTTGATGGACGGCTACTCCAGACTCGAGGTGATTTACCGGATCACCATCCCGCTGTCGGCGCCTGCCATCGTGGCGGTATTCATCTACGCGTTCATGATTGCGTGGAATGAGTATCTCTTTGCGAGCGTTCTCTTACGCTCTCAAGGGCTGTTCACGCTCCCAATTGGGCTTGAAGCACTCAATCAGGCGTTCGAAAACGTCTGGGGCCAGCTGATGGCGGCGTCAATCCTCACCAGCATTCCGGTGGTAGTACTGTTCTTGTATCTCGAAAAGTACCTCGTTGAAGGGATCACCTTCGGCGCGGTGGAGGGATAACGATGAGCAACGACTCAGCGCCGCAATCTGGCCTCGCCACCGCCGACACGACGGCTGGGCAGACCGAACTAGTCAATGTCAGAAAGGAGTACGGCGACACGGTCGCCGTCGATGGCGTCTCGGTAGCCATTGAACCGGGTGAACTGCTTGTGTTACTCGGCCCCTCGGGCTGTGGCAAGACCACTACCCTCCGGATGATCGCCGGGCTTGAAACACCAACTGCCGGGACGATCCGGATTGACGGGGAAGACGAAACGCGAACGCTCCCGAAAAACCGGGATCTGTCGATGGTGTTTCAGTCGTACGCCTTGTATCCGCACAAAACGGTGCGGGAGAATCTGGCGTTCCCGCTCGCAAAGATGGATCTGTCGGCCAGCGAGCGAGATACCCAGATTCAGGAGGTTGCCAATCTTCTTGAGATAACAGATTTATTAGACAAACAGCCTGGGCAGTTGAGTGGTGGGCAGCGACAACGCGTTGCTGTTGGGCGGACCATCGTCCGCAAGCCACGACTCTTCCTGATGGATGAGCCATTATCGAATCTTGACGCGAAATTGCGTGTCCAAACGCGGAGTGAGATCCGCGATCTCCAGCAACGGCTTGGCACTACAACCGTGTACGTGACGCACGATCAAGAGGAAGCGATGAGTATCGGTGACCGGCTCGCAATCATGCGGAACGGCCAAATCGAGCAGATTGGCAGCCCGCGTGATGTGTATCACCACCCGGAGAATGAGTTCATTGCTGGCTTCATCGGCGATCCACAGATCAACTTTATTGATCGCGGTGGTGATCACAGCCTGTTTGAGGCAGTTGAACCGCCGCGCGCAGCCGTGCGGGCCGGGATTCGCCCTGAAGCACTCACACTCGCGCCCGAGCGCACCCAGCCGGTCAGTTTTGAAGCAACCATCACCCTTGTCGAGCCAGTCGGGCACAGCTACGAGCTCACACTCGACGCTGGCGGTGTCACGTTGACCGCGCTTATCGAGCGGTTACCACCAGATGTTGGGACAGGCGACACGCTGGCGTTTGGGTTTGCCCCGGCGGATGTGTACTGGTTCGATGATAACGGCGCTACCATTGTTGAGAGGTGAGAGAATGGCCAACGTTGAACTCGTTGACGTCACCAAAATCTACGACGACGCACAGGGCACCGAGACGGCTGTCGATAGCGTCTCCATCTCCGTTGCTGATGGAGAGTTTCTCACCATTGTTGGCCCCTCAGGCTGTGGGAAATCCACCACGCTTCGGATGCTTGCCGGGCTTGAACCCGTCACAGAGGGGTCAATCCTGATCGACGGGCGCGAAGTTCAGCACCTCGTCCCGAGCGAGCGGAACGTCGCCATGGTGTTTCAGAACTTCGCGCTCTACACGAAGATGACGGCGCGTGAAAACATCGGGTATGGGCTCAAACACTCGACACGGCTCTCTCGACCTGAACGACAAGAGCGGATTGCGGAGATGGCTGAGTTGCTTGGCATCCACGACCATCTCGATGATAAGCCGGCAGAGCTGAGCGGCGGGCAAAAACAACGGGTGGCGCTTGGTCGCGCACTTGTCCGTGAGCCGGACGTGTTTTTGCTTGATGAACCGCTGTCAAATCTCGACGCCAAGCTCCGGTCGGAGATGCGAACAGAGCTCCAACGCATCCACGACCAGCTTGGCGTGACAACCATCTATGTGACACATGACCAGAAGGAGGCGATGACGATGTCTGACCGCATTGCGGTGATGAACGACGGGCGCCTCCAACAGATCGCGACGGCTGAATCCGCCTACGATCGCCCAGCCAACCAATTTGTTGGGACGTTTCTCGGCAATCCGGCGATGAACACCGCCACAGTCACGATCGAACGGCACGATGAGACCGCCAAGCTGCGGACGGATGGCGGCACCGTGTTGACGACAGTGCCCACACAAGCGCTCCCTTCTGGGGTCTCCGAAGCGACTGTTGGCATCCGGCCCGAAGACGTGGAACTGCGACCCGATCCGAACGGGTCGGCGAGCGTTGCTGTCACTGAATTCCAGGGCAACACCAACTACGTTCATCTGACGCTCGACGACCAGTCACTCACCGCCCGGCTCACGACGAATCAGACGTTTGACCGGGATGAACGGGTCGCGCTTGAGATCGACGCGCCGGATCTGTACCTCTTTGATACCGCAACCGGGGAGACGCTCAAGACACGCGACCGTGCGACACACGCTGCCACCAGGTGACCACCATGCGAGACACACCCCCTACAGATCTCTCGTCGCTCACAGACACGCTGAGTTCAGGCGAGCAGTTCTATCGACGGGCGGGTGCGCGACTCTTGTCGCCTCCCGCTCCATCCGTTGATCGCGTGTCACAAACTCCTACAGCGCTCCACGCTGGCTATCACGCGTTCGATCTCGCACATACGCTCATGCTTCACGAGCAGGGCCTTCTCCCACCGACTATCGGGCGCCAGCTCTTGGAGGGGCTCTTGACACTCGAAGATGCGACTGGAGATCCAGTCCCCGCGCGTGAGTCGATTGGCCATGGAGCTCACTCGGGGGAAGCCCACCTGATCGAGATGTACGGTGAAACAGTCGGTGGGTGGCTACACACCGGGCGGAGTTCACACGATCTTTCGGCCGTCACAACCCGGTATGTGTTACGCGACCGCCTCCTCACCGTTGGCCGTAGCCTTGTTAAGTTAGTTGAGACATACGCGTCCCGTGCTGAGGCGGCACTCTCTGTCCCGATGCCCACGTACACGGGACTCCAACACGCACAGGTCGGGACCGTTGGCTACCAGCTCTGCTCGCAGGCGTTCCCGCTCACACGGGATCTTCCGCGGCTCATTGCCTGTTGGGACCGGCTTAACCAGAGTCCGGCTGGGGCGGCGGCGGGGACAACGACTGACTTTGATATTGACCGCGAGCGGGTCGCGTCGTTGCTCGGCTTCGACGCTGTTTGTGAAAATGCTGAGGATGTCGACAAAAGCATAGACCAAATCCTCGAGGTTGCGTGTACTGTTGCGACATGCGCAGCAACTATCGGCAACGCCGCTGACACGCTCTTTCTGTGGGTTAGCGACGAGTTTGGGCTTGCTGATCTCCCCCATGAACTCTGTGGCACGAGCAGTATTATGCCACAAAAAAAGAACCCGCACAGTATCCAGACTGTCCAACGAGAGACAAACGCCGTCCTCGGTACGGCCGTCCAACAGCTCATCGCCGTCAAGAATCTGTCCGGTGGTGTCCAGTATGACCCCGCCACGTTGCGCCGATTTACGGAGACACTCGACACACTACGTGCCGTTGTCGACAAGATGATCTTTGACACTGACAGAGCGCGTGCGCTTGTGACGGCTGAGTGGGCACTTGCCACCGATCTGGCGGCACTGTTGACCAGACAGTGTGAGATCCCGTGGCGAAGCGCCCACCAGATTGTCGCCATTCTCGTCCGCGAGTACGAGGCGACTGACCAATCGCTCACAGACGTGACCGCGACCGATCTGGAGGCGATCGCCGAGGCCTATCTCGGCGACCGTCCAACCGTCTCGACAGCCGCTGTCGAGACACTCCGTGATCCAGCAGAGGCGCTTGACCGCCGGGCTAGCATTACTGGGAGTCCAGCCCCCACACAGGTTGCTGACCAAGTTGTCACGCGTCGGGACCGCGCCGCGACGTACCGCGAGCAACTCACCGAGCGGCGCGTGGCGCTCGATCACGCACACGCGACTCGACGCGCGGCGATTCGGGCAGTCATCGACGCATGAGTTCACCACACAACACCAGCTTCGGCAGCGCCGGTTGTCGTCACAGCCAGTCGTTCGGAACTACTCAAGCAGCAGCCACCCAGTCTCACACGCACTCGTTACAATGCCATTCACCGTAATTGACGGCGTTGACTCCGTTGAACAAACAGCACGGGGTGTCATCCTCACGTGTCAGTTAACGCGGTACGAACTGACCCACACCCGCCAGCGTGAGCAGCTTCAAGAATCCGTTGAACGCACGGTCCCACTCGAAATCACGTTCCTTCGTCCGGACGTGTTCCAATTTGAGCTCACCGCCACCCCTGAAACTCCAACGCTGGGGAACGACCATGTCGACACTGCTGCTGTCACGACCGCGGTGGATCTGACCGTGACACAGGGCGACGACGAGCTCGTGCTCGAAACCAGCGCCCTCACGGTGCGGATCGGCACCACAGCCTGGTCATTCAGCGTCACTGATGCTACTGGCCGTACCATCTTCGCCGAGCACCGGCCACTCGCAGCCACGAAAAACGATCCAGCGGTCTGGCCACTTGGGTTTGAAGAGGCCCAAACAAGTGAGTGGCTGTACGCAGTCGAGAAAACGGGGATCGGGTTTGACATCCGGCCCGATGAACACTACTACGGGCTTGGCGAGCAGTTCACCGCGCTCGATAAGCGGGGCCAAGCAACTGCCGCCTGGGTGTCACAGCCACACAGCACTGACAACGATCGGAGTTACAAGAGCGTCCCGTTCTACCTGTCGTCGTACGGGTACGGCCTCTTCGTCGATACTGACGCGAAGACTGAGTTTAGCTTTGGCGGCGGGAGCAAATCCGCGGTCAGCGGTGAGATTACGACACACAGCGATACCCTCCGGTTTGTGTTCATCAGCGGGCCGGAGTTCGACGACATCCTGACAACCTACACCGCTCTCACAGGGCGCCCCTCGGTGCCCCCCAAATGGAGCTTTGGGCTCTGGGCCTCACGGTACTCGTATAAAACTCAAGGGGACGTTGAACAGGTTACCCGTCGCCTCCGTGAGGAGAACATCCCGTGTGACGGGATCCATCTCGATATCAGCTGGATGCGTGAGGGCTGTCTCAGTGATCTCGAGTGGGATACGGACGCATTCCCCGATCCAGCAGGCCTGATCGAGACGCTCCACGACAACGGGTATCGGCTCATGCTCATTGAAGAGCCGTATCTCACAGCCGGCTCCGAAGCGTTTCAGACGGCTCTTGAAAACGGCTACCTCGTCGCTGATTCGGCTGGCCAGCCGTATCTCCTTGACCGGTTGGTCGTGAGTAAACACCGTGGCGGCATTCTCGACTTTACCAACCCTGCGGCTGTCGAGTGGTGGCAACAGAAACACCAGGAGTTACTCGAGATGGGTGTGGATGGGTTCTGGACGGATTTCGGCGAATACCTTCCCGACGATGCGATTCTTTCAAACGGGCAGTCTGGCGCTCAGATGCGCAACCAATACCCTGATCTCTACCAACAGACTGCGGCTGATGCGATGACAGCGGCCGGACGGACACCGTTACTGTGGAGTCGGGCTGGGTGGATGGGCACACAGCGCATGCCGATCCACTGGGGTGGTGACTCCGATACAACGTTCCGCTCACTCGCTGCCACGGTACGCGGTGGACTGAGTCTCGCTCTGTCTGGGTACGGGTTCTGGAGTCACGATATTGGTGGCTTTAGCGGCACTCCAACACCAGAACTGTATATCCGGTGGGCGCAGTTCGGGTTATTATCAAGCCATGCGCGATTCCATGGCACGACTCCGCGCGAGCCGTGGGAGTTCGGCGACGAGGCGCTTGCCATTTTCCGGAAGTTTGCGCGTCTTCGTTACCGGCTCATTCCATATCTGTACACCAACGCAGTGGTCACCGCCACGACAGGTCTGCCCCTGATGCGGCCGCTGGTGTTACATTACAGTGATGATCCGGCGACACGAACTATTGAGACACAGTACCTGCTGGGTCGTGACCTTCTCGTTGCGCCCGTGTTGACGGCTGATAGCACCGTTGAGGTGTATCTCCCAGCCGGAGAGTGGATTAATTACTGGTCAGACACCCGCTATACGGGACAGCAAACGCTTCAGCTGGATGTGCCACTTGATGAGGTTCCGCTCTTCGTCCGGGCAGGCAGCATCATTCCATCGCGAGAACCCACCCAGACCGTTGAACAGGGCCCCCCAGATGAGCTAGAATTGACGGCGCGACTCGCCGATGGCCAGGCCAGTGGCCAGTACTACAATGACGCGGCTGACACACTAACCGAAATCACGATCTCTGTCGACGCTGCTGTTGAGGTGACTGTTGCTGGCGACCTGCCACAGACATGTCTCACAGTTACAGACGTCCACACAGAGCCCACACAGGTTACGCTGATCAACACCGCAACCAACACCGAAATACAGCTTACTGCCGACTCTTGGTCATATCACGGGGAGACACTCACCGTCGAGATTGGTCCAACCGTGGAGTAGCAGTCTCCCCAAGTCGATAGACTCCCTGGGTCGTCATTCCACAACTCTTCGTCAATTCGTTCGAAGTACCCCACTCGTGGGGTTTTCACCGCGTCAACTGGCATGTAGCCGTGGTCACGCAGTCGCTCTATGAGGTCTTTTTTTGGCGCGCCCCGCCCGCTCAGTTGTATCCTCGAGATTCTGGAGCCACACCGGCTCCTCAGTCGTTTTGTTCGTACTCACTTCGTTACCGAGCGAGCGGACCCGGGCGGAGTACTTCGGCGAAATCGGGACATCCTCTTGGGAAACACCGTCAGGGAGGTCACCATCCGTCTGCGGGATGTACTCTCGTCGGGGAATGTCTCTACCGTCTCGGGCACGACAAAGTTCCAGAAGACATCCCAGATGTCGGCCTCAGCGAACTGAAGGATGGGCTGGATGCGGTCGTGCGGCGGGAACAGATCCGGACCATGACGCGGCAAGAAGAACATCTCATCCACACGCGCCTCCTGTTCGTCCCAGCGCACACCCGAAATCAATGTCAAAACTGTGTCCGGGTAGGTGATTCGCGTTCAGACATCAAGTTCAGTCATATCAAGCAGAGGCGCTCAGCGTGGCGATCTATTGTGGACTTGTTGCCAGATGTCCCGCGCGACGACGCTGAGTGTTACTCCCAGTACGACCACCGAAAACGCGGTCCAGAGTCGCACATTGACCCCGTTGACACCCGCCCAGAACGGCACGGTGGGACGCGGTTGCGCCGCGACGAACGGCCACAGCAGGTCTGCCGGAAACCGGCCTGCGAGCAGAGCCTGGTACGTGTCCCCAACTATGTGTGATAAGTACGCAACCACGAACGCGCCGGCAACGCGTGGCCGCTCGGTGTACCAACCATACGCGAGCACGCCGACAGCAATCGGGACTGCGAACGGGAGCGAGTGAATGAAGACACGGCCACTTGGGAGGACGCCAAGTTGGTGTGCGAGCGGCTTGTCGACCAAGTCCGGAAACTGACTCCCGACCGCGGTCACAAATATCACGGCGCGTGTCGGCAGACGCCGGTCGCAAATGGCGACATACACCAGTATCGGGAGGAGGGCAACGAGCAGGTGCTCGTAGGGGAACACGTCAGTACATTCTCGATCACGTCTAAAGAACGTTCTCGCCTCAATTTCCGTGGTGACCGCCAGAGCAACCATAGAACGCCACATCGAATACGCCGACACGCTTACAACAACATGCTCCAAACTGGTAGCTGCTCTTAGTCTTACTGACTGAGAGGAGATAATAGCGCTTGACGACGAGTTCAATACGATGCGGACGCCCGTCGTTGTCGACGGACGGCGAGCAATCGACCGCCGCGATGGGATCGTGTACGAGGGACTCACGTGGTGACTAAGTCCCGGAATTCTGCGACCGGCGAACGCGATCGATGGACCCCCGACAACGAGTGGCGGACGATCGTCGCAAACGTCCCGCTCGTCTCTGTCGACCTCGTTACGAGAAGGGATTGTCTGACGTCTCTAGCCGGGTGATAAAGATACGAGCGCATACCCCCGTCTTTAGGCGGGGGTCAAGCGGACAATAGCCTACACACCCACCGTCGACGCTACGTCTGGATTTCCCACGGTTCATCGGCAGTATTAACATGACAACGGACGGTAGTGTACAACACGCATGAAGACCACACGGCATGCGAGCTACAACCTCAACTACCACATAGTGTGGTTACCGAAGTACCGTCAATCGGTACTCGTCAACGAGGTCGCTGACCGTGTGCGGACCATCCTCCACGAAATAGCCGACAGCAAAGGCGTCGAAATTCTCGACCTCACCGTACAGTCCGATCACGTTCACCTGTTCGTCAGTAGTCCGCCGAAGAACGAACCGGCACTACTCGCAAACTGGTTCAAGGGTATCTCCTCGCGCAAGTACAACCACCGATACGCCGACCACGACGGCGAGAAAATCGGATGGACGCGAGGGTATTACGCAGGTACCGCTGGACACGTTTCCAGCGAGACTGTCGAGAACTACATCCAGCAACACACGGAGGGCGATTCGTGACCGAACTCACGAAGACGCTCGAACTCAAACTTGTGGACCCGAACGCCCACAAGCGGCGGAAACTCCGGGAGACGAGGGCAGCGTACCAGCACGCCCTCCAAGACGCCTTCAACCAGAACTGTACCACACAGACTGAAGCGAACGACGTGGTGGTCACCTACAATCTGAGCGGGTACGCGAAGAACGCACTCAAAAAGTACGTCCCGAAACTCACGACGACGTACAACGCGGGCGAACTCCACGACGACCACCCTGTGCGCTTCACCAACGAGGGGCTACGACTCGACCACAAGCCCGAAAACGCAATCGAGTGGTGCGTCAAAATCCCGCACCACGAGGACTACCACCTTTGGATACCAGCCCAACCCAATCCCGAACAGCGAGACTGGCTGGAGGCGTTGAACGCGGAAGATGCCAGGATGGGTGAGAGTCGGCTGTTCGAGCGGGACGGGACGTGGTATCTCCACGTTACCGCCACCCGCAACGTGGAGGAACGCTCTGAGGCATCCGCCGAAGAACGGACGCCCATCGGAGTAGACATCGGGGAAGCGTCACTCGTCACGGTGTGTCACCGCGACGACCACGGTTCTCCGACCGCGCCCGAATTGTGGGCCGACGAGGGCAAGACTGTTCGTCGGCTCCGCAAGACCTATTTCACTGCCAAGCGCCGACTCCAGACGCGCGGAAGCGAGCGTATCGCGGAGTCCTTTGGCGACGACGTATGGAACCAGATAGACGACGTGTTCCACCGCGTCACCCGCGAAGTCGTGGAGCACGCCGAATCCGTCGAGAATCCCGTTCTCGTTCTGGAAGACCTGACGTATATCCGGGAGTCGATGGACTACGGCGAGTTCATGAACCGGCGTCTCCACGGCTGGGGGTTCGCAAAACTCCACGCACAGATACGCTACAAGGCCGTCGAGAAGGGGATTCCCGTTGAGACGGTGTACCCGCGCAACACGTCGAAGGAGTGCCACGCCTGCGGTGAAGTGGGATACCGGCCGCGTCAGGCGACGTTCAGGTGTTCGAACGATGCGTGCTGGATGGGTGAGTACCAAGCGGACGTGAACGGCGCGATAAACATCGCAGATCGCTACCTCAGTGGAGAGAGCCATTCAAGAGAACACACGGATGGCGATGACTCGGCTGAGGATGGGGGGCGTTTGACCGCCCCACAAGACACCCAAGCCGATGCTGACACCCAGCAGGAGACGCGTGGAACGTATGCGTCTTGAAACCAGAGGGCCACGACAGGCCTGAAATCCCGTGGTGGGATTCCCGCGTCTTCAGGCGCGGGAGGAGGTCAAGTAATTCGTTACCCGGGCTGTCGGAAGCGTCCCCTGATCGATTCCACGGACGATCTCCATCGCGATGTCGTGGTGTTCGTCGTCAATATCGGCCATCCCAATCAGCACGCCTGTATCGATTACGGCGACTGCCATCAGTTGGACTCTGAGAACGCGGGATCGTCCTCGTAGCCTGCGAGATCGTGAGTGTCAGAGCCACCACCCCCCATCTGGACTGGCTCGAAGTCATCGAACGCGCCATAGTGCTGCTTGACAACCTCTACAGAGAGGTTTTTCTCGCCGTCAGTGGTCCACCGGAGCTTGTCACCGGGTTCGATGTCAAGACGCCGGCGGAGGGCGGCCGGAATGGTTACCATTCCACTATCGCTAACCGTCGTCTCTTCTGGGGGCTCGCCAGTTGCCATACGCGACTGTACGCGCTCCCACACAGTACATGTTGCGCCACATGTGTGTCGGACTGTTGGTCCGCTCAGACGCCGAGATCGCGGAGCGTCCAGCCGTTCGGCAGGCTGGCGTCGAAGCCGGTCTCTTCAACTAACGCTTCGAGCAGATCGACCGCTGCGTACTGATCGGTGTAGACGGACCACAGCTTTCGAGAACATTGACATCCTCCTCCGCCTGAAGGCGGAGGAATCCCGAAATTTGGGATATTAGGGTTTACAGACTCCCTGCTCTCTCGTGTTGAACGACCCGCTCTCGCGGTCGAACAGGAAGACTCCGGGCTGTGCCAAACAGCCGTTACTCATATCCCCAGTCGGGGGACTCTGAGTTATCCTTCTGCGAATGTTCACCGCACCGTTCACGTCTGCGTTCATCACCGTTCCACACGACGAACAGACGTACAGACCGCGCTCCACACGGTTACTATCTCGAATCTGTCCGCAACACGAACACGTCTTGCTCGTGTTCTCCTCGTCTACCCGGTCAACGAGGATTCCGTGTTCCTTGGACTTGTATTCGAGGAGACGGGCGAAACGGTCAAACTCCCACCCGTGGAGTTTCTTGTTCCCCGACGCACCCCAGTTCCGCGAGTCGCCGTTCTCATCCTCGCGTATGTCACTGAGATCGCCAACAGCGATCTGCCCCACGCCTTCTTCGACACACCGCTGAACGATGTGTTTCGAGAGGGTGTGAAGGAAGTGGTCTTTACGCCGGGAGAGTTTCTGTCGAGCCTTCCGTACACGCTTCGACGGCCCGTTCTCACCTTCGGTCTGGTACTCCTCACGGGTGAAGTAGTGCTTGTCTTCTTTCACCACGTTCCCCGGATACAGTTCACTCGCGCCGTCTTCGTAGTCGATAGCGAGATAGTTGCTGATACCGAGGTCGATACCCGCTGTGTTGTCACCCGGTGCGTCTTCGACTGGAATTTCTTTCTTACAGACGAGGTGTAGTTCCCACTCGTCGCCGTTCCAGACGGCACGCACCTGCTGGATGTTCTCGACTTCTACGTCGGGCCGAGTTTCGTACTCTGTGAGTATGAAGTCAGACCGTGACTCTTTCAGGTTGAAGCCTTTCGAGAGGCGAAGTTGGCCGTGCTTGTCGTCGTGTTTGATGGCTCGCTTTTTCCACGTGACGGTGGAGCGTGGGTGGTTGTCGCCACGTTTCCGGTAGCCCGGTGGGTTGTTGCCGTCGTTGGAGTTGTACCAGCCGGTGAACGCTTCAGCAAGTTCTTCGAGAACTCGCTGACTTGACTGAGAATGGAGGTCACTATAGCGTTCGTGGTCTTTCAGCTCCGATTTCAATTCGGCTTCGTCAGGTATCTCACCCGTTTCATCCCACTGGTCTTGGATGTAGTAGCGTCCGACGTTCCACAGTTTGGATGCGGAGAACCCACATTGGTCGAGGTCGTCACGAACCTGTTGGTGGTTCGTGATGCGTGCGACGTAGGTGCGGGTCGTTTCCAGCATCGTACTGTGTTCATAATACATTATAAAACGATAAGTCTTAAAACCAACGACCGGGCGTGGAATATCCAACAAGGGCTTTCTCTGTGGATTATCGGTCAGAGTGTCAGATTCATCCCGCAGCTAAAGGCGCGGGTATTCTCCTTGCTTTCTATAAAAGAATATAGTACTATACCAAAGTACTATGTTCCGCTAGCCTGTCAGTGCCTCCATGAGCGACCGACACCCACCAGCTACGTTTACAGATATCAACGAGGCAGTCGGGACAGACTGGGAGTCTAACACGACGCCATACGAGCGCATTCGGCATGTCATTAGCCACACGTACAGCCCACTGTCGGCTGATACGGTCGCTGACAATGCGCGGACCGCTCCGAAGACCGCTCGAAAGCATCTGAACGCACTCGCTGACGAGGGGTTCGTCGAGACGACACCCGGCGAGCACGGTAGTACGCAGTATCGTCGCTCGCCTGAATCACTAGTCGTGGAACAGGCGTCCGACATCTTGGAGCACGTTTCGACTGACGAACTCGTCGCACGGATTCAGGACATGCGCGAGCAGCTCACAGACTATCAGGCTGAATTCGGTGTCGAGTCCCCTGAAGAGTTAGCCGTCAGCCAAACGAATCAGGCGCTCGCCGAGTCCGGAGATCCACAAGCAGAGATCGATCCCGAGCGGGTTCGTGAGTGGAAGACGCTCCGTCGGAACCTCGCGTTCGCAAATGCGGCCCTCTCGATCGATACCGCCGAGCAGTTTGTCGACGATGACCGTCGCTCGACTGACGAGAACGTCCCGGCCTGAGCGATGGTGAACGCTTCAAACCAACACGAACAGCATACGCTCCGTGGAGCGACAGACCGTCCGGCACTACTCACGATTCGTGACGTTATCGAGGAAATGGAGCCGCTTGCGACAGCTGAACTCGATGACTACCTTCATCCATCTGTCCTCGAAGTTGCGCTCGACGATGGACTGTGTACGGCCGACGCGGCACGGATGGACGTCCAGTGGACCACACAGGCCGACTACAAGTTCCATTATACTGACACAGAAGCGGTGAATCTTCGGTGGGGAAAGCATCCACATGCGGACGGCTATTTCAACGTCAGGGAGCTCGAACACTATCATCCGCCGCCGACTGCGAGCTCAAAACCAGATGAGGTCGAAGAATCCTGTATCAAACAGACTCCCGAAGTATTGGTCACTCGCGCCATCCTCAAACTCTGGCGGGTCGCCTACCACATGGATTCGTACGACCCGCTCAATACTGGCCAAAATCTGCCGTAACTGTCTCGGGGTCAAGTGGTTCGAGACGCAAGCGTCTCGTCATCACGGAAGACGAAGTCTTCCGTACGACCCCGAGAGTCCCTGTAGGTTCCCAACTACGTTGACATCCTTACCGCGCTGAACCCAAGGCTTTCTTCCCGATTCTGCTCAGATACCGAGATCCCGGAACGTCCAATCATTTGGCAGGGTGGCGTCGAAGCCGGCCTCTTTGACGAGGTCACGGATGCGCTGTTCGACCGTGTCGTCTAACTCGAACGTGTCGTCGAACTCCTCGTGCCAGTCGTCGTACTGCGGCATCTCTGGCCAGTAATCGTCCGTCTATGACATCCTCCTCGCCGTGAACGGCGAGGTTTCCTCGCGCTGTGGGGGTATCGCTTACCGACCCACGGAGGCAACTTGCGGGTTCGTATGCTCCTCGTTGGGAACTGAGCGTGGTGACTCTGATCATGAATGGTCGTCACACTTGAGGCATACAGGCCGTGCCATCGACCGTGTTACCGTCGTCTGCCGTCTCAAGAACGTCTCTGACGCGGAGAGGTCTGCGTGTCCCTCAAAGCCACACGAACACGTCAGCGTGTCGCGGTGGCGCGTCGTATTCTCAGTCGAACCGCAGTTCGGACACTCCTGACTTGTCCACGCCTCAGACCGCACTTCCACCGAGATGCCGTATTCTGCGGCGGTACACGCCAGTCGGTTCACGAACGCTCTGAACGCCCAGAAATTGTGTGTCTTCGCGTTTGTCTCTACCGACCAGTGCGTGTCAAGCACGTCCGTCAGCGCCCCGACGTACACCGTCGAAACGCCATCCTCGTACAGGCGTTCGATGAGGTCACGAGCGAGCGCATCTTGAGCGTGGTCACGTCGCTTCGTGCGCCGGTCATACAGGTGTCGGATTCGGTCACTACTGTATCGTCCTTCTTCCAAGAGTAACACCAACAAACGAACTCCGGTGTCTTATTGACGGTACCTGTCTGATACGCGGGCAGTTAACCGATTCACTCGACACGCTTGCGAGCCAGTGTCGTCGCGTCACGGCGACAGACACGGGGGCAACCATCCACCATCCAGATGGGACCACAACAGCAATCAGCCGGGAGACGGCCCGTGCCACGCTCCGCCCACTGGCTGTGCCTGCCCGGCCAGTCCATCTCGCAACCGGGCGTGAAACAGCGACCGTGGTTGTCCAAGACGGCGCCGAGTTTCGCGATGTCCGGTGGCCAGCAGCGACAACTGCTGTGTGCTCGCCTAACCGTGACGCGTTCATGACCGGCTTTCGAGAGACCTACACGATTTCTGACCCGGACGCAACACTACACTACACTACACTACACTACCACGAGGGGCTTCCAGAAATGGTCGCATACGGTAGACAGTACGCCGCACAACCACCTCACCCGCTTGGGTGGGTTGCCTTCGCCAAGCAGTACCGAACCCAACAGGGCCGTACCCCAACCGCTTCAGGCCCACTCAGGGGGCTGCGGCTTCGATATCTACCGCCCGCTCGCGAAGCGGTGTTTGCGGCTCTGTCCGGCGAGTAAGGACGCTCGGGCTCCTGTCGATTTCCGTGGCTGAAGCCGTCGGCATGGTGTGTGTCTCGGTGAGCCTCCCGGTCGAGTCGATGTCAAGAACGAACTCCCACAGTGAGATCTCTTCTCAAAAAAACTAGATAACATACGCTACCGCTGATCAGCGATTGTGTTTGTCCGGGCCGAGATCGACAGCGCTCCTTGGGTGATTCTCGTGACGATTTTAAACACTTTGAGAAGTGACATGCTGACAAACAGGTGTGAGTGCTCCAGACAGTGAGAGAGGCACGCCGATCGAGATGCTACCGGTATGGGTCGTTCTATTGGAGTTGCTCTCGGAGTTAGACGGGGGTGAGAGGGGGGTAACTGTGGGTGAACACCAAAGCGCTCCATGACAGATCGATCAGCGTTCCGTCTGCGAGTTAGTGGGGGTGGACGGCCGACTGATAAGAAGCAGAAGACGGTCCTAACGGAAGGAAGTGCTGTCGCAACTGATTGTGTCACAAGCAGGCGGAGCCAACACGGTAACTCCCCCCGGTGGACCCACCAACGACAGGTGATCGGGTATGACAACAACTGGGTAGATTAGCGACGTGAGGATACTGTTGGATTATCGGTGACTGCGTGTGTTGATCGAATTCGTCTCGCAGTTACGTCAACACCGAGCCGATATATCAGATCACAGTGTATTGCGTGTAGGGCAATTCAGCGAGAAGCGATCAAGCGGTGTTTGAGTTGTCTTGGCCAGTTTGCGTGTCCGGTCGTCCGTGGCGGATCTCATCACAGGGGGTACACAAGACGTCGAGCGAAAAGAGACACCGAATCAAGAGTGGCTGGCCACCCGGTGGATCTACTGGCCTCCGCGCTGGAGGGGCTCACTTCTCACACAGTCGGTAGGGTATCCAGTCTCGTGCTTCTTATTCTTCTTATCAGTCGGCATCTTACTCCCTCTAACCATCCCCGTCTAGCGGTTTTCGATAATACCCTCTACTTGTCTATGGACTCCCTCTAACTACGGGTCTAACTAGAACCGTCGTCGACAATTACTCTCTTAGTGTGCTCAGCAACCCTAGTGACAATCCTCATTGCGTGCGCACACCAGCTCAATATCCCATTCGTCAGACAGTGTTCAACGAAATCTATGATGGAATCAGAATGCTGGAACTGGTCGATGAACATGGAGGTGGGCTTCTCGTAGCCGTACTCCTTGGCGACTTGGTTAATGGAATAACTGGTATGGCTTTTGGATTGTGCTTATCATGTTCTGCGCGCAAACGCGTCCTGAAAACGTATACCGTTGGCACAGCAAGTAGGAATATGACTAAAGTGGACGCAAACGGACGCGTCGCCCTTCCGGAGGGAGTGCGAGAGCGTCTTGGTCTCACCCCTGGCACAGAAGTACATATCCACGAAGAAGACGGGAGAGCTATTATCGAGCCAGAATTAGATCCTGAGCTGATTATCGAACGGATGGAGCAACTCATCGCAGAAACGTCGTCTGAACAAAGACAAACGATGCCATTTGAGAAGGGAAACGATCCTCTTGCCGAACAGCACAGAGAGACGACTCGAAGCGGAGCAATCGAAAGCAACAACAATTGAGAACGAACGCGCAAAACGCGAATAGTTCAATTCACTGGAGTAGAGTGACGTCCAAAAACAGAGCCCGCGCAGAGGCCGTCCACCGTGGGCTAATGAGCGACTTGAAGAATTTGCCGTGATCAACGACTGTCCCAGCACCTACGAACAATTCTACAAGATGGTGGTCTCAACATGGTCGCCTTGAAGCACGACCTCGCGATCAGCTATCGCTGTCACTTCACATGTGACGACCCTGCGATCGCTGGTGACGGTATCACAGTGAGTTCCGATTTTTTCGCCTAGTGTTCGCGGAACTTCACCGGCGCAGTTAATACTATCTTGACGGTCGTGAGCCCGACTACAGACAACTCACTCAACAGGCGCGTGCCAAAAGAGCGTATCGAGCATGAGCAGACAACAGACGACGAGCGCGCCTGCCATCGCGATGGTGTACGCCTCAAACGCTGTGCCAACAATGTGCGCCGTAAGAAGCGTGAGCGGGATCGATGTCAAAACTGCGTCCGGGTAGGCGATGTCGGGTTCCACCATTGGGGTCACCCCGCTGTCCCCTGTCCATGGGAAACCCATGTGCGCTGGTGAACCGATTCCCCGACATCGCCATTCCTCCCCGCCAGCCGACCCCACTGTGTGACCCACACCCCGTGGACGCCACACGGCCTGCGCTCGGCAGAGCCGCCCCGCGCTTTGAGAACCACTTGCCGCCCCGATCTCCTCGCCTCCACAGTCATCAATGCGTTATCATGACGCCACCCACAAATAACTAATTACATGTAATTACATCTCAGCACGGGCCTGCGGAGAGCGTACCCTGATACTCCCGCGTTTGATCAGAATACATCCAAATCTTAAAACAAAGATTTATATAGTAGTTTAGTCGCTTAGAAGTTACCACAAACGAGCCGCGATCCCCGCGTATAAATAAACTGTAGGCGAAACGACTGGTATGGGTTTGTTCGACCGGCTTCGCGGTGACGACGACAACCGTGTTGTGTTTCTCGGCATCGACGGCGTACCACTCAATCTCGTCGAAGACCACCCCGAGGTCTTCGAGAACCTGACCGAGATCAGAGAGACCGGCTCTGGCGGTCGTCTGGAAAGCATTGTCCCGCCCGAATCGAGCGCGTGCTGGCCGAGCCTCACCACGGGCGTCAATCCGGGCGAGACGGGCGTCTATGGCTTTCAGGATCGTGAAGTCGGCTCGTATGAGACGTATGTTCCCCTCGGACAACACGTGAGGGCGACTCGGTTATGGGACCGCGTCACCGACGCGGGCCGGGACGCGACCGTCCTCAACGTTCCAGTCACGTTCCCACCCTCGACGCGGATCCAGCGCATGGCCTCCGGCTTTCTCTCACCAGATCTTGAGTCGGCCACCAGCGATGAGTCACTGCGCGAGACGCTCGATGGCTTTGACTACCAAATTGATGTGAACGCCAAGCTCGGTCACGACGACGACAAGACCGAGTTCATCGAGAACGCACACGCGACGCTCGACGCGCGGTACGAGGCGTTCTCACATTACCTCGCTGAGGACGATTGGGATCTCTTCTTCGGGGTGTTCATGAGCACCGATCGGGTGAACCACTTCCTGTTCGGCGATTACGCGACCGACGGCGAGTACAAACAGGAGTTCCTCGAGTTCTACCGCACGCTCGACGAGTACATCGGCGAGATTCGCGACTCACTCGATGAGAACACCACGCTGGTCGTCGCCTCGGATCACGGCTTCACCCACTTGGAGTGGGAGGTGAACTGTAACCAGTTCCTCGCCGATGAGGGGTGGCTCTCGTACGGCACCGACGACCACGACTCACTGACCGACATCGACGACGACACCCAAGCATACTCGCTCATCCCCGGGCGCTTCTATCTCAATTTGGAGGGACGTGAACCCAAGGGCGTCGTCCCCGAAGACGAGTATGAATCGACACGCGACGAGCTCATCGACGACCTCGAATCGCTCACCGGTCCAGACGGCCGCCAAGTGTGTCGCCGGATCGTGAAAGGGGAAGATGCCTTCGATGGCGCACACGACGACATCGCGCCCGATCTCGTTGTCATTCCTGCCGACGGCTTTGATCTGAAGTCCGGGTTCTCAGGCAAGGAGGCGGTGTTCACTGAGGGGCCGCGCAACGGGATGCACAAGTTCGAGAACTCGCTGTTGTACACCACAGAACCCGACTTCGACCTGCGCGACGCAAACCTCTTTGACGTGACGCCAACGATTCTGGATCTGCTTGACGTCGACGCTGACGCCGAGTTCGACGGCGCGAGCCTGCTCGGGTGACTATCTCTCACGCCTGCCTAGAGACACTGCTCTCACGATAACTCTACGTGAGCGACTGAGCCATGCCGTGGGTCAGTCGCTACTCGCCGCCGATGTGGAACGCGTGGTCGCGTATACCCACGAGAATGCCTCCCATCTCAGCTTGTAGCATCTGTGAACACAAGCTGTTCCACCCCGACGAGACCCGTCTATTTGGAACCCACGACGTGCCCAATCGCCCAGCGCCGCGCGTTTGCGGCCCCTAGGTTGAGTCAGACTCGCCATCCGCATAGAACTGTACAACACGATAAGCGGCAAACGCCGTGAACACGACCGGTGTCAAAATGAAGAATAGCAAAATCACTTCTTCACGGGTGAGCAGCCCTGTGATCGCATTTCTGTTGAGGCCCGGCAATCCCGCAAGGACGATCGGGACCAACAACAGGATACTGAACATTAACGCGGCCGTCAATCGTGTGTACGGCCATGGTTTGTCGTCGGCATCTATCGAGGACATTAGGCCTTCACCTCGTGACGACTGTCGCTCTCTGCGGGCGGCTGGCTAATTGCTTTCCAGTCCTGGCTCGCCCATTGTTGCGCCTGCTGGACACGGTCGGCCGCCGAGTGGAACTGGCCGGGCTCGCTGTGTGTCTCGACGTAGCGAAGCCGCCGGAGCAACCCGTCCATATTCGCATTTTGAATGCCTAGGCCGGGACGTCGATTCACCTCCAGCACCAATGGGCCATTGTGCTCGTCAAACACAATGTCGACACCAGCGAACCCAAGCCCGCTGGCGATCGCCGCGCGCGAGGCCATCGTGAGGACGGCCTCCCAGTCTGGAATAGCGAATTCAAGATCAGCCCCGGTGTCGGGATGTGAGTCGACGAACGCATCGCGCGTCTGGTGGTAGCCACCCGAGGCTTCACCGGTTACAATATCGATCGCGACGGCGATCGCACCGGTATGAATGTTGGCTGTTCCGTTTGACTCTTCGGTGGGAAGCCGAACCATCGACATCACAGGGAACCCCTGAAGCGTGATGACGCGAAGGTCGGGCACCCCACCTGTTGTCCGATCCGCAAGCATTCCATCAGGTGTGATGAACCCCTCGACAAGCGCCTCTCGCCGAGCACCGTAGTCACCGACACCACCAACACAGATATTTCGAGCATGAGCCACAACCTCATCAGCTGTCAGCCGTCCACGGTTCGTGAGAAACGCATCTGTCGCGTCGTCTTGCCCACGAACAAGCAGGATGTCGCGGCCGCCATACCCATCAAGCGGCTTGATAACAAACTTCTCTTTGGTCTTCATCAGCGTCCGCAGCTCATCGAAATCGGATTCATCCTGTGCGATGAGATACGTCGCCGTTGTCGGAATTGAAAGCCCGTGGAGCGTTTTTTTCATGTCTCCCTTGTTGAACTGACTCATAATCGGTGACGGATTGTATTTGTGAATGAACTCTCGGTTCCTGACTCGCATCGTCAGGATATCACCGGTGTTTTCGCTGCCAAGCGACCGTCGTAGCTCTCTGAATCGGAGGTATTCGCCAAGCCGGATGTCTGTGACGGTTCCAAGCGCAATATTGAGCGCAACGAGTGCGACCCACAGCTCCGGTGAGTGAATGACGAGCCTGATGAGCGGTTCAAAGGTGATGATGAGAAACGCAGCAGTGATTCCAACAAGCGTCGCCGCAAGCCGCCGCGTCGCGGGTACCCACCCTGTTTCCGTGAGGCTCCCGACAAACCGCTCAGCGTACCACGTCGTCAACACAACCGGGAACAGGATGACCGCCTGAAGTGACGGGATGTCTTGGAGTTGCCCAGCAGCCTCGATCACGAACAAGCCAATCGCTGCGACGACAAGCAGCGACGCCACACGATGTGGCGTTCCAAGGTTCAGGTCACTAATCGCAATGCGGGCGAGTGTGGTGAGAATAAAAATATACCCGATAACGAGAAAGCCCCAAAACGGGCCGATAAGCACCCACGAAAATGCGAGAATAACGGGGCCGAAGACACCAAACGTACTCATTCCAATTTCATTCCGGAGGATGGCAATGACCGTTCCAGCAACCATCAACCGGAAAGCAAAGTCAAGATCTTCGGCGACTGGAACGAACAACGCTGCGTTGCTCCGTAGAAACACAGCAACAACTGCTAATCCGAACAGTAGCACCAAGCTTGGAAGCTGCTGTTTAAGATTCAGATCCATCTGTTCTCCCCGAATAGATTCGACGGTACGGCTTCGTTAATGCCCCCACCCTCAGATGATAAGCCAGCAAAAGACCAGTTGGGTTGAGTCCATGTACTATACATTATTTGTTGTTATGACGCCATCTAACAGCTTAAAGTAATCCTTCCATACACTCAATATGAGGAGCTTACCGTCTTCACTGAGTTCAGCAAGTACTTGTTCTCAAATTTATGTTCCGCTGACGCAGTTGTTCCATATTCCGCTGACACAGCTGGTTGCTAAGCAGTGTGAACAAATGAGGGTACAGCGTGTCTACGCTTGTTTTCGAACTTTTGGCTCCGAGGCAATTGAGTCAACACAGGCACTACAGAGACACAACGCCATTTCTCTTGGATTTGATTCTTGTTCGAATACGAGTGTCTGCTCTTCACCGCCCGGTTCCCCGCAATGAGTACATGTCTCTTCTGTCGAGGACATCGTTATTGAATCTCAAATATCACTTGGACAAAAGCCCGTTGTATAATCTATATGTCTTAGTGACTGTCATCATATGGTTTCGTCGATTAAACCAACTGCTGTCACCGGTTGACTCACAGATTCCAAAACCCATCCTCTGAGTTCACCACGTCGTCAGAGCCGCTGAGCGACAACCGACCCGACTGCGGACCGCAGCGTCTCTACGTCGATGCCACTCTGGTCAAGACGGACGTACTCCTCTCTGACGATCATCTCGAAGATACGTGTCTGTACTTCGGCAGTCGTGACTGTGTTTCCTGCCGCTTCAACAGCTTCGACAGCTCGGTTGACCCGTGTGTCGGTCACGAGTTCGCTGGCAACCGCTGACGGCTCATCGTGAGCGAGTTGCTCAGTCGGTTGTTCACCAACAGCGAACTCGGTCAAGAGTGCGCTCCCACCACTGCGGTTCTCAATCCGAACCCCTGCGGCCGGGCCGTCATACCACGCCGAATCAGGCATCTCAAACTGCTCGGGAGAGAAATCACGGACGTTCACCTCTTTTTGAAACGTGTTCACTGGCGTGAGATTGAGGCCCTCAAACACTTTGTCGGCCCTGTCACTAGGGATGAATCGCTCGTTGGCTTCGTTCCAGATGGCATGGCCAAGAAACGGCGGCAGTCGCTCCCAGTCGTACGCAACACCGACGTGACACGGTGCCACGCCGAAGAAGACGTACGTTGACGGGTCCTCGACAGCGCTGTGAAACGCGTCGCGGTCGAACTCCGCTCGAATGTGTCGAAGGGTATGCCGGTATTCCGGAGGGACATCGTCGAAGACCTGCTCTCGGTCTCCAAAGATCAACAGCCCAGACGGCTCCATCGTAAATCGCACCTGCGGCCCGACAACGTGCTCACGGAGCCAGAGGTGTCCGCGCGACAGCAACGCTTCAGGGGCGTCGTCGAGCTGCGGCGGTGACGGATACGCTTTCATCAGGGGATGTCAGTACTTCTCACCGCGAGACAAATATAGGCTCTTGCTGTCCCCCAAGACCTCAGCGTCATTCAACCGAAGAGCTCTGATCTCGATAATCTACCTCGCTGAAACAAAGCGTCTCAGGTTCTCTGAGGAACTACGACGGGCCGGCTCCCCAGACAGTCTCTGGCTGCTCACTCGCGTCTGCGGGCGAGTCTACAGACAACTGTAGAGTGTTTCATGCCGCTCTATAGGAGAGCCAACGCGTGTTTAGTTCACAACAGATCAACACAACAAAATACTCATATGACAGCGATACGTAACATATTACCGAGAACTTGTCATGGCTTCTACACGCATTCATGACGCGTCGAAAAAACTTGGTGTACTACTGATCACAACGCTGGTGCTCTGTTCTGGTAGTGTTGGTGCTGGTGTCGTCAGCGCACAGGAGAGCGCGCCCGGAGAGCCCGTCAATTTTTACGGTCAGATCACAGACAACGCAGACACTCCCGCACCGGCAGGTACAGAAGTGTACGCAGTCGTCAACGGGAGCGTCGAAGACAGGATGACGATCAGTGAAGCGGGGCAGTACGGTGGACCTGGCGCCTTCGATGACAAACTCACCGTGAACTCCGCTGCCGGTGATGAGATTCACTTTCGGATAGCGAGCCCGGACGGTCCTGAAGCAGTTGGCAGTCCGTACGAACTGAGCGGTCAGAGCGGGGTCATCGAACTAAACTTGACATTCTCCGACGAGACGTTCGACGGGCCTCCGGGCGATGGGGACGGTGGGACCGACGGCGGTGACGGGGCTGGCGGCAGTGGCTCCGGTGGCGGGTCAGACGGTGGCGGGTCTGATGGCGGCGGGTCAGACGGTGGCGGGTCAGACGGTGGTGACGGCTCCGATGGCGGCGGAGCTGACGGCGGCGACGGCTCTGGTGGTGACAGCGACACCGGCGCGCCGTCGTTCGTCGTCTCCGAGTTAGACCCGCAGGACGTCACGATTTCGGCCGGCGACGCGCTCACAGTCACCGCAACGATCGAGAACGTCGGTGACACTGAGGGCACACAATCTGTCGAGTACCGCATTGGTGGAGCCGTCATGGCCAACCAGAGCGTTCTCCTCGCGCCCGGCGAGACCACAACCGTTGAGTTTGCCGATATTGAGACGCTGAATCTCGAAACGGACGAGTACGAACACGGCGTATTCACCGAGAACGACAGTCAGACCGCCACGTTGACCATTGGTGGCGGTTCAGACGGGACCAACAACTCAACGCCCGGCTTCGGCTACGTTGCGTCACTGCTTGCGTTGCTTCTGTTCGTTCTTGGCGTGAGACGAAAGCGCGACTGACAGCGAGCGATACCTACTTATCACTCGTTTTTTACCC
The DNA here is from genome assembly GCF_041379815.1 of Halorubrum miltondacostae. Classification (NCBI taxonomy): domain Archaea; kingdom Methanobacteriati; phylum Methanobacteriota; class Halobacteria; order Halobacteriales; family Haloferacaceae; genus Halorubrum; species Halorubrum miltondacostae. Next base: position 576,960 of record NZ_JBEDNY010000002.1, read on the forward strand.
TTGCCTAGATACCGACCGTGGGCGCACCACCATTGGTGGGTGATCTAAGATTACCCAATCCTATACTACGGAAAATACATGTGGGACTCTGGTCGTCGAGATCAAAATGTTCCCTGAAATTCCTCGGTAGTCAGAACTTGTGGATGCGAAGGGTGCGCCCCGAGCAGCCCCGATTCGTTCATAACCTCTCGATACGCTGGGTACACCCGATACTCGGTTCCCTCGACAGTGACAGTCTCGACCCCGTGTTCGCCGCCAAAGATTGCCCAGTCTACATCAGGTTCGTCGTTATACCAGCATGCCATGCGAACGTTCTCCTCCAGAAAATACGCGTATACGTCGTTAATCCACTCTGTCTTTTGTTCGGGGTCGAACCCGTCCTCAACCTGCGCTGAGGTGGAAAATTCGGTGAATGCGATGGGCCGATCCGTGATCGATCGGACAGTCTCGAGCACACCATCATAGCTCTCTGCCGGTGACATCCAACCCCCCCACCCGTACCAATTGTAGCCATGAATGCCGGCCCAATCGACGTAGTCATCTCCCGGGTAACATGCTGAGACGTCAACGCCGCGCGTAGACGTATCCATCGACCACACCCATTGGATGTGTTCGCTGTCAAGCCCGGTGTCGCTGAATATATCGTGGATGCGCCGCCACATCTCCACAAAATCAGTCTCGTCAGTGTCGCCAACGGCTGGACTCCAAGGGCTCCAGTCGCCATTAAATTCGGGAGCTAAGTTGATGTATACCCGCCTCGGGTACTCCTCAGCATAGATCCATGCCGCAAATTTGTCGGCCCAGCTTTCGAGTAACTCGTCGTGTTCGCCATTAGCGATGTGACGATTGATCTCCGAAGAGGTCTCGCCATCTTCCTTGATCACGGGTTGGAACATCACCATCGGAATTCTCCGTCGCTCCCAGATCTGATCAAGTATCTGCTCCATGTAATAGATAATTCCGCTGTGGGTCATCCCTACATCGACGAAGCTCACCTCAACGACGTGATCCATGCCGAGCCATGTATCGAGAGCCTCGCGTCCGGGACGATCGAGTACCCCTGGCGTGATGCCGGTCAATATGTCGCCCTCTCGTGATTCGTACGATTCCTCTGGCACGAGGTCGTCGGTATCTGCTGGTCCGTGATCCGACTGGTTTCGATCGGGCGACGTATTAGCTGGTGATTCAGAGAGCGAAGCAAAAGTTTGGTACCCGCCGATCGTTGCAGCTGTCGCTGCCCCAGTGAGGGCGATCATCCGACGGCGTTGCATAACTCACCGGTGGGACGAATCAGTGTTCGTTATAATCTCTCTAATCGGACAGTATTAGTAGACTAACTGTCTGCGCTTCAAGATTTATAACGTATAGAATATTAAGAAGTTCTTTACTAATATCGATCTGAATGACTCGCCACTATGACTCAACCGTTGGACAATATAGCGCGATACGACGATTCAGGAGGGATTGAGATATCGAGGCAGCTCTCTGGCCGACTGCTCTGGGTACTGCCTGACGGAAAAATATGGGAACTGACAGAATATGTCAATCCAGGGATGCCGGGTACCTGCGAGGAGTGTGACGATTCCGTGGATGTGATGGCTGTCGTCCGTGAGCATCGGCCATGCGGGTACGTGACAGCTGACGGGTTCAACTTGACAATCGAACCGGGCGAGCAATGCCCAAAATGTGACGAACAGATAACATCACTCGAGCCTATGCCACAAGTCGGATCAGTTCGCATTTGCGGTAGCTGTGGTAAACTGTCTGATCGGACGCGGACCGACTCAAATTAGACATGAGCGGTACGCTGGACTTACAGACACTTGCCGCACTCACAACTCTCGTGGCTGGATTCTGGGTTGGAACCCTATTACTACCTTGGCGTTTACTCGCACTCTGTACCTTGTTGAGCCTGATTGTGAACGGTATAATATTGACCATCCGTGCGTGGCCGCGTCGCCTGTTTCGTTTTCTTGCGTGGCGCGTGCCGGTGCCACGGTGGCTCGTGCTCGGAGGGGTTCTGCTTCTGGGAAGTCTTGTACTCCTCGACCAGCCGGTCCGGTTTACCCGAGAGCTGTTTCCGTGGATCGTTCTTCTTGCCTTGGGACTCGGTGGAGTGATCGGATACATTGAGAAAACAGGACGATTTCGAAAACGTGATCGAATTCCTTGCTGGGGATTGATGATATTTGGGGTGGCTGTGGCCGGACCTATCGCGGCCCTCTTTGGCTGGGTCCCCGTTTTATCGGTCGTCTTCGTCACTGCGTTGTTTCTGTTCACGCTACAGACCTAGGTGATCATGCCGCTTGCTGTGTATCAGTATCACCAAGAGCCATCGGTCCCTCCGGCTTCTGAACCATTTCCCTATGTGAGCGTCCTCATCCCGGCCTACAACGAGGAGGATTCGATTGGGCAGTGTATTGATGCCGTACTGGCGTCAACGTATCCGGAGGATTGTCTTGAGGTGATCGTAATTGATGATGGGAGCGAGGACCGGACCTACGAGCGAGCTACCACTCACGGTAGCGAGCGCGTACATGTAATTCAGCGAGAGAATGGTGGGAAGCACGCCGCACTGAATATGGGACTTTGCTTTGCCACAGGCGAGGTCATCGTCTCGATAGACGCCGATAGTCTGGTCGCCCCCGACGCCATCGACACATTAGTCGGACAGTTTCAAGCCGATCCCAACGTCGGCGGTCTGGCCGGATCGGTGTACGTTGAGAATGACAATTCCCACCTGGCGAAAATGCAAGCGCTCGAGTACGCATTCAGTATCCAGGCATTTCGCCGGGTGTACTCCCTCTTCGACGTGGTGCCAGTGTTGCTAGGGTGTCTTGCAGCGTTTCGCCGCGAGGCGATCGATGGGGTCTGGGGATTCGATCCGGACACTCAGACAGAGGATTTCGACATTACTGTGAAGATTCTTCGGGATGGCTGGAAGACCCGCCACAGTCCCGCTAAGGTGAGCACATACGTACCGACTGACTGGAGGTCCTTCTGGCGGCAGCGTCGGCGATGGTTCGGTGGCAACGTGGAGACGCTCCTCAAGCACCGTGATGTCTGTTTGAAGCCCGCGTATGGATTTCTCCACGGATTCGTGATCCCCGTGAGACTGCTCTCAACGGTCTTGATACCGCTCGTGAGTATTATGCTTATCGCGGCGGTCTTTTGGATGCTCGTGTTTGGGCCCACCGGCTACGTGCTCGCGACCTCCCTATTCTTCCTGTTATTGACGGCATTGCTGCTGTGGGTTCCGGTCGCGATGGATGATCTCAATATCAGGTTACTCGGGTACGCTCCACTGTTCTTCGTGGGCTATAAGTATGTCCTCGATACAAACCTCGCTATTTCGGCGTGGAAGGTCCTTCGCGGTCGGGAGGAAGAATGGTAATAACACGACGTGTACTCCTGGCTTCGGCGGTGGCTTCGAGTTCGTGTGGCTGCCTAGGATTATCGGATGGAAGCGACGAGGATACACCCTCCGCCGAACCGTATCGCCTTGAGCCAGGGACGTACGACCTAATCGTCATTATGCGCAACGACGATCCGGCTCCGGGATACGCGATGGACGCGCTCAAGGCTGTAAACGAGATTTTCATCGGTGAGCAGGTGCCAGTGACGCATGGTGTGATCCCGTCGAGGGGGACGCCATTAGACGAAGCCGATGCGTTTTGTGAGTACGTTCGCAACACGTCGACGGCGCATCCAGGCCTCTTCGATGTTAGCCTACACGGCTATACTCACGAGGCGAAAACTGACTTTGGTGGCCAAAGTGAGTTCGGCGGTCTACGATTGCTTTCGAGAGTGCGTGTAAAAAGTGCGTCCAACGACCTCTCCCCGTCCGGTCAAGTCGGGTGGCCACACGAGACGAGGAATCGTCGCACTTGGCTTTCTGTTTCGTGAAATAGTATTCGTCTTCTTTGAGTGAGCCACCGGGATACAACACCGATTCGCCGCCGAACGAGACGGTGGCGAAGTTACAAATCCCGAGGTCAACACCAGCAACTTCATCACCCGGCGGTTCCAGATCAATAGACGCGTTTTCACACGTCGTTGTATCCTCTCAGATATGGACGGGCTTGTCGCCGATGGCGCCAGGTTCAATCCAGCGACAGATTAAGCGGAGCAGTACCGTTGTGTCGGAGGGAACAAAACGTGGAGTTGGATCGACAATATTAGTATGTCGATATTCAAAGGTGCCGGTCACTTCGAACTCCTTAGCGACCGGCTGTTTCAGACAACGATATGTCTGAAGAATAGAATTTCAACAGAGCCAATCCCCCGCAAAAGCTGGTGGCCTTGTTGCCATCGGGCCCTCTCATCGCAACATCTTTTCGGCGTCCTGTCCGGTAGGGACTCATTTGTCGATACTGAATTGGCCGTCCCAGCCATCCCGAGCGTTCATGTTCATATCTCTATATATCGGTGTTGTATCTTTGATCTTGTTGTTTGGGTATGTTCGCCTCCTTATCCCTCGTTTCAAAAGTTATAAATTAAAACAGTTTAACTAAATCTACATGTCGATTATCGACATGCCCGTGTTGCGTTCGTGGCTACAGCCCGCCGACAATGGACTGCTTCCCCACTCCGTTGTGCGTTCCCTCAAAACGCTCACATCGCCCCTACTCGCATGATAGCGGGGAAGCAAACCGGCACGATTCTGCTGGTAGTGGCACTGCTCGCTTCCGTTGTGGCCGTTGGGGGTGTCGCTGCCCAAGACGGATCCAGCAGTGACGAGATCGTCGTCGGTGAAACAACGATTGACGCGCAATTCATCGGGACGGTGAGTGACCCCGGCACGATTACAGTGACAGCAACCAACATCACTGGCCAGCCGGACACGATCACCTTCACCATCGGCGGTGAACCGGTGGCGACGGCGGCGGTTTCAAACGGCAGCGCCGCAACGATGATTGATCCGACAACTCTTGGCGTCGACCCGGGCACAGCCACGGTGAGCGTTCAAGAGTACACGGTAACGGCTCCGGCAACCGTTGAGACTGTCCATGAGGTCCGTGATCTCGATGCGGGGTTTAACCTCGTCTCGGTGCCCCAACCGGCCACCCTTTCAGCCGAGGATATCGGTGCGATCAACCGATGGGACCCGACGACACAGACGTACGGTACAGTCATCGACAATGAGTTCGATGATGTCACCGCCCTCCAGAACGGGTTGTACGTGTCCGGGACAACTGATGCCGCTCGACTCGGCTATACGTTCATCGATACGGTACCACGGCCGGGCACCGCACCAATCGAGCCCGGGTGGAACTTTGTCAGCTCGAACTTCGCGATCGACAGCGCTGAAGCCGGTGACTCTCGGACGCTTGAAGCGGACCTGATTAACGTTGATACGTCGTCGATTGTTGCGTTTCGCGCCGATTTCGGTCAACCGCTGACTGCGAGTGACTCGGTTGGCGCGTTCGACGCGTACTGGGTGTTCAACGGGGGCGACTCCTCGCGTGACCGTGCGATTATCACGCCGTCGTATGACCCGCAAACGCGTGCGACGACACTCGGTGTCGAACCGACAGCGAGTCTCGAGTTCCGTGATCAGGTCACTACCACAAGCCAGGATGTGACCGTCAAAAACGTCTCCGCCAACGTCAACAGCGCAGTCGTTGTCACATACGAGGCAAACGGTGAGCTGGTCGTTGCCGGCGTGACGTCCGTTGCCGCAAGCGACCTCAACGGTGACGATGTCACAGTCAGCGTTGCGGATGGCGGTGGACTCTCCGGTGAACACACCGCCCACGTCATCCCGACAGATCGGCTTTCTAGTCAGTACGCTCCCGGTGAGACGGTCTCAGACGACACCGCCGCTGGCGTCCTCGCGCAGGCGTCAGCGACTATCAGCGCGCCGGCTGAACCAGACGACCCCGACGCAGACGCAGCGCCGGTGATGCTCGATTCGGTGTCGAGTCTGCTCAACGCGAACAGTGAGCCGCTCGCGAATGACTCGATCATCGCCGTCTCGGCAGAGCCGACCGCCACCAATGCGGATGAAGACGGTAACGGCGATGCCGTCTCGTACCCGGCCGAGACGGACATTCCGGTCGTCGCCATTGACGGCTCTGTTGTCGGTGTTACCGGCCCGTTCGTGGCCTCAGACACCGACTTCTCGTACGGGAACGAGGAGGTCATGTTGAACATCTACGACGAACTGCTCGGCGGGTCCGGCACCATCGTTCACGATGAGGGCCACGGGCAGTTCTACTCACTTGCGGCCAATGGCGGTGATGACTTCCAGACGTTTGCCTCATACGCGGAATCGAACGGCTACACCTACAAGGCAACCTCAGATATCACGGCGAACCTCAGCAGTGCCGATGCCGTTGTGATCACCTCTCCGAGCGACGCCTTCTCACGAAGCGAACGCGACGCACTCGCTGAGTTCGCAGCCAACGGCGGCGTCGTGATACTCCATGACCAATCCGACTTCAATAACTTCGACGCAACGGCCAACCACAACGAGATCGCCAGCGCGCTCAACGCCAGCTTCCGGTTCAACGACGATCAGGTAGTCGATCCCGAAAACAACACCGGCGCACAGTTCGTCCCGGTGACCGAGAACTACAACACTGAGGCGTTCCCGACGCTCTTTGCGGATCGCAACGGACTCGGTGTGGACCTCAATGTCAACGAGACCTACACCGTCGACGTCGTTGGCGTGGCGGACGGTGACACCGTCGACGTCGAGTTTGCCAGTGGCACCGTTGAGACGGTCCGCATTGTTGGAATCGACACCCCTGAAACGGGTAGCACCGATGAACGGCTCCAAGAGTACGAGGGTATCGATGACGGGCCGGCGCTGAAAACGGCGGGCGATAACGCGACCGCGTACGCACAGGAGCAGCTTGCGGGTGAAACGGTCACGCTCCGCTTCGACGAGAACGAGGGCCTGCGTGGCAACTTCGGCCGCCTGCTCGGATTTATCGAACTCGCTGATGGCAGCGTCTACAACGAGGAGGTTATCGAAGACGGCTGGGCTCGGGTGTACGACTCCGGCTTCGACCAACACGACAGCTACTGGGAGCTTGAACAGACCGCACGCGCCAACAACGACGGCATCTGGGAGCTCTCTGATCCGGCTGCGACGCCCGAAACCGGAGACAGTGAATTCAGTGACGTGTTTATGCCGGAGCCAGTCGCGGTCAGTGGTGGCGAGGTCGCGGTCTCCGCGGAAAGTGGGGAGCCACTCGTTGCTGTTGATACGGCAGCGAACGTCGCTGTTGTCGGCGCTCCGTTGATCGAAGAGGGCTTCGAGGCAGGCGAAGGCGGGCCCGGTGTTGCTGCATACGGAAACTACCCGTTCCTCACGAACACGATCGCCGCCGTGAGCGACGCTGACAGCGGGCCTGTTGTCATCGACAATGGACACGGCCAGTTCGCGAGTGACGCGGCCGTCTCTGCGGAAGACGCTGCGTACTACCAGCGATATCTCGAAGGCCAATCTCCCGGCAACGAATCGTTCATTGGGTTTGAAGCGAGCACCAACCTCACAACTGAAGCCGGGCCGGACCTGCTCAGTGAAGATGGAACGCCGGCGGCGCGCGCGCTCATCATCTCAGCGCCGACAACTGAGTTGACCGCCGCTGAGCGAGCCACTGTCGCTGCGTTCGCTGATGCTGGTGGTGCGGTTATACTCCTCGGCAGCGCTGCCGACCAAGACGCCGTCTCGAACTTTGAGCCGGTGTTGACCGAGCTGAATGCGAACGTCGGCTTCACTAACGAGACGGTCACCGACGAAGCCAATTCGCTGACTGACGATCCGGCCGTCTTCACCACCGGCAACGTCACTGACGCGTACGCTGACCTGTTCACGCCGTTCACCGCTGAAAACACAACGCCCACACAGCCGAGTGATGTCGGGCCGGTGATGCTCGATTCGGTGTCGAGCCTGCTCAACGCGAACGGTGAGCCGCTCACTGACGACTCCGTTGTCGCTGTCTCGGCGGAATCGACCGCCACCAATTCGGATACAGACGGCAACGGCGATGCCGTCTCGTACCCGGCCGAGACGGACATTCCGGTCGTCGCCGTGGATGGGTCTGTCGTCGGTGTCACCGGCCCGTTCGTGGCTTCTGACACCAACTTCTCGTACGGTAATGAGGAAGTCATGTTGAACATCTACGACGAGCTGCTCGGCGGGTCTGGCACCATCGTTCACGACGAGGGCCACGGACAGTTCTACACGGTCGCTCCCAACGGTGGCGACGACTTCCAGGAGTTTGCGTCGTACGCGGAAGCGAACGGATACACCTATGAAGCGACCACAAACGTCACGGCCAATCTCAGCAGTGCTGATGCCGTTGTGATTACTTCTCCGAGCGAGGGGTACACACAAAGCGAACGCGACGCACTCGCGGAGTTCGCAGCCAACGGCGGCGTCGTGATACTCCATGACCAATCCGACTTCAATAACTTCGACGCAACGGCCAACCACAACGAGATCGCCAGCGCGCTCAACGCCAGCTTCCGGTTCAACGACGATCAAGTGACCGATTCGAAGAGTAACACCGGCCAAGAGTTCGTCCCGGTGACGAGCAACTATAATACTGCGACGTTCCCGGCACTCTTCGACACTCGTGATGGCCTTGGCACAACTCGCAGCGTGAACACGACGGCCGACGTGGATGTCGTCGATCCTCTCGGTGGTGACGCGCTCCTGCCAGCACTCACGTCCTGAGACAACGCAGCGACACGTGGTCTCGTATTGCGAGCGATTCCACGTTTTGGCTCATTGACAGAGTGAGTTCGTAGCGCTGTCAGCGCTTCCGGCTTGGGGACCACCCTTCCCAGGCGTATTTTCAGGTTAACTGATCCGGGTTGATCCACTGTCGTTCCGATCTCTCTACCGCTTTGTCCACCCGAACTCCTGAGTCATACCCACAGGCGAACCGACAAATCGCGCTCGTTAACAATCGCGTTGCGAAGTCCTGACCGGTGTTTCCCAATGGAGGTGCCTGAAGCCTGTCTGCTGACGCTTCTCACGAATTGCTGAACGATACCCCAGAGACACCCACCCCACCGCTTCCGCTGTTAGCACAGCGTGACATCCTCCCCGTCCAGCAATTACGCCGAACAGTTCATGCCGACTCCAACAGTGTCGACAACCCGCTTCGAACCGCTGAAACAGATTGTGCGAGCTCATGCTCATTATATTTGCCACCGCCTTTCCCCCGATTATACTCTGTCACCTCGGTGATCCCCAGCTGTGCCAGTTCGCCAAGATAGTCACGAACGGATCGCTCTGAGACCGGACTCACCCCTTCCGAGCGCGCCACGGTCTGGTATGACTTGACGACTTCCCGTGTCCGAACTGGCGTCTCGCCACGCTCGTGGAGCCGCGTCAGCGCGTATAACACGAGTTGGCCGTGCTGCGAGTAATTTTGAATGCCTTCGACAACCTGATCCGTCTGAACGCGCTCGCGGGCCGTCCGGACGTGTGCCTCAGTTACGACGGCAGACGCGCTCTCCCGAGCGACGTCGCCGGCTTCTAGGAGCAGGTCAAGCGCTTTTCGTGCGTCACCGGAATCTTTCGCCCCGTAGGCCGCACACATTGCGATCACTCCGTCCTCAAGAACACTGTCTTGGAACGCGACTCGTTCGCGTTGTTCAAGCACAAGTCGGAGTTCATCGGCATCGTACGCGCTGAAAGAGACTTCCTTCTCACAGAGTGAGGACTGGACCTTTGAGGACAGCTGCGTCCGGAAGTCTAAATCGTTTGAGATCCCGATGATGCCAAGCTTCGCATCACTAATATCACCGTTCGAGCGAGCGCGTGACAGCTTGTACAACAGCGAATCGTCTCCGATGTGGTCGACTTCGTCAAGCACGATGAGGACTGTCCCCTTGCGCCTGTCGAGTTCGTCGAAGAGGAACTCATAAACGCTCGCCTGCGGGTACCCCGTGTTGGATATCTGCCGTCCCGGCTCGCGAAGTTCATTAACCAGCTTCACAGCAACTTGATAGGAGGTGTTGAGGCCGTCACAGTTGATCTCGATCGTGGTGAGCGCGAGCTCTGGTACCTCAGTCGCATCCCGTTCAAGCGTGCGGAGGAGGTATCTGGTGGCTGCGGTTTTGCCCACGCCACTTTTGCCGTAGAGAAACACGTTCGAAGGAGTCTCGTTGTTGATGACCGGCTGGAGGGCGGCGTGATACCGGGTCAGCTCTCTGTCACGCCCAACAAGGCTGTCCGGGGTCCACTCTTCGAGGAGCGCTTCCCGGTTCTCGAAGATGGAGTCATTTGGCGTGAACGAAAAGTCGCCCATAACAGCGATTTTAGTTGTATAAATATAAAGCCATCAGTTCCGTTGTTTCTTATGCCGTCGCCCGTTTATATAATCTAGACCCCCACCGCTTCCGCTGTTTATACCATAGAGGCTCGCATCTCAGTGGCTCGCAACTGTGCTTTGTGGACTCTGTCGATAGCCCTGTTGTTTCGTGGCAATGATTGACCCGGTTAGGTGAATAGAGGCGTTTGTTCCCCGACGGAATCTCCGCTATCAGCGGAACCAGTGGGGTGGGGGTACTCATATCATGGGAAGCACTGTTTCGGCAAGTGTACGCCCTCTCGCCCTCGTCATGAACTGATCCAGTGTACCCACTCACTAGTTGTGTGTGCTAACAGCGGAACCAGTGGGGCGGGAGCTCTCTTGTGGCTCATTGCCGTGTCGCGGTCGACAGCCGTCTCGCGCACGCTCTCGCGAGTCTCTGTTGTACTTGGATTAGTAGTCCAACCCGCTGATCTGTTGTCTGGCTCTATTGAATCTGTTGCCGAGGTAATTTTGTTTCCAAATCTACATGACGCTTGCCCCTTATGGGCACGTATGGACCTTTCAACGGCCACCGTCCTCGTCACGGGTGGCGCAGGGCTTGTCGGAAGTCACCTTGCAGCCACACTCTCGGAAGCGGGCGCCACCGTCCACGTCGCTGATGATCTCTCGAAAGGCGAGCGCGAGCGAGTACCTGACGCCGTCACGTTCACTAACGCGGATCTAACGGAGCGCGATAACGTCGATGAACTCGTCACGTCTGATCTCGACATGGTGTTCCACCTCGCCGCATACACGGACACGAACTTCGACGACGGCCGGAAGCTGTTTGAGGAAAACACCGAGATGACGTACAATCTCCTCGAAGCGATGCGCGACGCCGGTGTCGACCGCTTCGCGTTCACTTCCTCGTCAACGGTATACGGCGAAGCCCCGCGCCCAACGCCTGAAGACTACGCCCCACTAGAACCCATCTCCATTTACGGCTCCTCAAAACTCGCCGACGAAGCGCTCATCTCCACGTACGCACACTCGTACGGCATCCAGTCGTGGGTGTTCCGGTTCGCCAACATCGTTGGACCCTACCAGCGCGGAAACGTCGTCCCTGATTTCATCGAGAAACTCACCGCCGACTCCAGTGAGCTCGAAATTCTCGGCGATGGTCGCCAAGAGAAATCGTACATGTACGTCTCCGAGTGCGTCTCCGCAATGAAATACGTCGTCGAACACGCGGACGAGCCGCTCAACATCTACAATCTGGGTACAAAAACGACGACATCAGTCACCGATATCGCAGACATCGTCAGCGACGAGCTCGGAGTGGCACCCGAATACACCTACACCGGTGGGGACCGCGGCTGGACCGGTGATGTGCCAAAGATGCGGCTGTCGATTGACAAACTCGCCGCACTTGGCTGGGAACCGTCCCTCTCCAGCGATGAAGCTGTCCGGCAGGGGGCCCAAGATCTGATCGCCGAGATTGTCGACTAACACGGCTCACGATATGATAAACGCCGATCCGCACATCGGCACGTGACTGACGACGCGTGGTGAGGCGACCCGGATCGGCTGTCACGTTTCAGGGCGCACGGATCACAACGGAGGATAATCCGTCTAACCCGCGGTAGCATAGCAGTCCAAGCCGGCAACTACATGGCTAAATTCGGTAGATTTTGCCCCGCCATCGGTGTACAGGTGGTCAGCAGCTGAGGTTCTTCTCAGGCAGTACTTCTCTAACTGCCTCTTCTAAATCTTCCTTGAACAGCGGCTTATTCAGCCACATAGCAGAATCCGTACGATCAGGGAGTAACGCCGCATCGGTGCCGGAGATCATCACGATTGGAGTCATCGTGCCATTGGCACGGAGTTGATCGTGAACATCGGTGCCGGGCAGGTCCGGCAACTTGTAATCAAGGATTATAAGATCGATAGCAGGTGTCGCCTTTCGAATCGCCTCTCGTCCAGTCTGGGCCAAGCGCACCCGATAATTATCAATGAGATAGTGCTGGTAGAGGGCTGCAAGATCATCGTTGTCCTCAACAAGAAGGATCGTCTTCTCACCAGTCATATGCCAAACTAATTAGTCCAATTTGAAATACTTTTGCCCGTTTGACATTTTTGGAGCTCAAGCTGTCATGAATCCAACTGCTGAGAAAGAATTATACAGGGGTGAATCCATCAATATCGTATGGGAGAGACCTCTGATGGACCTCGGTGTGAGTGTGGGCGGCGGATTCCACGTGGACTCTCCGCGGCATCCAAATGCGATCGCTGCCGCAAACAGCAACACGAGCATCGACGGTAACGTCCTGATTGACGCCGCTTCAATCGGGCTTCGAAGAGGTCGCTAGCGACAGTGGACGCAAAACGACGAAGCGGCGTCGCAGTGCTACTTTACGACACAGGCTACCTTGGGTTTTGTAGGCAGGCGAAACCCTGTGGAAGTCACTCGTTTCAGTACCGTAACGTTTTCACGGGAACATCGTACAGGACGGAGTATGGAGAATCAGCGCGTGCTCGTCACGGGCGGAGCTGGATTCATTGGCTCGAACCTCGCAAACCACCTTGCCGCGGACAACGAGGTAACGGCTGTCGACGATTGCTATCTCGGCACGCCGGACAACCTCGCTGCCGATGTCGAGTTCGTCAACACTTCGGTCGTCGACGACGACCTTCCCACCGACGTGGATGTAGTGTTTCACCTCGCAGCGCTCTCGTCGTACAAGATGCACGAAGAGAATCCCGCTGAGGGCGCCCGCGTCAACGTCGAGGGATTCGTAAACACGATCGAGCAAGCGCGTCAGGATGGGTGTGACACCGTGGTGTATGCGACTACCTCTTCGATCTACGGCAACCGGACCGAACCCTCCCCCGAGACAATGGACGTCGAAGCCCGCACCGGCTATGAGGCCTCCAAACTCGCCAGAGAACGCTACGCGGAATACTTCCACAACTTCCACGACATGACGCTAGCTGGGATGCGGTTTTTTTCGGTGTACCAGGGCTTCGGCGGCGCAGAAGAACACAAAGGCGAGTTTGCGAACACAGTCGCGCAGTTCACTGATAAAATCGCTAACGGCGACCAACCCGAACTATTCGGCGACGGGACCCAAACCCGCGATTTCACTCATGTCGACGATGTCGTTCGCGCCTGCGAACTCGCCGCTGATCACCAACTTCAGGGGATCTACAACGTCGGCACCGAGGAGAGCTACTCGTTTAATCGGATGATCGAACTCATCAACGACGAACTCGGGACCGATGTCGAGCCCAAATACATCGAGAACCCCCTCGACGAGTACGTCCACGACACGATGGCGGACTACTCGAAGCTTCACAATGCTACTGGGTGGGAGCCAACAATCAGCTTCGAAAAGGGCGTTTCACGAGTCTGTGAACCGTATCAATAGCCAACCGCGTTCCGCCTAAAGATACTAACCGACTCCACACCCCATCTCTTTTTGTGTTACCGCTTGGACACCTCGCCGTTGCGTATCTCTGGTACGCCTTTGTTGCGGCGGTTCGCACGCATCAGCTTCCCGCCCGCCTCGCACTCGTGCCGCTTGCGTTCGGCAGCCAGTTTCCAGATCTCATCGACAAGCCACTGGCGTACTTTGGCGTACTCACCTACGGCCGCTCACTTGCGCACTCGGTGTTTACGTTCGTGTTCTGTTCGTTCGCAGTCTGGTGGCTCGCTCTCCGTCTCCGAGGGCGCTGGGAACCTGTAACGCTCGCTGAACGGTTCCGGACCGTCACGCCGGTGGCATTCGTGATTGGCTATGCGAGTCACCTGTTCGGCGACTCCTACCAGTTCCTGCTTGTGGGCGACCTGTGGGCTGCGCGCTTTCTCGTCTATCCGGTGTTTCCCGTCCCTGAATCGCCAAGTGACGACATCGCGCCGTGGATTCGACTCCTCGAGATCTATCAGAGCATGGGATCACATCCCCAGTTGAATCTCATCCTCTTGGCTATCGCAGTCTTTGCCGGGGTTCGAGTACGAGAGCACCTCTCCTAGGCGTAAACGACTTTGTTTCCTCCCTCTGGCACGGGTTGGTCTGCTCCACTATGCGTCAGCGAGATCACTGACTGTCATGAAAAATATTGCTACAAAAGATACTTGTGTGAGTTAATACTTCCATGCTACCATGGGACAGACACCCAGCGACAGACTGGATACGGTCGCGACTGTCGCTGCTGCGATCGAGGCTGCCGGCAACGAGATCACCGATCTACGTGCCGCCGCCGACAACGACACAGGACGCGGCACAGTCCACATCTCGCTCCCGATTGTCTCCACCGGTGTCGAGTCGCCGTGTGAGTTCGACCTCGTCGCCGCAACGCTCGTCGACGGCACGCTCCAGCTCGAACTCGATGTTGTCACCGATCCCTCAAAGACGACGAGCGACGAAACGACGAGTCTGGCGGCTACGAGGTCTGACTCCACCGACAGAAATAATTCCGCACAGACGGTTGCCGCCGATCAGTCGCCAGCCAGTGAACACTCGCCAAATAAGGATGACTCGACATCTCCGGTAGACGAGACTGTCGAATCAACGAACGATGCGGCCGCCACTGGCAGCGACGTGTCTGCGGACGATGATCTCCCGCCGTATCGCGATCCCGACCGCCTTGCGGCGGTGTACGATCCGGATGCGACGTTCGCCGAAATGACGGACGCGCTCGGGGTGGATGTCACGCCACAGACGGTCCGGCGATACATGATCGAACACGATGTCCACGAGCCGACATCACAGGCCAGCGATACGCTCGCAGCGACGGACGCCCCAGAGGTGACGAACGAAGGGACCGACGACGAGCCCGACGCGGAGACGACAGCGCACGAAGAGACAGTGTCGCAACCAACCTCAACAACGCCGGCGTCATCCGAAACAGCGTCCACTGGAGGAGCACCTGTTGACATCGAGGCGGAAGACACCGGTGAGACCACGACGAGTGACGGTCCCGAGACGCAGACACTCAAACAGCCCGACACGGCCGACGAGTCAACAGAACCGGCCACCGGTGACACCACGGCGTCTATGCCCACAGAGGACAAGACGGACGATACTGTCACCGGCCCATCGGATGAGTCTGCTCGCGACAGCCCAACGTCCACGTCGACGGCGACTGATGGCGGAACCCAGCCGACGCTCTCTGCGGTTGAGCCGATTGAGCTCCCGGACGGCGTGTCGGCATCCGAGCTCGTCGCTGTGCTCACCGACTCGCGGACGGTGTATGAGGTGCGGCGTGGACTGGGCGTGACTGATGATCAAGCCCGCACAATCTTACGACAGTACGGCCTGATTGACCTCGTGACCGGCCGGATTACACAGGGTTCAGACCCACCTAGCGAGCAGGAAGTACTCTCGCGGCTAGCCGAGGTCAGCGACCGAGCGGCCTGACGACCCCCGGCACTGTCGGCTTCGGCGAGCTCGACAGGGTATCTCTCGCACTCCGCTGATAGGCCACCTGAATTTGTTAGTTCATTCACAAATACTATAGCTCTAGATGGAACACAAGCCGATATGCTAACAGATACGTCAGTCGTGCACGTTGACGACGATCCCGAAATCGTAGAGTTGGCGGCGACGTATCTTGAACGGCAGGATGACCGGCTTACAGTGACGACAGCAACGACAATCTCGGACGCACTAGACCAGATAACAGCGACCACCGACTGCGTGGTGTCTGACTATGAGATGCCCGAGATGAACGGCATTGAACTTCTCAACACGGTGCGTGCGGAGTACCCGAACCTCCCGTTTATCCTGTTTACTGGCAAGGGCAGCGAGGAGATCGCGAGTGAAGCCATCTCTGCTGGCGTCACCGACTACCTACAGAAAGAGACGAACGTCGAACAGTACACGCTCCTAGCGAACCGGATCCTGAACGTCGTGACACAACATGAAGCAGAACAGCGGGTCAACACAGAGCGACAGCGGTTCCAGTCTCTATTTAATGAACTGTCTCAGCCGGCAGTCGAGATCGACTACGATGCCGGAGAGCCGATCGTTCAGAGTGTCAACGTTGCGTTTGAAGAAGTGTTTGGCTACGCCGCCACAGAGATTGGTGGCGAGTCACTTGACGCGGCAATCGTTCCCGAGCATGACGAAGAGACTGCCTCACAGATCAACTCCCAGTTCTGTAATAGCCGACAACCTGAGGCACGCGAAGTCACCCGACAGACAGACACCGGCCCGCGAGAGTTCCTTCTTCAGGCGGCTCCGTTTGACGATCGCTCAGGCGGGTTCATCATCTACACTGATATCACCGATCGCAAACGGCGTGAAGAGAAACTCAGTGCGCTCCATGACGTCGCCGAGGAGTTGGCACAGAGCGAAACCGTCAGTGAGGTGTGTGACCGCACGATTACTGCTAGCAAAGAGATCCTTTCGTTCGATCTGAGCGTCGTCGGGCTCACAGACGGTGACGTGATTAAACCACAAGCGGTCTCCGAGGAAGTCCCTCCGGACGGGTTAGTAGCAATGTCGGTCTCTGAAGGTATCCTTGGAAAAACCTACCGCACAGGCGAATCGTACGTGTTCGATGATCTTGAGACAGTCCCGGAGGCCAACCCACAGGGGCCGTATAAATCGGCAATAAGTGTACCCATCGGCGACCACGGTGTGTTTCAAGCGGTGGCGACGACGCGTAACAGTTTCAATAAGACCGACCACGAGCTCACGGAGTTACTCATTCGGCACACAGACAGCGCACTCAGTCGGTTACAACGGGAACGGCAGCTCGAACAACAGACGGTGCGGTTTGACCGATTCACGAGTATGCTCAGCCATGACCTCCGGAATCCACTTACTGTGGCAGCGGGACATGTTGAGCTCCTCAGCGACGAGTGTAATAGCGAGCATCTCGACAAGATCGCTCACGCACACCACCGCATGGAAGAGCTAATCGATAACGTCCTCATGCTTGCCCGAAACGATGATGCGGAGGTTACAATGGAGCCTGTTTCGGTCAATCGCGCCGCTAAGCAGGGATGGCAGAGCGTGAATACACCGAACGCAACGCTGTCGGCTACCTGCGAGATGACTGTCTCTGCAGCCCCGAGTCAGCTCAAACGATTGTTTGAGAACGTGTTTCGAAACGCGATTGAACACAGCAACGGGTCGGTCTCAGTGACTGTCGGGGCGATGGATGCTGGATTCTACATCGCGGATACGGGCCCGGGAATTCCGGAGGACGAACGCGATGTAATTTTCACAACCGGGTATTCGACGGCTGCCAGTGGAACTGGGCTCGGGCTGGCAATCGTTTCGCAGATTGTACAGACGCACGACTGGAACATTGCGGTGTGTGACAGCGAGGCCGGTGGGACACGGCTTGAGATCACTGGCGTTGAGACGGTCATTCTGAGTAACTCCTCGTGAATCTGCCTGTGGGGGCGTCTCGGAAGGCGAATCCTGTGTAAGAGAACTCTCCGCAGCGGGACACGAACTGATGTCTCGTCTGCTCTCCTATTAGTTTCGACAAACCGAAATTATATATTGGTTAATCACTATGACTTGTGTTGAATGAGTGACCCTTGGGGTCCAACGGAGCCACAAGGTGATTCAGCTAGTCTGTATGACCTCCACCTCCGTACGCTAGGGGCCTGTCTCTGGGGCCTCGTGTTCGTGATGTGCGGCTGTTTTGTATTCCTCTGGACTCGCGGTTTGTTGACGCTCCCGGATGCTGCGATGACCTCGACGCTCATCACCTACGCTGTCGTGATGACCGCGATCGCTGTCTCGTTCCCGGTGTTTTTCCGAGTGATGCGTAGATCCCGCTTGGCCGCGGGGGCGGTGTGGGTAGTTGGTGGGTTCGTGCTTTTTCAATTCGTACTGTGGCGCGAGGGTGACGGCGGAGTCGGTGCGTTCGACATTGGAGCCCTCGGGACTGACGAGCTGGTCCAGCTGATCGGGGCTGTCGTTGGTGTCGCGGATATCGGTAGTGTGTGCGCCGTGTTTGTCTTGTGAGACACGGTCAACTCCGGCCTACCGAGTGACCATTTTACCGCCATTCAATACGAGACTCAGGTCTCAGAGAGCGAGCGGAGCGAGCAGAGCGGGGACTATTTACAACTAATCTATTCGCTTATGACCCTACCTGTGGAGTGCCGATACTGGTGAGTGGCTCCCAGTTGCCGGTTGAACTGAGTTACTGACTGTCTCCCCGATACGACCCTCGCCGGCGATGTCAGGCACAGCAGAGAGCGCCAAACGGAACGCACCACCTGGGCGTGTAGGCTCTCTCAGGCGGCGATCGATGCGCGCTCACCGTCTCATACTCACTACCCTCGCACGAAACGGTGTGAGACCTTCGTCCGATACGACACCGTGGTTCGCGGCGCCACTCGACGGGCGCGAGCACCTGCTGTCGGACAGACTCGACACCGTGATCTGCCGTTTTATCAGGAAATTATTATCCCAACGCTCGGGATTCCTCCGGCTTTAGCCGGAGGAGAATGTCAAGGATGCGGAGACTGCCACAGAAATCGCCCGGCAGAAGCAGCGCGTGCTCGAAACCCAGCAGCCGGTCGAATACAGCGTCGAGCCGACGTTCAAGTACACCAATAAAGAACCGGTCTTTTACACGACCCGCTTCCCTTACTACGAAGATGACGAGTTCGTGGGGACACTAGCGATCTGCCGGGACGTAACGGATCTCGAGGATCGGAATCGGCAACTTCGGGTATTCGATAACAGTCTGCGACACAACATCCGAAACGACGTGAACGTGCTCCGTGGCCAGGGAAAACAACTCAAATCCGAACTCGACGGCGAGTTCCGGACGGCTGCCGATGTCATCGTCGAGCGAGCTAACGTGCTCCTAACAACGAGCGAGAAGTCCCGAAAAATCACCACCGGTCTCAGCGATCCACACGAACCGGCCCCGGAAGATATCGGACAGTTAGTCCAGACTCTTGCGGAAGAGACCGCTGCCCAGTGGCCTAACGCAACTATCGACGTGACGGGTCCGAGACACCTCGTCGTCTCGACGACTGAATCGATCGATTCTACCGTTGAAGAACTGCTGACCAATGCTGTGGTCCACAACGACGATGACACCCCAGAGGTGGATGTTGAACTCACTGTTGACGAGCCATGGGGAAGGATCACTGTCCGAGACACCGGCCCCGGTATTCCGGAGTTCGACAAGAACGTACTTGAATCAGGTGGTGCTATTGAGACGCTCTCGCACGGGAGCGGACTGTGACTGTGGCTCGTCTACTGGACGATCACCAGTTCTGGCGGGACGACTCGCGTCGATGACCGCGAGCCGGTCGGCACC
Source organism: Halorubrum miltondacostae (assembly GCF_041379815.1). NCBI lineage: Archaea > Methanobacteriati > Methanobacteriota > Halobacteria > Halobacteriales > Haloferacaceae > Halorubrum > Halorubrum miltondacostae. Next base: position 596,528 of record NZ_JBEDNY010000002.1, read on the forward strand.
GAGATTACGATTCAGCTCCCACTGGCAACTGCGGAGTGAACTACCCTACCCTACTCGCTCACGGCTGACGCCGTTCGCTCCTTGAGGGTAGGGCTTCCTGATTCAACGACGCGCTTTGCAGACACCGAGGTGTCCACAGGGAGCGCAGTCTCCACAGGCGTTCGTTCGGAGTGTCCCACTCCTACATCTTCGAGGCCGCGAGAAAGGATGTTCCACGCCGCGTTTGCGTCCCTGTCCGCCTCAAACCCGCAGGCGGGACAGGAGTGTTCACGGACCCACAGCGGCTTGTCGGTCGAAACGCCGCACGACGCGCACTCTTTGGTCGTCCCTCTCGGGTTCACCGCGACGAAGTGGGTCCCTTCGCGCTCGCACTTGTATTCGAGCAACGAGAGGAACGTTCGCCACGCCGCCGACGCCGTGTTGCGGCTGTTCGACGGTGATTCAAGCATCCCCGTCACGTTCAGGTCTTCGACCGCCACAAGATCGTACTCCCGAGCGTAGTAGTTCGAGAGCTTGTGTAGGAAGTCGCGGCGCTTCCGTTTCAGGTCGGCGTGACACTCCGCGACCCGTTGCCGTTGCTTCTCGTAGTTGTTCGACCCGTGTTCCTTCCGTGAGAGCGACCGTTGTTCGCGTTCAAGTCGCTCCCGTTCGTCCGAGAGGTCGAGAGACCCGACTGCCGTCCCGTCGGTGTCGTGGGCGTACTTGAGAATTCCCACGTCGATGCCGACGCACTGTTCGGGATTCTCAGGCGGCTCGGGCGGTTCTCGGTCCATTTCGACGCCGAACGTGGCGAACCACTCGCCCGTCGGTTCCTTCTTAACCGTGACCTGTTTAATCGTCGCGTCGTCGGGGATGGCGCGGTGGAGCCGAATCGGTATGTCTCCGAGTTTCGAGAGTGACAGCACAGTCTGACCGCCCTTCTTGTCGAGCTTGAAGCCAGACTGACTGTACGTGAAACTGCGGAACCCCCGTGGCGGCTTCCACTTGAATTGACCGACACGGTAGCCGTTCTCCTTGAGTTTAGAGAGGCCTTTAAGATTGTCGAACAGCCGTTCCACAACGGTTTGGAGCACCTTCGAGTACACGTCCGAGAGGTCGTCCCACCACTTCTTGAGGTCGGGTAGCTCCGACCGCAGGGTGGTCATAGACGGCAGTTCACCGTGTTCGTCTTGGTACTTGTTGAGGCGGTAGAGCGTATGGTTGTAGAGTTGCCGACAAATGTCTCGGTGCCGGTCCAACTCCTCGCGGTGGGCGTTGGACGGCTTGAGTCGGTACTTGTAGGCGTAGTACATCAGCTCTCCCGCTGGTCTTCGACGTACTGTTTCAGCACATCCAGCGACACCTGCCCCGTTGAGATGAGGCAGTACGAGTCGTTCCAGAACGAGTCGCCCCACAGGTCGGTCTTCAGTTCGTCCGCGTACTCGTTACGGATACGGCGGGCGGTAGCGCCCTTGACCGTATTGATGAACTTCACGAGGTCTGTGGTAGGTTTCGCTCGGAACAGGATGTGAACGTGGTCGTCCTCTCCGTCGAGGTTCGTTAATTCAACCCCGTAATTGTCCGTGAACCCGCTGATGACCCCGCGAATGAATTGGGTTCGCTCCTCGGTTAGCACTCCGCGCCGATACTTCGTGGTGAGTATCAGGTGGTAGTGTAGGGAGAACGTCGAATGCGCTCCCGAGTCGAGGTCATACTCCATTAGGTTCACCTATTGTACGACACCCCAATGCAAAAACGTTGCGACTACGTTGGCCTGTGGGCCTGTAACCGTATCGCTGTATGAACAGATGATGACGGCGCTGTATCCCCACCCTACTCCGCTCCCTTCGGTCGCTCCGTTGAGGGTGCGGGCTTAGCGCCTATATCCAGCTAACCTCAACTCTTGTCGCCTGAAACGAGCGCCGATACGGTGGCACGACTCGCCCTGTGTCCTTCCACCTCGTCGATCTGTCCGAGTAGGCCGTCAGACTGGGGGTGATGGAACATTCGACGCACTCGGTTGGCTTGATCCACGAAGTTCTAATAAAACCCCTCTCGAGAACTCATGACTGCGGCTATATTGCGTACAGCTTGTGGTTCGGAATAGAACGAGCGTAATTATAATACATATGCGTCGCTTCCTGATTCAGTATGAGTGTAGCAAACACACCGGTTGAGAATTTAATGAGCACAGACTTGCTGACGGTCACCCCTGACACCGGTATGGAAACGGCTGCGAACATCCTACTACAGGAGGATGTCGGGTCTCTGATCGTCCTCACGGATGAAGACAAAATCGCGGGAGTGTTGACAAGCACTGATTTTGTCGAAGGTGTCACAGCAGACCACCCGCTCCACACTGCCGCTGTTAGCGAGTATATGACGACGGAGGTTTTGACGGTCTCCGCAGCAGCGACGCTCCATGACGCGGCGGTCACCATGATGCGAGACGACATCCAACACCTCCCCGTCGAAAATAGCGATGGTGAGATCATCGGTATGCTCTCGGCTACCGATCTCACGGCGCAGTTGACCTATATGCAGAGTAGTGGCACCGACTGACTGCGAGAAGGTATGTTCTCACCCCTTTTTTAACTGCGAGCCGGGACAGTGTCTGCCGGTCAACCTTCGTCATGTATCTCGACGACGCAGAGGAATCCTTGCGCTTCGCTTCGCTGTCTAGGCGATTGTATTCAGATATTGTCGAACGCGACTGCGCCTGTTTGGGTGAGTGAACCTGCGACTGCTTCTGCCGGTCACGCCCACTCAAGATTGAATATGTGTTCGTACACCGCAGCGACGGGGTAGTTCCACCCCCGACCGAGTGACTTTTGTGTGACCCGAAGCGGTGGCGGCGTCTGTCGCCGTTTGAACTCGGCAGACGCGACTCGCCTGAGCACGTCATCAATGACGTGGTCCGGATGGGCCTCGCGAATCGAACTTAGATCTCCATCCTGCTCGACATACTGTTCTAGGATCGCGTCGAGGACGTCATAGGCGGGTAGCTCTTGTTCGTCAGTCTGTCCGGCACGTAGTTCGGCTGTTGGCTCCTTCTCTATCACCGACACCGGAATCACTGGTGACGATGCCGATGAAGCGCTGAGTGACTCGTTGTACACCCCAGCCAGTTCATACACCAGTCGCTTATAACAGTCTCCGAGTGGAGCAAGCGCACCCACCGCGTCACCGTATAACGTACAGTAACCGACCGCGGCTTCGCTTTTGTTATCGGGCGTGAGGACGAGCGCGTTTCGCTGGTTTGCGATCCCCATGAGGACGTCTCCACGGATCCGCGCTTGGACGTTCTCCGCTGCGACACCAGTGAGCGATGTCGTGTTTTCCGCAAGTGTCTCCGAGAGGGCCTCCACTGTCGGTCCAATCGGCACCACGTCAAACTCGATTCCCAAATTTGTCGCGACTGCTTCCGCGTCAGTGACGCTCTGTTGGCTCGTCACTTCGCTTGGAAGTGAAACCCCGTAGACGTTGTCCGCTCCGAGTGCGTCCACAGCGAGCGCAGCGGCCACCGACGAGTCAATCCCCCCCGATAGGCCAATAACCGCCTCTTCGAACCCGGTTTTATCGAAGTAGTCCCGCAGGCCAAGAGCGAGTGCCTCACTGGCTTGAGAGGCATTCGGCTCCCTGTTCGACGGTTGATCGCCTGGCTGGTGGCTGAGCGACACGTCTACAATATCGGTCGCGGACTCGAACCCAGCACACTGGGTCTGTAACCCCTGCTTTGTCGCAACGAGAGAGTGTCCATCGAAGATCAGTTCGTCGTTGCCGCCAACTTGATTCACGAATACGACCGGGCAGGTCGTTTGCGCCGCATGAGCCAGAAAACGACTTTCACGTCGAGCGGGCTTATTTAAGCTGAACGGACTCGCCGAGAGCGTCAAAATGAGATCAGCCCCAGCCGCGGCTGTGTCCATTAGGGGTCTCTCCTCATGCCGTTGTGTGCCAGTCACTATGACATCCTGCCACGCATCTTCACAGATTGTCACGCCTACATCCGTCCCAGCAACATCGACAACGAGCGGCTCACTGCCAGGTCGGAAGTACCGATGTTCGTCGAACACGTCGTAAGTCGGCAGCAGTCGCTTGTGGTACGCCTCACTCTGTGTTCCATCGCGCAGCACCACTGCGGCGTTGTAGAGTGGTGGACCAGTGTCGCGTTCGGTTCTCGTTGCCGCGCCCACGATCAGCGGGGGCCCGTCGCTCGTCTGTGACGCTAATCTATCCAGCGCTGACTCCTGTGCGTCCAGAACTGCTGGTCGGTGGAGCAAATCACGGGGAGGATACCCGATCAGCGAGAGTTCTGGTGTAACGACAAGATCAGCTCCCGCCTCTCGAAGGACAGCATATTCATCGGCGATGCGCGCAGCGTTAGAGGCCACCCCTCCGACGACTGGGTTATGTTGGATAACACCGGTAGTAAGTTCAGCATTCATTTTTTTGAGGCAATGTTGTTACCACTCAACGCTATGTGCTGAACATACTTCAAAACATGATCGAAACACTCGGACTGTCTTTTTACGGAGGAACCATCTCAGGTCACCGGGCGTTTGTGACCGCAGTTCACTCTCTGACACCCTGTGTGAGGGAACCAGAACTGCCGCGTTTCTTACCGTCGTGAAGCCAAGTCACATTACGGCAGTGTATCGAGACGAATGTTGCGGCATCGACGGTCGTACACGCATTCACAGTGATTTCGAGGGCGGAAGCCCACGACTTCAGTCGGGGGAGGAAGGCCGGCGACATAATTAAGTAGCTACTTTCGATATGGATTATCACTTCTATGAGGGCAAAAAAGCGCCAACACCGTTGCTCCTCAATTGGCCACGGGGGGGTTCTCTCATAGAAGAGGCCGTCTGTCAGTCGGCCCGCGACGCTCGGGACTGACGACCCCAAAGCGAGACAGGAACTCCCTCTCTCGATCTGCGGGCGAAGAACACGAGCAATTAAATTGCTGCTTCCGTTTGGCCCTGCGGAACGCAAGCCCACGATTTTAATCGTGGGTAACTGACTAGCTTGTAATCCGATTAGAAACATTCGGAATCTCGAGATTATCGAAACAGGGACCAGAACGCTCAGTCTGTGTGACCGGGCACTGAATTCACATTACAGCGGTAGCGACGCGAAAGCCCACGGCTTTAGCCGTGGGATACAGCCGACAAATTCGAAGCAAACCACCGGGTATTGGCCCGCCCGATATTCCCACGTTTTAATACGCTCTGAACATTCATTACAATTGTAATCGTGGTCACGACGACCGTCACCACGACGTTCCACAACCCATCCCGCGACCGCCGCAGAGAGTGGCAACGCGCCACCCAGTTGTACCGCGACACCAAGCAATTCTGTATCGACGGGTGGGAAACCGGCGAGTTCGGGATGAGTGTGACCACGGCCAGCATTGACAACGCCCTCTACTCGGCTATCCAGAATCAGGCCATCCGCGAAGCTAAATCCGACTATAAGAAAGACGGCATCGTAGCGTATCACGCCAGCCAGCCGTTCGCGGTCAATAACCAGAACTGGGAGATCGACCGCACCGACAACGGCACACTCGTCGTTGGCTTCCCCTGTATCTCGGGGTGGTGGTACACGCCGATCGACGTGTACGACGACATCGCCGACGACGTTGCCCGGCTCGTGGACGGTGGGGTGGACAGATCCCGTCTACAGGTGTACCGCCGGGGTGACGACTGGTACTGTACGTTCACCGTCGAGTACGATGCCGAGATGGGCGACGAGACAGTGATTGGTGTGGATATAGGCCACAACCAGCTGCTCGCTGCGGACGCCGAAACTGGCAAGTCGATGCTGATGTCCGGTCGTGAGGCGAAATACGTCCGACGCAAATATCGTTCCCTACGTGAATCGCTTCAACAGGCGGGTGCGCTTCGCGCACGCAACCACGTGGGTAACAAAGAGGAGCGTCGGATTCGTGATCTCAATCACACTGCCTCCCGTCGCCTCATCGACTGGGCCACACAATTCGAGAATCCTGTTCTGAAGATCGAGGATTTGGAGGGGATCAGACAGGGAAGCGACTGGCGTGGCGTTCATTCGTGGCACTTCCATCAGTTACAGGAGTTCGTCACCTACAAAGCCGAGCAAGTAGGGATTCGCGTCGAAAAAGTAGATCCGTTTGAGACGAGTCAACGCTGTTCGACCTGTGGTGGCGAGGGGACACGGGATGGCGACTACTTCTCGTGTTCTGAGTGCGACCGTGGCCGTCACGCCGACCTGAACGCCGCCGAGAACATCCGTCAACGGGAGGGAGAACCATACACGGCCTAACGCTTCGGGCGAGGCGAACCGTGCGACCTCGTAGACTGAACACTCCACCGTCTGCTTCGCAGACGCCCGGCGTGACCGGGGAGGAAGGCCGGTTTGACCCGGCTGTATGCGCTGGAAAGCACGTCCGGGGTCGTAACCGGACAGCGACCGCTGACGTTCCACGCGAAAGTGTTCCTGAGAACCGAGGAAACGCGCAACCTGAATATCCCCGTCGGGGAATCCCACCCCTTTAGACGTGGGAGGAGGTCAATACGGCAGGCGGCATCGGTGTAGTCTCTGGAAATCTGCCCTCCTGCTGTCGCCGCTATAGTTTTATTTATATATCACGTAAGGCGAGTGTCAGCATGGCCGTGCCGTTCTTGGCTATACTCGGCAGCACCTCACCGGCAACACTACTCGTCGTGGCGGGCGCTTTCGGTCTTGGTGCGGCGATCGCATGGCTTGTCGCACTCACTGACCAATGACTATCGCCGTTGGTCATCGAAGCGAGTCTTCAACGAAGACACACTGACTCCCTCCATCACTTTTGTACTATCCAGTACGCCAATCCGAGCGCCTCGCGGAGAATGACACCGGCAGCAAACACATAGACTGCCTCCAACGGAAGCGGGAGAACATCGATTGTCGCGACGGCCATCGACATGATGATCCCCATTCCCACCCACGCGAACGCGAACTGTCGGTCAGCGCTTGTTGATTGTGTCCCCAGCCAAGCCATACCTGCGCTTCTAACGACACTAACATAAAATTTCACTCAAACGGTATGCTTGCGACGATCGTCTCGGATTCGGGTCCAGAGGCCCAACAATTCCGCGTCGAGATTCAGACGAAAGTCGACGAGACAGTGCCGTGTTACGGTCCCGTATGCGACTGGTGGGACGCAAGCCGTCGATGAACTTCGAGTTGTCCACGAACCGTCTGAGTCAGTTGTCGCCACCACCGCACTCGCAACCCCTGTTCGTGAGTTTGATGGCTGGGAGTAGGGCCGCAAACAGGCGTCGGCGACCTCTCGTGGTGGTCCGGTGAGTTGCGCTTGGCGGTCGAACTGACGTGCTGTTTAGGACACGTGCCTCCCGGGTGCTTCTCGGGTGACCACTCAACGGGAGTCGTTAGTTAAGTGATTGAAAACATGTGATTTCATCGGCTTTGCCATACGGGTTGGCAGGTCAAGTTCGTAGCGTGGCTCAGCATTCATCCCCTTCCGAATGTTGTGCCAGCTTCTGGTCTCGTAGCTTGCTACTCAGTTTGACGGAGTTCAGACCAAACGCGCGAACTGTCTTTCACCACATCCGACGGCACGTATCCACAAGCGATCTGTCATCACACTGCGTCTCTCCAACGTGTGATTTAATAGAGATTAAACAACATTTTCCTGTAGGGAGCAACCGTCACACGCTCCCCCCCCCCCGAACAACGACGAGTCACTGATGGACGCTATCCTCACGTTGGTTTGCGGATCTGCTGGCCGATATCACGTACCACTACGACCAGAGTCATCCCAAGTACAACCACAGAAAACCCGGTCCAGAGTCGCACGTTAATTCTGTCGACGCCCGCCCAGAACGGCACCACGGGACGTGGCTGCGCCGCGACGAACGGCCACAGCAGGTCCGCTGGAATCTGCCCTGCGAGCAGGCTCTGGTACGTGTCGCCGATCACGTGCGATACGTACGCCACCGCAAACGCACCGCCGATCCGTGGCCGCTCGGTGTACCAGCCGTACGCAAGTGCGCCGGCGATGATCGGCACTGCGAACGGTAATGAGTGTATGAAGACGCGACCGCTCGGAAGGACACTGAACTGATGTGCGAGCGGCTTGTCCACGAGATCCGGAAACTGACTACCGACCGCAGCCACGAACGTCACGGCACGCGTCGGGAGACGTCGGTCGCGAACGGCGACGTACGCCACCACCGGCAAGAGGGCAACGAGCAGGTGCCCGTGGGGAAACACGTCGGTGTCTTCCCGGCCGAGATTGAAGAACGTTCTCACCCCTTATCCTGTAGTAACCGGAGAATCGTCGCCAGCCTGCTCCCTGGCTCTGTTGGATGTTACCGAGCGTTTTATTTAATTAGCTGACAGGTTTTGTAGTATGTGGTCGTGGCTGCCGACACAGGCGTCGCCGGACGTTTCCTTGCGAGTGACGCTGGACCGGGACCGACTCGCGGATCTTCTCGCACCGACAGCGATGGTTGACGGCGAAGCCGTACTTGACGTCACCTCTGACAATCTTGTGATCCGTGCGGCTGACGCGGCACACACTCGATCGGTGACGGCGACGCTCGCTGCCGACGCCTGCTCGCAGTACGCGGTCACACCCGGGCGGCTCGTGTTCGACCCTACGACTCTCCGTGCGGCGATCGCTGCCGACCAGACGGTCTCAACCGAGACAGAGTCGGTCACACTCACGTACGCGGCGGGCGAGTCGACGCTGTCGGTGGCCCTCTCGACCCTCACACAGGAACAATCCGTCGACCCAACGCCAGAAGACGATGTTCCACTGTTGAATCAGTGGCCAGGTGGAGCTACCGTCCATCACCGTGCCAAAGCGCTGACTGAGCTCTGTAGCTACTTTGCGGCGAGGACGAATGTGGTTACCGTTGAGTACGACGGTTCTCAGAACCTGTTTCGGATCGAAAGCGTCACCGCACAGTCGGCGGACGATGCGTCGGCGATGACGAGTACTTACGAACGGGCCGGCTCGGAACTCCCCGGTGAGACGGCCGCTGTAACGGTCAAATCGACGTTTGACAGCGCACTGTTGCGCGATCTCACTGCCGCGGTACCAGGAGATGCGCGCGTCCGGCTTGACATCGCCGACGCACATCCGCTCCGACTCGCATGGACCGGGTCCCACACCGATAATGAAGTCGACACACCGGTCGAGATCACCGCGCTTCTTGCGCCGCGCGAGACATCCGTACAAGACGATGACGAGACCGGGTAAAATGCCAGTGCTGTAGCGACGACTGGTAGCCTGAACAACTAGGGAGCGTTGATCACATAACCGTTCGACACCAGCACCCACGAGGCGAGGTGGTTCAGCTGGCGACGGGGGAAGGTGGTGTGCTGGCCAAGCGTTACATGTAGCCGAGGTCGCGCAGACGCTCCATCAGGTCCTCTTTGTCCTGGGCGCGGCCGGCGCGCTCGGTCGTGCCCTCGAGGTTCTGGAGCCAGGCGGGCTCCTCGGTCGTCTTCTCGGTCGAGACCTCGCTGCCGAGCGAGCGGAACCCGGCGAAGTACTTCGGCGAGATTGGGACGTCTTCTTGGGTGACGCCCTCCGGGAGGTCGTCGTCGGCCTGCGGGATGTACCCCTCGTCGGGGAACGCCTCGACGGTGTCCGGGACGACGAAGTTCCAGAAGGCCTCCCACACGTCCGCCTCGGCGAACTGGAGGATGGGCTGGATGCGGTCGTGCGGCGGGAAGAGGTCGGGGTCGTGGCGCGGCGAGAAGAACGTCTCGTCGGCGCGCGCCTCCTGCTCGTCCCAGCGGACGCCAGAGATGACGCCGTCGATGTCGTACTCTTCGAGGGCGTCGTTGAGCGCGACCGTCTTCAGCAGGTGGTTGCCGACGTAGGTGTCGAGCAGGAACGGGAACGAGTCCTCCTCGAACTCGAGGATCTCGCGGATGTGGTGCTGGTTGTGCTCCGAGAGCGCGTCGACGGGGATGTCGTCGCCGGGTTCGAGGCCGTGTTCCGCGACGTAGTCGCCGACGTCCTCGTTGCGGGCGTACACAAGGTCGATCGCCCACTCGTCGGCCCAGTGCTCGACGAAGTCGGTGATCGAGTCGAAGTGCTGGAAGTGGTCGATGAAGACAGCGGTCGGCTTCTCGTAGCCGTACTCCTCGGCGACCTGGTTGATGAAGTACAGCGTCAGCGTGGAGTCTTTCCCGCCGGTCCACATCACCGCGGGGTTATCGTACTGTTCGAGACCGCGGCGCGTGACCTCGACCGCCTTCTCGATCTTGTGCTGGATCGACGGGTAGTCGTCGGGGGTCTCTCCTTCGCCATCAGTGTAGTCGACGTCGACGCTTGCCGAGAACTCGTTGGACATATAACCTGATAGGCTGCTGTCGTTTAATGGATATTTCGGTTCTAACTTGGTATACCAAGACTGACCATCTCTCACGAGTAAGCTGGCGGTGTTCACCGTGTAGTCGGCTCCTAACTAGCTGTCACACTCAGCATCGTATCATCGAGACGCACTCCGATTTGGCGATTTCAATCTGCCTACAGAAGAGGTGGGGGTTGTGTTCACTCTCTCGGGGCGTTCACATTGCCCCACAGATTTATTATTACTTGAATTTCACTTTTGACAATGACTAACGAACTGCTCCACGCAACGGTGAGTGTTCGCGGCGTCATTATCGACCCGCGAGGTCGGAACCTCGTCCTCCAATGCGCGACGAACGGGCAGTGGGAGTTGCCCGGAGGGCGGCTTGCTGTCGAGGAGCCAGTCCGTCAGGGCCTCCGTCGCGAGATCAGCGAAGAGACAGGGATCTCAGTCGAGATCCACACGCCTGTGGCGACGAACGCATGGGTCAACGATGACGAGGAGGGCCGTTTTGCCGCTCATTACAAGTGTTACACCTCCGAGCGGAACGTCAGCCTCAGTGATGAGCACGTCGACTGGGCCTGGATGCTCCCTGATGAGGCGCAGCGCGTCCTGAATGACCCGCAAACTGCCGCCGTCCAGGCGGTCTCGAACCTCCCACTGACCACTCAGGCCGCAGACCGGTCAGTCTCGCAAGATTAACTCCTACTCGAAGTTTCCGCGGGCGCAGCGGTTCTGACACCATCGCACAGCCACTCGCGACAAGACGCGGGATCGTCAGAATGCTCGCTGCGCTGGGCCAACAGCGTTGTAATGATCCGTACGAGTTCTAGTACTCCTCCATCGATCTCGGCGGAGTTGTCGGTCGCTTCCTTACACAGTGTCTCGAGTTCTAGAGCAGTGATCTCACCCCGTGAAACCGCGTCGACGAGCGTGTCTGTGTCGCTCTCGACAATTGCTTTGACCTCGGCAGCAAGCTCTTTGCGCTCGGCCGGCGGGTCTCTGCTTTGCTCCATGGTAACTCACGTCGTTCCGGGACTAGTTGGATAGTTCATATAAATATTCCTCCGAGAAATTCTCCTGTTCCGCTTGACTTCGGACAGCCTTCCCTGCCTATAATAAGTCGATGTGAGCCGTAGCACTCACTAATCGTCCGCTTGTCTGTCTCGTCCGGCCAGTTCGTCCGAAGCGGTGACCGCATCTATGGCGGTGTCAGGTGCGACCGAATCAGGCGCGAACGCGGCTGTCTCGTAGGCCTCTGTGACGGTACGCAGCTGCGTCTGATCGACGGTAGTGTCGTCTTTTTGTTGGCGGTAGAACTCCCAGTGAGTCGCTGTCGCATCGCTTTCGGATAGCCCTAGCCGCGAGCGCATCGCCGCGTACGCAATCCGGACGGCGTCGTCCGGTTCGCCGGCTGAAAGCGCCGTCCGCGCACGGTCGAACGCGGTGTCCTCGGGGGTTGTGTCTCCGCTCGCGTCGGTGCCCGTCTCCGCTCCCTCCGCCGCGGCACTGCTCGGCGTCGTCGAGTCCGGTGAGACGTTATCCGCCGATTCGGCGACCAGTCCCAACTGCGATCCGAACCGTCGCCCCCAGGCTCGGCCGGATCGGCTACCAATCACGAGCAGTACACCCACGACGATGAGCCCCCCGACGAGAAACAGCCTGACCCCAACGTTTTCTGCGACCCCAACGTCCTCCGTGACCCCGTCGACTTCACTGGTGTCGCTCGCACCGTTTGACTGCGGTCGCGTCACTTGCCGCGTGACAGCAGCCCCTTCGAGATTGCTCCCGGCGCCGTCGAAACTCGCAGTGACAGCCGCCGACTCGCCACGTTCGATATCGTTCGGCACGGATAGCGTCTCGCGATATCTGCCGTCGCCGTCAGTAACAATCCGTCCTGCTTCTGCTCCGGCAACCGTGATCACTACCTCCTGAGCCGCGAGTACCCTCCCATCGTCGGTGGTTAGCCTCCCGGTCACGGCCACGGCGCCTTCATCAGCTGCCGTGGCGTTTAGTGACAGTCTCGTCGGCGTAGAGCGGACTGCGAGAGAGTCCGTGGCTGCTGATCGCTCGACTGCCGCGTCGCGACGGTCGATCGCGACCTCGAGGTCGACCTCACCGGTCATCACGTTTGCGGGCAGGGCGCTCCCGACCTCGACTTGGCCATCTGGGCCGGTTTTAGCTGTGGCGAGTCGTCGACCAGCGACTGAGAGTTCGACCGGAATCCCCCCGATCGCACCCGCTGGCGCACCGGTCACCCGTACCGTTGCGTTGGCGCGGACGGGTTGACTGAAGGCCGTTGTCTCGGTTGCCTCGGTAATCGTCACTGAGGTATTCGCTTGTCCTGCGATCGCAATCGGAACCGTGCGAATCGCCGGCAGATATCGGTCGCTTCCCGCCGGCTCGTACGTCACAGTCAGGTTCGATGCCGAGGTCGCGGCCAACAGCGGCCGATACGTCGTGGCGAACGTCCCGTTCCGATCGGTACGTGTGATGAGGGTGTCCGCGCCGACCCGCACTCGTATTGGTCCGTTCGCGATCGGCGTGCCGTTCGCCGTTGTCAGTCGGCCGGAAACCATCGCCGGATCGCTTACCGAGACGGCCGTCCGGTTCGTCTCGGCGACGAGGCGTGTCGCCGTGAACTCCCGCTGCTCAATCAGGGCCGCCGCTTCGCCAACCTGTAGTTGTGCGTCTTCAATCGCCTGTTGAGCCGTCTCGAAATCAATCTCAGTTTCGTTCCCCAGTGCCTCATACTGCTGGTTGAGTTCGGTCGCAGTCTGATTGAGTTCTGCGGCTCCCGCTAACAGCTCGCGGGCCAACTCGCGGCGTCGCTCCTCGTTGCCTGCCTCGACCGCCTGTTCGTACTCGGCGCGTGTCGCATCTAGCTCTTCGATGGTCTCTATCACCGACCGCTGCTGCTCGCGCGTGAGATTGAACCGCTCTGCGAGCGCCTCTTCATCGAGGTCACTGGCGACCTCGGCGTACTGGTCGAGGAGGTCGCCGTACTCCTCGTCTAAGGGTGCGCGACCCCGCTCGTACTCACCCGCGCTGATCGCGAGCGCGCTCTCGGTCAGCCGGTCGCCGAGACGCGACGTGAGATATGTCGCGACGCGCCGGTCATTCCCATCCTCGCGAATCTTGTCCGGATTCTCGTGTGGGACAGTCGCGTTCCCCGTCGCCGAGCCGTTCGCGGTAACGTTCGATCCGGGGATCGTTCCGTCGGCACTGCCAGCTGTCGCGCCCACGCCGCCAGAGACCGCGGCGACGAGCACGACGGCAGCGATCAACGCGCCGAGGTAACCTGTCCGTGCGGACACAGGTCTACTCTACGGGCGGTAGTTAAATCGTTTGTTGGTGTCGGCGGCCGCCGTGCCGTCGCCGAAGCCAAGTTTCAATGCGGTCGGGGAGTATCTTCGCCCGATGAACGTCACTGGGCGCTGGTGGGCGACTGCCGGGATCGGTGTCGTCCTCGTCGCGCTCGGCATCGCGGCCGGTCGACCGGTCGCCCTGCTCGGTGCGGCGGGCATCGGCGCGTGGCTTCTCGGTGCCGGCGTCGCGTCCAGTCGCCTGACACGGCGTCTCGTCGATGACCTGACTGTTGAGTACGACCTCACGACTAACGCGCTGGTCGTCGACGCGACTGCGACCGCAACCGTGACGATCGAGCGGCCACCTGCGGCGACCGTTACTTCGGTAACGGCCCGTGTGGCGACCCCTCCGGGCGTCGACGGTGCGGAGACAATGCGCCCGCTTACATTGAAGCCGGAAGCCACTCGCGCCGAGACGACCGGCTCGCTTACATTTCCGACTGTGGGTCGCTTCGAGTTTCCATCGCCGACCGTTGATGTCGACGGCCCGTTTGGGCTGTACCGGACTCGACTGGCGTTCGGCGGCGCACCGACGGTGACGGTGACGCCGCGAACGCCGGACATCCATGTCGGGCAGGGCGGCGAGAAGCTCCGCAGCGCGTACGGGGAACACCAGTCCGACCGCCCCGGGCCGGGCGTGACAACCCGCGAGCTCAGGCAGTACGTCCCCGGAGACGATATTCAACGAATTGACTGGCACGCGACAGCACGGTTGGCCGAGACGTATGTCCGGGAGACGGAAGGTGAAACGGACCGACAGACGCTCCTCGTCGTCGATCGCCGGCGCTCGATGGCGGTCGGGCGAGACGGTGAGCGGCCGCTGGACTATGCCCGCGAGGTCGGCATCGGGATCACGCGTGCGGCGATTGCCCGAGACGACCCGATTGGTCTCTGGACGGTCGGAGCGGGTGGCCCGACCACGTCGGTCGCCCCCGGCGCTACCACCCGGGTGTACGCCCGTGTACAAACGCTCCTCTACGGACTGACTCCTGCCGAGAGCGACGGCTCCCGAGACGCGTATCCCGCAGATCGCGCACAGACGCTCGCCGATCGTCTCAACAGCGACTCGAGCCGATTCGCTCGTACGCTTTCGCCGTACGTGAACACTCCCGGTTCGTACGCGTCACTGCTCCGAGAGGAGCCACTCGTCGGTGCAGTCGAGCGGATCCGCAACCGCAGCGGTCGGGAGGGACTCATCGTGCTTGTCACCACCGACGCGCAGCCGACCGAACTCCGAGAGGCGGTGAAGACCGCGATCCGGGGGGGTGGCCGGGTGCTGGTGTTTCTCCTGCCGGAGTCGCTCTTCGAACCGGCCGGGATGAGTGACCTCGACGCCGCATACGAGCGGTACCGCAGCTTCGAACGGCTACGTCGCGAGCTGGACCGGCATCCGCGCGTGACTGCGTTCGAGCTCGCTCCGGACAGTCGACTGAACGCGGTACTCGAACACCGCCGCACGGCTCAGGAGGTCTCACAGTGACGCGTCAGACGGTCGACGACCGGCAGCCGAGATCGTGGGACGACCCGCTGTCGTTCGTCGCTCGCGACCTCGGCGGCCTCGCCGCGCTGGTCCTCGTTGCCGCAACGCTGCTGGCGACAGGCTCCACTCGCGAGGCGCTCGTCGCGCTTCCGTTCCTCTTGGCGGCGGTCCTCACACCGTCGACGGTCGCGTTCGCCGCCGGACAGCTTGCCGTGCTTCCGGTGCTGTCCGTCGAGAACGTCGTCGCGCAGGCAGTCGCACAGGTTGCGCTGCTCGTCGTGCTCACCGAACCCGCACGGACGCGCGACATCCTCTACGCCGCCGGTGTCACGCTCGTCGCTACCGTCGGACTCGTGGCTCTGCTCGCCGCCAGCCTCCGCTACGGCCTCGTCGTTACGGGCGGGTTGTTGTGCCTTACCGTCGCCTGCGGGACGTACCTCACTCGCCGGCTAACGCTAGTCCGGCTCGGGCTTATTTCGGACGACGAGAGCCCCGACGCGTCGACGCGTGTCGCCGACAGGACAGACACGTCACTCACCACTGACCGCTCCGCAGACCGGTCTCTCACCGAGGCGAAAGAATGAATTCCGGGTCCCGAGAAGCCGACACCACCGCGATGGATGAGACGGGAGACGCGAAAGCGACCGACGGCACGCGCACCGCCGAAACGGGTGCGCCGGTCGGCGCGGCGTCGACGGCCGGATCGGCATCGTCGGCCGACCTTCGGACGAGAGTGGCCGTACTCGAGGCCGAGAACCAACAGCTCCGCGACGAGTACACGCGTGCGAAGCAGGCCGCGTATCGGCGAACGGCGCTCGGACTGTTCGGTGTCGGCGCCGTTGCCCTGATCGGCGGCGGCCTCTTTCCCGACGCTCGATCGGTGCTGTTCGCCCTTGGCGGGACAGGCATGTTCGCCGGCCTGTTGACGTACGTTCTCACGCCCGAACGCTTCGTCACGGCTCGGGTCGGCGCACGCGTCTACCAAGCACTCCGCGCCGACCGCGATGCGATGCTGAGCGAGCTTGGCATCGGGGGCGATCTCGTGTACGTGCCCGCGGACGGTGTCCGCGCGTTCGTCCCCAGACACGACGGAGCACCGCTTCCAGACAGCGCGGAGCTGATCGATCCGTTCGTTGTGCCCGAGGAGCCGGAGCGCGGCGGCGTGACGTTTCACCCTACCGGAGAGCCGCTGTTCGAAGAGTTCGAGGCGAGCCGGCCGCAGTCGGTCGACGCGACGCCGCACGCGATCGCTCCCGTCCTCGCTGACGCTCTCGTCGAACTGTTCGAGCTTGCCGATGGCGTCGATCACGACGTTGACACGGAGACGGATCGTGTCACGTTCGAGGTCGTTGGCGTTGGGCTCGGTGACCCGACAGGGATTGACCACCCAATCCCGTCATTCCTCGCCGTGGGGCTCGCCCGGACGCTCGATGCGGCGGTCCGCGTTGAGGTACGTGCGGACCCACTGACGATCACCTGTCGGTATAACCGCGACTGGTCTCGTGCTTCCGGCGAGACGGCTGTAGACGAAAGCACGGATCCCGATAGGGTCCCGACGGACACCACCGACGCGACATGAGTTTGCGCGCTTCAAGAGAGGCGTGGGCGTCACGGAACTCGAGAAACGCCGTGGTTCAGTAACCAAGGACGCGCTCACAACCATCGTAATCCAAGCCCGAGCGGAGCAGGCCTCGTGAGAGCGCGACGACTACTCTTGATTGTCTTTGACCGACCCGCCGTCGGCGGCCTGTGGGTGGCCGTCACTCACTTCTCCGAATGATGCGTCCGCGCTCGGCGGCTCGACGCTGTCGACCACCGCTCGGACGATCTCGGTCACGGAGCGGTCCGAGAGTTCCGCGTCTGTGGTCCGGATAACGCGGTGAACGAGGACCGGCTCCGCGAGCGCTTTCACGTCGTCGGGGATCACGTACGAACGGCCGTGAATCGCTGCGCGTGCCTTGCTTCCGGCAAGGAACGCGAGCGAGGCACGCGGGGAGCCGCCGTAGCGGAGCGCCGACGTGGTTCGCGTCTCATGAACGATATCGAGGACGTACTCTTTGACTGAGTCTGACACAAAGACGGCTGTGACGGCCTCTTTCGCGGTCTGGATATCGCTCGCGTCGATAGCTTGAGTCACATCATCGGCGGTGAGTGCCGGCGCTTCGTCGAACCGGTCGATCACTGTCCGCTCGTCGGCGCGGTCGGGGGTATCAATCGTATATTTAACCTGGAAGCGGTCGCGTTGGGCCTCGGGGAGTTCGAACACGCCCTCCATCTCGATCGGGTTCTGGGTGGCGACGACCATGAACGGCTGCGGGAGCGCCAGCGTTTCCCCCTCGATCGTCACTGTCGACTCTTCCATTGCCTCCAACAGCGCGCTCTGCGTTTTCGGCGTCGCCCGGTTGATCTCGTCGGCCACGACGAGGTTCGCGAACACCGGTCCCTTCCGAAGGGTGAACTCGCCAGTCGCCTGCTGGTAGACGTTTGTGCCGGAGATATCCGCCGGCACCATGTCCGGTGTCATCTGAATCCGGCTGTACGACAGCCCGGTCGCGCGACTGAAGGCGTTCGCGATCGTCGTCTTCGCGACTCCGGGAACGCCTTCAAGCAGGACATGCCCGTCGGTGAGCAGCGCGATTGTGAGTCCCTCGAGGACCACTTCGTTACCGACGACCACGTCGCTCGTCGCCTCACGAATCGCCTCGTACACCGCCGCCGGACTACTCATCTACATCATCTCGATTCTGATCAAACAAAACATCTGTCATTATACTCCGCAGGCGTGCCTCGCTCCACTCCGGATACCGCTCTCGGAGCGTGTCAAGAATCGCCGCTTCATCGACGGGGCGGGAGTCGTTCACTCCGCTACGGAGCCACGTCGGGAGTCGGCGTCGCTGTTCCGGCGAAAGCACCCATGAGAGGGGCCACTGAAGCGCGACCGCGAGTCTCGTGAAGAGCCACGCGCGTCCCCAGACGATGCCAATACCGAGCGCCCCACCCCCAAGCTGGAGTGCCGTCGATGAGTTGAATCGGAGCGCGGCGACAGCGAGCGGTGGCTGTTCGCCGGCGTGTGAGTAGTCCAACAGCGCGCGGTCGTGGGCGTCGAAGACCGCCGTTGCGAACGCCGTGTTGTCCGGCTGTGATAGCATCGCGTTGATGAACAGACTCGGATCGCCGATGGCGATGACCCGTCCCTCGCCGACGGATTCGGTAGTCACGACCGCGTACGCGCCCAACTCGTCGCCGGTCGACAGACTGCCGGTCCCGTTTCGATCGAGGTACGCGAACGGTGACGTGGTGGCGACGACCGTCGCGTTCCCCGCGTCGATCGCGGTGCCCCTGTTCAGCGTCAATCGGTCGACGCCTCTGGTGTAGCGCGTCTCGCTGACGTTCGTTGCCACCGGAAGCGACGGCGCTCGGTAATAGTGTCGCTCGTCTCGAAGCGCCGTCCGATTAAACCGTGCGCTTGCGCCCACACCGTCGAGGAGTGCGTTTCCGGCCGGTCCGAAGTCGTCCGCAATCACGAGCGTTCCGCCGGCTGTAACGAACTCCCGGACGCGCCGCGCGTCTTCCTCGCTGTACGGAGCCGTCGGTGCGAGGACGACGGCAACCGTCTCGTTGGCGCCGCCTCGCTCGTATGGGTCCGCGTCAAGCACGACCCGACTGTCCGTTTGCTGATCCGCGAGATCCCGGAAGTCGCTCGTCCCGTCCCACGCAACGTTGTACGCGCCGAACGCCGCGCCACTCGTGCTTGCTGCGACGATGAGCGCGAGACCGACGGCCGCCGCCAGCGCGTACAACACGATCCGTGGCGTCGACGGGAGCCGCATTTACAGGACCCCCTCCGGGAGGATCTCGAGGATCCGTCTGACGACGATGTAGCCGAATCCCGCGAGGCCGGCGAGAACGACGGGTATCAGCCGCCGTCGCCAGCGCGGCGTCACGTTGAACGGCGCGGTTAGCTCGACGACGACCAGCAGCCCGATGAGCGAGAGCACGAAGAAGAGCTCGAGTTCCAGCGAGTCGAGCAGCGTCAGGATCACCGTCGCCCCGAGCATCCACGCGACGACGCCGTAAATGAACCGCCGCCGTCTCCCGACAGACATTGTGGAACAGTTTGTGTAACTAAATATCAATGCTGTGGTGCGTCCGCCCGTGGCGACCGATCAGTGTTCCGGCGATCGAGTTGTTTTTGTCCGTCGTCTCTTTTGAGTGACGTATGGCAGATCGGCGGGAGTTTTGGCTGGTCATCCCCGGTCCGGTTCGCCGGCTTCCTGCCGATCTCGCAGCGACGACGCTCGTCACGCTCGCAACGTTAATTACGATTTTTGTCCCAGTAATCAACGAGACGCCGCTGCGAGTGCTTTTCGGGCTGGGGTTCGTGCTGTTTCTTCCCGGCTACGCGTTCATTGCGGCGCTGTTTCCGGAAGCTGGTGGCTCCCCCACGGCGACCGAGACTGCCGACCCCGAGCGATCCGGGCCCGAGTCGGAAGACAGACCGGCTCCCGTTCCGGGGACCGAGGCGGCGGACGCCCAACCGGCCACCGACTCGGGCGGGGGTGACCCCGGAGCGACCGCGGCCGACCGCTCGGGGATCGACGGGATCGAGCGCGTCGCGCTCTCGTTCGGCCTCTCGATCGCGGTCGTGCCGCTCATCGGGCTCATATTGAACTTCACGCCGTGGGGGATCCGGCTGGTGCCGGTGGTGACCGCGGTCGCCGGGTTCACCCTCAGCTGCGTCGCGGTCGCCGCGCGTCGGCGGTGGGCGCTTCCGCCCGACGAGCGGTTCGCCGTCCCGTACCGCGAGTGGCTCGCCGCCGCCGAGAGCGAGCTGTTCGAGCCGGACGATCGGACCGACGCCGCGCTCAACGTCGTCCTCGCCGTCTCCGTGCTGCTCGCCGTGGCGAGCGTCGGCTACGCGGTCGCCGTCCCGCCCCAAGGCGAGCAGTTCTCGGAGTTCTACCTGCTCACTGAGACGCCCGATGGCGAGCTGGTCGCCGACGACTATCCGGAGACGCTGGCCGTCAACGACACCGCCGAGCTGATCGTCGGTATCGGGAACAACGAGTACGAGCCGACGGAGTACCACGTCGTGGTCCAGCTACAGGAGGTCGAGACGGTCAACAACTCCACGACGGTACTCGAACGGACCGAACTCGATCGGTTCGACGCGACCGTCGAACACAACGAGACCCACCGCGAGCGGCACACGCTTCGGCCGACGCGCGCGGGTGAGAACCTCCGGGTACAGTACCTCCTCTATCGCGATTCCGTTCCGGAAGATCCGACGACCGAGAACGCGTACCGCGAACTTCACCTCTGGATCGACGTCGAGAGCAACTGAGGCGATCTCTCCGCGGCGACTCCAGCAGGCGGCTTGGTTCGCCGGACGATGCCGGAGGTGACGAACTGGAGCAGTCGACCCGAGGAAACCCCCACGGGCGGTTCCACCGACTGGCTCCGCGTTCTATTCGATGTGTGAACAGTTCTCTCGCCACGAAGTTTTATTATACTGTAATTACCATGCCGATAGAAACATGCTGCAGGCAGGGGAGCGGGACGTTCTGTGTGGAGACCGCCGCACAGGCGTTGATTTGGGTGGTGCGGCTGGAAGCCAGCATAGTGCGGAGAAGAGTACGCTTGAGGGGTGCGGACTGTTTCACATCCCGACCACGGGAGGGACCCTTCGACCGTGGATGACGCGGGGCGGCGCGCTTCGAGCGGGGGTGCGTCGATGACGAATCGGCGCGAGCAGGCGTGGGCGATCTTTTTTGCGGTGGTGATGGTGCTCTCGATGGTCGCCGGCAGCGTCGCCTTCGGTGGACTTGCTGCGGCGACGGAGGGGGCAACTGAGAGCACTACTGCCGATAGTCTGAACGCCAACACTGCCCACAGTAACCCCACGACCAGCACCGATACCACTTCAGAGGCGACTCGGGATCTCGCGTCGAATGCCGACAGCGAACCTCGAAAAAACGACACCGAACGGAGCCTCGGGTTCTCCGCCACGTCGGACGGATCCGATGGCGGGAGTCTTTCGACCGCTGACAGCGACGACTCGTACACTGGGGACACGCGTGTCTCGGTGACCGCCATCCCAACGGGCGCCTCCTTCGAGGCCAACGGGACGATGGAAATCTTCGTCGGCGCGTTCAACGACACTGATCCGCCGAGTGTCATCGCGGGCGAGTCGCTGAACGTGACGGTCGAGGCACCGGACGGAACCGCCGAGGAGTTCACCGCGACGACCGGCGAGGACGGTCGCGCGAGCGTCGAGTACGACCTCGAGGACGCGCCCTCCGGCACCTACGAAGTAACCGTCGACCGAGCGAACGGAGAGGCATCGGCCACGATCAACCCCGTCGTCGGTCCGCGGATCCAGCCGGCGGAACGGGAGTTCGAGAACGTTCCGACCGGCGAGGAGAGCGACCTCGATTTCCTCGTTCGAAACGGTGAGTTCGGCCAGGCGAACGAGTCGGTGACCGTTACGATCACCGCACCGAACGGGACAGTTATCGATGAACGACTGGCCGAGACGGACGCTGACGGCTTCCTTACCGTCCCGGTGACCCCCCGAGAGCCAGGCCGGTATGAGGCCACGGCGGAACTCGACCGAACGGGAGCAACCACAACACATGGCGTGCGAGCGAGGGAACTGGTCTTCCGGTCGAGCTTGTTCGATCTACAAAACGCTCTCGCCGACGAACGCTCCTCCTACGGCGGCTACCTGATCGACGGGAACGGCCCAGTGGCGAACACCGAGGTCATCGTGGAGTTCACGCCCGACGGCAACGACACCGTGATCGCGAACGAAACGGCGGTGACTGGTGAAAACGGATTCTTCTCCGTCGATTACGTGCCGGAGGACGTGGACTCGCTCGATGTCGACATCCGAACGACGGACGGGACACAAATCCTCGAAAACGACTATCTCAATGTCGAAGACCCGACACCGGGAGACGACGAGACTGACGATGGCGACGCTCCGAGCGACGGCTCGGTCGAGCTGTCAGTGGAGCCGCGAAGCTACACCGTTGAGCCGGGATCGAATCTCACCTTCGACGTTGAGGCGACCCAGAACGGGTCCGCGATCGCGAACGAGGCGGTCACCGTCTTCGCTCGGGTAGATTACAACGGGGTCCCGCTGGCGGATCGGACCGTCACAACGAACGAGACCGGGAACGCGGTCGTGTCGATTCCGACAACCAACGCTATCGACGGCGCGAATATCGACGGCAGCGCGACGATGACACACGACGGCACGACAGTCTCAGAGTCGCTGTTCGCCGATATCCAGAAGTACGAGATCGACCTCGAAGGTGGATATGGCTCGGTAGCCGGGGAAACGACCGAGTTCCGCGGTGAAGCCGAACGGACCGGGGACGGTAGCGGCGCTGGAGACGTTCCGATCCAGTACAACGCGCTGGAGAACGGTGACGACGTGGACTCGTACGCGACCGGGGAGATCGTGACAAACGAGACCGGTACCGGCGCAGAGACGGTCTCCGTTCCGCGCGATATCGCGCCGTACAACGCCTACACGTCCGCGAACCGGTACGACGATCCGGGCGGATATATAGTGAACGTGTTTGACCTGCCCGGCTCGGTAGAAGTCGTGGGTGACTCCGTCGTCGCCCCGGGCGAGAACGTGACGCTGAATTTCACCACGCCCGACGGCACTGAGGCCTCCGGACTCGCGTTCGCTGGCTTCGAACACGAGAACCCCGACACGTTCGCCGAAGGGAACGGTATCGGTCGGATCTCGACAAACGCCGATGGAGAGATTCCCGTCCCGGAGTACGCCGCGAACGATAGCTTCGTGAGTGCCACCGTATGGGCGGCCGACGATGACGGGAATTTCTACACCGCTGACGCCGATTTCGAGGTCGTCGGTAACGGCACGGAAGGGCCCGACGACGGTCCCGATGGTGGCGGTGGAGCCGGGGGCGGTCCGTTCGTGAACGCGACCGCCTCGTCCGTCTCACCGACCTCGGTCGAAAGCGGTGCGACGGAGTCGTACGAGGTGGAGGTCGTCGTTGAGAACACGACCCTCGCCAACGACTCCGGCGAGGTCGACGTTCGATTCGACGGGTTTTCTCTCGGAGGTACTTCGGACGGGGACACGAACGAGACCGAAGACGACCTGACGATCGACTACAGCGCCGACGACGTGACGAACGGGACGCTCGCCGTCTCCGGAACCGTCTCGGCCACCGCGCCGAACACGTCGGGTGAGCGGACCGTCGCGGTCACCGACCTGCGCCTGGACACGGACACCGACGAGGAGTATCTGATCGCAGACGCGAACGCTACCATCGGCGGGATCGAGGTCCTCGCGGACGACGCCGGCCCGGTCGACGTAGCCCTGAGCGAGCTGGCTGGCAACGGAACCGAGGACGCTCCGTACGTCGTCACGAACGCCTCCGAGCTACGGACGATTGAGGACGATCTCGACGCGAACTACACGCTTGGTAACGATATTGACGCGTCATCCACTAGCGAGTGGCACAACGGCAGTGGATTCCGCCCGATCGGGACTAGTGGCTCCTTCGACGGGACGCTGGAGGGCGCGGGCCACGCGATCACCGGTCTCCACGTCGATCGTCCCGAGACGGACTTCATGGGGCTCTTCCGGTTTGTCAGTGGTTCGGTTCACGACCTGACCCTCGACTCGGTCTCGATCCGCGGCGATATCCGGACCGGTGGTCTCGCCGGGCGGAATACTGGGACAATCGAGAACGCCTCTGTGTCCGGTTCAGTGAACGGTCGGACCGATATCGGTGGCCTCGTCGGCTTCAACGCGGGCACGATCGATGGGTCGTCGACGAGCGTTCAAGTGGAGGGGAGCGAAGGGACGATCGGTGGCCTCGTCGGATTGAACTACCCGGGCGGCCGAATTTCCGATTCGTCGGCCAGTGGCACGGTCCGTGGAACCGCGAACGTCGGTGGGCTCGTCGGCTTCAACGACGCCGAGATCACACGTACGGTGGCAACGGTCGACGTCAACGGCACTGATCGAGTTGGCGGGCTCGTCGGACTGACCCAAGGCACCGTTCGATACGCAACTGCTGACAGTAGCGTGAACGGATCCGCTGGGGTCGGTGGACTCGCTGGAACCGTCGGTGGCCAGGGGACGATTGAGTACGCGTCGGCGAGCAGCACCGTCACCGGATCGACGCGTGTCGGTGGACTCGTCGGTGAGAACGGCAACGTTGTCCGACAGACGTTCGCGACCGGAACCGTAGCCGACTCTTCCGACTCAGGTGGGCTCGTCGGCAACAACACGAAATATCGCGACACCGGAACGGTCACCAGTTCCTACTGGGACGAGGAATCGACCGGTCAGGCCACCTCCGCCGGGAACGGGACCGGCCTGACGACGGCACAGATGACTGGCACGGCTGCGGCCGACAACATGACCGGGCTCGACTTCGAGACCGTTTGGCAAGTCGACCTCGAGGGATACCCGACGTTGGTCTGGCAGGGCGAGTCGGAACGCATCTCCATCCCGTTCGAGGCGACGTTCGACGAGGGCCTTGAGGGGTGGACGGTCAACCACCGGTTCCGCACCGGCGACGAGCGTGATGGCTCCCCAACCCCCGGCGACGGCGGCTTCTCGACCGAGTACGGTGGGAGCGTCCGGCTACACGTCGACGGTGGGCCGAGCACGATCGGCGTGGCCCGCAACGCAACCGGGCTCTCGAACGGGACTCGGATCACGGCCCGGTACGAGTCGAGTACGTTCGCGAGTGAGCCGGGCAACATCCGGCTGCTGCTATATCCGCCGGGCAACTACAATCAGAACGAGATACAGCTCGCAAACGAGGGCGACCCGGACGGGGTCCTCTCGGGGACCGTCCCGCGTGATCTTCCTGCTGGCACGCAGGTCCGGGTCGGAGCCGCTGTCTGGCCCGGCGAGTACACGATCTACGTGACGAACATCACGGCGACCGAACCGCCGGAATCGATCGATCTCTCGCTCGCCGACGACGCGATCGACAACGAGTCTGAAACGTCGCTGACGGTGAACGCGACGCTGTCGAACGGCACGGTCACCGACGTCACCGACGCGGCAGAGCTGCGCTCTGGGGACGAGACCGTCGCGAGCGTGGCCGACGACGGGACCGTCACGGCGGAAGGTGTCGGTACTACAACGCTGAACGCGACGTATCGAGGCGAAAGCGCCAACGGAACCATCGTTGTGGAACAGAACGCCACGGATCCGGTTCCCGACTCCGCCGATTTCAACGTCGATATCGATGAAAACGCTACTGACGACAGCGTTGGGCCGGATGGGGATCTACAGGCGGTTGCGACCGTCACGAACGACGGTGACACGGCTGCCACTCAGTCGATCGCGGCTATCGTCGAGAACGAGACCGCGAGCATAAGCGCGGCACCCACGAGCGTCTCTCTCAATCGCGATGAGACCGCGACTATCGAATTCGGCTTTAATGCCGTCGACCTTGCCCCCGGAAATTACACCCTCTTCGTCAGCTCTGAAAACGACAGCGACGCGCTTCCAGTGGAGGTCGTTGATTCTCCCGCGCGCTTCGGAATTGTGGACGCCGAGTATCCGGATGTCGTTGAAGAAAACGAGTCACTCGAAGTGAATGGATCGATTACCAACACCGGCGGTGTCGAGGAGGCCCAGACTGTCGGTCTCTACGTCGAGGGTGAACTCGTCGACGAGACGACGCTCACGCTCGGCCCGGACGAGACGGAGTCAGTGACGCTCACGTCCGATCACAACGGAACGCACTCGACGCAGCTCGACGTCTATCTTGCCACCGAAGACGAGGAAGATTACCGTTGGGTCGTCGAGGTCTACGACGCCGACGAACTGACCAAACCAGATCCGGAGAACGTGCGTTGGACTGTCGGTGACAACCGTTCGACCAGCGGTCAGGAGGGGGAGCAGATACTCGAACAGAACGGGACGCTGTTCACAACGTACCCAACCGACGACTACGAGAACTCTACGCTCGTCGCGCTCGATCCGACGACCGGTGAGGTCATCTGGGAACAGCGCCGCGAGGGCTATCTCACCGTCGCCGGGGTTGATGACGGCATCCTGATCGCTGAAGGCGAAGACACGTTGATCGGCTACGATCCGGCCACCGGTGATACCCGTTGGACTGTCGAGTCAGAATACATTTACACTGCGGCGAGCGACGCGGTCGATCGACAGCTCGCGTACGGCACCATCTACGCCGATGCTGACGATCGGTTGCTCGGAATCGACGTCGACACCGGTGACGTGACGATGAACGTCTCCAACCTGAGCGTGCGTGATCTCCATCGGACGCACGACACGGTGTACGCGACCGAAAGCGATGATCGGCTGTACGCGCTCTCGCTCGACGGCGACGTGCGGTGGAGTGTACCGCTCGACGACTACGGCGGGGAGATATCCCACGCGAACGACGGAACGATCGCCGTTGAAGTCGGTCAGGAAGTCGTCATCTACCAGACTGGGTCCCCCGGAACGAGCGCGCGTCGGATCCATGAAGACGACTTGGGTGGATATCTGAGCGATGTTACGGCGCTTGATGACGGCTACTTGATCTCCGTGGATTACGGTAACGGTGTGGGAGGGTTAACCCGCGTCAACGCGACCGGAGAGCCGACGCACGTCGGAAACGTTTCCGGCGGCTGGGTGAACTTCCACGACATGGATACCGGGCTGTATGCCGTCGGGACTGAGTTCGTTCGTCTCGACGCGTCGACCGGCGAGCAGCGCTGGAGCGTCGACGACGCTATCGAGGGCTACCAGCTCAACGACGATCGTGGATACCTCGCAACCGTTCGATCCGATGAGGACCCGGTTCGCACGGCGGTCGTGTACGACGCGGTCGGGGGGACATCGACCGACGTGTACGGGACCCCCCACTGGATCGCCGGTAACACGCTTGTTGATGATGTCGCGTACGTGACGGAGGAGGGAACGACGAGGGCGATTCAGGTACCCGCACTCGACGCGACGGACATCGCATTCGCCGTTAGCGATATCTCTGTTACCAACGAGTCGACCTCCGGTAGCGAAGCTGTCACAGTCACTGCGACGGTCACCAACACCGGTAACCGGCCGACAGTCCGGAACGTAGGACTCGACGTCCGGACAGGGTCTGAAGAGTCCTACTTTGTCGACTCGAGGCCGGTCACCCTCGACGCGAACGCCTCGACGGAGGTGACTTTCGAGGGAGTGCCGATCGACGCCGACGCGACGACGAATTCGGTTACCATTTCGACCGACCGTCGCAGTGAGACGGTGCCCGTTGATGACACAGCGACCGACCGCGCCGAATTCGCGGTAACCAGCGTGAACGCCCCGGCCAGTGCGAGCGTCGACGCGGCGCTCACGTACACGGCCGATATCACGAACACTGGTGAGGCGAATGGAACGCAAACGGTCTCTGCGAGCTTTGCTGACGAGGTTGTCACGTCACGCTCGGTCACGCTCGCGCCCGGTGAGAGTCGATCCGTCGCGTTCACCGCGACGCCAGACAGTCCGGGCGTCATCACCGCCGCGGTGTCTACGGCGGACGACGACGCTGCGGCGACCGTCGACGTGGTCAACCAAGAGTTCGTTACCGGGTACAGCACCGGCGACCCGCACATCACGACCTTCGACGGGGTGTCGTACGACTTCATGGCGGCCGGTGACTTCGTGCTGGCTCAGGAGCCGCGCGGCGACCTCCTCGTCGCGGCGCGTCAGTCCCCCGTCAGCGATTCGGTGTCGAACAACAACGCTACCGGAACCGTCGTCGGGAATTCCAGCGTCGTGATCGACGCTGAGGCGAACGTGCCGGTCTCGATCGACGGAGAGCCGATCTCCATCACGGACGGCGAAACGGTTTCGGTGGACAACGGTACGGGTGAGATCCGTCGACAGGCGAACACCTACACAGTCTATTACGCTGGCGACGACGACGAAGTCACCGCGACCGACGAACACCTCACGGCGACTGTCGCGGGTGACCGACTCGACCTCGCGCTCTCGCTACACCCCGACCGCGAAAATAACGTCGAGGGGCTGTTGGGCAACGTCGATGGTAACCAGTCGAACGACGTCGCCTTCGAGAACGGGACCGCGCTCGACCGGCCGCTGAATCCCGACCGGCTGTACGACGGGTTCCGCGACGACTGGCGAGTAACCGGCGACGAGAGTCCCTTCGAGTCGACGTACTTCGTCGAGACGTTCCCGGAAAGCGTCGTGACCGTCGCCGACCTCTCCGAAACGGAGCGCGATCGTGCTGAGGACGCCCTTGCGGACACGTGTCTCGGGCCGGGAACCCCCCAGTACGAGGACGCGCTCATCGACGTGGCGCTGACCGGCGACTCGTCGTACATCAGTTCGGCCTGCCGGGTCTCCGACGAGAACGTGACGGACGGCGATGACGCCTCGCCGACCACGGTCAGCGTCGTCCCGGACCGCGAGACTGTCGCCGCCAACGAGACGATGACGGTCGACATCCGTGTCGACACGTCCGTGAATATTACTGGGTCCGAGTTCGTCTTCGAGTACGACTCGGCGGTGTTCGCGGTCGAGTCGGTCGAGTACGGGTCCTTCCTGGAACGCGACGGAGGTGAGACGACATCCATCCAGCCGATCGTCGACGAGGGGTCCGGCTCCGTCGAACTCGGCGAGGCGAGACAAAGTTCCGACGGCGTCTCCGGGGAGGGAACACTCGCTACGGTGACGTTGCGGGCGAGCGCCGACGTCGACGAGCCAGTTTCGACCGACCTCGCGGTGGCCGACGCGACACTCACCGACGAACGCAACGAGGCGGTGTCCGTGCGGACCGACTCCACGACAGTCGATGTCACCGACACGCTTGCGCCGGACGTGAACGCGACGGTGCTGACGGAGACCGTCTACGCCAACTCGACCGTCGACGTTCGGGTCAACACGTCGCAACCGATCTCCGACGCGCAACTATCGAATGCGACGATCGACGCAGACGCGCCGGTCGTCGACCGCGAGGTCGTCGGCAACGACAGTGCGATCTACACGCTCGAGTTTAACGAATCGACGTGGAACGGAGGATCGGACGGCGACTACGCCCGGACGAACATCACCGCGACCGTGGTCACCGAGAGCGGTGGTTCGAGTACCGGAAACGCCGCTACGACTGTTCGTGAACCTGGCGACGTGACTGGAGACGGACGCGTCGACCTATTTGACCTCCGGTTCCTGGCGCTCGCGTACGACTCTACCCGCGGCGACGCCGAGTACGCCGCCGACGCTGACCTGACCAACGACGGAGAGGTGGGCATCGCCGATCTCACGGTACTCGGCCAGAACTGGCGGACCGAGGCGTGGACTGATGACGGCACGACTCGCTCGACGGCTGATCTCGCCGAGAGCGTATCATCGCTTCGCGACGAGCCCGGCTCAGATGGTGTCTCCACCACGGAAACCGACGAAGTGAGGGCAATCGATGTGTAGCGACCGACCGACTAATCCGCGGGGCACAAACCTCCGACCCACTGACAGCGGAGCGCCCACCTCCGGCGGTCCGCCTCACACATGAGACGCCGACGCCGCCCGCCGACATCTGCCCGACGGTGGCTCGTCTTTGGGGGGCTTCTGTGTATCGTGATCGCGGCGATAGGGATCGGTGCGGCTGGAGCAGCCGGCGATACGCATGCTGTGTCACTCGCGATCGAGGCACCGGAAGAGGCCGAACCGAACGAGACGATCACGTTGTCGGTGAGGGCGAACGCCACCGAGGCAGTGTACGGAATCGACTTCGCGGCCGCCTATGATCCCGACCGCGTCGAGGTCGATGACGTCTCATCGGGAGCCTACCTCGGCGACGGTGCGGGTACCATCGTCGGCACGGCCGGTGCCAATCCCGACGAGCAGATGATCTCGTACGCCGAATCGCGCACGGTGGTCGAGTCGGGCATCACCGGTGAGGGCGTACTCGCCACGGTAACCGTCACCGTCGATGGGAACGCCACCGGTAACCTCACCTTCGAGTTCACGGAGGCTTCCGCGGTCGATCCGGCCGTCGAAGACCTCCCAGTAGAGACGAGTGGAACGACGGTTCGCCTCCCGGAAAACGAGTCTACCCCGTCTGGCTCCGGGGACAGCGCCGATCCCGGTTCCACCGAAAACGGGTCGTCATCGAACATCACTGGCGAGGACCCCGAAAACGCTCCCGACGAGAAGTCCCCGCCGAATTCCGGGAACGGTAACACCGACTCGACTGATGATGAGTCGTCAACGGATGGATCCACCAGCGCATCCGACGAATCGGATGATTCAGCGTCCTCGGATGACGACTGGCCAGAGACGGTCGGCGACGAGGTGAGAGCTAACCTCGACTCACGTGAACGCGTCGGCGTCATCGTTCACGTGAACGGCGACACCGACTCCGTTGCGACGGCGCTTCGTGACGCGAACGCGACCGAAGTCCAGCAGTTTGCGTCTCGAAGCGTAGTGGCTGCTTTCGCCGACCGTACCACTGTTCGTGCGGTAGCGGCCCGCGAGAATGTGACGCAGATTGAATCAGACGAAACCGCTGTGACGGCGAATCCCAGTCCGATCAACATCGCCGAGAGTAGGCTTCCATCACAAGCGTCTCTAGGATCGAACGAAACCGTGACCGTCGTTCTCACGAACATGGGGGAGACCGCTGTCAACGACGATCTAACACTTCGGCGAAACGGACTCGCCGTCGCCGAACGTACCGTCTCCGTCGCACCGGGCGAGGAGGTCGATCTCTCCTTCAGCGTTGCGTTCGATACGCCCGAAAACACGACACTCTCGCTTACCGGGAACCGGCTCAACGAGGCGCGTCTCGGCGTAGTCAGCGTGGACGGCGACACCGCCGCACAGAACACTACTGATGGTGTGACGACTGATGACACGCCGGGATTCAGCGTTCTCTCGGGCCTGTTCGCGCTCGCGCTGTTTGGGAGAGTTCTCTCTCGGTCTCGGTAGGTGACCATCCGCTCTCGATCGCCTGTCGTCTGCGGATTAATCTCTTCCCAATTCGTTTATAGGTAGGGACAGGTCACTTGGCGGTGTTGAGATAAGGTCGAAGGATGAGGCGGTCAAAAGGTCGAGTGGTTCATGCTCAGTTTCGACCGCCTCAGCGGCGATAGCGGTTGTATCGAATTAGATTTTCTGGAACGAGAGGCGACACCCGAGCCGGCGATGAAGCTCGGTATCCGACTCCATTTGGCTGGATTATCACTCTCGGATACCGTCTCGGTTCTTGAGAGGTTGGGTGTCGATCGCCATCGGACCACCGTCCATCGGTGGATACAGAAAGCCGATCTACAGCCGACAGGCGGTGTCGACCCGAATCACGTTGCGGTCGATGAGACCGTGATTCAGCTCAATTCTGAGCAGTATTGGCTGTATGCTGCCGTCGATCCCGACACGAATCGCATGCTCCATGTTCGACTCTATTCGACGAGGAATAGCGCTGTGTCCTCGATGTTTCTCTCAGAACTGCGTGAGAAACATCAGGTCGACGACGCAGTCTTTCTCGTCGATGGTGCGCCGTGGTTACACGCTGCCTGCCATCGCCACGGGCTCCGATGCCAACACGTCGCACATGGGAACCGGAATGCCGTCGAACGTTTTTTCCGTGAAGTAAAACGTCGAACAAACCAGTTCTCAAACACGTTTAGCCACGCCGAACCAAGCACCGCCGAAAATTGGTTACAAGCGTTCGCCTTCGCATGGAATCAGCTTACCTAAACACTACCTCAACTGCTCAGAACATTTATTAGACAAGAATCATATGGCTGTGACATCGTTTCCAAATGGTAACATTAGTTGGATTCTCACCGGTGGGGCGGGGAGCAAATGGCGACTGACTCATCGACACGCGATACGAAGCGAACAGCGATCGGATCTTCTGAAGCAGCTACCTCATTTTTTGCCGTTGTGATGGCGGTCGTCATGGTACTCAGCATGGCGGCACCGGCGCTGGCTGCCGGACCGTCGTCACCAAACGTGGAGGGAACGCAAAACCTTTCGGTTGAATCTACGGCTGCTGCGGGCGGCGGAATTGGCGGCCCATCTGTCTCCGGCGACAGAAGTGTGGCGACAGGACTTCGCCAGACAGACGGAACCGAATATAATTCGAACAATGAGACCGATGCTACGGGTCACACTATCACGCTGGTTACCGGTGAAACGGTCCACCTCACCGAGACACCGGACGGGTGGTCCGTGACCAGTCAGACGACAGCGAATATTCGGGTCGTTGAGGCCGGTGGTTCGACGTACGTCTATCCGAGCGACGTCGACTTCTCGGTGTACGATCCGAAACTGTTCAATGTCGAACTTCTCATCGAACAGGGCCTGACCGATGCCAAAGCCGACGTGATTCCTGTTATCGTTGACACGGGTGAGGCGAGCTCATCATCGGTCGGGACCATGGACGCCATCTCTGGACTCTCCGACACGCGCTCGCTCGATTCGGTCGGCGCGAGCGCCACCACGATCGACAAAAGCGCCGGTAGAACGGCGATTGAACGACTGGACAACGAGTTCGGACTCGACTCTGTCTATCTCGATTACACAGTCGACGTGTCGCTCAACGAGTCTGTCGAAGCGATCGCAGGTGACCGGGCTCAACGGCAGTACGGTGTGAATGGGTCTGGCGTGACGGTGGCCGTGTTGGACACGGGCGTCGACGCCACCCACCCGGATCTTAACGACACGGTTATCAACCAAACCGATTTCACCGGCGATGGAATTGGCGATCGTAACGGTCACGGAACCCACGTCGCCGGGACGGTCGCCGGTGACGGCTCCGTAGACGAGAACTTCACTGGTGTCGCGCCTGGCGCCGATATCATGGACGTGAAAGTGCTCGGTGACGACGGTGCCGGGGCGATCTCGCAGGTCATTGAGGGCATCGAGTATGCTGATACGAACGGTGCCGACATCATCTCGATGAGTCTCGGCGGACCAGGAGACATCGACGACCCGATCGTTGAAGCCGTTGAACAAGCCGAGGCGAATGGGTCAATCGTCGTGGCCGCCGCCGGAAACAACGGTCCCGACCGCCAGACAATCGGCTCACCCGCGCTTGCGCCATCCAGTATTACGGTCGGCGCTACGGACGGTTCGACGGGCACGCTCGCGAGCTTCTCCTCGCGAGGCCCCACAACGGCGGGGATAGTCAAGCCGGATCTCGTCGCACCCGGCGTCAGTATTGCCGCGCCGAACGCCGGCGGGGCTGCCGGTAGCGACACGCCTGACCCGTACGTCGAATACAGCGGAACGAGCATGGCGACGCCCCACGTGAGCGGCGTCGTGGCCATGATGCTGGACGCCGATCCGGACGCCACGCCCGATCGCGTCCGAAACACGCTGTTGTCGACGACAGACGCACCCGTCGGCGACGCGGACTCCCCGACCGATGCGTTCGCGCAGGGGACCGGGCAGGTGAACGCAAGCGACGCCGTATCGCCCGGTCTCATTCTCACCAACGCGAGCGAAAGTCTCGGTGTCGTCGGTGACGAGCCGCATATCAACCGAACGCTAACCCTCGAGAACCCGACTGACGATTCGGTCGAGCTGCTCGTCGAGCCGTCGATGACCGACGTCACGGACGGGACCGCGAGCGAGACGCCGTGGGTCGAACGCGACCGAGTCGAGCTTAATGCGAACGAATCGGCCACGCTGAACTACTCCGTCGCCACCGACGTGGACGGCGGGTCGTACGCCGGCGAAATAGTGTTCGTCGAGAACCGAACCGACGACCAGCATCGCGCGGTCTTCGGATTCGTCTCCGGGGAGCGCGTCACCGTCGAGAAAACGGCCTTCAGTGACCGCGGATCGGTCGAAGGGGATCCGGTTTGGATCGCATCCGGCGACGAGACGACGGTGACGAACATCGGTGAGGACGGTAAGGCGACGTTCCTCGCGACTGGAGACAAGTACGTCGTTCACTCCGCCGGCTTCGACGAGGAAGCCAACCAGCCGATCTCTACCGCGGAGTGGGTGAACGTCTCGCAGACGCAGAGCGTGACACTCAATGAGTCGGAGACGGTGCCCGTCACGCTGAACGGCTCCGCATTTGAGGATGGCGTCAGATCGGTCCAGGTAACGCCGAGCGCCCAATTCCGGGTCGAGAATTCATTTACAACGTGGAGCGGTCCGTATGCCAGCACGAACGCAAAAACGGTCCGGTTCACGCCAGATAGCCGGGTGAACGCTAGCGTGGCACACACCTTTGCACCGGGCAGTCAACACGAAAGTGGTGCCGATCTTGACGTGGATGATGTCTACTACGATGTCTACCACGTTCTCGACGTGACAGGCCCGGTCGAGTACGTGGTCCAGCCAGATGAGTTCGCAACAGTGAACAGCAGCTACCTTCGGAGTACTAGGGGAGAAGACTACGGAATCTTCTTGTACTCCTCATCAAATCGCTATGACGACGCCATCTCACCGGGTTACGTCTGGGATGTCGGTGACCGTGGTTCACAGCAAGTACATCTTTCTGGGACTGCTGATATCGCGGTAAACGCACGGACAAATTCCGGCGATCTCTGGCAAATCGACAGATATGAGAACCCTTCCGGCGGCGAGGAGTTCGAAGCGGCATTCCAGCGTCTCCCGGCCACCGGTGACGTGTCTCTAACTCTCGGCCCGAATAGTCTCGACGTTCACGGGGTATTTGCGGCCGATCAGCCGCCACACCGCCTCGATTACAGGGCACTCAAGGAGGATAACGAGGCCTACTTGGATAACCCGTACGCGGTGACGGTTAACGGTGATGTGGTCGCAAATGGAACCAGTCAGGGCTCGTTCTCCAGGTTCCTTGATATGGACCTCACCGACGGCGACGAGGTTGGCGTCGGCATGCTCGGTCGGAACCCGAGCGGCGTCCTCTCGACGGAAACGCGAACGACAACGCTCGTCACCTACGACGACGATGAGACCGCCGACAACACCCCACCGGCGCTCGAAAGCGTCGAGATCGGCGACGCCGACCAGTACAACCGGGTCGACGCCGGCAACGTCACGATCCGAGTCGACGTCGACAGCAGCGACGGCGTCAACGACAGCGCCGCTCGGATACTCACCGCACCCGGCGACGTGGACGATCCGGCGTTCGCAAACGAGACGGTCAACCCCAACGGCACTTGGAACGAGCACGACGTGACCGTCACGACCGAAGGGAACGTCCAAGAGCTCGAAGCGACGGTCAACGCCAGCGACTACGACGGAACGCTCCACTTCGCCACGTTGGTCGCTGACACCGGTGGCGACGCGTACTACACCGAAACGCGAAACGCCTTCCACGTCGAGACCGTGCCGTCGCTGGAGGACGGGGGCAGCGGTGACGACGGTGACGACGGTTCGACCGCGACGGAGATGATCACCGGCGAACTCACCACGGCCGACGGCGACCCGGTGGCCGAGCGGTCCGTCATCGTCAACCGCCGCGACACAGGCGAGTTCCTCTACGAATGGGCCGAGACCGAAGCAGACGGTTCCTTCGCGGTCGAAGTCGAGAGCGGCGGCGTGTACGATCTCACGTACCTCGAAGCCGACCGAAGCCAAGAGGGCTTCGAGCGGAACGGAAACGTCGACATACAGAACATCGGCACCGTCGACCTCTCCGGCAGCGACACCACTACCACCGCTCCCGACTCTGTCGCGTCGTCCGACGCGTCAGAAGGTGTTACCCCTTCGGTCGGTACGAGCGACACGGCCGACGCTGCGCTAATCAACACGACGAACTCGAGT
This sequence comes from Halorubrum miltondacostae, assembly GCF_041379815.1. Classification (NCBI taxonomy): domain Archaea; kingdom Methanobacteriati; phylum Methanobacteriota; class Halobacteria; order Halobacteriales; family Haloferacaceae; genus Halorubrum; species Halorubrum miltondacostae. The sequence continues at coordinate 632,447 of NZ_JBEDNY010000002.1, forward strand.
CTCGGTACGGTCGAAGTGGAACGGGGGCACCCGCTCGTGGTCGACGTTGTCAACGAAAGCGGATCGGCGGTTCAGGCGGCGAGTGTGGAGTACAGAGACGCCGCTCCGGACGAATTCTTCGGCACCGGATACCGTATACAGACCAATGCCAGCGGGGTCCCGATATCGCCGGACGACGTCTTCGGGCTGGAGATGAACGGTTCCACTGACGTCTCCGTGTCGCCGCCGCCGCTCCCGCGGCTGAACCAGACGGCGGCCGAGACGAGCGTCACCGTCAACGGCGAGACGCGCACCACTGTCACGCTCGACGAGCGGTCACCGAGCGCCTACGTCGGATCGTCGTACGGCGATGACGACGGCAACTACACGTCGATTCAGGCCGCGGTTGACGGCGAGTCCGAGGACGCGCTGATCGTCGTCGAGAACGGGACGTACAACGAGACGGTCAACGTCACGAAGTCGGTCGCGCTCGTCAGCGAAGCGGCTTACGAGACGAGTTCGTCGTCAGTCGCCTCGCCCGCCGAGACGATCCTCGATGGCGGCGACGAGCGGACGGCCGCCTTCGTGGTTTCGGGGGGTGTCGACGACGTTTCAATCGCTGGGTTCCACGTCCGGAACTACGATGTCGGCATCGGTACTCTCGCCGGCAACACCACGAACGTCGGAGTCATCGATAACACGGTCCGAAACGTCTCGACGGGAATCGCGGCCGAAACCTCTGACGGCGCCGACCCGAACGTCGGCTGGTACGTCCGACAGAATGTCATCGACGATCCGACGCAAGAAGGGATCGTACTGGGTGACACCACCGGCAGTGCGGTCCTCGAGAATGCCGTCTACGGCGACGGGGATGTTACGTCCGATTCCGACGCTGTCGAGGGCGCTACCATGACCGTGCCAAGCCGGTCGACGACTGCGACCAACGACACCGGCACGGTCGTCGGGATCGGTGTCTCCCCGACCGCGATCGTTGACGGTGTACTCATCGCCGGCAACACGCTTCGCGGGAGCTACAACGACACCGGCATCGGTGCCGTCGCACAGGATGCGGACCTCACCGGCGTCGAAGTTCGCGACAATGACCTCGGGAATGCGCGGTTCCAGAGTGCCGGCGTTCTTCTCGACGCCGCGGACAGCGGTTACCTCTCCGACGCTGTCGTTACCAACAACACGGTGAACGGAACGGAGTCGTTCGGCGCTGTCTCCGTGTCGGCATCTGGCACAGAAAGCGACACGTTCGACATCGAAGTCACCCGGAACGAACTCGCTGACTCCGCAGTCGGTGTCGCAATCACCTCAGCACGATACGCCGGGTTTGCCGGCGATGTCCGCGTCGAAAATAACGATATCTCGAATACCGATGTCGGCGTCGGTGTCGGCTCTGCGCAGGACTTCAGAGAGATTGACATAGAGCGGAACGACATTACGACCGCCGAGTTCGGTATCGGCGTCGAGACGCCGCTCGACCCGACCACGGATTACAGCGTCACGATCGAAACGTTCGAGAATCGTATCGAGAACACGTCGGTCGCTCTCGGCGTCGGCGGAGAGAACGCACGCGCCTTCGCCGACGCCGACGTGTTCGTCGACAACGATCAGGGCGTCGTCTCGGTCAGTGGCGCAGACGCGTACCTACAGGACGTGGACGTCCGCGACAACCGCGTCGGCCTCAACGCCAGTAACGGAGGCTACATCGACGCCCGCCAGAACGAGATCGCCGGCAACGCGGAGTTCGGTGCGATAGTGCCCGACGGTAACGCGACGATCGAAGCGACCGGTAACTGGTGGGGCGCCGTCAGCGGACCTGGCGGTGGCGTTGCTGATCCGAATACCGGCACGGCAGCCGATGGAACCGGAGATAACGTCACCCAGAATGTCACGTTCGATCCGTGGCTCGAGGGAGAGATCGTAACAGCGTCCGGAACTGTCCTCAAACCCGACAATCAGCCGGCGGCGGGCGTCGTCACCGTCCTGACAGAGAACGCCGGAGCGGACCGCGCTGAGATCGACCCGGAGGGTAGCTTCGTCGTCAGCGTCGAAAACGGGTCTCGTCCAGCAGTCGGTTATCAGGGACAGGTAGAGGGTAACGCCATCTCGACGCGTGACGGAATAGCCGACCTGTACACGTTTGGCCCCGATTCGATCGTCGAGGGCGACACCGACCTCGGAAACTACACGCTCCCCGAGGCGAACGTTCTCAACGTCACGGTCGTCGACGAGACCGACACGCCGGTCGAAGACGCGCGGGTTCGAATCGTTCAATGGGAAGACACTCACGGAGACGGATACGCGATCGGTACCGGGGACCAGACGACGAACGCCGACGGCGACCTGCTCTTTCCGGGCGCCGACCGTCCCGGCGTCGAGGTGGCTGGGAACGTGACGGTGGATGTGTCCCCACCCGAGGGGTCCGATGCGTTCGCCGATACGACGCGCACGTATGATCTCACCGTGACGGAGGACGAACAGCTTCCGGTCGAGTTACCGCCGGCGGATGCGACCGAAATCGCCGTCGAACCCGAAAGTGACACAGTCGTGGCCGGAGACACACTCTCGACGAACGTGACGGTCGACACGCCGGAGAACGTCACTTCGGCCGACTTCGTCGTCTCGTTCGCCCCAGATATCCTGAACGTCACGTCGGTCGAAGCGGGGTCGTTCCTCGGTGCCGACGCGATATCGGTCGAGGACGTCGACAACGAGAACGGAACCCTCGATGTCGGTATTTCCACGGACAATATCGAGGGCACGGCCGGCAACGGGACGCTCGTGACAGCCGAGTTCACCGCCGCGGAGTCGATCGACCAGTCAGCCGAGACCGAGCTCGCATTTAGCAAGGCGACCGCACTCAACGAGAGTAACGAGTCGATTCCGGTCGTCACCCGAGACGCGACGGTCTTTGTGGACAGTGATAACGACGGCGATGATGGTCCTGGCGGCGGCGAGCCGTCCGACCCGACCGTCACGGCCGCGATCACCGCGAACCAAACTGAGGTGTTCCCCGGCGACGTGATATCGTTCGACGCCTCCGGGAGCAAAGGAACGGATCTCACGTACGAGTGGACGCTCGGCGACGGCACGAGTGCGACCGGAGAGACCGTCACCCACGCCTACGACGCCACCGGGACGTACAACGTGACGCTCACTGTGGTGAACGCGAGCGCGTCCGACACGGAGGAGATCACCGTTAGCGTCGTCAACCCGGTCACCGCGGAGATCTCCGCGAACCAGACCGGGGTGTACCCCGCCGAGGCCATCTCGTTCAATGCGTCCGCCAGCGAGGGGACGAACCTCGCGTACAACTGGACGCTTGGTGACGGGACCAACGCAACGGGCGAAACCGTCACTCACGCGTACAACGCCACAGGGACATACAACGTGACGCTCACCGCGGCGAACCAGAGCGTCTCCGATACAGATCGGATCGCGGTGCGGGTGGTGGAACCGGTCACAGCAACGCTCACGGCCGAGCGAACGAGTGCGTCAGTCGGCGACATCATCGAATTCGACGCGCTGGGAAGCACGAGTGACAACCGGACCGCGAACGTCACCTACGAGTGGGAGTTCGGTGACGGCACGACAGTGAGCGACGCGGTCGTCGCCCACGAGTACAACGCCACCGGCACGTACACGGTCACGCTCATTGCGACAGACACGGTCACCGGCGAGACGACCACCGACACCGTCGATGTTACCATTGAGGAGGGTACCGACAACGAGGTGCCCGGCTTCGGACCGCTCGCTGCGGTCGTCGCGTTGCTCGTCTCGGTCATCATCGCACGCGCTCGTGACTGACCGGTGAGGCGCTGTCGGCCGGCGACGGGAACCGTCGCTCGTCGACACTATTGCTCGCTGATCTTTTTGAGCTCACAAACCCTGAGAAACGTCCCGTGTGCGGCAGCGCTGGGATCAGCAAGACGTCGACTGAGAGCAACATTCTCTGTCCCTCACAACTATATTTAAACGGGAAACCGCCTCTTTGCCGGCAACAGCAACCTGACACGACGACTACCTTCCACAATCGCGAGAGTGAGACCCTTGCGGTCTGCTGATAGTACAGCGGCTCAAAACGAATTCCACCACTCTGATCGGGGCGAGTACAACACTAGCTCGTAACCTACTGCTGGACGGCACACCCGCATGCTCCACGCTAACTGCGCCACTCACACAACGGCGATTGTATCTCGTCACGAAAGCAACTCCCTGTCGTCTCCACGCGCGGCGAGCGCGTCTCTAACTCATCTAGTCTTGATTATCCGTTGGGCCCAACAAGTGAGGAGAAATCAGTATTGACCGCGATGTCCATACTGCTACTGTCGTATCGTCTGATGACAAATCGGTGTTGTACTTCAGCGACGCACACAGCCAAGACCACGGCTACTTCACGAAGGTACAAGTGAATTCTCACCACTCTCCATCTCATGTAGTGACTGGGCCCTCGGACGCGACCTGCGGACTGTATCCGAACCGCTCACGCAGCGAAAACGACTACTGATTGCTACCGGCTTCGCGAACGCGCGAGCACCCCGATCGTGAGTACTGCTGCGAGGAACTGCGGAACCCCAGTGAGCGGGACTGAATCAGAAGAAGCGACTTGATCGTTCGGCTCGATGGCACCATCATCGGTGTCGTTTGACGAGTCTGAGGTCTGTCCATCCCCACTCGTTGAATCGCCGTCTGTCGTCTCAGTACCACCGGAAGCGCTTTCGCTGCTGTCGATATCGGTGCCGTTCTCCGGTCCATCTCCGTCGTCAGTACCGTTTCCGGCCGCTCCCGTGTCAGTATTCCCAGTGCTGGTCCCGTTGTCTACTTTCTCCGTGTCGGTACCCGCACCGTCGGAACTACCGTTCGTCGCCTCACCCTCAGGAGTCTCGTCGTCACCCCCGGCGCCGTTCTCCGGAGACTCAGACGCGTCTTCCCCACCTGTTCCGTCTGTCGACTCGGTGATCGTCACGTTTAGCGTGTCCGTACTATCGGCCGACGAAACCGTGTACTCCAACTCGCCCGGATCGATGTTGTCAGCGTCGTCGGTCAACGTCGCGACAGCGCTTTCGCTGCCGTTGAGAGACACGGTAACGTCATCAACGGGATCGCCATCGTGCGACAATTCAACGGTCGCATCTCCGGTAAAGTCGCCGGTGTTCTCGACGTTAGCGACGATCTCAACCGTCTCGTTTTCGGAGACCTCTGCTGTCGAAGCTCCCTCGTCGATCGCCACCTCGAACGCTGACTCGGTGAGGGTCGTGTTCGTGAGCGCGAGTATCTCCTGCTCGGAGGTGTACGCGATCGACTCCTCGCCGAACACGCTCGTCAACAGCCGAACGTCCCCCTCCTCGTCGGGCGCGGTGAGTTCGGCCTCGTAGTTGTCACTCCCCTCGACCGGGGTCGCTTCGACCTCTTCGACCGCTTCGCCGTCCTCGGTCCGAACGACCGTGATCGAATCCATGTCGGGCGCATCCTCGTACTTTTCGGCGTCGGGATCGATTTCAACGGTGAACGACTCGCTGGGCGTCACCGCTCCGGGGGTGTCGACGGTCGGCTCATAGCCGGCAACCACAACCGGATGGATGGTCTTGAATTCCCGGTCCGCCCGGACGACGAGAACATACGTCCCTGGCTCAAGTCCGTCGGTTGGGAACGACGCCGAGTCATTCCCAGTCATTCGGCTAAAATCGACTCGAGTTACCTGATTGTCGTACAGGTACAGAATATACTCCTTTTCTTCTGGTGCCTCCGTCGTCGCTTCGACGGTTTCGCCAGGCGTCACATGACCGACGGACTCGATATTGAACTCCTGACCGCCTAGAGTAACCGTTCGATCGGGAACGTCGACACTGCCCGCAGAGGTCACGCTGTAGTGTTCTGACGCGGTGGCCACCGCCGCCGCACCGAAGGCGACCGCGGAGAGAACAGCTAGCGCAAAGAGGAGGGCCTGCGTTGAACCAGATTTCATCATCTTGATTCGACAGTCACCGTACATAGTTTTTGTGACCACCCAAATCCTGCCGTGCTGGCGTCAGAAAGACCGTGTATTTGAAACGTTCACCTGCGGCGGCTCCGTCACCGAGTAGCTAATCGACCTTCGCCTTCGTCGTGCTTTTTTGGAAATATCACCGCCGAAAGACGGAAACTGGCAGCAGTCAATCGTTAGAAATATTCAGCTGATGGAAACTATTATACTAGTTGACTATAGTATCAGTCTGTATGCTACTTCCGAGCCGTGAGCAGGTCTTTGCCATCATGTTCGCATTCATGATGGTTACATCTATGATGCCATCCGGAGCTGTTGCCTCCGGAGGCGACGGCGTTGAGGAGCTCGACGGCGGTAACGAGCAACTCGACGCTCAGTTTGACGCAGGGGGGAACGAATCAACGACCAATTCTTCGGGAACCGATGACGGGAATACGACGTCGGGAACCGATGACGGGAATACGACGTCGGGAACCGATGACGGGAATACGACGTCGGAGTCTAACACTGGAGCACAATCGACTACGTTACAGAGTGAAAATACCTCCTCCGGTATCAACGTCACTACACTTGCCGCAAGCGACGGTAGTTTAGACGGTAATCAACTGGCTTACTCGAAAGTTCTCCGTGGCGAAGTCGAAAATACAGGTGGCCTCGACAATGTAACGGTCCGCTTCGAGTTCCGTGAGAACGGTGAGACAACATTCACTGAGACTGAATCCCAGACTGCTCAGAACGGCTCTTCGTTCAGTACTACGGCTCGATTCCTTCAACCTGAGACGATTTATGAATTCCGCGCTGTTGTTGAGAGAGACGGCGCGTCCGACATCTATGGAGATACCTCGACGTTTGAAACTCTCGCAGACCCAATCGGTAGCGGTGTTGAATTCATAAACGTTGAATCCAACCTTGGCCTCTGGCCCGGAGCTATCGCAGCGACGCGGTCCATTCCCGGAACAGACTCTGGAATGACGACCAACGTTCCGGGAACGAGTGTTGTAGTGTCTGAATTCGGAGATGCGTCAATTCCGATCGCCCAAACCGTGGCTACTTCGGCCAACGCCGACGAAGCGGGCGTATCTGTATACGGATCGAACGATAATATCTCGATCAGGTTCGGCGGTATTGCTGCGAACACCAATATCAACGCAGATCCCCGGTTTAATCAGTCCCAAGCGAAGCTCGTCGCGGTAAACACCGACATCCAGCAGGAGGGGCTCGGGCAAGTCACCCAGTTTGATGAACTCGTTGAGGGCAAAAGCGCCACGGTCGTTCGGAACTTCACCATCGGCGAGACAGGGAGTATTCAGTTTAATCCGTCTGAAGACGGCGACGGTGCCGGTGACTACGTGTTCCTCATAGTCAACGAAGACGGGATGCCCATCACTAACGGCACGGTTGCGGACTTCGATGACTTCACCAGAACGCGAGCGGTCGGCATCGCGATGGCAACCGTTCAGGACACGGCATCAACGCTTGAAGGGTCGGACCGTCCGGAATTCCGGCTCGGTGAAACCCTTGAGTTTGAAGCGGACGCAAACTTCCAAGACGAGAATATCCAGCAGGTCGCTTTACTCTACGAAGAAAGTGATCTGAACGGTCAGACTATCGATGCGGTAGTCAACAACGTTTCAGAACTCAGTACCGACAATATCTCGACGGAAACATCGTTTGTAGCGGTAGAGGGGCCGAGACAGATCGATGATAACGTCTCAATACTCGGGCGAGACCTCAACGAACGAGATGACGGTCCCGGGACGGTCATGACACCGGGTGATGTCTTGGACTTCATCGCCGGTGAAGTGGGTGGTGACCTGAACAACACTGCCACAGGAACTGATGTACTTAATGTCTCGGTGGTCGCCAAGTCTGATACGGGCCCCGAAACGACCTTCGAACTCGAGACGCAGGCGAACTTCAGCGAAGGTGACTACAACATCATCCATATCGCGCAGGGGAACGAAACTGGTCAACTGAGTACGACGAAAGTAGACGGTATCACGCTACAAGAGGAGATTGATCCGTACGTCACCACTGAAATAAATAGAACAAATACGGATACAACTGTTCCGCCTAATGGATCGTTCAGTGTTGAGGCAGAAGTCCGGAATCTTGGCTCCTCGGGAACAACCGAAACATTCGAACTACAAGGAAATAATGTCCAGATCGGTGAGTTCAGTGAACCTGTAGAAGGTTTCTTCCGAGTGGAAAGTAGAAAAGAGATTAGCGTTGAACTTAACGCAACAGAGTCAAAGACGCTGAATTTCACAGTCAATACAGAGAATGAGGGAATACTCACAAGCGATGAGCAGGGTAATCTGGATCCGACCCTGATAAATCGTGTAAATGACACTGATACGGAGTATAATATTGAGGTTGTCCCGAATAAATTCTCAGAAAACAGAGACGGTATTTCACTGACGGTCACTGACAAAGATCCCGCCAACTTCTCCGTCGACATCGACGAGAGCGCCTCGGATACGGAGGTCGCCCCGAACGGCGACCTGACCGTCGTAGCGGATATCAACAACACCGGCAACCTCAGCGGTACGAAACAGATTACCGCTGAGCTCAACGGAGACACCATCTCCGAGGAACTCTCACTTAACAGCAGTCAATCCGAACCCGTCTCGTTCACGTTCGAGGGTGTCACTCTCGACGCCGGAAACTACACTGTTACCGTTTCCACCGAGGACGACGCGGACACGCTCGAGATCGAGGCACTCCCCGGACCGCAGTTCCAAGTCAGTATCACGTCCGTTACTGACCCAGTCGTCGCCGGTGACCCAGTCAACGTCACCGCGAACGTCTCGAATATCGGGGGTGCGGCGGGCACGGAAGACGTCGAGTTCCTGTTCGACGGGACGCTCGTTGAAACCAGAGGGAACGTCACGCTCAACGCGTCCGAATCTCAGACATTCGAGTTCGGTAACGGGACCGACGCGAACGACGCCGGCGAGGAAATCGACGTCGCGGTTCGGGCCGGTGCCAGCAATGCGACGCGCACGGTGACCGTACAGCAACCCGCGGCGTTCGTGATTGAGAGCGTCGCCAACGACACCGTCGCGCCCGGTGCGAACGGTACGATCGAAGCCGTCATCCAGAACATCGGTGACGTCTCGGGCACGCCCGACGTGACCCTCCGGAACGGCACGGGCGCGATAGTTGGCACGCAGTCTGACGTGGAAATTGGTGCCGGCAACACGACTACGATCGAATTCACCGTTGCGACCGACGAAACAGACGAAGATCAAGTTCTCCCGTTCGAAGTCGAGACTGACGGGGACTCTGCGCCCGCGCAGATTGAAGTGCTAGGGGACGCAGAATTTAATGTCTCGATCGATCCGGACGTCTCCGATACAGAGGTGGCCGAGGGAGAGAACCTATCCGTCGTCGTCAACGTCTCGAACGTCGGAGGCGTTTCCGGCAGCCAAGATATCGAGGTTAGCCTACAGAATCAGAGTGGGAATGTCACGTTCGCACCGGAGGTGCCGACCGTCTCACTCGACGCCGGAAACAGTACGAACGTCGAGTTCACGCTAACCACCGAAGACATTGCTTCCGGCCAGTACGACGTGGCGGCCTTCTCCGCAGACGATACGGCTACCCTTCCGGTCCGAGTGCTTGAGGCGGCCGAGTTCACCGTTACAGACCTCGATCCGCTGAGCACGGCGGTCAACGAGAGTGAGCCGTTCAACGTGTCGGCGAGTGTAACGAACATCGGCGGGGTGAATGCGACGCAGACCGTCGAACTCAGGCTCGAACCCGATGGTGAGCCGGTCGAGTCCACGTCCGTCGAACTGAACGACAGCGAGACCGAACGGGTGGTCTTCGAGGATGTCGTCGTGGACCAAGCGGGCGAGTACAATCACACGGTCGCCAGCGAGGACGACTCCGTAACTGGCAATCTGACCGTTCTCGCACCGGCAGCCATCACCTACTCGAATCTGGAGGCTCCCTCGACTGTTGAGGCGAACTCAACCGTTGAGATAACTGCGACCGTCTCGAACGAGGGGGACCTACCGGGCGAGTACAACGCCTCGCTGCTCGTCAACGGAACACAGGTTGGTGAGCCACGGAGCGGGTCGCTTGACGCGACCGACGAGGAACTGATTACCTTCACGACGTCGTTCGAAGAACTCGGAACGCGGAACGTCACTGTCAGCGATCAGTTCCTCGCCGGCACACAGCTTCAGACCGAGATTGACGTTGAGACGAGGGTCGTCGATCTCAGCATCACGGCGAACGAGACGCGGCCGTTCAACGGTAGCGACGTGCTGTTCACGGTGCGTAACGGAACCGTAGACGGTGAGCCGGTCGATAACGCGACTGTTACCGTCGGTAACGCGACCGCCGAGACGGACGATTCCGGTCAGGCGGTCCTCACAGTGACTGGCGCGGGGACGGTCATCGCCACCGCGACGAAAGAACGGGACGCCACCAAGGCGTTCAACGAGGACACGGTCGAACTTGACGTGCTACTAGCGTCGGACATCGTCTACGGTGACCTCTCGGTCGACCCAGTCCAAGTGACCACGGGTGAGACGGTCACGATCAACGCGACGGTCAGCAATGAAGACGATATCTCCAGAGCGTTCAATGCTACAGTCTTCGTTGACAGCGAGCCGGTAGCGGTGGAGCCGGTAACAGGGAGTCTTGCTGCCGGTGAAAGTCGTTCGCTGAACTTCACGACCTCGTTCGACACTAATGGAGACCGGCAGATCACCGTTGGTGATGTCATACTTGACGGTGCGGTGCGGTCTGAGGGCCAACTCGTGCGCGTCGATCGCACCGCTCGGCAGTTGAACGTTACTGCGAACGCGACGGAGGTCACCGAGAACGGCACCGTCGAGTTCACCGTCACGCGGGAGAACGACAGTCAACCGGTGAACGCGACGCTTCTGGTTGATGGCGAAGCGCAGGCGACGACTGGTGACAGCGGCACAGAGACGATCACATTCGAGGAAGCGGGCAGCGTCACCGTGACAGCGGTCAAGGAACCGAACGCAGGCGTTGCCTTCCTGTCTGATTCGGTCGGTATCCGCGTCAACGCGCCTGCGGACATCCAGGTCGTGGACGTGTCACCGCTGCGAACGCAACTCTTCGCAGGTCAGAACCTGACGGTTGAGGTGACAGTCGAAAATGCCGGAGATATCCAGGGCACGGAGCAGGTGAACTTCAGCTTCCAGGATACCAACACGAGTCAAACGGTCACGCTTAATGGAAGCGAAAGCTCCAGCCTCGTGTTCACCGTGGTCGGTGTGAATCCGAACCAGGGTGAAGACAACATCGAAGTCGAAGGGCAGACCTTCCAGGCGGTTACTGTCGCTCCCGCACTCGCCGCGACATCGTTCTCCGTGGCGCCGACGGTGACGATCGGTAACAATGTCACCGTGACGGCGACGATCGAGAACCGCGGGGCGACACAGAGCACGGACACGTTCAACCTGACTGTCAACGGGAGTACGGTAGCCACTCAGGACATCACCGTTAACGGCAGCAGCTCGCAGACGACGGAGTTCGTCTGGAATACGAGCGAGACGGGACTGGGCGACCTGCCCGTGGCCGTCGGCGATCGTGATAGCAAGACTGTGACGGTTGAACGCGAGAGCGTCGGACTCCGGATCACCTCGAACGCGACCGCGTCGACAACGACTGGGGATACGATCCAGTTCAATGTCACCGCCGACGGATCGCCAGTTGATGCGACGGTCAGAGTTGACGGAGCGACCCTCCGGACCGGAGACGACGGTGTGGTGAACCGCACCTTCGACGACGCCGATCGGTTCACCGCTCGGGCCACCAAGGCGGATACGGCGACACAGACCTTCGAGCGGGCGTCCACCAGCTTTAGAGTGAGGGCGCCAGCGAACCTCACGGTCACCGAGGCATTCCTCCCGAGCGACGAGACGTTCGCCGGTGACTCTGTCGAGGTCTTCGCGGCAGTCGAGAACGACGGCGGCGCCGAGGGGACCCTCGAACTGAACGTCACGAACAGTTCGGACGAGTCGGTCACAACTCGGAACGTGACGCTCGGCGCCGGCGAGTCGCGCACGATCACGCTGACGCCGACGCTCAATGCGACGGCCGAATCGGAGACCTTCGCTGTCAACGATGTCGAGGCCGGCGATGTCACGATCTTGCCGCAGTCGGTCGTGACGGACGCCTCAATCAACGCTACCGCGGTGACGACTAATGAGTCCGTGCGCGTGACGGCAATAGTGACCAACCGCGGCAGCACTACCGACAGCGATGGAATCACAGTCAACTTCACGGTTGGCAGCGAGGAGAAACAGGCGAGTACAGGTTCGATTGAGGGGGATAACACCACCACAGTCAATCGGACGTTCTCCTTCAACGCCGGAGACACCGGCGAGACGTTCGATGTGTCTGCTAGTGGACCGACAGAGAACATCCCCGTGGGCACAGTGAGGGTTGAGGATAATGTTGTCGATCTCAACCTGACGGTCGATAATCCGACGGTAACGACGGACACGGAGCTGAACTTCACCGTCAGGCGCGCTGACGACCAATCGCTCGTCGATCAGGCTCAGATCCGGCTCAACGGCGAGACGTTCGACGTTGACGATGGCATAGCGAACATCACGCCCGCGGCTGCCGGAATCGAGGAGGGCGGCATCTTTACTGCGGTCGCAGAGGAGGACAACGCTGCCGGAACAACGTTCAATAGCGACTCGGTCACGGTGACGGTCGAAGAACAGGCCGACATCGTGGTCGACGACGCGTTCAGGGTGGAAACCCAGGCGTTCACCGGGGATAATGTGACGATCGAGGCAGTAATCGTTAACAACGGCGACCGGTCCGGTAGTGAGACAATCAACCTCACAGACAGTACTGACGCGATCCTAGACAACAAGACGGTCACCCTCAGCGGTGGCGAAACGAAGTCCGTCCAACTGAACGCGACGTTCGACTCGCCCGGCACGCGGACACTCTCAGTAGCCGACGAGGTGGCCGGCCAAGTCGAGATCGATCCGCAGACGGTCGTGACAGACGTCACGCTCTCGAACACGTCAGTAACCGTCGGAGAGCAGCAGACGACGATCAACGTGACAGTCCGCAACCGCGGCTCGACAACGGACGATAGCTTCGCGGTGAACCTGAGCGTGGGCGACGCGGCGGACATCGACAACACAACGGTCAGCAACCTCGGAGCGGAAAGCGAGACTACCGATGAATTCACCCGAACGTTCGACACCGTCGGTCAAACGGAGATCACGATCAACGAGGGCGAGGACGACGAACAGTCCACGAACGTCCTCGTGACCGAACGCACCGTTGACCTCTCGATAGAAGTCGAGACTGGGAACCCGACGACCGACGACCGTGTCGTCTTCAACGTCACCAACAGCTCCGGTGGCGCAGTCGGGAACGCGACGATCACCGCGAGCGGGCAGGTTCTCGAGACCAACGCAAGCGGGCTCGTGAACACCACGTTCGCCTCAGGCACGATCTCCGCGAGCGTCACCAAGGACGAGCAGGGGACCACGTTCGACTCCGGCACCACGACGTTTACCGTGAACAGGCCGGCAAACGTGGTGCTCCTCGACGCTGACGTCACGACCCAGGAACCGGTGTTCGCCGGTAAGTCGGTCGATGTCGAGGTTGACCTGTTGAACGTCGGCGGCGTGGCTGGCGACCGGAACGTAACGCTCCAGAACACCACCACGACCGTGGACTTCAGCGAGACCTCAGTCCCGGCAGGTGAGTCGGACACCGTGACGCTCACCGCGCAACTCAACGAGACCGGTGTGACGACGCTCGCTACGTCGCACAACGAGACGACTGAGACCGAAGAGGCGGATGTCGACGTAGAGCCCGCGGCCACGGTGACTAACTTCAGCGTGAACCGGACCGCCATCTCAGTCGGTGAGTCGATCCGGGTGCAAGCGAACGTCACCAACCGTGGTGGGATCAACGACTCCGTCGACGTGGGGCTGCTGATCAATGGTGCGGAGGACGCCAGTCGGACTGTCACAGTCGCAGCCGGCGAGACTAACTCGACAAACTTCACGCGAACCTTCGACGACAACGAGGCCCGGACGATCGGCATCAACGACCTCGAGACGGTTGACGTCTCGATCGCGCGACAGCAGGTCGAACTCAACCTGACGACGACGACCTCAACGGTCGCCTCCGGTGAGCGGATCGAATTCACCGTGGCGAATGAGAGCGACCCCACCGATCGGATCGAAGGCGCAACGATCGAGATCGGCGATCAGGTGGTGACGACTGACAGCGTTGGAACGGCCGAGACGACGATCCGCGTGAACGACACGTACACTGCGGTCGTGACGAAGAGCAGCTCTGGTGAGACTGCATTCGAGCGCGACACGGTCGAGATTACCGTCACTGACCCGCTCACGGTTCCGGACTCCGGCGAGTTCGGTAACGTGAGCGCCGCACCCGGCGGTGGCACTGAAGAGACCATCACCGTCGAGGTCGCGAACGATGGCGGCCGCCCGATCTCGCTCGGTTCGGCCAGCGTCTCCGGCACCGACGCCAGCCAGTTCGAGGTCCAGAGCGCACCCAGTTCGATCGGCGCCGGCGAGAACGGAACAATTACCGTGGCGTACACGCCCACGACGCGCGGTGACGCCTCGGCAGCGCTCCAGTTCCGCGCCGACACGCCGCGGAACCCGGTCCGGGAGGTCAGCCTCTCGGGCACCGGCGTGGCGCCTGGCATCAGCGTGAACGAGACCAGTCTCCAGTTCGGTAACACCGATCTTGATCAAAGTCCGACTGAGACGGTCGAAATCGAGAACACGGGCAACAGCGATCTCCGGATCACCACGGAGTCGCTGGGCGACGGCTTCACCCGGTCGCCCACCGGGACGATCACGATCGCACCCGGTGAGACTGACACGATCACTGTGACATTCTCGCCGGACAACCCCGGCACGTTCGGGAGCCTCCTGAGCCTCTCGTCGAACGATCCGTTCAACGGAACCGTCGACGTACGGGCAACCGGAACCGGAAACGCCGGCGAACTGCTGGCCTCGCCGAGCGGGGAACTCGCATTTGGGGACGTCACGCAGGGTGAGACCGAGGACGCGAGCATCCTCATCGAGAACGTCGGGACACAGGAAGTGACGGTCACGCCGGTCGAAGGAAACGACGGGTCTGACGAGTTCGGCGTCGAGAGCGACGGTAGCGAACTCACAACCCTTGGCCCCGGCGAGTCGGAGTTCGTCTCGGTGAACGTGACGCCGACGAACCCCTCGCCAGCGGCGAACGTCACGTTCCAGACGCCCGACTCCACGGTGGAGAACGTGACGGTCAACCTCACCGCGACGACGCTGACGGCGACGGCACAGGTGACGACGCCGTCCGGTGACGCCAACCTGACGTTCGACAACGTCGCGGTCGGCGGCGCTTCGACGAACGCCACCGTGATCGAGAACACCGGCGACGCGGAACTGGAGATCGACACGGCCGACGCGCTGTCCGACTCGGCCTACGAACTCGTTGGATCGCCGGGTACGATCACCATCCAACCTGACGAGACACGGGAACTCCCGGTCCGGTTCGCACCGTCGAGCCCGGGGACCCGGACGACGAACCTGACGCTCGAGACGAACGATCCGAGCAACGCGACGATCAACGTCACGCTCCAGGGTACCGGCGTGGCGACCGATCTGACCGGCGACAACTCCAGCATCGACTACGGGACGATCGGTGAAGAGAACGAGATCACGCGGACAGTCACACTGAGGAACGGAGGTAACGAGGAACTGACCGGACTCCGGGTGACGTCGAAGAGTGGCAGCGGCGCCGGCCAGTTCCAGGTCGATACGTTCGACAACTCGCTCAGCGCGGGCGACACCGAGACGGTCGACATCACGTTCGCGCCCACCGAGGACGGCAGCCACTCCGCGACCGTAGCCTTCGAAGCGACCGGTGACGTGGCCGGGAGTAGCCAGTTCGCGGTCTCGCTGTCCGGCGAGGCCACGCCCCCGGACGTCGCAGTCGACGAGACCGAGCGTGACCTCGGCTTCGTCAACACCGTCAGTGAGGAGGAGGCGAACGAGACGGTCACGATCAGCAACGACGGCCTCCCCGGCACGAACCTCACCGTTGAGGACGTCTCGATCGCTGGCGACTCGACCAACGCGTTCAGCATCACGGACGACTCGGCTAACGGGACCGACATCGCCGGTAACGAGTCGGGAACGCTGACCGTCGGATTCGATCCCGACACCAGCGGTGAACAGACCGCGACGCTCGAAATCGAGACTAACGATCCCGACGAGGATCTGATTGAAGTCTCGCTGATCGGGACCGGTTCCGCGCCGGTTGCGACGGTTGATCCGGACTCGATCGGGTTCGGCCAGGTCCAGACCAACACGACGAGCTCGGCAACGACGGTTGAACTCACGAACGACGGCGGTGAGACGCTCAACGTCACCGACGTCTCGACGACCGGTCCGTTCGCCGTGGCTGACGGTATCGACGACACTACCGTCGTTCCCGGCGCGAGCCGGACCATCTCCGTCACGGCCGGGCCAACGGCGACGGGCGACCAGACCGGGAACCTCACCATCGCCACGGAATCGGTCGGTGAAACGAACGTGACACTCACCACGGAAGGCGTCGCGCCCAACCTCAGCGTCACCAGCGATCTGAACGCGACGTTCGGCGAGGTCCGCACCGGAAGCTCTGAGCGGCGGTCGCTCACCGTCACCAACGACGGGAACGCGACGCTCCGGATCGACGCCACGACCACAACCGGTGACGAAGAGTTCACCGTCGTGAGCGGCGGATCGACGGCGCTCGTGTCCGGCGAAAGCGCCACATTCACCGTGGCGTTCGGACCCGAAGCCGAGGGCGAATTCAATGGCACCTTCGAGCTAACGTCCAACGAGCGTGACCTCTCGATCGACCTCAACGGAACGGGCGAGCCCGGCAACGCTTCGCTCACTCCGTCGACGATCGACTTCGGCGAGATCCAGATCGAAAACAGTACGGAACAAGCGCTCACCTTCACGAACGACGCTGAGGTCGAGATCACGAGTATCTCGGTGACCGGCGACGACGCCAGCGCGTTCTCGGTGAGCGGTCTCTCGACCGGCACTGTCGCCGCGGATAGTTCGGAGGACTTCACCGTTGAAGCCTCGCCGACGGTCACCGGAAGTGCGACCGGGGCGGTCGAGATCCAGACGGCCGAGTCCGGAACGACCACCGCCAGCCTCGGTGTGACCGGCGTCGAGCAGGAGATCGATCTCGGCGCTGAGGGCATCACGTTCAACCGCACCCGGCTCGGGACGACCACGACGACGACGCTAACGGTCTCGAACGATGGCAACGCGAACCTGACGGTCTCCGATCTCAGGATCGCGGGTGCCGACTCCGATCAGTTCAATGTGACCGAGTCGTCGCTGACGAGTCCGATCGAGCCAGGTGAGAGTCAAGAGGTCGAGCTCGTCTTCACCCCGTCAACGGACGACGGAGCGGTGCAGGACGCGCGGAACGACACCGCACAGACCGCGCGGTTGGTCGTCCAGAGCGATGATCCCGACGAGGGAACGCTCAATGTCGACCTCAGCGGAACGGGCAAGACGACCGCTCTCCAGGTGAGCAGTGACTCGATCCAGTTCGGGTCGACGGCGATCGGTGACTCGTCCACGCGGACGCTGACGATCTCGAACGGCGTCGAGGCGAACGCCGACGTAAACATCCGGACAGTAGTCGCCACCGGTGGCCTGGGTAATGAGTTCACTGTAACTGACGCGGGCGACGGCGTTCTCGAACCGGGCGAATCCACCACGGTCACGGTGGAACTGACGCCGCAGGTGCCCGGCGCGAAGTTCGGATCGCTGAACGTCATCACGGATGACCCGCGGCAGCCCGGTCGGTCGGTGTTCCTCTCGAACTCCCAGACGATCATTACCGTGACGTACGGCAGCGCGGACGTCGACTACGACAACGTCCAGTCCGGACTTCAGCCGGAACGGTCGTTCAGCCCGGCACCGGACGCCGACGCTGAAGTGACTGGCACGCAGCCGTTCGCCCGGACCAGCGGGGACTTCGAGCTGTTCATCGACGGCTCGGATGACCCGATCGGCGCGAGCGTGTCTGACGATGTCGGTGCCATCCGGTACGTGGAAGCGACGAAGTCGAATATCACTGACAGCGAATTCGAGAACAACACATTCAGCTTCCGCGTGAGCAAGGCTGCACTCGCTGACTTCCCGAACGCTGACGAGTCCGATGTCGAACTCGTCCAGTACAACGGGACCGGCTACGAACCGGTAGACGACGGAACGACTCTCGTGAGTGAGGGCCAGACCGACTTCAACTACGAAGCGACGACTGACAGCCTCTCCCAGTTCGCCATCGTCGTTGACGAACCGCAGCCGACACTCAACGTCGTGGGTGGTAGCGGGAGTCTGAGTTCAGCGAATGTCACTACGGGTACCCAAGTGACAGCGACCGTGGACGTCGAAAATACGGGCGGTGCGGCCGGTGAGCGTGACTTCACGCTCACGCTTGGCGGAACGACAGTAGACACCCAGACCGTCTCGGTCGGATCGGGTGATACGACTCAACTTACGTTCACGTTCACGCCGGACCAGACCGGTGACTTTGCTGTCGCGGTCGACGGAGAGACCATCAACACGCTGACCGTCACCTCTGACGATGATGGCGGCGACACGCCGCCTAGCGACGATGGAGACGACACGCCATCCGGCGGCGGTGGTGGTGCTCCGGACGCAGGACAGCCGGATCTCACGCCGCCCGAACCGCCGGCTGATGTCGAAGTCGTGACCGAGGAGACAGTCAGCCTCGTCGACGATCCCGAGACAAGCGGCTCGACCGCGTCGTTCGGTGAGACGTCGGCCGTTGACTCCGTCTCCTTCGATTTCAGTGTCTCAGGTGGCGTGAACGCTCGTACCATCAACGCAGAGCCTGATTCGACCGGTCCCACGCCTGGCGCGTCTGCTGTGGTTACACGGATTACTGTCCCGACTGTTGTCGAGGACTCCGCTGCCACCGTCCGCCTGCGTGTTTCCAACGAGCGGCTCAGCGAGATCGACGCGGACGCCGAGGATCTCCGGATCTACCGCTTCGCGAACGGTGAGTGGCAGGGGCTTGAGACGGAGATTGCTGACGAAACTAACACCTCCGTCCTGCTTGAGGCCGAGACGCCCGGGTTCTCCTACTTCGCGGCGTCTGCCGTGAGCGAACCCGAGGCGGTTGCCGACGTGACGCCTGGGGCAGTCGAATCCGGCGAGGAGGTCGAGCTGTCTGGCGCCGAATCCACGGACCGCTACGGTGACATCGTGGCGTACGACTGGACCATCGGCGGCGAGACGTTCACCGGTGAGACGGTCACAACGACCGTCGACGAGACCGGAACGATCGAGGCCGAATTGACCGTGACGAACGACGCTGGCGAGACGGACACCACGACCGTCTCGTTCGAGGTCGAACAAGCCGCTGGGGACGGAACGGATGACGGCACCGGCGACGGGACAGGCGATGGTACCGGTGACGGACCAACCGAGGAACCGGGCGGATTCCCCACGATCACCATCATTTTGGTGGTCTTGGTGCTCGCCGCAGCGGCGACCATCGCGCTGTACGCGCGCCGGCAAGAGTAGGCCACCGCGTCTTAGCTGGCCGTTTTACCCCGCTTTTTGACGCGGTTCCCGAAGAACTCCCACTCGTGTGATAGGTACGCGGTCATAAATCCGAGCGCGTACCCTACGAAGTGGATGTACACGTTCGTGACGGTCTCTCCTGAGGCGACGGTCTGTGGAAACGCCGTCGCGAGCAGGAGAAGCCACGCCCCGGCTCCGATGATGATCGCCGGGTCGAGTACCACCTCTCGCCAGCGGTCGCGGGCATACGCTAAGCGTCGCTCGCGACGGACGAACGGTCCGCCGAACAGGACGGTCAGCGATACTCCGGCCATTCCCACGGTGAGCGTAAGGGGTGACCGTGGTGTAGCGGCCATCGCGATGCCGCTTATCGAGAGGAAAAAAGCTGCGAGCAGCAACAGCGTGTCGATCGCTCGCCCCTGTTTCGCTTCGATATACCTCGCAATTGCGATTGGGAGAAAGCACACGAGCGCCATATTGACTCTCGAGAACCCGTACGTGACCGCATCCCGCGGAATGGCGAGATTGAGGAGCGACAATGTCACAGGAAAGATCGACAGCGCAGCCACGAGGGCACTGAGGAACAACCATGGAATTCGGGCGTGCCGAGAAAGCGCATACAACGCACCCGACACGAGCAGAAACACGGCGAGGTTCCCGGCGAGATGGCCCGCAGAGAGATGAACGAATGGGGCGGTGTATGCGGTCTGGAGTGACGGATCGCCGTACGCGAACAACAGTGCGTGGCGAGTCGACTTTGCCAGCGTGAATAATCCTATGATAACTGTCATGATAACGCCTATCAGAACGAGAGCGAGCCCGTTCCCAAAGTTCATCAAATTATCAAGTCGGGTTGACAGGTCTGCCGTCATGTAGAACGTACTTTCTGAGCGTCATAAACACCATCCGCGATATTATCTATTCTAATATCTACATAAATCGTTAGATGTGATATTAGAAGCAACCCGCAGAATATATATATAGAGTATTTTACTAAAAACTCGCTGATATTCGGGAGTGCCGGGTAACTGGCTGACCTAGCAGTGATGTCTGCGTCGAGACGGCTGGTTTTTTGCTTATTCAAAATAGTATTTCGATCAGTGACAGCCGCCTCCTCATCGCAACCGCTCGTTGCTTGTACGGAGGTAACGCGGCGGTACGACTCCGATAGTAGCGCCTTTAGCTCCGGCGGACGGAGTGTGACGGCCCTAGAGTCTGTTTCGCTCAGCGTTGCCGGTGGTGAAGTGGTTGGCGTTGCCGGCCCGAGCGGAAGCGGAAAGTCGACTCTGCTTCACCTGCTTGCCGGTCTTGATTCGCCGACAGCCGGTGCGATTGAGGTGTGTGGAACGACCGTTGGGTCGCTGCCCAGCCGTCGCCGAACGGCTTTCCGGCGTGAGAATGTCGGAATGGTGTTTCAACGGTTTCACCTCCTCCCTGCCCTCACCGCCCGCGAGAACGTCGCGCTCCCGCTGATACAGGCCGGTGCTGCTCGTTCCGAGAGGCAATCTCGGGCGAGTGAGCTTCTCGACGCTGTCGGGCTTGCTGATCGGGAATCACATTACCCGAACGGCCTCAGTGGCGGGGAACAGCAGCGCGTCGCCATTGCTCGGGCGCTCGCTGCTGACCCAGCCGTCGTGATTGCTGACGAACCGACGGGTGAGCTCGACAGGGAAACCGGTGAACAGGTGCTTGACTCGTTGACCGATATCGCGACAGATCGCGCTATCGTGATTGCGTCACACGACGAGTACACACTCTCTCGAACAGACCGCGTAATCAAACTGCGTGATGGACGACGCGAAACGTGAGTAGTCGGTCACGCCAATTAGTGGGGATCTGTGGCTTGGGCGTGCGACGCGTCGTTGGCCGCCTCCACACCGGCGCACGAGGTCGCACTGTCGTCGCCGTCACCGGCGTCGCCCTTGCGGTCGCACTGTTGGTCGTTGTCACGAGCCTGTCAGCGGGGCTCGCCGGCGGCGCAACCGTCCAAAGCGAGGATATCGACTACTGGATCGTTCCCGACGAGTCAGGTGCCGGGAGCGTCCCACTCAACGCGGAAGGGGCACAATTGAGCGAAGTACACCAGATTTCCGCCCAGCTACGCGCGGACCCACGGATCGACTACGCAACCCCTGTTGCGATCGCTCCGATCCAGCTCCGCCACCCGACAACCAACGATCGCATGTATGTCCTCGCGCTGGGTGCGATCCCCGAATCGGAGCGACATGTTGCCGGATTCAACACTACCCCCCTGGTGGGCACATACTCTGATCAAGCAAACGGGACGTACGCCGGATCATGGACAGGACAGGTGGTCATTTCACCAGCCGTTGCGGCTGAACTCAACGTTACACCAACAGACGATATCGAACTCAGCGGGAGCACACGACGTGGTACTGTTACTCACGTGAGCGACACTAACCTCAACACTGGGGTCGGTGAAGTGCCCGCAGTCGTCATGCCGCTTGCCGAACTACAAAGTATCACCGGACAGACTGAGAGTGACACCGCCGACCAGATACTGGTGAGTACGACGGATCCCACCGTTCGACCGCTTCTCACCGACATCTATCCAGGAACAAGCGTGGTCTCACGCACAGGGCTCACCGGCGCAGCAACCTCGACCACAAGCCTGCCGCTCGCGATGGCGCTGGCCGCCACGCTCGTTGCCGGCGGGATCGGAGTCGCATTTGTCGCGACGATGATGGGGTTAGAGCTGACCGCAAGCCGGCAAGAGCTAGCCATTCTCGGTGCCATCGGCTTTTCGGCGCGAGTTCGGATCCTGCTTGTTAGCATCGAAACGGTTACTATCGCCGTGCTTGGCGGGCTGCTCGGCATTGGCATCGGGAGCGGAGGAGTTGCGGGCCTGAATCTTGTTATTGCCGAGTTTGTCGGCGTCACGACGCTAGCCACGCTCACACCGGGTATTATTCTGTACGCACTGGCCGCGGCTGTTGCGGTCGGCGTTCTCGCCGTTCCGTATCCACTGTACTTAGCCACGCAGACAAACGTGCTGGCAGCGCTCTCACGATGATGAGATCACGGCTCAGACAAGTCCGCGGACAGGTGTGGATTGCCTTTCGGCAGCTGCGCTGGGACAAAACTCGAACTGTCCTTGCGGTCATCGGGATCGCACTTGCTGTCTTGTCTGTCACACTGCTCGCCGGGGTCGGGACTGGCGTGACGGAAACAGGGAATGAGCTGTTCAACGAGGCAGATCGTGACCTCTGGGTCACCGGTGGTCCGATCGCCTTGTCGCCCGGCTCGGTCGGCGGCTTCCAAAATCCGGTTCCGAACGCTCATTCTGTCGCCACGCAAATCGAGCAACACGAAGACGTCCAAACTGCGGTACCATTGGCGTTTCAAGTCGTCTATGTCAGCACTGACGGCGAGGAGTTCGAGACGATAGTCGGCAGTGGGACGCCGGCCGCGGGCGGTTCCGTGCGTGTTACAGCTGGTGAGGGGTTTCGCGGCCCAGACACTCACTATGCTGATGGCACCTACAGCGGAAACTTCACCCATCAAGCGCTTGTCTCACCTGAGCTCGCCGATCAGCTGAATCTGACGGTGGGCGACACCGTTCACGCAGGCGGAACCATCTCTGATGCACGCGCTAACGAGTTCGAGGTTGTCGGAATCTCTCCGACTTTCTCGAACTTTCTAGGGACAGCTACGGTCACGCTACGATTGAGTGAGCTCCAGACGCTCACGGGCAATGCGTACGACGATAGCGCAACGATGATAACAATTAGTACAGTCGACGGGGTCGACCGCGAGGCCGTACGATCGGATCTTGCCGCTACGTATCCGGAGTATACGTTCCGCACCAATCAAGAGCAGTTCGTCGCGCTGCTCCAACAACAGGCGGTCGTGCTCGCTGCCGGCACGAGCCTCGTGGTGTTAGGAGTCGTCGCTGGTGGGATGCTTTCGTTAAACCTCCTCCTGTCGCTCGTGTACATCCAGCGCGCACCCTTCTCCGTACTTCGCGCAACCGGCGCCACGCGCCGCAGTGTTGCTGGCATTGCTATTGTCCAGGCAATTAGTATTGCCTTCGGTGGATATCTCCTCGGCGCAGCGTTAACTCCGCCACTCGCGGCCGCGCTCGACTGGCTCGCGTTTACCGTGACCGGCTTCGACGGACTTGTACAGGTTCCCCCTCTTGCCTACCTTGCTGGCGGGGCCATCGCTGGTGGCTTTGCGCTCCTCGGTGGACTTCTGGGTGTCTGGCGCGTCACTCGAGTGACATCTGCTCGTGGTTTGGTTAGCTGATGCTCGCTCTAAAGCGATCTACGACGACACTCAGCGACTGAACCTCCACTCACGACGCGGCGTGCTCAAGCAAATATCTTAACTGACACACGTGTTAAATTGTCTTCACAAGCAATGCTTCAGCGGGCGAAACAGTGGCTTCGTGACGTATACGTTGGTGAGATCCGGCAGTCTCTTGATCTGACACCAGATCACTGACTTCTGTCGGCTCATGACAAGCCACCCCTGCTTGAGAACACAAGGCCGTCTCATCCTGGTGGACACCTCCTTGGATTGAAACTATCCATCCACTGGTGTGGTCTGGGTTGGTTGCCGCACGCCGACAGGGGTCTCCGTGTAACATGGCGAACAAGCTATACGTTCGGCCCATCTACTAACTGAAACGATTGGGTGCGACTCACGAATGAACCTCCGATCACTGGCCAGTTCTGGTGCGACCGCGATTCTGGTCATTCTCGTTGTGGCCATGCTTGTGGGCCAACAACTCGGCCAGCCAATTGTCCTCGGCTTCGTACTGACTGGGAGCATGAACGCGCAGCCGGCTGAGATGGCGCCCGGTGACGGGTTCATTGCGGTCCCGCCTGCGATCGCCGGCGATGTCACCGAAGGCGATGTCGTGACCTTCGAAGCGCAGCAGCTTCAGGGCGGCGGGCTGACAACTCACCGAATCGTCGGTGAAACTGATCAGGGGTATATCACGCGTGGTGACGCAAACCCGTTCACCGATCAGGACGGTCCAGAGCCACCGGTCCAGGAGTCACAGATCAAGGCAGTCGCGCTCCAGGTTGGCGGCGATACAGTGGTAATCCCCCAAATCGGTCTCGCTGTCCTCGCGATACAGGACGTGTTCTCGGCCGCCACCGCGTTCCTCTCAGGAATACCAGGATTTGGCGGACTCGCCGATGGCAACACCGGCTCGTCGATGGTCTTAGTCGGGCTGTTAGTCTTAGGATACAGCCTCGCCACCGAGCTCCTTGCCGGCACGAATCGCCGTTCAGGTGGCGACCGCTCCAGAGACAGTCGCGGAGGGACGAGCGCGGTCCTTGTGCTCCTCGTGATACTACTGCTTATTACAGTGCCGGCGACAGCGAGCATGGTGATCCCCTCAGGGACCGACGACATCACCATCGTGAGCTCGGAGTCGCCGAGCTCGAGCCCGACCGTCATCGAGCGCGGTGGGTCGGTGGAGTACGCGTATAATTTCACCAACAACGGGTTTATCCCCCGGATGGCGACTGTGAACGCGGCCAGCACAGGCGTCGACGTTGCTCAAAGCTCCCTCATCGCGGCCCGCGGCGAGACGGCGTCGACGACCGTAACGATCCACGCTCCCGAAGAGACGGGCGCGTACGTCAGGTCCGTCTCCGAGTGGCAGTACGTACGCTTTCTCCCGGTACCGGTGATTCTCTCGCTACACGCGGTCCACCCGTTCGCTGCCGTCGCAGTAATCAACGCTGTGATAGTCGTCACCGTCACGGCAGTGTACGTGTTTGCCGTCGGGCTCGAACCGTTTCGGTTCCGCGACCGCGACCGCAACC
Organism: Halorubrum miltondacostae; assembly: GCF_041379815.1. Lineage (NCBI taxonomy): Archaea > Methanobacteriati > Methanobacteriota > Halobacteria > Halobacteriales > Haloferacaceae > Halorubrum > Halorubrum miltondacostae. Next base: position 657,850 of record NZ_JBEDNY010000002.1, read on the forward strand.
TGTCGCTCTCCCAGCGGGTCCGACGGACAATCCGGCGGTGGCGCTAGCTGCGACCCACGCATCGCCGCCTGCCGGCCCCATCGTCACGCCCCCGCAATAAGTCGGACGTTCCACCCGGTGAGCAGCAGGCCGATTCCGGTTGCGACGACCGGTGGCCAGTAGTACGAGAACGGCTCCCGCCGTCTGGCTCCCTGAACGCTCACCGAGAGCAACACGAACAGCACGATCAGTTTTAAAAAGAGAAACCCGGGTAGACCTGCGGACGAAAGCAGTGTCCCGATGACCGGGTTCCCCTCGATGAGCCCGGGGACTGCGGTCGTCGCGTACAGCGTCGAGACCACGTCGCCGACCCCGTACGTGAGGGCGGCCCCGAGCCAGAGCGCGTAGAACTGCGTCGAGCGGCTTCGGTACAGCGGCGGTCCAGCGGGGGCACCCGCCGCCGAGGCCTCGTCGACGCCGGGCGCGGCGTCCCCCTCAATTGTGCCACCTCCCGCCCCCACGACCGGGTCGTCGATCTCCGTAAGCAGCGTGTCGATCTGTCGGCGCCGGGCGGCGATCTCGCCCGTCAGCTCCCGGTAGCGCTCGTCGTCGCCCAAGTCTGCCTCGTCCCGCCGGGCCTCGATCCGTCGGCGGCGGGCCACGAGCGCGAGGTACGTCTTGACGGCGCCCTCCACGGCGCCGTGGTCGACGAGCCGGGCGACCGCCTCGCGGAGCTCGTCGCGGTCGAGCGGCCGCGGGACGTACTCGTCCATGTCGAGCCGCAGAATCTCGTCACCGACGCTCGTTCCGGAGAGAAGACCGACCTGACAGTCCGGCCGGCGAGCACGGAGCTGGCCGAGCAACTTCCCGGCCGGCGGGTCCGCGAGGTCGCCATCGAGGAGAACCACGTCGACGTCGCTGTCGAGCGCGTCAAGCGCGCCCTCGCCGTCGGCTGCGATCCGCACCGCGTATCCCTCCAGCCAGCCGGCGTACTCCGTAGCCTGCTCGTGGTCGTCCTCGACTATCAGAACCGTCGCGTCGGTGTCGCGGGGCATCGAGAGCCGTGTCCCACCTTTTGCGTCGTCGGGGTCAAAAAGACGGGGTAACCGGCTACTGAGCCCGACTCGAAGCCGACCCTCTGAGGTGACGCCCGCATTGTTCGTTCGGTTTTGCCGCGCGAACACAGCAGAACATGAGTTCTACTCGAACCGACATACCCCTGGCATCTCCGTGGGAACCTCTTTGTACGGAGGTGATACAGACGACATGAAAATTGAAGATTGCGTCTTCGTATCCGAGAATTCGTTACACTTTGTACACCCTCAACCGCGAAACGCCATCCCGCGATCGGCGTGCCGCTCTCTGAACGCTCTCCGGCGCCCACCGATCGCCTCGAGTTCCAGAACACGCCGTCGACCGTCCGCTCTGCTCACACGGCACTCACTTGACGGGAGGACAAAGCCAGTCGCGCTTTGAACGGCTCCGAGGGGGCGCAGTTCCGGCTCTGGGTTCTACTGACACGCCCGCTGTGGGCTGACGTCTCCGTCGACAGCAGCACAATCGGAAACGTCAATTTGGCTTGGCGTCGAGATAGTGAGATCACCGGTGATTGACGAGCTTTTGAGTACAACGTCGACTTGACTCTCCGAGCCGATTGTCACCGTCCCGTCTATCTGGCTGTCTTTCAGGTTGAGTTTCACTTGACTGTCAGTCTCGATGTCCACATCGCCCTCAATTGAAGCGTCAGTCAGGTTGATATTCACTTGACCCTCTGTCTCAACGTTCAGGTCGTCTTCGATCGAAGAACCGGACAGATCGACCGTCGCCTGACTGTCGGTGTCTATGTCGATGGCCGATCCGATAGTCGACCCATTCGTCAGTGATAGTTTTATTTGGCTCTCGTTGGCCAAGGTAACGCCTCCAGTGATCTCAGTTGCCGCGAAATCAAGCCCGATCTGCCCGCCGGCACCCGTGATCGTAATCGGCCCATCGACGGTCGAGTCACCCTCACTGACGATATCCACTTGCCCGTCGCCGTCGATCGTCACCGGTCCGGTCGAGACGCCGACCAGCTTGTCAAGTTTGACTTGTCCCGCCGCGGTTACTGACACCGGCCCACTCACGGTCGAATTCTCTGCGCCGTTGAACTTCACCTGACCCGCGGCGTCGATCGTAATCCCTCCAGTCGTCGAGTTATCGAATTTGTCGACGGTCACCTGATCCGTGGAGGTCAGTGAAACCTCGCCGCCGATCGTGGCGTCACCGGGTGAGAGTTTCACCTCTCCGGCGTCCTCGACGCACACCCCTCCATCGACACGCGTCGAGATGTCGAAATCGAGTTGCGATTCAGTCAGTACTTTGACCACGCCCTGAACGCGGCTGTTACCGCCGATACTCAGATCGATCTGGCTCGGCGTGTCGACTTTGAGGTACTCTCGAATATCCGAGTTCCCCCTGAGATTCAGGTCGATCTGGCTCTCTGAACGGAATTCGGCCGCACCGCCGATGGTTATATCGCCCGAAATCTGCTCTTTGATCTGGTTCGACGTGTCGATGACGACGCTACAATCGGTGGACTTGTTCGGGACCTTGTTTACAGTACAGCCGGAGGGAAGCCCTCGAGGCGCACACACGTTGATGCTCTCACACGTGACCTGGGCCGTCCGCGTGAACTCAACGCGTTGGTTCTCGTTGGAAGCGACGAACTGTATCTTGACCGCGCCATTAGTGTCGCAATCGACCGTCGCTCGCACGTCGCCAGATCCGCCCGGAGCGAGGTCGGTAGGCGTCTGTACCGTCTGCGGGTCGATCGGGGTTCCCGAGCTCACGACCGTCGCCGAAATCGTCGTCAGCGGCTGATCGAACTGATTCGTCAGCTGGAACAGCGTGACGGTATCCCCGTTGGATCCGCTCGCCTGTCCGCCGGCGATGCGCATGAACGCCTCATTGTCGTCCGTCGACACGACACTGAGGTCCCGTTGCGAGTCGACCACACTGAAGGCGTCAGTGCCCTCGAGAGCGGCGGCTCCGATACCGCCAGCCGCGAGTGCGGCGATGACTCCGCGGCGGCTAACGATACCGCTTGACCCGCCGCGCGAGCGGTCTCGGCTCCGTTTTCGACTCATGGAGTTTGGATGTTAATGCTGATCGGCTACCTCTGCTTTCGTTATAACCATACATAGCAGTGACGGCGAGTCGGCGTCGCCGGCTGTCGACCATGGCGTCTAAAACAAAAAAGTCCGTTGAGACGCTCTGGTGGCTTGGGGATTATTAGTTACTTTGGTTAGTCTCTGCAGTGATCGTGAGCGTATAGTTCGCACTATCAGGGATGCTATTACCAATCAGGTTGATAATCATCCCGAAATCGATCGATTCACCCGGCGTGAGATCGCTTGTGATAGAAGGAGATCCCGCACCGAGAATATTATTACCATTAGAAACGGTAGTTTCATTACTGTTATCGTCTACGGTGAAACTAAACGGACTCCCGGTGATGGTTCCACTATTTTCTGAAATACTGAGCGTTAGGCTAGTCACAGTCTGTGTTCCATTGTTAGTTATCGTGACCAAATTGCGGAACGTCGTCTTCGCGTTCTGATTTAGCCCTGTCCCGTTGTCATCAGCGTCTCCGTCACTGCCAGCATCGAGGTTTATCTGAATCGTTCCGTCTGTCTCTTGAACGTATTCGTTTTGATTCGCTCCGGTAGTGCCATTTGCCGGCTGGTTTGTGCCACTGTCATCGACTCGATCTGCCGCCTCCAGTCCGAGGAAACCGCTCGCGTCACCCGTCGTCTCAATGCTGACTGTCCGCTCCGCCGTCACTGTCGTGAACGCTCCCGTACCGAGGAGCGCACCGCCGCCTGCAACTAAACTGCCCAGTCCGATCAGGACGCTTCGTCTACTTGCCATATCTATACCATGTACCCATACCCACTTTGTATTGCCCCGCTTGGACGAAGTTCAAGGGGTAGCAGAATCGGTATCGGCCCGCTTGAACTCTCCGACGGCGGCGGATCCGGGCGTCAGCACCGACGTCGTCGGGGGAAAGCCCGCCAATACAAAAGGTTCGAGTCTCGAAAGATGGACACGAACCGCGACCGGACGCGGCGCCACCTAATGCCGACACGACGACAGACGACGATCGGACTCCTCTCCGCGGCGCTGGGCAGCGCCGCCGTTACCTCGGGGTCGTTCCTCTCACAGACGGCTTCGGCTGCCGACCTCCGGGTAGTTGTCGTCTCGGAACTGTCACTGCTCCCCGCGCGTCCGGAGGCGGAGTACGTGACTACGGACGCGGACGGCGAGGTGGAGTCGATTGAGATCGACCAGCTGAACCAGCGGTCAGTCTCGCGGTTCGAGGAGCTCGTCGAGGTCGCGAACAACGGGGACGTGGCGTACGACCGTCTCGCCTTCGAGTTTGTACCGACGGACGGGAACGGCGGGTCGGACGAGGCGGTCGCCGAGACGCTTCGGGTGATTTCCGGCGACGAGCCGACCGGAACCGACAGCGAGGGGCGGACGACGCTGCTCGCGGACGACGCGAAAACGCTCGAACCCGGCGACGCGGTGACGTTCGGCGTGACGGTGAACCTGATCGCGTCGTCGTTGCCGGGCGACCTCGACGACCTCCCCGACGCGTCGGACGTCGCCCTCGAAATCACGGCGATCCGCGAGTAAACGGCGGTCGTTAGACGGATTTTGGTCAGATCTGATAAACCATTTCGAGATCACGGAAGTCTGTCAATCCGGGCTTTCCACTCTCAAGCGAGGCTTTCTACCGCTGAAGGGTACCGATGTTTAAGTTCATCCCGCTTCATCATGTAGGTACGCGAGAATGAAGCCAACCAGAAGAAAAGCGGTACTTGGACTCGGCGCATTGGCAACAGGGAGCGGGGCAGTGTTCTCGTCGGGGGCGTTCGCGAGCGCTACCGCGAGTTCCACGGCGGACATCGGTGTCGTTGTCGAAGGTAACCTGATTGTGGAAGCTGGAGCGTCTTTCCGAAATAATAACGGATATAATCCGAATACTGCAAATAACGGGTTTTATGGCGACAATACGAGCAGCTTATTCACCAATCTTGACAATAATAGTGGGAACGAGGAACAGTTCGATAATAACACCGTTAGTGTCGATAACCTCCCGGCGGCACGGGTAAACAGTGGTAGCACTGCATCCAACAACCTGAATATTCAGGTAGCCATGCCGAGTGAGGAGGATAACGGCGATCCATTCAAACACACGTTTGAAGATGTACTTCAAGTAAGAAATGAAGGAACGGAGCCGGCGGAAGTCGGGATCAAATATTCGGGTTATGGCGAGGACGTTGGGTCACAAGATCCTGTTTCAATTGGTAAGGTACGCGAGGGGTATAAATTCAAATCCGCGGGCGATAATATATCACCAACAAAGGGCTCATCCGACAATGAGAACGCCGTTGAAGTCGGCGTTGGGGAGACTAAACAGATCTGGCTAGAGATCGACTTGTCAGTGAACGGTAATGGAGGCAATAACCTTGCCACGGAAATCGCGGAGGCGGCAGAACCGACCGAGGATGAGATATTCAACGGTGGCGCCTACGACACAGTCGATATTCTTGACGAGGTCACATTCGGAGACGAACTTGACGAGGGCAACTAAAAAATTATAAAAAATTATAAATTAACCCGCTAACACGACATCTCCATGTAGTCTCAGTTTAATCACGTTTTCTTATTTATTTTGATAACATAACCCAGTTTTCGCCCGCTTATCAGATGTTAGGCTATTCTCTGATTACTATCAAAAACAATATAGGTATGACACGAAGTTAGATCGTTGATCCAATGTAGGACATTCATCGCCGTTAGTTTACTCATGACCATCGCCCCCGCGGGCTGTGGAGCCAGCGGTGAATTGAGCAGCCTCGGTCTGGGCAGTGACGACCCACGGCGTTCAGCCGTCGGGACGTACGACGCGGCGCTTGTTGAGCCCAACGATGCGACCAAGACCCCGCGACACTGGTGTAAATCCGTTCAACGCTGAGGTGTACGGTGAGATCATCAATCGGTTTGAACCGGCCTGAACAGGCTACGAAGACCTAAGTGAGCGCTTCGCCGAAGCGGTCGAGCTAGCGGTCGACCTCGCCAAGTGGGAGGCGGCGTCGATCTGCGAGGTCGCTCGGGACGAGACCTGAGTTCAGATTGAAGCGACCAAGTCCGTGCTGCCGGCCGCGTCCGCCGCTGGGGAGGGAGGTGATGTGTAGACGATCAACGGCCACATACAGGAGGAGTTCCAAGACGGTAAGCCCCTAGCCAAGGCGTTGACCGTTCAAAACACCGAGGTTCTCAATGTTTAGCAGGCGCTGTACGCCCGACTGCCAGTCTGGACCGCTTCTCGCGGGTGGCACCCACATAATATATACGCTTTGAAATTAATAGTTCGGACAATAATATGTTCATGGTCCGCCATGTTCGGTTGAACGCGGGGCACTCTTCGCGAGCCGGCGGTCGGCCGACGACGAGGCGTGACTGCCGGCCGGCTACGGCTCGACACATTACTGTCTGACAATGTCTCTTACGGACCAGAAGAAATACACGCCGCCCGAGAAGGACGAGCTGTATGACCTACTGAGCAACCACCGCCGTCGGTACGTGATCCACTTCTGTAAGCAGGCGGACGGAGCCCTCACGCTCTCAGACCTCGCCGAGATGGTGGCCGCCCGTGAGCAGGACAAGTCGGTCGCAGAGCTCACTTCGGCCGAGCGCAAGCGCGTGTACACCTCGCTCCAGCAGACACACCTCAACCGACTGGCCGACGCCGGCATGATCGAGTACGACGGCGATGAGATTGAACTTACCGACGATGCTGCCGCGCTTGATGTCTACCTCGACGTCGTTCCTGAGGGCTCGATCCCATGGGGGGTTTACTATCTCGGGCTCTCTGCTCTATCTTTCGTCGTGCTCAGCGGCATTTGGATTGGGTTCGTGCCGACAGAAACAGTTCCCGCACTTGGGTGGGCAGCGATTATCGTCGCGGTGTTTCTCGCCTCTTCCGTCGCACAGGTCATCCAAAGTCGACGGTACCGGCTCGGCGACATGGATGAGCCGCCTTGACGACGGTGCCCTGCCCGAAGCCTATCAGTGGCAGATCTCTGACATCACGTGGGAGTTGGCTCCAAGCATCGCCTTGATCAACCGCTTCTCCCCTTATTATGCTTGATCAGAAATCGAACTCTTGGAATTCGTCTATCGTCATGTCTGCATAGTTGACAAGCCAGTCGCTTGCGGGCGAGTCCGGTCGAACGTACAGATACGCGAATTCGTCGTCAAGGACCGTGCTCACACCGAGTTGCTCGTCTTTGATCACGCGCTTGTTAGTATCGATCGCGACATCAACCAGTCCCTCCAAGTCATCGACGAGGATTGTCGCCTCGTAGTCACGTTCTGAGGGGAACGTGCCGCGGGTGATCCACTCGGAGAACTCCTGTTCCTGCTGTTGGATTTCGAGGATCTCGCGCTCCTCGGGCGAGATGGTGGCGTACCCGCTTCGGCTGGCGAACAGCAACCCAGCGGCACCACCGGCCCCAAGCAGGAGGAGTGCAATCGACCCGATCCCCTCGACTACACTGGGCTCGACCGCCCGCTCGACTGTTTCCGTTCGCTGCCCTGACTCGTCGACGGTGTTGCCCTCCAGTACGCGGAACGTCTGCGGATTGACCGTCATCGGCATCGTACTCTCATAAGTCTCGTTCACTGGGCTTCCCCCCAGTGTTCCCTCGACAGACGACGCTGCGACGACTTGGATCTCTATCGTTCCAGCAGCGCCGAGTTGCTGTTCGATCGTTCGGATCCTCTCGAAGACGGAGTCGATCTCCACGGTCGCATCGACGGTGTGATTCTCCTCGTTCGATATCCCTCTATCTTGACCACGCGCCAGCGGCTCGGTGTACTGCCAGAGTATGGTGTCACCTTCGACACCACGATATTGTAGCCGGACGTCAGTCGTAATGTTTACCGAGCCCGTCTCGGCCGTGTGTTCGTACACGTACGTCACCTCAAGCGCCCTGGAGAGGTTGACATAATACACCGGCCGGTTTCGGACCCGCTCACTTTCATTGAATACAAGCGAGTCTTCCGTGATCACCGCGCTGTGTTCGTACGCCGTCGACTCGCTCCACTCTTCGACGACGACTTGTTCGCGCTCGACCTCCTCTGTCGCGTGGACTTGGTAGGTCCACCATCCGCCGGCAGCGGCGAGGATGAGAAGCACGGCAAGGAAAACGCCGGACCACCGTTCGAGGAACGCTCGAACCCGTAGTGATCGATCGAGGTCGCTCACGACAGCGTCACAACCGGACGGTTTTGCGGCAGCTCTGATGTTCTCACGATCATCTATTCTACGTACGTTCCGGTCGAGTCCATCGAAATAACCTCGTCGAACAGCGGTTTGAGCGTGTTGATCGCCTGCGGATCGCCTTCGAGCGGGTCGGCGTGAAAGTGTGCGACTGCGTCCGCCTTGGTGAACGTGCTGAGAAAGACGTGGAGGAACCGAAACACGTTTTTGACGTCTCTGTAGTTCAGCAGGACGTTCAGCGAGCCGTAGCAGACGCGGATCTCGCGACCGTCGTCCGACCACCCTTGTGTGATCCTCGAAACGACGATGCCCAGCCGAGTGATGTCGTTTGGGTTGTTGATCTGCGTAACGGTCACCGTTCTCTCGGCGGCAGGGGGAACGGACTGCGCGTACCCGACAGCGATCACGTGGATCTGGTGCCCCTCCGATGCGATCCGCTCTAACTGCTCGCCGTCGACCTGCTGGTAGCGGATGAGCAACAGGTGCGGGTCAGGGTTCTCCTCTCGACCGAAGAGCAGCTCGTGACAGCCGTTTTGAGTCCGGTCCGACCGTGACTCCGACTGGATCAACACGTTCGTCCCGGGATCAAATTGTTTCCTGTCAAGAACTGATGTCTCCTCGGTCGACCCAGACGCGTCGGTCCCGGCTGTGGGGCCGGCTGGTGGAGACTCGGCTGACATGCCCCCCTCCGAGGGAGAAGGATCCGTCTCTGTTGCCGCAGCAGACTCTGTCGCCGCAGTATCCGTCCAGATTCGTCCACCGGTCTCCTCCGCTCGGTCCCCTGCCCCAGTGTCCGACGAAATTTCACTCGTGTTGGCCGTATCGGCCGTGTCGGCGGCAGTCCGATCCACATCGGCCGTGTCGGCGGCAGTCCGATCCACATCGGCCGTGTCGGCGGCAGTCCGATCCACATCGGCCGTGTCGGCGGCAGTCCGATCCACATCGGCCACGTCGGTGGCAGTCCGGTTCGTGTCGTTTGCCGTCCTATCACCGTCAGCCCGCGAGTCTTCTGTTGACACGTCACTCTTCGACTCATTGTTCCACAGCCGACCCCCCCTGCTTCGTTGGTCTGAGGTGTCGTTCGCATCCGGAGCGGACGGACCCGGATTGACCGAGTCTTCTGATTCGCCACCGCCGAACCACTCCCAGTCGTTGACGCCGGCGTCCAGATCGCTCGCCTTCTCCCGCGCGTCGTCATCAGTGTCAGGCGGCTCGTCCTTGTCAGTCGTGTCGCCGCTGTCCTCCGACCGCGAACCGAACTCGTCGGCAATTCTGGAGGCGATATTGCTAAACCTCGTTTCGCGATCGGTCCGGCCTTCGGACTCCTCCTCGTCGGGTCCGCTCATCGTCGGGCGAGCGCTCGGAGGCGTAGCCGGCGGCTCATGGCCGATGTGCGGTAGCCGCCCTCAGACACGGACTCACGCCCGAGTTGACGGGGCAGCCCTGTCCCCCGGCTTCCACCGGTCCGTACGGCGGAATCGTCGTGGCGCTCTAACATCTCGGTACTACTTATCAGACAAGTCGTTTCATATTATAAAACCATCGCAACCGTGGGGATCCGCAACTGAGTTCCTCGAAAACGGACGGTTCAAACCCATTTCGACAGCATTCGCCTCGTCAGTGAAAACCGGCAACCCCCAAGTTTAACACGATAAATATCGTAATGCGTAGTTGTAATGGGGACTCGGGACAACGAAAGCGACAGGTCGGTCGACGGCGACACCTTCCAGCAGTGGGTGAGACACACCGCCAAGTCCCGAGAGATGACGGAACAGGAGCTATTAAATCAACTTGTCTCCGCGTTTTGGGCCCTTGACGAGATGAGCGACATCGGTCTCAACTCCTCGTCTGACTCGGGTCCCGCTGAGTCGGACAACGACTCGAGACAGGGGTCAGCTCGGGACAGATCGGACAGAGATCAAGCGACGTTTGAGACGGGGACAGCGGAGAGAGCCGAGCAACCGGCACCAGACCCGGCAGATCTGGAAGCGCCAGAACAACTCGATCTGGATGACCTCGATCCACGAGACGATCTCACCCCGGCGGAGGTCGAACTCACTAGACGAGTCGCTTCTCTGCGGCGGCAAATCGCCGACCTCTCGCTTGATGTCGAACAGCAGCGGTCCAGACAAGAGGAGTTCACCGACAGGCTCTCAGACGACGTGACTCGACTCCACAGCAAACTCCAGTCGCTTGACTCGCGTGTGGATCAAGAGAACGATGTGGTGTCCGACCGGATTGATGCTATCGAAACGGACCTCGAAGAGGTCTCGAAAGCGCAAGCGGAATCTGAAACGTGGATAAACGAAGAGTTCGATCAGATAGAAAAGCTCTTTGAGCAACTCCTTGACACTGTCCGCAGCGCCGACGACCGTGTCGAGAAGCTTTCGACCACTGTCTCCGATGTCGAGCAGGAACGTGAAGCCCTCGACACCCTGCGAAACCAAGCGATCCGAAAAGGAATCAACGTTGGACAGTGCGAAAACTGCGGTATGACGGTTGACCTCTCAATGCTGTCAGCGCCGTCGTGTCCCTCATGTGAAAAACAGTTTTGGGACGTTGAAGACGCGACAGGATGGAATCCGTTTTCGAAACCGACACTTCGGACCGATGGGCGACCCTCTCGGCCGCCTAATCTCGAGTGATTCCGCGGCTAAGTTCGACTGTGTAATGCCTCTGGTGAGGTCAAATTAGGGCAGCTGTCTCGACACCGGTTACCAGTTTAGTGACGTTGTACACCGATACAGCGGCAAATAGAACAGACGGGATTCCGTATCCGACCAATCGGACAACCGTTGCGAGGTGAGCGTCTGTTCGGCGCGCACACACTGTGATCGAGGCTATTTCAGTGATCAGCGCGATCACAACAATAACCGCAAAAGACGAAACGAGGAGGCCGGTGGCGACCCCCACCCGGTGGAGCAAAAAGGCTATCAGCGTGTTCGCCTCGTAGATCCCCGGAACGTAGACGAGCCCAACTGCTGTCGTAGCCGCGTCAGCCGCTTTCGTCGCGGTCAGTAGCGCGATTCCCGATACAGACAGCAGGCTCCGTCTCGCACCCCCAAACTGTCGGGAACTGACGGAGCGCCGCGGCCGTCTGGACGGACTTACTCTTCCGTTCTCGGTGTGATGCCCTCTGGGTCCCCTCTCTTCCCGCTCATGTAACGATCTGCGTTCGTTTTGCGGCCCTTCCGGTCGGTCCACACGTCCCGCCATAGTGACGTTCGATAAATAGTTTCAAAATATATAAACATACGTGTCAGTGCGACCCATACCGATTGAGTGGCTTAGCTCAAAACGGCCGGTCTCAGTGTCCGGACGACGGCGGTGTGTCACCGTCAGTTGTGCTACTGTCTCGCCACGAGTGGGCCGGCTCCCACCCCAGTAGACGCTTCGCCTTCGAGCAGTCGAACACCGACTCGTCGCCGTCGAGGTCGCACTCGGCGGGAAGTTCGCCGCGGACCGCCGCTATCGTCGCCGCGGTGTCCCGACCGAGGAAGTTCTCCGCGGCGACGATCAACACCGCTTCGTGGCCCTCGATCGCGGTCTCGGGGTCGATCGCGGCCTCGACCGCGGCGACCGCGTCACGCACGTCGACGTACGACCAGCAGTTGCCGCTCGGGGCGGCCGTCGCGGGGTCGAAGGTCTCGCGCGCCTCGCGGCGTCGCTCGTCGCCCGGGTAAGTGACCCACGAGAGGCGCAGCGAGACGGCGGCGACGCCGTGCCGACGGGCGGCCGCGGCGGCGACCTCCTCGCCGACGACCTTCGAGAGAGCGTACGGGTCCTCGGGCTCTGTCGCCGTCGCCTCGTCGATCGGGAGCCGCTCGGGGAGCCAGTCCTCGTCTGCGAAGACCGTGCCGTAGAGGCTCTCGCTCGACGCCCAGACGACGCGCGCGCCCGCGGCCCCGGCGGCGTCGAAGACGTTGTACGCGCTCTCGACGTTGTTCGCGAACACCCGCGAGCCGGCGTGGTCCTCCGGGTGCGGGATCGCGGCGAGGTGGACGACCGCGTCGGGGGCGGCCGCGTTGACGACTTGGTGCGTCTCGCTGTAGTCGGTGAGGTCCGCACCTTTGTAGTCGACGTCGGCGCGACGCTCGTCGCTCGGCGGCGCTTCGCGGTCGACTGCGACCACCTCGTGACCCGCGTCGGCGAGCGCGTCGACGGTCCACGCCCCGACGCCGCCGGCGCTCCCGGTGACGAGTACGGTGTCCATGTCCCGCCGAGCGCGCTCGGGCGAAAAAAGTCGGCGATTCGGGGTCTGCGGGGGCGACTCGCCCCGCGCATCGGGTCTCCGGTCGGCCTCCTACGCAGACGCCTCGTAGCCGGCGTCCTCGATGGCGGCCACGACCGCGTCCACGTCCACGTCGCCCTCGACGGTCGCGGTGCCCGCCTTGTGGTCCGCGCTCGCGGACTCGACGCCCGGCAGCTCGCCGAGCGCGTCGGTCACGTTGTCCTCACAGCCCGTACACGACATGCCGTCAACGTCTATCGTCGTCATGCGCGTTCGTTGACGCCGCCGACACAACTGCCTTTCCGTCCCCCGCGCGGACGACCGCTTTCCGCGATCGCCAGACCTCCCGGACGGCTTTTGCCCGCGTCGGTCGAACGCCCGGCCATGCGCACCCTTGACGAGACGGACCGAGAGATCATCAGGCTGCTGCTGGCCGACGCCAGACGGCCGTACAGCGACATCGCCGAGCGCGTGGACCTGTCCGCGCCCGCCGTGTCGGACCGGGTCGACCGCCTCCGCGAGCTCGGCGTCATTCAGGGCTTCACGCTCCGGATCGACGGCGACGCCCTCTCCGACGGACTGCGGGTCCTCGTGACGCTCGCCGTCGCGCCCGCGGAGGCCGAGCGCGTCCACGGGGCGGTCGCGGGCCACGAGCGCGTCGAGCACGCGTTCCTCACCGCCGACGGCGAGGTGACGGTCGTCGCGCGCGTCGAGGCGGGGACCGCCCGCGACCTCGTCGCCGACGCGGTCGGGTTGGACGCCGTGCGCGACCTGTCGGTGCGGCCGCTCGACGCCCACGAGTGGTCGCCCGCGGTCGGCGACGCGGACCTCGCGGTCGAGTGCGTCGAGTGCGGCAACACCGTCACCGCCGAGGGGGAGTCGGCCCGGATCGACGGGACGCTGTACCACTTCTGTTGCGACTCCTGTCGGGAGAACTTCGAGGAGCGGTTCGACCGGATCGAGGAGGGCGCGTAGCCGGGGGACGGGGCCGCCCTCGTCGCGGAGAGTAACCTACTTGAGTGCCCGTCGGTTAACCGAATATGTAGTCCCGTGGTGTAGTGGCCAATCATAATGGCCTTTGGAGGGAATTCGACCGCAACACGCCTTCGAAGCGGCAGATTGTCGCTCTCGCCAAGAGCTCGGTCGGATGCCCGAAGTCAGCCATTGACGGCGGTTCGAATCCGCCCGGGACTATTCTTGCCGTAAACGACCCAGCCAGCGGCGTCTCCCTCTCGGGTCGACTACCCTTCCGCGAAGAACTCGTCGAAGAGGTCGATCACGCGACCCTCGATCTCGTCGCGGATATCGCGGACGCGTTCGACGTCTTGCCCGTTGGGGTCGTCGAGCGCCCAGTCGCACCCCTCGACGCCGCCCGCGAGCGTGAGCGTCGAACACCCCATCGTGGCAACGACGTCGCAGACGTCGAGTTCGGCGGTCGAGACCTCCCGGGGAACGCGGTCGGCGATGTCGATGTCGACCTCTCGCATGACCTCGACGACCTCGGGGTGGACCTCGTTGGCCGGCTGCGTCCCGCCGGTGACGATCTCCACTCGGTCGTCGAGGCCGCGCTCGCGGCGCTCGCGCTCGGCGAACGCCGCCGACATCTGGCTGCGACCGGCGTTCTGGACGCAGACGAACCCGAACCTCACGACATCGTCGCTCATACGTGGAGGCCTCGCCGCGTCTCATTAACGGTTCCTAAGAGGGCTATATAGCCGTCCGTACCCGCCACCGGGTGATTCGGCGTCACTCCAGCACGACGGCGAAGCCCCACTCCGTCGACGACTCCGGTTCGGCGTCGGCGGACACGAGCGATATCGTCGTCTCGAATCGGTGCTCGCCAACCGGGAGGCAGGCGTCCCCGCCAACGGTCGCGTACAGGTCCACGAGGCGCTCGCTCGACGCGCCGGGGTCGAGCGCGAACGTCCGGTACTCCTCCGTGACGACGACGGCGTCGGTGAGCCGCCAGCAGTCCGGCTCCGCCGGGTACTCGCCGTCGCCCGGCAGGAGCCGGAGCGCCCCGCTCTCGTCGGCGACGTGCTTGAAGTGGGCCGCGCGGCCCTCGCCGATCCGGACCCGCTCGTCGCCCTCGTTCGTCAGCGTCGTGCGGAGCCGCGGCGGGTAGTCGCTCGTCGCGGCCTCCCGCACGATCTCGACCGCCGGTTGGACCGGGAACTCCGTCGTGTCGTCGGTGGCGACGATCGAGACTCCCGGGCCGCCGGTCCCTTCGGGCCGCGTTCCGCCCGCGTCGGTGTCGCCGTCGTCGTCGGATCCCGGGAGTCCGTCGTCCCCGTAACTATCGTCGCTCTCGTCGTCCCCGTCGGAACCGTCGCCGCTCTCGTCGGGATCGGTCGACGTACAGCCGGCGAGCGCGAGCAGCCCGCCCACACCGCCCATCCCTCGGAGATAGCCTCGCCGCGTCGCGATCATAGGTCCGACAGTACCGGCGACGACATAGCCTTGTTGCCGGGGTGCGCCACGCCCCGATCATGTATGTCATTTTTTACCATGCGCGTCGTGGACGGGGTATGGACATCAGCCAGTACCGCGAGGCGGTCGCCGCGAACCGGCGCGCACACGGCTTCGAGGCGGTCGACGAGCGGACAGACGAGTTCGAGCACCTGTGGGTAGCCCGGCAGACGGACGAGTCGATCGGCGCGGTCGTGGCGCTGGCGACGCTCGTCGACGCCGAGGGGTACGACGCGGCGGCGCTCCGCGACACCGCGGCGGCGTTCCGCGACGTCCTCGCCGGCAGCGTCGACGCCGAGCCCGGGCGCGCCGACGGCGGCGCGTCCCCGACCCCGATCGGGTACGTGACGTTCGCGGCCCCCGACCCCGACGCCTCGCTGCTCGACGCGATGGCCGGCTTCACGGTCGCGAAGCGCCGGACGAACGTGTTCCCGCTCGTGTATGACACCGCAGCGGAGCGGCTCCACCGACACGAGGTGCCGCGGCTGAAGGGACGCGGCATCTACCGCCGGCAGGCCGAGGACGCCGAGCGCCTCTTCGACGTGTAAGTATCCGACCGCGGATCGGGCGCGAACGACCACAAAACCCCAGCTGTCCCTTCGAATCCCATTCGGTCGCGACCGTACAGCACCTCATACCTCCCCAGCCTCGTCGCTCACTGCTCGCGGTTTCACCGCTCGCGATCGAGGTGCCCGCTTCGCTCGCACCTTGCACCGTTCGCGACTCCAGCGAGAATCGAAGATTCTCTGGCAGTCGGGCGTAGCCCGACGACCTCGCGCGTGCTCCTCGCGAGGCTCGGGGCCGCTCGCTGGCACGCGCCATCGATTATACTCGGCCTCGCGTGACGCGCCGCTGTGGGGATTCCGAAAAAACCGAGAACGTGACTCGCTCGCCGCTCAGACCAGTCGCGCCGCGATCCGCGCCGCGCCGTCCGCGGCCGCGACCGCGGGCTCCTCGGGCGAGACAATCTCGACCTCGCGGTCGAGCTCCTCGCAGAGGCGCTCCTCGAACTCCTCGACGAGCCCGGGGATACACGCCATGCCGCCGGTGGCGGCGATGGGGCGCCCGAGCGCCAGCTGGTAGGGCTTCATGTGGTCGTTCGCGAGCTCGGGGAGGAACTCGTTGGCGACGACGTCGACCGCCTCGTCGATGTACCGGTCGATCGGCTCCTGGACGCCGCGGTCGACGGTGAACTCGTGGCTACCGCCGCCCGGCTGCTGGACCACGTCGGTGAACGGCTCGAAGTCGTACACGTCGCCGTGCTGCTCTTTGTACTCCCGGGCCGTCGTCCGGTCAATGTGGACCCGGCCCTGGGTCTCCTCCTCGACGGCGGCGACGATCCGGCGGTCGACCTCGTTGCCCGTCACTGAGCCGGTCGAGAACGGCGAGAGCTGCTCGCCGCGCCGGTAGGCGCACGCCTCCATCGTCGTCGAGCCGAGGTTCACCGAGACGAACACCTCGTCGATCGCGTCGAGCCCGTCGCCGTAGGCGGGGATCGCCCCGCACAGCGACTCGGGGTAGCTCCGCGTCTCGACCTCGCCGATCGACGAGCCCTCGATCACCGACTTGAGGTTCTCGACGCCCGCCTCGTTGTCGATGGTCGGGACGGCGTAGACGACCGCGCTGTCCTCGGGCACGTCGTGCGCGTCGACGACTGCCTCGAAGAAGCGCTCCGCGTCCGCGACGCTGTCGTCGTCCTCGGGGAGTCCCGAGCGCAGCATGAAGCGCACGCGGTCGGGGTACTCGACCGCAAGCCTCCTCGCCGAACAGCACCTTCTCATCGCCCGTGATGGCGTCCTCGTAGGTTGCCAGGCAGGTCAGCACCGAGTGGCGCTCGCGACCCCCCCGTCCGTCGGGGATGTCGAGCACCGTTCGAGTGCTGCCCAGTTTCACGCCGACCGCTGCCGATTCGTCCGATTCGTTGATGTCCGTGGATTCGTCGTCGCTCATTGGTCACTCGCACACGAAGCGATCCGGACGATGGAGACGAGGCTGATCCGGTGGTCCGCGGGAGTGTACGGCCGGTCGCGCGTCGGGGTGTCGAACCCCTTGAGGCGGCGCGTCAGCGCCGCGATTGCGTCGTCGCCGACCCAGTCGACCTCGCCGTAGTAGGACAGCGCGTCCCGGCTCCGCACGTGGCCGCCGACGTCGACGAGGTAGCCGAGCCACTCGCCGATCTCGCGTTCCGCCGCGGGCGAGGCGGGGATCGCCGTCAGATACGGCCGATCCGTGGGGTCCTCGCCGTTGTGCCGCGCACCACGCTGACGCTGGAGCAGTTCCGTGAACGCGGCCGAGCGCGCCGCCTGCTCGGCCCGGTTCCGGTTCGGCTGCCGGAGCGCCCGCTCCCGAGGCGCTCCGTCCGCACCGTCTCGCGTGGCGTCCGCGATCCGGCGCAGCTCTCGTACGTCGTATCGTCGTGGATTCAGACTCATGGTTCCGTCCGTCGTTCGCGTCCGTGTCCTGACACTCGCGGCGGGGTCATATCATAGTTCGCCCTCAGTTATCACCGGTGAGAAACTACCGGGGCGCTCGCTCCGAGCCGCCGAGACCGTTCAGCCGACGATCCGGTCCGCGACCGCGACGCTGCCCGCGGCCAGCAGGCCGCCGGCGACGACGTCTGTCACCCAGTGGATCCCGAGGAACACGGTCGCGACGACGATGCTCGCCGCGAGGAACGCGGCCACGGGCGTCCACCGCGGGAACTCCTTGTGGGTAAAGACAGCCGCGAGCAGCACCGTCACCGACAGCGCGGTGTGAAGCGAGGGGAAGACGTTCGTCTCGACGTTCACTCGCGCTGTCAGCCGCGTCACGCCGCGGAACCAGTCGAGAAGGAGCGGCTCGACGTTCGCGGCGCTCTGGTCGGCACCGGGCACGTCGTGGTAGCTGCGCGGACCGTACGCAACGACCCCGGCGTAGCAGGCGATCGCGAACGCGTAGTTGACCGCGTACGCCGCGACCAGTCGCTTCAGCGGTCGCAGATTCCGGGCAAATGCGTACGCCACGAGCGGGAACGAGAGCAACACGACGTAGCCGACGACGTATATTGGTCCGAAGTAGTACACCGCGGCCCGCGGGATCGCGTCCTGTATCGCGGCCACGAGGTCGCCCTCCACAGCGTAGATGGCTATCGTCGCGCGGTAGCCGTACTCGAACGAGAACGCTTCCAGCCGTCGAAGCAGGCCCTTGTTGACGGCGAGCACGAGCGCGAGTCCGCCGACGTACGGCGCGATTCTTTGTGCGCGCTCGCGGAGCAGTTCGCGGTCCGCGAGGACGCTCCGGACTCGATCGTGGCCGACACACACCGGTAGCAGCGTGGCGAACGCGGCAACCACGGCGGTGAGGACAACGCCGAGGAGTCGGAGGAACTCAACCGGAAGTTGCTCAATCATCGACTACATTTCACCAGTCATCCGTCAATATAAAGCTAGGACTGGACCGGTATTAGTCCCTCGGTAGCGGTGGGTTGTTCTGCGTCCCCGAAGACCGCCGCGCTCCGCACCGCCCCGTCGACTCAGTCCGACTTGGCCCACGGGAGCGGCTCGGTACACCAGTGGCAGAAGTCGAGGTCGGCGTCGGTCTCCCGGCCACAGCTGGGACAGGTCACATCCGGGCTCTCGCCCGCCTCGCCCACCGCGGCCGCCGGGGCCGGGCCGGTCCCCGGTCCGTCATCGCCGTCTGCGCTCGCGGTCCGCCGCCGCATCGCCTCCGCGGCGGCGTCAACCCGCTCGCGCTCCGCGGCGTCCGCCCGCCCGACGAGGTACGCGTCGACCGCCGACAGCACGGTCAACAGCACGATCGGCAGCGCCACGTCGTTCGGGACCGCGGCCGACACCGCCGCGGGGTCGGCGAGGGGGTCGACCGGCTCGACGTCGTACAGCGCGAACAGCGCGACGCCCCCGCCGACGACGGTGAGGTGCCACAGCAGCGCCCGGCCCCACCGCCGCAGCGTGAGGTGCCCGAGCCCCGGGAAGACCAACGCGAGCACGGCGGCGAGGACGGGGCGCAACTGGTTTCGCATACGGCCCGAGTTCGCCCGGCCGGTACTTATGCCTGCGGTGTCGGCGTCGCCGCGCCGACCGCGGCCGCTCCGGCCCGGATAACAACCGTTAATCGCGGGCCGCTCGTCGGCGGCCACATGAGCAGCCAGCGGGCGACCGCGTTCGTCCCGGGCCACGTCACCGCCCTCTTCAGCGCGCACCCCGACGACGACCCGGCGGTCGCCGGGTCGCGCGGCGCGGGCGTGACGCTCACCGACGGCGTGACCGTCCGGGTGTCGGCGGCGACCGACGGGGAGTCGCTGACGGGCGACGCCGGGACGACCGACGCGGCGACGGGCGCCGGCGCCGGGGAGACGACCATCGACGGCGAGCCCGGGTCGATCGGCGCCGTCGACGACGCGCTCGCCGAACTTGGCGTCGCTGCCGACGTCGCGGTCGAGACCGACCTCCCAATTGGCGCCGGTTTCGGCGTCTCCGGGGCGGCGGCCCTCGGGACCGCGCTCGCCGCGAACGACGCGTTCGACCGCGGGCGCTCCGAGAACGAGCTCGTCCGGATCGCCCACGCCGCGGAGGTCGGTCGCGGGACCGGCCTCGGCGACGTTGTCGCGCAGGCGCGGGGCGGGGTCCCGATCCGGCTCGAACCCGGGGCGCCGGGCGTCGGCGAGCTCGACGGCGTGCCGGCGGCCGCGCGCGTCGAGTACGTGACCTTCGGCGAGCTGTCGACGGAGCGCGTCCTCGGCGGCGACACGGAGACCCTCTCTGCTGCCGGCGAGGACGCCCTCGACCGCCTCCGTGTGGACCCGCGGCTCCCGACGCTGATGGACGTGGCCCGGACGTTCGCCCGCGAGGCGGACCTCCTCGTCCCCGAGGTCGCCGAGGCGGTCTCCGCGGTCGAGTCCGCCGGCGGCGAGGCCGCGATGGCGATGCTGGGCCGCACGGTCTTCGCGCTCGACACCGGCCTCTCCGACGCGGGCTACGACCCGGAGGTCTGCCGGGTGGACGCCGCGGGCGCCCGGCTCGTCGACGACTGAGAGCGACCGCGATCCGGAGTGCCGGGTCTACCTGTCGGCGTCCGACAGAAGCCCCCGTATGTCCGGATGGTCGCGACGGTCGACGGACATGCTGCGACCCTGAGTCGGAGAACCACCGGCAGCGGCTCGGTCTCGAACCGCTTGCCACTCCTCGTGCCGGCAGAGGACGTTCACCGGAATTCGGTCGAGCCCCAGCACCGACGCGATCGCCGCCCGGTGGAACCCCTCGCAGAGCTGGACCTCGCCGTCGCACCCGATCGCGACGACCGGTTCGAGGTTATGGACGTACGCCGTCTCGAACTCGTTCTTGGCCGACGCCGGCTCGTGTTGTGCCTCGGCGTTTGGCCGGTATCCCTCCTCCTCGATCGACCGGATCAGGTCGTCGAGGTACGCGCAGCGGACCCGACGGTACTCGTCGAGGCTCTCGTATCCGCGGACCCGCTCACCTGCCTCGAACCGCTCCTCCGCGCGGCGGTACAGGGGCGTCTCCTCCCACGCGTCGCTGTCCACGTACCGCTGTCGGATCGACCGATACACCGCTGTTTCGCGGAGTGGCTCCCGTCCCTCGACGTCCCAGTCACCGCCCTCGACCCGGCCGATCCCGCGGTCGAGTCGAAGGGTCTGATTGTGGTATGCCAACTCGGTCGGGTCGATCAATATCGATTCCCACGGGTCAGCCGGTGCCCGGTACCGACGGTCGTTCGCAAAGCCGTGCCAGCGCGTGTAGTATCGGAGGCGATCGAGGTCCATCGCTCGCTGCGACGATCCTCGCGGGCTGTGCGTGTAAATCGACCGCCCGTGACTTCGGAGACCGTCCGTCCGAGCCGCGCCCGCCGACGAACAAAGCTTTACCGCGTCGCCCGCCTAGCTCCGGCAAATGGTACTCGACGACCTCGGCACGTCCCTGCGGAGCAGTCTCGACAAGCTCCAGGGGAAGTCCCGACTCTCCGAGAGCGACGTCGAGGAGATCGTCAAGGAGATCCAGCGCTCCCTGCTGTCCGCCGACGTCGACGTCTCCCTCGTGATGGAGCTGTCGGACTCGATCAAGTCCCGCGCCCTCGAAGAGGAGCCGCCGGGCGGCACCACGGCGAAGGACCACGTCCTCAAGATCGTCTACGAGGAGATGGTCGAGCTGGTCGGCGACTCGACCCAGCTCCCCCTCGAGAACCAGACGATCCTCCTCGCCGGCCTCCAGGGGTCGGGGAAGACGACCTCCGCGGCGAAGATGGCGTGGTGGTTCTCGAAGAAGGGGCTCCGCCCCGCGGTCGTCCAGACCGACACCTTCCGCCCCGGCGCGTACGACCAGGCGAAGCAGATGTGCGAGCGCGCCGAGGTCGACTTCTACGGCAACCCCGACAACGACGACCCCGTCGACATCGCGCGCACCGGTCTCGAAGAGACGGCCGACGCCGACGTCCACATCGTGGACACGGCCGGCCGACACGCGCTCGAAGACGACCTCATCGCGGAGATCGAAGAGATCGAAAGCGTCGTCGACCCCGACCGCTCGCTGCTCGTCTTGGACGCGGCGATCGGCCAGGGCGCGAAGGACCAGGCCCGCCAGTTCGAGGAGTCGATCGGCATCGAGGGCGTCGTCATCACCAAGCTCGACGGGACCGCGAAGGGCGGGGGCGCGCTGACCGCGGTCAACGAGACCGACTCCTCTATCGCCTTCCTCGGGACCGGCGAGACGGTCCAGGACATCGAGCGGTTCGAGCCGTCCGGGTTCATCTCCCGGCTGCTCGGGATGGGCGACCTGAAGCAGCTCTCCGAGCGCGTCGAGCGCGCGATGCAGGAGACCCAGGAGGAGGACGAGGACTGGGACCCCGAGGACATGCTCCAGGGCGAGTTCACCCTGAAGGACATGAAACGGCAGATGGACGCGATGAACAAGATGGGGCCGCTCGACCAGGTGATGGATATGATCCCCGGGCTCGGCGGCGGGATGATGGACGAGCTCCCGGACGACGCGATGGACGTCACCCAAGACCGGATGCGCCGCTTCGAGCGCATCATGGACTCGATGACCGAGGAGGAGCTCGAGAACCCGCGCGTCGTCGGCCAGTCGCGCACGCGGCGGATCGCCCGCGGCTCCGGCACCGACGAGGAGACGGTCCAGCAGCTGCTCGAACAGCATTCGATGATGGAGCAGACGATCAGCCAGTTCCAGGGGATGGGCGACGGCGACATGCAGCGCATGATGAAGAAGATGGGCGGTGAGGGCGGCGGCCTCGGCGACATGATGGGCGGCGGTAAGGGCCCGTTCTGAGCGACGCTGCGAAAGGGCTCGGCGAGAGCCCACCTCGCCCGGTCGAGCGACGAGAAAACACTTCTGCCGCGGCCGAGACGACCCCGGGGTGAACGTGTCCGACGCGGTGACCGAGAACCTCGGATACGCCCTCCTCGGCGGCCCGGCGGTCGGCGCTTCAGGCCTTTTATATCGCCGACCGAGCAAGGACGCCCGATGCCTTCCCGTCGAATCGGCGAGTACGACGCCCTGCTCCTCGTCTCGCTCGTCTGGTTCCTCGGGAAGTTCGTGCGGTACCTCTTTCCCCCGCTATTCGAGTCGATCCAGGGCGCGTACGGCGTGAGCAACGCCACCGTCGGGACCGCGTTCACCGGCTTCATGATGGTGTACGCGCTGTTACAGTTCCCGAGCGGCGCGGTCGCCGACCGCGTCGGCCCGGTCCGCGTGATCGTCGCCGGCGCGCTCGTCGCCGGCGCCGGTTCGCTCGCGGTCGTCTTCGACGCCCCCTTCGCCGCGCTGGTCGCCGTCATGGTCGTCATCGGCGCGGGCACCGGGGTCCACAAGACGGTCTCGGTGCGGCTGATCGCCCGCGTCTACCCCGCCCGCACCGGCCGGATGCTCGGCGCGCACGACACGCTCGGGGCGATGGGCGGGGTCGCCGCGCCCGCGGTCGTCGCCGCGGTCCTCTCGGCCCCGCCCGCGCTCGCGACGGTCCTCGCGCTGCTCCCCGGCGCGGACTGGCGGGCGCCGTTCCTGCTCACCGGGGCCCTCGCCGTCGCGCTCGCAGTCGCCACCGCAGCGCGGCTCTCCGGGTCGGCCGCGGCGACCGGCGCGACCGACGAGGACGGGGGACCCGGCGCGGCGGCGTACCTCCGGCTGTTCCGACGGCCGCGGTTCGCGGCGTTCGTGCTGGTGACGGTGGCCTTCTCGTTCGCGTACAACGGGACGGTCGCGTTCCTCCCCCTGTACCTCTCGGAGGCGGCCGCGCTCCCCGCGACGACCGCGAGCCTGCTGTACTCCGCGCTGTTCGCGGTCACGTTCGTCCAACTCGTCTCCGGCGACCTCTCCGACCGGCTCGGCCGCTTCCCGGTGATGGTCGCCGCGCTGGGCCTCGCGACGGCGGCCCTCGCGGGTCTCGTCGCGCTCGCCGGGGCCGGCGCGATTCCCCTCGGCGCCCTCGTCGTCGCGCTGGGCCTCGGTTCGCACGGGTTCCGCCCGGTCCGCGGCGCGTACCTCGTCGAGGCCCTCCCCGACAGGCTCGCCGGCGGCGGGCTCGGCGTCGTCCGGACCCTCCTCATGGGCGGCGGCGCGCTCGCGCCCGCCGCCGTCGGCGTCATCGCCGACGCGGTCGGGTTTCGGCCGGCGTTCGCCCTGCTCGCCGGCTCGATGGGGGTCGCGGCGGTCGGGGCCGCCGGGCTCTGGCTGACCGAGTGAGAGCGCGTCCGTTCGCGCCCCCGCCCGCGGCGCTCAGTCCAGGGGCTCGGGCTCGAACGCCGCCGGGTCGAACTCGTGGTCGCGGAGACGGTCGGCGTCGACGGACCGCAGCACCGACTCGTTCGTGGCCTCGAGGACGACCGGCGGAGCGACGCCCGCCTCCGCGGCCTCCAGCCACCGACCGACGCAGAGGCACCAGCGGTCGCCCGGCGTCAGCCCGGGGAAGTCGAACCGCGGGCGCGGCGTGATCAGGTCGTTGCCGCGGTCGCGGCTGTACCGAAGGAACTCGGCCGTGACGACCGCACAGAGCGTGTGATCGCCGGCGTCCCCGTCGACGTCGCGGCAGCGGCCGTCGCGGAGGTAGCCGGTGGTCGGCTCGTGGCCGCAGGCGGCCAACTCGCCGCCGAGGACGTTTCGCTCGTCGCGGTCGCCGTTCGCGTCGTCCGTCGACATGGCCCTCGGTACGGTCCCCGAGGGAATAAACGGCCGGCAGCCCGCCGCGGTCCTCCGGAGGCGTTCGCCCCGCGGTATAAGTGGGACGCCGCCGAACTGTCCCCGATGAGCCGGAACGACGAGGTCGCGACGCGGTTAGAGGAGTTCGCCGACCTCCTCGAGGCGACGGGCGTCGAGTACAAGCCGACCGCCTACCGACGGGCGGCCGAGAACGTCCGCGACCACCCCGCGCCGATCGAGGGGCTCGCGGCCGAGGGCGAGGACGCGGTCGCCGAAATCGACCGTGTGGGCGACGCCATCGCCGCGAAGATCGTCGAGTACGTCGAGACCGGCGCGATGGGGGAGCTGTCCGAGCTCCGCGAGGAGCTCCCGGTCGACATGGCCGGGCTGACCGCGGTCGAGGGGGTCGGCCCGAAGACGGTCGGCTCGCTGTACGACGCGCTCGGGGTCACCGACTTAGACGAGCTGGAGGCCGCCGCGGAGGCGGGCGAGATCCAGACGGTGTCCGGGTTCGGGGCCAAGACGCAGGAGAACATCTTGGACAACATCCCGTTCGCGCGCGAGTCCCGCGAGCGGACCCGCCTCGGCGACGCCCGCCCGCTCGCGGACGACGCGCTCGCGTACCTCGCCGACCGCGACGCGGTCGAGTCAGTCGAGGTGTGCGGGTCGATCCGCCGGTGGAAGGCGACGATCGGCGACGTCGACCTACTCGTTGCCAGCGAGGCGCGCGAGCCGATCGTCGAGGCGTTCACCGACTGGCCCGCCGCGGACGCGACCATCGAGGCGGGGACCGGGAAGGCGAGCGTGCGCGCCGACGGCACGCGCGTCGACCTCCGGATCGTCGACCCCGACGAGTTCGGCGCCGCGCTCCAGTACTTCACCGGGTCGCGGGCGCACAACGTCGCTGTCCGTAACCGGGCGATCGACCGCGGGCTCAAGCTGAACGAGTACGGGCTCTTCGACGTGAGCGACCTCGACGAGGAGTCCGCCGACGCCGCCGCGGACGGAGAAGCGGCGGACGCCACCCGCGTCGGCGAGCGCGTCGCGGGCGAGAGCGAGGACGCGGTCTACCGCGCGCTCGACATGGCCCCGGTCCCGCCCGAACTGCGCGAGGACCGCGGCGAGGTCGCGGCCGCCGCCGAGGGGGAACTCCCGCCGCTCGTCGACTCGGGCGATCTCCGCGGCGACCTCCACACCCACACCGACTGGTCCGACGGCGGCTTCTCGATCGCCGAGATGGCCGCCGCGGCCGCGGAGCGCGGCTACGACTACCACGTCGTCACCGACCACGCGACCGGACCGGGGATGGTCGGCGGGGTCGGCCTCGACGAGGCGGCCATCGAGGAGCAGGCCGCGGCGATCGCCGAGGCGGCCGACGAAGCGGACATCCCGATCCTCCACGGGATCGAGGCCAACATCGACGCCGACGGCGACCTCTCGACGGACGACGAGACGCTCGCCGCCCTCGATCTGGTCGTCGCGTCCCCGCACGCGGCGCTCGGACAGGACGGCGAGGCGGCGACCGAGCGGCTGGTCCGAGCGGTCGAGCATCCGCACGTCGACGTCCTCGGCCACCCGACCGGTCGCCTCATCAACGAGCGACCGGGGCTCGACCCGGATGTCGAGGCGGTCGCCGAGGCGGCCGCCGCGGCCGGCACGGCGATCGAGGTGAACGCGAACCCAGCGCGGCTCGACGCCGACGGGGAGTTCGTCCGGGCCGCGATCGAGGCGGGCGCGACGATCGCCGTCGACACCGACGCGCACGCGCCCCGCGAGCTCGACAACGCCCGGTACGGGATCCACACCGCGCGCCGCGGCTGGGCGCGGGCCGCCGACGTGCTCAACGCGCGCTCGCTCAATGGGCTCCGCTCGTTCCTCCTGTGACCGGGGACGACGAACGCGACGCCGCGGAGTCGTCGGCCGGCGATCGCCCGCCGGTCCTACTCGACGTGATGTGCGGCAAACTCGCGACCTACCTCCGGATCTGCGGTTACGACGCCGCCTACGCGCTCGACCGCGGTATCGAGGCCGACGACCGGCTCCGCGAGGTCGCGGCCGCCGAGGACCGCGTCCTCCTCACCCGCGACCGCGACCTCGCCGACAGCGCGCCCCGCGGCGACCCCGCGATAGACGCCGTCCTCCTCACCGAGCGCGACGTGGTCGACCAGCTCCGCGAGTTCGCCGCCGCCGGGTATCCAGTCGAACTCGCCGACGAGCCGACGCGCTGCGGCTCGTGTAACGGCCCCGTCGAGCGCAGCGCTTCCCCCGAAGTCGACGCCTCGCCCGCCGACCGGCCGGAGTACGTCCCCGACGACGTCGGGACGGGGCGCCAGGGGTGGCGCTGTACGGAGTGCGGCCAGTGGTTCTGGAAGGGGGGCCACTGGGACGACGTGGCGGCGCGGCTCGACGGGATCTGATCCCCGCGGCGACCCGACCGAGCGTAACCGGTTTGCCCGCCCGCCGCGTACTCGTCGCCAATGGAACGCGAACGGGCCGTCGACCGCCTGGAGTCGCTCGTCGATCGCGTCGCGAGCGAGCCGATGCCGGTGCCCGTCCGCGAGGTGTGGGCGTTCGGCGACGTCGCGCTCGGGCTGGACCCGGTCGACCGGCTCGACGTCTACCTCACGAAGGACGTGATCATGGGCGGCGACGCCGACGCGGCAGCCGACTTCGCGGCCGAGTACGGGATCCAGGGCGTAGGTACGACGGTCGACGCCGAGTGGGCGACAGCGCACCCGGACCGCGTGCGGACGAGCGACAACGGGTACGCGGCCCCGGAGAAGTGCCTCGCCGCCGAACTCGTCGCCGACGACGAGCCGATCCACTTGGAGGTGTGTAACTCGGGCTTCGAGGACAACGTTCGCCAGCGCCTGAAGGGGGCTCTCGCCCGGGAGGCCTACGAGGAAGTGCTCGACCCCCGCGGGGTCTGCCTGTGGGTGGACGGCACCCGCGACGAGGAGGCGTTCGAGCGGCTCCGGGCGGCCGACCTCGCGATGCCGACGCTGCCCGCCGCGCTCGGGATGCTGGGAGCAGACGAGAGCGCTGCGAACGAGGCCGCGGACGTGCTGAAGCGGCGGCGCGCCGAGCAGGAAGGCGCGTCCGTCCGCGGCGACATGGTCTGACGCCGCCCCGTCGCGATCTCGTCGACGTGTCGCTCGGTCGCCTTCGCTTCGATCAGTCGCTCTCTTCTCTGATCAGGAACTCCCCGTCCCGGTAGACCGTCTCCCCGTCGAACGCGATCCGCGCGTCGGCGCTCGCATCGCGGATCAGGTCGGCGTGGACCGCGCTCTCGTTCCCGGTCCGGTCGTCGGGGACGCACTCCGAGAGGGCGTCGCCGAGCGCGACGTGGACCGTGCCCGCCGCCTTCTCGTCGAACAGGACGTTCCCGGTGACGCGGTCGACCCCCTCGTTGGTGCCGATCCCGAGCTCGCCGACGCGGCTGGCTCCCTCGTCCGTCTCGAGCAGGGAGTCGAGCACGTCCGCGCCGCGCTCGGCCGCCCAGTCGACGACCCGGCCCTCCGCGAACGAGAGGCGGATCCCCGCGGCCTCTCGCCCGCCGCGCCGCAGCGGGTGATCGAACCGGACCTCTCCCTCGACGCCGTCGACCGCCGGCACGGTCGCGACCTCGCCGCCCGGCATGTTCTCCCGGCCGGCGTCGTTGTACGCGTCCATCCCCGCCACGTCGAACCGGAGGTCGGTGTCGTCGCCGGCGACGAGCCGGACCTCGTCGGCGGCCGCAAGCCGGTCGGCGACCCGCGCCTGTCGCTCCCGCATCGCGGCCCAGTCGCGGTCGACGGCGTCGTACACGAGCGAGCGCCACGCGGCCGTGCTCAGGTCGGCGCGCTGCGCGTCCGCCGGCGTCGGGTGCTGCGTGATCACCCACCGGGTGTCGAGCCGTTCCCGGAGCAGCGGCTCCTTCGCGCGGCTCGCCGCCCGCCTCGCGTCGGCGTTCACGTCGCTCGTCTCGGCGGCGTTACGCGCGCCCTTTATTAGAATCACGACGTCCGTCTCGACGAGCGCGGCGACGCGGTGCTCTTTCGGGCGGTAGTCGTCTGGGTACATCTCGCGGGCGTACGCCCGGGTCGCGCGCGGATTGCGCCACACGGTCGTCGCGCGCGCACCGCGGCGGCCGAGCGCCTCATACAACGCCACGACGAGGTCCTCGGCGGCGGTCGGCGCGCGGATCTCCACGTCGTCCTCGGGGGCGACGTCGGTACAGTGGTCGACGAGCACGCGGGCGTGGCGGAGGGTCCTGTCGTCCATACCGTCCGATGGGTCACTCGGAAGAAAATCGTGAGCCACGCGCCCGGGACGGAAGTGAAACTGGAACGCCGCCGCGTCAGTCGCCGCGCGCCACCCGTCCCACGGTCACGTCGAAGGGGACGTACTCTACGCGCTCGTACTCGCCCGCGCCGATGGCGTCGACGACGTCCCGACCCATCTCGCGCCAGCGCCCGCGGAGGTCGTCGTACGCGTCCTCTGAGGTCGCGGCCACCAGCTCGTCGCGGTGGTCGGCCAGCCCCGCCCCGGAGGCCTTCCGCGCCGCCGACCGCAGCGCGGCCTCGGCGTACGGCGGCTCGGTGCGCTTCTCGTGGATGTACCGCCGGGTGCGCACGTCGACAAGCCCCGCCGCGTCGAACGCCTCGCGGACCCGGCCGCCGAGCGCCACGTCCGTCTCCACCCCGTCGACGTACGCCTCGCGGGCCTCGCGCTCCAGCCGCTCCTCGGCGGCGACGGTCGAGGCCACCCGCACGTCGGCATTGTCCGGCTCGATCGCGGCGACCAGGTCGTCGGAGACGCGGGCGAGCTCCCGGACCGCGGCGGTCGGCTCGGGGAGGTTGATCAGCAGCGCCTGACAGACGGCGAGGTCGACCGCGTCGGCCGCCACCGGCAGTCGGGTCGCGTCGCCGGCCGCGTAACCGATTCCCGCGTCGCTCTCCTCGCGGGCGACAGTCAGAAGTTCGCGGTCCGCGTCGACGCCGATCACCGACGCGTCCGTCTCCGTCGTTCCGCCGGCACTCCCCGTCGTCCCTGTCTCCGCGGCCAACACGCGGGTCAGCTCCCCGGTGCCGCAGCCGACGTCGAGGACGCGCTCGCGGTTCGGCAGGTTCAGGTCGGCGAGCGCGTCGCGGTCGTCTTCCCACATCCCACGGCGGGTGTGTTCGAGGTACTCGGCGGAGAAGCGTCGCACGCCCTCGATTCGGCGTGGGCGAAAATAAACGTCCGGAGATCGACCGCGGCCCGCCTCTCACTCCTCGTCGGGGCTCCCTTCGTCACCCTCCATCTTGGTTCCGCCACCGCCGAATCCCAGCACGTCGACGGCGAGAACGGCGGTCACGCCGGCGCAGTAGCCGACGAACGCGCTGGTCACGCCGATCGCGGCGAAGCTCATCGCCACGTCGCCGAGCCCCGGGTCGCTGCCGTTGACGCCGGGGACGCCGACGAGCGTCCCGACGAGGACGAATCCACCGAAGACGACCGCCGGCACGGCGCCGACGGTCAGGCAGGCCGGTCCCCCGCAGCGGGCGTACGCCCCGGCGGCGGCCAGCGGCCCGGGCGCGTAGAACACCAGCAGCGGGAGGAGCCGGTCGGTCAGCGCGGTCGCCGCCGTGGCGCCGACCGACTCGGCGACGAACGCGGCGACGAGCGCGAGCGCCACGACGGCGGCGAACGCGACCACCAAGCCGACCGCGCGACCGCGGTGGCGGCCGACGAGCAGCGCTCTCGTGGTGGACATGTCCGCGGATCGCCCGCGGGATTACTTAAAACCGCGTCGGACGGACGTCGCCGGTCCGGACGACGCCTCAGTCGCGGCGGAGCTCGCGCACGCGCTCGATGTTCCACGCGAAGCTCTTCCCGTCCTCGGTCGGCGTCTCCAGCGCCAGCGGGACGTCCGCGAGGTCGGGGTGATTGAGGAACCGCTCCATCCCCGCCTCGCCGATGTGGCCCTCGCCGATGTGGGCGTGCTCGTCCTTGTTGGTGCCGCACTCGTGTTTCGAGTCGTTGAGGTGGACGTACTCCAGGTGTTCGAGGCCGACCACGTCGTCGAACTCGCCGACCGTCTGGTCGACCGCCTCGGGCGTCGAGAGGTCGTACCCCGCCGCGAACGCGTGCGCGGTGTCGACGCAGACGTCGATGTCGGTGTTGGTGCGGTCGATGATCCCCGCGAGGTGCTCGAACTCGCCGCCGAGCTTCGTCCCCGCGCCCGCGTCGCTCTCGATTAGGATCGTGACGCCGTCGGGGACGTCGACGTCGTCGATCACCGACGCGGCGTTGTCGAGGCCGCCCTCGACCCCCGCCCCCGTGTGCGCGCCGAGGTGGACGTTCACGTACGGGATCCCCAGCTTGTCGGCCGCGTCGACCTCCTTTTGCATCGAGTCGAGCGACTTCTCACGGAGCCCCTCCTTCGGTGTACAGAGGTTCACGAGGTAGGAGGTGTGGATCACCCACGGCCCCTCCAAGTCGCGCTCGGTGCCCTCCCGGAACCGCTCGGCCTCCTCGTCGCCGATGCCCGGGTCCTGCCACACCTGCGGCGAGTGGGTGAAGATCTGTCCGCAGTTGCCGCCGACCTCGACTTGGTTCGCCACGGCGTTGTCCACGCCGCCGGCGATGGAGACGTGCGCGCCGACCTTGAGACTCATACCGGTTACACGGGGGCGGTCGGAAAAGCCTCTTCGGAACCGGGTGAACCGCCGACGCCGTCCTCGTCCCTACGCGCCGCCGCTCCCGGGCCGGGTCCGGATCCACTCCTCGTTCCGGTACTTCTCCGCGACGAGCTCCTCGGCCCGCTCCAGCTCCGCGTCGGTCCACGAGCCGTCCGCGTCGACGGTCGCTCCGGGCGTCGCGCCCGCCCAGTCGGCGAGCGCCGCCTCGACGGTCGCCACCGCGTCCGCGCGGTCGACGCCGACGAGGTCGTCCATCCCGACGACGCGCTCGCGGAACTCCTCGGCCGTCACCGGCGTGTCGGCGAAGACCCCGAGATGTCGCGCCGCGTCGACAGAGAACGTCAGCGAGCCGTGCTGGATCACCGCATCGCGCTTGCGGTACTGCGCGTTGCCGGCGATCTTCCGCGGGCCGGTCCGGTCGCCCGGTCCCGGTGCGACCACGTCGTGTGCGGGGTGGAGCTCGCGGAGGTAGCAGGCAGGCCGGTGGAGCTCCGGCATCGGCTCGTCGACGTAGTCCGCGTCGATCCCGAGCCGGTCGAACGCGTCGAGGATTGGCTCGCACAGCAGGTGGTAACAGTCGAGCAGTTCGCCCGGGACCGTCTCCGCAGGGACCGCGATCGAGTAGGCGACATCCCCCTCCCGGTCGTGGTAGATGCCGCCGCCGCCGGTCTGTCGGCGCGACACCTCGACCTCCTCGCGCTCGCAGAACGCCCAGTCGACGCTCGCCGGCTCTTGATGACGGCCGAGCGTGAGACAGCTCGGGTCCCAACGGTAGGTCCGGAGCGTAGCCGGACCCCCGGCCGCGGCGGTCTCGGCGGCGACCTCGTCTAACGCCATCTGCTCCGGTCCGGGGCGGGCCTCCTCGCGGATCAGCCGCCAGTCGACGGCGGGCGCGCTCATGTCCGCCCCATCGCCCGCCGCTCCGAAAGCGGTTGCGTTCGGTCCCCGCGGTCGGCCAAATCGAGATTTGCTATCGCGGCATACGCTATATCGGCGCCGACGCCGAACGCGCGCCCCTTTTAGGAATCGCCGGAGTAGGGGCGTGTATGGTGCGAAACGTCGCCGGCGACATGGCGGAGCTCGACCCCGAGGACTTCTACCTCCTCTCGGGCGTCGAGCAGGGGATGCGCTTCTCGGAGTGGGTCCGCCGCGACAAGCTCCCGGACTACGCCGACCTGACGCGCGAGGAGGTCGACTACCGGATCGACCGCTGCCTCGACCGCGAGCTGATCGAGCGGAAGACGATCCAGTACGAGGGGTACCAGCTCACCTTCGGGGGGTACGACGCCTTGGCGCTCCGGACGTTCTCGGAACGCGAGACGATCGACGGCGTGGGGTCGCCGCTCGGGCTCGGCAAGGAG
This sequence comes from Halorubrum miltondacostae, assembly GCF_041379815.1. Taxonomy (NCBI): domain Archaea; kingdom Methanobacteriati; phylum Methanobacteriota; class Halobacteria; order Halobacteriales; family Haloferacaceae; genus Halorubrum; species Halorubrum miltondacostae. The sequence goes on from NZ_JBEDNY010000002.1 coordinate 690,051, forward strand.
GGCGACGTGTACGAGGCCCAGTCGTTCCGACCGCTCGCGCTGAAGTACCACCGCGAGGGGTACACCAACTTCCGCGAGGTGAAGCGCGAGCGCGAGTACACCGCCGACCGAGATCACGTCTCGTGGCTGTACACGGCGCGCAAGGCGGCCGAGCGGGAGTACGAGGCGATGGAGGCGATGTACCCGGACGTCTCCGTCCCGCGGCCGGTCGATCACAACCGCCACGCCATCGTGATGGAGAAGTTCGCGGGCGTCGAGCTCTCGCGCGCGAAGCTTGACCCCGAGCAGGCGGTCGGCGTCCTCGACCTGATCCTCCGCGAACTCGCGACCGCCCACGGGCTCGGCTGGATCCACGCCGACGCCTCCGAGCACAACGTCGCGGTCGCCGAGAGCGGCGTCACCATCTTCGACTGGCCGCAGGCGGTGCCCGTTGACCACGAAAACGCCCGAGAGTTCCTTGAGCGCGACGTCGAGAACCTCGTCCGCTACTTCGGCCGCAAGTACCCGCACGAAGTGCCCCGAGACGCCGATATCGAAGGGATCGCCGCCGCTATCGCCAACGACTCGTTCGAGAGCGTTCGGGCGTTCGGCGCCGAATAAATCGCATAGCGCAATACGAAATTCTGATCGCGGGTCGGTTAACCGCCACTCACGTTCTCACCGACCCGCGTGATCTCGTCTCTTCAGGCGTAACCCGGCGTGAGTCGGGTGGCACCGGCGTTGAAGACGTTCCGAGCGCACGCGCCGCGACCGCGAGAAAAGATTAGGTGGGCCTAAGATTCGAAACCGACTTAATCCTTTAGGGTGGCCTAAACCGTATGGACTCAGACGCGGACCGACTCGCCGGCACGCGGCGCGAGACCGTCAAGTACTGCGGGGCCGTCGCCGGCGCGGGACTGCTCGCCGGGTGTAGCGGGCGGGAAGCCTCACCGAGCGAATCCGGCTCGGGAGGGGGAGACGTCGGCGACTCGCCGCCGGAGCGCTCCGGCACCGACTCGTCGACCGACAGCTCGTACACGGCCGCGATGGCTCCGGCGGGCGAGGTCGAGTTCGACACGGTGCCCGAGGACGTCATGGTGTACAGCCTGCTGTACGCCGACCTCGCGGTGGCGCTCGGTCACGGCGACGCGGTCAATTCGCTCGGCTTCGACGCGGAGGCGGGCGGGAACACGCTCGACGCCTACTACGCGGACCTCGACGGCGTCTCCTTCGACCGCGAGGGGCTCACGCAGCTCAACGCCGGCACGGGCGGCGGCATCTCCGTCGACCGCGAGCTCCTCTACGAGCTCGACTCCGACCTCCACCTCGCGGACCCCTCCCTGTTCGCGTCCTTCGACGGCTGGAGCGAGGCCGACGTCGACGAGGTCCGCGACGGGATTGCGCCCTGGTTCGGGAACATCTACAGCCGCCGGCACTCGCAACCGCCCGAGGCGTACCGCGACCGGTACGAGTACTACACCCTCCCGGAGATCGGCGAGCGCGTCGCGGCCGCGTTCCGGGAGCGGGAGCGCTTCGCGGCCCTCGACGCGGTCCGCGAGGACCTGGTCGAGACGATCCGGAGCGACCTCCCGCCGGCCGAGGAGCGACCGACCGTCGCGGCGCTCATCTACATGGACGGAACCTACTACCCCTCGCGGACCGACGTGCCGGGGTTCGCGAACGCGCACGTGCGCCCGTTCGGCGTCCCGGACGCGTTCGCCGCGGAGGCGGTCACCTACGAGACCGCCTACGACCACGAACAGCTGCTGGAGGTCGACCCCGACGTGATCCTCCACCAGTACGGGATCGCCTCCTACTACGACGTCGGCGCGGTCCGAGAGGAGCTGGCGGCGCATCCGGTCGCCGGCGAGCTCTCCGCGATAGCGAACGACCGCCTCTACCCCTCCGGCGACCCGGTCCAGGGGCCGATCATGAACCTGTTCCAGCTGGAGATGACCGCGAAGCAGCTGTTCCCCGAGCGCTTCGGCGAGTGGCCGGGCTACGACCACGGCGACGACTACCCGGATATCCCCGCCGACGAGTGCCTGTTCGACCGCGGCGAGGTCGCCTCGATCGTCGCCGGAGGGGCGGAGTGAGCGACGCCCCCGACCGCGACGTCGCCGTGGTCGGCTGCGGGCCGGCCGGCTGCGCCGCCGCGGTGTTCGCCGCGCGCGACGGGCTCGACGTCGCCGTCTTCGACCGCGGCCGCTCGTCGCTCGCCCGCTGCGCGCACCTGGAGAACTACCCCGGCTTCCCGGCCGGCATCGACGTCGGCACGCTCTCGGACCTCATGCGTGCCCAGGCCGAACGCGCGGGCTGTGCCGTCGTCGACGACCTCGTCGAGTCAGTCGAGCGCGCTGGCGGCGACGACGGCGGACCAGACGGGCGCCCCGAGACCGACGAACCGCTGTTCGTCGTCACCCCGCAGGAGGGCGAGCCGGCCACCGCCCGTCGGGTCGTCGCGGCGACGCGCTACGACGGGGAGTACCTCCGCGGGCTCGACGACGATGAGGCGATGTTCGCGATCCACGATCACGGCGACGAGACGCACGAGCACTTCGACAGGGGGTACGCCGACCGCGACGGGACGACCCCCGTCGATGGCCTGTACGTCGCCTCCCCCTCGGAGGCGGACCGACAGGCGATCACCGCGGCGGGCCGCGGCGCCCGGGTCGGCAAGCGGGTCGTCGCCGACGCCCGGATCGACGACGGGTGGTGGCCCGAAGCCGCGGAGCGCGTCGACTGGGTCCGTCGCGAGGCCGAACTCGACGACGAGTGGGCCGACCGCGACCGATGGGTCGAGTGGTTCGACGCGGCGCACGCGGACGGCCCGGTCGACCCGGACTCGGACCGGTTCGCGCGCGTTCGCGAGGCCGCGGTCGACGACGCCCGCTCGTCGTACGTCGGTGCGGACGACGAGGCGGCTCGCGCCGAAGCCGGTCACCGCGCGCTCGCCGCGCGCCTGAACCCCGACGCGATCGTCGACGCCCACGACCCGGACGCGCTGCTCGACGCGATGGACGACGAGACGATCGCGGCGCACGCGGCCGGCGACGTTTCGACCGTGAACAACAGGTCGAACGCGAGCGGCAGCGACCCGCCGACCGACGGAGGGGATCGATGAGCCGCGGGGGGTCGCGGACCGACGGCGGGTCGGTGACGGGCGACGAGGGTCACGCCGCCGGCGCCGACTCGCCTCCCCGACGGCGATCGGCGAGCGGGCGGCTCGGGTGGCTGTTCGACCCGCGACTGCTGACGGTCGCCGCGGTGAGCCTCGCTGTGGTCGCCGTCGCGGGGCTCGTCCAGGTGAGCTTTGGGGCGTACTCGATGACGGTCGGCCAGGCGTGGCGGGCCGTGCTCGACCCCGCCGTCCTGCTGGACCCGCGGTGGGTCCTCAACTTCCTCCTCGGTGAGGAGCCGATGCGGGCGGTCACGGGGTTCCGGGGGGAGCTGCCGGCGCTCTCGCGCGAGACGCTCGTCGTCTGGAACATCCGTCTGCCGCGAGTGCTCGTCGCCGCCGTGGTCGGAATGAACCTTGCCGTCTCCGGCGCCATCTTCCAGGCGGTGACGCGAAACGAACTCGCGAGCCCGTTCATCCTCGGCGTCTCCTCGGGCGCCGGGCTGACGATCCTCCTCACGCTCGTCGTGTTCGGCGGACTCTCCGCGTTCCTCCCGGTGATCGCGGCGCTCGGCGGGTCCGTCGCGTTCCTGATCGTCTACGCCATCGCGTGGAAGAACGGGACGAGCCCCGTCCGGCTCGTGCTCGCGGGCGTCATCGTCGGGACTGTGTTCAACAGCCTCCAGACGGGGCTGTTCTTCTTCGCCGACGACATCGCCGTCGTCCAGTCGGCGATCCAGTGGACCACGGGGTCGCTGACCGGGACCGACTGGGAGCAGGTCCGGATGGCGCTCCCGTGGACCCTCGTGACAGTGGTCCTGTCGCTCGTCGGCTCGCGACAGCTGAACCTCCTCCTCCTCGGCGAGCAGACGGCGAAGTCGCTGGGGATGTCGATCGAGCGGGTCCGGTTCGCGCTCTCCGGGGTCGCCGTGCTGGCGGCCGCCGCCAGCATCGCGGTGGCGGGGATCGTGAGCTTCGTGGGGCTCATCGTCCCCCACGTGGTCCGGAACCTCGTCGGCAGCGACTACAACCGGGTGATCGTCGGCTGCCTGTTCGTCGGCCCGGCGCTGATGGTCGGCGCCGACGTTGGCGCGCGCCTCGGGATGAGCGTCCTCACCGGCGCTGACGCGCAGATCCCGGTGGGGATCGTCACCGGGCTCGTCGGCGGGCCGTACTTCCTGTACCTGATGCGGCGGCGGCAGAACGTGGGTGAGATTTGAATGGCGATCGAACGCGCGAACGCGACGGAGTCCGGTGAATCGAGCAGTGAGACCGAGACCCGCGGTGCGGCGGACGCGAGCGACCTCGACGCAGAGGACCTCGTATTGGGCTACCCGACGACCCCCGAGCCGGTGATCGACGGCGAGTCGATCGCGGCCGAGCCGGGGGCGGTGACGGCTCTGGTCGGCCCGAACGGCTCCGGGAAGAGCACCCTGCTGAAGGGGCTCGCGAACCAGATGGTGCCCGACGACGGCTCGGTGTTACTCGACGGCCGCGACGTCCACTCGATGGACGCGAAGGCGCTCGCGAAGCGGCTCGGCCTGCTGTCACAGGAGCGCACGTCGCCCGACAGCATCACCGTCGAGGACCTGGTGTACCACGGCCGCTACCCGCACCGCGGGTTCTTCGAGCGGACGACCGACGAGGACGCCCGCGCTGTCGAGCGCGCCATCGATCTGGCGGGCTGCGGCCACTTGCGCGACCGTGAGGTGGGGAGCCTGAGCGGCGGGCAGAAGCAGTTGGCGTGGATCGCGATGGCGCTGGCGCAGGACACCGACGTGCTACTCTTAGACGAGCCGACGACGTTCCTCGATCTCCACCACCAGATGGAGGTGATGGAGATAATCGAGACGCTCCGTTCGGAGAGCGACGTCACCGTCGTCGTCGTCCTCCACGACATCGAGCAGGCCGCCCGGCTCGCCGACCGCGTGGTCGCGCTCAAAGACGGCGAGGTCCGGGCGCGCGGGCCGCCGGAAGAGGTCGTCACCGAAGAGCTGCTCTCCGAGGTGTTCCGCGTCGACGCCGACGTGGTCGACACCGACCGCGGGCCGCGAGTCACGCCGATCCGCGCGCGCCACGAGGAGTGATCGGGACCGGCGCGGTGGAGCGCCACCAAAATATTTTAGGCGAGCCTAAAGATCGGAACGATTAAATTGTTTTAGGCTGGCCTAAAAGTATGCGAGACGAGACATCCCAAGGACGGACTCGGAGAGCGTTCGCGAAGTACGGCGGCACGGTCGCCCTCGGCGGGCTGCTCGCCGGCTGTGCCGGCGGCGGTGCGGAGACCGACTCGTCGGGGTCCAACGGTTCTGACGCCGGCGACGATGGCTCGGACGGCTCCTCGACCGCGGCGAGCGACGCCGACGGGGGCTACACCGCGTCCATCTCGCCGACCGGCGAGGTGACGTTCGAGTCGCCCCCCGAGACGGTGTTCACGCGGCTCACCCACCACGCGGGCATGGCGTTCGCCCTCGGACGGAGCGACGGGCTCACCGCGATGCACGCGCCGGACTACTACGACGGGCTCTGGAACCAGTTCGTCGAGCGGCTCCCCGGCGTCTCGCTCGACTGGTCGGGGCTCTACTCCTCGTGGCAGCCGGACAAGGAGAAGCTGTACGAGCTCGACAGCGACGTCCACCTCGCCGACCCGGCGTGGATCACCCGGCAGGACGCGTGGAGCCGCGAGGACGTCGACGAGATCGCCGAGCGCGTCGCCCCGTGGTTCGGCAACTCGCTCTCGGACCGCCATCAGGAGCCGACGGGCGAGTGGGCCGACGGCTACCAGTACTACGGCCTCTGGGAGCAGTTCGAGATCGTCGCCGAAGCGTTCCGGGAGCGCGAGCGCTACGAGGCGCTCGCCGCGGTCCGCGAGGACCTCCTCGCTACGATCGATGACGGGCTGCCGCCGGAGTCGGAGCGCCCGACCGCGATCATGGTCGCGGCCGCCGACATCGAGGAGATCTACGCGTACACGCTGAGTAACCCCGGGTTTCTCACGTCGCACACGCGTCCGCTCGGGCCGCGCGACGCCTTCGGGGGGAGCGTCGAGTCCGGGACGGTCGTCGACTTCGAGACGATACTCGAGGCCGACCCCGACGTGATCCTCTACCTCGGCGGCTTCGAGCCCGGCACCGACATGGCCGGGCGGCGGGCCGCCTTCGAGGACGATCCCGTCGGGTCGCAGGTCACGGCGGTCGAGAACGACCGCGTCCATCCGCAGGGCGCACGGTATCAGGGACCGATCCTGAACCTCTTCCAGCTGGAGATGACGGCGAAGCAGCTCTACCCCGAGGCGTTCGGCGAGTGGCCCCGCTACGAGGAAGGGCCGTACCCGGAGATCCCCGAAGAAGAACGGTTGTTCGACCGGCAGCGCGTCGCGGACGTCGTCAACGGGAACCTGTAGCTGCGCGCCCGCGAGTCGGCGGGCGCGACCCGCGACCGAAGCCGGTATCTCGCCTCGGCCACACCGACGAGTATGGACCCGAACCGTGACGTGGTCGTCGTCGGCGGCGGGGTCGCCGGGCTCTCGGCGGCCGTCTACACCGCCCGGCAGGGACTCGACACGCTCGTCGTCGACCCCGGCGGCTCGATCCTCCGGCGGAACGCCCGCCTCGAGAACTTCCCCGGCTTCCCGCTCGGCGTCGACGCGCGTCGACTGCTCGACCTGCTCGGCGAGCAGGCCGAGGCCGCCGGCGCGGACCGCCTCGACGCTCGCGTCACGCGGGTCTCGCTCGTCGACCCGGACGGGCGTGAAGGTGGGAATGACGGCTCGGACGACGACGCCCGCTTCGCCGTCGCGACCGACGGCGACGACCGGATCCGGGCGCGACACGTCGTCGCCGCGACGAAGAACGAGGTAGGCTACTTGGAGGCGCTCGACGGGGTCGAACTCGTCGACCGCGGGAAGACGTACGTCGACGCCGACGAGCGCGGGCGGACCGGCGTCGACGGGCTGTACGCCGCGGGGCGACTCGCTCGCAAACCGCATCAGGCCGCGGTGTGTGCCGGCCACGGCGCCGAGGTCGCCGTGACGCTCCTCGAAGACGCGGACGTCCCGTTCTACCACGACTGGGTCGCGCCCGAGGGCTATTTCACCGATCGCGACCGCGAGGTGCCGCCCGGCTGCGAGGAAATCGACGCCGCGGAGCGCCGCGAGCGCGAGGCGGCCGCGCTCGACGCGACCCGCGAGCGGTTCGCCGAGCCGCATCCGGACCCGCAGGAGACGCACCCGAGCCTGGAGGAGTGACGGCCGCCGCACTGGACGCCACCTCTCTCGGCCGTTTGGGATCCGGGCCTACTCCGCGTCGGGCTCAATCCGGACGAGGTCGGCCTCGACGTCCTCGACGAACGCGCCCTGTCCCCCGACGGTGACCTCGCCGTCGTCGGTCTCGACGACGAGCGAGTGCTCGACCGGGAACTCGTTGTTCCTCGGCTCCACCATCCCCTGTTTCGTCTCGACGACGCGCCCGACGATCTCCGCCGCCTCGTCGCGGTCGGTCCACCGCCCGCCGACTGTCACCCGCGGTGGGTCGCCCGCGCGCAGCCGCAGAGTCGCTTGGAGGACGGTGTGTCTGAAGTCGGTGTACTCGGCGGGGAGCGGCGCCGGGTCGGCGACGGCGAGCTCGGTCGCGGCGGGCCAGTAGTTCCCGAGGAAGGAGCCGACGATCACGGGCGCGAGCTGCTCTTGCGCGAACGCGATGGCCTGTCGGTCCGTCGTCGACCGGCGGAGGAGCTCCGGCGGGGAGACGACGCCGGCCGCGGAGTCGACGGTGAGCAGCGTCGGCATCGCCTCGCTCCAGGTCCGCACGACGTTCGCGACGCCCGCCAGCGCGGGGTCGTCCGCGCCGAGGTCCGCGGCCGCGTCGGAGACGACGAGCAGGACGAGCACGCCGCGGTCGACCGCGTCGGCGAGCGCCTCGCGCACCTCGGGGAGCTGTTTGGCGGTGATCGAGAGCGTCACCTCGCTTTCGGCGTCCGCCAGCAGCGACCGGACCCGTTTGATGACGGTGACCCGCGACTTGATCACCTCGAACTGCTCGGCCTGGCGTTCCACGCGGGAGTACCGCTCCGCAAGCCCGGGTCGCATCGCGTCCACGTCGGACCGGAGCCGGTCTATCACCTCCTCGGGCGGGTTCGCGCGGATCGTCGTCGGCACGACGTGGTCGTTCACCTCAACGAAGCCGCGCTCCGCCAGCGACTCGCTCACGCTGTAGACGTACCGCTTCGAGACGCCCGCCGCGTCGGCGACGGTGCTCGCCTTCGCCTCGCCGTGTTCGAGCAGACTGAGATAGGTGTCGACCTCCTTGTCGGAGAGTCCGAAGCGACGGAGGAGATCGGTCAGCGTCCGGTCGTCCATACGCACGCCTCTTCCGAGCGACACTTATAAGAGTCGGTACCGGGCGGCTCCGCGCCCCCGCGACCCACCGGCGACGGCCGACCGGTCACCGGAGCACGGCGACCGAGTCGACCGCGACTCGCCTCCCGCCCTCGCCGCCGCGTTCCACCGCGCTCCCGTCACCGAACAGGTCCGTCTCGACCCCGTCGGGGACGGCGACCGTCGCCGGCTCCGCCGCGAAGTTGACGACGACGAGCAGGGAGGCGGCCTCGCTCCCGTCTCCCTCCGCCGGCGCCCGCTCGTACGCGGTCACCCGGTCAGCGTCGCCCTCGACGACGCGCACGTCGGCCGCGCGCCCGTCGAACGTCACGTCGCCGTCGCGGAGGAGCGGTTCGGCCCCGCGCAGCGCGACCAGCCGCCGGTGGAAGTCGGTGAGGTCGTTGTCCCCGTCGTGCCACCGGATCGGCCCGCGGTACGTCTCGTTGCCGCGCTCCTGCCCGGCGTAGATCATCGGCGCGCCCGGCAGCGTGAACGTCACCGCGGCGGCCGCGCGGAGCGCGTCTCGACCGTACTCCGCGAGGTAGCGGTCCTCGTCGTGGTTCTCGACGTACCGCATCTGTGAGCGGCCGTCGTCGAAGCCGAGCCACTCGCCGCGCGCGAGGGCGGCTTCGACCGCGTCGGCCGACTCCTCGCCCGCGCCGACCGCGCGGAGCGTCTCGTACAGCGAGGTGTCGTAGTGGCGGTGGAACTCCCCCTCGCCATAGAACGGGTCGTGCGGCAGCGTCTCGTCGAGGAGGAGGGTGTCGTCCGGCACGCGGTCGGCCACCTCCTTCCAGAAGCCGTGGGGGACGCCCCACGCCACGTCGGCGCGGAAGCCGTCGACGACGCCCGCCCACTCGTCGACGACGTCGAGGAGCCACTCGCGGACCGCCGGGCTGTCGAAGTTGAGGTTCGGGATGCGGCCCCACTCGAAGTAATAGTCGGGCGCGTCGCCGTCGCCGATTTCGGCCCAGTCGATCCCGGTCACGTCGGCCGCCGCGTCGGTCCGGCGGTAGTGGTCCGCGTACGCGTCGACGCCAGCCGAGTGGAGCTGGAACGCCGGGTGGTCGCGGGAGGTGTGGTTGATCACCAGATCGAAGACGACCCGGATGCCGGCGTCGTGGCACGCCGCGACGAGCGACTCGAACGACTCAGGCGAGCCGAGGTCCGCGGCGGTGTCGTAGTAATCGGTGACGTGGTAGCCGTGAGCCGTCGGCGAGGCGAGGACGGGCGTGAGCCAGAGCGCGTCGACGCCGAGGTGCTCGAGGTACGGAACCCGGCGCTCAATCTCCGCGAACGTCGTCGGCAGCGTGTCGCCGGCGAACGACCGGACGAAGGCCTCGTAGATCGTCGGCGACTCGGCCCACTCGGGCGTCGGGTTCGGGTCGGCGAGCGCGACCGACGCGGCCGCCGCCTGCTCTTCGTCCCCGCCGTTCGCGGGGGCGTCCACCCGCACCGTTTCCGCGGCCCCGTACCGCTCTCCGTGCGGGACCGCGTGGATCCTGACCGAGTCCGGGAGCGCGTCGAGCGGGACCGAGAGCGTCTGGCCCGCCGCCCGGGACTCGATCGCCGCCACAGTCTCCGGGTCGGCGTCGCGGTCGTCGACGAGGAACGTCGCGTCGAGCGCGTCCGGGTCGCCCGCGCGCTCGACATCGTCGACGGCAGGCGCGGGCTCGACCGCGGCCGTCAACCGGAGCCGGTCCGCCTCCGCCTGGGCGTCGGTCTCGACGACTGTCGCGTCCAGCGAGACGCGCGGCCGCCCGGGACCGGGGACCTCGCAGTCGCCGTGGTGCGCCGCCGAGCGGTCGCCGTCGGGGACGAAGCCGAAGCCGTGACGCCCGGGGGGGACCCGCACCGTCGCGACCCACTCGTCGCCGTCGCGCTCGGCCCGATCGAGCGCGAGCCGGTTCTCGTTGTGAGGCCACAACAGGGAGACCCCGTCGGGGTCGCCGTCGCCGTCCGTCGCGACGTCGGCGGCCGGGACGCGGATCTCCGTCTCCCGCCGCTCGTCCGGGAAGGCCCGGACGCGCTGTCGGTGCGTCCCGTCGGGGGCGTCGAGCGCGAGGACGTAGGTCCCGGGGGCGTCGGGCGCGAGGTGGACGACCGGGTCGTCGTCGCGACCGGTCTCGCCGGCCCGTAGCACCGGGCCGTCGGCGGGGTCGAGCGCGGCGTCGCCGCCGGTCGCGGTCGCCGAGCTCGGTGGCCCGGTCGCGTGGGGGTCCGGGCTATCTCTGGCGGCGAGGTCGCTGTCGGCGGGTGCGTCGCGGACGCGCCAGCGGTACGTTCCGTCGGCGTCCGGGGACCGCGCCGCCAGCTCGACTGACTCGCCGACGCTGGTCGTCCGCGGGGGGCCGGGTTCGTACACGCCCCGGCTGTCGGCGCGCTGCGGTTTGAGGGTTTCCGTTCGCTAAACGAATGAACAATAATTACACCAAAGCTTCATACCGACCGGCGGCGTGTATTCTCGTAATGCAGCTTCGCGACGCGCTCGACGACTACAAGCGCCACGCCGGCGGCGGGACGCGCTTCCCCGGTGAGCGGCGCACCGTCTCCGGCCGCTTCTCCGGCGGCGACGGTCGGCTCGTCCACGTCGGCGACGACGGCGAACTCCGCGACTTCGGCTACCCGCTCACCGGCCGGACCGGCCTCGTCCGGTCGCGGATCGGGCTCGCCGTCGGCGACGAGGTCACGTGGCTCGACGAGGCCGACACGACGCAGCGGTACGTCGGCGACACCGCGCTGGTCGAGACGGTCCACGAGACGCCGCGCGCGACGGTCACCCGCCACGACGTGACGCTCGGCGACGCGCACCTCACGCGGGCCTCGGTAGAGTTCGCCGACGCGGACGACGGGGACACGGACGCGACCCCGGTCGACCCCGCGGACGCCTCGCTCGTCGTCTACGCGCGCTTCGCGCCCGACGGCCGCGACGACCGCGTGGGGCAGCTCCGGTTCGACGACGCCGTCGAGGTGTATCACGCCGACGAGCACGACTTCCTCGCGAGCGCGACCGGCTTCGCCGACCTCCGCGGCCAGCTCCCGACCACGTTCCCCGAGCTGCTCGCCGACGACCCCACGGACCTCCCGCGCGACCGCGACGGCGACCGGTACGAGGAGGAGCGCCTCTCCGGCGAAGTGATCGCCGACGTGCCGTTCGACGACGGGGTGGCGACGGTCGCCACGCTCCTGACGGACGGAGCGGAGACCGACCGCGAGGCCGCCCGCGAGCGCCTCGACGACCTGTTCACCGACCACGACAACGTCGACGCGCTCGCGGACGCGGCCGCCGACGCGCTCCCCGCCGTCCCCGAGTCGGCCCCCGCCCGCGAGTCGGTCGCCGCGGACCTCCGGGTCCTCTCGCTGCTCTCCGCCCCGTCCGGGCTCCGGATCGCGGGGCCCGACTTCGACCCGTACTACGAGCACTCCGGCGGCTACGGCTACACGTGGTTCCGCGACGACGCGGAGATATCCGGGTTCCTGCTCGGGGCCGCCAACGCGCTCGATCTCCACCTCGACGACTGGCACGCCCGGTCCGCCGAGATGTACGTCGCCACGCAGCGCCCCGACGGCTCGTGGCCCCACCGAGTGTGGCCCCGCGACGGCGCGCTCGCCCCCGGGTGGGCGAACGCCCGCATCGAGGACGGGCCGGACGTCGACTATCAGGCCGACCAGACGGGCAGCGTCGTCGCGTACCTCGCGCGGGCCCGGGCGGCGGGCGTCGACGTCGAGGGCCTCGACGCCACCCTCGTCGCCGCGCTCGCGGGCCTCGACCGCACGCTCGAACCGGACGGTCGCCCCGTCGTCTGCCAGAACGCGTGGGAGGACTCCGCCGGCCGGTTCGCCCACACCGCCGCGACGTTCCTCGAGGCGTACAGCGAGCTCGGCCGCCACGGTGAGGGGGTCACGGTCGACGCGCTCGCCGACCCCGATGCCGTCCCCGGCGCGGCGTCGCTCCCGGACGACCTCGCCGCGCACGCCCGCGACCGGGCCCGCGAGGTGTACGACGCGCTCGACGACCTGTGGGTCCCCGAGCGCGGCTGCTACGCTGTCCGCGAGACGCTCGACGGCGGGATCGACGACCGGCTCGACTCGGCCACGCTCGGGCTCGCGGCCGCCCACCGTTCCTTCGACGCGCTCGGCGCGGCCGACGGCGAGGGCGGCGCGGTCGACGACGAGCGCCTTGACCGACTGGTCTCCCACGTCGAGACGGTCGTCGACGGCCTTTCCCACGAGACCGACGACATCGCCGGCCTGATCCGGTACGAGGGCGACGGCTGGCGGCGGGCCGACCAGCTCTCGGAGAAGGTGTGGACCGTCTCGACGGCGTGGGGAGCGAACGCCTGCGCGGAGCTCGCCGCGCTGCTCGCCGCGCACGACGACCCGCGCGCCGCCGAGATGGCGGCCCGGGCCCGCGACCTGCTCGCGCACGTCTCGCCCGGCGGAACGCTGTGCGAGCCGACGACGTACCTCCCCGAGCAGTACTTCGACGACGGGACGGCCGACAGCGCGACGCCGCTCGGCTGGCCGCACGCGATCCGGCTGGCGACGGTCGCGCTGCTCGACGACGAACTGCCGCAGTTCACCGACGCCCCGACCGCGGACGACTGACCGGCTCTCGACAATCGTTTACTACTGAAATCGGTGCCGCGGCGCGCGCCTCCGAGCGGCCGCCACCGGCGGCCGCGAGGTGCGCGTGCGAGGGAGTCAGTCGCCGGAGCGAAGCGGAGGCGACTGACGAGGCTGGGGAGGCGTGAGGTGCGGTTGCGGTGCTGTGCGGGGTGGGACTCAAAGGGGCAGTCGCGGGGCGGGCGCAGGCGACCTAAGTACCGCAGGGAGCGAACGGAGTGAGCGACCGAGGAACGCAGCGAGCGTGCGCCCGCCCCGCGGCTGGGGCTTTGGAGGTATTCTCGATCGCTCCGCTAGCAACCATCGACAAATAAACGCCGAAGCCACGGCCGAACCGATCCTATCGCCACTCGTCGCGGGGAACGCAGTCGGACTCGCGGACCGTGATCCACCGGGTGGTCCGCTCGTCCGGGTCGATGTCCCGCTCGAAGAACGTCACCTCGCCGCCGCCGCCGTCGCCGTCGGTCCGTTTACAGACGAGCTCCGGCGACTCGTCGCGAACACGCGCGGATGACGTGGACATGGACATACGTCACGATTGATTCCCGGTCGGATAATAACTGTTGGTTTCAGTCGGTGAACAATAGAAACTACAAAAGTAGTTAGCGTCGCACCGGGACGCGCTCAGCGTCGCACCGGGACGTCGCGCTCGTCGAGGTACGCCTTCGTCTCCTCGATCGAGTAGTCGCCGAAGTGGAAGATGGAGGCCGCGAGGCCGGCGTCGGCGTCCGCCTCGGTGAACACGTCGTACATGTCCTCGGGGCTGCCGCAGCCGGAGGAGGCGATCAGCGGGGTCGAGACGGCCTCGCCGACCGCCTTCATCAGGGGGACGTCGTAGCCGTCCTTCGTGCCGTCCTTGTCGATGGAGTTGACGAACAGCTCGCCCGCGCCGCGCTCCTCGGCCTCCTTCGCCCACGAGACGGCGTCGATCCCGGTGCCCTCGCGGCCGCCCTTCTTCGTACACTCGAACCACACCGTCTCGCCGTCCTCGTCCTCGTAGAAGTGGTCGCCCGCGTCGTCGTACCGCCGCCGCGCGTCGACGGAGATGACGATACACTGGCTGCCGAACGCGGCCGCGCCCTCGTCGATGAGCTCCGGGCGCTCCAAGGCGCCGGTCGTGATCGAGACCTTGTCCGCGCCCGCCCGGAGGGTCTCCTTGATGTCTCCCTTCGTGCGGATGCCGCCGCCGACCGTCAGCGGGATGAAACACTCGTCGGCGACCCGGTTCACCACGTCGAGCATCGTTTCGCGACCGTCGGCGCTGGCGGTGATGTCGAGGAAGACGAACTCGTCGGCCCCCGCGGCGTTGTACTTCTTCGCCAGTTCGACGGGGTCGCCGGTGTACTCTAGATTCTCGAAGTTGACGCCGGTGTACACGGCGGCGTCGCCCTCGTCGTCGAGGTCGACGTCGATACAGGGGATGATACGCTTCGTGAGTCCCATTCGTTGTCGGGGCGTTGACCGCGCCGGCTGTTAAAATGCGCGGGGCTCACTCGACGTCGGTGGCGGCCTCGCTCCGCCCGTCGCGCTCCCGCTCCGCGCGCCGGTCGTACTTCGCGACGGCGCGGTCGGCGCGCGTCGAGATGCCGTTCGGGTTCCGGACGGGGCTCCGGTCCCGGCGGCGCGCGACCAGCCCGTCGGAGGTTCCGCCGGTGAGGCCGAGGAGTACGTCGCGGCCGGTCGCGGCCCACCGCGTGGGGGTCGACTCGCCGCGGACCACGTCCTTCGCCGCGTCGACCGCGTCGGCGAGCGCGTGCGACCCGGTCCGGAGGAGGACCGTGGGGCGGACACCGTAGTTCTTCAGCAGCCGGTAGGCGAGCCCGCGGTACTTCCAGCCCCACTCGCTCGCGCTGCGCCCGCCGTCCGCCGCCGTCGGGGTCGGGAGCTCCTTCCGCGCGGCCAGCCCGGACCGCCACGCGACGTCGCGGTCCATCCGGGCGAGCCGATGCGCGGCGTCGCGCGCGCCGCCGACCCGGAGGTACTCGTCGAAGCCGTCGAGGTCGCGGAGGGCGTCCCGTCGGAACGCGACGTTCCCGCTCTCGAAGTAGGTGACGTCCCGCCTGGCGATCCGGTTGCGCTCCGGCTCGCTCGGGTCGACCGCGTCCGCGTCGTCCGGCGCCGCCGAACCGGTCCCGGCGGCGTCGGCCTCAACGTCCGACCTCGCGGTGTCGGCCTCGACGCCTGGCTCCGCGGCCTCCGCTCCGACGCCCGCCTCCCCGGCGCTCGCCCCGTCCGGCGGTATCGGCGTCACCGGGCCGGAGGCCACGGGCGCGGCGTCGAGTCCGTCGGCGACCGCGTCGCGCCACCCCGGCTCGACGCGGTTGTCGTAGTCGACCAACGCGACCGCGTCGCCCGTCGCCACCTCGATGCCGGCGTTGCGGGCGACGTTCACCGTGCGGTCGGAGATCTCGACCAACACGTCGACGTCGCCGCGGTCGCGAACCATGCCGGTCGTGCCGTCGGCCGAGGGTCCGTTGACGACGATCACCTCGGCGTCGGGGGCGTCGGCCGCCAGCGCGTCGAGGCAGGCGGCCAACCGGTCCCGACCGTTGAGCGTCGGGACGACGACCGAGAGATCCATACGTGCGCTTATCGGGGCGAGGAGGTAAAAAGGACTGCGTGTGTGTTCGGCCGACCCGAGTCGGTTTCGAACCGACTACGAGCCGTGAAAAGCGGTGTGCGCCGCGCTCAGACGGTCAGGTAGTACACCTGTTTGCGCGCGTCCTTGAAGCTGTACCGCGAGTCGACGAGGCCCTCCTCTTCGAGGCGGTTGAGCGCGTAGCGGACGGTGCGGTCGGGCAGGAGCGACTCGTCGGCGAGGCCGCCCTGCGAGAGGGGGGCGTCCCCTTCCAGTACCTTCGCGACGAGCTTCGCGCTGGGGGGAAGCTCGCGCAGGCGGTCGCGGTACTCGGACTCCGACAGGCGGTCTTGGTCAGCGGTCTCCGCGGGACTGGTACTCATGTCTCACACGAATTCCACGAGTAGTGGTAAAGGTTGGCTACATATAGGGGAATCTGCCTGTGATAATATAATGTGTTAATATCACTTCTCATCTGGCTATCATAGACGATCGATCAGGCGTATTTTCCGGGGGCGGCCCGTATTCCGCTGCGTGATTCCCGAGTCCCACGTCGACATCTTCGAGGCCGAGTCGTACGCGCACTTCGCGACCGTTGGACCGGACGGACTCCCCCACGTCACGCCGGTGTGGGTCGACCACGAGGACCGCGAGTACGTCCTCGTGAACACCGCCCGCGGGCGGCGCAAGGAGCGGAACGTCCGCGAGAACCCGAAGGTCGGCGTCAGCGTGCTCGACCCCGACGACCCGTACCGGTACGTCTCCGTCCGCGGGGAGGCCGAACTGACCGAAGAGGGGGCGCGCGAACACATCGACGAGCTCGCCCGCCGGTACTTCGGCGTCGACGAGTACCCCCACCACGACGAGGAGGAGGGCGCGCGCGTCATCGTCCGGATCCCCGCCGAGAACGTCGCCACGAGCGGCTAATCAACCGGACCTCCGGAGCGTTCGGGCCGCTCGTCGTGGCCGTATCCGCGTCGAAGCCGACCGACCGCAGCGGGGTGCGCGCCGGACCGCATCCAGTACGGTTTTGTCGGTCCGGCGTTCATCACGGACAACGTGAAGGGACAGGACTGGTACCAGGCCGACGAGGTCGCCGAGGAGTACGACGACCTCCGGTTCTCCGGAGGGGGACAGCTCATCGATCGCCGCGAGAAAGCGGCCGTTCTCGCCGCGCTGGGCCCCATCGACTCGGGCCACCGCGTGCTGGAGGTCGCCTGCGGCACCGGTCGGTTCACCACGATGCTCGCCGACCAGGGGGCGGACGTCGTCGGGCTCGACGTCTCGCGCGAGATGCTCGAACAGGCCCGCGAGAAGGTGGCGGCCGCCGGCCACGCCGACGCCGTCGAGTTCCTCCGCGGCGACGCCTCGCGGCTCCCGTTCCCCGACGACCACTTCGACACGGTGGTCGCGATGCGCTTCTTTCACCTGATGGACGACCCCACCCCGTTCGCGAAGGAGCTCCGCCGGGTGAGCCGCGATCAGGTGTTCTTCGACACGTTCAACAGCCGCAGCCTCCGGACGCTGTACACCTGGCTCCTCCCCATGGGCTCGCGACTCTACTCCGAGCGACAGGTCGCCGCCATGCTCGGCGAGGCGGGGCTCACGCTCGCGAACGAGGAGCACGACTTCGTGTTGCCGTACGGCTTCTACCGCGAGCTCCCGGGCCCGGTGGCGAAGCCGTTCCGGGCGATAGACGAGCTCGCGGGGGAGACGATCCCGGGCGACTACGTCGCCTCGGTGTCGTACTGGGACGCTCGGGTCGCAGACGAGGAGTGAGCCCGGCGCGACGCGCCGGATCCGGCCTGTCCCGCCGACGCGGATCGATTTCCCGGCTCTTTCTCTTCGTGTCGGTCGACGCCGACGCTCCGACGGCCTCGCCGCCGGTCAGCCGGCCTCTTCGACGACTTCGCCGACGGCGAAGTTGGACTTCACTTCGGTCACTTCGATCTTCACGCGCTCGCCGACCTCGGTGTCGGGGACGATGATCACGTACCCCCGCTCGACGCGGGCGATCCCGTCGCCCTGCTTGCCGAGGTCTTCGATCTCGACGTAGCGCATCTCGCCCGGCTCGACCGGGGGCTGCGGCCCGTCGTCGTTCCGCGTCGAGGTGGCGTCGGCGTCGTCCGCCGAGGCGGTGCCCCCGTCGTGAGCGACGAGGGCGACGCGGTACGTCTCGCCCGGTTCGAGCGAGCCGGTGTCGATCTCGCGGCTGGGCACGTCGACGACGTACTCGCCGCCGTCGGTCTCGCGAACTTCCGCGCTGAACAGACAGAGGAGCTTCTCGGAGATTTCCATAGTAGACTCCATCGAAGGCTCGTTGCGGGCCAGTATAGTTGTACCGCCGACACTGTCAGGCGTCCCGGGGATCCGCGCGGCGACCGGCCCCCGAACGTCCGTCGTCGGCCGTCGCGTTCAGGTATCTCGTCGACCGACTGGCGCGCGCCGCCTCGTCCTCATGACGCCTACCCGCTTCGCCCGAGGAACGCGTCGACCAGCGCCGCCTCGGCCTTGCGGAGGTGCGCGCCCGCGGTCGACGGCGAGCAGTCGATCGCCGCCGCGACGTCGTCCACCGACCCGGTCCGCGGGACCTCGTAGTAGCCGACGTGGTTCGCGGCCCGCAGCGCCTCGCGTTGGCGTTCCGTGAGCCCCACCCCGGCCAGCCGCCGACCGCCTCCGTACGATCCGATGCGATCGATCTCGACGGTTATCGGGTCGGGGATCGCCGCGAGCGCGTCGCGAAGCTGGTCCGGCGGACCGATCAGTCCGAACGAGAGCCGGCCCGCCGGCCGGAACACGACGGGCGGGACCGAGAGGAACTCGGTGTCGACGAACGCGTCGATGAACGTCTCCGTCGGCCCGCCCAACCGCTCGTACGCCTTGAGGAAGAACGAGTCCGCTCCCGGGGCCGTCTCGAACCGCTCGATCGCGTCGATAGCCCGTAGCCGCTCGAGGTACGCCTCCCGCGGGGCCGTGACCCGAAACAGCGCGGCGAGCGTCTCGTCCGGCAGTCGCCGCCACGTCACCAACTCGCTTCGGCGGTCGTCACCGCCGTCGAGAAAGTCGTGCATCGGGTGCCTGACTCCCGGGGGAAACTCGAACTCGACGTGGACGTAGCGCATCGGTCTCTCATGCGATGCCGCGCACTTTCTATTAAAACGCACGTACAGATGCGTGCCAAGGCTCAGTCCGCCGCGGGGCCGACCGATCAATATGTGCGAGCCACAGACTCGAGCCGCCGACGATCCCGACCGGCCGCCGAAACGGACTCCACCCGACCCCGATCCCTCGGGGCCGCCGAATCCCGGCGGACTCCCCCTGCTCGGGAATGTTCACGAGCTGGCGAGCGACGCGCTCGACTTCTACGAGCGCCGCGCCGCGACACACGGGGGCGTCGTCCGGTACGACGTGTTCGACACGGAGAGCTACCTCGTCTCCGATCCCGCGGCCATTCGCCGAGTTCTCGTCGACGATCACGACCGGTACGAGAAGGGCGAGATGCCCCGGTCTCGACTCGGCGGGCTCCTCGGCGGCGGGCTGTTCCTCGCCGAGGGGGACGACTGGCGCGAGCAGCGGACGGCGATGCGCTCCGCGTTCTTCCGGGAACGGGTAGCCGAGTACGGCGGCCCGATGGTCGACCACGCGCGCCGCACCGCGGCGTCGTGGGACGACGGCGACGTCGTCGACGCCTGCGACGCGGCGACCGACTACGCGTTCGCCGTCCTCGCCGAGAGCCTGCTCGGGAGCGACGTCGAACGGGAGCGCGAGACCGTCCGGGCGGCGGCCGAGAGCGTCACCGAGCGGTTCGACACCCGGCGGGTGACCTCCTTCCTTCCGGAGTGGGTGCCGACCCCGGCGAACCGGCGGTACCGGCGGCGGGTGGCCGCCCTCAGGTCGACGATCCGAACCCTCGTCGCCGAGCGCCGCGCGGCCGGTCCACCGGCCAATCCCGCCGCCGCGAGCGACCTCTTAGGAACCCTCGTTGCGGCCGCCGAGGTGGGGGCGATGGACGACGACCGCCTCGTCGACAACGCGGTGACGTTCCTGTTCGCCGGCCACGAGACGAGTGCGCTCGGGCTCACGTACACCCTCTACTGTCTCGCTCACAGCCCGGCGTTTCAGGAGCGGGTCCGGAACGAAGTCGCGGCGCTGGGCGCCGACCCCGAGCCCACCGACCTCCGGGAGTGTCCGGCGCTCACCGCGGCAGTCGACGAAGCGCTCCGGCTGTACCCGCCGGTCCACTCCTTCTTCCGAGAGCCAACCGAGCCGGTGACGCTCGGCGGTTACCGCGTCCCCGCCGGCGTCGTCGTGACGCTCTCTCCGTGGACGGTCCACCGCGACGAGCGGTGGTGGGACGACCCGACGGCGTACCGCCCCGAGCGCTGGCTCAGCGACGGGGCGACGGGACCCGTCCACGGCGACGAGACTCCCGGACCGGCGGTCGGCGAGCGTCCCGAGTACGCGTACTTCCCGTTCGGGGGCGGGCCGCGCCACTGTATCGGGATGCGCTTCGCGCGACAGGAGCTCCGGCTCGCGACCGCGACGCTGCTCCGGCGGCTGCGGCTGGAGCCGGTGACGACCGACCTGTCGGTGCGGGCGAGCGCGAACACGCGGCCGGCCGGGCCGGTCCGCGTACGCGTCCACACGCTGGACGAATCGCCCGGCGCGACCGAGTCGCCTGACACCAGTTGACAAACAAACATATGAACCCCGACAGAGACAACTCGCGTATGGTCCTCTCAGACGGCAGCACGCGTCGCCGGATCGCCCTCCTGCTCGCAGTGGTGGCGCTCCTCTCCCCGCTCGCGACGGGGGTCGCGGCGGCACAGTCGGTACAGAGCCCCTCCGGATCCGTCGTCATCGCCCAGGGCGAGACGGTCGACAGCGTCGAGACCGTGGCCGCGACGATCGTCGTGCGCGGCACCGTCGAGGGCGACGTCTCCGGCGCGGCCGGGTCGATCCGAATCGCCGAGACGGGCCGCGTCGGCGGGAACCTCCAGGCCGCCGCCGGGACCGTCGCCATCGACGGGACGGTCGCCGGCGACGCCGAGGTCGGTGCCGGTTCCTTCGAACTGACGGAGACCGGCCGGGTCGACGGCGCGCTCGACGTCGGCGCGGGGTCGATACGGGTCGACGGCGGGGTCGGCGGGGACGTCCGCGCGGCCGCCGACTCGGTCGTCATCGGCCCGAACGCGGCCGTCGACGGCGAGTTCCGGTACGACGCAGAGACGTTCACGCAGAGCCCCGACGCGTCGGTCGTCGGCGACGTCGTGGAGGACCCGAGCCTCGGCGACGGTGGGTCGGGGACCGGCGTCGGCGGCGGGGGAGACCTCCTACCCTCGTGGGCCGGCACCGCGTACGGCGTCGCCGCCAACCTCGCGCTGGGCGCGGTCCTCCTGTTCGCGTTCCCCCGGTTCTCTCGGACGGTCGGAGACCGCGTCGGCACCGACCCGCTCGTCAGCGGCGGAACCGGCATCCTCGGACTGGTCGTCGCCCCGCTCGCTCTCCTCCTCCTCGCGATCACGGTCGTCGGCCTCCCGCTGGCGGTCGTCGGGTTCGCGGGCTACGGCGTCGCGATCTGGGTCGGGGCCGTCTACGGGCAGTACGCACTCGGCGCGGTGGTCCTCGACCGTCTCGGCAGCCCGAACCGGTGGCTCGCGCTCCTCCTCGGCGTCGTCGGGGTCGCCCTGATCGGGCTCCTCCCGTGGGTCGGCGGGGTCGTGGAACTGCTCGTCCTGCTGCTCGGCCTCGGCTCGCTCGCGCTCGGCCTCTCCGACGCGTACCGCGGTCGCGACCGCGGAACCGCCGGCGGAGCGGAGACTGCCACCGCCGATTGACGACGCGGCTTCGGGGCCGCGCTCGCGAACGGCGGCCCCTCGGGGCACCAACGCCTTTGTCGCCGCTGCGCGAAGGATCGCCCATGCCGATCCTCGACCTCCCGGACGTCGCCGTCTCGCCCCCGATCGTCACGCCCTTCGACGCCGACGGCGACGTCGACGCCGACGCGCTCGCGAGCCACGTCGACGCGCTCGTCGAGGCCGGCCTCGACGGGATGGTCCCCTGCGGAACGACCGGTGAGTTCGCTAGCCTCGCCGACGACGAGCGACGGACCGCGGTCGAGACCGTCGTCGACGCGACCGACGGCCGGGTCCCGGTGATTGCCGGCGCGGCCGACGCCGCGGTCTCGCGGGTCCGCGACCACCTGTCGGCCGCCGCGGCGGCCGGGGCCGACGCGGGGCTCGTCACCCTCCCGTACTATCACGCGTCGACCGACCCGGCGGGGCAGCGGACGTTCCTCGACGCCGTCGTCGACGACCCGCCGCTCCCGGTGCTCCTGTACGACATCCCGGCGACGGTCGGCGAGTCGATCGACGTCGACGTTCTCGCCGACGCGGCGGATCAGGCGTCGGTCGTCGGGATGAAGGACACGACCGGCGACCTCACGGACCTCGAGGCGAAGATCGGCGCGACGCCGGACTCCTTCGCCGTCTTCCAGGGCGTCGACGCGCAGCTCTACCCGAGCGCGAGCCTCGGCGTCGACGGCGGGATCCACGCCCTCTCGCAGGCGATCCCGGAGGTGTTCGTCGCCCTCGCCGACGCGATCCGCGACGGCGACGACGACCGCGCGCTGGCGCTCCACCGCCGCGCGGTCGCGCCGCTGTTCGCCCGCTGCGCCGACCACGGCTTCGCGCCCGCGACGAAGGTCGCGGCCGCACATCGCGGGTTCGTCCCCGACCCGCGCGTCCGCCCGCCGCTCACGCTCCCGGACGAGGCCGAGCGCGAGCAGATTCGCGCGGACGTGGACGCGGCGCTGGACGTCGTCTGAACGGCCGCCCGCGGGACGCTCGCCGCCGGTCTTTCCCTACTCGCCGCCGATCGGCGTTCCGTCGGCCGCCTTCGGGCCCTCTGAGTCGAAGACGACGACGTCACTGTCGGTCCGCTCGCCGGCGGTCGGGTCGTAGCCGTCGCGGACGCCGATCGCCTCCTCCAGTTCGCGCACCGCGCGCTCCTTCAGCGCGGCGGCCAGCTCCTCGGCGTCCTCCTGAGAGATGTCGCGGCCGAGCCCCTCGCACTCGTGGGCGCGGACGACGCCCGCCTCGTCGACCGCCTCGCCCATCGGCTGGCTCGTCCCGTCGAGGGCGACGCTGAACGGGTAGGTCCGACAGATCAGCGGTCGGGCGTCGTGGACCGTACACGCTCCCTCCCCGTCCGACTCCTCGTAGAAGGTACAGTCGCCGCAGCTGTCGGTCGCGAGCGCCCACTCGAACGTCTCGCCGCTCGGCTCCCCGTCGGCGTCCGACTCCAGCCCGAACGGCATCGGCCGGGCCACGTCGCGCCAGTCGTACGCCTCGTCGAACTCGGCTTCGGCGGCGTCGGCGACCCGGCGGACCTCGTCCGGAAAGACGGTCGCGGTGTGGGGTTCGCGCTCGGCGTCGCCGCCGTCGTGGCAGCCGGAATCGGTCTCACCGTGGTCGCGATTCGACTCGGTCTCGTCGACTCCCGCTCCTGCGGGCGCGCCGGCGGGTTCGTCGGGGGCGTAGCCGGTACAGCAGCCGCCACAGCGCGTACACTCGAACCCGATCGACTCGATGGCGTCCGCGAGGTCGGCGACGTCGAGGTCGCGGGCCGCGGCGAGTTCGGCTTCGAGCGACTCCATGCCCGCTTGTTACGTCGCGCCGGGGTTAACGTCGTCCCTTCCGATCACGGGAGCAGGTCGGCGGCGGCCGCGCTCCGGGCGAAGGAGCGAAGTGCGGTCGCCGCCTACCGGGCGGGCGTGAAGGAGTTCGAGCGGAAACAGCTCTTAGAACGGGTCAACCGAGAGTCCTCAACGGTCGGCGTGGACATCCCGGAGTCGATCGAGATCCAGGGCGAGGAGATCGACCTGCGGTCGTTCGTCTTCGAGATCAAGCGCCGCGACTCGGTCCCGCCCGGCGAGCGCGACCGCGTCGACCGCGCGAAGCGGAATCTGCGGCGCGAGCGGCTCGACCGGCTCGAACCGATCGAGGAGAACGAGGTGAGCTACGAGGAGGGCGAGGAGTTAGCGTCGTCGATCATCGGGATCGACCGCGCGCTGGAGGCGCTGGAGGGGCTCGACGCGCCCGACCCCGAGACGGAGGCGAAGCGGCAGGAGGCCGCCGACCGGAAGCGCTGGATGAGCTTCCTGAAGAAGGCGCTCGGCCGCGACGACGGCGGCGGGGGCGGCGGTCGGACGCGCTTCTGACCGGGCCGCAGCGTCGACGGGCCTCGCCGGCCGGGGGGCTCAGTTCCCCGTGAAGTCGATCCGCGAGCCGCTGCCGTCGCCCTTCCCGGCGGAGGGGCCGAGCCGGACGAACTCGTAGGCGTCGTCGTCGAGGTACACGGCCCCGTCCGCCACCGCGACGCCGACCGACTCGAGGACGGCCCCCTCGCAGGGCCCGAAGTTACAGTAGCCGCCGTCGGCCTCGAAGGTAGCCCCGTGCTTCTGGCAGAACACCTCGCCGTTGCGCACGAACGCCCCGTCGTCCTTGTCGAGGCGCACGTCCGTCCAGTGCTGGCAGTAGTTCCGGAACGCGCGCACCTCGCCCGCGGCCCGGGTGACGACCGCCTCGACCTCCGGCGACCCGTCCTCGCCCTCACCGAGGTCGCCTTCGCCCTCGTCGACCGTCTCGGCGTCGACCGGGCGCAGCGTCGCGAGCAGCGTGCTCTCCTCCGGGACCTCCTCGACGCCGGCGATCCGGTGGCTCTCGTCCATGTCCATGGGAGGCCGGCGACCGGCTTGAACGTTGCGCGTTCCCCGGCCGCCGTCCGTCACAGCCGCTCGCCGTCGTAGTACCGCTCCTCAACGCGCCGGTCGAACAGCCGCGAGAGGAGCGTCGTGAGCGGCCCGGCGACCCCCTCGCCGTCGCCGTCGACCGCGATGCCGTCGACGGTCGCCACGGGGCGGACCTCCCACGTGGAATTCGTGAGGAACACCTCGTCGGCCTCGCGGACCGCGTCCGGCGCGTACGTCCCCTCCTCGACCGGGATCCCTTCCGACTCCGCGACGTCGATCACGGTCGCGCGGGTGACGCCGGGCAGGATCGGGCCGTCGAGCGACGGGGTCCGGAGCGCGGCCCCGTCGGCGAAAAAGAGGTTCGCGGTCGCGCCTTCGGCGACGTTGCCGTCCGGGTCGAGCATGAGCGCCTCGTCCGCGCCGGTGACCCGGAGTTCGAGCCGCGCCAAGATTCCGTTGAGGTAGTTGTGCGTCTTCGCCGCGGCCGGCAGCGCGCGGCTCGTAGGCTTGCGGGTCTTGGTCGTCTGGAGCGTGGCGGGCCCGTCGTGGACCGGGTCGCTCCCGACGCCGCCGCGGGGGAGCGGCTTCGCGATCACGACGACGGTCGGGTCGACCTCGGGCCGCGGGTCGAGCGTGCCGGGTTGGACCCCCCGGGTGACGGAGAGTTTCACGTACGCGTCCGCGAACTCGTTCGCGGCGAGCGTCTCGTCGACCCGCCGCTTCAGCTCCGCGTCGGGGATCCCGTGATCCAGGCCGAGCGTCTCGCAGGTGTCCGCGAGCCGGTCCGCGTGCGCCCCCCAGCGAAAGATCTCGCCGCCGTACGCGCGCATCGTCTCGAAGGCGGCGTCGCCGTAGGCGAACCCGCGGTCCTCCACCGAGACGGTCGCCTCCGCGGCGGGGACCAGCTCCCCGTCGACGTGGTACACCCGCTCGTCGCCGCCAGTCATCGCGGCCCCGTCGTCCGCGCCGCTCATCGCTCGCACACCTCCACAAAGTTCCGAACCATGCGCTTCCCGCGCGGCGTGAGGATGCTCTCCGGATGGAACTGGACGCCGACGTGCGGCTTCTCCCGGTGGCGCACGCCCATCACGACCTCGCGCTCGTCCTCGGTGCGGGCGGTCTCGACCAGCTCGTCGGGGAGGTCCTCGCGCTCGACGCACAGCGAGTGGTACCGCCCGACCCGGAGCCGGTCGGGGAGGCCGGCGAAGACGCCCTCGCCGTCGTGGGTGATCGTCGAGGGCTTCCCGTGGACCACGTCGGGCGCGTGGCCGACCCGGCTGCCGCGGCTCGCGCAGAGCGCCTGGTGCCCGAGACAGACGCCGAACACGGGGCGGTCCAGCCCGAAGAGCGCGGTCGAGATCCCGGCCTCGGTGGGGGTCCCCGGCCCCGGGGAGACGACGACGCCGTCCGGGTCGAGCGCACGCACGGCGGCGAGGTCGACCGCGTCGTTCCGCCGGACCGTCACCGCGCCGGCGACCTCGCCGACGTACTGGACGAGGTTGTACGCGAACGAGTCGTAGTTGTCGACGACGAGGACCCGCGCGTCGGCGTCGCCCGCGCCCGGCCGCCAGCCCCCGTCGGCCGGTCCGGCGGTGGGCGCCGAGTCGGCCCCGTCGGCCGTCATCGCTCGACCGCCCCCTCGACCGGCTCGTCGACCGCCATGCCGCCGGCGGCGAGCGCCTCGTCGACCGCGCTCACCAACGCCCGCGCCTTCGCGAGCGTCTCCTCGTACTCCGCGTCCGGGTCGGAGTCGTGGACGATCCCGGCCCCGACCCGGAGGTGGTACTCCGCGGCGTGGCGAACGAGCGTCCGGATGACGATGTTCAGCGTCGCGCGGCCGTCGAACCCGGCCGCGAACATCGACCCGGTGTACGGCCCCCGGCGCGTGGGCTCTAGCTCGTCGATGATCTCCATCGTACGGGGCTTCGGCGCGCCCGTGATCGTCCCGCCGGGGAAGCAGGCCGCGACGGCGTCGGCGAGCCCCACGTCCGACCGCGCCTCCCCCTCGACCAGGCTCACGAGGTGCATCACCTCGCTGTACCGGTCGACGCGGCGGTACTCGCTCACGTCGACCGTCCCGAACCGTGACACCTTGCCGAGGTCGTTGCGCTCCAAGTCGACCAGCATCGCGTGTTCCGCGCGCTCCTTCTCGTTCCCGGTCAGTTCGGTCTCCAAGTCCGCGTCCGCCGCCTCCGTCTCCCCGCGGGGGCGCGTCCCCGCGATGGGCTCCGTGACGAGGCGCGCGCCGCGCTCGGGGTCGGCGGTCGGCTCGCGCTCCAAGAGGAGCTCCGGGCTCGCGCTCACGAGATCGACGCCGGTCGGGCGGTCGCCGAGCTCGATCAGCCCGGAGTACGGGGCCGGGTTCACCGCCCGGAGGGCGTCGTACGCCTCGACCGGGTGGACCGCGGCCGGCGCCGTCAGCCGCTGGGAGACGTTCGCCTGGAACGTGTCGCCCTCGCGGACGTACTCTTTGACCCGCCGGACGGCGTCGGCGTACCCCTCGCGGCCCACGTCGCTCTCGAAGGTCGCGTGTTCCGCGGTCGGATCGGGGGCCGTCGTCGACCCCGGTTCGCCGGCTTCGATCCGGTCGATCAGGTCCGCCGCCCGGTCCCGCCCCTCGTCGAACAGCGCGTCGAGCGCCTCCCGGTCGCCCGCCGGGTCGTCGAGCCCGGCCGGCACCCGGGGACAGGCGGTGATGCGGAGCGTGACGGACGCAGATCCTCCGTCGGCGTCGACGGGGCACTCCCAGGCCGCGATCCGGTCGAACAGCGCGGCCTGAAGACGCGGCAGTCCGCGGTCATCGACCGCACCGGGGCCGTCGGGGGTGGCGGGCGGGAACTCCTCCAACTCGCGGGCGGCGTCGTAGGAGAGCCAGCCGAACGCGCCGCACGGGTACGGCACCTCGCAGTCGCCGCGGGCCAGCGCCTCGCCGTCGAGGACGCCCTCCAGCGCCGACAGCGACGGCGACGGGCGTCGGTAGTCGCCCCCGGGCTCCGCGCCGTTCTCCGCCTCCGATCTCCCGCCCTCACCGCCCCCGTCGGCGACGACCGCCTCGCCGGAGACCGTCACCCGCTCGATCGGGTCGACGCCGAAGTACCCCCAGCCCGACTGGCCGCCAGTCGTCTCGTAGAAGATTCCGCCCGGGCCGTCCCGCGCGCGGCGGTAGGCAGCGAAGGGGTCGTCGACGGCGACTCGAAGTTCGACCGGGACGCGCGCCCCGTCCGCCGCCGCGGCCGCGACCGCGCGGAACCGGTCCCGATCGGTGTGTACCGCTCGCCTCATGTAACGTGCTTCGCCGGAGGCGAGGAAACAGTTGCGGTCGCCCGAACGCGGCCCGCCTCAGAACTCGTTCGCGCGGTCGATCCACGTCGCGGCGCGCTTCTCGCCGACGCTCGCCCCCTCGGCCACCGCGGCGGCGTCCGCGCCGGCGAGGTCGCCGACGGTTTCGATGTCGATCCCGGCGAGGCGCTCGGCGTACGCCGGGCCGATCCCCTTGATCTCCTCGACGCTCGGCCCGCGGTCGCCGTTGTCGACCGCGACGTCGTCGCCGCCCGCCGCGGCCTCCGCCGGCTCGGCCGCGTCGTCCGCCGCCTCGTCGTCGCCCTCGTCGGGTTCGGCCGCTCCCGCCTCGGCCTCGTCGATCACCGCCGCCGGATCCGCCGCCTCGTCGTCCGGCGTCGAGCTCTCCGCCGACTCGCCGGTCGCGGACGGGCTCTCCGCCGCCTCGTCGTCGCTCGCGGCCGGCTCGGCCGCCGGTTCCGACTCGCGCTCGACGGTCACTTCGGTCTCGCCGGACTCGCGCCCGCTCGAACCGCTCCCGAATCCGAGCTTCTCTTTGAGCTTCTGGAGTAGGGCCATTACTGACAGCTACACGTGGGAGATATTTAAAAACCGTCTCCGGGGGGCTCCGCCGTCACCACGTCTCGCTGGTTTATTTGTGTTCCCGGGGCCTCTCCCGGGTATGGACGTTATCAACCCTGTCATGTGGTCGGTCCACGTCGGCTTCGCCGTCCTCTGGGTCGGCAGCGTGCTGTTCGTCACTCTCGCGGTCCTCCCGCCCGCGCTCCGCGGCGACATCGGGACCGCGGCGCTCGGCTCGGTCGTCGGCCGCCTGCGCTGGATCACGCGGATCGGCGCGCTCGCGTTCGTCCTCTCCGGCGGGCACATGGCGGGCACGCTGTACACGTTCGAGGCGCTGACGGGCACGCCCCGCGGCCACCTCGTGTTGACGATGCTCGGGCTGTGGTTCGTCGGCACCGGGCTCGTCGAGGTCGCCGGCTCGAAGCTGGCCGACGGGCTCGACGCCGACAAGCTCCGCGAGCCCGCCCGCGACGCCAAGCCGTTCCTCTACGGGGCGTCGGCCGTCTCCGTCGGGCTCATCCTCACCGCCGGACTGCTCGCCAGCCCGGGGCTGGTGTAGTTCCCCGACGCTCCGCCGCGTTACTCCAGCTCCGCGCGCAGCGCCGCGTTCATCGCGTCGACCGGCGCGGTCTCGCCGGTCCAGATCTCGAACGCCTCGACCCCCTGGAACAGCAGCATCCACGCGCCGTCGACGGTCGTCGCGCCGGCGGCGGCGGCCTCGCGAAGCAGGCGCGTCTCGATCGGCGCGTACACCGCGTCCAGGACCGCGAGGTCGCCGTGGAGGTGGTCCGCGGGGACCGGCGTCTCCTCGGGCGCCTCCATCCCCACGCTCGTCGCGTTGACGAGCAGGTCGGCGGCCGCGACGCGCTCGCCGAGGTCGTTGAGGCCGCCGCCGCTCGCGCCCGGCACCGCCTCGGCTAGGTCGACCGCCCGCTCCGCGGTTCGGTTCGCGACGTGGACCACCGCGCCGGCGTCGGCCAGCGCGAACGCGGCCGCCCGCCCCGCGCCGCCCGCGCCCACAACGAGCGCGTCGCGGCCGTCGATCGCCACGTCGTGGTGCGCGAGCGCTCGCGTCACCCCGGCAGCGTCGGTGTTGTGGCCGCGCGGTCGGTCGGCCTCGCCGGCCCGGACGGGACCGTAGTCGACCGTGTTGACCGCGCCGATCCGCTCGGCGAGCGGGGCGGCGTCGACCGCATCGAGCGCGTCCCGCTTGAACGGCACCGTGACGTTGAGCCCCGCGACGCCGAGGTCCGCGGCCCCGGCCACCGCCGCGGCCGCCGCGTCCGCGTCCGGCTCGAAGGTCACGTACCGCGCGTCGAGGCCGAGCGCCTCGTAGCCCGCCTCGTGCATCGGCGGCGACAGCGAGTGGCCGACCGGGTTCCCGATCAGTCCGTAGACGTCCATGCCCGCTCCCCGGCCGCGATCGACAAAAGGGGGTCGGTCGGGGCGCGCTTGCGGTTGAACGGGGCCGCCCGCTCGGCCACCTACTCACGCTGGCCCTCGGCGTCCCGCTCCGCGTCGATGACGTCCTCGAGGGTCTCGGTGCCGACGTCGCTGGCGACCTTGACGCCGACGAGCGACACGACGATGCCGCCGACGATGAACGCCGCGAGCTGTTGAACGGGGGTTATGGTCATCCCGTACGCCGACAGCGGCTCGTGGATCGCCTCCTGCGCGAGGAAGTAGCCCGCGAAGCCGCGGACGACCAGCGCGACCGCGGCGATGACGAAGGGGAGGTTCAGGTACGGGGTCCGGATCCCCTCGTCGCGGATCAGCTCGTCTAGCAGTCGGCCGACCGCCGCCGTCACGCCCCCGACCGCGAACCACGGCACCGCCGAGTAGGTGAACTCCACGACTTCGACGAGCCGGGGGGAGCCGGGGCCCAGTTCCGAGGCCGCGAGGAAGCCGAAGAACCCGCCGACGAGGGCGAGCCCGCCGGCGACGACGTACGTCACGACCGACACCTGGCCGGCGTACAGCGCCTCGCGGACGCGCTCGGGGACGCCGGCCACGAGCCGGTCGATCGCGAGCCCCTTGTACAGCAGCGCGGCCCCAAGGAGGCCGGCGACGCCGGCGACCGCCTCGCCGGCGGAGAACCGGTAGAACAGCACGGGCAAGAGCAGCAGCGCGACGCCGATGGGGACCAGCACCGTCGACCGCAGCTGTTCGTCGGCGAGGAACTGCTTGAGCAGGTAGTAGGTGGACTCGATGTCGCGGGCCTGCCGGACGACGACGCGGTCGACGGAGTCGACGGGGATCCGCGACTCGACGACCGGGAGGACGCGCTCGTCCTCGGCGGAGTCGACGACGACGATCGCGGCCCGCGGGTCGTACCGCTCCACGAGGTCGTCGAGCTGGGCCGCAATCGACCGGTCCGCGCCGACGGCGGTGTCGCTCTCGGCGGAGACGACCGCCACCACCGACTCCTCGCGCTCATCCCGGAGGTCGCGCGCGACGCGCAGCGACTCCAGCAGGCAGTTTACGCTGGCGTCCTCGGGGTCGTCCAGCCCGGCGTCGGTGACCAGCGACCGGACGGCCTCCCAGCCGGCGACCGGCATCGGGACGTTGGTGGCGCGACCGATCGCCCCCGAGCGGTCGACGCAGATGACCAGCGTCGTCACGTGTCGAATCACACCGCCGCCGAACAAAAATCCTCCCCGTCGGCGGTCGGCGATCGGCTCGCCCGCCTCGGCCCCGCGCCGTCCGCTATCGCAGTTCCACGTCGATGTCGCCGCCGTCGTCGGCGAACACGCCCGCGACGCCGCTCCCCGCGGCGAACGCGACGCGCTCGGCGCCGATGCCGAGCCGCTCGGCCAGCCCGCGCTCGGGGGTGAACTCTCGGACCTCGGGCTCCGTACCGATGAGCTCCGCGAGCCGGTCCTCGACGTCGGTCTCGGTCCCCAACTCGTCGACGAGCCCCATCTCGGCGGCGTCGTCGCCGAGGTACACCCGCGCCTCGGTCTCGCGGACCGCGTCGGGGTCCATGTCGCGGCCCTCGCTCACGGTCTCGACGAACTGCTCGTAGTAGCCGTCGATGATCCCCTGGAGGTACTCCCGCTCGTCCTCCTCGATCTCCTTCAGCGGGACGCCGGCGTCCTTGTACTCGCCCGCGGTGAACTGCTCGTAGGAGATCCCCAGCTTGTCGGCGAGCCCCTTCGCGTTCGGGCGGGACCCCACGACGCCGATGGAGCCGACGAGGCTCGCTTCGCGGGCCCACAGCTCGTCGCAGCCGCTCGCGATCCAGTAGCCGCCGGAGGCGCAGGTGTCGGTCGCGTACGCCACCGTCGGGCCGTCGAAGTCGGCGGCGGCCCGCCGGATGTCGTCGCTCGGGACGACCTCGCCGCCCGGCGTGTTGAGCTCGACGAGCAGCGCCTCGACGCCCTCGTCCTCGTCGGCCGCCTCGATCTGCTCGACCACGTCGTCGGCGGTCGCCCCGCCCGGGCCCGACAGCGGCGAGGGTCGCCCCTGACTCCGTCGGATCGGCCCCGACACGGTCACCTTCCCGACGTTGTACTCGTCGGCGTCACCGAACCGGCCGCCGGTGAGCCGCGAGAGCACCGCGCGGCCCGCGATCGTCGTCGCCGCGCCCACCGCGGCCGCCGCGAGCAGTCCCTTCCGTCCGTTCGCCGGCGCGTCGTCCATACCATCGGTTGGGCGCGGGCCCGTTTATATATACTGTCGCGGGGCGACGCGCGTGCCGAGGCGACCGCGTCACGGCACTCGTCGTCGAGCGATCGGCCCTGTGGTCCTCCCGTCACTCGGTCGGAGCGTCGGTCCGGAACCGGTCCGGAACCCCGGGCCGCGGTCGCCGCCCCGCGACCGTCGAAGGTCGGACTTTAGTGCCCCTGCGTCGATGAACGCACAGGAATGGGCGGGAACGAGGACGAAGACGGGTTCGTTCAGTACGGTATCGACGACAGACCGCCGCTCGGGAGGTCGCTCCTGCTCGGCGCGCAACACTACCTCACCATGGTGGGGGCGAACATCGCCGTCCCTCTCATCCTCGCCGGCGCGATGGGCATGCCGGAGTCAGTCATTCCGCGCTTCGTCGGCACGTTCTTCGTCGTGTCGGGGATCGCGACGCTCGCGCAGACGACGTTCGGCAACCGCTACCCGATCGTCCAGGGCGCGCCGTTCTCGATGCTCGCGCCGGCGCTCGCGGTCGTCGGCGTCGTGACGGCGAACCCGCCGGCCGGCATCGAGGCGTGGCGGGCGGCGCTGCTCCAGCTCCAGGGCGCGATCATCGTCGCCGCGCTCGCTGAGGTCGCGATCGGCTACCTCGGCCTCATCGGCCGCCTGCGGAAGGCGCTCTCGCCGGTCGTCATCGTGCCGGTCATCGTCCTCATTGGGCTCTCGCTGTTCAACGCCCCCGAGATCACCGCGACCAGTCAGAACTGGTGGCTGGTGGGGCTGACGCTGGTCGCCATCGTCCTGTTCTCGCAGTACCTCGGGACGCGGTCCAAGCTCTTCCAGCTGTTCCCCGTCCTCCTCGGCATCGTCGTCGCGTGGGTGCTCGCCGCGTCGCTCTCTGTCCTCGGGATCTTCGAAGCGGGCACGCCGGGGTACGTCGACCTGGCGAGCGTCGCCGCGACCGACCCCGTCCACCTCATCTACCCGCTCCAGTGGGGCGTGCCGAGCATCACGCCCGCGTTCGTCATCGGCATGCTCGCCGGCGTCGCCGCCTCGATCGTCGAGTCCATCGGCGACTACCACGCCGTTGCCCGGCTCTCCGGCATGGGCGCCCCCAGCAGCGAGCGGATGACGCACGGGATCGGCATGGAGGGGCTGATGAACGTCTTCTCCGGGGTGATGGGGACCGGCGGGTCGACCTCCTACTCCGAGAACGTCGGCGCCATCGGCCTCACCGGGGTGGCCTCGCGCTACGTCGTCCAGATCGGCGCCGCGCTCATGATACTCGTCGGGTTCGTCGGCTACTTCGGCCAGCTCGTCGCCACCATCCCGAGCCCGATCATCGGCGGGCTCTACATCGCCATGTTCGCCCAGATCGTCGGCGTCGGGCTCTCGAATCTCAAGTACGTCGACCTCGACTCCTCGCGCAACATCTTCGTCGTCGGCATCGCGCTGTTCACCGGCCTGGCCGTCCCGGAGTACATGCGGAGCGTCGGGGGCGCGGACGCCCTCCAGCAGGGGCTTTCCGAGGCGTTCCTGCTCGGCCCGTTCCTCGGGGCCGACGTCGTCGCCAACACCATCTTCGTCATCGGCTCGACGGGGATGGCGGTCGGCGGGCTCGTGGGGTTCCTCCTCGACAACTCGATCCCGGGCACGGCCGCGGAGCGCGGCCTCACCGCGTGGGAAGACGCGACCGAGGCGGACGCGGAGTTCAGCTCCGCGTACGACCGCTTCGTCGCCGAAGACGAACCGACCAGTACCGACTGACCGGCCGCGAGCCGGGCCGCTCACCCGAGGTCATCCGTTCGCGGTCGAACCCCGGCGATCAGGGCGCGACGGGAAACGGAGCCGTCGCTCGGCGCGTCGGAAAAGAACCGCAGAAACGTCGCTTCGACCGGTTTACAGGAGGCCGGTCTTCTGGAGCTTCATCAGGTCCTCGGTGTCGAGCGTCTCGCCCTCCTTGAACTTCTGATAGATCTCCTCGGCCTCTTCCTTCTCCTCCTCGCGCTTCTCGGCGCGCTCGTCCTTGCGCTCTTCCTCCTCCTTCTTGTCGAGCTCGCGCAGGCGCTTCTGGACGCGGACGAAGTCCTCGTGGTGGCGGTCGGCCGCCTCCTGGGCCTCGACGAACAGCTCGTGCATCTCGTCGGCCTCGTCGCGGATGTCGTCGGCCTCGCGGTAGGCCTCGATCATCTGGTTGTGGTGTTCCTGGGCCTTGTCCGCGAGCTCCGTCACCTTCTGGTGGTGCTGAGACGCCTCGGACCGGACCTCCTCGGCCTCCTCGACGAGGTCGTCGAGCTCGCTCGTGTCGTCGACCTTCTCCTTCTTCTCCGCGAGCTTCTCGCGCTTGTCGTCGATCTTCTCGATGAGCTCGCGCTCGTCCTCCGCGTCGAGCACTTCGGTCTGCTGGCGGAACTCGAGGTCCTCGATCTCCTCTTCGAGCTCCTCGATGGACTTCCCGGAGCCGAGCTCCATGTCCTGTTTGAGCTCCTCGACCTCGTCGAACAGCTCGTTGGCCTCGGCGTTGAGTTCGTTGCGCTTGTCCTTGTGTTCCTGGACCTGCTCGTTGAGCTCGTCGCGCTGCTCGCGGTGTTCCTGGGCCTCGTCGACCTTCTCGCGCGTCTTCGCGTTGAGGTCGTCGCGCTTGGAGGCGCGCTCGGACGCCATCTGGTTCAGCTCGTTGCGTCGGTCTCGCAGCTGTCCGGCGCGTTTGATGAGCTGGCCCTTGGACCCGTTGTCCAAGTCGTCCTCAGAAAGGTCCACGTTGTCCGCCTCGTCCATCGGTTCCACGTCGTACTGCTCGATGACTTCTTTTTTCGTTACCATTTGTTATCTCTCCATCACCGCTCCGGCGATAGCAGACGCTCGCTGTGGTGCGTCGGGCCGTCGGCAAGAACTCCCGTTCATTTCAGCGTGCGATTCCACCAGCGCCAGAGGCGTTCTGGTACCCGCAACTACCTGCGGACAGCATATAAATACTTCGGTGATTTTCGTGCGTACCGGTCTCACGGCGCGTGTACCGCGGGATTTCGTGGTTACCGTTCACACGCCTTGTCGCTTCACGACGGACCGAGGACCTCCGATCCGAGCGGCGCCTGCGCACCGATACGAGCGTATCCGGCCCGTGACCTCCGTCCGCAGGTCGGTCACCCCGCGGACGACCCGACCGTCTCTGGCAGTTCGTCTCGGACCGTCTCCAGCGTCTCGATGGCCCGATCTAACGACTCCAGCGCACGCTCCTCGTCGTAGAAGTGCGCCAGCGAGTACGCGCGGTTCGCGATCGCCTCGCAGCAGGCGTCGATTTCGCCGTACCAATCGTGGCCGTTCTGTTTCATGAGGTAGTGGATCAGCGCCCAGTCGCCGATCGGCTTCGGGTTCGCGTCGGTCGGCTCGCCGACGGCGGGGAGGTCAGTTTTAAACTCCCGCAGTAGGTCGGCTGTCGTCCGCGAAATT
Organism: Halorubrum miltondacostae; assembly: GCF_041379815.1. Classification (NCBI taxonomy): domain Archaea; kingdom Methanobacteriati; phylum Methanobacteriota; class Halobacteria; order Halobacteriales; family Haloferacaceae; genus Halorubrum; species Halorubrum miltondacostae. The sequence continues at coordinate 725,419 of NZ_JBEDNY010000002.1, forward strand.
ATCGGCCGGAGCCGGAAAGCGAGGTCGCCGCCCCGCTCGCCGAAGCCGTCGACCATCTTCTCGCGGGCGCTGTCGTACGGGCCCTCATCCGCCCACGGCAGCACGTCGATCGCCTCGACCAACCCCCGCTCTCGACACTCCTCCCAGTGCGGGCGCTCGGCGTCGATCGCGGCCGCCGCGTCCGGGTCGCCGGTCACCACGAGGTGGGCGCCGCCGTCGTCGACCACGGTCCCGCCCGCGAGTTCGACCGGCGGCTCGTGCGTGGCGGTGTCGCCGAACCGCCAGAAGTACGCCGACACCACGTCGTCGCGGGCGTCGAGCCGATCCAGCGCGTCCGGCATGTACGCCCGCAGGAACCGTCGCTCCGCGTCCAGTGGCATCCGAAATGTGACCTGTGTGGTCCGCATATCCACCCGTTGCCCCCGCCGCAAGATAAGTCATTTTAGAAACATATTTCGTAAAACGAACTGACACGTCCGGGCGAATGGGCGTCAGCGATCGGCGGCGAGGTGGACGTGGACGAGCCGGTCGCAGTCCTCCTCGCCGCAGACGGGACAGGACGACGGCTCCGCGGCCGTCTGCGACTCGTCGACCGATACGCCGGACGCGCCGGCGACGACGAGCCCCTCGCCGCGGTAGGTCAGCGCGTACCCACCGTCGCGCTCAGCGACGAAGTGGTCGCGCAGCTCGCGCAGGTGGTAGTTGAACCGCCCGGGGTCCGCGACGTCGACGCGGGACTTCAGTTCGGTGAACGACAGCGCGTCGTCGGCGTCCGCCAGCGCCCGGAGGATCTGTACGCGGGTCTCGTGCGTGAGCGCGGAGAGCGCCCCGGTGAACTCTTCGCTTACCATGGCCGGTGGCGAGGGGGCGAGCGTGGTATAGTTTGTGGGGCCGGTCGGACCGGCTCTCCTCACGCCCCGTCGCCGCCGACCTCGTACGAGAGGACGACTCCGTCGTCGAACCGCTCCGTCTCGGTGAGCGTGAGCTCGGGGAACTCCTCGGTGAAACCCGGCCCGTCCGCCAGCGTGGGCGCGTCGCGGCCGCCGATCACGAACGAGCCGACGTAGACGTGGAGCTCGTCGACCAGCCCGGCCTCGAAACACGAGAAGATCACCTCCCCGCCCCCCTCGACCATCAGGCGCTCGACGCCGCGGTCCGCGAGCTTCTCGACCCCCTCGGCGACGTCGACGCGCTCCTCGCCGGCGACGATCACTTCCGCGCCGGCGTCGGCGAGTTCGGTCCGCCGGTCCCGGTCGGTCGCGGCCGAGACGAGGAGGTACGTCGTCGCCGCGTCGTCTAAGATTCGGGCGTCGGTCGGCGTCCGCCCGGTCGAATCGACCACGACCCGCGCGGGGTCGCCCGACCGCCCGCTCTGGAGCCGCCCGACGCGGCGGTCCTCCTCGTCGAGCGTGAGGTGCGGGTCGTCCGCGAGGACGGTGCCGACGCCCACGAGCACCGCGTCCGCGGCCGCCCTGACCCGGTCGACCCGGTCGAAGTCTTCCGGACCGGAGATCCGGAGCTGTTCCCGGCGGCGGGTGGCGAGCTTCCCGTCGACGCTCTGGGCCGCGTTGACGACCACGTGCATACCGGAGGGTCGGCCGGACGGGAAATGATCGTTTCGGTCCCGGAGAGGCGGTCCGTCCGAAGATATACCGGCCGCGACGTCGAAACAACGCTGATGCGGACTTCGACGCTCCTGATCTTGGTCGGCGCGCTCCTGTTCGTGCTCCCGCTCCCGGGGACGTTCGTCCTCGGCGCGCTGGTCGTCCTCGCCGGCCTCGCCGCTCGCCTGTTCGGGCTCTGAGGCGACACGGTTTCCCCCGCGTCGTCCGAGAGCCTACGCGTGTCCAACCCAACCGCCCACCACGTCGGGATCACCGTCGCCGACCTGGACCGCGCCGTCGACTTCTACGCCGAGACGTTCGACCTCGACGTCGCCGCCGAGTTCGCGGTCGGCGGCGAGGCCTTCGCCGAGGCGGTCGCCGTCGAGGGCGCGTCGGCCGCGTTCGCCCACCTCGACGCCGGCGGCTCGATAGTCGAGCTCGTCGAATACGAGCCGGTCGGCCAGGAGAGCGCCGACCCGCCGGAACTGAACCGTCCCGGCGCGACGCACCTCGGCCTCTCCGTCGACGACGTGGAGGCGTTCTACGACGGCCTCGCGGACAACGTGGAGACGCTGAGCCCGCCCCGGACAACCGAGAGCGGGACCACCGTCCTGTTCGTCAGGGACCCCGAGGGGAACCTGATAGAAGTGCTCGACGCCTGAGCAGCGCGGCGCCGGGCGGTCCGTCGCCTCACTTCACCTTCGTGCCCGGCCCGGCGTCCTCGTATGTGGTGAGGAGGTCGGCCTCCTCGCCGGCCGCGAGGACCATCCCGTTGGACTCGACGCCGAACAGCTCCGCCTTCTCCATGTTCGCGAGCACGATCACCTTCGTGTCGGGCAGGGCGTCGACGTCGTGGAGCTGCTTGAGCCCCGCGACGATCGTCCGGGTCTCCGCGCCGAGGTCGACGGTGAGCTTCAGCAGGTCGTCGGCGCCGTCGATCCCGACCGCGTCCTCGATCCGCCCGACGCGGATGTCCAGTTCTTGGAAGTCGTCGAAGCTGATGCGGTCGTCGCTGAGGGGTTCGATGTCGGTCATGTTGGTATCTCCGGTGTCGGCTTCGTCCGCGTCCGTCTCGTCGTCGGTTCCGTCGTCGCCGTCGTCCGCCTCCGACTCGGCGACGCGCGCGTCGAGCTTCTCGTTGAGCGTCTCGACGCGCTCGTCTTCGATCTGTTCGAACAGCTCGGTCGGCTCGCTCAGCTCGCCCGCCGGCCCCTCGCGGGCCGCCTCGACGGTGACCTCGTGGACGGAGCCGGGCTCGCCGAGCTGCTCCCAGAGGCGTTCGCTCTTCTCGGGCCCCAGCGGCTCGAAGAGGACCGCGATCGCCTTCGCGAGCGCGACGCAGTCGTAGATGACCTGCTCCGCCTCCTCGGGGGCCTCGTCGACGAGCTTCCACGGCTCGTTGCGCTGGATGTACTCGTTTCCGTACCGCGCGAGGTCGGTGACCGCGTCGCCGAGCGCCCGCACGGAGTAGTCGTTGACCGCGGCCGCGACGTCGTCGACCGCCTCGTCGATCCGCGCCGCCACGTCGTCGCTCGGGGCGTCGGCGTCGGGGCCGCCCTCGAAGTTGCGGTGCGCGAACAGCAGGGAGCGGTAGAGGAAGTTGCCGACGGTCCCCACCAGCTCGGTGTTGACGCGCTCGGCGAACTTCTCCCACGAGAAGTCGACGTCCTGCTGGAACCCGCCGTTGGTGGCGAGGTAGTAGCGCAGCGGGTCGGGATGGAACCCCTCGTCGAGGTACTCGTCGGCCCAGACCGCGCGGTCGCGGCTGGTCGAGAACCCCTTGCCGTCGAGGGTGACGAACCCGCTCGCCATCACCGCGCGCGGCTCCGCGTGGTCGGTCGCCTCCAGCATCGCGGGCCAGAAGATCGTGTGGTGCTGGATGATGTCGCGGCCGATCACGTGGACGATCTCGCCGCCCTCCGGGTGGTCGTCGCTCACGCCCTCCTTCCAGGTCGCCTCCCAGTCGAAGGTGTCCGCGCCGACGCGCTCGGAGTACTGCTTCGTCGAGGAGATGTACTCGATCGGGGCGTCGACCCAGACGTAGAGGACGAGGTCGTCTTCGGCGGCTTCGCCGCCTTCCCGAGGCGACTCCGTCGCCTCGCCACCAGGCATGTCGATCCCCCAGTCCATGTCGCGCGTGATACACCAGTCCTGGAGCCCCTGCTCGATCCACTCCCGGGGCTGGTTCCGAGCGTTCGCGGTGCCCTCGAGCCGGTCGAGGAACTCGGAGAGGTAGTCGGCGAACTCGGAGACCGCGAAGAACTTGTGTGTGCGCTCGCGGTATTCCGCGGGGTTGCCGGTGATCGTCGACTCGGGGTCCTCGACCTCGCCGGGTTCGAGGTGGCGCTGACACCCCTCGTCGCACTCGTCGCCGCGGGCGTGTGCGCCGCAGTACGGGCAGGTCCCCTCGACGTAGCGGTCGGGGAGGTACTGGTCGTCGACGGGGTCGTACGCGACCATGATCTCCTTCTCGTAGAGGTGGCCCGCCTCGTCGAGGTCGCGGACGAGCTCTTGGGTCACCGCCGTGTTCGTCTCGTCGTGGGTGTGGCCGTAGTTGTCGAACTCGACGTTGAACTTCGGGAACGTCTCCGCGTAGCGCTCGTGCCAGTCGAGCGCGAACGCCTCCGGGGAGACGCCCTCCTGCTCGGCGTTGACCGCGACCGGCGTGCCGTGCATGTCGGAGCCGGAGACGAACGCGGTCTCCTGGCCGAGTCGTTCGAGCGCGCGGCTGTACACGTCGCCGCCGACGTAGGTGCGGAGGTGACCGATGTGGAGGTCGCCGTTCGCGTACGGCAGTCCACAGGTCACCACCGCTGGGTCGGCCGTGGGGAAGTCGTCGTGGCTCATGTGGTGTGCGTATGTCGTGTGTCGGTCGATCGGGTCTAAAGCCCGCTGGTTCGGGGCCGCCGCGGGCGGCGCGGAGCCGGACGCGTCGCCGCCGCGTCGGCGGTCCGGGCGCTGCGGAAGGCGACGGGGTTCGCCGCCGCGCCGCCGCCGGCCGCGTTACCGGCCGCCGACGCCGCGAGGGGTCCGCCCGCCGCTAGAAGGAGCGCATCCGCATCCCGAGCCGCCCAGTCCGTGTCACGCTCGCGAGTTCGGTCGGTTCGCTCTAAAATGCGTCGCCCGGGGCGGGCTCACGGCAGGCGTGGACGACCCGCACCGCGTCACAGCAGGTCGCGGACGATCCGCGCCGCCTCGGCCGCGGTCGGCGCGAGGACGTACACGATCGGCTCGACCCCGACCGCGCCGGTCTGGTACACCACGAGCGTCTCCGCCTCGTCGCCCGCGGGACGATCGGTCTCCCGGACCGCGTCGGTGACCGCCTCGCGCGTCTCGCGCTCGGCGTCGAACTCGACGGTCGGGTGCGACGCGCCGAGCGCCGCGACCGTCTCCGGGTCGTACCGGAGGTTCACCGCGCCCCGGACGCCCGACCCGGCCTCGCGCGCCGCGAGCAGTACCGTCGCGACGTGTTCGCTCACGCCGAACTCGGGCTCGCCGGGGACCATCGCGCGGCCCTTCACGTCGACGAGGCGGCCGGGAACCGCGGCGACGTCGTCGACCGTGGCCGCGTCGGCGGTACACTCGGCGACGTTCGCGCCGACGTTCGGGATGAGCCCCGCGAAGCCCGAGGCGTTCGTCAGGGTGCGGAGCCCCCGCCGGACCGAGGTGAGGACGCGCTCGCGCTCGCGGAACCCGCTGTCCGGGTCGTGGACCGAGAACTCCACGTCGGCGTCCGCGAGCCCCGGCATGGCGTCCTCGTGGAGGTCGGCGAGCAGGTCGCCCTCCTCCAGCTGGCGGATCAACACCTCGATCTCGACGAGCGCGGCCACGGGGGTGAGGTCGCCGCTCGCAAGTCCCTCGCCGACGCGCTCGACGAGGTCGCGCACGCGCTCGTCCCCGACGATATCCTCGTGCCTGGCCACGTCGCCGGCGGCGTACTTCGAGACGGCCGACTGGGAGATGCCGAGCGCGTCGGCGACCTCGCTCTGGGTGAACCCGCGATCGCGGAGGTCCTCCGCGAGCATCGACCGGACGGTCGGCAGGAACTCGTCGACAACGACCTCCTCGATGAACCTCATTCGCCCTCACCCCCCGACCGCCTCGTCTCCTCTTCGTCGCCCTCCCCGGCGAACTCCGGGTCGTCGCCGATCCGCGACGCCTGCGGCCCGTCCTGTCCCTGGTACTTCGAGCCCCGCTCGGCCCCGTACGGCCGGTCGGCGGGCCGTTTCAGTTCTGTGAAGGTGAGCTGCGAGACGCGCATGCCCGGCGAGAGCGCGACCGGGGCCGTCCCGAGGTTCGAGAGTTCGAGGGTGATCTGCCCCTCGTAGCCGGGGTCGCACAGCCCCGCGGTCGCGTGGACGACGATGGCGAGCCGGCCGAGCGAGGAGCGCCCCTCGACGTGGGCGACGAGGTCGTCGGGGATCGCGACGCGCTCGGCGGTCGTCCCGAGGACGAAGTCGCCGGGGTGGAGGATGAACTCGTCGCCCTCGGCGACCGTCGTCTCCGTGACGTACTCGCTCACCTCGCCGGCGTCCGTCGGGTGGATACAGGGGATGTTGGTGCGCTGGAACTCTAGGAAGCGCTCGCCGAGTCGCAGGTCCACGCTGGCGGGCTGGACCTGCTGGTCGAGGTCGTCGAGCGGCTCGATCGCGAGGTCGCCCTCGGCGAGCCGGTCGAGAATGTCGGCGTCGGACAGGATCATACCGAGAGGGGGAGCGCCGGCGGCATAAAAACTCCCGAATCGGCGGCTCAGCTCGGTCGGTCCCGGGCGCTGACGGGACGGCTCCGCGGCGCTCACACCGCCGCGATCAGCAGCGCGATCGCGGCGAAGAACGTCGCCACGCCCGCCGCGACCCCGCGGTCGAGGTCGTACGTCGCCTCCAGTCCGGCGACGACGATCACCCACTGGACCGCGATCGCGACCGCGGACGCGGCGAGTAGCGGCCCCGTCGCGCTCGTAACCGCGGCGACGACGTCGTTCGCGAGCGCCTCGGGCGTCGGCCCCGCGACCGACGCGTTCGAGAGCACGTACCAGATCCCTGCGACTCCGGCCGCGACTCGGAGCAGTTCCCCGGCCATCGCCCAGCCGGCAATCACGAACGCGTCACTGGCGGAGCCCGAACCGCCGGCAACACGGGCTCCGACGTGGAGCGCGACCGCGAAAAACGCCCACCAGAGCGGCACCCCAAGTAGGCCGTAGTGGACGTAGCCGCTCGCGGCGTCGCGCAGTTCCTCGCCCGCGTCGACCTCGATCCGCGCCGGCTCGTCGCATTCCTCCGCGAACACGGAGTCGGGGTCGTCGCCGAACGTCTCGCAGGTCGACTCGGGCGGTCGGTCGGGGTTGTCGACGGTGATCTGCCGGTCGACGGTGGCGTCGAAGACGCCCCCGAGCGCGACGATTCCGAGGCTGGTGCCGACCGTGACGACGACCAGCGTCGCGACCGCGACGGTCTCGGCGCGGGGGGAGTCGAACGCGTCGCGAACGCGGTCGAGGACGCGACCGATCGGACTCGCGAACGCGGCGAGCGGGGAGGGCATCGCCGAGGCGTCGGCCGCCGCCGGACAAGTGCTTTTCCGCTCGACACCGCACCCGCCGACTCACTCCCGTTCGAGTTCGGTCTCCGCGTCGGCGTTCGCCGCCTCCGCGTCGGCCTCGCTCGCGGCGGCCTTCCGCGCACGATCGGCCGCCAGCTCGCGGTCGATGTCGTCTTCGACGTACCCCATCGACTCCACGGTGACGACGTTCCCCCCGCCGGGGTCGACCACCATCACCTCCTCGCCCTCGTCGATCGTGCCCTCCATCGACCGGGCGGAGTAGTGGGGGTTGAAACCGCCGCCGGCGAGCTTCACCTCGCCGCCCGTGGGCGTCACGCGCTCCGTGACGGTCCCAGTCTTCCCCTTCAGCGAGTCGCTGTCGCTGGTCTGCTGTTGGCCCTTCCCGCCGTAGAGGTCGAACTCATGGTAGCCGTAGAAGGCGGCGGCGCCGAAGACGAGCGTGAAGAGCGCCATGAACAGGGTGAGGATGGCGCCGGCGACGCCGAGCGAGGTCAACACCAGCCCGCCGAGCCCCGCGCCGATGAGCGCGATGCCGACGACGATGAAGTTCGCTCCCGGCGCGAGCGCCTCCGCCATCGACAGCAGCAGCCCCGCGGTCAAGAGCAGGAGCGGGAGGGTGTCCGGCGAGAGGAGTCCGGACTGTGCCAGCGCGTTCATGTTCGGTCCTACGGCCGCGTACTGATAAGTGATGGTGCGGGACGGCCGCGGCGTCCGGCGAGTCGCCAGCGCTCGCTCTATCGCGACGGTCGCCGCTCAGTTCGGCGCGACGGTCGCCGCTCAGTTCGGCCCGACGGTCGCCGGTCGCCGCCGGTCAGCGCCGTCCGGCTCAGAACCCGACCAGCAGCGCGCCGACGGTGAGCGCGACGCCGAGGACGACGAACGCCGCGTGCTCGAGCGTGACGTCGCCCGGTTCGATCGGCTCGTCCTCGGGGGTCGCGGTGTCCTCGGTGACCCCGTCCGGCCCGACGTCGTCGACGGCGAAGCGCCACTCGGTCCCCCCGTCCGGCTGCTCGTCGCCCGCGTCGTTGGCCCGGCTCCGGTCGCCGGTGACCGGGGCGTCGCCGGCGTCGGGAGGCGAGGCGTCGTCGCGGGGGCCGTCGCCGGATTCGTCGCTCATGGACGCACGTACGCGACTCCGTAATAAATGGCTGGCGGGCGCTCCGCCTCGGAGGGACGCACCGCGGGTCGCGCCCTCGACCGCGACGCGACGGACGTCGAGAACCTATCGCTCGCGGGCCGCGCGGAGCACGTCGCCGTCGTAGACGACGCCGCGCTCGCCGTCGACGGTCACCGTGGTCCCCTCGGCGACCGACTCGGGCAGGTGGGCGCCGGAGACCATCGGGACGCCCAGCTCGCGGGCGACGACGGCGGGGTAGCCGGTCATCCCCTCGCGGGCGTCGACGATGCCGGCGATCCGGTCAAGATCACCGTCGAACTCCCCGTCGAAGTCGGGGCCCAGCGCGACGACCGAGTCCTCGGGGAGCGCGTCGAGGTCGCCGTCCTCGGTCCGGTAGACGGGGGCGGCGACGCGGCCGGCCACGGCCCCCTTCCCAGTCACGAGCGTCTCCGCGGCGACGTGGACCTTCAGGGTGTTCGTCGTGTTCGTCCCCTCCAGCTCGGTGAGCATCCCGGAGAGGACCACGAGGGTGTCGCCGGACGCCGCGCCGCCGCGGTCGAGCGCGGCGTCGACCGCGTTGTCGAGGATCGTCTCCATGTCGTTCGCGTACTCGGTCAGGACGGGACGGACCCCCCACGAGAGCGCGAGCTGTCGGCGGACGCGGTCGTCCGGCGTCGTCGCGACGACGGGCACGCCCGGGCGGAACATCGCGGTCTTGCGCGCCGTGAACCCCGACTCGGAGACGGCGACCACCGTCGAGGCGCCGATGTCGCGCGCGAGGTAGCGCGCCGAGCGCGCCAGCGCCTCGGTCCGCGACCCCTCCTCGGCGGTCGGGACGCGCTGCTCGCGCGTCTCCGCGTACTCGCCGCTGGACTCGACCTGCCGGACGATCCGGTCCATCGTCTCGACGACGTTGACCGGGTCGTCGCCGACCGCGGTCTCGCCGGAGAGCATCACGGCGTCGGTGCCGTCGAGGACCGCGTTCGCAACGTCGGAGGCCTCCGCGCGGGTCGGTCGCCGCGAGGAGACCATCGAGTCGAGCATCTCTGTCGCGGTGATGACGGGGACGCCCTCGTTGACGCAGGTCCGGATGATCCGCTTTTGTATCACCGGGACATCCTCCAGCGGGCACTCGACGCCGAGGTCGCCGCGGGCGACCATCACGCCGTCGGCCGCCTCGACGATCCCCTCCAGGTTCTCGACCGCGCCGGCGCGCTCAATCTTCGCGACGATCGGGATGTCGCCTCCGCCGCGGGCGTCCAGCTCGTCGGCGATCCGATAGACATCGTCCGCGTCGCGGACGAACGAAGCCGCGACGAAGTCGGCGTCCGTTCGGGCCGCGAGGTCGAGCTCGGCCTCGTCCTCCGGGGTGATGAGGTCGACGTCGATGGCGACGCCCGGCAGGTTCACGCCCTTCCGGGAGCCGAGCTTCCCGCCGGAGAGGACCGACGCGACCACGGAGTCGCCGTCGACGCGCTCGATCCGGCACTCGATGCGGCCGTCGTCGAGCAGGATCGTGTCGCCCGGGTCGGCGGCCCCGATCGAGTGGGTGAGGCCGACGCGCTCGGGCGTCGCGTCGTCGCCCTCGGAGAAGGTCACTTCGGAGCCCTCGGCGAGCGAGATCGGCTCGTCGATCTCGGCCGTCCGGACCTCCGGGCCCTTCAGGTCGACCATCACCGCGAGCGGGTCGTCGATCTCCTCGTCGACGGCGCGGGCGCGCTCGATGACGGTCTCCCGGTGGTCGGTGGTTCCGTGGCTGGCGTTGAGGCGGACGACGGACATCCCCGCGTCGGCGAGGCCGCGGATCGTGTCCCGGTCGTCCGAGGCGGGACCGATCGTACAGACGATCTTGGCGTTTCGCATACCGCCGGCTTCGACGTACCGCCGGAAAAAGGCACTCGGTTGCGTCGCTCCCGGGTGAACGTTCGTGACCGTTCGGCGATCCGAGGGCGAACGTGTAGAAAGTGCGGTCCGTGGAGGGGGACCCGTCAGCGGGGCGTCGGTCGCGCGGTCGGAGCGCCGGTCAGTCGGTGTCGCCGGCGACTTCGGCTGCCGGCTGACTCGGCCGGCGGGTTCAGTCGTCGGCGGGAGCCGGCGCGTCGCCCGCGGAGAGCCGGACGTCGGGGCCGTCGACGCCGAGTTCGTCGAGCGCGGACTGGGCGGCGCGCTTGCCGGAGACGAGCATGGCGCCGAACGTCGGGCCCATCCGCGGGAGGCCGTGAGCGGTCGCGACCGCCATCCCGGAGGCGATCAGGCCGTCGTGGACGACGCCGGTGTGCTCGACGACCGCGTCCTCGCTCTCCCCGACCCACATCGAGTCGTGGCCGGGGGAGTCGTGGCCGGGCGCGCCGTACTCGCCGTCGCCCGTCTGGTCCATGCCCGTGTTGTTCTCCTTCGCGTGCTCGATGCCGGGCGCAGAGAGGACGCCGCGCTCGTCGAGCTTGCTGATCGCGACCGCGTCGTGGCCGGTCGCGTCGATCACGAGGTCGGACTCGACCGCGATGGGGTCGACGCAGGTGATCTCGCGCGGGAGCGCGTGGACCGGGGTCCAGTTCATCACGATCCCCCCGACGCGGTGGTCCTCGCGGACGACGAGGTCGGTGAACTCGGTCATGTTCTGGACGCGCGCGCCGGCGTCGCAGGCCGCCTTGATCAGCCCGGAACAGGCCTCCGGCCCCGCGGCGGTGTAGAGCCCGTCCACGTCATCGACCGGCTCGTAGTCCACGTCGAGGTCGTCGAGGATCTCCTGGGCGGGGTCCCTGACCGTCACGGTGTTCATCAGGAACCCGCCGAGCCAGAAGCCGCCGCCGAGGTAGTTGTTCTTCTCGACGATCATCACCTTCACGCCGCGCTCGGCCAGCTCCTTCGCGGCCATCAGCCCGGAGGGGCCGCCGCCGAGAATAATCACTTCCGACTCGGTGAAGTCGAGGAACCCGTCGGTCCACTCGTTCCCGATCGCTCTCGTCACGTCGGTCTCGCTCACGTCGCTGAATCCGTCGAATCCGTCCATACAACTTAGTAGTATTACTTGGTTGTGAAATGCGTTGCGGTCGATACTCGGTTGTAGTTATTTCATCTGTCGGCGCCTCGGGGCCGAACGCCGCCGAAGCCCCAGCCGCTCGGCCGTACGTGCTCAACTGGGGATCGACAGCAAATACCGCCAAACCCCCAGCCGCGTACCGCAGCCTCACGCCTCCCCAGCCTCGCGGTTCGCGCTCTCCGAGCGCTCACCGCGTCCAGCGAGGGACCGTAGTGGCTAGTGGAAGTTATGAAGGTGGAATATGATGTATGAGTATGTCTGGAGATCGCCGCAAAGAGATCGTTCGTCACCTCAGTGAGGACGATCTCGATCGACTCCTCACAGAGTCTACGGATGA
>NZ_JBEDNY010000003.1:0-593210 GCF_041379815.1 Halorubrum miltondacostae
TCATCCGTAGACTCTGTGAGGAGTCGATCGAGATCGTCCTCACTGAGGTGACGAACGATCTCTTTGCGGCGATCTCCAGACATACTCATACATCATATTCCACCTTCATAACTTCCACTAGCCACTATGCTTCGTCAAACAACGCAGCGATCCGCGCTGCTGGCTCGACTTCGCTCCGCTCAGTCGAACTGCGGAAATCAGAGATTTCCGCGTTTGACTTCGGCTTACGCCTCGTCAAACAACGCGAATCAGAGATTCGCTCGCTTGACGAAGCTATGCTTCGTCGAACAACGTCTCGCCCTCGACCATGTGCTCCTCGACGGCGTCCATGTCGAGCGTGACGCCGAGACCCGGCTCTTCCGGCACCTCGATGTAGCCGTCCTCGATCACGTCCTCCTCGACGAGGTCCTCCCACCAGCCGAGTTCGTAGGAGTGGTACTCGATGGCGAGCGAGTTCGGGATCGCCGCGCCGACGTGCGTCGCGGCCATCGTCGCGATCGGCGAGGCGACGTTGTGCATCGCGACCGGCACGTAGTACTGGTTCGCGATGTCGGCGATCTTGCGCGTCTCCCGCATTCCGCCGACCTTCGGCAGGTCAGGGGCGATGATGTCGACCGCCTGGTTCTCGATGAGCCGGCGGAGCTCCGTGACGCGGTAGCGGTTCTCGCCGACCGCGATCGGCGTGACCGTGTTCTTCGTGACCTCCTCCTGGACCTCAAGATTCTCCGGCGGCACGGGGTCTTCGAGCCACCAGACATCGTACTCCTCGATGGCGTCCGCGAGGCGCTTGGCGGAGCCGCCCGAGAACGTCCAGTGGCAGTCGAAGGAGACGTCCGCCTTGTCCTTCACGCGCTCCGTGACCGTCTCGACGATCTCCGCCTTGTGGCGGATCTCGCCGGGGCGGAGGTGGCGGTTCGCGCGGTCTTTCTCGAAGCCGCTCGGCACGTCGAGGTCGAACTTCAGCGCGTCGTAGCCGAGTTCGTCGATGACGCGCTCGGCCTCGTCCGCGCACGCCTCGGGGTCCGCCTCCTCCTCGGTGTGGCAGTCGCAGTAGACACGCATCTCGTCGCGGTACTTCCCGCCGAGCAGCTGGTAGGCCGGCACATCGAGGATCTTGCCGGCGAGGTCGTGGAGCGCGACCTCGATGCCGGAGATTGCGGTGACCGTGACGCCCTCGACGGAGCCCTCGCCCGACATCTTCTGGATGAGGTGCTCGTAGAGGCGGTCGATGTCGAGCGGGTTCTCGCCGATCACGAACGGCTTCATGCGCTCGATCAGCTCCGGAACGCCGGCGCCCCAGTACGCCTCGCCGGTACCGACGACGCCCGCGTCGGTGTACACGCGGACGAGCGTCCACGGGAAGTTCCCGTCGACCATCGTCGTCTGAACGTCCGTGATCTCGACGTCGCGGTCGCCGCCGCGCGACCCCGTGGTCCCCATCGTCTCTGCGGAGAGCTCCCGCATCGTGTACTCCGCGTTCGGGTCGTGGAGCGACTCGTAGTTCCGGCTCATACCCTCCGATTTATTCGGAACAGGGTAAACGTTTACCATCGGGCGCGGAACGCCTGAACAGGTGGCTTTTCATCCCCGTGCGCGCAACGGAAGGGCATGGTTGAAATCACTGATTCTCTCGCGTGTCTGTACACCGGTCGGGTAGAGTCTCGGGGCGACGACTACGTGGTCACCGTTCCGGCCTCGGAGATCGAGCACGGCAGCGTCAGCGTCGGGGAGACGTATCGGATCGCGGTCCTCGATCGAGCCGAAGTGGCCGACGACGCGTCGGGCGCGGGATCCGACGGCGGCGCCTCGTCCGGCCACGACACCGACGGTTCTGCGAGCGGGTCGCCCTCCAACGACGGGCAGCGCCCCACCTCGCGCGGGGCGGCCGGCGCCGTCCAACCCGACCCGCCCGTCTCCGAGGGCGAGGTCCGCGACGTGACGATCGAGACGCTGGGCGACAAAGGCGACGGGATCGCCAAGATCGAGCGCGGCTACGTCGTCATCGTCCCCGACGCCGAACCCGGCGAGGAGCCGACCGTCGAGATCACGAGCGTCCGCGAGAACGTCTCGTTCGCGAACGTCGTCGAAGAGTAGCTCTCCCGCTGGCGTCTCCGGGACCGCCCTCGCTCACCGCCTCGCCTCACTCCGGCGGACTGCCCCGCGAGAACAGCGCCCGTAGGTTCGACGGCGAGAAGAACGAGGACGGCTCGTCCATGTGGACGCCGATCTCCCCCGAGAGCGCTCGGAGGCCGACCCGCTGGACCGGCTCCGGCAGCGAGTAACACCGGCGGATCGCCTTCCCGAGACGGATCTCCGTGGCGAGCTCCTCGCGCCACCCGGACTCGTAGGCGGCGAGCGTCGCCGGGTCGCGCGGGTCGATTGCCGCCGCGGCGACGTCGGCCGCCCGCATCCCGTAGAGGATGCCGCCGCCGGTGAACGGCTTTGTCTGCGCAGCGGCGTCGCCGATCAGGAACCCGCGGTCGCTCGTCGTCCGCGCCGGCGGGCCGACGGGGATCGCGCCCGAGCAGCGGCGGTCGGTCGTCGCGTCGTAAGCGTCGGTAAGGCGGTCGAACCGCGCGGAGACGTCCGCGCTCGGCGGCGCGGCGAGCCCGTACTCGACGCCCGCCTCGCCGCGGGGGATCCGCCACGCGAAGAACGTCGGGGCGGTGAGGTGAACGTCGACGTAGTCGCCTCCGTCCGCCTCGTCGTCGAAGCCGAGGACACCGTGGAGCAGCTCGTCCGGCTCCGGGAGGTCGAGCGCGCGGCGCACCCGCGAGGTCGGCCCGTCGCAGCCGGCGACCATCCGGGACTCGAACCGCTCCGTACTGCCGTCACCGAGGCTGGCCTCGACGACGACGCGGTTGTCGCGCTCGTCCACCGAGACGACGGTGTGGTCCTCGCGGAGGTCCGCGCCCGCCGCCTCGGCGAGGTCGGCCAGCGTCCGGTCGAGGCCGACGCGGTCGATCACGTTCGACACGGGATCCCGCTTGTAGAAGGGGTAGGCGGTCGACTCCGGGCCGCCGATGTGGAAGCGCGCGCCGAACACTCGGTTCTGCCGGAGCCGCTCCGCCGCCCCGTCGTCGACGTACTCCCAGAGGTCCGTCGAGACGTGGCCGGAGCAGGCCAGCGGCTCGCCGACGGTCCCCGACTCTAGGAGGAGGACCTCGCGTCCCGCCTCGGCGGCCTGGCGAGCGAACCGCGATCCGGCCGGGCCCGCTCCGACGACGACGAAGTCGTACACTGGCGGGAATACCGGCCCCGGACGGTTAAACGGTTCCGGCTCCCGACGGAGCCTCAGTCACTCGCCGTCGCCGAGCCACCCGAGCGCGGCGTCGAGGTCCGTCCGCGGCGGCGAGCAGGTGAACCCCTCGCAGACGTAGGCGGTCGGCTCGCCGTCGGTCGCGTCCCGGTCCGCCCAGATCGGCGGGGCCTCGGCCATGCCGAGGCGGTCGAGCCACTCGTCGAGCCCGTCTTTCCCGGCCGGCCGGGGCGCGACGAGGGCACCCGGCAAGTACCGCTCGCCGAGCGTCTCGCGCCACTCGCGCGGGACCTCGTCGGCGGCGACCGTCACCTCGATCCCGCCGGTCTCGACGAGGTCCGCGGCCCGCACGAGCGAGGCGTGTTCGAGCGGGCTCCCCCGGATCCGGTCGCCGTGGGTCGTCACGACGCGCTCGGCGATCTCCCGGAACTCCCCGTCGGTCCGGAAGCCGTCAAGGAGCGCCAGCGTCTCGGCCGCGACTCCGAGGCTCGACGGCGTCGAGCGGTCGGTGAACTCCTGTGGCCGGGCGATGAGCGGGCCGGAATCGTCCGTTTCTGCGCTCTCGCTGTCGAGGTCCCGCGTGAAGTAGATCGTGCCGTCGTCGGCGTCGTAGAACTCGTCGACGAGCGCGTCGGCCAGATCCAAGGCGAACCCGAGCGGCTCCGGGTCACCGGTCGCGGCGTAGGTGTCGAGCGCGCCGCGCGCGAGGAACGCGTAGTCGTCGAGGTAGCCCGGCCCCCGCACGTCGCCGTCGAGCCAGCGGCGGGCGAGTGCGCCCGCCTCGGCCTCGGCGTCGTAGAGCCGCTCGCGACAGAAGTCGAGCGCTTCGCGGGCGATCTCGGCGTACGGTTCGCCGAGAGAGTCGCCCGCCTTCGCGAACGCGGAGATGGCCCGCCCGTTCCACGAGGCCAGCACCTTCTCGTCGCGGGCGGGGCGCGGCCGCGACTCGCGGGCGTCGAACAGCGCGGTGCGCGCCTCGACGAGCGTCTCGCGGACCGACTCGGGCGACAGGTCGCGGTCCGCGGCCAGCTCGTCGACCGACGCGGCCACCGTCGGGACGGTCGTACCGCGCTCGAAGTTGCCGCCGGGTCGGATCCCGTACCGCTCCTTCGCCAGCGACGCCGCCGGCTCGTCGAAGACCGCGTCTACCTCCTCGGGCGTCCAGACGTAGAACGCCCCCTCGACGTCCTCGCCGTCGGCGTCCACCTCGTCCGCCTCCGCGTCGTCCCGACGGTCGGCGGGCTGGCGACTCCGGGCGTCGAGCGTGCTGAAGAATCCGCCGCCCGCGTGGCGGAGCTCGCGGTCGAGGAACGCCAGCGACTCGCTCGCGATTCGCGCGTACGTCGGGTCGGCGGTGAGCCGGTAGCCGTCGAGGTAGGCCATCGGCAGCTCGGCGTTGTCGTACAGCATCTTCTCGAAGTGGGGAACGGTCCACTCCCGGTCGACCGCGTAGCGGTGGAACCCGCCGCCGACCTGGTCGTACATCCCGCCGTCGGCCATCCCGTCGAGGGTCCCCGCCGCGGCCGACAGGAGCGCGTCGCGGCCGCGACCGGCGTACGCGCGCATCAGGAGGTCGATCCGGCCCGGCATCGGGAACTTCGCGCCGCCGCTCCCGAAGCCGCCGTACTCCTCGTCGTAGCCGCGCAGCGCCGCGGCGGCGGCCGTGTCGAGCAGGTCGGAGCCGGGCGGCGACGCGTCGCCCTCGGCGGGCGTCGGCACGGACTCCAGCTCGTCGCGCGCGCTCTGGGTCCACTGGTCGGCGCGCCGCTTCATCTCCTCGCGCTGCTCGGGGTCGCTCCAGGAGTCGGCGATCCGCTCACAGAGCCCGCGGAACCCGGGCTGGTTCCGCCGCGGCTCGGGTGGGAAATACGTCCCGACGTAGAACGGCTTCCCCTCGGGCGTACACCACGCCGAGAGCGGCCAGCCGCCGCCGCCCGTGACGAGCTGGCAGACGGTCATGAACGTGCTGTCGACGTCCGGGCGCTCCTCGCGGTCGACCTTCACCGGGACGAACGAGTCGTTCACGACGCCCGCGACCGACTCGTCCTCGAAGCTCTCCTCGGCCATGACGTGACACCAGTGACACGAGGAGTAACCGATGGAGACGAACACCGGCACGTCGTGTTCGCGGGCGCGCTCGAACGCCTCGTCGCCCCACGGCTGCCAGTTGACGGGGTTGTCGGCGTGCTGTCGGAGGTAGGGACTCGCCTCCCCGTCGAGGCGGTTCCGCTCGGTCGGCTGTGACATGGGCCCGGTTCGGCCCGACGAGTCAAAAGGCGTCCGGGGCGTGCCGAGCGCCGCCGCCCGCGACGAGAGTATCCACGAACGCGTGTATATCGGACCGCGGAGAGAGTAAGGTTTACACTACCGTGCGGTCACCCGTCGGGCATGACGGAGACCGTGCTGTTGGTGGGGGGCGGCGGCCGCGAGCACGCGATCGCCCGAACGGTGGCCGACGACTGCGCGCTGTACGCCTGCGCGAGCGTCCGGAACCCGGGTATCCGGCGGCTCGCGGACGGGTTCGAGTCGACCGACGAGACCGACGCCGCGGCCGTCGCCGAGTACGCGACCGCGGTCGACGCCGACCTGGCCGTCATCGGCCCGGAGTCCGCGCTGGAGGCCGGGGTCGCGGACGCCCTGGACGACGCCGGCGTCTACGCATTCGGTCCGCGGGCTGCGGAGGCCCGTCTGGAGACCGACAAGGCGTACCAGCGGGAGTTCATGGAGCGGAACGCGATCCCCGGCTGTCCGGACTACACCGTGTTCGACGACACGGACGCGGCCTGCGAGCACATCGACGCCTACGACGGCGATCTCGCGGTCAAGCCGGCCGGGCTCACCGGCGGCAAGGGCGTGAAAGTGATCGGTGACCAGGTGACGGCGGAAGAGGCCAAGGCGTACCTCCGGGACTCCGACTACGACCGCGTCGTCCTCGAGGAGCGGCTCGTCGGCGAGGAGTTCACGATACAGGCGTTCGTCGCGAACGGCGACGTCCGGACGACCCCAGCGGTCCAGGACCACAAGCGCGCCTACGAGGGTGATGAAGGACCGAACACCGGCGGGATGGGGTCGTACACCGACACCGGCTTCTCGCTCCCGTTCATGGCCGAGGGCGACTACGACGCCGCGGTCGACGTGCTGGAGGCCGTCGTCGAGGCGCTCCCCGACTACAAGGGCGTCCTCTACGGGCAGTTCATGCTCACCGACGAGGGGCCGAAGGTCGTCGAATTCAACGCGCGCTTCGGCGACCCCGAGGCGATGAACACGCTCCCCGTCCTCGACACGCCGTTCGTCGACGTGCTCGTCGCTGCCCGCGACGGAGAGCCGCTCCCGGAGCTCGAGTTCTCCGGCGAGGCGACCGTCTGTAAGTACGCGGTGCCCGACGGCTACCCGACCGACCCCGACGCGGGCGCGTCGATCGCGGTCGACGAGGAGAGCGCGGGGGACGCCCTCCTCTACTACGCCAGCGTCGACGAGCGCGACGGGGGGCTGTACACCACTACGTCGCGGGCGTTCGCCGTCGTCGGCCGCGGCGACTCCGTCGCGGCCGCCGAGGCGCAGGCCGAGGACGCGCTGGCCGCCGCGGGCGACCGCGTCCGCATCCGCCACGACATCGGCACGGCCGACCTCGTCCAGCGCCGGATCGACCACATGGACGAACTGCGGGACTGATCCGGTCCCGTCGGTCGGTCGGCGCCCCGGAGCGACCCTTTTATCCTCCCCGTCCGAACGACGTGACGTGACAGACGACGACGCGGCCGCGACCCACGAGGATTCGTCCCGAAGCGACCGCCTCGACCGGTTCCCGACCCCGGGCGCCCGCAACTCGCTGTGGTCGTGGCCGGACGCGAAGTCGCCGCTCGCGGTCGTCCGCAACTACGTCGCGATCGTCCTCGCGCGGATCAGCCCGAGCCTCCGGCTGAAGAACTGGCTGCTGCGGCGGATCGGCGTTACAGTTGGGAGGGGTGTCTCGTGGGGGCTGGAGTCGACGCCGGACGTGTTCTGGCCCGAGCGGATCCGCGTCGACGACGACGCGATAATCGGGTACGACGCCACGTTACTGTGCCACGAGTTCCTCCACGAGGAGTACCGGCTCGGCGACGTGGTCGTCGAGGAGCAGGCGATGATCGGCGCGGGGGCGGTGGTCCTGCCCGGCGTCACGATTGGCGAGGGCGCACGCGTCGCCGCGAACTCGCTCGTCGCGGAGGACGTCCCGCCGGGCGCGACTGTCGCGGGAGTCCCGGCCGAGGTCGTCTCGCGGACTGACGCGGCGGCGAGCGACGACTGACCGCGGCGACTACGCGGCGTCCTCTCCGGCGTCGTCGTCCGCGTCGCCGCCGTCGCTCGCCGCTGCTCCCTCCTCCGCGTCGGTGATGTGCGCCTCTGTGCTCACCCGTTCGAGGTCGACGCCGACCTCCTCGGCGACGGCGTCGAGGACGGCCCGCTGCTCTGCCATCTCGTTTTCGAGCGTCTTGACGCGCTCGGAGGTGTCGATGACGGTCTCCTGCGTCTCGTCGACCTCCTCGCGCAGTTCGCTGATCTTCTTGTACGTCCGCTCGGCGCGGTCGGCGAGCGTCTGGATCTTCTTGGCGGTGTCCCCGAATCCCATACCGGGCGGTCGGCCCGGCGATACGTGTGCTTTTCCGTTCGATCCGAACTCGCGCGGCGGTCCCCGCCGATCGACGGTGGACTTTTGCCCGACTCGCCCCTGATACGGGTATGAGCGTCGACCGGATCCTCTTGACCAACGACGACGGCGTCGACGCCGCGGGGCTGCGCGCGCTCTACGACGCGCTCTCGGCCGAGTACGCGGTGACCGTCGTCGCGCCGGCGGACGACCAGTCGTCGGTGGGCCGCCTGCTCTCCGACGACGTCGCCGTCGACGACCACGAACTGGGGTACGTCGTCGACGGCACGCCGGTCGACTGCGTCGTCGCGGGGCTCGACGAGCTCGTCCCCGAGGCGGACGCGGTCGTCGCGGGCTGTAACGAGGGCGCGAACCTCGGGGCGTACACGCTCGGCCGGTCGGGGACCGTCTCCGCCGCGGTCGAGGCGTCGTTCTTCGACGTGCCCGCGGTGGCGACGTCGATGTACGTGCCGGGCGGCGACGACTGGTGGAAACGCGAGTTCGAGGGGGTAGACTTCGCGCACGCGGCCCGCGCGACCCGGTTCCTCGTCGACGAGGCGGTCGACGCGGGCGTGTTCGAACGCGCGGACTACCTCAACGTCAACGCGCCGATCGCGGACGCCGACCGCGCGCCGCTCCGCGTCACCACCCCCTCGACGTGGTACGGGCTGCGGGCGGAGCGGAACGGCGACGGCCGGGTCGGGTTCTCCGACCCGATCTGGGGCCGGATGAACGAGGACGACGTCCCCGACCCCGTGGGGACCGACCGGCGCGCCGTCGTGGACGGCGAGGTGTCGGTCTCGCCGCTCTCCGTCCCGCACACGGCGGAGCCGGACGCCGGGGTCGACGACCTGATCGACGCCTACGAGGCGGCGGTCCGGTCGTGAAAAGCGGATCGCGTCACTCGCCGTCGCCGGTGCTGACGGTCACTTTCGCCTCGCTCAGCACGCGGTCGCCCATCTCGTAGCCCGGCTCGTACACCTCGTGGATCGTTCCCTCCGGGCGGTCGCTGTCGACGCGGAGCATCACCTGATGCCGGGCGGGGTCGACCTCCTCGCCCGGCTCCGGATCGATCGCCTCGACGCCCTCCTCTGCGAGCACGTCGTCGAACTTCTCCAGCGTCGACTCGACGCCGGGCCGCAGGTCGCTCCCCTCGTCTTGGTCAAGCGCGCGCAGCAGGTCGTTGCGCACCGGCGTGAGCCGCTCGACGAGTGCCTCCGAGGCGCGCTCCCGGATGTCCTCCTGCTTCCGCTTCGCGCGCTGCTTGTAGTTGCTGAAGTCCGCCTTGACACGGGCGAGCTTGCTCGTCAGCTCCTCGACCTCCTCGTCGCGCTCGCGGAGCGCCTCGCGGGTCTCGGCGAGGTCCGCCTCCAGCGCCGCCACCTCGCGGGCAAGCGCCTCGTCGTGTTCGGCGACGGCCGCGGCCAGCGCCTCGCTCTCGGCGCGGGCGCCGGCGTCGTCGCTGGCGGCCGACTCCCCGCTCGCTCCGTCGGCGGTCGCTTCCGCCGTGCCGTTCGTTCTCGCCGCGTCGCCCTCGTCGTCGGCGGACTCGACATCGACGGCGTCGTCGTCGCTCATACTCGATCGAAGTCGGCCGGCGGGGATAAGCGTTCAGAACCGCGGCGCGGCGGCTCCCGCCGGCGTCCGCGAGCTACTCCCGCGCCGCCAGCGCCGTGACGACGCCGTTCGTCCAGCCGAACCCGTACTGCGGCTCGTACTCGCCTAGATCGGTCGTCTCGCCCACCGAGCGGACGTCGTACTTCTCGGCCATGCGGCCGGTCTCCTCGAAGGAGCTCCGCGCGAGGTCGACCCAGCGGTCGGCTATCTCGTCGGCCAGGTCGTCGTGGCCGTACCGACGCAGGCCGGTGACGGCCATCCAGTGGAGGGGGGCCCAGCCGCTGGGCGCGTCCCACTGCTCGCCGGTGGCCTCGAGCGTCGTCACGAGCCCGCCGGGTCGGAGGAAGTCATTGCGGAGCCGATCCGCGACCGCGGCCGCCCGGTCGTCGGTCGCGGCCCCCGCGAACAGCGGCGCGACCGCGGCGAGCGTGAGCCGGTCCGACGGCCGGTCGTCGACCCACGAGTGGTCGACGTAGAACTCCGCCTCCGCGTCCCAGCAGTACCGGTTGATCGCCTCCCGGCGGTCGGCGGCCAGTTCGGCGTACCGCTCGCCGGCCTCGGCCCGCTCGACGCGCGGCAGCCACTCCGCGAGCGCGGACTCCATACCGTAGAGGACGGCGTTGAGGTCGACCGGGATCAGTTCTGTCGTCCGGATCGAGGTGAGGTCGTCGCCAGCCAGCCACCGGGAGCTGAAGTCCCACCCGGACTCGCAGGCGGCCCTGACGTCCCGGAACAGATCGGGGCGGTCGTCGACCGGGACTCGCTCGGCGAGCCGACGGTCCTCGTGGTACGACTCCGGCCGCGGGCGGGCGCGGTCGTCCCAGTACCGGTTGAGGACCGTCCCGTCCGCCAGTCCGACGACGCGACGGTGCGCCGCGGGGTCGTCGGGGCCGGCGACGTGGTCTCCGCCGTCCATCCAGAACTCGTGTTCTGTCCGGAGCGCCTCCACGTGGGGCGCGACCGCGTCGAACCCCTCCTCGCGCTCCAGCACGCGGAGCATGCGGTAAAACAGCGGGACCTGCGACCGGCTGTCGTAGTACGCTCGGTTCCCGAGCGGCACGAAGCCGAACCGGTCCACGAGCGACGCGATGTTCTCGACCATGCCCGCGATCAGGTCGGTCCGGCCGGCCGTCGCCAGCCCCTCCGCCGTGAAGTAGCTGTCCCAGTAGTACATCTCGCGGAACCGGCCGCCCGGGACCACGTGCGGGTTTGGGAGTGGAACGATCGTCGAGCCCGCCCCGGCGACGTCGCCGAACGTCCGGGTCAGCGTCCCCCACAGCGAGGAGACGTGGTCCTCCATCGACCGCGAGGCCGCGAGGTCCGGCGCGGCCGCGATGGGGTCGGGCAGGCGGAAGTGCCCCTCGACGAACGACTCCAGGTCGAAGTCCGGTCGGTCGCGCCGCGACAGGTACCGCTCGAACACAAGGTCCGGCGGGACGCGCGGCTCGGCGTCGACGAAGCGCTTGTCGTCCGCGAAGAGGTCCCGCCGCTGGACGGTTCTGAAGAGTTCGCCGGAGATCTGCGGAAAATTGGTGTAGTCGAAGAGGCCGGAACTCATCTCCCCCACATAGTGAAAGGAATGCTAAGTAATTATTGAATTAGACGGACAGAGAACTGATACCCGCATACTGCGGCCATCCTCTTATCCATGGTCTATGATTAATTATAAGTGTAATAAATGAATACGGACGGATAGTCGATGACCCGCATTAGCATGCGATCGGTGAGCAAGTACTTCGACGGGGGTGAGACGGTCGCCAACTACAAACTGGACATGGAGGTAGACGACGGAGAGTTCGTCGTGTTCCTGGGGCCGTCCGGCTGCGGAAAGACGACCGCGCTGCGGATGATCGCGGGTCTGGAAGACCCCTCTGACGGGGAGATCTACTTCGACGACGACCGCGTCGACGGGACCCCGCCCGCCGACCGCAACGTCGCCATGGTGTTCCAGAACTACGCGCTGTATCCCCACATGACCGTCCGGGAGAACATCGAGTACCCGCTGAAGGTTAGGGGGGTGCCGCCGGAGGAGCGCGACGAGCGGGTCGCACAGGTCGCCGAGCTGCTCCACATCGAAGACCAGATGGAGAGCGACCCGGGCGAGATATCTGGTGGGCAGCGCCAGCGGACGTCGCTCGCGCGGGCGATCGTCCGCGAGCCCTCGGTGTTCCTCCTCGACGAGCCGCTCAGTAACCTCGACGCGAAGCTCCGCTTAGAGATGCGCTCCGAGCTCAAGCGGATCCAGAACGAGCTCGGGATCACGACCGTCTACGTCACGCACAACCAGGAGGAGGCGATGAGCATGGGCGACAAGATCGTCGTGTTGAACGACGGGACGATCCGCCAGATTGCGGAGCCCCAAGAGCTGTACGAGCGGCCGCGGACCACCTGGGTCGCGAAGTTCATCGGGTCGCCGCCGATGAACCTCTTCGAAGGCGAGAACCGCGACGGCAGCGTCCGGCTCGACGAGGGCAACACCCTCCCGATGCCCGGAGAGACGTCGTCGCGGACCGTCTCGGTTGGCGTGCGACCGGAGGACATCGACGTGTCGACCGACGCGCCGGACACCGATTGGACCGTGCCGGGGACCGTGAAGACTGTCGAACCGCTCGGGGAGTACGTCCTCGTCAACGTCGAGGTCGGCGGCTCCGTGGTGAACGTGAAGGTCCCGAAGACGGACGCGACCGCGGGGGACCCCGTCCACCTCACGTTCGACCCGACCGACGCGTACCTCTATGACGAGGACGGCGAACTGGTGGCCTGATACCATGTCCGTCGGATCGTACCTCGACGATCGGCTCGACCGCGACGTGGACGGAGAGAAGCTCACGGCGATCCTCGTGTTCATGCTCCCCGGCCTCACGCTGTTCGCCATCTTCTCCGTCGGGCCCATGCTGTACTCGGCCGTCGGGAGCGTTTTCACTTGGGACGGGTTCACGATCGGACAGTTCGCCGGGCTCGACACGTGGATCGCGACGTTTCAGGACGACGCGATCATCAACTGGAGCAACCTCCTCGCGTTCCAGTACCCGATGGGGGCGCTGCCGCAGAACATCATCTGGATGGTGGTCCACGTCCCGCTGAGCACGCTGATCGGGCTCGGGCTCGCGCTGCTCTTCGCCGACCTGCGCGGCCGGAGCATCCTCCGCTCGATGGTGTTCCTGGCGTTCACGACGCCCACAGTCGTGATCGGGCTCGTGCTCCTGTTCGTCTACGACCCGCAGGCCGGCATCTTCAACGGGCTGCTCCGGTCTCTCGGGCTGGAGGGGATGGTCCGGAACTGGGTCCAGGAGCCGCAGATAGCGATCTACGCGCTGGTCGCCGGCGGCGTCTGGGTACAGACCGGCTTCAGCATGCTGTTGTACAGCTCCGCGCTCGCGGGGATCGACCCCGCGTTACTGGAGTCCGCGCGCGTCGACGGCGCGGGGCGGTTCCGGCGATTCAAAGACATCATCTGGCCGCTCGTCAAGCCCGTCACCGCGGTCGTCGTGATAATGAGCATGATCTGGGTGATCCGGATCTTCGCCATCGTCTACGCGGCAGGCGGCCCGTCCGGCGGTCCGGGCGGGGCGTTCTCGGTGCTCGGGCTGGAGGTGTACCAGGCCGCGTTCTCGGTCCCGATAGAGTACAGCAAGGCGATGGTCGTCGCGCTCGTCGAACTGGTGATCGCGCTGCCGATGGCGTGGTACATCGCCTCAATGGACTGACCCACAATGACCGACACACATCACTCAGACGATCCGACGGACGCCGACAGCGAGGCGCAGACCGACGGCGGGCGCGTGTACCACGAGCCGCCCGAGACCGCACCGCTCTCCGACCGACCCCTCCCGGAACGCCTCCGTGCGGCGGTCCCGAGCGGCTCGCGCGCGTTACGCTACGTGATCGCCATCGGCGTCGCGCTGCTGTGGCTCGTCCCGCTTATCGGGCTGTTCATGGCCTCCGTCCGACCGCTCGACCAGATCATCCAGGGCTGGTGGAACTTCGAGACGCTCACCGTCACTTTCGAGAACTACGCCCAGGCGTGGACGTTCCAGTCCGGGCCGATGCGGCAGGCGATGTACAACACCGCGATCGTCACCATCCCGGCCGTCCTCGCCGTGACGCTGCTCGGGACGATGGTCGCGTACCCGTTCGCCCGCTTCGACTTCCCGATGAAGAAGGCGCTGTTCTTCCTGCTCATCGTCGTCATGGCTGCGCCGCCGGAGCTGGTCGCGATGGGCAACTACAACACGCTGCGGACGACCGGGCTCTTCGACACGTACATGGGGCTCATCCTGGTCCACATCGGCTGGGGGATGGGATGGGTCGTCATGTTCCTCCGGAACTTCCTCCTCGGGCTCCCCGAGGAACTGGAGGAGGCCGCCCGGATCGACGGCGCGTCGCGGTACCAGATATTCAAGTCTATCGTCTTACCCTACTCCGCGCCGGCGCTCGTCTCCGTGGCGGTCATCCAGTTCACGTGGGTGTGGAACTCCTTCTTCTTCCCCCTCGTGTTCATGCGGTCCCGCGAGAACCAGCTCGCGCCGCAGGTGCTGCCGCTGATGAAGGGCCGCCTCCAGATCGACTGGGGGCTCGTCGCCGCCGGGTCGGTGCTGACGATGATTGTCCCGATCCTCCTGTTCGTCACCCTCCAGCGGTACTACAAGCAGGGGATGGTGGCCGCGGTCGCCGACTGAGCCCGCCTTGCTGTCTGCTCGCGGTCCGTTCTCTTTCGATACCCCCGCCCGACGCCCGACGCTGACACCTCCTTATCCTACGACCCACGCCCGAGCGACGGCTCCGCAGGTGTACGCGACTCGAACCGCGGTGAAGTAAAAGGAGACGCGCCGCCGCTAGTACGGCAGGACGCCGGTCGCGGTACCGAGCAGCGACGCAGTGATCGCGAGCGCTTGCGCAACGAAGAACGCCTTCGAGGAGGCCCAGCCGAAGTACAGCAGCGTCGCCATCGGCACCGCGCCGATGACCGCCGGCCAGAGCCCCATCGTGAACAGGATCGCGAGGAAGCCGGTCGTCACGAGGATGAGCACGTCCATCCCGAGCGAGACGAGGTTGCGTCGCCGGAGCTCCTCGGGGTCGAACATCCTCGCCAGCGACCCGCGCCGGTCGGTTCGGTCGTCCGCGGTCGACGTCGACTCCATCGTCAGTTACCGAGCGTCTCTTGGTGGGCCTCGTCGAGCGGGCCGACGATGTCTTCGGTCGGCGTGTCAGGCGTGGCCCACAGACCCAGGAGCACCGACCAGAACTCCTGCTGGAACGGGTTCCCGAGCGCGTCGTCGAGGTCCGGCACGACCGTCACCTCGTTGGCGAGGTCCGGCAGGTTCGCCATGACCTCGAGCTCGTAGGCGTCGTCCGGCACCTCCGTGTTGGAGGCGATGAACCCGCCGTCCTCGACCCACACCTGCTGTCCCTCGGCGGAGACGAACGAGCTCAGGGCGTCGCGAGCGGCGTCGACGTTGTCGGAATACTTCGGCACGGTGAACCAGTTGACCGACGAGGAGATGCCGTCGGTGCCGGGCAGCCGGAAGACGCCGAGGTCCGACGGGTCCTGGACCGCGTCCTGCGCCGGGGTGAACGAGCCCATGAAGTACAGCGGGAGGCTGTTCTCCCAGAAGTACTCGTACTGGACGCCGAAGTCGCGGGTCTGGCTGAGATACCCCTCGTCGTGGAGCGTCTTGATCTCGTCGAACGCCGTCGCGACCCGGTCGTCGGTGAAGGAGGCGTCGCCGCTGATGAGGCCCTGCTGGAGCGAGGCGCCGTTCTCCTGCCGCATGAAGAAGCCCTCGGTCAGGTCGCTGAGCGGCCACCCGGCGCCGCCTCCGGAGGCGATGGGCGCGTCGACGCCCTCGATCCCTGAGATGTCGTCGAGCAGCGTCATGAACTCGTCCCAGCTCTCGGGCTCGGAGAGGTCGTGCTCGTTGAAGAACGACTTCCGGTACCAGAAGCCGGGCTTGAGGTCCATCTTGAACGGCGCGGCGTACACCTCGCCGTCGACGGTGACGCGCGACGGGTCGACCGCGAAGTTGTCGGCGTCCCACGCGTCGCCGACCGGCGCGAGGTGGCCGTTCTGGGCGTCGGAGATGATTCGCGCCGGCGACGGCATCACCACGATGTCCGCCGACGCGACCCCGGACTCGTAGTCCATCAGGGTGCCGGTGAGCAGGCTGTCGGTGTCGCGGGGGAAGTACTCGAGGCCCATGCCCGTCGACTCCTCCACGAAGTCCATCACGTTGCTGAACGACTCCTGCTCGCCGCCCGACCAGACGCCAGTGATCTCGAGGCTGTTGCTCCCGCCGTCGGACCCGTCGGACCCGTCGGACCCATCGCTCCCGTCGCTGCCGTCCCCGCCGTTGCCCGAACAGCCCGCGAGCGCGACGCTCCCGAGCACCGACGCGGTGCCGGTCGTCTTCAGTACGGTTCGGCGCGTAGTACAGGATCGATCATCGGACATGTCGTTCCCAACCAGTCGGCCCACTTACTTCAAATTTGCTTATTAATTACCGCTATAGTTACTAATCACAATCTCCGCCACGCCGATCGGGATCACGGCTATTTATTGGCGTCTCCGGGGGTAGTGGAGGGTATGACGGACGGAGCCGACGCCGCCCCCGACGCGCCGAACCGCCCGAATCTCGTCCTCGTTCACTGTCACGATCTCGGTCAGCACCTCGGCTGTTACGGGGCCGACGTGGAGACGCCGAACATCGACCGGCTGGCAGCGGACGGCGCGCGGATGGCGAACAGCTTCTGTTCGGCCCCGCAGTGCTCGCCGAGCCGCGCTAGCATGATGACCGGCCATTACCCCCACGAGAACGGCGTCATGGGGCTCGCGCACATGGGCTGGGCGCTCGGCGACGAGTGGGAGACCCTCCCGAAACGCCTCCGCGCGGCGGGGTACGAGACGGCCCTCCTCGGGTTCCAACACGAGGTGCCCGACGAGCCCGAGCGCCTCGGCTACGAGTACGTCGACAGCGGGACGAAGCGCGCGCTCGAACTCGTCGACGTCGTCGACGACTTCTTCGCCGAGCGCGCGGACGCCGCCGACCCGTTCTTCGTCTCGATCGGCATCGAGGAGCCGCACCGGCCGTTCCGCCGGGAGTACCTCCCCGACGAGACGTACGACGAGTACGACCCCGACGAGGTGTCGCTCGACGACTTTCCGTACCTCCCGGACGCGCCCGGCGTCCGCGAGGACGTGGCCGACCTCCGGTCGATGATCTCGGCGGTGCTCGACCCCGCGGTGGGCGCGTACCGCGAGTCGCTCGCAGACGCCGAGCTGGCCGAGGAGACGGTGTTCGTGTTCACGACCGACCACGGGCTGGCGATGCCGCGCGCGAAGGGGACCTGCTACGGCCCCGGCGTCGAGACCGCGCTCGTCGTCCACCAGCCGGGCGTCGTCGAGGGCGGCGACGTCCACGACGGGCTCGTCACCAACGTCGACTTCACGCCGACGATGCTGGACCTGCTGGGGATCGACCCGCCGACGGACGTCTCGGGGGAGTCGTTCGCGCCGCTGCTTCGTGGAGAGTCGCACGAGGGTCGCGACCGGGTCTTCGCCGAGATGACGTGGCACGACCGGTACAACCCGATCCGCGCGGTGCGCACGGAGCGGTACAAATACGTCCGCAACTTCTCCGTGCTGCCGAAGGTGTTCGTCCCGATGGACGTCGCGCCGACGGCCTCGGGCCGCGAGGTCCACGAGGAGTTCCACGTCCCCCAGCGCCCGACGGAAGAGCTGTACGACCTCGAGACCGATCCCGAGGAGTCGGAGAACCTCGCCTCGGACAAGAAGCCGTTCGAGTCGGCGGCGGCCGCGAGCGACCCCGACCCGGCCCACCTCGACGCGCTCGACCGCCTGCGCGACGAGCTGGAGTCGTGGATGCGCGCGACCGACGACCCGCTCCTCGACGGCCCGGTCCCGTACCCGGACGTGGAGTGAGCCCGACGGGACGCCGTCGGTCGGCGCGGCGCAGTAATGGTTTTTATACACCGAGGTAGTTAATTAATCGCCATGGACACCGAGGAACTCCTGGAGACGCTCCAGGCGGCGGATTTCTCCTACTACCAGGCGAACGCGTACGTCACGCTGCTCGACCTGGGGACCGCGTCCGCGACCGAGGTGGCGCAGGCCAGCGACGTGCCGGACGCGCGGATCTACGACGTGCTCCGCGACCTCGACGACTTCGGCTACGTGGAGCTGTACGAACAGGAGACGTTCCAAGCGCGCGCGACCGACCCCGAGACGATCGTCTCCGGGCTCACCGACCGCGCGAGCGCGCTCGAATCGGCGGCCGCGGAGATCGAGGAGCGCTACGAGCGACCGACCCTCGACACCCAGACGGTCAGCATCGTCAAGCGGTTCGACACGGTGCTCGAGGCCGCCCGGACGTTCGTCCGCGACGCCGACACCCAGATCCACGCGACGCTCACCCGCGACCAGTTCGAAGCGCTCCGGACCGACCTCGTCGACGCCCGCGACCGCGACGTGACAGTGAACGTCACGCTCCTGAGCCGGGACGGCGACGAGCCGCTCGAGGACGCCGACTACGAGGGGGCCGTGAGCGTCGCCCACCGCCTCTCCCGACCCGCGCCGTTCGTGCTCACCTCCGACCTCCGTCGCACCGCGTTCGCGCCGAACCCCGCCGCCGTCGAGGACTACGGGCTCATCCTCCGCAACCGGTCGTTCACCTACGTCTTCTTCTGGCACTTCCTGCTGTTCACGTGGCTGCCGTCGCCGATCGCGTACGAGGCCGACCGGACCGGCCCGAAGCGGTTCGCGGACATCAGGCAGTTCCTGCTCGAGAACCGGAGCCGGATCCGCGGGGATGAGTCGCTCCACGTCGAGATCGAGGGGCGCGAGACGGACGGCGACCGCTCCGTGACCCTCTCGGGAGAGGTCGTGGACGCCGAACACGTCGCCAACGTCGACACCGATGACGACCGCGCCCCGACGGTGATGGCGCTGACGGGGACCGCCTCCATCGTCGTCGATGACGGCGAGCGGCGATGGACCGTGGGTGGGTGGGGGGCGACCTTCGAGGACGTCGAGGCCGAGCGGATCCAAGTGACGGACCCGACGACCGAAGCCGAGCCGGCTGAGTAACGGCGCGGTGAGGGCAGCGGTGTGCGACGGCCATCCGCCTGACGGCCCGTCGGACCCGCGCGACGGCCGGATTTAAGATCGCGGCGACCGACAGTCGCTTTCGCATGCCACCTCGACCCTCGACCTTCTCGATCGCCGCCCGTGACCCGGAGACGGGCGCGGTCGGCGTGGCGGTCCAGTCGAAGTTCGTCAGCGTCGGCTCCGTGGTCCCGTTCGTCAGCGCCGACGCGGGCGCGGTCGCCACGCAGAGCTTCGCGAACGTCGCCTACGGCCCCGACGGGCTCGACCTGCTGCGCGAGGGCCACGCGCCCGCCGACGCGATCGACCGGCTCACGGCGGCGGACGACGAGGCTCCGTCGCGACAGGTGGGCGTCGTCGGCGTCGACCCCGACGAGCCGCCCGCCGCGTTCACGGGCGAAGCCTGTCACGACCACGCCGGCGACCGGCAGGGCGACCACTACACGGTCCAGGGGAACATCTTGGAGAACGCCGACACTCTCGACGCGATGGCCGTCGCGTTCGAGGAGACCGACGGCGGGCTCCCGGAGCGGCTGATCGCCGCGCTTCACGCAGGCAACGAGGCCGGCGGCGACAGGCGGGGCGAGCAGGCCGCGGCGCTGTACGTCGCCAAGCCCGAGGGCGGGTACGACGGGCGGAACGATCGCTGGGTCGACGTGCGCGTCGACGACCACGAGCGACCGATCAAGGAGATGGAGCGCGTGTTCAAGATCTACGACGTGACGCTCTTGGAGCGCGAAGCGCCCGCGGAGACGCGGAAGCTGACCGGCGACGCGGCCCGGGCCGTCGAGTCGGCGCTCGCCGCCCTCGGCTTCTACGACGGCGAGCCGACCGCCGAGTTCGGCGACGACGCCCGCGACGCCTTGGAATCGTTCCGCGGGGTGAACAACTTCGAGAACCACTCGCTCCCGGTGCTGGAGGACGCGGTCGCGAGGGGGTGGGACGGAACGGACCCAGACGACGACCCCGAACCGCGGCTGGTCGACGCGATCTGGCGCGGCCTCTCGCGGCTCGACCGCGTCTGACGAGCCGGGGACAGGGGAGACGCGATTCAGCGGGCGGTCGACGACGCCGCACTCGCAACGCATAACCGTCGGCTGGCGACTACGAGTCGCATGGGACGATTCCGGAACACTGGACAGCCGGACTGGGACTGGTGGGGTCGCGTGTGGCCGACGCCGGGCGAGACCCTCCGCGAACTCGGCATCGAAGCTGGGGACGCAGTCGCCGAGATCGGCAGCGGGAACGGCTACTTCGCGCTCCCCGCCGCCCGCGTCGCCGACCCCGGGACCGTCTACGCCGTCGACGTCGAGGAGGCCCTCTTGGCCGAGCTCGATCGCCTCGCGGACGCGCAGGGGATAGCGAACGTCGCGACCGTCGAGGGCGACGCGCGCGACCTCGCCGGCCTCCTTCCAGAGCCGGTCGACGCCGCGCTCCTCTTGAACGCGTTCCACGGGATCCCGGACCCGGAGCCGTTTGTCTCGGGAGTCCGCGAGGCGCTCGCGCCCGACGGTCGCCTCGTCGTCGTCAACTGGCGCGACCGACCGCGCGCGGAGACGCGGATCGACGACGAGCCGCGGGGGCCGCCCACCGACCTCCGGCTGACGCCCGCGCCGACCCGGCGTACCGTCGAGCACGCCCCCGGCGACCTGACGCTTGCTCGCGAGGTCGACCTCCCGCCGTTCCACTACGGGCTCGTCTTCGAGCGGTAGGGGACGTCGACGCCGCCCGCCGGCCGTTCGCCGCGCACGCTCGGCGCACCGGGCCGGTCGACTTTTGCCCGTCCGCGACCGAGCGGGCCCATGTCCATCGAACCCGAGGCGGTCGCGGACCTCATCGAGGAGCACCTCCCCGACGCGGTCGCCGACGTGACCGCGCCCCGGATCCACAACGACGAGGACGAGGACGCCCACTTCGCGGCGGTCGTCGTCTCTCCTGCCTTCGAAGGCGAGTCGCTCGTCGACCAGCACCAGCGCGTGTACGACGCGGTCGGCGACCACATGACTCAGTCCGTCCACGCACTGGAGATCAAGACGTACACGCCCGAAGCGTACGTAGAACACGGAAACGGCGCGCTCGCCGGCGATCTCCGCGAGGCCGGACTGCTGCCGATCGACGACGCCTGACGCCGGCGACTCGGCCCCTCATCGCTCCCGCCACACGGACGCGCTCCGCCGCCGCTCGCGCCCTCCGCGGCGTCGCCGCAACCGTTCGCTCGGCGGCGCGGATACTGCGCTCTCAGTTCTCCCAGCGAAAGACCGGCGCGGGTTCCGACGTCAGCCGTCGTCGCGGTCGTCCGTCGCGGTCGACTCGCGGGCGTCCGCCTCGGACTCCTCGCCGGCGACGCGGTCGGCGACCAACTCGGCCAGCGGGTCAACCGTGACGGTCAGGCGCGCGACGAGGAAGACGACGGGGACGAGCGCGACGAACAGGAACGCGGCGTCGTACGCCCACGCGGCGTCGTTCAACAGGGGGATCGCCGCGCCGGCGAGCCCGCGGTATGCGACGAGGACCGCCCCGAAGACCACGAGCCAGTAGGCCATCCCGCCGGCGTTCTCGGCGATCCGGTCAGGCCGCGCGTCCCCCTCGGCGTCGCTCCCGTCGAGCGCCAGCCGCGTCAGCTGCGCGAACTTGGGTGCGGCGTACAGGAGGATGCCGGCCACCGCGAGCGCGACGACGCCCGTCGCGACCGCGGCGAACGTCACCGGCGCGAACGGGACGAGCCGGTCGATCCCCGGTAGCAGCGTCACGACCGAGAGCACGCCGACGACCGCCAGCGCGCCGATCAGTAGCTTGCTCGCCGACCGAACCGTGTCGCGGTCGAGTGCGCTTCCGATCGCTGAGTCGTTCGAGCTCATAGGCGCTCGGCCGTTGCCGGCGGAGCGACATATAACGGGAACGCCGTGGCGCCGAGTTGACGCGGTTTCAGTCGAATTAAATTCGTGCCTAAGAGCGCCCGAGACCGCTGAAACGCCCCGTCACAGGCGACTTCGGGACGGTATCATCCCGTCGGGCAAGGCATCGGGGCGCTCGCTGAACTCGCGGCTGTTCGTGGCACACGTATTGCTACCGTACCGCACGATCACGCGGGGATGACGCCTTCCAGTACCTTTTACAGCGTCTCGCGGGAAGGCCGAGACATGGCAGACGACTACCGCACGGAAGAGGACAGCCTCGGCGAAATGCAGGTGCCGGCGGACGCCTACTGGGGCGCGCAGACCCAGCGCGCCGTCGAGAACTTCCCGATCTCGGGGATCCCGATGAGCCGGCGGTTCATCCGCGCGCTCGGCGTCGTGAAGAAGTCGGCCGCGCAGGCCAACCGCGACCTCGGCCTCGTCGAGGACGACACCGCGGAGGCGATCGTCGCGGCCGCGGACGAGGTCATCGCGGGTGAACACGACGACCAGTTCCCGGTCGACGTGTTCCAGACCGGCTCCGGGACCTCCTCGAACATGAACGCCAACGAGGTCATCGCCAACCGCGCCGCCGAGATCGCGGGCGCGGAGATCGGCGACCGGGTCGTCCACCCCAACGACCACGTCAACTACGGGCAGTCGTCGAACGACGTGATCCCCACGGCGATGCACGTCGCCGCGCTGGAGGCCGTTGAGAAGGACCTCGTGCCCGCGCTGGAGACGCTCCACGCCGAGCTCGAAGCCAAGGAGACGGAGTTCGACGGCGTCGTCAAGACGGGGCGGACGCACCTCCAAGACGCCACGCCGATCCGTCTCGGCCAGGAGTTCGGCGGCTACCGGACACAGGTCTCGAAGGGCATCGAGCGCGCCGAGGCCGTCCAGTCGAACCTCCGCGAGCTCGCCCTCGGCGGGACCGCGGTCGGGACCGGGCTCAATACCCACCCCGAGTTCCCGGAGCTGGCCGCGGAGTACATCTCTGACGAGACCGGCACCGAGTTCCGCGAGGCGGAGAACCACTTCGAGGCGCAAGCCGCCCACGACGCGATGGCGGAGGGACACGGGGCTCTTAAAACGATCGCCGGCAGCCTCAACAAGATGGCCAACGACCTGCGGCTGCTCGCCTCGGGCCCGCGCAACGGGCTCGGCGAGATCGAACAGCCCGAGAACCAGCCTGGCTCCTCTATCATGCCCGGCAAGATCAACCCGGTCGTCGCGGAGTCGGTCAACCAGGTCCACAAGCAGGTCGTCGGCAACGACGCCGCCGTCTCCGCGGGCGCGGCTCGCGGCGAAATCGACCTGAACCTCTACAAGCCGGTGATCGCGCACAACTTCCTCGAATCTGCGCAGTTGCTCTCGAACGTTGCCGAGACGTTCGGCGAGCGCTTCGTCGGGAAGCTGGAGGCGAACGAGGAGTTCGCCCGCGAACGCGTCGAGCAGTCGATGGCGCTCGCGACCGCGCTGAATCCCGCGATCGGCTACGATAAGGCCAGCAAGGTCGCGAAGACCGCGCTGAAAGAGGGGAAGAGCGTCCGCGAGGCCGCGGTCGAGGCCGGGTACCTCACCGAGTCGGAGGCCGACGAGGTGCTCGACCCCGAGGCGATGACCCACCGCGTCATCCTCGGCGACGAGGACTGACCCCGCCGAGTGCGGTTCCGCCCCGGCCGGTGCCCGACCCGGACCCGGCTCGTCGAGATGCGGCGACCGTTCACTCGTTCTCGCCCTCGTACCGGCGGGCGAGTTCGGCGACGTACCAGAACTTGAGCCCCATCGCCGCGCACCCGGCCACTGCCGCCCGCACGGGTCGACCGCGGTACGCAGCCACGACCGCGTAAAGCGTCGCCGGAACGTTGAGGACGTTGAGCAGGTTCGGGTACGAGGTGTCGAGGAACCCCCGGTCCGTCTCCCGCCACCATCGCTCGGCACGGACGACGCGGGTCATCCACGCATCGTCGTTTTCCGGCGGCGCGAACAGCAGCGGATTCAGCGCAGCGAACGCCGCCGCAGCCGTCGCCAGCCGCCAATCGCGCCGATAGATCGCGTACAGGAGCGCCGGGAGCACGGCCGTCCGACTCCACCCGCTTTTTGGGTTCGAATGACGGTTCCAGAACGCGTTTTCCAGCTCTTCGCGGCGCGTAGTCATGGCGATTCTATGGGCGTCCGCCGTGGAAAACGTGTCCCCGATCACAGATCCCGCGCGGTCCGCACCGGGGTTAGTCCCGGATCTAGGCCGGGCGACCGGGATCGTCACGCCCGACACCGCCGTCAGCCGTCGACCTCACAGCCCAGCGCTTCGAGTTTCCGGACGGCGTCGGCGCGGTCGTCCCGCTTGACGAACACGTGGTCGGTCGCGTACGACGAGACGACGAACACCGAGACATCGACCTCGGCGAGCACCGTCGCGACCGCCGCGAGGAACCCCACGAGCTCGAAGGGGAGCTCCATCTCGAAGGTGAGCCGCTTCCACCCGTGTTCGACCGCGTCGGCCTCGACCGCGTCGACCCGTTCCTCCTCGATCACGACCGTCGTCTCGTTCGCTTCCCGGACCGTCGCGAACGCGTCGGGGTGGTCGCCGTCGGTCCGGCAGACCGCGTACGTCTCGTCCGAGACGCTGACCGTTCCGCCCTCGATGAACTCGGCGGGATCCATGCGGTCCGCAGACGCCGGACGGACAAAAGGCGTACCGATCGGCGCCGTCGACGCCGCTGTCTCCCGATTTGCGGCTCTCCTCGGTTGCGGTTCGGCCCCGGCTGCGACCGCGGTCCGCGCCGAATCGAAACCATTTAAGCCGGTGTCGGTACCGATCCCACACGGATGAAACTTCACGAATATCAAGCGAAGTCTCTCTTCGCGGACGCCGGGATCCCGGTACCGGACTCCCGGCTCGCGACGAGCGTCGACGAAGCGCTCGACGCCGTCGACGAGATCGGCTACCCGGCCGCGATCAAGGCGCAGGTCCATGTGGGGGGCCGCGGCAAGGCCGGCGGGATCAAGATCGCGACCGACCGCGGGGAGGCCGAGCAGTACGCCGACGGGATCCTCGGGATGGACCTGAAGGGGTACACCGTCGACCAGGTCCTCGTCGAGGCGGGCGTGGACTTCGTCGACGAACTGTACGTCGGCGTCACGATGGACCGCGGCGAGGGGAAGCCGGTCCTGATGGTGTCGACCGAGGGCGGCGTGAACATCGAGGAGGTCGCCGAGTCGAACCCCGACGCGATCGCGCGCGAACACGTCGACCCCGCGTTCGGCCTCCACCCGTACCAGGCCCGCAAGGTCGTCTACGAGGCCGGCGTCGACGCCGACGTGGCGCTCGACGTGGCGTCGATCCTCTCGACGCTGTACGACCTCTACGAGGAGAACGACGCCTCCGAGATCGAGGTCAACCCCGTGATGATCACCGGCGACCGCGACGTGGTCGCCGCTGACGCCGTGATGAACATCGACGAGGACGCGCTGTTCCGCCAGTCCGACCTGGCCGACATGGCCGAGGCATCCTACGAGGACGACCTCGAACGCAAGGCCGGCGAGTACGGCTTCGACTACGTCCGCCTTTCCGGGAACGTCGGCATCATCGGCAACGGCGCTGGGCTCGTGATGACGACGCTCGACTTAGTCGACTACTACGGCGGCGCGCCCGCGAACTTCCTCGACATCGGCGGCGGGGCGAAGGCCGAGCGGGTCACGCAGGCGCTCGACATGGTGTTCTCCGACGACAACGTCGACGCTGTCGTCTTCAATATCTTCGGCGGGATCACCCGCGGCGACGAGGTCGCCAAGGGGATCAACGAGGCGCTCGAACAGTTCGACGAGATCCCGAAGAAGGTGGTCGTCCGGCTCGCCGGCACGAACGCCGAGGAGGGGATGGAGATCCTAAACACCGACCTCGTCGAGGTCGAGAAGACGCTGGAGGACGCGGTCCAGCGCGCTGTCGCGAACGCTGAGGAGGTGACCCAATGAGCATTTTCGTCGACGACGACACCAGAGTGGTGGTCCAGGGGATCACCGGCGGGGAGGGGAAGTTCCACGCCGGCCAGATGATTGAGTACGGCACGAACGTCGTCGCCGGCGCGGTGCCCGGCAAGGGCGGGCAGGAGGTCAACGGGGTCCCGGTCTACGACACCGTCGACGAGGCCGTCGAGGCCGAGGACGCGGACGCCTCCGTCATCTTCGTGCCGCCGGCGTTCGCCGCCGACGCGATCTTCGAGTCGCTCGACACTGACCTCGACCTCGCGGTCGCGATCACGGAGGGCATTCCGACTCAGGACATGGCGAAGGTGAACAAGCGCCTGGGCGAGACTGACACCCGCCTGATCGGCCCGAACTGCCCCGGGATCATCACGCCCGGCGAGGCGAAGCTCGGCATCCTCCCCGGGAACATCTTCTCCGAGGGGAACGTCGGGCTGGTCTCTCGCTCCGGCACCCTCACCTACCAGGTCGTCGACAACCTCACCGAGCGCGGGCTCGGCCAGTCGACCGCCATCGGCATCGGCGGCGACCCGATCATCGGCAC
Organism: Halorubrum miltondacostae; assembly: GCF_041379815.1. Lineage (NCBI taxonomy): Archaea > Methanobacteriati > Methanobacteriota > Halobacteria > Halobacteriales > Haloferacaceae > Halorubrum > Halorubrum miltondacostae. Next base: position 26,050 of record NZ_JBEDNY010000003.1, read on the forward strand.
GTCCTTCGTTGACGCCCTCGAGGCGTTCGAGGCCGACACCGATACGGACGCGGTCGTGATGTGCGGCGAGATCGGCGGTGAGGACGAGGAGCAGGCCGCGAAGTTCATCGGCGAGCACATGGACACGCCGGTCGCCGGCTTCATCGCCGGGCGCACGGCCCCGCCGGGCAAGCGCATGGGCCACGCGGGCGCCATCGTCTCGGGCTCCGGGACGGGCACGGCGCAGTCGAAGATCGACGCGCTCAACGACGCGGGCGTCCCCGTCGGCGACACTCCCGAGGAGGTCGCCGACCACGTCGAGAACTTCCTGTAGACGTCTCGCGCCCCCGCGTCCGGGCGCGCCGACGGCGGTTCTAGTTTTCAATCCCGGTAGTTAGAGCGAAAGGTAAAATTACCGCTGGCGTAACGTTTGTTCATGAACTCAGGTCCCGACGACCCGCCGCCTCGCTCCGGCGCGGAGGCTCCCGAGCGGTCGGGACCGGCCGACGACGTCGCGACGCGCATCCTGTTCGTCGACGACGAACCCGGGGCAGCCGACCTCGCGGCGACCCACGTCGAGCGGCTGCTCGACGGCGTCGAACCAGTCACGCGGCTCTCGCCCGACGAGGCGCTCGATGTCGTCCGCGAGGGGTCGATCGACTGTATCGTCAGCGACTTCGACATGCCGGGCCACAACGGGCTGGAGTTCCTCGAATCAGTCCGCGGGGTCGATCCCGACGTCCCCTTCGTCCTGTTCACCGGCAAGGGGAGCGAGGAGATCGCGAGCAAGGCCATCTCGGCCGGCGTCACCGACTACCTCCAGAAGGGGTCGGGGCGCGACCGCTACGAGATGCTCGCCAACAGCGTCGCGAACGCGCTCGGCCGGCGGCGGGCGGAGCGCGACCTCCGGGAGGTGAACGACCAGATCACCGGGATCCACCGGTTCGCGACCGGACTCGCGGACGTCGAGGACGTCCCTACCGTGTTCGACCGCGTCATCGACGTCGCCGAGGAGATCCTGGAGTTCGATCGCTGCGTCGTCGCCCGGCGGCGCGGCGATCGGCTCGTTCCGGTGGTCCGGTCGGAGAGCGTCTCGTCCGACGAGATCCGCACGTTCGACGTCGACGAGGGCGTGGTCGGTTACACGGCGCGGGAACAGCGTACCGTCGTGGTGGACAACCTCAGCGTCGACCCGGCCGACCCGGACGAGCTGGAGAGTCCGGCGGACTCGGCTAGCTCGGGGCCGCAGGCGCCCGACCACGACCGGGTCGGCGGCCCGGAGCCCCTCGACACGGCGGAGGTCGCGGAGCCGGTCTCCGACGACGTCCGCTCCGCGATCAGCGTGCCGATCGGGCCGTACGGGGTGTTCCAAGCGGTCTCGGACGGCTACGCGGCCTTCGGCGACAGCGACGTCGAGTTCGCCGAGCTCATCGCCTCGCACGCCGCGAACGCGATCGACCGGATCCGGACGGAGACCGAGCTCCGCACCGAGCGGGACCGCCTCGCGGCGCTGTACGACAACCTCCCGCTCCCGATGGCGTCGACGGTCATCGACGGGGACGGGACGAGGCGCCTGACGAACACCAACGACGCCTTCGTGGAGACGTTCGGCCACGACGCCGCCGGCTCGACGTACGAGGAGGTCTCCGACGCGGTCATTCCGCCGGACACCGACCAGTTCGAACACGAGAGCCTCGTCCGGGACGACGAACCGATCAGGCTCGAAGTGCGCCGCCGGACCACCGACGGGCTGCGCAACTTCATCCTCCACGCGATCCCCGTCGTCCAGCCGGAGGAGTCGGTGGTGTACTCCATCTACGCCGACATCGACGAGCAGAAGCGGGTCCAACAGACCCTCAGGAAGCTCCACGCGACGACGCGGGAGATGTTCGGCGGCGAGAACCGCGAGGACGTCGCCGCGGTGGCCGCCCGCGCCGCGATAGACACCCTCGAGTTCCCGAACAGCGGCGTCCGGCTGTACGACCCGTCGGCCAACCGTCTCCGTCCGACGGCGATCAGCCGGGAGGCGACCGAGGCGTTCGGGGAGCGGCCGGCGTTCGGTCCGGGCGACGGCTTCGTCTGGGACGCCTTCGATTCCGGCGAGCCGATCGTCGTCGACGACCTCGAGGCGGTCGACACCACGGTCGGATACGGCGACCTCCGGAGCCTCCTCGCCGTGCCGCTCGGCGACCACGGCGTGATGCCGCTCGGCTCGCAGGAGCCGGCGTTCTTCGACGAGACGGACCTCCAGTTGGCCCGCGTCCTCGCGGCGAACGTCACGGTCGCGCTCGACCACGCCGAGCGGACCGAGCAGTTGCGCGACCGCGACGCCGCGCTCCAGCGCGAGATCGAGCGGTTGGAGAAGTTCGCCGGCTTCGTCTCGCACGACCTCCAGAACCCGCTCAACGTCGCCGCCGGCCGGACGGACCTCGCGCGCGCCGTGACTGACGACGAGGCGGTCGTCCAAGAGCTCCGGCAGGTGGAAGCCGCCCACGACCGGATGAAGCAGCTGATCGACGACCTCCTCGCGCTCGCGCGCCAAGGGCAGACGGTCGACGAGATCGAGTCCGTCTCGCTCGACGCGGCCGCCGAGCGGGCGTGGCGCACCGTCGACACCGAGGACGCGACGCTTGACCTCTCCCGGGCCTCCGTTGATGTCGAGGCCGACCCGGAACGGCTCCGGACGCTCTTCGAGAACCTGTTCAGGAACAGCGTGGAACATGGTTCCAAGAGCAGTCGGACGGAGCCCGACGACAGCGCGGAACACGGAACCGCTGACGGTTCGGAGGCCGCGAGCGCGACTGGCGGTCTCACGGTCTCCGTTGGCCCGCTGCTGGACGGCTTCTACGTCGCGGACGACGGGGACGGCTTCGACATCGACCCCGAGGAGGCGGCGGAGTACGGGCGGTCGAGCACCTCGGACGGCACCGGCTTCGGCCTCGCGATCGTCCGCGAGATCGCGGCCGCACACGGGTGGGAATTCGCCATCGACGACGTGGACGGCGCTCGGTTCGAGTTCCGCCAGCAGAACTAGTATATAAAAGGCGGGTTGGCGTGCGCCGGCCGCGCACAGGCGGGCCACGGTTATGCGCGATTCGCCCCTGTAAATGACGTATGGACGAAGGTACCCGCGAGCTGCTCGAACCGCTCCCGCCGAGCGCCAAGCTGGTCTACTACGTGCTCGACGCGGAGGGGCGGTTCGACCAGACCGGCCTCGCCGAGGAGACCCGACTCTCGACCCGCACCGTCCGGTTCGCGGTCGAGAAGCTCACCGAGGTCGGCCTCGTCGAGGAGGGGCTCTGCCCCCGGGACGCCCGCCGCTCCGTCTACCAGGCCGTGCCGCCCGCCGAGCGCGACGGTGTCGACGAGCCAGAGGCGACGGCCGAGTCCGCCTCCGAGGCCGACGCGCCGGCCGCCGCGGTCGCCGAAGACTGACTCCCGACGGCGCCGACCCGCCGCCTTCCACGCCCCGATCCGTCGCGTTTTTGCCCGCGGGGCCAATAACGTATTCACTCCGATGGCGACGTACCACATCGAAACCTACGGCTGTAGCTCGAACCGGGGCGAGAGCCGGGAGATCGAGCGCGCCCTCCGCGACGGGGGCCACCGACCGGCCGACGGCCCGGAAGACGCGGACGTCGCCATCCTCAACACCTGTACCGTCGTCGAGAAGACGGAGCGGAACATGCTCCGCCGCGCCGAGGAGCTGTCTGAGACGACCGCCGAGCTCGTCGTCACCGGCTGTATGGCGCTCGCGCAGGGTGAGATGTTCGCCGAGGCCGACGTCGACGCCGAGATCCTCCACTGGGACGAGGTCCCGACCTACGTGCTCAACGGCGAGTGTCCGACGGTCACGCCCGACGCCGAGCCGGTCTTGGACGGCGTCGTCGGCATCCTCCCCATCGCTCGCGGCTGTATGAGCAACTGCTCGTACTGTATCACCAAGTTCGCGACCGGCCGAGTCGACTCCCCGTCGGTCGCGGAGAACGTCGAGAAGGCGCGGGCCCTGATCCACGCCGGCGCGAAGGAGATCCGCGTCACCGGTCAGGACACGGGCGTCTACGGCTGGGATAACGGCGACCGGAAGCTCCCCGAACTGCTCGATCGGATCTGCGACATCGACGGCGAGTTCCGTGTCAGGCTGGGGATGGCGAACCCCGGCGGGATCCACGGCATCCACGAGGAGCTGGCCGACGTGTTCGCCGAGAACGAGGAGCTGTACGACTTCATCCACGCGCCGGTCCAGTCCGGCTCCGACGACGTGCTCGAAGACATGCGGCGGCAGCACCGCGTCGAGAAGTTCCGCGAGGTCGTCGACACCTTCGACGAGCGGCTCGACCACTGGACGCTGTCGACCGACTTCATCGTCGGCTTCCCCACCGAGGACGAGGCCGACCACGAGCGCTCGATGGACCTGCTCGCCAAGGTCCGCCCCGAGAAGATCAACGTCACCCGCTTCTCGAAGCGCCCCGGCACCGACGCCGCCGAGATGAAGGGTCTCGGCGGGACCGTCAAGAAGGAGCGCTCGAAGGCGATGTCCGAGCTGAAGATGGAGGTCGTCGGCGAGGCGTACGAGTCGATGGTCGGCGAGACGTTCGAGGTGCTCGTCGTCGAGGAGGGGACCGGCGACTCGGTCAAGTGCCGCGACGGTGCGTACCGCCAGATCATCGTCCAAGGGGCGTCCGACCGCGGCGTCGAGGTTGGCGACTTCCTCACCGTCGAGGTGACCGGCCACAACACGGTGTACGCGTTCGGCGACCCCGTGACGGAGTCGGAGCCGGCCGACGGCGACTCGGTCGAGCGCGACGACCGACCGGAGTCCGCGCCGTCGACGGCCTAGCGCCCGCGAACTCGTCGTCTCTTCAGTTCTGCCGGGATCCGGCACTTTCTGACCGGCGCTCTCAGAGTCGATCCCCGTTTGGCTCGAAATCCTCCGGCTCGAAGTCGCCCGGCTCTACGCCCTCCGACTCGTCCGAGCCGGGTCGGTCGGGGAGTCGGATCTGAACCGCTGTTCCCTGCGGCTCGTTCGCCGCGAATTCTACCGTTCCGCCTGCCCGAGTCGTGGCCCAGTATATCAGCCACAGCCCGATCCCCTCGGTGTGTTCGAGCGGCGTCTCCTCCGCGTTCCGGAGCGTCCGTCGCTCGATCTGCGGGATGCCTCGCCCGTCGTCCGCCACGACGAGGTGGACGCCGTCGTCGCGCCACACGCGCACCGTCACAGTCACGTCGTCGTTGTGTTCGACGGCGTTCCGCAGCGCCTCCTCGAACGCGACCGGGACGGACGGGTGCGTCCGGACCACGCAGCGCTCCGGGAGCTCCGTGCGGATCGTCGCCTCGGGCGCGTCTGCGGTCAGCTTCGCCACCTCCTTCTCGACGACGGCGACGAGGTCCACCGAGCAGCGCGCGTCGGTCCGCCAGATCGACGCGAGCCGTCGCGTCCGATCGCTCGTCTCGAGGAGCGACTCCAAGTGATCCCGGATCGTCGCCACTCGCTGTCGGGTCTCGGGGCTCCCGTCCGCGTCCTCGATCTTCGTGAGGTAGCCGAGCGCCACGGAGAGCTCGTTCCGGATGTTGTGGCGCAACACCCGGTCGTTGATCGAGAGCAGCGTCGCGAGCTCCTGGGCCTCGGTGAGCTGTTCGTCGGCCTTCACCGCGTAGAGGCTCCCGCGCGATCCGACCGCCGCGCCGAGACTGGCGGCGAACGAGACCAGGAAGGAGAGCTTGAACGCGTGGTGGCCGATCAGCCAGATTACCCAGACGACGCCGGCGAGCACGCCGAACCCGAGCGCCGTCCCCGCGCCGATCCGTACCGCGCGCCACTGGCCCGAGCGGGATATCCCCCACTGCGGGAGGTCGTGGGCGGTGTAGAAGACGACGCCCGAGAGGCAGAGAATCAGCGCCGATTCGAGTGCGATCCCAACGGGTGGACCCGCGTGTGTCAGGTGGAGCGCGCCGAGCCCGAAACAACACCCCGCCAAAGCGGCGAACCCGTACTTGGGCGGGACGCGGAGGTCCATCGACACGTCTACTCCCTCGCGACAGTTATCGGTTTCTAGTCTCGGCACCTTCCGTCCGCGTTACTCCTCGTAGATCACCTCGACCTCGTCGGCGAACCGGTCCAAGATGTTCCGCCGTTTCTTCTTCATCGTCGGCGTGAGCAGGTCGTTCGCCTCGGTGAACTCCTCCTCGACGAGCCGGAACTGCTTGATCTGCTCGTACGACTCGAACTCCTCGTTCACCCGGTCGACCTCCTCCTGGATTCGGTCGCGGACGCGGTCGTCACGACAGACCGCGGCGCGGTCCTCGGGGAGGTCGACGCCATCGCCCTCGGCCCACGCAGTCAGTTGCTCGAAGTTCGGGACGATGAGCGCCGAGACGAACTTCCGGCCGTCGCCGAGAACGACGCACTGCTCCACGAACTCGTTCGCGGCGAACTGGTCTTCGATCGGTCCGGGGGCGACGTTCTTCCCGGTCGAGAGCACGAGCAGCTGCTTGGCCCGCTCGCGGAACGCGACGTACCCGTCCGGTCGGAGCTGGACGATGTCGCCGGTGCGGAACCACGGCTCCGCGGCCGCGGTTTCCGGGTCGGTCTCGCCCTCGCCGACCCGCTCGTCCGGCGGGGTGCCGGCGGTCACGGCGGCTTCCGGGAGGTCGTCGGCGTCGACGAACGCGTCAGCGGTCGCGTCCGGCCGGTTCCAGTACCCCTCCGTCACCTGCGGGCCGCGGACGAGCAGTTCGCCAACGTCGCCCGCCAGGTCGGCGACCTCCTCGCCGACGACGCCGTCGTCGATCGCGATCTCTGTGTCGACGACCGGCGGTCCGATGGTCCCCACCTGCGGCCGCTCGGGCGGGTTGACACAGATGACCGGCGACGTCTCCGTCAGCCCGTACCCCTCTAGGATCGGGAGGTCCATCGCGTGGTACAGCGCGCACAGCTCCGCCGACAGCGACCCGCCGCCCGAGATGAAGAAGTCGATGTTCCCGCCGATCGCCTCCCTGACCGACGAGAAGACGAGGCGGTCGGCGACCGCGCGCTTGGCGTCGAGCAGCGCGCCGGGGTCGTCGGCCTCGTGGTGGTCGCGGCCGACGTCGACCGCCCACTCGAAGATGCGCTCCTTCACCGGCGACTCGCTCGCCTGCTCGCGGATCGTGTCGTACAGCTTCTCGTAAACGCGCGGGACGCTCGTCGTCGTCGTCGGCTGGACGAGCCCGAAGTCCTCGCGGAGCGTGTCGGGGCTCTCCGCGTACGCGACGGTCGCCCCCGCCGCGAACATCATGTAGTGGCCCGCCATCCGCTCGAAGACGTGCGCGAGCGGGAGGAACGACAGCGTCGTCGACTCGGCGGAGATCCCGGGGGCGTCCGAGTCGCGGTCGGGCCGGTCGGCGAACCGGCGGTAACACTGCGAGACGTTGTCTCGGAAGTTGCCGTGCGTGAGGCGGACGCCCTTCGGCTTCCCGGTGGTCCCGGAGGTGTAGATGAGGCTGGCGAGGTCGTCCACGCTGACCGCGTCGATCCACCCCTCGTAGGTGGCCTCGTCGAACGCGTCCTCCCCGAGCGCATGGACCTCGCCGAGCCCGTACACGTCGTCCGCGTCGCCCTCAAGGTCGTCCGCGTCGACGTCGTCGACGGTGACGATCGCATCGAGCTCGTGGTCAAGGTCGTCGCGCACCGCCAGCACGTCCGCGAGCATCTCGCGGTTCTCGGCGACGATCACGGTCGCCTCGGGGTCCTCCAACAGGTACCGCAGCTGGCCCGATGAGGAGGAGGCGTACACGGTCGTCACGACGGCCCCCGCGGCCAGTGCCGCGAAGTCCGTCTGCGCCCACTCCATGCGGGTCTGCGAGTACATCGCCACCCGGGTGTCGTCGTCGACGCCCAGCTCGCGGAACCCCGCCGCGAGGGCGCGGACGATCCCGCGCATCTCGGCGTACGTCAGGTCGGCGTACCCGCCCGCGGGCGCCGGCTCGATCACGCCCTCGGCGGCGAGCGAGCGGTCGTAGATCCCCCCCTTGTACCGCTGCGCGGTCCGCGCCGCGTGCCGCCCCGCGGTCCGCTCGAGCATCTGCGGAAGCGTCTCCCGGGCGATCGCGTCGTCCGTGAACGCTCGTTCCGCCGCTTGCCAACTCATACACCCTCGTCCCACCCTACGTTCATAAACAATCCGGTAGTTTTGAGTTTCCCGGTGGGCGGCGGGATCGACCTCAGACAACACCCCGCGAGTTAGCGGGCGGGGCTCCCCCGTCGGACCCCTTATTGAGTCAGTGGTCGCCGGCGATCCGCGCGCCGATTCGGTCCCTGTCCGCGCGGATCCCGTCGGCGACCTCCGCGATCTGCGCCAACACCGGGTAGTGCGGGCCATCGGTGGGGCCGTAGAGGTAGTGGTAGAAGGGGCGCTCTCTCTCCGTGTCGCCCGCCGTCTCTGGCGTCAACGGGGGGTCGTCGAGGGAGACCTGCCGCTCGGCGGCGAGTTCGTCGCACTGGCGTTCGAGCTCCGTCAGTCGGTTCCACACGTCGATCGCCGCGTCCGCCTCGCTCTCGGACCGGATCCCGTCCATGTGCCCGACCAGCCGACGGCGGCGGCGGTCGATCGTCGACAGCGCGGCCTCGCGATCGTCCAGCTCGGCGATCTCCTCATCGATGGCGTCGACGAGTCGGTCGCGGGCGTCGACGGCGTGGCGGCTCCGGTCGACGAGCGCCGACTGAGCCCCGCTCGACAGGCCGCCGTCGGACGCCAGCGCCGTTGCGGTGTCCGGACCCAGCTCGGCGGCCAGGCTCTGTGCGGTCGTCTCGTCATACTCGGCGCGGTAGTGGGGCAGGGACATGACGGTGTCCTCGTACGCGGCCAGCACCCGCCTGAGGGTGACGTTGTCGCCGGCCGGGCCGCCGCCCGGTCGCCGCCCGCCGCCGCCGATCCTGGGCAGGGCGGCGGCCGGCACGCCGGACGGGGTCGCGTCCGTCGCGACGGAGACCGTGTCAATCCGGCCGACCCGGTCGGCGAACGTCTCGAACGCGTCCCGCTCGTCGAGGACGCGCCGGCGCTCGTCGCGGCAGGCGGCCTCGGCCTCGCGGACGTACGCGAACGTCAGCAGCGCGAGGACGCCGGCGACCGCGACAGCCGTGACGACGCCCGGCTGCGTCGCGATCGCCCCGAGGTCGCACCAGACGCTCGTACATCCCACCCCCGTCAGCCCCTGGTCGGGGATCTGGAACACCGCCGTCGAACTCGGGTGTACACTCATACGAACCGTTAACACACTACACGCACAAAGCGCTTTGGGCCGTTCGGCGCCGCTCGCGGGGGTCTCGCCGATTCAGCGGCGATAGCGGGATCAGTTCCGGACGCCGTCGTCGGTGATCACGGTGTCGATCATTCCGATCGGCGTGGCGTCGTAGCTAGGGTTCTCGATCTCGACGTCCTCGACCGGCTCGCGCATCACCTCGACGGCGTCGCGGAACTCGTTCTCGAACCGGAACTCCTCGATGGTCTTCGCCCCCGAGCCGACCGCGGTGACGGGGACGCCGAGTTCGTGAGCGGTCACCACGAGCGGGAACGTGCCAATCCGGTTGTAGTACGTGCCGCCGGTGATACACGTGATACCGAGCAGGACGCGGTCGCAGTCGCGGAGCGCGTACCCCATTGCGCTGTCGACGACCATGTGGACGTCGACCCGAGAGATCCCGGCGAGCACGCGGGCGGTCTTGCGACCGAGGGTCCGCGGGCGCGCCTCGGTGACGTAGACGGTCAGGTGCGCCCCGTCGCGCGCGGCGTTCTCGACGGCCTCCAACACCGTCGTCGAGTAGTCGTGGACGAGCAGCGTATCGCCGTCTTCGATGTGCTCGGCCGCGTTGGCCGCCGCCTCGCCTTTCGCCGTCTCGATGTCGTCTACGACGCGGGCGATCACGTCCTCCAAGAGCTGCTTCGCGCCCTCGACGCTCGTCGCCTCGCCGACGATGGAGCGCTCGACCTCGCGCATCGCGTTGTGGAGCGCGGCGTGGGAGGGGTTCGACCGGCGGAGCACGCCCGCGTTGTGTTCGAGGTCGCGCTCGAACTCGTCGACGGTCACGTACTCCCGGTCCAACAGGTCCGCGAGCGACCGCGTCGCCTTCACGGCCACCGCCGACGTGCTGTGGGTCCGCATCGCCCGGATCTCGGCGACGGTCTCGTCGATCATGCCCGAAGGGTCGACCGCGCCGGTAAAAGGGGTTCCGGGGACGCGCCGGCGGCGAGGCGTCCCAGGGCGCGCCGACGGACTACGCGAACCCGATCCGGTCGACCGCCCGGGGCAGACAGCCGGCGTCCGGTTCGAGGTACGAGTAATGGTCCGCGACCATGTCGGTGACGTCGACGTCGGTGTAGTTGTCCGGCGCGGTCGCCGACTCTGCCACTCCGCCGTGTCCAACCGCTCGGGTCCGGTCGGAGGCGCGGTACACCCAGCCGAGGACGCGGTCGTTCCGGCTGTGGAAGTTGTAGACGGGGGCGTCGAGCGCCGCGATCGCGGCCCCGTACCTCCCGGCGGTACCGACGCTGTCGTGCGGTATCGCGCCGCCGAACAGTGACGCGGAGGCGAGGACGCCCGTCCGGCCTCTGGCCGCGAGTTCGCTGAGCGTCGCCCCGCTCACGCGGGCGCCGAGCGAGTGCGCGAACAGGTGGACCGGCCGCCCGTCTTCTTCCGCCCACGCGGTCAACCAGTCGGCGAGCGGGGCGGCGTTCTCGTCGGCGGTGCGCTTCGCCGGTCCCCAGTCGGCGTTCGACGACCACGAGTAGCCGACGACAGGAAGCGCGCTCGGGGCGTCGGGCGCCTCCGGGGCCGCCTCTAACCCCAGCCGGGCGGCGTACGCCTGATCGCGGGCCGACTCGGCGTCCGCGCCGAGCCCGTGGACGTACAGGACCACTCCGTCGGCCCCGCCGAACTCCCACGAGCCCGACCGCGCCGTCGGATCGGCGTCGTCGAGTCGCCCCCGAGTCGACACCATCGGCTGCGCCTCGGGGGCCTCGTAGCCGCCGAAGTCGCCGGAGAGCGCGTTCGCGACGTAGAGCCCGCCGCCCCCGAGGAGGCCGACGCCGCCCGCGGCGCCGTACAGGAGCCGGCGGCGCGTGACGAGGGTGCCCGCGTCGTCCACGGATTCAGGTTCGCCGGGATCGTCCGAAGTGGAGTCCGATGAGATACCGACACGTCGGTCGGAACGATCAAATAGCTGACGCGGCGGCGACGGCTGTTTACCGGTCGCCCTCGTACGAGAGGTATGAGCTACCCGGTCACGTACTACTGTCCGCACTGCGGGACGCTCGTCGCGCTCGAACGCGAGGGGTACCTCGCGGACAAGTCGGTGACGCCGTACCCGCTGGAGGGGTGGACGTACGTCGACCCGACCGAGCCGTTCGACGCCGACGAGGCGGGAGGCGGGAGCGAGACGGAGAGCGAGAGCGATGCGGCCGGGGACGACGGAGCCGACGACGCCGCCGACGTCGACGGCGTCCGGTTCGTCTGTGGAGAGAGCGAGGGCGTCGAGTGGGACCCCCACGACGGCGTGCGCGGCACCGACGTCGGCGGCGACGAGCCGTACCGGGAGCCGGACGCCGACGGGGTCGGCTGCGGCGAGGCGTTCTACCTCTCGTTTGTCCGCTATGACCAGGGCCGGGAGGTCGACCCGAGCGCGGAGACGGAACTCGTCGAAATCGACCCCGACCCACGGCCGAGCGGCCCCCGCGGCCCGACCGGTCCCGGAGAGGCCGGCGGTCCGGGCGACTCCGACGGCGGCTTCTGGTGACTACTCGACGAATTGTATGTGAGCGAATCACGTAGGATACCGGGCGAACACCTACGAAGCCCCAGCCGCGAGGCGGGCTTACACTCGGTGCGGTCCTCGTCGCTCGCGCTGCTCGCTCCTGCGGTCATTCCAACGTTTACGCCCGCCTCGCGACTGCCCTTTGCGTCCCACCCCGCACCACCTCACGCCTCCCCAGTCTCGCGGTTCGCGCTCTCCGAGCGCTCACCGCGTTCAGCGAGGGACCAGAGGTCCCTCTGGCAGCCGGCGCGTAGCGCCGGCGACCTCGCGCGTGCTCCTCGCGGCCGCCTTCGACGGCCACTCGGCGGCAGGCGCCACCGATATCGTTCGGATACGCGTCGCTCTTGTTGAAACCCGCGATCTCCCGAGTCCAACAGCCAAACCCCTTAAACGGGGAGCGAGTACGCTGGCTCATGGAAAGCATCAATCGGACCGCGATCGAGCTGGTCGACGAGGCCCTCGACTTCGCCGGCGAGCTCGACGTCGTCGGCTACGAGCTGGACAACGGCGCCACCGTCGTCGACTTCGGGATCGACGCGGCCGGCGGGGTCGAGGCGGGACTGCTGCTCGCGGAGATCCAGACGGCGGGGCTCGCGAACCTCCGGACGCGGATGGGCGAACTGGCGGGCGCCCCGCGCCAGTACGTCGAGCTGTCGACCGACCACCCGGCGGTCGCGCTGCTCTGCTCGCAGAAGGCCGGCTGGGAAGTGACCACCGAGAGCGGCTTCGAGGGGCTCGGCTCCGGCCCCGCCCGCGCGCTCGTCGGCCGCGAGACGGAGTTCGAGCGCGTCGGCTACTACGACTCCGCGGAGTTCGCCACGCTCGCGATCGAGTCGACGACGCTGCCGGACGAAGAGGTCGCCGAGCAGGTCGCCGAACTGGCCGAGGTCGACGCCGAGGGCGTCTTTCTCCCGACGTTCGCCACCGGCTCGACCGCCGGCTCGGTCACGACCGCGGCCCGCGCCGCCGAGCTCGCCGTCTTCCGCCTGTTGGAGATCGGCTACGAGCCGACGGACGTGCTCCACGCCTCCGGCTCCGCGCCGCTCGCGCCGCCGACCCGCGACGAGACCGAGGCGATGGGCCGGACCAACGACGCGCTCGCGTACGGCGGCGAGGTCCACCTCCAGGTCGCGCGCGACGACGACCGGTTCGGCGAGATTGTCTCCACTGCGAGCGAAGAGTACGGCACCCCGTTCGTCGACGTGTTCGAGGACGCCGACTGGGACTTCTACGACGTCCCCGAGAGCGTGTTCGCCCCGGCGCAGGTCACCGTCGACGTCGTCGACGGCCCCGTCTACACCGTCGGCGAGACGGACGAGGAGCTGCTCGCGGAGTCGTTCGGCTACCGCTGACCCCGCGAGCGATCCCGCCCCACCGATGCGACTCAAACCCGTTCCCGACCCGCCGGCCGACCTCGACGCGCTCCGCGAGTACCAGCGCGCGGTCCCGCTCGTCCCCGGTGACACCGACGACTGCTGCGCCCGCCTCCGCCGGCGACGCGACCTCCCCGACCGGCAGACGGCGAACGACTGGCTCGCGTTCATGCGCGCGCTCGACCTCGTCGAGGAGACTTCCCGCGGGTTCTCCCGCGCCGACGCCGAGCCGACGCCGGAGCGCGTTCGCGAGGGGCTCCGCGAGGGAGTGCTGCTCGTCCCCGAGGCGCTCGCGGCGCTCGACGACGCCTCGCCCGCAGACCCCGTGACCGCCGCCGACCTCTTCGCTGCGACCCGCGATCGGGTCCCGCGACACGACCGGGCCCGCGACCCCGACTGGGAGGCGACGTGGCGCGACCGCGCGGCCCGGCTGCTCGGCTGGCTCGCGCTCGTCGACCTCGCCGCCCCCGTCGGCGACGATCCGGATTCCCCCGCAGCGGGGACGGGATACGTCGCCGGCGACGCGCGCTGACGTCGGGCGACCGACCGCTCCGTCGGCCGGATCGATCCCGCAACAAACCTTTTACTCGCAGCCGGAGAGGGAGTCGCATGGGACGGTTCGACGAGCGCACGGTCCGCTACGAGCCGACGAGCGTCAAGGACCTGCTCGTCGAGATGAAGGACACGGCGGAGCTGCTGATCGACCTGTCGTACTCCGCGGTCCTTCACGGGAGCCCGACGGTCGCACACGAGGTCGTCGAACTGGAGCACCGGATGGACGTGCTCCAGATGCGCGCCCGGATGAGCCTGATGCTCGCCGCGCGGAACCCGAACGAGGCGGAGACGCTGGCGCCCGTGCTCGGCGTCATCGCCGCCGCCGACAAGATCGCCGACGCCGCGGGCGACATCGCGAAGATCGTCACCGAGGAGATCGGGCTCCCCGAGGCGATGCGTGGCGCGCTCTCCGCGGGCGTGGAGACGCTCGTCCGCGGGACCGTGAGCGATGACTCCGCGTACGCCGGCCGGAGGCTGGACGACGTCGACCTCGAGTCCGAGACCGGCGTGCGCGTCATCGCCGTCCGCCGCGACGAGGACTGGATCCTCAACCCCGGGGCGACCACCCGGTTGGAGGCCGGCGACGTGACCCTGTTGCGCGGGCCCGAGGCGGGCGTCGCTGATGTCTACCCCGAGCTGAGCGGCGAGCCGTACGAGCCGGATCCCGAGGCCGAGCCCGCGATCGACGACTTGGAGCGCGCGGTCGATTCGATCGTGTTGATGAAAAACCTCTCCGAGCTCGCCGTCGACTTGGCGTACGGGTCGGTCCTCTTCGACAACGAGGAGCTCGCGGAGGAGGTGAGCAACCTCGAGATCGAGGTGGACGCGCTCCAGTCGCGCTTCGAGGCGTGGACGCTCCGCGCCGCCGCGGCGGCGGACGACCCGGTGGCGCTGCGCGGGCTCATCCACCTCGGCGTCGCAACCGAGGAGATCTCCGACGCCGCGCTGACGATCACCGAGGGGGTCCTCCGCGACCTCGACGTCCACCCGGTCGTCGAGATGGCCGTTCAGGAGTCCGACGAGATCATCACCCGCACCGTCGTCGGCAGGGGGAGTCGGCTGGAGGGGACCGACGTCGTCGACGGCGTGCCCGCGACCGACATCTCGACGAGCGTGCTGGCGATCCGCCGCCCCGATGACGGGTGGCTGGTCGGCCCCGACATCGACACCACGCTGCGGGGCGGCGACGTGATCATCTCGAAGGGGACCCGGACCTCGGCCGAGGAGTTCGATGCCCTCGCGACGTGACGCGGACGGCCCGGAAGCCGGGCCCGACGCGGACGAACCGAGGGAAGGGTCGCCGGACGAGGACCCCCCGAGCGGAGACGCCGACCCCGCCGCCCTCGCCCGCGCGTACTACAACGCGATCGACGCCGGAGAGTACGACCGGCTCGCGTCGCTGCTCCACCCGGAGTTCGTCCAGCGACGCGCCGACAGGACCTTCGAGGGGCGCGAGCGGTTCGTCGCGTTCATGCGCGACGAGCGGCCGAACACCGACACGACGCACGCGGTCGACGGCGTCTACCCGTCGGGTCCCGGCGTGGCGGTCCGCGGCCGCCTCCTCGATGCCGACGGCGGGGAGTTGTTCGCCTTCGTCGACGTGTTCGACGTCGACGCGGGGCGGTTGAGCACGCTGGAGACGTACGGGGCCGAGTCGTAGTCGGCCGTAGTTCGACAGGGTCGCGAACTCACCACGCGGCGCGCAACACGCCGAGGACCCCCTCCGCGGTCGCGTCGAGGCCGGCCGGCGCGCGCTCCATCGGCGGGTCGTCCGCGACGAACTCGGCGATCGCCGGCAGGTCGTCCTCGTCGGTCTCGGGGAGGTCCCGCAGCCGGGTGGGAACGTCGAGCGCGTCGCGGACCGCGGCGACCGCCGCGACGACATCCTCCGCGATTGCGGCGTCGTCGCGGCCGTCGGTTCGGACCCCGAGCCCCGCGGCCAGCGCCCGTCGGCTCGCGTCGACCTCATCAAAGAGGTACGCTAGTGCGTGCGGCGCGACGACGGCGTGTATCGCGCCCTGCTGGACGTCGTAGCGCCGGGCGAACCCGTGGCCGAAGGCGTGGATCACGCTTATTTTCCGGTCGAGTTGGACGAGCAGCGACCCCACGACCGCGCGGTCGGTTGCGCGCTCGCCGCCCGGCTCGTCGCCGGCCACGCGGGGGAGCGCGTCGGCGAGGAGGCGGAGCCCGTGGACCGCGGCCGCGTCGCTCACCGGGTCGGCGTCCCGGGCGTACGTGGTCTCAATCCCCTTGTTGAAGCCGTTCATCGCCGACCCGGCCAGCACCGAGGTCGGCGTCGTCTCGAACAGCGCTGGGTCGGCGACGTCCGCGATCGGCCACGCACCGCTCCCGCTGACGTTCACCGGCTGCCCGGTCGGGGACTCGTCGGCCGCGAACACCTCCAGCGACCCGCCGGTCGAGACGTCCGCGCCGGCGAAGGTCGTCGGGACGACGACGAACGGGAGGGCCGGGCCGCGCTCCGGCGCGAGCTCCCCGAGCGCGTCTCCGCCGGCTTCCGCGTCGGCGCGGAGCTCGTCGAGGTCCCGGCCGTCGGCCGCGAGGAGCGTCGCCTGCCTGGCGACGTCGAGACTCGCACCCCCGCCGACGGCGACGAGGACGTCCGCCCCCGCCTCCGCCCGCGCATCGAGGAGGTCGTAGGCGGTCTCGACCCGCTTGTCCGGGGTGGTCCCGTCGAAGATCCCGGCGAAGCGGTCCCCGAGCCCCTCGCGGATCGGGTCCATCAGCGCGTGGTTCGCGCCCGTGTTCGACCCACAGACGATCATGGCGTCGTCGAGGCCGCGCTCGGCGAGCCAGTCGCCGAGGCCGGCGACACGCCCCCGTCCGTACCGGATCTCGCAGCCGCGGTGAACGTGTTCGAAGGAGTCCGCGATCGGTAGCATCGACGGCCGGTACGCGCGCGGCGGGCTTGTAGCTGTGGGAAGAGTACACATACAACAGGCACGCCCGCGGGTCGCCTCTGCTCGCCCGTCAGTCCCGTCTCGGGTCCCACGCCCGCGCGCGTGCGCCGACTTTATAACCCGACAGCGACTAGCGAGGGTAAGTTCCTATGTCAGAGCAGAGCAAATACGGAGCCGGCCAAATTCAGGTCCTCGAGGGCCTACAGGCCGTCCGTAAGCGACCGGCGATGTACATCGGGTCCACGGACGGTCGGGGGCTCCACCATCTCGTCTACGAGGTCGTCGACAACTCCATCGACGAGGCCCTCGCGGGCTACTGCGAGGAGATCGAAGTACGAATCCACGACGACGGCTCCGTCTCCGTCAGCGACGACGGGCGCGGCATCCCCGTCGACACCCACGAGGAGTACGACCGCCCCGCGCTCGAGGTCATCCTGACCGTCCTCCACGCCGGCGGGAAGTTCGACTCCAAGTCGTACCAGGTCTCCGGCGGGCTCCACGGCGTCGGCGTCAGCGTCGTCAACGCCCTCTCAGAGCGGCTCGAGGTCGAGGTCAAACGCGACGGGGGCGTCTTCCGGCACCGGTTCGCTCGCGGCGAACCCGCCGAGGACGGGTTCGAACGCGTCCGCGACATGGACGCCGGCGAGTCGACCGGGACGGAGATCCGGTTCTGGCCCGACGAGGAGATCTTCGAGACGACCGACTTCCAGACCTCCACGCTCGCGAATCGACTCCGCGAACTCGCCTTCCTCAACTCCGGAGTCAAGATCCGACTCGTCGACGACCGCGACGACACCGCCGAGACGTTCCGCTACGACGGCGGCATCCGCGAGTTCGTCGAGTACCTCAACGAGACGCGCTCGCCGATCCACGAGGACATCATCTACTTCGAGGGCGAGAGCGACGGCGTCCACGTCGAGGTCGCGATGCAGGCGACAGAGGAGCTCCAGGGGTCCGTCCACGCGTTCGCGAACAACATCAACACCCGCGAGGGCGGCACCCACCTCACCGGCTTCAAGACGGCCCTCACGCGGACCGTCAACGACTACGCGAACGAGCACGGGCTCGTCAACGACCTCGACGCCAACCTCAAGGGCGAAGATGTCCGCGAGGGGCTCACCGCGGTCGTCTCGGTGAAGCACCCGGACCCGCAGTTCGAGGGACAGACGAAGACGAAGCTCGGCAACAGCGAGGTCCGCGGCGTCGTCGAGTCCGCGACCCACGAGAAGCTCGGCACCTTCTTCGAGGAGAACCCCGACACCGCCGAGAAGGTCGTCCACAAGGCCGCCGAGGCGGCGCGCGCCCGGAAGGCCGCGAAGAAGGCCGAGGAGCTCACCCGACGCAAGTCGGCGCTGGAGTCGACCGCGCTGCCCGGCAAGCTGGCCGACTGTCAGACCCGCGACCCGACCGAGGCGGAGCTGTTCGTGGTCGAGGGCGACTCCGCGGGCGGCTCGGCCAAGCAGGGCCGGAACCGCGAGAACCAGGCGATCCTCCCCCTTAAAGGGAAGATCCTCAACGTCGAGAAACACCGGCTCGACCGCATCCTGGAGAACGACGAGATCCGCGCGCTGATCACCGCGATCGGCGCGGGCATCGGCGAGGAGTTCGACATCGACGACGTCCGGTACAACAAGATCATCCTGATGACTGACGCCGATGTCGACGGCGCGCACATCCGGACGCTGCTGCTCACTCTCCTGTACCGCCACATGAAGCCCCTCCTCGAGGCGGGCTACGTGTACGCGGCCCAGCCGCCCCTCTACCGCGTCCGCTACCGCGGCAACACGTACGACGCGATGACCGAGGCGGAGCGCGACCGGATCGTGGAGGAGAAGTGCGACGGCAACCCGACCCAGGTCCAGCGGTTCAAGGGGCTCGGCGAGATGAACCCCGAACAGCTGTGGGACACCACGATGGACCCGACGAACCGCCGGCTCAGGCGGATCAACGTCGACGACGCGGCGGCCGCCGACCGCATGTTCAACGTGCTGATGGGTGACGCGGTTGAGCCGCGCAAGCAGTTCATCAAGGAGCACGCGACCGAAGCGGAGTGGGTAGACATATGAGCTCGGAGAGTCCCGACGCCGACCCCGGCGACGTCCGCGCCGCACAGGTGACGAACGCTCGCATCGAAGACGAGATGGAGCAGTCGTACATCGACTACGCGATGTCCGTCATCGCGGGTCGCGCGCTCCCCGACGTGCGCGACGGGCTCAAGCCCGTCCACCGTCGGATCCTCTTCGCGATGAACGAGGCGGGCGTGACGAGTAACTCCGCGCATCGCAAGTCCTCCTCAGTGGTCGGTGAGACGATGGGTGACTACCACCCGCACGGCGACAGCGCCATCTACGACACGCTCGCCCGGATGGCGCAGGACTTCTCGATGCGCTACCCGCTCGTCGACGGGCAGGGGAACTTCGGCTCCGTCGACGGCGACCCGCCGGCCGCCATGCGGTACACGGAGGCTCGGATGGCCCCCATCGCCGAGGAGCTCATGGCGGACATCGAGCGCGACACCGTCGACTTCCAGGCGAACTACGACGACCGCCTCGAGGAGCCCGAAGTGCTGCCCGCGGCGTTCCCGAACCTGCTCGTCAACGGTTCCTCGGGCATCGCGGTCGGAATGTCGACGAACATCCCGCCGCACAACCTCGGCGAGGTAGTCGACGCCACCGTCGAGCTGATCGAGACCCCGGATGCGACCGTCGAGGACCTGATGGAACACGTCAAGGGCCCCGACTTCCCGACCGGCGCGAACATCGTCGGGCGGAACGCGGTCCACAAGGCGTACAAGACGGGCCGCGGACGGATCCGCGTCCGCGCGGAGTTCGAGGTCCACGAGGAGGAAGGCCGGATCGTCATCAGCGAGCTCCCCTTCCAGCAGAACAAGTCGCGGCTCGTCGAGCGCATCGCCGAGGACGTCAACGAGGGCGCGATCGAGGGGATCCGCGACCTCCGCGACGAGTCCGACCGGGACGGGATCCGGATCGTCGTCGAGCTCAAGCGCGACGCGATGGCGGAGGTCGTCAAGAACCAGCTGCTCGAGAGTCACCTCGAACGCACGTTCGGCGTCATCAACCTCGCCTTAGTCGACGGCTCGCCGCAGGTGCTCGACCTCAAGCAGACGCTCGAACACTACGTCGACCACCGCCGCGAGGTCGTGCGCCGGCGCTCCGAGCACGAGCTCGCCGAGCGCGAGGAGCGCGCGCACATCCTCGAGGGGCGCCTGAAGGCCCTCGACAACGTCGACAGCGTCGTCGAGACGATCCAGGACTCCGACGACCGCGACGCCGCGAAGGCCGCGCTGGAGTCGACGTTCGAGTTCACCGAGGCGCAGGCGGCCCACATCGTCCGGATGCAGCTCGGTTCGCTCACTTCGATGGAGACGGCGGAGATCGAAGAGGAGTACGAAGAGGTGAACGCGCGGATCGAGCGGCTGGAGACGATCCTCTCCGACCTGGGTGAGCTCGATCAGGTGATCGTCGACGAGCTCCAGGAGATCAAAGACGAGTACGACGACGAGCGCCGGACGAGCTTCATCGAGGACGCGGGCGACGTGACCCACGAGGACCTCATCCCCGAGGAGGAATGCGTCGTCGTGATGAGCGAGGACGACTACATCAAGCGGATGTCGCTCGACACGTTCCGCGCGCAGAACCGCGGCGGCAAGGGGATCATCGGCACGGGGCTCAAGGAGGGCGACCGGGTCTCCTCCGTGTTCGCGGCCAACTCCCACGACTACCTCCTCGTCTTCACGAATCAGGGCCAGATCTACGAACTGAAGACCTACGAGATCCCGGAGATGTCCCGCACGGCGCGCGGGAAGTCCGCGGTCAACCTCCTCGACCTCGACGACGGCGAGGAGATCGAGTCGGTCGTCAACACCGAGGACTTAGACGACGACGAGTACCTCACGATGGTCACCCGCGGCGGGTACATCAAGCGAACCGCGGTCGACGAGTTCGGCAACATCCGCTCGACCGGGATCCGGGCGATCCGGCTGGAGGACGGCGACGAGCTCGTCGACGTCGAGGTGACCGACGGCGACGCGGACATCGTCATCGGCAGCCGGAACGGGATGGCGATCCGGTTCGCGGAGTCCGAGGCGCGCGCCATGGGCCGCACGGCCCGCGGCGTCATCGGCATCGACCTCCGCGAGGGCGACGCCGTCGCCGGCGTCGCCGCCATCGACGACGAGTACCACAACTGGGTGCTCACCGTCACCGAGAACGGCTACGGGAAGCGCTCCGACATCGACGAGTATCGCCCGCAGTCGCGGAACGGCAAGGGGCTCGTCGATATCAAGACCGGCGACCGGAACGGGCAGGTCGTCGCCATCGAGGCGGTCACCCACAGCGACCACCTGGTCGCGATGAGCGCCGACGGGCAGATCATGCGGACCCGCGTCGAGGAGGTCTCGACGGTGAGCCGCAACACGAAGGGAGTGATCGTGATGAACCTCGACCCCGACGACGAGGTCGCCTCCGTCGACATCGTCCCCGAGTCGGTCCACGCCGCCGCGGACGCCGACGCGGAGGCGGACGACGAGTAACGACCGCGCCGACCCGCTCTCATTTTCCGTTCGCTTTCCCGCTTCCGACACTCCGAGTAGGGAGCGTCGCCTGTGCGGGGTTGAAGTCCCATTACGACGAATGGTCCCCATGGAGCGACGAAGCCTCCTCGCCGCGGGGGCCGGCGCCTTCACCGCCGCCACCGCCGGCTGCCTCGGACTCGGCGACGCCGAGCCGGGGCGACTCGACCTGACGGTGCGCAACGACGGCGACGCGCCCGTCGACGTGGCGGTGGTCGTCGGGGGCGCGGACGGAACCACGTACGCCGACGAGTCCGACCGCGTCGCGAGGGCGTTCGCGGTGACCGTCGGCGAGAGCGGGCGGCACGAGGCGGCGGTGACGGGCACTGACTGGGAGGGCCGGCTAGCGTGGGACGCGGGCACCTGCGCGCTGTACGACGGGCGGGTCGCGGTCGACGTCGAGACGGTCGCGGGCGCGGGCGAGTGCGCCGACTCCCGGTGAGTCTTTCAGGAAAGTTACTTACTCTCGCCGCGAAAATCCACGGCCGAGATGGACGAGTACGAGGGGACAGACGAGGTCGTACACGAGCCGAGCGAGGCCTTCGCCGAGTCAACGAACGTCGCCGCGTTCATGCGCGAGTACGGGGTCGACGACTACGACGAACTGATCGAACGCACCACGTCGGACGTTCCGGGCGAGCCCGAGTCGGGCGTCGACTGGTTCTGGGACGAGATCGTCGACTATCTCGACGTCGAGTTCTACAGCGACTACGACGCAGTCCGCGACGACGCCGACGGGCCGCAGTTCTCGGACTGGTACCCCGGTGGCGAGGTCAACGTCGCGCACAACGTCGTCGACCGCCACGCCGCTGTCGACTCGCCGAACCGAAACCGCGTCGCGCTGATCTGGGAGGGTGAGCCCGGCGACGTCCGGGAGATTACCTTCCACGAGCTCCGCCGGCAGAGCGACCGCGTCGCAAACTACCTGACGGAGGCGGGGATCGAGACCGGCGACACCGTCGGGCTGTACATGCCGATGGTGCCCGAGGTCGTCTCGATCCTCTACGGCTGTCTGAAGATCGGCGCGATCGCCGTGCCGATCTTCTCCGGCTTCGGCCGGGAGGCGACTGCGACGCGGATCGACGACGCGGAGCCGTCCGTGCTGTTCACCGGCGACGGCTTCTACCGGCGGGGCGACGAGGTCCGGTTGAAGTCGACCGCGGACGAGGCGATCGCGGACGCCGGCCACGTCGAGGAGGTCGTCGTCTACGACCGGTTGGGAGCGACCCCGGCCGGCGATTCCGCGGATCCCGTTCCGTGGACCGACGGACGGGACCGGACGTGGGAGGCGGCGGTTGGCTCGCAGCCCGCCGCGTACGAGACGAAACACCTCCCGAGCGATCAAGAATCGATGCTCCTCTACTCATCGGGGACGACCGGCACGCCCAAGGGGATCGTCCACACCCACGCCGGCGTCCTCACGCAGTGCGCGAAGGAGATCCACTTCGGCTTCGATCAAAAGCCCGCGGACCGGTTCTTCTGGGTCTCCGACATTGGCTGGATGATGGGCCCGTGGACGCTGATCGGCAACCACGCGTTCGGCGGCACGGTGGTGATGTACGAGGGCGCACCTGACCACCCGGAGCCCGACCGCTTCTGGGAGCTGATCGACCGACACGGCGTCACCCAGTTCGGCATCTCGCCGACCGCGATCCGCGCGCTCCGCAAGCACGGGGACGAGTGGGTCGAGGGCCACGACCTCTCATCGCTCCGGATCCTGGGCTCCACCGGCGAGCCGTGGGACCCGGAGTCGTGGCGCTGGTTCCACGACGCGGTCGGCGGCGGCGACTGTCCCATTGTCAACATCTCCGGCGGGACGGAGATCTGCGGCTGCTTCCTGATGCCGATGCCGAACCAGCCGCTGAAACCCTGTACGCTCGGCGGGCCGGGGCTCGGGATGGACATCGACATCGTCGACGAGTCCGGCGAGTCGGTGAAGGATTCGGGTGAACGCGGCTACCTCGTCGCGCGCGACTCCTGCCCGTCGATGACCAAGTCGCTGTGGTCGGGCAACGAGCGCTACCTTGACGAGTACTGGTCGACGTGGCCCGACCTGTGGGACCACGGCGACTTCGCACAGCAGGACGCGGACGGCTTCTGGTTCCTCCACGGGCGCGCCGACGACGCCCTGAACGTGGCGGGGCGGAAGGTCGGGCCGGCCGAGATCGAGGGCGTGCTCATCGACCACGACGCCGTCAACCAAGCCGCGGCCGTCGGCGTCCCCGACGACACCACCGGAACCGCGGTCGTCGCCTACGTCGTCCTCGAACCGGGCGTCGACCCGAGCGACGACCTCCGCGGGGAGCTCCGCGCGCTGGTCGGCGACGAACACGGTAAGCCGTTCCGGCCGCGCGAACTGCTGTTCGTCGACGCCTTCCCGAAGACGCAGTCGGGGAAGATCATCCGGCGCGCGATCGAGTCGGTGTACAACGACGAGGACCCCGGCGACCTCTCCTCGATGGAGAACCCCGAGGCGCTGGAGTCGCTCCGCGATCCGGCCTGAGCCGGGGGCGCTCAGGCCGCCGCGTCCGCCACCGCCTCGGCGAGCGCGTCGTATTCCGGCTCCTGTCCGGCGTTGTCCGCCAGCCAGCGGTACGTGATGGTGCCGTCCGCGTCGATCACGAAGATCGCGCGCTGCGCGACCGTCTCCACGCCGTAGTGTTCGAAGTCCTCGACGACGTCGTACGCCTCGATCGCGCGGTGGTCGGGGTCGGCGACGAGCGCGAACGGGAGGTCGTACTGGGCGCGGTACGCGGTGAGGGCGTGCGGGAGGTCGGTGCTCACGCCGAACAGCGCACAGTCGTTGCGGTCGAACCCGTCGCGGAGCGCCTCCATCTCGTCGGTACAGGTGTTCGAGAAGGCGGCGGGGAAGAAGGCGAGCACGACCGGCTCGTCGCCGAGGTGCTCAGAGAGTTCGAACGGCGCGATGTCGCCGTCCACGATCGATCCGGTGAAGTCTGGGGCGTCGTCGCCGATGCCGGGCATATCGAGACATCCATCGCCGGGCGTATCACCGTTTCGGGGACGGATCCACCCTCCGAGGCAAAAAGACTATAGTCGCCACAGGGTTACAGCGGAGTAGAGATGGTAAGTTCGATACCACTGATCGGCGGTATTCCGGCGGGGCCGGAGCTCCTCATCATCCTGCTCGTGCTGGTCCTGCTGTTCGGGGCGAACAAGATCCCGAAGCTCGCCCGGTCGACCGGGCAGGCGATGGGCGAGTTCAGGAAGGGCCGCGAACAGGTCGAGGAAGAGCTTCAGGAGATGCAAGACGGCGAGCAGGCCGACTCGACGCTCGACGACGACGACGAGGAGTTCGACGACCTCGAGACCGAGACCGACAAAGAAACCAGCGCGTAATCTGGCCCCGACGCCGACCGATCACCGCTGTACCGTTTTTTCGCTCGTTCTGGGCGCGTGGCCTAGCGGACAGGGCGAGAGGTTCCTAACCTCTCGATCGCGGGTTCAAATCCCGCCGTGCCCGTTCACCGTATACACGGTTAGGAATGACCGTAAGGCGCGGGATTCACACCCTTAATCAAGAGGTTAGGAACCTCGCGCCCGTTCAGTCACGTACCGCGGGTTGGCGCTGTCTCGGTGTTTCCTCGATTGGAATCGCCTGTGGCAAAACATTACCGCCGTGACTATGGCATCCGATCCAACGTGCGAGAACGATAGAGACGGATTACAAGCGGCGTAAGAGCCGCGAGAACGAGAATAATAGCGATGATAGTATCAACACGGGAGTCAGTCAGATACAGCCTGTGTGCGTATCGAAGGGACTGTAAGACAGACATCACTCACTAGACAACGTTTCCTCGCCGTTTCCGGTTGGGTCAAGTGATACCTCATACTCGCCGTCATCGTATACTGTCACATCGGCGTGTCGCCAGTCCGTATCCGTATCTGCCATAGCCGTGATCGCGGCGTAGAGTTCCGCGATGGAACCTTCGAGCTGGTTGATCCGTTCTCGGTGATCCTCTGTGTTTGTTTCAAGCGGCTCAACACGTTCGCTAGACACTAACCCGTATTCGTCGGGCGTATCGATCACGTCAGAGATGAGCCTTACAGCAGATTCCAGATCCATTTCTGCGCCGTACAAACTTACTGTTGAATCCTCTGTACTACTGTTCTCCTGTTCCTGTGTGGCTTCTGACGGCGTTGTATCCGATTCTACGGTATCCGGTTCCTGAGGCTCGTCAACGGCGTTAGGTTTGTTAAGAGTCATTCTCTCGCATTCATTACCACTGGCTTATCACAGTGGGGACAGTCCAGTTTTTCACGGCGGCTATCCCGATAGTCATCGAGGATCCGCCGGATCAATTCAGCACGGTTAATTCCGAATTCTCGGGCCTCTGCTTCAAGAAACTCTTGCATCGACCGATCCACGCGGATCGTGACGCAGAGCTCTCCCTGACAACGGGACATACTATTACTTGGTTTACCACTGGGTAATAATACTTCGGCTGAATACATCCCGCAACAACCGAATACTGTACGATTTCAACGTACCCGCCGGGCTTTTGCGGCTAGAGATCGAGTACCCTGTAACGAGCGCAGTCGTGAGATGGGTTAGGTTCACGGTGACGACGAAAGGAGTCAGTGAGGTTCCCGAAACCGATGAAGCCGTGCGATCCAGTTCGGAAACATGAACCGAATTACAGTAGCCGTGAAGGACCGACAGATAGGAAGCGTTTCCTGAATAACGGATCGGATCAGGATCGTTGTTAACGCACGTACTGTAACGTAACGGAATGGATCAGTAACTACAGAGCCGTTCGATTCTACCTGTTACTGTGATACGTCGATCTCGTAGCTCATACTCGCGTCGACAGAGAGTTCGTTACAGTCCAATATTTCGGCAATTTCAGGGGCGGTAAGCGATCCTCTCTCGGTGGCGGCTTTCATGAGATCGTCTAGTGCTCCGACACGTTCCCCGTAATCGACTGCGCCCATGTGAAGATAGTATTCTGCGGCGACGTCGATCGCGCCGGATTTGCTATTCTTTCCGGTCGCTTCTTTCAATCGCTCGATCCGGCGTTCGCGGGCGTCTGTAAGACGCATACGCATTGAATCAGGCATACGTCAATGTGAACACGTGACGGCTAAGAAGGATTTGAGTGGGTCACACAAACCGCTATATTCCCGTCTATCAGGGGTGATCCGGTCTTATCGGCAGCTCCGATATAGATTATCGCCGCGATCTCACTGGTTCGTGAACACGGGATCGGCGGGGTACGTGTTCAATATTGGAGGAAGGTTGATCCGCGACGTGTTACCCCATGGGCTTACAGGAAAGGGCCGGACTCGGGACTATGTACTGATGTAGCGCTATTACTGTAACCTGTAATCTGTAACTTGTACAAACGCGGTTCTAAGTGGTGTTAGACACACGTTTTGGCTGTGATGGACGAAATAAACATCACCGTGGAAGTACCGGATGACGTTCGACGTGAGGCGCAACGAGAAGCGGCGAAAGGTAACGGAAACGTCGTTGATCAGGTCGTTGATCGACTCGATTGGTCATGGAAAAAGAACCCAAGGGACGACGATTGAACGCGGATAAACCGATTTGAGACGGCTACACGTTATTTAGGTATCCCCGTCTCTGTTCCACTTTCTGTTCCTCTGGCCGCCGATCGTAGTGATCATCGAGAACGTCACGAGAGACGTTCATACGGTCACATACGACTTCTTCAGGTACGTCCGACGCGAGAAAATGCGTTATTGACCCACGACGGATCGCATGGGTACCATGTGAAGATGGACACTTACTCGCCGCGTGACCACCGTTTCCCGTCGCTTCGCAGGTATCCGGATCCCGTCCATGTGGACAGTCTCCGATTTCGCAGGGTCTTGTGAGACGGTAGACGTACCGACGTGTTGACGCCCGCGAGAGACGCCCGTGATTCGACGCTAAGAGTGGTTCACGGTCGTAGTCATCCGTTACATCCGGGCGATTGTATTCGATCCAATCATCCAGTAACTCGCACGTTTTCGTTTTGAGAGCGAGATACCGCTCCCCTTCTGTCTGATTTTTTAGCGGTGTATCTGATTCGGGACGATGGTACAGCTCGATCCGAGAACGATCCGGCTTGTAGTCGTTAAGATCGATAGCACGGACGCCACCGAGTCGGATCCCGGTACGCCACAGTAACGCCATGATAACGTGACCGAGTGAAGCGTATCGGTACCGCCCGAGAAATGACAGTATCTCTTTCGCCTGTTCGGGCTTGATACGTTCGTCTCGCTGGTTCTCTCGGGCTTTGAGAGTCGGGCTAAGGACTTTCTCGTGTAGGTTCTCAGGTACCGCTTCAATCGATTCACAGAAGCGTATGAACACCCGGATCGTATCCATTTGCGTCTTGAGTGTTGCTGGTGCTAGATCCCCATCATCCCGTCTCCATGCTTTGTATGCCGCGAGATCGCGTCCTGAGAGTGTTTCCATACTCTGAATACCTTCTTGATCGCACCACCGGAGAAAGGGATTTAACCGATACTCATGTGACTGTAATGATGCCGACGCAAGATCGCCGCGTCGGTGATCCAGATACAATTCAACCGCGTTGGTTGGTGTCGTGTGTTCCGTCATGGCTGGCTGGAACCGTGACAGACCAACCATCGCGGGTTCAAATCCCGCCGTGCCCGTGACTTCGCTCCACTCAGCCACGAGCACGGCTGACCCCCGCTCACTCGCTTCGCTCGTTCGCGTGGATCCCGCCGCGCCCGCTATCTGCGAACGAAGTGAGCAGTAACGGCGCAAACGGATTTGAAGCCTATCGGTCGCGCGCAGCGAAGGGAGTGACGAAGGTTGGAACCCCGCCGCGCTCTCCCGCTCGTGTGGGTCTCGCCGGGGCACCGCCACCGGAGGCGGCCAGTGGGTTATCAGACCTGATGATTTGGGTGACGGGGTTTTACCGGCCGAAACGGTTCCTAACCGTATGTCGGACCCGGTCCAAATCAAACTGGGTACCGGTCGGACTGCGAGGTCACGACCGGACGCTGTCGCGATGGTTCGTCAGGAGGAGCCGAGGCTATGATCGGCGCTTGGGAATCTGTGATCGGTGATGTCGTCCTCGTCGGAACGCTCGTCGCGGCCGTCGGACTGGCGACGTTCGGCGGAGTCGTTTGGCGCCGCCACGACGTCCCCGGTGCGAAGTGGCTGACTGCCTCGATAGCCGGCCAAGCGGTCTTCTGCGGGGCGATCGGCGTCGGGTTCCTCTTCGGCGACCTCGGAACCCGCCTCGCACTGGACATCACTGCGTGGGTCGGACTCTCATGGGTTCCCGTTCCGTATCTCGGGTTCACCGTGGCGTACAGCGGCCGCCGCGACCTCTCGTCTCACACCGCGGGCCGGCTGCTCTTGGCGTATCCCATCGCGTCGACTGCGATCATGGTGACGGCGCCGTTCCACGAGCTACTCTGGGCCGACGTGGCGGTCGTCAGACAGTTCGGGCTCTTCACGGTGCGGCACCAGTTGACCGGCGTCGGGATAGCGCTGATCGGAACGGGGCTGCTCATCGTACTGATCGGGGTCGTGGTCCTGGCCGAGACGGCGATTCAGTACGAGCGGTATCGGACCGAGGCCGCGACGCTGGTCGCGAGCAGCCTCCCGGCGACCGTCGCGACGGGGTCGCTGTTCGCGCCGGGCGCGACGGGCCTCCCGAACCTCGTTCCGCTGTCGTACCTCCCCCAGCTGTTCGCGTTCTGGTACGCGGTCGTCAGGACCGACGCCTTCGAGTATGCGCCGGCCGCGCGCCGCGCAGCGGCAGACGGCTCGCTCGACCGACTCAGCTTCCCCGTCGTGCTCGTCGCGCTCGACCGGACGGTGATCGACTTCAACGAGGCGGCGGCCGAGGCGTTCGGCGCCGACGCCGACTCGATCCGTTCGCCGTTGACCGAACTCGTGGGGCGGGCCGTCCCGCTCGACGAGGAAACGACGATCAGGGTCCGGGCCGCCGATCGCCGCCGCCGGTTCGCGGTCCGTCCTGCTCCGGTGACGAACCGGTCCGGGACGACCGTGGCTCACAGCGTCGCCTTCCAAGACGTCACCCTCCAGCGGCGCCGGGAGCAGCGGCTGGACGTTCTCAACCGCGTTCTCAGGCATAACATCCGTAACGACCTGAATGTCGTGGTGGGGAACGTGCGGCTAGCGCGCGAGTCGCCATCCGGTGACTCCGCGGCGTCCTTGGAGGCCGCCGAGCGGCGCGGGCAGGCGCTGATCGAGCTCGCCGAGGAGGCTCGTCGGGTGGAGGGGATGCTCGACGTGCTCGGCGACCGGCATGAGCGGATCGAACTGCGTTCGTTCCTCGCGGAGGCGGTGGAGACGGCCCAGCCGTCAGCGGCCTCGTCGGTTGAATCGGAGTCGGTCGCCGTCTGGGGTGACGAGGTCGTTCTCCGCACCGCTGTCGGCTCGTTGGAGAAGACGGTGCGACGGGAGACCGACAATGAACTCTCGGTCAGGGTCACGGCGCGTCCGGCGGAGGCCATCGGAGACGGTGGGACCCGCGGAGCCCGCCGCGGGACGGTCGCGGTGGAGTTCGACACCGGCGAATCGCTGCCGGAACACGAGGTGGAGGCGCTGCGGGCCGGGACCGAGACGGCACTGAACCACGCGACCGGGCTCGCCCCGTGGACGGCGCGCTGGGGAGTCGAGGCTGTCGGCGGCGAGTTGCGATTCGACCGAGAGGCGACCGCGACGCTACTGCTTCCGCGCGCGGGCTGCCCGAAAAGCGACGCGGCGGAGTGAGGCTCGCGGGAGGTTACTCCGGGTCGAGCCGCCGGAACGACCGCGACGCGAGCGCGACCGACCCGACCGCGATCACGAGCGTCGCGGCGGCGAGGCCGAGGCCGGGCTCGTACAGCAGCGGCGGGTGGTAGCCGACCCAGTAGTCGACGACGGCATTCACGACGCCGAGCCCCAGCGCCGCGGCGAGCGCGCCGCGGGTCGTCCGGCCGAACGCGGGAAACAGGAGTGCGAGCCCAACGAACAGCAGGTGCGTACCGATCACGCCCCAGTAGTAGATCCAGGCGTCCGGCGCGGCGACGTACTCGCCGAACGCGAGATTCAGCGAGACGAGCGGCCAGAGGCCGAACTGGACCAGCCAGACGAACGCGAACGTGTGGAGATACGCCAACCCCCGCGAGGTCGGGGTATCTGCGGTGATGTCGCCGCCGCGCCACACGGCCGACGCGACGCTCGCGAGGACGCCGCCGCCGAGCGCGACCGCGACCGCAGAGTCGGCGTACAGCGGCCAGAGGGCGACCGGAACCTCGTCCGCCGTGGGCGTGTAGTAGCCGACCCCCACGGCGAACATGAACGCGGTGAACGCGCAGACGACGGCGAGGCTCCGCGGCGTCCCGAGCAGCTCCTCGGCCACCGCCGCCCGGACCCGCCGCCTGATCGCGGGCCGTCGGAGTCGCCGGAGCCGTCGGAATCGATCGGCGGGTGACACGACCAGAGATCGGTGCGCAGGGGATTAAAATCCGCCCGTCGCGCTCGATTATCAATCGCGGTGTTTTGCGAGACACCTTTTTGAACGAAAGCGCTGTATCCGCGATTATGGACAGCGAGGACGCAGAGCGATCCGCCCCCTCATCCGGTGTTGAGGGCGATCGCTCGGCGTCCGACGCGGGCGGCTCCGCGAACGGAGACGCCGACCCGGACGCGGTGGAAGCGGATACGACGGACGCAGATACGGTGGAGACCGGCGATGCGGACACAGATACGGTGGAGACCGGCAATGTGGACGCAGATACGGTGGAGACGGACGACACTGACGTAGGCCCAGTACAGATCGACGCGACTGACGCAGACGCGAGCGAATCCGAAGAGAGCGACGGCGGCCCGGACGCGACGGACGACGACACGGAGCCGTCGGATGTGGACGCGACGGACCCGGACGCGACGGATTCAGACGTAACGGACGATGGCCCTCCCGCCGTCACCGACCGGTACACGTGGCGGTCGCTGCTCGCGGAACGAGGACACGAATCGGCCGCGGAAACCGTGTACGCAGACGTGCCGAGCGTGCCGGCGGTCCCCGCCGACGCCGTCGCGCTCCACCGCCCGAACGGCGTCGGCGAGGTCGTCCGCGCCGCGGGCGTCGACGAGCCGTTCGAGGCGGACGGTGAGACCGCGGTCCCCGGCCACGGCACCCCGGAGGGGGGCACGCTCGTGGTCGGACCCGACGCCGTCGTCCTCGACGGGAGCGCCGTCGTCCCGACCGGAGAGCGGCGAGCGGCGCCGGCACCAATCGACGGTCCCGAAGGCGACGGTCCCGACGACGAGGGCGCTGCGGCCGACGCCGAAGCCGAGGCAGAGGCGAACGCGAACCCCGAAACCGAGGACCACGCGGACGCAGCCCTCGACGACGAGGCGGTAACGGTGGAGTCGGAGAGCGGCGCTCCGGAACCGGACGCGAGCGAGAGCACGGACACAGACCAGAACGACGCAGGCGGGCGCGCGGACGCAGCGGAATCCGACGGGGACGCAGAACCGGGCGACGAGGCCGAGTCCGACGCGGAACGCGACTCCGACGATGCGGAGCGTGACGTTCCGGCTCCGGACACCGTCTTCGACGATCCGGTCGGCCGCGGTGGCGCCTCCGGCGTCGTCGTCGCGTCCGCGGACGGCGTCGAGTCGGTTCCGTCCCGTCCGCCGACCGCCGAGGAGTGGGACCGGGTCGAGTTCGACCCGGCGACGCTGCTCGGATTCGACCCGAGCGAGACGGACTACCGCTTCCGGGCCGCCGCAGCGGTCGGCGATGTCCTCTGGGACCTGTGTGCCGCCCGGTACGACCCCTACTCGGTCCCCGTGTTGAAGGGGTACTACACGTGGGACGACTACCGCGAGGAGTTCTTCCTCGACGAAGACGGGAATCCGCCGACCGAGGAGAACGAGGAGGGGGAGGCGGTACCGCTGGAGTTCACCCACGAGGACAAGACCGAGGCGCTCGGCTTCGACCCGGACCGCACCGAGGCGCTGCTCGGCGCGGGCGGCGAGGCCGCGGCCGACCTCGCGGACCTCGTCGACGAGCGCACCGTCGACGTGAACCCCGAGATCGACGAGGACGCCTTCTTTTCGATGTCGGAGGGCCACACAACGCTGACGAACCGGTACGACCTGGAGAAGGCGGTCCCGATGCCGAAGAAGACGCACTTCCGCGAGGAGGAGCGTTACTGGGTGAACAAGCCGTACGCGTTCGTCATCGTCTTCCGGTCCCGGAAGGAGAACGAGGCGAAGTACTACGCCGTCCAGCCCTACCGGACGGAGATCGAGACGGACCTCACGGAGTTCCTCACCGGCAAGCTCCGGACCTCGATCAAGTACGCCGACGAGTCGATCGCGGGCGGCGACGAAGCGTTCCGCGAGGAGGTGATCGTCGACGAGGCGCGCTCGCTGCTCGACCGGTACGGGCTCTACGAGGACGACGCCGACGAGCGCGGGATCGCGGACACGCTGGTGGATCGGTTCGGCGTCGACCCCACCGAGGGGATCGCCGGCCGGATCGCGGAGTCGCTCGGGTACGAGCCCCCGGTCGAGTCGCCGGCCGACCCGCCCAAGATCAGCGCTCGGCCCGAGCCCGCGGTGCTCGCAGAGGACGCCCGGACCTTGTCCGCCCATCAGGTCGAGAAGCTGCTGTACTACCTCAAGCGCGACTTCGTCGGGTACGAGCGGATCGACCCGATCAAGTACGACATCAACGTCGAGGACATCTCCTGTGACGGGTACAACTCCCCCGTCTTCGTCTACCACTCCGAGTACGAGCAGATCATCTCGAACATCCACCACGGCACCGATGAGCTGGACGACTTCGTCGTGAAGCTCGCGCAGCGCTCCGGGAAGGGGATCTCGAAGCGCCGACCGCAAGTAGACGCCACCCTCCCGGACGGCTCGCGCGCCCAGCTCACGCTCGGCCGCGAGGTGTCCGACCACGGGACCAACTACACGATCCGGCAGTTCAACGACGTCCCCTTCACGCCGATCGACCTGATCAACTGGAAGACGTTCTCCCTCGACGAGATGGCCTTCCTGTGGCTCTCTATCGAGAACCACAAGAGCCTGATCTTCGCGGGCGGCACCGCCTCCGGGAAGACGACGAGCCTGAACGCCGTCTCCCTGTTCATCCCCTCGAACGCGAAGATCGTCTCCATCGAGGACACCCGCGAGGTGGAACTCCCCCAGCGCAACTGGATCGCCTCCGTCACGCGCCCCTCCTTCTCCGACGACGACAAGGGCGACATCGATGAGTTCGACCTGCTGGAGGCCGCGCTCCGCCAGCGCCCGGACTACATCGTGATGGGCGAGATCCGTGGCGAGGAGGGCCGCACCGCCTTCCAAGTGATGTCGACGGGCCACACGACCTACACCACGTTCCACGCCGACTCCGTCGGCGAGGTGCTCAAGCGGTTCACCACCGACCCGATCAACGTCTCGAAGACGATGTTCACGGCGCTCGATCTGGTCTCGATCCAGACTTCCACCCGCGTTCAGGGGAAGAAGGTGCGCCGGAACAAGTCGATCACCGAAATCAACCACTACGACGCCGAGAACGACGAGATCAACGTCCAAGACGTGTTCCAGTGGCAGGCGGAGACGGACGAGTTCCTCCAGATGGGCGACTCGAACACCCTCGAAGACATCATGTTCGACCGCGGCTGGAGCCGCGCGACCCTCGACGAGGAGCTTCGCAAACGGCGGATCGTGTTAGCGTACCTCATCGACCGGGGGCTCAACAGCTACGCGCAGGTTGCGGCGACGTTCCAGGCGTTCATCAACGACCCGGAGACCGTGCTGGCGCTGATGGCCAACGACGAGCTGGAACGCTCGCTGGAGGACCTCCGGGAGATGGAGTCCGTGCTGATCAACGTCGACCGCGAGAAGGAGGAGCTGGTCCCCCGCCCGACGCCCGACGACGACGGCGAGACGGAGGCCGCGGAGATACTCGACGCGGCCGAGGACCTGTTCGAGACGTACCGCGGCGAGGTCCCGGATTCCGTCGCCGACGCGCTCTTAGAGATGAACCACGCGGGCGACGTCGAGGCCGTTCCGACGGGCGACCGCGAGGCTCTCGCCGAGACGGCCCGCGAGGCGGACGCCGCGGACGAGAGCCCGCTCGGGCCGGAGCCCGAGTCGGACGCCGGCGAGGAGGACGGTCCGGACGCGACGCGGCGGCCCGCCGACACGGACGGCCCGAGCCCGACGCGGCAACCCGGAGAGAGACGGCCGTCTTCGGCCTCCCCCGACGATGACTTCAGTGGCGTCGGCGAGGCGGCCGGCGACGGCTCCGGCGAGCCGAGCGACATCGACTTCGGGGAGCCGTTCGACGGGGGGGTCGACGTCCTCTCATCGCCGGCGGAGCCGTCCGGGCGGGACCCGCACCGAGACGCGGACGCGTCGGCCGACCTGAGCGAGGGGTTCAGCGCCGCGGAGCCCGTCGCGAACGACCGCGATGAAGCCGGCAGCGGTCGAACGGAAGCCGACGACGCGACGGAGAGCGCTGACGGATCGATAGCCGGCGCCGACGGACTGGATGACGACGACGTTGCGGACGCGCCCGAGAACGGAGACGAGCCCGAGGTGGATACCGACGAGCCGGACGACGGCAACGAGGAGGACGCGACCGAGAGCGACGATGATGGAGGGGATGCGACCGAGAGCCACGACGATGGAGAACCCTCCGAGAGCGACGACGTCGACGAACCGGACGAGGACATCGGCGAGTGGGGGTTCGGCACGGTCGAGCCCGCGGAGGACGGGTGACGCCATGTCCGACGTGAGGGCCGGGCCGTGAGCCTCGACGTGGACGCGGGCGACGGCGGCGTCGATGCGAACGTCCTCGCGGAGCTGTGTTACCCGGTGTTCGAGCTGGTGTTCGACGAGGACGGGGACTTCGTCGGGGACGTGGAGCGCAAGCTGTCGGAGGCACGGATGCCCGACCAAGTCGAGATGTACGTCTCGCTGGGGCTGGCGGTCGGCATCCTTGTCGGCGGAGCCCTCTGGGCGCTCGGCACGCTGGTCGGCTACGGCGTGTTCTCGCTCGGCCTCATCGACCCGGAGGCGCTCTCGCTCGGAGTCCCGGCGCCGACGCCGGGGATCCAGACGCTACTCCGGTCGCTCGTCGTGCCGACGGCGGTGCTGCTCAGCGGGCTCGTCTTTGGCTCGATCGGGTTCGCGGTCGGGTTCGGCGGGGTCGTCACGGTCCCGTACTCGCGGGCCTCCTCGCGGAAACGGGAGATCAACCTCCTGCTCGCGGACTCCGTCTCGTTCATGTACGCGCTCTCCGTCGGCGGGCTGAACCAACTCGAGATCCTGCGTGCGATGGCGACCGCCGAGGACACGTACGGCGAAGTGTCCCGCGAGTTCCAGAGCATCGTCAACGAGACGGAGTACTTCGGCACCGACTACCGCAACGCGATCCGTCAGCAGTCGATGGAGACGCCCTCCGACGAGCTGTCACAGTTCCTCGCGGACATGCTCTCCATCGTCAACTCCGGCGGCGACATGGAGAGCTTCCTGAAGGACAAAAAGGAGAAACACCTCCGCACGTCGAAACAGGAGCGCGAGATGACGCTGGAGACGCTGGAGCTGTTCGGCGAGATGTACATGACGCTCTCGCTTTTCCCCCTGCTTCTCATCATCATCCTCGTCATCATGGGGATGATGGGCGAGGCCGACGACCGCCTCCTGTACCTCACGGTGTACCTGCTCATCCCGCTCGTGGGCGTCGGGTTCCTCGTGTTGGTCTCGACGGTCAAACAGGACGACCCGGGCGACGGCTACCTCCAGCCCGACGGCGGCAGCGAGCGGCTTCGTCAGACGAGTCGGGAGGGGCTGCTCCACTTCGGGCTCGTGGAGGCCTTCGTCGGGAGCTTCGACGTGTTCGACCGCATCCGCGACCGCGAGGGGACGCACAAGACGATGGAGATCCTCTCCGCGCCGCACCTCTTCCTCCGCGAGAACCCGCTGTACACCCTCGCGTTGAGCGTCCCCGCGGCGCTCGCGCTCGTCGGCATCGCGGTCGCGTCCGGCTCGGCGCCGACGACGGTCGACGGCTGGATCGCACGGCCTGTGTGGTCGGCGTTCGTGTGGCTCTACGTGCCGCTGTACGTCGTGAT
The DNA here is from genome assembly GCF_041379815.1 of Halorubrum miltondacostae. Classification (NCBI taxonomy): domain Archaea; kingdom Methanobacteriati; phylum Methanobacteriota; class Halobacteria; order Halobacteriales; family Haloferacaceae; genus Halorubrum; species Halorubrum miltondacostae. Next base: position 62,374 of record NZ_JBEDNY010000003.1, read on the forward strand.
GATCCCGCTCGGCGTCTTCTACGAGTGGCACCAGCGCTCCCGGCGGGCGGTGACCGGGAAGCTGTCGGAGACGCTGCGGAAGCTCTCGTCGGCGAACGACACCGGACAGACGCTGCTCGAGTCCGTGAACACGGTCTCGGCGACCTCGACCGGGAAGCTCGCGGAGGAGTTCGAGGTGATCCATGCGAAGGTGAACTACGGCATGAGCTTGCGGGACGCGCTGGTCGAGTTCAACAACTCCTACGCGGTCCCGCGGCTCGCCCGGACGGTGAAGCTGATCACCGAGGCGCAGGAGGCGTCCTCGCAGATCACGGACGTGCTGACGACGGCCGCGCAGGCCTCGGAGAACCAAGACGACATCGAGCGCGAGCGCAAGTCCCGCACCCGGATGCAGGTGGCGATCATCGTGATGACGTACGTCACGCTGCTCGGCGTGATGGCCATCCTCCAGACGCAGTTCATCGACGTGATGGGCGACCTGGTCGCACAGAGCGAGGGCGGCGGAGGCGCGGGCGGGGCGGGGTTCGGAGGCGGCGGCAGCATCGACCCTGAGGTCCTCTCGCTCCTGTTCTTCCACGCGGTGACGATCCAGGCGATCCTCTCGGGGTTCATCAGCGGGTACATCCGCGACGCGGAGCTGATCTCCGGCGTCAAGTACGCCGTGATCCTCATGACGCTGGCGCTGGGGGTGTGGATCTATGTCGGCTGACCGCGGGCAGACGGTCCTCGACTTCGTCGTCGGGATGTCGGTGTTCCTCGTCACGGTCGGGTTCACGTTCGCGTTCGTCCCGTCGCTTCTGGAGCCGTACGCGGTCGGCGAGGGCGCGACCGTCATCGTCGCCGAACGCGGCGCCGCCCGGCTCGCCGAGTCGTCGCTCGCCGGGAGCGGATCGGCCGCGACGCTCTCGCACGCCTGTACGTTCGCGTTCTTTAACGGCACCGACTCGGAGACGGCGAGCGACGAGTCCGACTGCATCTGGAGGGCGAACGCGGAAGACCTCCACGCGGAACTCGGGGTCGACGACACCCGCGGGCTCAACGTCACCGTCACGTGGAACGGAACCGTCGGGGAGCTCGACTCGGGCGGACACAACGCCACCATGCGGGCCGGACCCGCACCGCCGCGCGACCGGAGCGTCGCGGCCGCGAGTCGCATCGTCACCATCGACGACCCCGAGGACAGAACGGCGCCGGACACCTACCGTCTGACCCTGCGGGTGTGGTGAGATGTTCGTCGAACACCTCCCCGACGACCGGGGGCAGGCGCACACGCTGGAGGCCTTCACGGCCGCGTTACTGTTGGTCACCGGCCTCATCTTCGCGACGCAGGCGACCGCGGTGACGCCCCTGTCCGCGAGCACGTCCAACCAGCACGTCGAGAACCAGGCCGCCATCGCGGCGCAGGACGTCCTAGCGACGGGTGGCGACAGCGGAAACCTGTCCGCCGCGCTGTTGTACCACGACGGGGACGGGTTCGTCGGTGCGGGCGACGACGGGACCTACGCGTCGGTCCCGAACGCCTCCCATCCGCTCCACGCGCCGTTACAGGAGGCGTTCGGCGACCGGCAGATCGCCTTCGATATCGACGTGTCCTTCCCGAGAGACGGCGGGAACAGCACCGGTCGCGTCTCGATGGTCGACATGGGGTCCCCGAGCGACAACGCGGCCACCGCGAGCGCGCGGGTCGCGCTGTACGGCGACGACCGGTTCGGCGCGAACGACGAATACACCCTCGCGGAGAACGGCTCCGCGTCGTTCTACGCGCCGCCGGTCGACGCGGACCACCCGGAGGTACTGTACACGGTCGTGGAGGTGCGCATCACCGCATGGCAGATGTGAGTGACCTCCTGCGGCGCGACGCCGACGAGGACCGCGCGCAGATCATCCTGATCACGGGACTGACCCTCGCGGTCCTCCTTGTCGCCGTCGTCCTCCTGTTGAACACCGTCATCTACACGGAGAACCTCGCGACTCGCGGCGCCGACGCGGGCGGTGCGGAGGCGATCGAGTTCCGCGACGACACCGTCGACGACCTCGCCGGAATCTTGGAGCGCGAACACCGGAACGCGAGCAGCCTGACCAACGTCTCCGACTGCGACGGGACGCAGATATTCGGGTCGTTCAATTCGAGCGCACGCGCCTACGACCGGACTGTCGCCGACTTCCGGGCGCGCGATGCGACGGTGACCGACCTGCGCGTGAGAGGCTCCGAAGCCGAGTGCGGCTATTTCATCGCTCAGAACGAGACCGCGAGCGGATTCCGCGAGCTGACGGACCCCAACGGGACGGCCGACTGGACCGTCGCGAGCGACGCCAACCGAACGCGGAACTTCCGGCTCACCGTCGATAACGCCTCGCTGGCGGGGCCCACCGGGAGCCCGTTCACCGTCGTCGCCGACAGCACCGCGGGCGGGACCAACGAGACGTGGTCGGTGACGCTGGTCGACTCCGGCGGGGATCTCAACGTCACGGTCGACAACGGGACGACGACGGTCTCCGAGACGTTCGAACCGCGGCAGGACGGGAACCACACCGTGGATCTCACCGGCGGGACGGTCAACGGCGAGCCGTTCGACGCGCTCGTGTGGGCCGAGGGCGTCCAGAACGAGAACGGGACCGCTCCGTTCGAGATCCGGTACAAGAACGGTAGCGAGGCGCGCGGAACGTACAGCCTCGTGGTCGACGGCCGCGACGGGAGCTCCCCGCTCAGCAGCACCTCGCGACCGTACGTCGTCGACGCCGTCTACGGCGTCGACGTCGAGATCCGCCACCGGACGCCCGAGTTGACGTACGGCGACGTGGTCCGGCTCGCGCCGGGTGAGCGCGATGCGTGACGGCCCCGGCGGGACGGACCGCGCCGTGTCGGTCACCGTCGGCTACGTGATGACGCTCGCGATATCGACGATGCTCCTCTCGGGGCTGTTCGTCGCCGGCGGGTCGTTCGTCGAGACGGAACGCGAGCGCGCGGCCCACGGGGAACTCACGGTGGTCGGCGAGCGGATCGCGGCCGACCTCGGCACGGTCGACCGGGTGGCGTCGAGCGCGTCCTCGCCGGACGACCTCACGGTCAACCGCTCCCTGACGCTCCCGGACCGGGTGTCCGGGAGCGGGTATCGGATACGCGTCACCGCGAACGACACGGCGGGGACGATCGCCTTGACGAGCGACGCGACCGACGCGAGCGTCGAGGTCCCGTTCCGCACGAGCGAGAACGTCACGGTCGCGAACGCGACCGTCGACGGCGGCGACCTCCGGATCTGGTGGGACCCGTACGCCGGGTCCGACGGCCAAGTGGTGGTGGACGACCGATGACGTGGCTCGACTCCGACGGCGGCTTCTGGGCGGCAGACCGCGGCGTCAGCGAGACGGTCGGCTTCGTGCTGGTGTTCGCGCTCATCACGTCCACCATCGCCGTGACGTTCACCGTCGGCCTCGGCGGTCTCGAAGACGCCCAGCTCGCGGAGCGGGACAACAACGTCGAGCGCGCGTTCGACGTGCTCCACGACAACCTCAACGACATCAGCCGCAACGGCGTGCCGAGCCGGGCGACGGAGATCCGGCTCGGTGGCGGGAGACTGGCGTTCGCGACCGACTCGAATATACAAATATATGATCAGACCAACGGGCCCAACGAGTCGCTCGCCGTTTCGTCGACAGCAATCGTGTACCATGGAACCGGCGACACGGAGATCCGGTACGAACACGGCGCGGTGATCCGTAGCGACGGCGGGGGCAGCGTCATGCTCCGGGAACCGGACATCATGTTCGGCGAGACGGCGCTGATCGGACTCGTCGCTATCGGTCAGGGAGCAACCGAGAGCGTCGGCGGCGACCGAACGGTCCTCGTTCGGACCGACCGCGGTGGTCGCACCGCGACGGAAGTGAATGAAAACGTCACGATCCAAGTCCGGGGCTCGACTGCCGACGCTTGGGAAAGGTACTTCAGAGATCTCCAAAACGGCGACGGGGCCGGACGAATCACTGATATCAACGACGCTCAAGACGACCTGTTGAAAGTCAACGTGACCGCTGCCCCGAACGAACCTATCGTGGTCCACCGGACGCTGGTCGGGACCAAACTCACTGACTGAGTGCGCCGGTATCCGCTTAGCGGGGCGGTGCCTCACCGAGTCAGTCGCTTTCGATTTGGATCTCCTGCGTCGAGACGTGGAGGTAGTTGATCGTCGGGACCTCGTCGACCTCGTCGAACACCTCGGCGGTTGCGAGCGCCTCATCGTATCGCACCGTGAACCGAGCGTCGTCGACGTCATTGAACCCGTCGACGGTAAGCGCGCCCCGGAGCGTGATGTCGCCCTCGGCGTCCTCGATGATCGCGTTCGGCGCGTACACGACGCCGGTCATGTTGACCGGCACGTCGTCGCCGTGGAACTCCAAGTCGTCCGCGCTCGAGAACAGCCAGAACGAGCTGGCGGGGGCGTTCGGTCCGGTCGAGACGGTCACGCCTTCCCCGTCGTCGCTCCCGCCGATCTGGATGTCCCCGTCGCGGTCGTCGTGGAACAGACGCAGTTCCGCGTTCTCGTCTACGGTCACCTCGGAGTGGTCCTCGATCGAGAGGTCGTCGCTCGCGTAGATCCTGACGTTTCCGTCCCCGACGACGGTGAGCTCTGCGGGATTCGAGCCGCTCCCGCTCATCGCGAAGTCGTCGTCGACCCGGAGGTCCAAGTCGCCGTCCGTGACGTCGAGCACCAGTTCGCCGCCGGACAGGTCGGCGCTGTCGAACCGGAACCCGGCGTGATCACCGCCCGCCTCGAGGGTAACGGTCCCCCCGTCGACCGACAGCCCACCGTCTCCCGCGGTGGTAACCTCGGCGTCTTCGACGCGATACGTCTCGCTGCCGCCGGAGACGTCGAGTCCGTCTTCGACGTTGGAGCGGCTGGCGATCGGGGTGTCGTCGCCGAGGTCGCTCCACGACGCGTAGGTCGTCGCCGTAGCGTTGCCGTAGCGGGCGTCGTACTTGTCGAAGGCCTTGACGAGGTATCCGTCGACCGGTTCCGGGTCGGTGAGCGTCGCCCGCTGCGTGATGTTCCCGGTGACCTCGATCGGGTGGTTCCCGTTTTCGAGCCCGTTCGGGTTCGGGTGGATCTCGTACCGGGCTCGGAGGTCACCTTTGATCCTCACGTAGTCGGGACCGCCACCTCGCGGGGAGTCTATCTCACCGCCCGCAGCGATGACCGCGTTTTCTCGACTCTCGCCGGGCCCCGCGCCCGCGGAATCGTAGCTATCGGCTGTCAGCGACTCGATGGACTTGAGATCGAACTCGCTGGACCCGAGCGCCCCGATCGAGTGCGAGATACCCGTCCCTACGAGCTCGGAGCGCAGCAGCACGCTGACCGAGTCGTCGCTGCGGTTGACGACCTGCGTGTCCGTCCGGCTCTCGAAGAAGGTGGCCCATCCCTCGTGGTAGTCGCCGGTCACGGTCACCCGGATGTCGTCGACCACCGGGTTCTGAGCGACGTGCCCCACCGGCGATCCGTCGCTCGTGAGGACCACTTGACCCCCGTCGACGGTCGCGTTTTCGGAGATCGCCACCAGCGGCACGGTGAGTGTCTCGCCGCGGTAGTGGAACTCCGGCGCGGAAACCATCCGGGTCCGGTCCCCGTCCCGTCGCCACACGCCGCCACCCTGATAGGCGATCCGCGTTCCGTCCCGTTGGTACACGAGCGCCCCAAGGCTCGCGTTGACGATCTCGTCGCCGGTTTCGTTTTCGGCGATCACCATCCGTCCGGCGTCGTGATCGACCGAGAGGTCTCCGCCGCCCCCGGTCCCCAGGGTGACCCGTTGCGAGGGTGACCCGCCGTGCGCGACGAGGCTGGCCTTCGAGTCCACCTGGGTCATCGCCCCCTCGACGCGTTGGAGGTCGGCCGTCCGCTGGGAGTCGTCGAGCGCCGCTCCGCCGAGCGCGACCGTGGTGCCGACGACGGCGACGGTGAGCCCCAACAGCAGCACCGTGCCGAGCACCTCGCTCTGCGCGCGCTCGGTCGGCACTCCGCGCTCACCGTCGTTCATACGCGCACGTAGCGCGGGGCCGCTGATAAACGTGGAGACCCGTCTATCAGTCGCGATAGCCCCGGACGCGGCCTGACCGGCTCGGAACGGCTCGGCGGCGACCGCGGGAAGCCGTGGATATATTCCCGCGCCGCACCTTCTCACGGGCGTGACCGAGCGACTCTACCTCACCGACGACGCGGTGACGACCTTCGAGGCCACCGTCGAGCGCGTCCTCTCCGACCCAGACCGGCTCGTCCTCGATCGCACGCACTTCTACCCGACCGGCGGGGGCCAGCCGCATGACACCGGAGCGGTCCGCGCGGCCGACGGCGACGCCCGGTGGCGCGTCGTCGACGTCGAGATGGCGGACACGGTCCACCACGAGGTCGAACCGGTCGACGAAACCGAGGATGCGGGAGACGCGGGCGACCCGCCCGCGCTCCCGGAGCCGGGGACCGAGGTCGTCTGCGAGATCGATGTCGACCGCCGCGCGGCGCACTCGCGGTACCACACCGCCCAGCACCTACTGTCCGCGCTGCTGCTCGACGAGTTCGACGCGCAGACGACCGGCAACCAGCTCTACCGCGACCGCGCGCGACTCGACGCGGCCTACGACCGGTTTACCGACGACGACCTCGACCGGATCGAGGCGCGGCTCAACGAGCTCGTCGCCGACGGGCGGTCGGTGTCGAGCTACACGATGGACCGGGAGACCGCGGAGGCGACGCTCGACACCGACCGCACCCGGATCGACCTGCTCCCCGACTCGATCGAGGAACTGCGGATCGTCGAGATCGCCGGCATGGACCCGGACGACGAGCCGTACGACCGGACCGCCTGCGCCGGGACGCACGTCGCGGACACGGCCGAGATCGGCGAGGTCGTCGTCACCGGTCGGGAGACGAAAGGCCCCGACGAGGAGCGCGTGCGGTTCGCGCTCGCCGAACACGCCGAGGCCGACTGACGCCGTCGCTCGCGGTTCGGAGCGCGCTCTGACCCCTCGCCCGCGATCCCGCCGCTTATATGCGATCCGCGGTTGGTTCGGGCATGAAGTTCTGCGACGAGTGCGGATCCATGATGAAATCCGGCGCGGGCGAGGACCACTGGGTGTGCGACTCCTGCGGCAACGAGATCGGGCGTGAGTCGGACGACAGCGAGTGGACCACCCAGTCGCAGGTCGAGTCCGAGGTCGTCGACGTGAGCGACGCCGAGGACAAGGGGCTCCCGACGACGACCGCCCAGTGCCCGAACTGTGACAACGACCGCGCGTACTGGTACATGCAGCAGATCCGCTCGGCCGATGAGTCGGAGACCCGGTTCTTCGTCTGTACCGAGTGCGAGCACAAGTGGCGCGAAGACGACCACTGACCGGCTCCGCCGCGCCGAGCCCCTTCCCGCCGCCCGTCCGTTTTATTCCCGTCCGGAGAGATGCGGTTCTATGGAGCCACCGACCGTCGCCGGCGACCTCGATGGGTGGACGCTCGTCGCGGAAGCGACCGAGCGCCCGTTCGACGCGGGGCCGGTCTCGGTCACGGCCGGCACGACACGCTACGAGCGCGAGACCCCGCCGCCGCGCCCCTTCTTCTTCGCGAGCCGGCTGCGGATCTCGCCCGACACCGGCCCGAACCCGGCGCTCACCCGACTCGTCGAGTCGCGGGCCCGCGAGGGGTTCCGCGAGCGCCTCGCCGAGCGGGACATCGTCGACCTCGAACGCCGCGACGACCGTGCCCTCGACATCGACGACCCAAGCGCGTCTCGCGCGACGCTCTGGGTGTTCCACGGACGCTGCGCCGTCGACGGCGAATCGGTTCCGGTTGAGGCGCTGCTCGCGGTGTGGGCGGCCGACGAGTACCTCCTCGCGGGCGGCGCCTACCCGACGGACGACGGCTTCGAGGCGACAAGACAGGCGGTGTTGGCGCTGATACGCGGCGTCAGGCCGGCGGACTCGGCCGCCGGCGAGCGGCCGGAGTGAGCGGTCAGCAGTCGACCGCGCCGGCGCTCGACCCGATCGGCGACCCGTCGTCCTCGTAGTCGGCGTCGCTGACGGCGCCGGCGAACATCGGGAGCTGTAGCTCGTAGGTGTACAGCACGTCGAACGCCGCGAACGGGTCGAAGCCGTCCGCGATCGCCTCCCGGCCGGTCAGCCTGACCCCGGCTGCGAGCGTCACGATCGACTCGCCGTCGAGCCGGCCCGCGGTCTCGAGCCCGAACTCGTTGCCCGCTCGGGGGTCGGTCAGCACGGAGAGGTGGACCACCGTCTCCATCGTCGCGCCGCCCGTGTCGCCGCCGATCGAGATGGGGTAGCCGCTCCCGCTGAAACACCGGGTGATCGGCGCGACCTCGCTCCCGTTCGTGTCGACGCCGGGGCCGACGGTCGCGGGACCGGCGGTATCGCGGTCGAAGGCTTCGGGACCGACGAGTTCGGAGCCGACCGCGGCCCCCAAAACGGAAGCGTCGCTCGCCGTGTCCGACGCGTGAGTCGCCGCGTCCGGCGTCGCGGGCTGCCCCGCGACCGCGCCAGCGCCGACGCCGACGCTCGCGAGGACGAGCAGCAGCGAGAGGGCGAGGGCGCGGACCCGAGTCGGTTGCGAGCGCGTCATTACCTGCGTCTTCGCGCGGCCGGGTTAAATCATCGCGGGTAGCGGTATCAGTCGAGAGAATCGCCACCGAGCAATCCCTCGACGAGCAGCTCCGCCGACGCGACGTTCGTCGCCAGCGGCACGTCCTTCACGTCGCAGACCCGGAGCAGCGCCGAGATGTCTGGCTCGTGGGCCTGCGCGGTCAGCGGGTCGCGGAGGAAGACGACCCCGTCGATGCGGTCGTCCGCGATCAGCCCGCCGATCTGGAGGTCGCCGCCGTACGGCCCCGAGGCCTGGCGGTTCACCGACAGACCAGTCGCCTCGGCGATGCGTTTCCCCGTCGTTCCGGTGGTCACGAGTTCGCACTCGCCGAGGACGTCGGTGTGTGCCTCCACGAACGCGACCATCTCGTCTTTGAGTTCGTCGTGGGCGATGAGCGCGATGCGCATGCGGACCGGTCGTGGCGGCGTCGCTTAAGCGCTCGCCTCCCCACGGTCCTCGCCTCGACCGCGCTCCGCTCCGTCGTCGCTCGTGCCGTCACTCCGCGCGTCGCGCGTGTCGTCCGAGCCGCTCGCGTCTCCGTCCTCGGCTGAGGGTCGCGGCGCGAACCGCCAGAGTGCGACGCGGGTCAGCGTGCCGCGACTGTGCCGACGGACCACGAGAATCACGTTCGCCGAGAACGTCGCGACACCGAGCGTCGCCAGCGCCAGCCCCGCGAGCGCGAACCCCGAGGCTCCGCCGGCAAGCGTCGTGCCGGACGGGTCGGCGGCGACGTCCGCCTCCACGAGGAGCGCGGTGCCGCCGAACAGCAGCGCCCCGTCGGCCGCCGCGAGCCGGTCGTCGTAGCGGTTGTCGACCATCGGCACCGCCTCGAAGCCGAGCCGATCACTGTACCGCTCGACCCAGACGACGAACCCGACCGCGCCGAGTAAGAGCAGCGGCGCGCTGCCGTGGCCGCCGAGGACGTGTACACGGGCGAACCGCGGAACGGGGCGCTCTTAAGGGCGTCCGGCAACGAGGGTTTTCCATGCTACGCGAGCGAGACACCGCGCCGTTCGGCGTCCGGGACCCCCGGGGCGCCGCGGGGGTGTCGTAGATGGACGGGGAAGCGACCGGGCGGGCGATCGGCGTCGACGTCGGGGGAACGTTCACCGACGTGGCGCTCTCGCTCGACGGCGACCTCGTCACCGCGAAGGTGCCGAGCACCGACGACCAGAGCGAGGGGGTCGCGGCCGGCATCGAGAAGGCCTGTGAGGCGGCGGGGATCGACCCCGGGAGCGTGCGCGAGTTCTCCCACGCGATGACCGTCTCCGTCAACGCGCTGCTGGAGGGCGACGGCGCGCGAACCGCGCTCGTGACGACGGAGGGGTTCCGGGACGTGCTGGAGATCGGCCGGCAGACCCGGCCGTCGCTGTACGACCTCGACGCCGAGAAGCCGGCGCCGCTCGTCCCTCGCCGCCGTCGGTTCGAAGTGGCCGAGCGGACGACCCCCGACGGGGTCGAACGGCCCGTCGACGACGCCGAGATCGAGTCGCTCGTCGCCGCCCTCCGCGACGCCGATGTCGAGTCAGTGGCGGTCTGCCTCCTCCACGCGTACGCGCACCCAGAGAACGAGGAGCGGGTCGCCGAGGCGCTGCGCGCGGCGCTCGACGTCCCGGTGTCGGCCTCTCACGAAGTGCTCCCCGAGTTCCGCGAGTACGAGCGGACCTCGACGACGGCGGTCGACGCGTACGTGCGGCCGGCGATCGACGGCTACGTCGGCCGCCTCACCGAGCGGGCCCGCGACATGGGGCTCCCGCAGCCGCAGATCATGCAGGCGAACGGGGGCGTCACCGACGCCGACACGGTGCGGCGGAACGCCGTGACGACCGTCCTCTCGGGCCCCGCGGCGGGCGTCGTTGGCGCGAGTGCGACGGCGTCGGCCGCCGACCGTGACGGGCTGATCACCTTCGACATGGGCGGCACCTCCAGCGACGTGAGCCTCGTCCGGGACGGCGAGGTCGAGCGCACGACGGAGTCGGCGATCGCCGACCGCCCGATCGGCACGCCGATGGTCGACGTCGAGACCGTCGGCGCCGGCGGCGGGTCGATCGCGTGGGTCGACTCCGGCGGCGCGCTCCGCATCGGTCCGCGGTCGGCCGGCGCGGAGCCCGGTCCCGCCTGTTACGGCAAGGGCGGCACGGAGCCGACCGTCACCGACGCGAATCTCGTGCTGGGGTACGTCGGCGCGGACACCAGCCTTGGCGGGGACCTGTCGCTCGACGCGACGGCCGCCCGCGACGCCCTCGCGGACCTCGCCGACGAGGCGGGCATGGAAGGTCCCGTCGCGGCCGCGCTCGGCGTCCACCGCGTCGCGAACGCCGACATGACCCGCGCCATCCGCTCCGTCACCGTCGAGCGCGGCCACGACCCCCGGGAGTTCGGGCTCGTCGCGTTCGGCGGCGCCGGCCCGATGCACGCGGTCTCAATCGGCGACGGGCTCGACGTCGACCGCGTCGTCGTCCCGCACGCGTCCGGCGTCCTCTCCGCGTACGGGCTGCTCGCGGCCGACGAGACGCGCGACGCGGTGCGGACCCGGCAGGGGCCGCTCGCCGAGGTCGACGCGGGAGCGGTCGACGGGCTCTACGAGGAACTGAGCGACGACCTGCTCGACGAGGTCAGCGACCCGGACGCGGCCCGAATCGAGCACGCCGCGGACCTCCGGTACGCGGGACAGAGCTTTGAGCTCACCGTCGACGTCGACCGGCCGTTCGACCCCGACGCGGCCGCCGAGCGGTTCGCGGCGGCGCACGAGTCGGCGTACGGCTACCGCGCTGACGAGCCGGTCGAGCTGGTGAACTGCCGCGCGACGGCGACGGTGCCGCGGAGCGCGCCGGCGATCGAGTCCGCAGGGACCGGAGCGGCCGCCCCACGAACCACCCGCGAGGCGGTCTTCCCCGGCGGCTCCCACGAGACGCCGGTGTACGACCGAGAGCGCTTCCCGGCGGACGAGCGCGTCGAGGGACCGGTCGTGGTCGAGGGCGCGGAGAGCACGGCGGTCGTCCCGCCCGGCTGGAGCGTCCGGCTGCGCCGCGACGGCGCGCTGATCGCGGAGGTGAGCGACGCGTGAGCGACCCGGACGTCGATCCGGTCACGCTGGAGATCCTCCGCAACCAGCTGGAGAGCGTCGCGGCCGAGATGGGCCACGTCCTGATCCGGGGCGCGTACTCGCCGAACATCAAGGAGCGCCAGGACTGCTCGACGGCGCTGTTCGACGCCGAGGGCCGCATGATCGCGCAGGCCGAGCACATCCCGGTCCACCTCGGCGCGATGCCGGACGCGGTCGCGGTCGTCCTAGAGAAGGACCCGAGCCCCGGCGACGTGTTCGTCGTCAACGACCCGTTCGCCGGGGGGACGCATCTCCCGGACGTGACGCTCGTGTCGCCGATCGCGCCCGACGGCGAGATCGTCGGCTTCGCGGTGTCGCGCGCGCACCACGCGGACGTCGGCGGGAGCGCGCCCGGGAGCATGCCGCCGGGGGCCCGGGAGATCTTCGAGGAGGGGCTCCGACTCCCGGCGGTCCGGCTCGTCGAGGGCGGCGAACCGAACGAGGCCGTCCGCGACCTGCTGCTCGCCAACGTCCGCACGCCGGGCGAGCGCGAGGCTGACCTCCGCGCGCAGCGCGCCGCGAACGACCGCGCCGAGCAGCGGTTCGGCGAACTGCTTGACGAGCACGGCGCGACGCTCATCGACGCCTTCGACGCCGTCGTGGACTACTCCCGCGAGCGCGTCGAGACCGAGATCCGAGACCTCCCGGACGGGACGTACCGGGCGCGAGACGTCCTCGAAGGCGACGGGGTGACGGACGCGGCGATCCCGATCGAGGTCGCGGTCACCGTCGACGGGGGGACGCTCGACGTCGACTTCGCCGGCACGGCCGACCAGGTGGACGGCAACCTGAACGCGCCGTTCTCGGTGGCGAAGAGCGCGGTGTACTTCGTCGTCCGCGCAGTCACCGACCCGGAGATCCCCCCGAACCACGGCTGTTACGAGCCGGTCTCCATCTCCGCACCGGAGGGGTCGCTGCTCGACCCACGCCCGCCGGCCGCTGTCGTCGGCGGGAACGTCGAGACGAGCCAGCGCGTGACGGACGTGACGCTGGCCGCGCTCGCCGAGGCGGTGCCGGACGTCGTCCCCGCGGGCGGGCAGGGGACCATGAACAACCTGATCGTCGGCGACCGGGCGGGCGGCTTCACCTACTACGAGACGATCGCCGGCGGGTTCGGCGGGCGACCGACCAAAGACGGGATGGACGGCGTCCAAGTCGGCATGACGAACACGCTCAACACGCCGGTCGAGGCGCTAGAGACGGCGTACCCGCTCCGCGTCGAGCGGTACGCGCTGCGCCCGTCGAGCGGCGGCGACGGCCGTCACCGCGGCGGACTGGGGATCGAGCGGACCGTCACCGTCGAGACGGACGCGACGGTCTCGCTCTTGACCGAGCGCCGGCGGATCGCTCCGCGGGGACTCGACGGCGGCGAGGACGGCGCGCTCGGCGAGAACCTGATCGACGGCGAGCCCGTGCCCGCGAAGACGTCCGTCGATGTCGCGGCCGGGACGACCGTCTCCGTCCGCACGCCGGGCGGCGGCGGCCACGGCGACCCGGCGGAACGGGACCCGGACGCCCGGGAGCGGGACCGGCGCGATGGGAAGGTCGACGACCGGGCCGCCGAGGCCGGCGACGATCCCGGAAGGTAATATGTCTGTCACGTTCTACCGACAGATTTCGCGGTCGGAATCTCGCTGATCGCGAAGGGTTAACCGTCGGTATCACAAGGGACAGGTAATGAGCGACGGAGACCTCAGTCGGGACCTGGGGCTCTATTCGGCTGTCACGCTGAGCATGGGCGCGATGATCGGTGGCGGGATCTTCGTCCTCCCCGCGGTCGGGTTCGAGAAGGCCGGCCCGGCGGTCGTCCTCGCGTACCTGTTGGCCGGACTGATAGTTCTCCCGAACGCGCTCTCGAAGGCCGAGATGGCGACGGCGATGCCGGAGGACGGCGGCACCTACATCTACATCGACCGCGCGATGGGGCCGCTGTTCGGGACGATCGCGGGCATCGGCGTCTGGTTCTCGCTCGTGTTCAAGAGCGCGTTCGCGCTCGTCGGGCTCGGGGCTTACCTGCTGCTGCTCGTGAACATCCCCGCGGGGCTCGTGAAGACCGTCGCGCTCGTGCTCGGCGTCGTCGTCATCCTGCTCAACATCGTCGGGACCGAGAAGAGCGGCCAGGTCCAGAGCGTGCTCGTCTCGCTCGTCGTCCTCGTCCTCGGCGCGTACGTCCTCGGCGGGATCCAGCCCGTGGAGCCGTCGCAGTACGCCCCGTTCACGACCCACGGGATCGGCGGCGTCGCGACCGCGACCGCCTTCGTGTTCGTCTCCTACGCCGGGATCGGCGAGGTCGCGTCCGTCGCCGAGGAGATCGCCGAACCGAGCCGGAACATCCCGCTGGCGATGCTCATTTCCATCGGCGTGATGATGATCATCTACACCGCCGTCGTGGCCGTCGTGGTCGGCGTCGTGCCGGGCGAGACGCTCGTTAGCGGCGGGCCCGGCGGCGGGACCTCCCTCACGCCGATGGCCGACAGCGCGGAGTTGGTGTTCGGCGGCGCGGGCGTCACCGTCGTCGCCGTCACCGCCGTCCTCGCGCTCACGAGCATGGCGAACGCGGGCGTGCTGGGGACCTCTCGGTTCCTGCTCGCGATGAGCCGCGACTCGCTCCTGCCGGAGCGGGTCGGCCGGATCAACCCCCGGTTCCTGACGCCGGTGACCGCGGTGCTCGTCACCGGCGCGCTGCTCTTGGCGCTCATCGCGTTCGTCCCGGTCGTCGACCTGGCGAAACTCGCGAGCGCCTTCCTCATCCTCGTCTTCTCGCTGGAGAACCTCTCCGTGATCGTCTTCCGGGAGGTCGACGTCGACTTCTACGACCCAGACTTCCGCTCGCCCGGCTATCCGGTGGTCCAAGTCCTCGGCGTGATCGGCGGCGTCGTGCTGATCGTCCAGATGGGGCTCCTCTCGATCCTCGGCGCGGTCGGTATCAGCGTCGGGAGCCTCGCGTGGTACCTAATCTACGCGCGCTCGCGGACCTCCCGGACCGGCGCGCTGGCGACGTACCTGAGTCGCGAGTCGGACCCGTCGGACCCGTCGACCTCCTCGGAGCCGTCCGACGAGGCCCCCGCCGCAAAGCGGCGAGACGACTGAGCGCGGCGCGTTCGCTCGCCGGCGTCTGACGATATCAAAAACGACCCGACAGCCCGCTCGGCCGCGAATCGGCCCGCGGAGCCTACTTGAACCGGAACGTCTCCAGGTTCTTCGGCGCGAACGTCCGCATGTTGTAGTCGTGGTACAGCGACGACGAGAGGTCCTGGACCGAGCTCTCGTCGCCGTGGACGCAGAGCACCTTCTCCGGGCGCGGATTCATCGTCTTCACGAAGTTCTCCAACCCCTGCCGGTCGGCGTGGCCCGAGAAGCCGTCGACGACCTCGACCCCCATCTCCAGCGTGAGCGTGTCGCCGCGGCTGCCGCCGCCCCAGCCGTCGACCGGGATCTCGTCCCAGCCGTTCTGGATCCGGCGCCCGAGCGTCCCCTGCGCCTGGTAGCCGACGAAGACGAGGTTCGAGTCCGAGTCGGGACCGATGTGGCGGAGCCACGACATGATCGGGCCGCCCTCGATCATCCCCGAGGTGGAGATGACGATACACTCGTCGCCGTCGGCGACCTCCTGCCGCTCGTCCTCGCCGGCATCGATGTGGTTGAACTGGTCGGCGAGGAACGGGTTCTCGTCCTCGTGGAAGATGCGGTCGCGGAGGTCGTCGCGGAGGTACTCAGGGTACGTCGTGTGGATCGCGGTCGCCTCCCAGATCATCCCGTCGAGGTGGACGGGCATCTCCGGAATCTCGCCCTCGCGCATCGCCTCCTCCAAGACGAGCATGATCTCCTGAGAGCGCCCAACGGCGAAGGCGGGGATGACGACTTTCCCGCCCTGTTCGTACGTCTCGTTGATGACCTCCTTCAGCGCCTCCTCGGAGTCCTCCTGGTCGGTCTGGTAGTCGTTGCGGCCGCCGTAGGTGGACTCCAACACGAGCGTCTCCACGCGCGGGAAGTCGTTGACGGCGCCGTTGAACAGGCGGGTGTCCTCGTAGTGGATGTCGCCCGAGAACGCGACGTTGTAGAGGCCGTCGCCGATGTGGAAGTGGGTGACGGCGCTCCCCAGAATGTGGCCCGCGTTGTGGAACGTGAGCTTCACGTCGGGGGCGACGTCGGTCACGTCGCCGTACTCCAGCGGAATGGTGTGTTTGATCGCGTCGCGGACCTGCGCGGACTCGTACGGGGGCGTCCGGCCGTCCTTCGCGGCGACATCGAGGTAGTCGAGGGTGAGCAGGCCCATCAGGTCGCGGGTCGGCTCCGTCGTGTAGATGGGGCCGTCGTACCCGTACTTGAACAGGAGCGGCACCAGCGCCGAGTGGTCGAGGTGGGCGTGGGTGAGGATGACCGCGTCGAGCGTCGCCGCGCCCGCGCCGAGCGCCTCGGGCACTTGGAGGTACGGCACTTCGCCCTCAGCGCCGGGCTTGTCGCCGCAGTCGATGAGGATCCGCGTCTCGGGCGTCGAGAGGATGAAGGCCGCGCGGCCGACCTCGCGGCAGCAGCCGAGCGTCGTGATCCGGACCCACTCGTCGTCGGACATCTCTTCGCGGTGGATCTGGCGGCCGACGCGCTCGAGAATGTCGCGGCGCTCCTCGCGCTCGTTCTTTAGGAAGCCGCGGACGTTCGAGACGGTGGACGACTCGATCGGCGGCGTCCGGACGACCTCGGGGGTCCACCCGACCTCCTGAGTGATCTCGCGGAGCGTCGAGCCGCGCCGACCGATCACCATACCGGGCTTCTCGGCCTCGATGACGACCTCACCGGTGTCTTCGTGGAAGTCGAGGTCGGTGACGCCGGCCTCGTCGGGGATCACCTCGCGCACCTGCTCTTCCGCCCTCGCGGGCGGCGAGAGGGCGCTCGGGTCGGGGCGGACCGTGATCCGCTTCCGGAGCTTCGAGGCGAGCCGTCGGATCAGGTCGCCGTCGCCGGCGAACCGCTTGGGGTCGCGCGTGTACACGACCAGCTCCGGGCCCTCGTATTTGACATCGGTGACCGTGATGTCGTTCGGAATCTCCTGTTCGATCTCGGATTTCAACGTATCGAGTTGCTTATCGACTTGACTCATATCTCACTGCGGGTCGTCGGGGCCGCCGTCGTCGAGTCGCGCGCCGCGCGGCGACTCGCCGCGATCGGTCGACCGTGACGGGGTAGGCATAGTGGAAGTACTGTCCGTAGTGTTCCGTGCGGGAACAGCCAGCGAAAACCCGCTTGGATCACGCTACTGCCCCGCCGTTATAAAAGCCTTCGCAAAGGGCAAGCGGACGGCGGCCGAATTCGTTCCATGCGCGTCACGCCGTCGACCGTCAGCGACGAACACGCCTGGGTTCGCGACCGCGCCGACGTGGTGGTCCCGATCCTCAACGACACCCGCGACCGGCTCGGACGGCTCTTCGGGACGGAGGTGGACGCGGTGTCGCCCGAGGCGTACCGCCGCGAGGTCGACGCGGTGTTCGCGGACGGTGAGGTCGCCGTCAACGTCGCGGCCTGCGTCGCGCTCCTGCGCGACCTCGACGTGGTCGGCGACTATCCCGGGTTCGTCGTCGACGAGGTGCTCGGCCGGGAGCTGGCGGCGACGGTCGCCGGCGGCCGCCCGCTCTCGCTGCTCGCACAGGCGACGTTCCACGTCGCGGACCTCTACGTGGACCGGGATGCCACGGCCGACGCGGACCGGGCCGGCGCCGGCACCGCCGGCGCGGACGACCTCGACGCCGCGCTCGCCGCGGGGTTTCAGACGCGACTCCCAGGGTGGGACTGGCGCGAGGGAGAGAGCCCGTTCGCGGTCGACACGGACGGCGAGTGAGCTGGTCGGGTCGGTTGCGGTCGCCTACGACGTGAAGCTCCGGACGAACCCGTACGCCTTGTCGAGCAGCGCGTCGGGGAGGAACCGCGCGAGGACGCCGACGCGCGCGACGGTGCCGGGCTGGACCCGCGCCGGCGGCTGCGTGGCACTCGCGGCGTCGTAGATGGCGTTCGCGACGAGCTCCGGCTCGACCGAGCCGGGGCCGTCGCCGCCGATGAGCTGGGTGTCATCGAACATCGCGTAGAACTCGTCGTACGCCTCGGTCCGCTCGATCCCCTCGCGTTCCTCGGGGTCGGCCTCGGACGCCGCGCGATCCGAGAAGTTCGTCTTCACGGGACCGGGCTCGACGACGACCACGTCGATCCCGAGGTCGTCGACCTCGTTGCGGAGCGCGTCCGACATCGCCTCCACGGCGAACTTCGACCCGCTGTACACGCCGCCGCCGGGCATCGACACCCGGCCCGCGACCGAGGAGACGTTGACGATGGTCCCGTCGCGCTCGCGGCGCATCGCCGGGAGGACCGCCCGGATGAGCCGGTGGGGCCCGTAGACGTTCACGTCGAACTGCTCGTGGACCCGCTGCGTGGTCACGTCCTCGATCGGGCCGAACTGCCCGTAGCCGGCGTTGTTGATCAGGGCGTCGATCGTCCCCTCCTCGTCGAGGACGCGGTCCACGACGCGGTCGACGTCGTCCTGCTCGGTGACGTCGAGCGTGGCGAGCTCGCAGCCCGCCTCGCCGAGCGCTTCGATGTCCGCGGGGTTCCGCGCGGTGGCGTACACGGTCCATCCCTCGTCGAGGAACGCGTGCGCCGCAGCGCGGCCGATGCCGGAGGAACAGCCGGTGATGAGTGCCGTCTTCTGCACGCGTTTCCGGTCTGTCTCCGACGGCATAACTCTCCCGACGCGGGCGCGGCCGCGTCGCCGCGCCGCGACCGGCTACAGCTCCTCGGTCCGGACGCCCATCGCCTTCGACGCCGGCGCGGTCCGCTCGAATCCCCACCGCTCGTAGAAGCCGTCGACGTCCGCGAAGAGGTTGACGTACGCGCCGTCCGGCGCATTCGCGCGAAGCCATGCGATGAGCGCGCCGACCATCGCCGTCCCGATCCCCCTGCCCTGGTGCGGCGGCGCGACCGCCGTGTCAGAGAGGTGGAACACGGACCCACCGTCGCCGACGAGCCGGGCCATCCCCACCGCCGACTCGGACTTGGACTCGACGACGTGGACGCCGTACGTCGTGTTCGGGAGTCCGCGCTCGACGGCCGCCCGAGACCGGTCGGTCATGCCCGCCTCCCGCCGGAGTCGGCGGAACGCCTCGACGGAGGGCGTCGTCTCGCGGAGCTCGTACCCCGCCGGGAGTGCGGACTCGTCGGGTCCGAGGTCTGCGTCGCGTGCCTCTACGGCGTCGTCGCTCATGCGTCGGCGTTCGCGGCCGCAAAAGTAGTCGCTTCGGTCGCAGTCGGCGCGCGCTACTACTCGTCGGCGTCGCCGTCGTCGTCCTCGTCGGTCGCGAGCAGGTCGCGCTCGTCGAGGATCGACTCGATCTCGTCGACCGATCGCTCGGCGTACTCGGGATCGTCGACGGTGATCGTCGCGACGCCGACGCCGTCCGGGGACAGCTCGCCGTCGTTCGACTGCGCGAGGGTGTCGAGCGCGAGCCCGATCGCCTCGTCCGTCGAGATTCCCTCCTCGTACTCCGTCTCGAGGTAGTCGCGGAGGTCACTGCGGTCCGAGCCGATCGAGAGCGCCTGCCACTCGTACGGCGTGCCGGACGGGTCCGTCTCGAACAGGCGCGGCTCGCCGTTCTCGATACCGCCGACGATGAGCGCGACGCCGAACGGGCGCGCGCCGCCGACCTGCGTGTACTGCTGGATGTGGTCGGTGATGTTCTTCGTCAGCGTCTCGATGCCGACGGGTTCCCCGTAGCGGAGGCGGTTCACCTGCGCCTGCCGTCGCGCGAAGTCGATGAGCTGGCGGGCGTCGGCGACGTGGCCTGCGCTCGCGACGCCGACGTGGTCGTCGGCCTTGTGGAGCTTCTCGATGCTCTCCGGCTCCATCAGCGGGGAGCGGGCGCGCTTGTCGGCCGCGAGGACGACCCCGTCCTCGGCGCGGATCCCGACGCTCGCCGTCCCCCGTTTCACCGCCTCCCGGGCGTACTCGACCTGGTAGAGTCGGCCGTCCGGAGAGAAGATTGTGATGCCGCGGTCGTACGCCTGCTGTTGGGATTG
This sequence comes from Halorubrum miltondacostae, assembly GCF_041379815.1. Lineage (NCBI taxonomy): Archaea > Methanobacteriati > Methanobacteriota > Halobacteria > Halobacteriales > Haloferacaceae > Halorubrum > Halorubrum miltondacostae. The sequence goes on from NZ_JBEDNY010000003.1 coordinate 82,168, forward strand.
GCCCTGCATGATATCACTCGGTGTCGAAGGTCGTCGCGCCGACGCGGTCCGACTCGGCCGCCACGTCGCACGCGTCTCCGCGCACGACGGCGGGCCGCTCGGCGCCGCCGAACGCGACGTCTCGCTGTGTCGAATTGGCGGTCGCGCGACCCATATATCTTTCTTCACAGGCACGCACCGTCCCCGAAATCCCCCGCACACGAATTCCGACCGGCTCGCCGTCGACCTCGCTCACGCAGGCGACCGCCGCCCGCGCCTCGTCGACGTGGCCGTGTCTGACCCTGACGACCGCCTCCCCGGTCCCGTCGGCGTGCGCGAACGACAGCAGCGTCAGGTCGGCGTCGGCGCTGCCCGCGTCGCCGAGCAGGTTGCCGGCGCTGTACCACAGCGCGCGCTGGAACGCGCGCCGCCCGATCGCCGCGTCCGCCCACGACTCGATCCCCACCGCGAGGTACCGCCACCGCGGTCGGAGGTGTTTCGGGAGGTGCTTCACGGCGATATCACGCCGGGAGATCGCGGAGCCGCTCCGCGACGATCACCGCCACTTGGTCGTGGACGCGCTCGACGGCCGTCACCGCGAACCCCTCGTCGGTGAACGCCTCGACCAGCGTCCCAACCGTCGCAGGGTCGTCCACCTCCGGGCTGTAGAACGGGGCTTCGGGGTCGGGCTCCTCGAAGAAGGCGACGTCGCCGAGGACGATCCGCCGCGCGCCCGTCTCGCTCATCACCCGGATCGCCTCGCGCTTCTCGTCGTCCGCGAGGTGGTGGAGCGCGAAGTTCGACGTGACGACATCGACGTCCTGGTCCACGTCGAGCCCGGGATCCCGGAACTCGCCGTAGGCGAACTCGACGTTTTCGAGGCCGCGATCGGCCGCTTTCTTTCGCCCCTCGTCCATCATCCCCTGGCTGATGTCGCGGGCGAGGACGCGGTCGGCGTTCTCGGCGACCGCCAGCGCGATGGCCCCGGTCCCGGCCCCCAGATCGAGGACGACGTCGTCCGGCGCCGGCGAGGCGTGGTCTATCACGAGGCTCGCGCAGGCGTGGTACTCGTCGCTCTTCGAGTCGTCGTACGCCGCGGCCTTCTCGGAGAACCGCTCGGCGTGTTCCTCAACCGTCTTCTTCATACCTGCCACGTCGGACCCCCGGCTGTATGAAGCCCTCGGAGCGCCGCTCCCGGTTGCGCTCGGCGAGGTCTCCCCACGCCCGGAGCCCCTCGCGGACGGCCTCGGCGTCGAAGCCGATCGCCTCGCCGACCGCGACCAGTTCGCGGGGCGCGCGGAGCTCGAGGTGCGACCCCGCGTTCGCGCTCACGACGTACGGCGCGTCGTAGTGGCCGACGATCTCGCGGAGCTTCCGGAGATCGGCGAGCGCCCGGACCCGCTTCCCGCCGGTCTCCCGGAGGGCGGGACCGAAGTCGAACTCGACGCGGACGCCGTTGTCGCGCGCCGCCTTCGCGAGGACGTGGTTGAAGTCGCCGCCGCCCGCCATCGGCCGGACGAGCACGTCGACGCGGGCCTGCTCGACCGCGAACCGGTTCAGCGCGTCGTCGCCACCGACCACGCAGACCACGGTCCGGTCGGAACGGTAGTTGCCGACCGCGCCCGAGGCGCTCGTCGGGTCGTCGGCGTCGACCTCCACGGCGTCGACGACGTCGATCCCGTACTCCTCACGGAGTGCGTCCGGGTCGCGGGCCGGACTCCGGTCGCGGTTGGCCGCGCTTGGACCGCCATCGCCGGTTGCCGCCAGCGCGTCGCGCGACCGCACCACGATCCCGTCGTACCCCTGCCGAGTGGCGGTCGCGGCGTGGCGCGCGACGGTCGCCTCCCCGTCGGGGTGGGCGTGAACGGCCTCGTACATGCCCCGCCGTTTCGCGGCCGAGCGTATCGGCGTTGCGCTTTCGGCACCGCGACGCCGGCCGCGTCTTGTCCGCTCCCCGCGTTCGATTCCCTCCCGTCGTCGATGCGACCGCGCCTCGCGTCGTCAACCGTCTCCGACGGACTCCTCGTCCTTCTTCCAGTCGCGCCTGGCGTCCTCGCCCGTGAACCAGGTCGCGACGCCGTCCGGGTCGTCCTCCCGGAAGGCGCGGCGACGGCTCCACTCGACGAGCGCCTTTCCGAGCGCGATCGGGAACAGGTACGGCAGGAGGAGGACCTCGACGCCGGCCGCGTCGGCCACGCCGTCCAGAACCCCGGGAGCCAGCGCCGCCTCGATGACGAAGATGCCGAACGTCACCGGGACGACCGTCAGCATCCCGACGACGAAGTAGAAGAAGACGACGCGCTGGGCGGCCTCGACGACCATGTACGGCGACCGCTCCTCGTAGGCACGCTCGGCGAAGAACTCCTGGCGCACCTCCGCGACCTGCGCGCCGCAGACGCCGAACGCCGCCACCCCGACGGTGGGCGTGAGGTACGAGAGCGCGTCCCAGCCGACTCCCACCAGCGGGAACAGCAGGAAGACGAAGACGCCGAGCGACCGGCGGACGACGCGGAAGTTCCGGCGGTAGATCGGGGGGAGCCACGAGACGAGGCGGATCGGCTCCGGCTCGCGCTCCCACACCTCGTCCCGCTCGGCGCCCTCGTCGTAGCCGGTGATGTAGAACGAGCGGCCCTCAAGGCGGATCGGTCGCTCGGCGAACATCGCGGCCGCGCTGTGGGCGATCACCAGGACGGCGACCTCGATCCAGTACACCGCGAGCAGCTCGCCGACGCGCCAGCCGAACCCGACGACGCCGGCGAGCGGGAGGAGGTTCGTCGCGACCACGATCGCGAGGGTTGATCGCCCCGTTGGAGGGAGGCGACTGCGGGAACTCATCTGTTCGAATCTTGGGGAGTCTGAGAAATAAAATCCCACGGGGCGCGTTACCGCTTTCCGGCGGGATCAGCGCCCGACGGACTGCGTGATCGCGAAGACGAACAGCGCTACGAAGAACGGCCCGATGAACGCCTCGCTGGCGACGACGACGCCCAGCAACGGCGTCGAAACCTCCGGGATCCCCAACACGAGCGCGTTGAACGACTGGAAGCTGAAGGCGAGCGCCGCGAGCGGGCCCCGGTACGTCAGCTCGACGCCGAGCCAGGCGTACGCCGCCGCGTAGAAGGCGATGATGGCCACGGAGGCGTACACCACGCGCCCGGCGCGCTCGCCGTAGCCGCACGTGTACCGGAGCACCTGGTTGCTCAGCCACTTCCGCGCGAAGCGGAGCCGCGCCCGCCCGTCCGCCTCCCGTCGGTCCGAGTCGCCTCCACCGAACGCGGCCCGGCGGTACGACCGGCCGCGGTTGAGCATCTCTCGGAAGTGGAACTCGCGCGCCGCGGTGTTCTCGCCGATGTCCACCGCGCCGTTCTTCACCCGGAGGTACGTGTTCTCGCGCTCCGCCGGCGTCGCCCCGTCGTCCCCGTGGAGCCGCCACTCCAACCGGTCGAACAGCGACCGGTACGCGCCGAAGTCGAAACCGTCGAAGACGGCGTTCTCAAAGCGGAACCGCTCGAGATCCGGATCTGCCGACGCGGCCCCTTCCAACAGCACATCGCCGACGACGCTCCCGCCGAAGTCGAACACGTGGTCCACCGCGACCTCGATCACGCCCGAGACGGCGTCGACGTTCTGGAAGTCGACGGTGACCGGACCGTCCCCTCGGGCGGTCAGTTCCCGCAGTTCGACGTCACCCCGCAGGTCGACGTCCCTGACGAGGATCCGGGACTCAGCGGTCGTGCCGGCCAGCTGGATGTCGCCGACGCACACCCCCGAGGTGAGCACCAGACACGTCCCGGGGATCGCCCCGTCGCTGTACGGCAGGCTGGAGCCCGCGAGCGATGGGTCGTCGACGAAGTTCGTCCCCACAGCCACCGGCGCGCCGAGGTCGCTGGCCGTGAACTTCGCGTCGCCGCGGAACGTCGCCGAAGAGAACAGCCCGCCGCGCTCGAATGTCGCCTCGTGGAAGTTCGCAACCGAGTCGAACTCGGCGTTCATGAAGTCCGCCGCCCCGCGGAACGTCACGCCGACGCCGAACAGCCCCTTCTCGAACGCTGCGCCGCGGAAGACGGCCTCGTCGCGGAACGTCGCGTCCTTGAGGTCCGCCCAGCGCCGGAACGCGGTCAGGTTGAACGAGACCGGTCCGCGGAACTCGACCCCGGTGAAGCTCGCGCTGGCGGCGAAGCTCCCGTCCTCGAACACGGCCCGTGACTCGAATACCGACCCGTCGAACCGGACGACGTTCGCGAACCGGCAGTTGTGGCACTCGACGTCGCCGAGGATCCACGACTCGCGGAGGTCGATGGGGTGCGTCGTCTCGCCGTCGACGACCGCGTACTCGAGGTCGATCCCCGGACAGACGGCTCCGAACAGCCTGTTCTCGGTGCCGGACTCGACGACGTCGACGATCGCCGCGCCGATGCGCTCGGCCGTGACACCTCGCTCGGGGAGCGCCCGGATCGGCTGGTGGAAGACGCAGTAGTCGGCGTGGTCTAGGGTGTCTCGCGGACATGCCCACGCCTCGCCGTCGACGTCGTCGAAGCGGTCGCCGCTGACGTCATGGACGTACGCGCACGCCGCGGCTTCGCTCATGGCTGCGACTCGCACGGGCCGCGTGAAAGGCTTCGGGTCAACCGTGCCGACGCGCCGCGCTTACTCCGCCGCGGCCGCGCCGTCTTAACTGCCCCCGACCCGGCCGTTTTTGTCCGCTCAACGGAACAGTCGGGCATGGCCGCCGACTTGGAGGAGAAGACTGACCGCTACGAGCGGATGCTCGCGGACGCCCTGGCCGCCGCTGAGCCGCGGCCGCCCGCGGACACGCCGCTGGGCGAGGCCGCGGCGGACGTGACGGAGATGGCCGAGTCGTACCTCGACGACGGCCGGCACTTCCGGGCCGACGGCGACCCAGTGAACGCGCTCGCCTCCTACTCGTACGGGTACGGCTGGCTCGACGCCGGGGTCCGGCTCGGCCTGTTCGCGGTGCCCGACGACACCGAACTGTTCACCACCTGAGCGTCGGCCGTCCGCGGCGGTCAGGCTCGCGGCGTTCTGTGTGCCCGCCCCGAGGGACGCGTTTATGCGCCGACGACCATCACTGAGTCCATGGACGAACTCGCGGACCTCACCGAGCGGCTCGTCTCGATCCCCTCGCACGAGGACGAGACGGCAGCGGGCGACGCGATCGAGGAGTGGCTGCGCGCGGAGACGGACGCGACCGTCGAGCGCGACGAGGCCGGCAACGTGCTTGCGTTCGCGGGCGCGACCGACGACCCCGACGCCGACTCGCTCGCCCTCGTCGGGCACCACGACGTCGTCCCGCCCGCGCCCGAGCAGACGACCGGCGAGGGAGTCGACGGCGAGTACGTCGTCGAGCGGCGCGAGGGCCGGATCTACGGCCGCGGCACGGCCGACATGAAGGGGTCGGTCGCGGCAGCGATGCTCGCGTTCCGGGACGCGACGCCGCCCGCCGGCCGGGAACTGATCTTCGCCTCGTTCGTCGGCGAGGAGGTCGGCGGCGAGGGGGCGCGGCACGCGATCGACGCCGGGTTCGCGCCGGACCGCGCGGTCGTCGCCGAGGGGTCGACGAACTACTCGAAGCCGGGCGTGACGGACATCGTCGTCGCCCACCGCGGCCGCCGCGGGTCGCGGCTCGTCGCACACGGGGAGGCGGCGCACGCCTCCGAGCCGGAGGCAGGCGAGAACGCGATCTACCGCGCCTGCGACGCGATCGACGCGGTCCGCGGGCTCGACGCCCCCGAGGCGACGGTCCTCGGGAACGACGTCTCCGGGTCGCTCGCGATCACGATCGTCGACGGCGGCGAGACGTGGAACGTGATCCCGGAGCGCTGCGAGGCGACCGTCGACGAGCGCACCGTGCCCGGCGGCCGCGCGGACCTGACGGGGGTCGCCGACGCGACGCCCGGCGTCGAGCACGTCGTCGATCAGGACCTCCCGCCGATGGCCTGCGGCGACGCCGCGTTCGCGGACGCCGCCCTCGACGTCGCCCGTACAGTTCACGACGAGTTAACGCTCGACACGCCCGAACAAGTCACCAAGCCGCACGCGACGGACGCGGGCTGGCTCGCGCAGGCCGGCACCGACTGTCTCGTCTGCGGGGCCTCAGAGCCGGGCGAGGCGCACACCGACACCGAGAGCGCCAGCCTCGCGGTCCTCGACCGCTGCCGTCGGATCTACGCGGGGATCGCCGAGCGTGGATTGTAGCGGTCACGAGGGAGAGACCGCTGGCTGAACGGCGACTCGCGACCGTCTCGGGCGGGTCGTATGGAAGGGGTTTTATGCGCGCCGTGGAAAGTGTGCGCCACTATGGGAGACAAGTCGAAGGCTCAAAAGAAGCGTCTGGCGAAGGCGGAGCGCCAGAACACCCGCGTCCCCGCGTGGGTCATGATGAAGACGGACATGAACGTGACGCGAAACCCCAAGCGGCGCAACTGGCGTCGGAACGACCTGGACGAGTAAATGTCCACGAACGACTTCGAGGAGCGCGTCGTCACCGTCCCGCTCCGCGACGCCAAGGAGAAGCCCGTCCAGCAGCGCGCCGACTACGCAATGAAGATCACGCGCCAGCACCTCGCGAAGCACTTCTCTGTCGACGAGGCCGACGTGATCATCGACGGGTCCGTCAACGAGGCCGTCTGGGAGAACGGGCGACAGAACCCGCCCAGCAGCGTGCGGGTCCGCGCGGCCCGGTTCGTCGAGGACGGCGAGCCGGTCGTCGAAGCCGAACACGCCGAATAACGTGTTACGGGCGACCTTCACCGGCTCGTCGTACGTGGGCGTGTTTGCCCGCGCCGTGGACGACCTCCTGCTGGTCCGGCCGGACGTCGACGAGGCGCTCGCCGAGGACCTCGGGACGGAACTCGGCGCAGAGCCGCTGCTGACGACGGTCGGGAGGTCCAACACGGTCGGTGCCCTCGCGACGGGCAACGAGAACGGGATCCTCGTCTCGTCACGCGCGACCGAACGGGAGAAAGACCGGATCGCCGACGCCGCGGGCGCGCCGGTCCACGAGCTCCCCGGCGAGATCAACGCCGCCGGTAACGTCGTCCTCGCGAACGACTACGGCGCGTACGTCCACCCAGACCTCTCGCGCGAGTCGATCCAGACGATCAAGACGGCGCTCGACGTCCCGGTGACCCGGGGCGACCTCGGCGACGTCCGCACGGTCGGGACGGCGGCGGTCGCCAACGACACCGGCGTGCTCTGTCACCCCCAGTCGACGGAGTCAGAGCTCCAGGCGGTCGAGGAGGCGCTCGACGTTCGCGCCGACCTCGGCACTGTCAACTACGGCGCACCGCTCGTCGGCTCCGGCCTGATCGCCACCGACGAGGGGTACGTCGTCGGCGAGGACACGACCGGGCCGGAGCTCGGCCGCATCGAAGAGACGCTCGCGTTCATCGACTGAACCGCCGGTTCTATTCGACTGCGCCGCTATCCCTCTCTCCGCGTACTCTCACATTTAAGAGCCGCAGCGGTGTTGGGGGCGGTATGCCCGCTATCGAGTGTCGCGGCCTCTCCAAGTACTACGGCGACGTCCGTGGGATCGAAGACGTCTCGTTCGCCGTCGAGGACGGCGAGGTCTTCGGCTTCCTCGGCCCGAACGGCGCCGGCAAGACGACCGCGATCCGCACGCTGTTGGGGTTCCTGTCGCCGACTGACGGCGGGGCGACGCTGCTCGGCCGCGACGCGACGGACCCGGTCGAATCGCGTCGCGCACGCGAGCGCATCGGATTCCTCCCCGGAGATCCGGGGCTCGATCGCGACCGCACCGCCGAGGCGTTCCTCGACCACCAGGCGGCGTTGCGCGGCGAGTCGAGCCGAGACCGCTTGGTCGAACGGTTCGGGCTCGACGAGTCGCGCCGCATCGGCGACCTCTCGCGGGGGAACCGGCAGAAGGTGGCGCTGGTGGCCGCGTTCATGCACGACCCGGCCCTTCTGCTGCTCGACGAGCCGACCTCTGGGCTCGACCCCCTGCTTCAGGAGGAGTTCGCGGGCCTCGTCCGCGAGCGGGTCGACGACAGGGCGAGCGTTCTCCTCTCCTCGCACGTCCTCGGCGAGGTGGCGGCGCTCTGCGACCGCGTCGGCGTCCTCCGAGAGGGGCACCTCGTCGCGGTCGAGTCCGTCGCCGACCTCCGCTCGCGGGGCGGCAAGCAGGTCCGGCTCCGCGTCGCCGAGGACGTCAAGCGGGGCGACTTCGAGCGGCGGGGGATCATGAACCTCCGCGTCGGCGAGACCGTCTCGTTCACGTGGACCGGCGAGTACGACGCGCTGATCGACCTGCTGTCGGGGTACACCGTCCGCGACCTCGACGTCGTCGACGCGCCGCTCGAGGACGCGTTCATGACGTTCTACGACGGCGACGTCCCGGGACCGGTCGGCGGCGGCGAGCGACAGCGGCCCGGGGGGACCGCCGCGTCTGAGTCCCCGACAGATTCGACCGCCGCGTCGGGAGGTGACATCGAATGAGCGACCGCGCGACCCCGTGGCTCGCGATCGCGCGGTACGACGCAGTCGGGCGGGCCCGCGGGTCGGCCGTGGCGACGGGCCTGCTCTCCGCCTTTCTGCTGCTGTTCCTCGCCTTCTTCCCGTCGCTGGCGACCGCGGACGTCGATCTGGACGCGTACGTCGAGGCGTTCCCGCCCGCGCTTCAGGAGGCGTTCGGGATCATCGCTATCTCCTCGATAGAGGGATTCCTCGCGGTGGAGTTCTACCAGTTCGCGTGGCTGCTGCTGGTCGGGCTCTACCTCGCGTACCTCGCGGGGGGGACGATCGCCGGCGACGTCGCCTCCGGGCGGATGGACCTCACGCTGTCGGCGCCCGTCGCGCGCCGCGACGTGGTGATCGGGCGGTTCATCGGGCTGGTCCCGCTCGTCGTCCTCCTGAACGTCGCGCTGCCGATAGTCGCCTACGTCGGGGTCGTCGCGGTCGGCGAGACGATCGCGGTCGAGCGGCTCCTCGCGGTCCACGCGCTCGCGGTGCCGTACCACCTCACCTGCGTCGCGCTGGGGGTCGCCGTGTCGACGCTCGTCGCCAGACCGGGCGTCGCCCAGCGGGTCGCGATCGGCGTGCTGTTCGCCCTGTTCATGTTCGAGTCGGTCGTCGCGAGCACCGAGTTCTCGGCCGCGGCCGACGTCAGCCCGACGGCGCACTACGACCCCTCCGCCGTGCTCGTGCTGGGTGAGTACGACCTCGCGGGCGCGGCGATCCTGACCGCCGCGGCGGCCGTCCTCGTCGCGCTCGCGGTCGTCCGGTTCCGCTTCGCGGACCTCTCCGGGTGAGGTCGGCCGTTCTCGGCCGCTCCGCGTCGTCCGCGGCGGTGGATCCGCCTGTCCCCTTTTAGGAAGATACTTCCCTGTCCCTGCCGGATCGAGGAACATGAGTACCTACACGGTGAGTGGACGGTTCCAGAGCCGAGACGGCGACCAGCCGTTCACGAAGGACGTCGACGCGGAGAACGAGGACCTCGCCCGCGAGCGGATCTACACCACGGTCGGGAGCCAGCACAACCGGAAGCGCACCCAGATCGAGATCGAGGAGGTGTCCGAGGCATGATGGGCGGCGGACAACAGCAGCTTCAGCAGCTCTCCCAGGAGATCCAGGCGCTCGACGAGGAGATCGAGGCCCTCGAGGGCGAGATCGCCGACTACCGCGAGGAGAAGGCCGACATCGACGACGCCATCGAGGCCATCGAGACGCTCGACACCGGCGCGACGGTCCAGGTGCCGCTCGGCGGCGGCGCGTACCTCCGCGCCGAGGTCCAGGACATCGACGAGGTCATCGTCTCGCTCGGCGGGAACTACTCCGCGGAGCAGGAGCAGGGCGACGCCATCGACGTCCTCCGGCGCAAGCAGGAGGCGCTCGACGACCGGATCGATGAGACGCAGGATGAGGTCGACGAGCTCGAGTCCGAGAGCGACGAGCTCGAGCAGCAGGCCCAGCAGATGCAACAGCAGATGCAGCAACAGCAGATGCAGCAGATGCAGCAGGCGCAGGAAGACGACGGGGAGTAACCCGGGGATTCGACCGTGTTCGACGGACTGAAAGACAAGCTCTCCGGCTTCCGGGAGGACGTCGAAGAGTCCACGGAGTCCGAGGAGGACGCGTCGCCGGGCGACGAGGCGACCCCCGAGAGCAGCGCCGACGCGACCAACGCCTCGGCCGACGGAGCCGCCGCCGAGACCGGTGCGAACGAGGCCGACTCCGGGGAGACCGACGCGGACGAGCCGAGCACGTTCCAGCGCGCGAAGGCGTTCGCGACCGGCCGGATCATCATCGAGGAGGAGGACTTAGAGGAGCCGCTGTGGAACCTCGAGATGGCGCTGCTCGAGAGCGACGTGGAGATGAGCGTCGCCGAGCAGATACTCGACAGCGTCCGCGAGAGCATGCTCGGCGAGTCGCGCAAGCAGGTCGAGACGACCGGCGAGCTTGTCGAGTCGGCGCTTCACGACGCGCTCCTCGACGTGATCGCCGTCGGGCAGTTCGACTTCGAACAGCGGATCGCTGAGGCCGACAAGCCCGTCACCATCGTCTTCACCGGCGTCAACGGCGTTGGGAAGACGACGAGCATCGCGAAGCTCTCCGAGTGGCTCGCGGACCGCGGCTACTCGTCGGTCCTCGCGAACGGTGACACCTACCGCGCGGGCGCGAACGAGCAGATCCGCGAACACGCCGACCGCCTCGGTCGCGACTTGATCAGCCACGATCAGGGCGGCGACCCGGCGGCCGTCATCTACGACGGCGTCGAGTACGCAGAGGCGAATGACGTCGACGTCGTCCTCGGCGACACGGCCGGGCGGCTCCACACGAGCGACGACCTGATGGCCCAGTTGGAGAAGATCGACCGCGTCGTCGACCCGGACATGACGCTGTTCGTCGACGAGGCGGTCGCGGGCCAGGACGCGGTGAACCGCGCGAAGGAGTTCAACGACGCCGCGGCGATAGACGGCGCGATCCTGACGAAGGCCGACGCCGACTCCTCCGGCGGGGCGGCCATCTCGGTCGCGTACGTCACTGGCAAACCGATCCTCTTCCTCGGGACCGGACAAGGGTACGACGACATCACCCTGTTCGACCCCGAGGACTTGGTCGAGAGCCTGCTCGACGAGGAGTGACCCCCGGCGAGGGGTGACCCTCGACGCGCATCCGATTTCTCTCCGACCCCGATGCCTGAAGGCCCGGCTCTCGACGTGGCCCGAGGCGGTTAGTCGTCGCCGGCCTGGCCGGCGGCGACTCGGTCCTCCTCATCGTCGACCCCGAGGGACGGCGACTCCACTCGGTCGACGATCTGCTCCGCGGCGATCACGGATCCGACGCCGAGGGCGACGCCGACGACCACGTCGGTCAGCCAGTGGATCCCGAGGTACATCGTCGAGAACACCACGGCGGCCGCGACCGCGGCGGCGACGGGCGTCCACCGGGGGTGGGTCCGGCGTGACCGCCAGGCGACGGCGAGGACAGCCACCGAGAGGGAGGTGTGAAGCGACGGGAACACGTTCGTGTTCGACGCCACCGCCGCGGTGAGGTCCTGCGTCTGCGGGTACACCTGATACATCAGCCCCGACACCGCGTCGAGGTAGTTCCGCGGTCCGTAGGAAACGAACAGCGTGTAGCAGACGGTACCGACGGCGTAGTTCAGCATGTACGCGACGAGCAGTTCCTTCAGGTGGCGCCGTCCGTCTTCGGCGGACAATAAGTACGTCACCGGCGCCGCGACGAGGAGGAACGCGAACCCGATCATGTAGCTCACGGTGAAGAACTCCAGCGTCGCCTCCGGGGTCAGCCGCTGGAGCCAAGCCACGAATCCGCCTTCGAGCGCGTACAGTTCGTCGGTGATGTTCCAGTCGAGGGCCCGCGAGAGCCGCAGCCGATAACCCTGCGTGAGCTGCTTGACCGCGAGCAGCGCGAGCGCCGCACCGAGGTAGGGGGCGACCTCGCGCACGCGGTCGTCGGCGCTGGTCATCGCTCGGGACACCTGCTGCGGTCCGACACAGAGGAGGGCTGTAACAGCCGTTCCGGTGACCACTGAGAGACCGGTTACGGCCGTCACTTCGAGGAGCGCCATCGTCGTCCCACACGCCCTTCGCGACACATGAGTGACACGGTGTCTCCGCGCCGCCGTCCCCCATTCGTCGGTCGATGCTAGCCGAGACGTTTGCCCCCGTATTCAGTATAGCGACATACGATTTACTTGTTCGCGATCGAGCGTTATTCGTTGTCTACGAGACGACTAAAAACGCGGGAGTGTCGAGATCCGATTACGGAAACAGCCGATAGACGTTCGCCTCGTACGTCTCCCGAACCTGATCGCCCCAGTTGTGGGTGTACGTGTCGATCACGTCGTCGGCGACGTCGCCCCGGAGGTACTTCACCACGCCGCGGTCGCCGGTCCGGTCGCGGAGGTGCGTCGTGAAGAAGTGGCGGAAGTAGTGGGGCGTGACGTTCTCGTCGGCGCCGCCACCCGTGCGATACCACCCTTCCTCCCTGGCGTACCGCTCCACGACGTGCCTGACCGCCTGCGGTTCCAGCCGTTCGCCCCATCCCTCTGCGGTGCCGACGAACAGCGGCTCGGCCGGCGACGCCGAGTCCGGCCGCACCGCAAGCCAGCGCTTCAGCGTGCGACGGAGCTCGTCGTCAACCGGGATCACGGTCCCGCGTTTCCGCTTGTTCGCGGCCGTCCGCACCTCGCCGTTCAGCTCCTCGCCGACGGCGGCCTCGGCCGTCACGTAGACCGAATCCGGTCGCTCGGACAACGCCGGGCGGTCCCCGAGCGAGTACGCCGCTTTGAGGTCTGCGTCAACGACCGAGACGTCGCGCAGATCGAGGTTACACAGCTCTCCGACCCGCATCCCGGTCTTCAGTAGCGTCACCACGAGCGCGCGGTGGAGCGGGTGACTGATCTCGGCGACGAACGACCGCATCGCCGGGATGGAGACATCGCGGCGGGCGGGGTCCTTGTCGACAGTCTCGTCCATCTCCTCCATGACGAGCGTCATCGGGTTCCTGTCGAACGCGCCCACCTCCGTCATGTACCCGTAGAACCGGTGGAGGTACGCGGCGTAGGTCGCGACGGTGCTGTCCGCGACATCGCCCCGCAGCGAGTGGACGAACGACATACAGTCCCGGTGCGACGCTGACGCCGGGTCCTCGCCGTCGAGGAACCGCTCGAATCGCCGGAGGACTCGCTCGTACGCCTCCCTCGTTCGGTCCGTCTTCCCGTGGTAGGTGAGGTCCTCGAGGAAGTACCCGACCGGATCGTCGGGGTCGGGGGCCGCGCGCGTGCTACTCATCAGTCAACACGTACCCTCCGTCACGACCGCTGTATCGGACGTGGTTCCGATCCTGGAGCTCGTCGAGCGTCGCTTCGAGCTCGTCCTCCACGTCGCCGACCACCGCCTCGACGAGCTCGTCCCACGAACGGGGGCCGGATTCGAGAGCCTCGCGGACGCCGCTTTCCAGGTCGTGACCCCCAGGGTCTGAGGGCTCGGAAGCGGGTTCCTCGCGCGGCGGTGAGTCGTCCGGGGCGAACCCCCGTCGCCCGGCTTGGACCATCGTCCTGACGAACTCGCTCAGCGACATGTCGAGTTCGTCTGCGTGGTCGCGCCACACGTCTTTCTGTTCCGTCGGCACGTACGTCTTCACCGACTGTCGGTCGCCTCCCATCTCTCGAACGGGGGTTCTCGTTGCGGTCACTTCAATATGTCCCAGATTTCCGGATAAAGTCACTTATCATCTAGTGTAGGCCCCTCATATGACTCCGCAGAGCTGTCTATCCAGTATTCTAGTACTGTTATCACGATAATGTGGGCTTACAATTACGCATATAAAATATTTCGACGAAGTGCTCCAGTGGCTCCGGCAGGTGTGACGCACTCGTCTCGATATCGATCGAGAAGTCGCCGCGACCAGTCGACGGCCACCGACCTGTGACCGAATCAGTGTTTCGCGTATCTCGAAGCGAACTCCCAAAGTTCACACAGGGTGAACTCGGCGGCGAATGGGGCCCCGACCAGAAGCCAGATCAGTACAGTCCGACAAGACACGGACACGTATATCGCATGTCGCGATATCGTCGGCGCGGAGTCAGACGCTGATCTCCGAGTCGGCCGCCTCGCGTTCGAGCGCGCGGAGGACGCGGGAGACCGATTCGTCCGTCTCGACCGCGTTCCGCATCAGGACCGTCTCGCTCGGGAACAGGTGCTCGCCGACGGAGAGGCCGTGTTCCCGGGCCGTCGACCCGGTGACGGTGAGGTACACGCCGAGTCCGAACCGGGCGATTGCGGCCTCCTCCTCCTCGTGTGCGTCCGGGTAGACGAACTCCACGCCGTCGAGCGCGTCGGTCCCCAACACCGCCGTGACGAGGCGCTCGTACCGCGGCGAGATACACAGCGGCCCCTCGTAGTCGGCGAGGTACTCGCGGTCGAACGTCGTGTTCGGGGCCCGTCGGTCCTCGCGTCCCATCAGCGTGTGGTACACCGTGTCGCCGAGGCCGGTCGCGACCCGCACGTCGGTGTCGACCGGGTCGATGCGGTCGTTGATGTCGGCGATGGTGCCGAGCCCGCGCTCTCTGATCTCAACTACCTCTTCTAAGACGAGGTCCGCTGAGTCGAATCCGAGCGCGAACTCGTGGGTCCGCAGGGCCCGAAACGGCTCCTCTCGCCCGACGAGTTTGACCGTCACGTCGCCCAATTCGACCGTGGCGGCGTCGAAGACGATCCGACGGGGCTTCCCGTCCCTGTCGTCGCGCAGCAGCGTGAACTCCGGCTCCGTCGGCGTCGTGTGGTCGGAGTACTCCGCCAGCCGCTCGTAGGGGCCCTCGTCGGCGTCGACCGAGCCCTTCGTGACGGCCTTCTCGTACCGTAGCGTGTTGCTCACGTCGTCGGCGAGCCGGTCGAGACGCTCGCCGTCAGTCACGGCCGCGAATTGCTCTAACACCGCTTCGAGCGGGCGACCCTTGCGCGGGACGGCGACCGGAACCGGGTCTGTCATTGCGCTATCTGCGGCCGCGCACCTGAAACGGGTTGCGTTTCGGAGCCGGCAGCAGGTGGGCCGTCGACAAAGTTAGACAAGTGGGCAAAACGCCCGAGTGCGTCGCCTTACGGGCCGAACGCTTCGTTGAGGCGCGTCCGGAACTCGTCGAGCTCGTCGAGGTGCTCGTTGATCTCGTCGATCTCGGCGGTGACGTCGTCGAGGTCGTCGCCGAGCCGGTCTTCGATGTCGGTGAGCCGCGAGTCGACCTTCGCGAGGTCGTCCCACAGGTCGTCGAACTCCTCGTCGAAGCGCTCGAGCCCGGACTCCACGTCGTCGACGCGGTCCGCGGCGTCGGCCGCCGCCTCGTCGGCGCTCTCTGCCGTCTCCTCGGCGGTCTCTGCGCGTTCCGCCGCCTTGTCGACCTCCTCGTACAGCGTCTCGACGTCGTCGCCCAAGTCGTCGACCGTCTCCGCGACGGCGTCCGCCTCCCCGTCAACCCGCTCGACGTCGGCGGCGAGGTCGTCCACGTCGCTCTCGACGGCGTCGACGGCGTCGTGGACCGATTCGACGGACTCGTCGACCGATTCGACGTCGGCCTTGACCGTCTGTACGTCGTCCTCGACGTCGCGCACGTCGGCGTCGACCGTCTCGACGTCGCCCTCGACGGAGTCGACCCGTTCGTCGACCGCGTCGACCGCCTCGGTGGCGGAGTCGACCGCCGAATCGACGCGCTTGACATCGGACTCGATCGCCTCGCGTTCGTCGGCGGCGGCGTCGAGCCGGTCGTCGAGGGCGTCGACCTCGGACTCGACGTCGTCGACCCGCTCGTCGATCCCGTCGAGGATCTCCCGGGCGGTCCCCTCGCCGTCGATGAACTCTGCGAGCGCGTCGGCGTACGCCTCGATGTCGGCCACGCTCGACTGGAGCCGAGCGATCCGCACGTCGACGCTGCGCGGGACGCCCGCGCCGAACGCTTCTTCGATGGTCTCGACGTCCGCCTCGTCGGCCGCGCCGGAACGGATTTCGCTCGCCAGCGCCGCCGTGAGGCCTCCCTCCCCGGGCAGCGTCGCCGTCTCGTCGGCTTCCTCGGCTCCGTCGTCCGCCTCGGTTTCGACCGACTCCGTCGTGTCGGCGTCGTCGCTCTCGAGTGTCGCGTCGGCCTCGTCGGCCGCCGGCTCCGGTTCGTCTTCGGACTCTGTCTGTTCGTCGGGCTCCGGCTCAGCTTCAGGCTCCGGCTCGGCCTCCGTCTCGACCGCGGAGGCGGCGGAATCGCCCCCGTGCGGCGTGACGGCGGCCGTACTCTCGCTCCCGACAGCGCGGGGTTCGGGCGCGTCGGGCTCCGGTTCCTGCTCGGGGTCGGGCGTTCCATCGTCGTCGGACGCGTCGGCTGGCTCCGCGGCCGGCTCGTCGGTCGTGGGCTCCTCAGCGGGGTCTTCCGGCAGGAGCTCGTCGCCCTCGGCCATCCCCGGGAGCGTCGCGCGGTCGCCGGAGAGGACCTCCCTGACGGCGTCCGTGTCGCCGGCCCCGAGGACGTCCTCTATCTCCTCGCCGACAGGCACGTGTTCGATCACGGGTGTCCCGAGGAACCCGTCGAGGTCGGGGTCGTCGTCGCGGATCCCGAACACCGTCTCGACGGTCTCGTCGGGGTCTATCACGCGCTCGAACTCCACGCGGTGGTCCTTGTACGCGGTCCAGTTCTCGCTCTCGTACTCCGGATGGAACCCCACACGGTCCATCGGGAACGACTCCGGGATCCGGTCGACGATACGCACCCGTACGGGGTCCTCGCGGTGTGAAGAGAGGGTGTACATCACCGCGGGCACGGGGAACGCGTCGTCAGTGAAGGATTTCTCGACGCGGATGCCGTCCTCGTCGACGGTCGTGGCCGCCTCCGCCGTCCGTTCGCTCATGTCCGCACGTCCCGGAGCAGGGGCTTAAATTCCACGGGCCGCGTTTCGTGGTTGATAACCGAATTCCGGCGAAAACGGCCGTTCAACTCCCGTTTACAGGTCGATTCGGTCGCCGATCTCGACTATCTCGAGCCGGTTCGGCGACGCGTAGCTCCGCACGTGGTCGTGGAGCGCGGTCGGGTCCGCGGTCAACCCTTTCCACATGTCCCAGTGGGTCGGCACCAGCCGGTCGAGCCCGAGGTCGTTCGCGGCCGCCGCAATCTCGTTCTCGTCGCTGTACCACTTGGTTTGGACCGGTTCCCCCGTCTCCTTGTCGGGAATCGTGCCCTCGGAGCCGAACGCGAGGATGCCGACGTCGATGTCGAACCGCTCGGCAAGCCCTGCGAACGTCGGCGACGGCTTGCTGTCGCCGGCGTGGAACACCGTCCCGGCGTCGTGCTCGATCACGTAGCCGACGGGGTGGGTGGCGTCCGGGTCGTGCGTCTCGGCCACGTGAATCGTGAACTCGCCGATCCGCAGCTCGTCGCCCTCCGTCACCTCGGTGAACGCGGCTTCGTCGACGGCGTACTCGTCGGTCCAGCGCTCCTCCTCGCGGGCGACCGCGAGTGAGTCGTCAGGCGCGACGAGGTCGGCGTCGGTGTTGGCGAGAATCGGCGCCTGCGACGGCCCGTGGACGTGGTCCGTGTGCTCGTGGGTGGCCAACACCGCGTCCGCGACGTCCACGTCTTCGGGGTCGAACGGAATCGGGATCATCCGCACCGTCCGCGGGGGGTCTCCCGTCCCGACGTACGGGTCGATCCAGAGGACGGTCCCCTCGCTCCCCTTGATCGCGAAGCCGTTACAGCCCAGGTACCACAGCGCCACCGTGTCGGGGTCGGCGTCCGCGACCGCGCGCGGCAGCCAGTCGCCCCAATCCGAGTCGGTCATACTCCGTGCTGCGAGAGCGCCGAGGGTAATAATTCCGGAGTGAGGCCGAAATCGATCGAATCGATTCGATTTTGTCGTATTCGTGCCCACGAGAATCAGTCCGAGACGAAACGCGTAAATCGTATGTCGCTATATCGAATTTGAGGCCCGAGTGACTGGAAACGCTAACTCCCGAACGAACCCAGAACCGGCGCGATGACGTCGCTACCGTCGCGCCGCGGTCACCCGCGAAAGTGATGACGACTTCCTCGACGAGGTCATGAACCTGCTTCAGAGATGATCAGGACCGACGTGTACGGCGGCTTCTCGTGATGCTACCTCCTACGGCGACGTTCGGGTGGCGCGTGTGTCGCTGCTTGTCGACCTCCCACCGCCGGCTTCCCCCTAGCTGCCACTCCGCCAGGCCTGCGCCGACACCGGTCGCGTGACGAGCGGTCGGCGGGCTCCGAGAGCCGTTCGCGGTCGATACAGGCCGATCACGACCAAGGATTTAATCGTCCGCAATTGGTATGATATACTGTACCATGTGTCACGGACACACCCCGCGAGAGTGGACGCGAGACGAAGAGGAGACGACCGAGGAGGCCGTCGAAGACCCGTCGCTGTCCGAACCCGAAGAGGCGACGGACGTCGAGATCCTCACGGACGGCGGCGACGACGAGTAACCCGGCAGTCAACTCGCCAGCGACGGTCACACCACTGCTTTTTCGAGACTCGGGTAACTTGTGACCGTCGGCACCGCGACCCGTGAGGAACGCTTAGGAGCGGTCCGGTACATGGATCTCACATGGAGCTACGCCCCGATCTGAGCGGACGGACGGCCCTCGTGACCGGCAGTGCGAAGCGCGTCGGCCGTGAGCTACTGCTTTCGATCGCCGACTGCGGCGCCGACGTCGTGGTACACTACAACGAGAGCGAGGCGGCGGCGACCGCCACCGCCGAGGAGGTCCGCGAGCGAGGCGGGACCGCCCTCACCGCTCAAGGCGACATCACCGACCCGGACGCCGTCGACGAGCTGTTCGACACGGTCGAGGCCGAGCTCGGGTCGGTCGATATCCTCGTCAACAACGTCGGCGACTTCGACGCTCGCCACTGGAGCGACATCGAGTGGGAGTCGTGGCGGAACGTGGTCGAGACGACGTTCTACGGCACGGTGCTCTGCTCGCGTCGGGCCCTGCCCGCCATGCGCGACCGGGGGTGGGGCCGGATCGTGAACCTCGGCTTCGCCGACAGCGATCGGATGCACGCCCACCCCGTGAACTTCCCCTACTTCGTCGCGAAGACGGGTGTACTCATGTTCACGCGGATGCTGGCGGCGGACACCAGCGACGACGGGATTACGGTCAACGCCGTCTCGCCGTTCGCCGTCTCGAACACCGAAGCCGGCGTCGAGGACTTCCCTCGCGGCCGCCCGGCGAACTTCGAGGACGTCGCCGCGCCGCTCCGGTTCTTCCTGAGCGACGCGGCCGCGTACGTCAGCGGCGAGAACGTCGCCGTCGACGGCGGGCGGCTGCCGGAGTTCGACGCCTGATTGGGAGGGCGTGGGCCCGTCACGGTCGCGGCCGCGCTTCCAGGGAGCGACCCGTCGATATGGACCAATTCGGGCCGAGACGCTCTTGCTCGCTCGGCCGCAGTATCTCGTATGCCCGACGACGCGCCGGAACGCCACCCGCGGACGGTCTCGGTCGACCCGCCAGTTTACCTCGAGACGTTCGCGACCCACCTGACGGCGACGTGGAAAGCCGGCGGCCCGGCAGAGTTCGTCGACGCGGTCCGCGCGCTCGAGACCGTGCCGCGGTCGGCGACGACGGTCGTCGACGACGCGACCACGGCGGGTCGTCGGCGCGTCCCGCTCTCGGAGGTCGTTCCCGACGGAGACGCGACGACCTACCTCAGAGTCGAACCCGACGCGCCGTGGACGCTCTCGTGGGAGGCTCGGACGCGGCCGGTGGTCTCGACGAGCGGCGCGCCGCCGCCAGGCCTGTGCCGGCGGCTTCACCTCGCGACCACCGAGTGCGTGGCGTGGGACGACGAAGCGGTCGCGACGCTGCGTCGGGCGACGAGCGAGGCGAACGGGTGACCGACCCCGACCGGAGCAAGCGTTAATATTATCTGACACATGAAAGACGTATGGCTATTCTCGCTGCCATCAGCGACGACGACCGCTACGAGGCGGTGATCGAGACCGCGGCGCGGCTGGCCGGGGCGACAGGACAGTCGCTGACGGTCGCCCACGTCATCGCCAACGCGACCGCGTCGGGGGCAGAGCGGAGCTTCCGCGACGAGATCGAGTCGTTCGTCGAGGATATCGGCGTGGGGACGACGGTCACGCTCGAACATCTCGACCGGAGCGGGCTCCGGTCCGGAACGGCTGTCGGGAAGCAGCTCGTCGACATGTCGGACGACGTGGCCGTCGAGCACATCGTGATCGGCCACCGATCGAAGGGCCAGTTGGCGTCGCTCCGAGAGGGGAACACTGCGTTCGCCGTCGCGGAGGGAGCGTCGGTGCCGGTGACGATCGTCCCGGACGCGACCGACGAGTAAGTGGGCGCTACTCGTCGGCCGCCCACTCCCCGCGGCCCGGACAGTGGCGGTCGTGCCGACGAGCTGCGGTCGCGGAGGCTAGTGCGTCGACAGCGAGCCCGGCGTCCACTCCGCGTCGTCGAGTTCCCGGTGCGTGAATGGGATGGCGTCCTCGCCGCTGTAGCTCGCGACGAGGTGGCCGTCGCCCTCTAAGTAGTACTTGTAGGTCGTGAGCCCCGCCAGTCCCACCGGACCGCGGGCATGGATCTTCCCGGTCGAGATGCCGACCTCCGCGCCGAGTCCGTAGCGGTAGCCGTCCGCGAACCGCGTCGACGCGTTGTGGAAGACGCTCGCGGCGTCAACGCCGGTCATGAACGTCTCGGCCGCCTCCGCGTCCTCGGTGAGGATCGACTCGGTGTGTTTCGAGCCGTGTTCGTTGACGTGTTCGACCGCGTCGTAGACGTCGTCGACGACCTTGATCGACAGTTCGAGGTCGCCGTACTCGGCGTCCCAGTCGTCGTCGGCCGCGGGGGCGACGTCGACGACCTCGCGGGTCCGCTCGTCGCCGCGGAGCTCGACGCCGGCCGACTCGTACCGCTCGACGAGGCCGGGGAGGAACGCGTCGGCGACGGACTCGTGGACGAGCAGCGTCTCGACTGCGTTACACACCGCGGGGTACTGGACCTTCGCGTCGAAGGCGACGTTGGCCGCCATCTCCAGATCGGCCGCCTCGTCGACGTAGACATGGCAGACCCCCTCCGTGTGACCCAACACGGGGATCTGGGTGTGCTCTTGGACGTACGAGACGAACTCGCTGGAGCCGCGCGGCATCACCAGGTCGACGCGGTCGTCGAGCTCGAGGAGGCGGTCGACCTCCTCGTGCGCCTCGATGTGCGCGGCCCAGCCGTCGGGGAGGTCGGCGGTCGCGTCGACGATCGCCTCGTGGAGGGCCCGGTTCGACTCGCTGGCCTCGCTGCCGCCCTTGAGGACGACCGCGTTGCCCGACTTCAGTGCGAGCGCGGCGATCTGGACGAGGGCGTCCGGCCGCGACTCGAACACGGTTGCGACGACGCCGATCGGGACGGCGACGCGGTACAGCTCCAGCCCGTCGTCGAGCTCGCGGGCCGCGAGCGTCTCCCCGAGCGGGTCGTCCTGCTCGGCGACCGACTCGACCATCGACGCGATCTCCTCGATTTTCGTCTCGTCGAGCTTCAGGCGGTCGACGAGGGCCTGCGTGTATTCGCCGTCCGCGAGCATCGCCTCCGCTTCCTCGACGTCGACCGCGTTCGCTTCCAAGATCTCCGCCTCGCGCTCGCGGATCTCGTCGGCGATGGCCCGGAGCGCTTCGTTCCGGGTGGCCTCGTCGGCGTTCGCGAGCCGAAGCGCGGCGCTTTCGGCCCGCCGGGCCAGCTCGTCGGTGTCGGCTTCAACGTCGGTCTCCGGTTCCGTGTCGGTGTCACTCATCGTCGTCACCAGTCTTCGGCACGAATAGCGTGCCCGTCGGCTTACCCGCTGCGATCCGCTCTAACACGTCGCGCTCGGCCGACCCCGCGATGATCGCCGGGATCCCGTGGCGGCTCACGTCGTGGGCCCCCTCCACCTTCGTCCGGATCCCGCCGAAGGCGGTCTCGGTGCCGTCGCCCACGATCTCACGGAGGCGGTCGTAGCCGTCGTCGACCGCCTCGATCAGCCCCGCGTCTGCGTCGCGCTTCGGGTTGCCGGTGTAGACGCCGTCAACGTCGGTGAGCGTCACGAGGAGGTCGGCGTCCAACCCGATCGCGATCGACGCCGACAGCATGTCGTTGTCGCCGATCCGTAGTTCGTCGGTCGCCACCGCGTCGTTCTCGTTGACGACCGGGACGACGCCCCACGAGAGAAGCATCTCGACGGTGTTCGTGAAGTTGTCGAACCGGTCTGGCGCGTCAAGGTCCGTCCCGGTGACCAGAATTTGCGCGACGTCCTGGTCGAACCGCTCGAAGCTCTGCGTGTAGTGTCGCATCAACAGCCCCTGTCCGACCGTCGAGAGCGCCTGACTCTCCGCGATCGAGTCGACGCCGTCTCGAGACTCCGGCCCCACGTCGAGTCGCCCGCTCCCTGCGCCGACCGCGCCCGACGACACCAATACGACCTCCGTCCCGCGCTCGCGGAGGTCCATCACGTCCGCGACGAGCTTGTCGAGCTTCACGCGGTCGAGCCGGGAGTCGTCGTCGGTGAGCGAGTTCGTCCCGGCCTTCACGACCACTCGGTCAGCCGTGGCCGCCTCTCGCCGAGCGGCTTCGACGCGCTCGCCGTCGGTCGCGCCCACCCGCTCGATACCGGCGTCCTCAGCCATCGTCGAACGCCTCGGCGAGCTCGCGCGACCGGCGCTCCGCGGCCGCGACGGCCTCCTCGACCGCGGCGTCGGCGTCGCTGTCCCACAGCACGTCCATCCCCTCGATGGTCGTCCCGTTCGGCGAGCAGACCGCGTCGATCAGCTCGTCGACGCTCCGGTCGTCGCGCAGCACCGTCTCCGCCGCGCCCTTGAACGTCTGCGCGGCCAGCGTCTCCGCCTGCTCGGGGTCGAGCCCGCTCTCGATCCCGCCCTGCTTCATCGCGTCGATCAGGTAGAAGGCGAAGGCGGGACCGCTCCCGTTGACCGCCGTGGAGACGTGCATCAGCGACTCGTCGACCTCGACGAACTCGCCGACGTCGTCGAGCATCGCCCGGACCTCGTCGGTGAGGCCCGCGTTCGTCGCCGCGGCGGCCATGTCGCCCGTCTCGGCCGCGAGGTTCGGCATGATGCGGACGACCGACGCGTCCGTGCGCTCGGCGACGAACCCGCGGGGGAGGCCCGCGGCTAGCGTCACGAGCTGCTGGTCGTCGCGGAGGGCCAGCTCGTCGAGCACCGCCGGGGCCACGTCCGGCTTCACCGCGAGGACGGCGATATCGGCGTCGCGCGCCGCCGCCACGTCCTCGGTCGTCTCGTCCACGACGTCTTCGATCGCGGCGAGCGCCTCGGGGTCGAGGTCGATCGCCGTGAGGTGATACCCCTCCGCGCGGGCCAACCCCCTGAGCAGGGCCCCACCCATGTTGCCGCAGCCGATAACGCTGACTCGGACCATTTGGCCGTACGGACTCGGTCACCGGACATACCAACTGCGGTTTTCGCAAATTTCCGGGCGCCCGCCGCGAGACGGCCGCGACGGCGCTCCTACGCCAGTTCCGCGTACAGCGACCGGTATCGGTCAGCGATCGCGTCGAGGGCGAACGCCTCGCTGCGCTCGGCGGCGGTCGTGCCGAGTTCCGCTCGTCGGTCCGCGTCGCGAAGCTCGTCTATCGCCTCGACGAACCCAGAGACGTTGTCGCCGGGCGCGTCGGCCGCGCTCGCGGCGTCCGCCCCGTCGCGCTCGTCGCCCACCTTCAGGCACTCCTCGCCGTCGGCCAGCCACGAGAACGTCTCGATGTCGCGCACGACGAGGGGTTTCCCGGCCGCCATCGCCTCCAACAGTGCGATCCCCTCGTTCTCCTCGTGCGTCGGGAAACAGAAGACGTCGCCCGCGGCGTACGCGCCCCGAATGTCGTCGACGAACCCCGTGAACGTACAGTTCGACGGCGCCTCGTCGATGAGTCGTTTCGTCTCGCGGCCCTTCAGCGACCGGTCGACGTGGCCGAACCACGCGAAGTCGACGTCCGGCATGCGGTGGGCCGTCTCGACGAACGTCTCTAACCCCTTCCGCTTGATCACGTGCCCGACCATGAACACCGTCGGCGGGTCGAGGTCGTAGCGCTCGCGGTACTCCGCCTCCAGCGACTCGAAGCCGTCGAGCTTCTCGCGGTCGACGCCGTTCGAGACGACCGTCGTCGGGACGTCCGCGTACCCCTCAATCAGGTCGCGGTTGTACTCCGAGGGGCAGATCAGCCGGTCTGCGAGCCGGTACGCCCGCCGGAGGTACGGCTTGAGCGGCCGCGCGAGCGCGTTCGTGAACCGGAAGCTGTCGCCGAAGTCCTCGGCCGTGACGTGGGTGTGCGCGACGACCGGCACGCCCGCCCGTCGGGCCCGGCGCGCGTACCAGACCGAGCGCGGCCCCATGAGGTTGAGATGGAGCACGTCGGCGTCGAGCGTCGGCTCGGTCGTGTACTCGATCCCCGCCAGGTCGAACATCTTGCGCTGGTGGTCGACGGAGGCGGCGATGCCGCCGGTGACGTGCTCCTCGAGCTCGAAGTAGTGGCTGACCTTCATCGTCGACGCTGGGAGCGGCCTCGGACGGGCTCGGTCACTCGACTTCCAGCCACGGGACCTCCATCAGCGCGGGGATGTACGTCTCGATGTGGTGCTCCCAGACGCCCTCCTCGCCGAACGCCTCGCCGTGGTCGGCGGTGACGACGACGTCGCCGTCGAGCTCGTCGACGAGCTCGGAGACGCTCTCCAAGGCGATCCGGAGGTTCTCCTCGTACATCGACAGCGCCGTCACGCGGGTGCCGTCTTTCACGAGGTCCTTCGGGTCGAGCTCGAGCCACAGCCCCGCTTTCTGGGCGAACTCGCTGTCGTCCAGCCGGCTCTCGATTTTCGGCCGGACGGTGTCGCTGAGCGACGAGAGGAGCCCGCCGTCGTCGTCGCCGGCGTCGCTCGCCTCTTCTTCCCCCTGCTCTCTGATCCCCTTCTGGATCTGCTTGAGCTTCTGCCCCTTCCCGCGGGAGAGGTAGGGGGCGTGCGGCTGCATGTAGTGGAGGACGGTGCGGTCGGCGCGCTCGACCGCGTCGCGGTTGTTCCGGTACGCACGGGTGAGCCCCTCCGGCGGGACCGTTCCGAGGTCGTCGTCCCACTGGGTCTTCCAGACGTCGTGGATGTCGCTGATGTGCTCGGAGGCGGTCCACTCGTAGTCGCAGCTCGCGCCCCACTTGAGCTCGTTCAGCGGGATCCCGAGGTCGTTGATGAACGGGTTCCCGGAGAAGTACGCGATGTCGTGCTCGCCGGTGAACGTGCGGTAGGCCCACTCCGGCGTCGACGAGCCGACGCTCTCGCGCTTCTCGAGCGTTCCGTCCAGATACTCGTCGTACACGTCCGCGAACACGTCGTACCGGCACGCGTCGAGCACTAAACAGTAGTCCCACTCCGACTCGAGGAACCGCTGATCTTCCATTGCGTGAGCCGTCGGCCCGCCGGTACGTATGTATTCTCATTCTGGCCTTCGGTCGCGACGGCCGCCGCACGACGGCGGCGAAGCAGACGTTTCAAGTTCGCTACGGTGTCACCTTGTCCATGGAAGGCCCACAACGGCGCGCGCTGATCCTCGGGGCGGGCGGCGCCGTCCTGCTCCTCGCGGTCCTGTTCGTCGTCGTGGGCGTCGACCGCGTGGTCGGCGCGCTCGCGGCCGCCGACCCACCCCTCGTCGCCGCGGCCGCCGGGCTGGGGCTCTGCTGGCTCGCCGCGTGGAGCCTGATGCTGCGCGCGGTGTTGGGCGCGCTCGATGTCGAGATGTCCGTCCCGACCGCGTTCCTCGTGTACAGCGGGGCGGCCTTCGCGAACAACGTCACGCCGTTCGGGCAGGCCGGCGGCGAGCCGGTCGCCGCCGCGCTTATCTCGAAGGTGGGCGAGGCGCGGTACGAGACGGGGCTCGTCGGCATCGCGAGCGTCGACGTGCTCAACGTCGTCCCCTCCGTCTCGCTCGTCTTCCTCGGCGTGGGCTCGTACGCGGCTACCACCGCGGTCGGCGACCGCGTCGGGTTCGCCGTCGCGAGCGCGGTCGGTCTGATCGCCGCGATCGTCACGACGATCGCGTTCGTCTGGCGCTACCGCACCGCCGTCGTCGACCGCGTCCCGGGTGCGATCGGCCCGTTCCTCGGGCGCTTCGACCGGTTCGACGCCGAGACTATCGAGGCGGGGCTCGCCGACCGGTTGGGGAACTTCTTCGCCGACATCGAGCGCGTCGGCACGGACCGCGCCCGGCTCCTCGGCATCGTCGGCTTATCGCTCGTCGGCTGGCTCTTTCAGGCGGCCGCGCTCACGGTCGCGTTCGCCGCGGTCGGTCATCCCATCTCGCCGCTGATCCCCGTCTTCGTCGTCCCGCTGTCGTACGTGGCGGGCGCGACGCCGCTCCCCGGCGGGCTCGGCGGCATCGAGGCCGCGCTCGTCGGCCTGCTTGTCCCCACGACCGGCGTGGCCGCGTCCGCGATCACCGCCGCGGTCTTAGTCTTCCGCGGCGCGGTCTACTGGCTCCCGATGGTGATCGGCGGGGCGTCGGCCTCCGCGCTCGGCGTGAAGGCGTTCGAGTAGCGCGGGTTTCGCGGTCGCGACGAGCAGAGAGGACTCGGCCGGACCGCCGAGGGAACGCGGGACACCGACCTCTGCCGACTCCCTCCGCGACGGCCGCGACTCAGAAGAACAGCCACAACACGAGCAGCACGTACAGCGTCACCAGCGAGATGACCGTCAGCCGGATGAGGATGTTCACGCTGAACACGAGCCCGTTGTAGTCGTTCTTCAGGAGCTTCACGGGGGCCGCGCGTCGGCTCTCGAACCCCACGGTCGCGGGCGAGAGGTCGTCGACTGCGCGGTCGACTGCGCGCTCGATGGCATCGGTGTCGGACTGGCGCATGTTCGCCAGCTCGTGGATCGACGCGTGGGTGTCCGTCGAGAAGGGGATCACCGCGTCGAACTCGTCGCGGTACGCGTCCGCGGTCGCCCGCACGTCGGGGGTGAGCCCGTTCGTGTCGACCCCGATCCAGAGGACCTCCTGCCCGTCGACGCGCTCGACCATCGCCAGCGCGTTCTGACTGTCCCGCGTCACGGAGAACCCGGCGGCGTAGTCGTCGGCGAGGTCGGCGGCCGCGAGCCGGTCGCGGAAGTCGTCGAAGGCACGCTTCAGGCGGTCCGCCTCGGCGGAGCCGTACTGGATCTCGACGTCGGGCCCCCGCTGGATGTCGTGCCTGTGCTGGTCGATCAGCAGCACCTCGTCGTGGTCGACGTCGCGCATGAACACGCCGGTGTCGTAGTCGTCGATCCCCTCCCCGTGAAGTACGACCACCTGTTGGTCGCCGATCCGCCGGCCGTGGAACCTGACGTCCGCGTACCCGTCGCGCTCGCCGTACGACTCGGTGACGAGCCGCGACGCGCGGTCGGTCCGGTCCGGATCGGTGACCGCGTCCAGGATCCGCTCGGAGTCCGCCGGGTTCGAGAGGTCCTCCTTGTGCGTACACGGGACGTGGAAAAAGAACCCGGCGTCGCCCTCAGCGGCGGCGGTCCCGCCGTCCGCCGCGACCGCGGCGCGGTCGGCCGCATCGACCCCGCGGCCCTCGTTCAGCGCGTCGATCAGGCTTCCGCTCAGCTGGCCGCCCCCGAACCCGCCAAGCGGGCCGGGGTGGACCCACGGGGCCGCGACGGTGAGTCGATTCCCGTTGTCGACCGCGAACGTCTCGACCGCGGGGCGGGCCTCGACGCCCAAGTCGAGCGACTCGCGGTCGTTCCGGAGCAGCCCGGAGGTGAGCTCGAACGCGGAGACGTCGGTGTTGCTCCGGATCAGGTAGTCGACGACGAGGAGCACTAACACGAGGAAGCCGGCCGCGATGAGCAGCGAGGCGAACGCGAACACGTGCCGGTACGTCGAGAAGCCGAGCTCGCTCCCGCCCAGCGCGTAGAAGGCGGCGATGAGCAGGGCCGGCTCGGCGAGCGACGCGAGGAGGATCCGGTCGGAGCGGTCGATCCCCGTCGAGACGACGAGCACCAGGATGTTGATCAGGTACAGCGTGATGAAGCTCAGCCAGATGATGCTCCAGGCGTTCCCGACGTTGTCCGCGCCGGAGAGCACGAGCGCGTAGACGAACAGGACGAGCTGTGAGGTGAGCGCCAGGAAGTAACTCCACGGGCGCGGGTAGCCGTCGAGGACGCGGGGGAACAGCTCGGCGGCGACCGCGAACGGGACGAAGAAGATGAGGACGGCGACGGGGACGATACGGGAGGGGTCCGGCACGAACGGGGTGAAGAGCGTGATCGCCGCGACCGTGGCGACGCCGTACACTCCGCTCAGGAGGACGAGCGCGGCCGCCTGAACCCGGAGCCGCGGCACCGAGAACACGAGCCGTTGGAACGCGTCGACGTTGTCCGCACCCATCTAGGCGGTCACCCCGTAGATCGACTCGAGTTCGTCTATCGTCCGCTCCACGGAGAACTGCTCGACGGCCGTGCGCGTGTCCCTGTCGCCCTCGAGGCAGTCGCGGACTGCGCGTTCCATGTCCCCGAGGTCGCCCAGCGCGAACCGTGCGCCGTTCTCGGGCTCGATCGTCTCGTCGAACGGGGCCACGTCCGCGGCGGCGACCGGGGTGCCGCAGGCGTTCGCCTCCAGCGTCGAGAGCCCCAGCGTGTCGCAGGTCGACGCGGTGACGAAGACGTCGAGCGCGGCGTAGAAGCCGGGGAGGTCCCCGCGCGGGAGGAAGTCGTGGAACCGGACGTTCGGCGACGCGCCGGCCTCCAGCTCGGCCCGGACCGGCCCCTCCCCGACGAGCTCGAACCGCACTTCCGGAAGCCGCTCCGCGAGCCGGAGGATCTCGTCGACGTTCTTCTTGTGGGCCATCCGGCCGCTGTACCCGACCACCGGCGCGTCGGCCGCCGTCGGACCGCCGTCGGTCGCGAGCGCGGCCACCCGATCGCTCTTGCCCGGCCGGAATCGGTCCATCTCGATCCCGACGGGGAGCCTGACCGGATCCACGTCGCGGCGGATCCGGGAGGTCGAGGCCGTGACGCAGTCGAAGGCGTTCAGGAAGCGGTTCTCGTAGGCGACGTACGCCCGCCCGGCGAGGGCGGCGAGCCGCTCCGACTTGAGCCCCTGAACGAAGTAGTCCTCGACCGGGGTGTGGTGAGTGTACACCGACGTCGCGCCGTACCGCTTTGCGTAGCGGAGGCCCATCAGCCCCGTCGACGCCGGACCGTGGCAGTGGACGACGTCAAGATCGGGGAGCGTCGAGAGACGGCGGTACGTCGGGAAACGGTACTGCCGGTAGAAGGGGTTCGGCAGCGAGGGGACGGGGATCTCGTGGTCGTCGGGCTCGTGGCCGCTCTCCGGATACACGACGGACACATCGTGGCCGCGGGACTCGAGGCGGTCGCGCCACGCCTGGATCGTGTACGTGACGCCGTCGATCCCGGGGAAGTAGCTGTCGGTGAAAAATCCGATATTCATGGTAACGTCTGTCGATCGAGCGGTCGGCCGCGACCGTCGCGGCGGACGTCGAGGGGAGGGACCGGACCGGGTACGTCGGGCGCGGAGGGCGCTACCGAGGCGGTCGCGCCGACGGAGAGTGCCGATGCCACAGTTACTTGCGGGATTCTCCACCGGACCGCTTCAACATTTTCATTTCCCGAAGCGCGACCCGCTGCGGGGCTCGGAGCGCGTCCGACGCCCGCGAGCGGCCGCGCCGACGGGGTCGACCCCGCCCGCTTAATCCCCGGGCGTCCGAACGCCCGCCCATGATACCGACCGACCGGATGGCGGCCGTCGACGCGAACGCGGCCGCGCTCGGCGTGCCCCGCAAACAGCTGATGGAGTCGTCCGGGAACGCGGTCGCTCGCGAGGTCCGGGCGGTCGCGGAGCCCGGCGCGGCGGTCGCGCTCGTCTGCGGCCGGGGAAACAACGGCGGCGACGCCCTCGTCGCGGCGCGGTTCCTCGACGAGTACGACGTCGCGGTCCACCTGCTCGGCCGCCCCGAGACGATCCGCACCGACATCGCACGGGAGAACTGGGCGGCACTCGCGAACACCGACGTTCCGACCGAGACGGTGACGGACTCGCGCGACTTCGCCCTCGCGGCCCCCGACGCCGACGCCCCCGACGTCATCGTCGACGCGATGCTCGGCTCGGGGATTGCGGGGGGACTCCGTGAGCCGGAGCAGACGGCGGCCGCGGCGATCAACGCGAGCGACGCGACCGTGATCGCCGTCGACGTGCCCTCCGGGATCGACGCCGACACCGGCGACCTGACGGGCGAGTCGGGATCGACCGCCGTCGAGGCCGACCGCGTCGTCACGTTCCACGACGAGAAGCCGGGACTGGGGTCACTCGACGCCGCGGTCACGGTCGCGGACATCGGGATCCCGGCCGCCGCGGAGCGGTACACCGGCCCGGGAGACCTCCTCGGACTCGGCCGCGACCCGGACTCCCACAAGGGGGACAACGGCGAGGTGCTGGTGGTCGGCGGGGGGCCGTACACCGGCGCACCGACGCTGGCCGCGCTGGCCGCGCTCCGGGCGGGCGCGGACCTCGTGCGGGTGGCGTGTCCCGAGTCGGTCGCCGGCGCGGTTCAGGGGTTCTCGCCGAACCTCATCGTCCGCCCGCTGCCGGGCGACCGGGTCGGGTCCGCCCACGTCGAGCGGGTCGCGTCGCTCGCGGCCGGGGTCGACACAGTGGTCCTCGGCCCGGGGCTCGGCGACGGCGACGGAGTGCGCGAGTTCGTCGCGGAATTCCTGACGGCGTACGACGGCCGCGCCGTCGTCGACGCCGACGCGCTCCGGGTCGTCCCCGGGGTCGACACCGACGCCGAGTTGGTCTGTACGCCGCACCAAGGCGAACTCGTCGACATGGGCGGCGAGACGGCGTCGGACCCGGACGAGCGCGCAGAGTTGGTCCGCGAGTTCGCCGCCGATCTGGGCCACACCCTGCTCGTGAAGGGCGCTGTCGACGTGATCGCTGACGGCGACGGTGTGCGTCTCAACCGCACCGGCAACCCCGGGATGACGGTCGGCGGAACGGGCGACGTGCTGGCGGGAACCGTCGGCGCGTTGGCGGCCGTGACCGACCCGTTCCGCGCCGCCGCGGTCGGCGCGTACGTCGTCGGGCGGGCGGGCGACGCGGCCGCGGAGGCGAACGGCGCGGGGCTGGTGGCGACGGACTTACCCGACCGGCTGCCGGAGGCGATGCGTGATGAGTGACGAGAAACCCGCGGCGTCCGGCGCCGGGAGCGCGGAGGACTTGACCCACACCGACGAGTCGGGCGACGTCCAGATGGTCGACGTGGGCGCGAAGCCCGACAGCAGCCGGCGAGCGGTCGCGCGCGGCGAGATCCGACTGACGCCGGAGACGATCGCGGCGGTCGAGGCCGACGCGGTCGAGAAGGGCGACGTGCTCGCGACCGCCCGGATCGGGGCCGTTCAGGCCGTGAAACACACCTGGGAGACGATCCCGATGTGCCACCAGATCCCGATCACGAACGTCGACACCGAGTTCGCGGTCGGCGACGACCGGATCGAACTGACGGTCGCGGTCGAGACAACCGGAAAGACGGGCTGCGAGATGGAGGCGCTGGAGGGCGTCACGACCGGCCTCAATACCGTCTGGGACATGGTGAAGGCGGCCGAGAAGGACGCTGACGGGAACTATCCCGACACCGGGATCACGGGCGTCGAAGTGGTCGAGAAGCGGAAGGAGCGCGTCGAGGAGTAGCGGCGCGCCGAAGCCGGCGAGCCCTATCTCAGCGGTCGAGGAACGGCGGGATCACGACCTCGGCGCGCTTCTCGTCGCCGCGCACGACGACGCTCACCTCGGTGCCGGGGTCGGCGTACGTCTCGTGGAGGTAGCCGAGTCCGATCGGCTCGTCGAGCGTCGGGCTCATCGTGCCCGAGGTGAGCTTGCCGACCCGAGTGAGGTCGCCGTCGGTGACCGCGTAGCCGCCACGCGGCACCCCGCGCTCGGAGAGCCTGACGCCGACGAACTGCTCGTCGACGCCCTCCTCCTTCTGCGCCTCCAGCGCGTCGCGCCCGACGAACTCCGTGTCGAGTTTCACGACGAAGCCGATCCGCGCCTCGTACGGCGTTCGGGGATCGCTCTCGGGGTCGAAGTCCTGCCCGGAGAGCAGGTACCCCATCTCGGTCCGGAGCGTGTCGCGCGCGCCGAGGCCGCACGGCTGCGCCTCGCGGTCGTCGACGAACGCCGCCCAGACCGACTCGACGGCGTCGCCGGGACACATCACCTCGAAGCCGTCCTCGCCGGTGTACCCCGTGCGCGCGACCCAGCTCTCGACGCCCGCCACGGCCGCCGTCGTCGCCTCGAACTTCGAGAGGTCGACGACGCGGTCGCGGGGAGTCACCTCGTCGAGGGCGTCGGCCGCGTCGGGCCCCTGAACTGCGAGCATCGCCCAGTCCTCCGTGGCGTTCGCGACAGTCGCGTCGAGTCCCCACTCGTCGCGGTGGGCGGTCCAGCGGTCCTCCATCTGCCCGTCGTGGCCCGCGTTCGGCACGAAGAGGTATGCCGGGTCACCGCTCGGCGCGTCGAGGTCGCCGTCGTGGTCGCGCTCCACGTCCGCGAGCGTCGCTGCCCCCTCGCCGGCCGGGGTCCCGTCGGGGAGCCGGTAGACAACCGTGTCGTCGAGCATCACGCCCTCTTCGTCCGTGATCGCGGCGTACTGCGAGTCGCCGGGGTCGAGCGCGCGCACATCGTTGGTCGTGAGCCGGTTCACGAGGGCGGTCGCGTCCGGTCCGGCCACCTCGATCTCGCCCATGTGCGAGACGTCGAAGACGCCGACGAACTCTCGGACCGCGGCGTGTTCGGTCCGGATCGAGTCGAACTCGACGGGCATCTGCCAGCCGCCGAAGTCGGTGAACTTGGCACCGCGCGCCTCGTGGGCGCCGTGGAGCGGAGGGTGTCGATCGGTCATACGCGCACCACTCCGGGACGAGCCTAAGGCTTTGTGACATCGGCGGTCCGCGCGCTCCCGCTCGGCCGACAGTCTCAAGCGGTCGCCGGTCCCCCTATCGGGCGTGAGCAGCCGACGCCCCGCCGGCTCCGGTCCGATCACCCCCGCGGTCGCGGTCGTCTTGATCGCGGTCCTGCTGGGCGCGCTCGTAGGGACTTGGCCGCCGTTCGTGGCGGTCGAGAGCGGCAGCATGACTCCCAGCGTCGAGCGCGGCGACCTCGTCGTCGTCACCGCGGCGGACCGGGCCCCGTGGGGCGACCTCTCGACCGCCGCCGACGCGGACGCACCGACGCGGCTCGGCGGTCCCGGCGACGTGGTCGTCTACGCGGTGCCCGGCGTCGACGGAAGGCCGGTCTTCCACCGGTTGTCGTTCCCCGTCGAGGCCGGCGAGGACTGGACGGATCGGGCCGACCCCGACCTCCTCGAGGCCGACTGCGCGGAGCTCGTGACCTGTCCGGCCCCGTACGACGGCTATGTCACACGCGGCGACGCGAACGAGCTGTACGACCAGAGCGCCGGGATCGCGCCGGTCGTCCCCGAGGAGTGGATCGCCGGGAAGGCGCTGTTCGCGGTGCCAAACCTCGGCTGGGTCCGCGTGGGGGTCGACGCGGCGGCTGCGCGGTACGGGGGGGTCGCGACGGGGGTCGTGCTCGTCGGCCTCGCAGGACTGGCCGGCGGCGTCGGCGCGCTACTGATTGGGCGGGTTCGAACCGGCGACCGACGGTGAGCTGGGGCGCGGCGTGTGCCCGCTCACGACGAGGGGGAATCGGGGGTCGCCTCTTCCTCGCCGGACGCGACCGCCTCGTCGCCGTCGAGCGTCACCGAGCCATTGGCGGCGTTGCGGAGGGCGTCCGACCGGCCGAACTCGCCGGGTGCGATGGCGAGCGTCCGGATCCCGTAGCCGTTCGCAGTCTCTACGACCGGCTTGAAGTCCGTGTCGCGGGAGGCGATCGCGAGCGTGTCCATCACCCCCTCCGCCGCCAGCCGCGCGGCGTCGACCGCGAGTTTCACGTCGACGTCGCCGCTCGTGACCACGACCTCGAAGCCGCGCGCCTCCGCGGCCTGGATCAGCCCCGGCGTCGCGTGCTCGTCGAGGTAGAGGCGGGTCGCCACCAGCGGCCCCTCGGCCTCGGCCGCCAACCGCACGTCGTCTAGGTCGACATCGAACTCCTCGCGCAACACGTTGGGGCCGTCCACGAACAGAGCGACCCCGTCCGCATTCGGGTCCGTCTCGCCGTCCGCGATGCGGTCCCTCTCCCCGTCCGCGCCGGGGTTCGTCGCACCGTCCGTACGCCTCTCGGCGTCGGCGGTCGCGTCGCCGTCGGGAGTCGTCTCGCTCTCTGGCCCGTCGCCTCGGTCCATGACCCGCCTTCGCCGTCGCGAGAGATATGTATGGTGATCCGCGGGGCGGGCAGGGTGTGAGGGCGGGCCCGAACCCGCCAGTTCGTTTCGGCACTTCAACACCTTATATCGATATTACGTCTTGCCTGACGACCGTAGTGAATATACGGAGGCTTGAAGTAGTATGTCCAGCAATAACGGGATAAGATGTCGCAATCGAACGCATACACGGTCATTTCCGCACAGAACGATCACGAATGTACCACGGTACGTGCCCATCCGCGCAACGAGACGTTCCACATCGTCGACTACGCAGACGAGGACGCCCGGGAGCGCGTCGCGGACCTGCCCGTGGGCTCGGTAGTCCGGATGGAGCTGTCCCGCGCGGGGCGTCGCAGCAACGTCTGGTGCGCCGAGTCGGTCAAGCCGGCCCAGACCGACGGCGGCGAGCGCC
Source organism: Halorubrum miltondacostae (assembly GCF_041379815.1). NCBI lineage: Archaea > Methanobacteriati > Methanobacteriota > Halobacteria > Halobacteriales > Haloferacaceae > Halorubrum > Halorubrum miltondacostae. The sequence continues at coordinate 116,938 of NZ_JBEDNY010000003.1, forward strand.
AGTAATCGGAATCCACACCCGACGCTCATCCTACGCGTCGGTCGCCACCCGGGGCACCGCCGCTGGAACTCCGCCGGTCGTTGCGACACCTATTTGCGACCGATGAGAGTACGCCCGGGTGATGGTCGAGACGCTGCTCGCGATCGGGATCGTCGCCTCGGTGTTCGTCGGGTTCAACATCGGCGGATCCTCCACCGGCATCGCGTGGGGGCCGCCCGTCGGGGCCGGCATCGTGACGAAGACGACCGCCGCGGCCCTGATGACGGTGTTCGTCTTCCTCGGCGGCTGGACCGTCGGCCGAAACGTGATGGACACGCTGAGCGGCGGGATCGTCACGACCGAGCTCTCCCTTTCGGCTGGGGTCGCGATCCTGTTTTTCATCGGCTTCGGGATCCTCATCGCGAACGTCTTCGGCGTCCCGGTGCCGACCTCGATGACGACGGTCGGAGCGATCGCCGGGCTCGGCTTGGCGACCGACACGCTGAACTACGCCACGGTCTCGCGGATCGTCTCTTGGTGGGTCGTCACGCCGATCATCGGGTTCTGGATCGGGCTCGTCATCGGGCGGTACGTCTACCCGGTTGTGAACCGCCGGGTAGATATCAAGAAGTCGCCCGGGCCGCTGCTGCGCCTCGATCGCGACGGTGGACTGCCGACCCCTGCGCTCGGCCCGAACACGACGTGGACGGAGCTCGTGAGCACGGTCGTCGTCCTTGTGATCGGGTGTTACATGGCGTTCAGCGCCGGCGCGAGCAACGTGCCGAACGCCGCCGCGCCGCTGGTCAGCGGGGTCGGCGGGCTGCCCGACGACACCGCGATCGGGATCGCCACGGTCGCCATCGGGGTCGGCGGCTTCACGATCGCCCGCCGGACGATGGAGTCGGTCGGGGGCGAGCTCAGCGACATCCCCCTGCTCGCCGCTCTCTTCGTGATGACGACCGCGTCGACGATCACGACCGTCCTCTCGTACTTCGGTATCCCGATCAGCCTCGTCATGGGGACGGTGATGACGATCGTCGGCATCGGCTGGGGGCGCGCGACGCGGCCGGTGACCGTTCAGGAGGCGGTCTCGCGGAGCACGGGCGACAACGAGATCGTCACCGGGGCGATAACCGTCTCGGGGGACGAGGAGGAGCAATCGGCGCCGATCGGCGAGGCTGAGCCGGAGGCGGTGCTCACCGCGGGGGACCTGTTCAACCCGCGGGCGGTGCTCAAGTACGTCTCGATGTGGATCATCGGGCCGTCGGTGTCGACCCTGTTGGCGTACGCGTTCTTCGTCTTCGTCCCGGGCGTCGCCTGACGCGAGCAGTTAGGTGGGTCCGAGACCACGGGGAGACATGGTCGAACGAATCCTTGTGCCGATGGACGACTCGGAGCAGGCCGAACGGGCGCTCGGGTACACGCTGGACAACTTTCCCGACGCCAGCGTCGCCGTCGTCCACGTCGTCGGGGCGCCGTCGGCGATGATGGGTGAGGCGGCGTCGCTCGCACTCGCGGACGACTTCGAGGCGGCCGCGGAGGAACGCGCGGCGACCGTCTTCGAGCGCGCCCGCCAGTTGACGGCCGACCGCGACCGCGAAATCGAGACGGTCGTCGGCGTGGGCCACCCCGCGCGCAACATCATCGATCGCGCAGCGGAGTACGACACGGTTGTGATCGGCGCGCACGGGGCCGACCGCGGTCGGGCGACGCGCCGCTTCCTCGTCGGCAACGTGGCCGAAACGGTCTCGAAGCGCGCACCCGTCCCGGTGGTGCTCGTCCGCTGAGGTTCCGGAGCCGGGCGCCTCGCCCGCGCCGGCCGTTCAGTCCCGCGTGAGCCGCGGGTTCGTCACCGCGCCCTCGGCGGCCGAGGCGAAGTCCCGGCCGTACTTCGCGAGGATGCCGCCCTCGTAGGGCGGTTCGGGGGCTTCCCACGACTCGCGGCGCTCGGCGAGTTCCGCCTCGGAGAGGTCCACCGTCAGGTCGCGCTCGGGGATGTCGACGGTGACGTGGTCGCCGTCCTCGATCAGCCCGATCGGGCCGCCGACCGCGGCCTCGGGCGCGACGTGGCCGATCATCGGGCCGCGGGTCCCGCCCGAGAAGCGGCCGTCGGTGAGCAGCGCCACGTCGTCTTCGTGGCCCGCGCCGACGACGGCGGCGGTGACGCCGAGCATCTCGCGCATGCCGGGGCCGCCGCGGGGCCCCTCGTTGCGGATGACGATCACGTCGCCGGACTCGATCCCGCCGGACTGAACGTACTCCATCGCGTCCTCTTCGTTCTCGAACACGCGGGCGGGCCCCTCGTGGTAGAACTCGTCGTCGCCGGTCACCTTCAGCACCGACCCGTCCGGCGCGAGGTTCCCGTCGAGGATCTTGATCGCGCCCTCCGGCTCCTTCGGGTCGTCGACGGTGTAGAGGAAGTCGGCGTCGATCTCGTCGTCGTCGGGCAGCGCGCCGGACGCCTCCAACTCGGCGATCTCCTCCGCGAGCGTCCGGCCGGTCACGGTCATCGCGTCGCCGTGGAGCAGGTCGGCCTCCAGTAATCGGCGGAGCACGACCGGCACGCCGCCGATCTCGTGGAGGTCGTTCATGACGCGGCTCCCGCCGGGCTGGAGGTTCGCGATCTTCGGGGTGCGCCGAGAGATCTCGTCGAAGTCCTCGATCGAGAGGTCGACGTCGGCCTCGGCCGCGAGCGCGAGCAGGTGGAGGACTGCGTTCGTCGAGCCGCCCATCGCGGTCTGGGCCGCGATCGCGTTCTCGAACGACTCTCGCGAGAGGATGTCGGAGGGGCGGCGGTCGTTCTCGATACAGTCCATCGCCAACTCGCCGGCGCGCTCGGCGACCGCGTAGCGCTCCTCGTCCTCGGCGGGCGGGGAGGCCGAGCCGAGCGGTGCGAGCCCGAGCGCCTCCGACAGCGACGCCATCGTGTTCGCAGTGAACATGCCGCCGCAGGAGCCCGCGCCGGGACAGGCGTGCCGCTCCAGCTCGTCGAGCTCGTCGGCGTCCATGTCGCCCTGCGCGTACGTCCCGACGCCCTCGAACACTTGGACGATTGTCACGTCGCGGCCGTCGTGCTGCCCGGGCATGATCGAGCCGCCGTAGAGGAAGACGCTCGGGAGGTCCGTCCGGATGGCGGCCATCATCATCCCGGGGAGGTTCTTGTCGCAGCCCGCAACCGTCACGAGGGCGTCCATGCGCTCGCCGAAGGAGACCAGCTCGACGGAGTCGGCAATGACCTCCCGCGAGATCAGGCTCGCCTTCATGCCCTCCGTGCCCATCGAGATGGCGTCGGAGATGGTGATCGTCCCGAACTCGATGGGCATCCCGCCCGCCGCGTCGATGCCGTCGAGCGCGGCGTCCGCCACGTCGTCGAGGTGGACGTTACACGGCGTGATGTCGGCCGCCGGGTTCGGCACGCCGATGATGGGCGAGGAGAGGTCCTCGTCGTCGAATCCCATCGCGCGGAACATCGCGCGGTGCGGGGCCTTGTCCGGTCCCTCAGTCACCTCTCGGCTCGGCAGGTCCGCGTCTTTCGCCCCGGCGAACCGGTCCGTGTCCTCCCGGCGACGACGGCGCTCGTCGTCGGATCGCGACTGCTGTTCGCTCATACTCGCCCCTGTCGCTCGGGGGTCTTAAACCGCCGCGTCGGGGCGATGGTTGCTCGGCGGGGCGAACGAGTTCGGGAGACGGAGCGGCAGTGGTACCGACCGTCACAAAAATATGTCGTGTCACGGGGGTTCAAACCCGTGGACATCGCTATCCTCAGCGACACGCAGGTCCCGCAGCAGCGAGAAGCCCTCCCCGACCCGTTCCGCCAACGGGTCGCGGCGGCCGACCACGTCGTCCACGCCGGCGATTTCGGATCGGTCGCGGCCCTCGACGCGATCGAGTCGGCGGCGACGGAGCTGACAGCGGTGTACGGCAACGCCGACCCGGCCGCCGTGGACCTCCCGCCAGTCGCGTCCCTCTCCGCGGGCGGCGTCACGCTCGTCGTCTCCCACGGCATGGTCAACTTCGTCGAGCGCGCGGTCGGGAGCACCGAGGGCGTCGTCTTCGGTCCAAGTGACTGGTTCGACGCCGTGGTCGACATCGCGCAAGCTCGCGCCGACGGCGAGAGCGCGGTCGTAGGGGTTGCCGGGCACACCCACGAGGTCGTGGACGAAACCCATGACGGCGTCCGCGTGCTCAACCCGGGTACTGCGACCGGCGTCGGCGGCGACGAGGCGCCGTCGACGATGCTCACCGCCGAGGTTGCCGACGGTGCGATCGACGTGACGACGCATACGCTCTGAACCGAGCCCGGGGCCAGACGGGTTCACCGCGACCGCGCGGTAAGCCCTAGCGACCGCCCGTCGAGCGCTGCGACTGCCGGGATCAGGCGAGTCAGACCCGCGCCTTCAGTTCGACGCGGTAGCCGAAGGGGTCCCTGACGTACACTGCCCCCGCCTCGCCGGTCGCGCCGAGCGGCGAGTCGAGCGTCTTCTCGACTTCGACGCCGGCGTCCGCCAGTTCGCCCTCGATCGACTCGACCGACTCCTCGACGACGACCGCGACGTGGTCGTAGTTCGTCTTCGCCGGTCGCTCGAACTCGTCGGTCGGCCAGAGGTGGATCACCGCGGTCGCCGAGAGGCGCACGTCGAAGAACGGCTTCTCCCCGGCCGCCCACAGCGCGTCCTCGATGCCGAAGCCGAGCGCCTCGCCGTAGAACTCGCGGGCGTCCTCGGCGCCGTCCTCGGGAATGCGGAGGTTGACGTGGTCGATGTGGCGTGCCTTCACGGGCGGAGATTCGGCGGCCGGCCGCAAAAGTCGTTGGGGGAGTGCCGCCGGTTCGCGTCCGACCGGCAACGCGGCGGCCGGTGACCGCGTCGCAGTCCTGCGAACTGCGAACGCGCACGGTACACTTATGTGTAGACGTGTAACTGTCGCGCATGTCTGTACTCGGACTCCCCGCGGCGATACCGCTCGCGGGCGGGATGGCGGGGTCGGGGATGGCGGGCGGCATGGGCGGAATGGGCGGCGCGATGGGCATCGTTCCGCTCGTCGCCGTCCTCGCCCTCACGGCACTGGTCGTCGCAGGCGCCGTGGGCATCTGGACGGTGGCCGGCGATTCCGACGAGAGGTCGGGCACGAAGGAGCCGGCCGAGAACGCAGTCGAGCGCCTCCAGCGGCGGTACGCGGAGGGCGAACTCACGGAGTCGGAGTTCGAGCGGGCGCTGGAGCGCGAACTGGGGAGCGACGGGACGACCGAAGCCGGGATGGAGCCGGTCGGCGAGCCGAATCCGACGACCGAGACGAAGCGGGCGCGGTAGGACCGGGAAGTCGGTCAGGCGAACGCTTCGAGGATACCCGCGCCGTCGGTGCTGCGCCCGAGGTCCGGGAGCGTGGCGCGCTCGGGGTGTGGCATCAGCACGGCGACCGTCTCGCGCTCGCCGAGGACGCCCGCGATGTTGTCGGTGGACCCGTTCGGGTTCGCGGCATCGGTGATGTCGCCGTCTGCGTCGCAGTAGCGGAAGAGGACGCGGTCGTCGGCGACGAGGTCCGCGTGGGCGTCGTCGGCAATCTCGAAGCGTCCCTCGCCGTGCGCTATGGGGACCTCGATCACGTCGCCCGCGTCGTAGGCGGCGGTCCACGGCGTGTCCGCACGCTCGACGCGCAGGTGGACCGGCTCGCACTGGAAGCGCGCGGAGGCGTTCGTGGTGAACGCGCCGGGGGTCAGCCCGGACTCCGAACCGATCTGTGCGCCGTTACACACCCCGATCACGGGCACGCCGTCCTCGGCCGCGTCGCGGACCTCGTTCAGGATCGGGTCGCGGGCGGCCATCGCGCCGGCGCGGAGGTAGTCGCCGTAGGAGAACCCGCCGGGGAGGACGATCCCCTCGGTGTCGGCCGGGAGGCCGTCCGCGTGCCAGACGCGCTCGGCGTCGACGCCGAGGTGGTCGAGCGCGCGGACCGCGTCGCGGTCGCAGTTCGAGCCGCCGAACTGGACGACGGCGACCGTCATCGCTCTGCGACCGTCACGTCGTAGTCGTGGATGGTGGGGTTCGCGAGCAGCCGCTCGGCCATCTCGTCGGCGCGGTCGGCCGCTTCCTCGGCGTCGGCGGCGTCGAGGTCGACCTCGAACCGGTCGGCCGACCGGAGGTCCGACAGCTCGAACCCGAGCCGTTCGAGCGCCTGTTGGGTCGTCTCGGCCTCGGGGTCGAGGACGCCCCGCTTCAGCCGGACCGTCACCGTCGCCGTGTATGCGGTCATGTCCGTTGGTGCGGAGTCGTGTGTAAAAACCGTTTTGGAACGCCGTTTCTACGCACGTTCGTGGATATAGATCGGTCGTTCGTGCGGGAGGCAGGGACCGCGCGGAACGAAAGGGGCAAACCCCTCCGGCTGTTGGAGGCGATGTATGCAGCCGTTCGAACCCGCGGAGGTGATCGTCGCATGACCCGCGAACTGACCGAGATCACGGTCGTCGGAGGAGACAAGACCGGACTCATCGCGCGGGTCACCTCCCTGCTGTTCGAGCGGGGGATCAACATCGAGGACCTCGATCAGGCCGTCCGCGAGGGCGTCTTCCGGATGACGACTCGCGTGGACGCCGCGGAGATGGAGACGTCTCGCGGCGAGCTCCGCCGCGCGCTCGCCGAGCTCGGCCGCGAGCTCGACGTCGACATCCAGGTCCGGTTCCCGAGCGACCGCGACGCGCGCCGCGTCGCGCTGCTCGTCACGAAGGAGACGCACGCCCCGGAGGCGCTCCTGGAGGCCGAGGCCAACGGCGAACTGGCCGACGACGGCGCGGAGGCGGAGATCCCGGTCGTCATCGGCAACCGCGGCGACCTCCGCTCGCTCGCGGAGCGCTACGACAAGCCGTTCTACGACGTGGGCGACGGCAAGGGCAACACCGACGAGGGGCGCCTGCTCGACCTACTGGCCGAGTACGAGGTCGACCTGATCGCCTTGGCCCGCTACATGCGGATCCTCTCGCCCGAGGTCGTTTTCCGGTACGAGGGCCGCATCGTCAACGTCCATCCGTCCCTGCTCCCGGCGTTCCCGGGCGCGGAGGCCTACCGGCAGGCGAAGGACGCGGGCGTCCGGGTCGCGGGCGTCACCGCCCACTACGTCACGACCGACCTCGACCAGGGACCGGTGATCGCCCAGCGCGCCTTCGACGTGCCGCCGGGGGCCGACGTCGACGAGATCAAGCGCCGCGGCCAGCCGCTAGAGGCCGAAGTGCTGCTCGACGCGGTCCGGCTCCACCTCGCGGACGCAATCGCGGTCCATCGGGGGACCGTCCACGTGCGCGAGGACGTCGACGTCGACGCGCGGCTCGGGCTGAGCGAGGCGGCGGTCGACGCGAACCCGGACGAGCCCGTCGACGGCGAGCCGCTCACCCGGTCACGCCCGTCGGCCTCGGACGACTGAGCGGGGAGACCGCACCGACCCAGCCCGCCGGCTACTTTTAGTCGACCACGGCCGCAACGTCTCGAGCATGACCGAGCGCCGCGCCTGGGTTCGCTTCCTCGCGGACAGCGCGGGGCTCGTCCGCAGCAAGAGCGGATGATCCTGCTGTTCCTGCTGCTGCTGTCGATCGCGGCGCTGGCGGTCTTCCTCCACTACACGACGCTCGTGCTCGAGGGGCTCCCGGAACCGATTCCGACCGAGCCGATCGGCCCCTAGTTCGTCGTTTGATAGGGACAGACCGGGCCGGGCCGGACCCCTCCATCGGTCGAGCGCGTCAATCGAGGTGGACCAGCAGGTCCCGGTTCGCGGCCTCGTAGCGGAGTTGCCCGTCGTCGAGCGCCTCCCGCCGTCGCTCCGCCCAGCCGCTCGCGTCGAGGCCGGTCTCGCCGACCGCGCCCTCGACGGTGTCCAGCAGGTGCGAGAGGACCGTCCGCTCGCCCGACTCGTACGGCGGTTCGATCACCCACGGCGACGCCCCCTCCGCGATCACGGCCGCCTCGCGGGCCAGGGCCGTCGCGCCGTCCGGCCCCCCGGGCCGGAACTCCCGCATGTGCCGGTGGTAGCCGTCGAGGACGGCGTCGTCGTCGGGGTCGGCGGGCGCGAAGCGCGTCTCACCGTCGTAGGTGATCGGCGCGTACGCCATCGGGGCGACGTCGGCGAAGGCGTCGACCGCCGGCGCCGCGTCGACCACGTCGAAGAACGCGCAGCCGACCACGGCGTCGAACCGATCGTCCGCGGCCGCCGCCGCGAATTCGAATGCGTCGGCGGCGTGGAACTCGACGCCGACGTCGCCGCACGCGTCACCGATCCGGGCCTCGCCCGCCGCGAGCGCCGCCTCGTGGGCATCGACGGCGACCCATCGGCCCCCCTCAATCACCCCCCAGTCGACGAGGCGCTCGACCATCGTCGCCGTGCCGGCACCGACTTCGAGGATCGTCGGCGCCGGTGGGAGCTCGGCAGCGAAGCGGTCGAGCACCTCGCGGTCGAGCGAGCGGTCGTCGAGCGCGCGCTTCGCGTCGAGGTACGCGGCGTGGTCGCTCACGCCCGCTCACCTCGCCGATCCTCGCCGCGGTAGCGCTCGCTCGCTTCGCCGCGGCGGCGCTCTCCTCCTCGCCCTCCGCGGCGCTCGCTCCCTTCGGTCCGAGCGTGTTCCGCCGCGAGGAAGTCGATCGCGCGGTCGAGCGTCTCTGGCCACCCCGGCTGTGCCTCGTAGTCGCGCCGCGCGGCGACGCCCATCGTCGCCAGCCGCACTCTGTCGTTGAGGTCACGGAGCGCTGCGGCGACGGCGCGCGAGTCATCCGGCGGCGCGAGGACCCCCGACACCCCGTCCCGGACGAACTCGCCCGCCCCGCCCGCGGTCGTCGCCAGCGGGACGCAGCCGAACCCCATCGCCTCCAGGTACACCATGCCGAACGGCTCGTAGCGCGACGGGACCGCCAGCACGTGCGTCTCGCGGAGCCGCGCCGCGACCGCCTCGTCGTCGAGTCGACCGACGAACCGGATCCGGTCGCCGATCCCGGCCGCCGCGACCGCGTCTTCGACGCGCTCGACGTGGTCGGGCGCGATCGTCTTATCGCCGACGACGGTCGCTCGCCAGTCGACGTCACCCGCGTCCAGCCGCGCGAGGGCGTCGACGAGCACGTCGAGCCCTTTTCTCGGGACGACGTTCCCGAGGAAGGTCACCTCGAGCGGGCCGTCCCGCGCCCGCGCTTCGATCTCGGAGGCGGAGACGACCGGATCGAACCGGTCGCCGGCCGGCGGCGCGACGGCACACCGCCCCGGACCGCCCAGCCCGGCCGCATCTCGGCGGGTCTCCTCGGCGTTGTAGACCGCGGCGTCGACGCTCCGGAGGAACCGCCGCTCGACCGCCGCGGCCAAGCGACGCGAGAGCCCCGAGCGGGCGCGCTCGGCGACGCCCGACGCGTCCGGGCTATCCCCCGTCGCCGCCCGCGCACGCCACGCGATCATGTGGACGAGCGCGACGATCGGCGCGTCGATCCAACGGTTCGCGAGCAGCACCGACGGGTGCGCCAGCCCGTCTTCGACCACCACGTCGAACCGCGACAACCGCTCCGCGAACCGTCTCGCGCGGAGGTTGGGCGCGAGACGGCGGCGACACGAGCCACGCGGGAGCGACACGACGTCCACAGTGTGCCCGCGTTCGCGGAGCCGGTCGCGGAGCCGACGGTCGTAGTAGAAGCCGCCGGACCCGGACTCGATGTCGCCGGCGAGGATGAGGGCGACGCGCATCGGACGGTCACCGGATCTCGCCGGTGTAAGCGACGCTCGCGACGTCGTCCTCGCGGAGGGTCACCGTTGGCTCCGTCGCGGCCGGGGCGTCGCTCGTCGCCGTCGCCTCGAACAGCGTCCGGGCGAGGCGCTCAGCGGTGGGATTCCCCTTTAGCTGGTCGTTGAGCGTCTCGTCGCGGTAGCGGTCCGCGGCGTCCGCGAGGGAGGTGAAGAGCAGCTGGAGGGTCGGCTCGGTCTCGTCGGCGACCGTCTCGGGGCCGAGTTCGCCGCGGTACGCGAGTAGCTCCGACCCGGCGCTCACCGCCGAGACGGACGCCTCGGCGACCACATCGCCGAGAGCGGGAACGGGTTCCTCCGTCGAGACGGCCTCGACGCGCTTCGGACCGACGAACTCTACCGCCCGTCCGATGTCGCCGTCGCTCACGCGGCCTCACCCGTCCGTGGGCGACGACTGAGACGAGATAGCATTGGCGATCAGACGGACCGATGCGTCATAAACCCACGGCGGCGACGGCGGCCGTCCCCACGTCGGCCGTCGATTCGGGGGCGGGAGTAGACATAAGCCGACCGAGTCCGTGGGTCGGACATTCATGGCACACTCCGACACTGGCGTCGACATCGAATCGTTGACTCCGCTTCACTGGATCGGGATCCTCGCCGCGACCGTGTCCGGAATCGTCCACCTCGCTCTCGTCGTTCTGGTCGGAGGAGCGTTGGGGGTCTCGTTCTTCTTCGCGACCCTGGGCTTCGGCGCGGGCGTGACGGCGATCGTCTCGGGGTATCGCCGGCGGCTCGTGTACGCGCTCGGGATCCCGTTCACCGCCGGGCAGATCGTCCTGTGGTACGTCATCAACTTCGTCTTCGGGACGTACTCGTTTCCGGCCGACATCGGCGTGTACGGCGCCGTCGACAAGGTCGCCCAGGTCGCGTTGATCGCCGTCCTCGCGGTCCTATTGTACCGGGAGTCCTGACGTCATGCGCGCGCCGTGAGGGTTCTTTCTGTCCCCCGCTCGCTCTCGGCGTCCGTCGTCGTCGCCCGGCGTTAATTTGAACGGTCAGTCGCGGCTCCGCCCGGCCGCGATCGGCGGGTCCTCGCGGCCGAGCCGTCCCGTCGCGGCCGCCCAGTCGCGGGCGAAACTCGCCAGCAACGCCGCGAGCGCGAGCGCCGCGAACGCGGTGAGCGGCGACCCTTCGCCCACCCCGTTCGGGACGAGCGCGAGCGTGACGACGGCGAACTGCGCGGTGCCGACGAACGGGCGGATCCGGCTCGGCGGGAGCTCGTACACCGGCGCGCCGGTCCGCCGCCGTCGCCACAGCGACCCGGCGTAGGCGTACCAGACGCCGCCGGCGAGGAGGTACCACGCCGGGAGCGCCCCGAGCGCGACGGCGACCGCGGCCCCGACGAGGACGGCCAGCGCGTCCGTCGCGCCGTCAAGGCGAGCGCCGAGAACCGTCTCCCGGGTGCGGCGGGCGACTGCCCCGTCGACCGCGTCGAGGCCGACCGCGCCCGCGAACAGCGCGACTGGGATCCACGGGTGCGGCGGGGCGGCCGCCAGCGCGCCGGCGAGGACCGACGCGAGCCAGCCGCGGAACAGCGTGATCGCGTTCGCCGGGCCGAGCCGCGACTCCGGCCGCTCGTCGCCGGGGGGGTGGTTCGCCGAGCGGTTGGTCCACGCGTACGCCGCCAGGTACGCGCCGGGCGCGACTGCGGCGAGCACCCACGTGGACCCGAACGTGCGCCACAGCGCGGCGAGTCCGAGCACGCCGAGCATCACCACGCCGGCGAACCGGAGTCGGAGCCGGGACCCCGGCGACGCCGCCGACTCGGAGTCAGCCATCTCAGTCGTCCTCCCCGTTCGGTGGCGGGTCGCGCTCTCCTTCTCCGCCGTCCTCGGGCGGGGAGATCTCGTCGCCTCGGTCGCGGTCGGCGCTCCGCGGCTCCTCGCCGATCTCCTCCATGACGCGGGCGTGGAACTCACGCAGGACCGCGGACTCGTCGTCGGCGATGACGGTGTCGGAGTCGACGAGCGTCGCCAGCCCGAACGCGAGCGGGCTGGGCGAGTCGACGACCCGGTGTTCGACCGCGAGGTCGCCCGCCGCGATCCGCCCGACGACCTCGCGGATCCCCGCGACGTCCAGCCGGTCTTCCAGCAGTTCGCGGTGCGTCTCCTCTAGCACGGCGAACTCCTCTAAGTCGGCCGCGAACGACAGCAGCATCTCGGCGGAGACCTGCTGTTCGGCCGCCGACTTCTCGTACCCCTTGTACCGCTTCAGGATGAGCAGCGCGCGCCCGGCGTCGATCCGGAAGTACCGCTGGAGCAGGTCGGTCCCCTGGACGGCCTCGCGGAGGTCCTCGCGGACCGTCTCCGGGTCGAGCTCGGCGAGGATCTGCGCCACGTCGACCTTGCGGTTCAACGGGAGCGCGAGGCTGAACCCGCGGTCCGCGACCGCGACCGCAACGTTGGCGTCGGTCCGGTTCGCCACCGCCGCCGCGACGAGCCGCGAGAGGCCGTCGTTGAACCGCCGCCCGTACGTGGCGTGGACGTAGAAGCGGCGCTTGTACTCGCTGCGGTCGAGCTCCTCCTCGACGACGAGGCGGTCGGGCGTCGAGACGGACTCTGGGCCGGCGTACCGGACCTGCTCGTCGTACATCCGGGCAAGCGCGCGGACGGCGTTCTCGTCGAGGGGGAACCCGCGGAGCCACGCGCGGACCGCGGCGGGACCGGCGCTCGGGTCGTCGCCGGCCAGCCGGTCGAGGAGCTCGGCTTGGAACGCCAACACTTCCCGGGCGAGGTCCGCGGAGAGCGGGAGACGCTCGGCGAACCACGAGGGGACGGTCGGGCGCTCGCTCGTCCGGTCGGCGTACACCTTCGAGCCGCGGCGGTACCGGAACGCGAACCGCTCGCCGCCTAAGGCGAAAACGTCGCCCGACTCCAGCGTGTCGAGGTACGACTCGTCTAAGGTCCCGACCCACTCGTCGTTCCGCGTGAAAACGTCGCAGGTGAACGAGTCGGGGATTGTCCCGACGTTCGTCATGTAGATGACCCGCGCGAGCCGCCCGCGCTTCCCGACGAGCGTCTCGCCGACCGGGAACTCGGGGTGGTGGTGCTCGCCGTCGGGCGGGTCGTTGCCGTCGCGCCACACCTTCGGATAGACGTTCTTCTCCTCTAGGCCGTCGTAGTCGCCGGTGAGGTACCTGAACAGCCGCTCGTACGCCTCGTCGTCGAAGCCGCGGTACGGGTGCGCGCGGCGCAGGATCTCCTGGACCTCGCGGTCGGGACGGATCCGGTTGATGGCCATCCCGTAGACGTGCTGCGCGGCCACGTCGTACGCCCCTTCGGGCGGGAACACCCGGTCGACGAACCCGTCTTCGGCGCGCGCGAGCAGCGTCGCGCACTCGATCAGCTCGTCGCGATCGAGCGCGAACACCCGCCCCTCGACGGTTTCGCCCGGGCTGTGCCCCGCGCGGCCGACGCGCTGGAGCAGCGCCGCGACCGACTTCGGCGAGCCGACCTGGACGACTAAATCGAGGTGGGGCATGTCGATGCCGAGTTCGAGGCTCGTCGAGGTGGTGACCACGTCGAGCTCGCCCGACTTCAGCCCCTCCTCGACGCGCGTCCGCTGCGCCTCGCCGAGGCTCCCGTGATGGACGCCCGAGTCCGACTTGTCGTAGCCGAACCGCTGGCGGAGCTCCTGGAGCGTGCGCTCGGCCCCCGACCGCGAGTTCGTGAAGACGAGCGTGTTCTCGTGGGCCTCGACGAGGTCGTGAAGCGACTCGTAGAAGCGGTCGGTCACCGTCGAGCGCGGGGTGTGGACGAGGTCGGCCGCGGGCGTCCGGAGTTCGAGGTCGAACTCGCGGGCGAACCGGGCGTCGACCACCTCGCAGGGCCGCGTCTCGAACCCCTCGAACTCGCCGACCGCGCCCGCGGCGCGCTCGCGCCCCGCGAGGAACGAGGCGATCCCGTCGAGCGGCTCGACGGTCGCCGAGCAGCCGATCCGGGTGATGTCCCCGGGGGCGTGCGGCTCCGGACCGTTGCCCGCGTCGTCCGCGTCAGGGCCCTCGTTGCGCGTCAGCTCCGTCAGCCGCTCCAGCGACACCGAGAGGTGCGTGCCGCGCTTGTTCGCCGCCAGCGAGTGGATCTCGTCGACGATCACGTACTCGACGGTCCGGAGCTTCTCCTTGAACTTCGGCGAGTTGAGCAGGATCGCCAGCGTCTCCGGCGTGGTGTTGAGGACGTGGGGCGTCTCCGAGAGCATCGCCTGCCGGTCCGCCTTCGAGGTGTCGCCGTGGCGGATCGCCTGCCTGACGCCGGGGTCGTAACCGTCGGCCGAGGCGGCTTCGGCGTCTCCCCCCGCGTCGCGGGGCGCGCTCTCCGCCTCCGCGGCAGCGACCGCCTCGCCGATCCCCTCGAGTGGGGTCTCGAGGTTGCGCTCGATGTCGTTGGCGAGCGACTTCAGCGGCGAGACGTAGAGGCAGTAGACGGAGTTCTCCAACTCGCCGTCGCGGTCGCGCGCGAAGAGGTCGTCGAGGACCGCGAGGAAGGAGGCGAGCGTCTTCCCGCTGCCCGTCGGCGCGGCCACGAGGCAGTTCCGGCCGTCGTCGACGTGGGGGATCGCCTCGCGCTGCGGCGGCGTGAAGAAGCCGCCGTTCTCGCCGACGTACGCGCCGAACCGCTCGACCCACCAGCGCTGGACAGGCCGCGAGAGCCGGGCGAGGACGTCGGCGTCCGCGATCGGGACCGTCTCCGGGTCGAACTCGGGGGCCTCGATCGCGCCCCGATCGATCGCGTCCCGGAGGAGCGCCCGCGCGGCGGCCTCCTCGCCGCGGTCCGTGGTCTCGCTCACGAACTCCATGAGGGCTCGGGTAGGGAAATCGGTTGCGTCGACCCCACGGATCCTCGCGCGACCGACCCGTCGTCCGTCGGCCCCGCGGACCCTCGCGCGACCGACCCGTTTATCCCCCGCGGTTTCGTGTCGCCACACGCATGAGCGGCACCTCGCCGGAGCCCGACCGAGGGATCGACCGCAACCTGTTCGTCACCGTCTCGGGGCCGCCGGGCTGCGGGGCCACCACCCTCGTCGAGGGGATCGCCGAGTCGCTCGACTGCGGCTACGTCTCCGGGGGCGAGCTGTTCCGCGAAATCGCCGCCGAGCGCGACATGAGCCTCTCACAGCTCATCGCCGAGACCGGCGAGTCCGAGGCGATCGACCGCGCGCTCGACAAGCGGCTCCGTCGCATCGCCGAGAAGTGGGGGGCCGCGAACAAGGCGTTCGTCCTAGAGTCGCGGCTGGCGGGATGGATCGCCGGCAACCGCGCCGACATCCGGATCTGGCTCGACGCCCCTGACGAGGTTCGCGCGGACCGGACGGTCGACCGCGAGGAGATGACCTCCGAGATGCAGGTCCGCGAGGTGATCGAAGAGCAGCGCTACAAGTCCTACTACGGGATCGATCTGTCGGACCGCTCCATCTACGACCTGGTCATCAACACCGGGCGGTGGGACGCCGCGGCGACGCTCGACGTGGCGCTCACCGGGATCGAGCGCTACGACGTCGACGAGGACGAGGGCGCGTTCGACACGCCCGACTTCGAGATCTGAGCGGCCGCGACCGACGGCCGGCCGACTCCGTCAGAACCGGAAGACGGCGCTGAAGTGGTTGACGTGCCAGGGCCCGGATACACGCCCCACGCTGGTCGTCGCAGTGGAACGCGCCGACGAAGTGGATCTCGTCCTCCTCGCGCAGGTCGTTCGCGACCTCGCGCAGGTCGTTCGCGACCTCGCGCAGCCGGGCCGGTCGCTGCTCGTAGTCGTCCGCCTCGCCGACGACGGGTACCCGGCTCTTCGAACCCCGGGATGCCGGTCAGCGCTCCGCCTTCGTTGAACACGTGGATGTCGCCATACCCGTCCTCGTCGAAGACGAAGTCGTTCTCCGCGTCGCCGCCGTCGCCGAACTTCTGCCCGAGGTTGTGGAACCCGACCAGCCCGCTCCCCGCCGGCGTGACGAACGGGTCCTCGGGGCCGAGCTCGCTGTCGTCCGCGAGCGCCGCGAACTTGACAACCCAGATTGTACACTGTCCGTTCGGCAGGGCGTCGTGGACGTTGATGTTGACGCGCGTCCCGGTAGCTCCGCCGTTGCCGTTTCCATTCGAACCCCCCGCGGGTTTGACGCTGCCAACCGTCGCCGTGCTGCCGACGTCGCTGTACTCGCCCCACGTCACCGGGACCCAGGCTCATCGTAGCCCGCGTCGCGGTCGTACCCCTCCAGCGGACGGACGACCTGGTGTTTCCTGTCGTTCAGCGGGCGGCCGAGCGTCGAGTCGTACTCGTCGCTCCCCTCGATGATCTCGTCGAGCGGAATGGAGACCGGACCCGGATCGAACAGCTCCGTGTCCGGGGCGAACGGCGCCGTCTCCCCCGCCGCGTCCGTGATGAAGTTCGGGTTCGTCAGGACGCCGATATCCGCGCTGGCGTCGGGTCCGCCCCCGTTTCCGCTTCCGTTCCCGTTGCCCCCCTTTCGCGCTCACGGTCCCGCTCGAGACGCCGGCGAACCCGGCGACGCCGAGGAACCGCAGCGCGCCGCGCCGCGGCATCCCGCCCGTTAGTCCGTCGCTCTCCGTCTCCGTGCGCTTCTCACCTTTCATGTCGAATCACCAACTACAGTCGAAAATGGCGGGGCGCGGCCGGCTTAGACCTGATTCGGTCGCGTATCTGTACCGAACGATAGCAAAGAATTATTTTGCCGGGTTCTTCCGGTCTACGCGCCCTGAGCGGCCCGACCTCACCGAGAGAGCCCTTCGACGCGTCGCAGTTCGCCCCGCACGTCGCCCGGCGTCGCGTACGGACCGCCGCTCACCCTGTGGTCGGGGAGCAGGACGGGGACCGGATTGTCGGCGAGCGCGCCGGTGACGGTCTCCAGGTCGTCCGCGTCGTCGGGGTCGAACCCGGCGAGCTGCGCGAGCCGACTCACGGAAACCTCCTCGCCGTAGGGGACGCTCCGGAGCGCCTCCAGCACCTCCCGCTGGTCCGTCGGCACGGTGAGGCCGAGCGCCACCTCGGCGAACTCGTCGCGCTCGCCGTCGAGGTACACGTCGATCCGGTCCAACAGCTCGTGGTCGCCGTCGGCGTCGCTCGGCGGCTCGGCCGGGAACGACAGCGAGATCACGCGGCCGCCGGCGAACCCCACCTGGACGGTCCGGTCGATCTCGTCGAACTCCCGGGCGAAGACGCCAGACGTGCCGGCCATACTCATACCCTTCATTGGGCGGGTGGTTCACTTAAAACATCTCCCGCGAGCCGCGCTCGCGTTGCCGCTCTGTGGGTACATGAGGCGATCCGATCCCCGCAAGTCTTATGAACAGATACGTACATTAGTGTATAGTAATGGACGATCCAGACGAGCTGGCGCCGGCGGTCAGATCGATCCTGTCCGCCGCCCGGGACCGCGCCGACGCGAGGGCGGGAGCGATCGTTTCGGTCGCGCCGCGCGACCTCTCGGCCGCGTTCGAGCGGGCGGCGGCGGACGGGCGCGTGCCGCTGATCGCCGAGGTAAAACCGACGAGCCCGACCACCGAGGGGGCCCGCGAGGACGACCCGGTCGCGCTCGCCGAGGGGATGGTCGCCGGCGGGGCGGCCGCCCTGAGCGTGCTCACCGAGCCCGAGCACTTCGGCGGGAGGGTCGAGACCCTCGAACGCGTGCGCGACGCGGTCGACGTGCCGGTGCTCCGGAAGGACTTCGTCGTCGAGGAGGCGCAGTTGGACGCCGCCGAGAGCGACGTCGTCCTGCTCATCGCCCGGTTCGTCGGCAACGACCTCGCTGACCTCCTGGCGGCCGCCCGCGAACGGGGCTTCCAGGTCCTCGTGGAGGTCCACGACCGGTCGGAGCTGGAGCGCGCGCTCGACGCGGGCGCGACGACGATCGGCGTGAACAACCGCGACCTCGCGGAGCTCGTCGTCGACCTCGGAACCTTCGAGTCCGTGGCGCCCCACGTCCCAGACGGCGTGACGCTAATCGCCGAGAGCGGCATCGGGTCGCCGGCGGACGTCCGCCGGATGCGGGCGGCGGGCGCCGACGCCCTGCTCGTCGGCAGCGCGATCATGGACGGCGACGTCGAGGCGAACACCCGCGACTTGGTGCGGGCGGAGGCGGGAGACGGCGGCGCGAGCGGCGAAAGCGATACCACCGACGCGACGGAGACACCCACATGAGCGAGACCGACACGCGGACGACGGAGGAGATGAGTCGACGCCCCGGCCGCGAGCGCGGCCGCGACGACGGGAAGTTCGGCCGCTACGGCGGCCAGTACGTCCCGGAGGCGCTGATGCCCGCGATCGAGGAGCTGGCCGACGCCTACGAGCGCTACGTCCTCGACAACGAGGAGGGCTTCGTGGACGAGTTCCGGGAGCGCCTCGCCGACTTCGGCGGGCGGCCGACGCCGCTCCAGCGGGCGGACCGGCTCTCGGAGCGCTACGACACGGAGGTGTACCTCAAACGCGAGGACCTGCTCCACGGCGGCGCGCACAAGCTGAACAACGCGCTCGGGCAGGTCCTCTTGGCGAAGTACATGGGCAAAGAGCGCATCATCGCGGAGACCGGCGCGGGCCAGCACGGCACCGCGACCGCGATGGCGGCGGCGCACCTCGACATGCCCTGTACGATCTACATGGGCGAGCGCGACATCAACCGCCAGCGGCCCAACGTGTTCCGGATGAAGCTGAACGGCTCCGAGGTGAAGCCGGTCACGACCGGCCGCGGCACCCTCAAGGAGGCCATCTCCGAGACGATGCGCGACTGGGCCGAGACGGTCGAGGACACTCACTACGTCATCGGGTCGATCGTCGGCCCGCACCCGTTCCCGGTGATGGTCCGCGACTTCCAAGCGATCATCTCCGAGGAGGCCCGCAAGCAGACGATCGAGAAGACGGGCGGGCTCCCGACGGACGTAGTTGCCTGCGCGGGCGGCGGGTCGAACACCATGGGCACGTTCGCCGACTTCGTTGACGACGAGTCCGTCGCGCTCCGCGCGGTCGAGGCCGGCGGCTCCACGCTCGACGTCGACGAGGAGGCGGGCGTCGCGCCGAACTCCGCGTCGCTGTACACCGGCGACGAGGGCGTCCTCCACGGGGCGCGGACGAAGCTGCTCCAGGACTCTGACGGGCAGATCATGGAGAGCCACTCCATCTCCTCCGGGCTCGACTACGCCGGCGTCGGCCCGGAGCTCGCGTACCTCGTCGACGAGGGGCGCGTGGACCCGGTCGCCGTCGACGACGACGACGCCCTGGAGGGGTTCCACCGGCTCTCGAACACCGAGGGGATCATCCCGGCGCTGGAGACGGCGCACGCGTTCGGCTACCTCGAGGAACACCACGAGGAGCTGGGCGATCGCGTCGTCGTCAACGTCTCCGGGCGCGGCGACAAGGACCTCGACGCCGCCATCGAGGAGACCGACCAGCGGGACGTGGCGAACGCGCCGGACATGTCGATGTTCACGGGGGGGATGTAGATGGCGAACTCCGAGGCCGTCGCCGCTGCGTTCGCCGACGGCCCCGCCTACGTGCCGTACCTCGTTGTCGGCGACCCGGACTACGAGTCGTCGAAGGCGTACGTCGAGGCGCTCGACCGCGGCGGCGCCGACGTGATCGAGCTCGGGCTCCCGTTCTCCGAGCCGATCGCCGAGGGGTCGACGATACAGGAGGCGCTCGTCCGGTCGCTCGACGCGGGGACGACGCCCGCTCGCTTCTTCGAGTTCGCGGAGGATCTCGACGTCGACGCCGCGTTGGTGTGTATGACGTACTACAATCTCATCTATCAGTACGGCGAGGGCGAGGGGCCGCGGCCCTTCGTCGAGCGCGCCGCGGCGGCCGGCATCCAGGGGCTCGTCGTCCCGGACCTGCCGGCCGAGGAGGCGGACCCGCTGCGCGAGGCGTGCGACGACCTCGGGCTCGACCTCGTCTTCATCGTCGCGCCGACGACGCGCGACGACCGCCTCGACCGGCTCATGGAGCGCGTGTCGGGGTACGTGTACGTCCAGGCCCGGCTCGGGACGACCGGGGCGCGCGACGACGTCTCGGACCAGACTACGGAGAGCCTCGACCGGCTCCGCGAGTACGACGTGCCGAAGGCGGTCGGGTTCGGCATCTCGGCCGGCGAGCACGCCGAGCGCATCGTCGCGGGCGGCGCCGACGGGATCATCGTCGGCTCGGCGCTCGTCGACATCGTCGCCGAGGGGGTCGCGGAGGACCGCTCGACCGCGGCGGTCGCGGACCGACTGGAGGCGCTCTCCCGCGAGCTGAAGGAGGGCGCGGAGCGCGGGCACCGCTCGCGGACCGAGCCCGTCGAGTCCGCCTGAGCTGAAACGATCCAATACGTCCCCGAACGAAACCGACTTACCTCCGATTGCCACACTCTCACACAACGATCCACCCCATCATGACAGCAGGACTCTCGGCACGACTCGACCGCATCTCCACGAACGACCGCTACCTCGTCGTCCCCATGGACCACGGGATTACGATGGGGGCCGTCGAGGGGCTCGTCGACATCGAGTCGACGATCGACGGCGTCACGCGCGGCGGCGCGGACGCGGTGCTCACGCAGCGCGGCATCGCCGACCGCGTCCACGACAACAAGAACGATGCGGGCTACATCGTCCACCTCAACGGATCGACGACGATCGGCCCCGACGAGCGCGACAAGCGCGTCACCGGCACCGCGGAGGACGCGGTCCGCGCCGGCGCCGACGCCGTCTCGTTCCACATCAACGTCGGCTCGGAACACGAGCCGGAGCAGATCGAGGAGCTCGCCGAGCTGACCGCGGACGCCGAACGGCTCGGGCTGCCTGTCCTCGCGATGGCGTACGCCCGCGGCCCGGGCGTCGACAGCACCGACCCCGAGTCGCTGGGCCACGCGGTCCGGCTCGCCGAGGAGCTCGGCGCCAACGTGGTGAAAACGGGCTACTCCGGTGACGGCGACTCGTTCGCCCGCGTCACGGAGTCGACGCGCCTCCCGGTCGTCATCGCGGGTGGGTCTAAGGGGACGGACCGGGAGACAGTCGAGATGGTCCGCGGCGCGATGGACGGCGACGCCGCCGGCGTGTCGATGGGGCGGTCGATCTTCCAGCACGACGACCCCGAGGGGATCGCGCGGGCGGTGTCGGCGATCGTCCACGACGATGCCTCGGTCGAGGAGGCGCTGCGGGCGGGCGGGTTCGTCGAGGCCTGAGGCCGGTCAGTTACCGGTCCGGGTCAGCAGGCGACGCGTATCTGTTTCTTCGCCTCGGGCTCGCCGACCGGCCCGTCGGCGTCGACCGACTGTTCGACGCGGAACACTGTCACCGATTCCACGTTACGGTCCGCGCGCTCACAGAGGTACGACGCGACCGGACGGTACCGGGACTCGCCGGCGTGCTTCATCCTGAACCCGAACTGGTGCCAGAGGGTCGTCGGATACGTCTCCGCCGCGTCGGGCGGCCGGTCGTAGGTGGCCGGCTCGCCGTCTCGCAGGTCGACCGGATCGCCGGACTCGGGCGTCCCCCGGACGACGTACCAGCTCGACGCGTCGGGCGGATTCGGCGCGAAGAACGACCAGCTCACCTCCGATAATTCGCCGGTCGTCTCCGACGCCGGGAGATCGACGAGACCGACGCCCGCCGCCTGCCACCAGACGAGCGCGACGAAGAAACCCACGAGCAACGCGCTCGTCCCCACCTTCATCGCGCGCCGAGCGCGCGACGGAGTCGAGTCCGCGGCGCGGGGCTTCGTGCCGCCGTCGCTCCGGTGAGCACGCACGGGGTCCGCGAGCCGCGTCGACTCGCGGAGCCTCGCCGTGATGGCCTCGAGGCTGTCCCACGCGCCGGGCGGGAGGAACAGGAGAAGGATCGCGGTCATGACGAACGGGAACATGGCGAGGCGCATCGTCGCCGCCATGCCGAGATGCGCGGCGACGAACGCGAGGGCGACGCCGGTCCGGCGCCGCCCGATCGCGACGATCAACGCGGGGGACGCCGCGAGGAGCGCGATCCACGACCAGTTTATCGCCGTCAGCAGCGCGACCCGCTCCGAGAGGAGCGGGCCGAGCCCCACGGTGAACTCGCCCAGCTGGAAGATACGCGGGACTGCGACGCCGGACATCCACGCGTCACTCCGGTACTTCGAGACCGCGTTCGCCGCGTATATCGACACGAGCGTCAGGAGCGCGACCGCCGTCCCGACCGAACAAACTCGCGAGTCGAGGGCGCTCTCCGGGCCGTCACCGTCCCGTCGGTCGGTCTCCTCGTCGGCGCCCCGACCGCTCCGCGAGTCAGCGCCGAGCGACCAGCGCGCGTCGAGCGGGAGGAAGAGGCTCAAGAAGAGGAACACGACCAGGATCGTGTTCCCGCCGTTGATCACGTACGGGTTCCGCGCGTACAGCGACGCGAGTAGGACCAGAGTGAGACCTGTCGCCGCCCGCGTGCGGTAGCCGACCAGCATCGAGGCGGCTGTGAGGACCCCGACCGCAAGCAGGCCCGTCTGTATCCGCGCTGAGCCGGATATCGCGTACAGCGACGCCTCCGCCAGCAGCGGGAAGCTCTCGGCCAGCGTCGAGCGCGGGAGGACGCCCCCGTCCGTGTAGAACGTTCCCACCGCCGGCAGCCGATAGACGAGCAGGTCGGCGAGGACGAAGAGCGCCACCCCGATGCGGAACGCGCCGAGCGCCCGCGGGTCGATCCCGAGGTGGGGCGCGGCGCGTTCGCGGACTGACTCGCGGACGGCGGCGTAGCGGGACCCGGCTTCCGGAGGGCGCTCCGCGGGCGACGACATTCAACTGACAATTGCGAAAAGACGGTAAGTGCTTTGTCGTCGCCGCGTCCGGTCGCCCGCAGCACACGACCCTTCCGCAGTTTTCAAGCCGCCCCGCCGCGAGGTCCCGATAATGACACGCACGGTCTGGGTCAAGGCCGACGGCGACGTCGGGGACTGGGAGGCGCGGAAGCGACGGGTCACGGCCGCCATCGAGGCCGGTGCGGACTGGGTGCTCGTCGACGAGGGCGACGTCGGCCGCGTCCGGGAGCTGGGCGACGTGAACGTCGCCGCCTTCCGCTCCGATGCCGACGTGATCGACGACGCCGAGAGCGACGTCGAGGCGGACGCCTACTTCGTCGGGAAGGGGGGCGAGGGCGACGGGACGATCTCGATGCCTGAGGAGTTCTCCGGATCCGCGGACCTGACCACGCTGCGCCGCCGCGACGACCGCGCGCAGGGGGCGTACGTGCGCGTCCTCGGCACCGAGTACGAAGCGTTCGCGGAGACCGCGGCCGACGACGCCGACTTCACGGTGATCGTCGGCGAGGACTGGTCGATCATCCCGCTTGAGAACCTCATCGCCCGCGTCGGCGAGGAGACCCACCTCGTCGCGGGCGCGACGACGGCCGCGGAGGCCCGGACCGCCTTCGAGACGCTGGAGATCGGCGCCGACGGCGTCCTCCTCGACGCGGACTCACCGGACGAGATCCGCGGCGCGGTCGAGGCCCGCGACGCCGCCGACCGCGAGACGCTCGACCTCCGACACGCCGAGGTGACCGAGATCGAACAGACCGGGATGGCCGACCGCGTCTGTATCGACACCGGGTCGCTGATGGACGACAGTGAGGGCATGCTCGTCGGGTCGATGTCGCGGGGACTGTTCTTCGTCCACGCGGAGACCGCGGAGTCGCCGTACGTCGCCTCCCGCCCGTTCCGCGTGAACGCGGGCGCGGTCCACGCCTACGTCCGAAACTCCAAGGGCGGGACCAACTACCTCGCCGAGCTGTCGAGCGGCGACGAGGTCCAGGTCGTCGACACCGACGGCCACACCCGCGAGGCGGTCGTGGGCCGGGTGAAGATCGAGAAGCGCCCGATGTTCCGGATCCAGGCCGAGGTCGAGACGGAAGAGGGGACCGACCGCATCGAGACGCTCATCCAGAACGCTGAGACCGTAAAAATCGCGACGAGTGAGGGGCGCAAGGCCGTCACCGAGGTCGAGGCGGGCGACGAGGCGCTCGTCTACTACGAGGACGTCGCGCGCCACTTCGGCGAGGCCGTCGAGGAGAGCATCATCGAGAAGTGATCCCGCGGCGCAGCGGCGCAGCGGCGGAAACCGGCGGTGTTCGTGTCGACCAGAACGAATTTTATGATTGATTGTAATCCGATGACATGGCATTCGCTAACGAGGCGGATCGTCGCGTCGTCGAGCAGGGATTTCTCGATCGGGTCCAACATCTCGCTCAGGCCGCGAACCCGGCGTTCGCGGCGGGGAGTCTCCTCGTCCCGCTAGCGTTCCTCGGGGCGAGCCTCGCGCTCGCGAGCACCGAGCTCCTCTTTTATACCCACGTCGCGGCGGGGGCGATCTGGTTCGGCTTCGCGCTGATCTTCCCGGCGATCATCGGCCCGACGCTCGGCGGCTTGGACGAGGAGGCCTCGGCTGCGGTGACGACGACGCTCGTGCCGAAGGCCGTCTTCTTCCTCGTCGGGTTCTCGCTGACGACGGTGCTGTCCGGGACGGTGTTGCTCACGACCGACCTCGGCCTCGGCTACGGCTTCGGCGGCGCGTGGTCGGGGGCCGCGCTCGCGCTCGGCTGGGGCTTGTTCGCGTTCGGGATCGCCGTGCCCCACCGGCTCCACCTCAGCGCGTACTACGAGACGCTGTCGCCGGACCCGGACGCCTCGCGGCTCGAATCGATCGAGAAGAAGAACCTCGTCGTCGGGCTGTTCGAGGCGGCATTGATGCTGGCGATCATCGTCATGATGACCGGGTTCCGGCTGGGGTGAGCGCGGAGCGGAGGCGAGGCGTGGCCCCACCGGGAGAGCCCGGCGCTCTCACCAGGGAATCCGCTCGCGGTCCTTCCAGAGCAGTCCCCCCGGACTCCCCGGGGCGAACCGGGCGAGCCAGACAGGGGTCTCGGCTCCCTTCGACGGCGGGCGGGGCGCGCCGTCCCCGCCCATGTCCGTCCGGACCCAGCCGGGGGAGACGGCGTTGGCGATGAGCCCCTGCCCGCCGTACTCGCCGTCGAGGTACGCCGTCAGGCCTCCGAGCCCCACCTTCGACAGTCGATACGGCGGATACCCGCCCTCCATCTGTCCCTCGGTGAACTGGCCGAGGCCCGAGGACATGGATATCACGCGACCGCCCGAACCGTCCAACAGCAGCGGCAGCGCCTCCTTCGTCAGCAGAACCGGGCCGCGGAGGTTTACGGCCATCGTCCGGTCGAAGTCGGCGTCGTCCATCTCGTGGAGCGGCCCCGACCGCGGGAAGATCCCGGCGTTGTTCACCAGCACGTCCAGCGACCCCTGCTCCCGTTCGATCCGGTCGACCGCCGCGCGGATCTGCTTGTCGTCGGTCACGTCCAACTCGACGGCGCGCTGGTCTGCCGCGGTGACGTCGGCCGGGTCTCTGGCCCCGGCGTACACGGTCGCGCCCAGTTCTTCGAGCCCGGCGGCTATCTCGGCGCCGATGCCGCGGGTCGCGCCCGTGACGAGGGCGACGTCGTCGGTCAGGTCCGACTTGAGGTCGACGTCGGGATGCGTCTGTGACATATCGATCGGGGAAGTCCTCCGGCCGGAAATATCCCTGCGCCGGACGCGCGCTCTTCCCGTTCGGTGAACTGCCGGTTCGCGGCCGCCGGTCGGAGGCGACGTCGAGTGGGTAGATTCATGCGCGTACCGGCACAGCGTGGTAAACACCGAACGACAGTGAGTGACAGTGACCGAGGGGTGGTGGTCGTCGGCGACACGACGATCGACCTCTACCCGACGGACGGCGGACCGATCGCGCCCGGGGGCGGCTTCGAGTGGCACGTCGGCGGCACGGCGACGAACGCCGCTCGGTGGGCGGCCGCGCTCGGTTGCGGGGTCGACCTCGTCACGAACGTCGGGACCGACGTGCTCGGGACGGCGGCCGCTCGGCACCTCGCAAGCGGCCCGGTCGACACGGACCGCGTCGCGCGGATCGACGGCCCGTCGCCGCTGACGCTGTACACTGGAGGGGCGGGCGAAGAGGCGTGGAACGCGTGGGTGGCCGGGAGCTGCTACGGCTTCACCCCGCCGGACGATGCGGCGTCGTTCGTGGCCCCCTACGACTGGATCCTCCTCGAGGGAGTCACGCTACCGAGCGCGGTGAACCGGACGGCGGTCCGTCACCTCGCCGCGGCGGCCACGAAGCGCGACGCTCGCGTCGCGTTCGACCTCAACGGGCGTCCGAACCAGTGGTCCGGTCCGGAAGAGTACCGAGACGCGTTACGGGAAGTGCTCCCGCACTGCGAGCTGCTGTTCGCCGGGACTGACGATCTCGCGGTGGCCGGCGTCGAACCGACGCCGGCGGGGCTGCTCGAACTCCTCCCGGCGGACCACTCCGCGACGGCGTTCGTCACCGACGGGGGCGAGGCGACGCGGGCGTTGCGGATCGAGGACGGGTCGGTCACGGAGCGCGTGACCGTCGCGCCCCCGTCGGCGACCGTCGCCACTCCTGCTGGCGCCGGCGACGCGTTCGCGGGCGCGGTCCTTGCCGCTCGGCACGGCGGCGTGTCAGATCTCCGCCGGCTGGCGACGATCGGCAACGCGGCCGGCGCGGCCGCCGTCGAGACGGTCGGTGCGTTTGACGCGGACGCCGAGGGGATGAACCGGTCGTTCTGAACCGCGGAGGCGTCCGATCCCAACCGACGGGCGAATACTCGCCGTCGCACTGCGCGCACTACGGTCCGAACGGGTGAGTCGGCCTGTCCGGGAAGCCCTTATCGCCCGTCCGAGCCGCGACGCGCTGGCCCTCGAACCCGAGTTCGACCCGGTCCGCACCTCTCTCACCTCGCGAACCGCTTCTTCGAGTGCCTTTCGGGCTGCGAGCCCGCCGAGCGTGGGGCGAATCTGCTGTACAAGATACTGGCGGAATATCGGCGTATGACAAGTGGTTTATCCACGCTTTCGTATAACAACGTGTGGCAGTAGATCTTAATCGTCGAAAGTTCCTCGCTGGCGTAGGAACTGTGTCGAGCGTCGCAGTGGCGGGATGCTCCGGAGAAGACCCGGTCGAAGAGGGGTCCGACGGGACGGACGGTAGCTCGGACGCTGGCGACTCGGAGGGGCAGCCCGACGCCGGACGGCTCCAACTGATTCAGAATCCCCGGTCGACGCTGGATCCGATCGGTATCTCGGGCGGGATCAACGCGTGGATGAGTTCGCAGGTCCACGAGCAGCCGTTCAGCTACGAGAACGGCACCGCCCCAGTCTCCGCCATGTTGGTGGAGGAGTACACGGTCTCCGAGGACTTCCTGACGTACACGTTCAAGCTCAAGGAGGGGGTCACGTTCCACAACGGTGAGGAGCTGACCGCCGCCGACGTGGTGTTCTCGTGGCGGCGACTCGCGGAGTCGGAGAACAACCGCAACAACCAGGACCGCATCGTCCGAGGTCCGATGTCCGTCGCCCACGAGACCGACGAGAGCGGCGACACCGTGCCCGGCTCGCTGGCGCTGGAAGCCGTCGATGAGTACACCGTCGAGATGACCCTGGAGACGCCGTTCCAGAACACGCTCGGGAACCTCGCCGACCTCCGGTTCACCGTGATCCCGGAGGGGATCGTCGGTGACATCGAGGGGTACGAGGGCGAGTATCCGTACGACGAGTGGGCGACGGAACGGCTCACCGGAACGGGACCCTTCGAGTTCCGCACGTGGGATCCCGGCAACGAGATCGTCGTCGATCGGTTCGACGAGTACCGCGGGTCCGTGGCGAACATCGAGGGGGTTCGGTGGCAGATCCTCGAGGACCCGAACGCGCGGTACACCCGCGCGGTCAACGAACAGAACGTCGACATCTTCAATCTGCCCCGGTCCCAGTTCGACCCCTCGCTGTTGGACGTCTCGGAGGAAGTCGACGAGAATCGCAGAGAGGGCACGTACGGACCGGTGGGCGGAGAGACGCTCAACTACGGCGAGACGAGCCTGCCGCGGACCCAGTACCTGATCTTCAACACGCTCCGCGTCGAGGAGCCGGCGCGGAAGGCGATCGCGTACATCGTGAACCAAGAGCGGATCACCGAGACGGCGGTGCGGGGCCAGGGCGAGCCCGCCTATCTCCTGACGCCGCCCAGCGGCTTCCCCGGCGGGGCGAGCGACTACCGCGAGCTGGCCGAGGAGGAGTACCCGTACGGCTACGCCCGGTCCGACCTGGAGGCCGCTCGGGAGGTCATGGAGGCGGCCGGCTACGGCGAGGACAACCCGTACGAGACGACGCTCCAGTTCCCCTCGGACAGGCAGGCGTCCGAGTGGAGCGAGATCGCGAGCCTGCTGCGCGATCAGGCGGCGGCCGCCCACATCGACATCGAGATCGAGCAGGCGCCGATCTCCACGCTGACCGACCGAGCCATCGACGGCGACATCACGATCTACGCCGTCTGGAACGAACTCAGCTGGCTCGAGGCCGACGCGATGCTCCGGTTCGCGTACCCCAACCAGTTCGCCTGGTCGCGGTGGGGTGCCGAGGCGGACTACGAGTACGACCAACTGTCCGACGCCGCACAGCGGGCCGCGGACGCGTGGGACCGTTACGAGGAGAACCGGGTGTCCTCCGAGTCGGCACAGGAGGCCCGCAACGAGGCGTACCTCGAAATCGAGCGGGCCAACTGGGAGGACATGACGATGCTTCCGCTGTGGCACCCGATCGAGGACCTGTACTGGTACGACTGGGTCGAGGATCTAGAGATGCACGGCTCGCAGCGTCGCCCGCAGCTGAACGGGATCTCGCTGAACCGCTAACGGCCGGCCCGGGGCAGAGCCCTCCTCTCTGGCGACGCGGCGTCCGCGGGTCCCCGGTCGGACCGGGGGAACCGTCACCGCGTGTCGGTGCGATATTCGTCCGGCTCCTCGTACTCGTCTCGGTGACGATGACACCGGCTCAGCCGGCCGGCCGCGGTCGGGTGGTCGTCCGGGACCTCCGTCTCGCAGACCGACCCAAAGGCATCGTCGAGAAGCTCCGTCGCCTCCGTGACTCCCTCCTCCGCTGCGGTCGCGACTGCCCGATCGATCCCCTCGCGGGCGGCCTCCGGAAGGCTCACGTCGTCGAAGAGGTCGTCGCGCACCTCGCGGATCGGCGTCGCTCGGTCGTCGACCCCGAGTCGGCGCTTCAGTCCGTCAACGAAGCCGTCGGCGTCGCGCGCGCGGTCTCGGAGTACCGCCCGGAACTCCTCGATCCGAGTCCACCCCTCCTCGTCCACCGCCTCATGTTCCGTCGGTCGGATCT
The DNA here is from genome assembly GCF_041379815.1 of Halorubrum miltondacostae. Classification (NCBI taxonomy): domain Archaea; kingdom Methanobacteriati; phylum Methanobacteriota; class Halobacteria; order Halobacteriales; family Haloferacaceae; genus Halorubrum; species Halorubrum miltondacostae. Next base: position 145,860 of record NZ_JBEDNY010000003.1, read on the forward strand.
TGAACGGACACCGGGTAGAGAAGCCACACCCCGTCGGCGGATCGCGGGGGCTGGGTGGAGAGCCGCGGAGCGTGATCCGGTCCTGCGAGACCGTCGGGTCGGCGTGCGGAATCGCGGAGAGGAGCGCTCGCGTGTAGGGGTTCGACGGCGACCGGAACAGCTCCTCGGTGGGTCCCAGTTCCATGAGCTTCCCCAAGTACATGACGCCGACCCGATCGCAGACGTGCCTGACCACGCTCAGGTCGTGTGCGATCAGCATGTACGTGAGGTTCAGCTCCTCCTGGAGGTCGGTGAGCAGGTTGAGTATCTTCGCTTGGACCGAGACGTCGAGCGCCGACACCGGCTCGTCGAGGACGATGAACTCCGGTTCGGGGGCCAACGCCCGGGCGATGCCGATCCGCTGCCGCTGGCCGCCCGAGAACTGATGCGGATACCGATGGTAGTGTTCCGCTTCGAGCCCGACCGTCTCGAGGAGCTCCGCGACGCGGTCGCGCCGGTCCGCGTCGGTCCCCCACCCGTGTACGTCGAGCGGCTCGCGGACGATCTGTCCGACGGTCATCCGCTCGTTGACCGCCGTGTTCGGGTTCTGGTACACCATTTGCGCGTCCTGCCGCCACGACTTCAGCTCTCGGCGTCCCAGTTCCGTCACGTCTCGTCCGTCGAAGTAGACTCGTCCGGCGTCGACGTCCTCCAGTCTGAGGACACTGCGACCGAGGGTGGTCTTCCCGCAGCCGGATTCCCCGACTATCCCCAGGGTCTCGCCGCGACCGATCTCGAACGAGACGTCGTCGACCGCCTTGACCGGCTTTCCGCCGATCAGTCGCTCGCTCGCGTAGTAGGTCCGAAGTCCCTCGACGCTGACGAGCGGGTCCCGGTCCGCGCCAGAACGCTCCGAATCGCTCACGACGGACCCCCGCGATCGGCGGCCCCCGGCCCCTCGCCGGTACCGCCTGCGCCCGTCGCCCCGTCGGCGTTCAGTTCGAGGTCCTCGTCGTGTGCCGCGATCCGCCGGCGGTGCGGTTCCGCCTCCGGGTAGAGCAGACAGGCGGCCGTGTGTCCGTCGGTCCCCGCGGGGTCGCCGGCCGCGACGGCATCCGAGGGGGCGCTCACGTCCACGTGGCTCGGATGGACCGTCTCGCACTCCGGCATGGCCTCGGGACAGCGCGGCGCGAACCGGCAGCTCGTGGCCGGCTCGTTCGGCGTCGGCACGCTCCCCTCGATGGTCGGCAGGCGGTCAGCGGTGCCGGCGAGCCCGGGGATGCTCTCCAGCAGCCCTCGCGTGTAGGGGTGTTTGGGGTCTGCGAACAGCCGTCCGACCGACGCCCGCTCGACTATCTCTCCGGCGTACATAACGGCCACCGCGTCGGCGATCCGCGAGACGACGCCCATGTCGTGCGTGATGAACACGACCGCGAGGTCGCGCTCCCGCTGGAGCTCCTCCAGCAGGTCGAGTATCTGCGCCTGGATCGTGACGTCGAGGCCGGTCGTGGGCTCGTCGCAGAGCAGCACCTCGGGGTCGCACGCCAGCGCGAGCGCGATCGCCGCACGCTGTTGCATCCCGCCGGAGAACTGGTGGGGATACTCGTCGAGCCGCCGCTCCGGGTCCGAGATACCGACGCTCTCCAGCAGCGCCGCCGCGGTCTCCGTCGCCTCCGCGCCGTCGACGTCCCGGTGGATCCCGAGCAGTTCCCGGATCTGGTTGCCGACGGTGTACACCGGGTTGAGGCTGCTCGCGGCGTCCTGAAACACCATCGCGATCTCGCCGCCGCGGGCCCGCTCGACGACAGCCCTCGGCGCGGCGACCAGATCGACCCATCCGGTCTCGATTGCCGACGCCTCGCCGGCCGAGCGGGCCTCCGTCACCGTCACGAACCGCCCCTCGGGGTCGGGCGACGAGTCGCCGCGCGACCGGGGATCGGCCGTGGCCCGGGAGTCCGGACCGTCCGTCTCGTCGGTCGCCCACCGGACCGCGTCCGGATACCGCTCGGCGATCCGGCGGACGAACGACGGCCCGTGGTACCTGATTGACCCGCTCGGGTCGACCCGGCCCGGATCGTCGACGAGGCCGAGGATCGACCGCGCCGTCACGCTCTTGCCGGAGCCGCTCTCGCCGACGAGCCCGAGCGTCCGTCCGGGCGGAACGGCGAACGAGACGCCGTCGACGGCCCTGACGGTCTCGCGGTCGGTGTTGAACGTCGTCTTCAGTCCCTCGACGGAGAGGATCGGTCCGTCAGTCACACGCCACCACCCCGGGATTCCGTCTCGCTGGGGTCGGTCGCCCCGCTGTCGCTTTGCGGATCAACAACGTCTCTGAGAGCGTCGCCGACGGCATTAAACCCGATGACTACGAGCGTCACCATCGCCCCGGGGATCAGCGAGATGTGCCAGGACTCGGTCGCCACGTACTCCCGCCCCATGTCGACGGCGCGGCCCCACTCCGGCGTGGGCGGGGTGACGCCGAGCCCGAGGAACGACAGCCCCGCGATGGCGAGTATCACGCCGCCCAACACCAGCGAACTGTAGATGAGCAGGTAGCCAACGAGGTACGGGAGCATGTGGAGCCGCATGATCCCGAGCGGCGACTGGCCGTAGTTGCGCGCGGCGTCGACCCAGTCGCGTTCGGCGATCTGGAGCGACGGGCCGCGGAAGGCGCGCCAGAGGAACGGCCACCCCGTCGCGGCGAGCACGAGCGCCAGCAGCACGCCGCCGTCGTACAGCCCCGCGAGCGGCGTGTCGGCCAGGAGCACCGTGAGGAGTATCAGGAGCAGCAGCCGGGGGACCCCCATCACGGTGTCGCTCGTCACCACGAGGATGAGGTCGGCGACGCCGCGGTAGTACGCCGACAGCAGCGCGAACGCGGTAGCGACGACGGTGCTCGCTCCCACGCTCAACAGCCCGACGACCAGCGACACCCGCGCGCCGTGGACGAGGAAGGTGAAGAGGTCCTTCCCGTTGGTGAGCGTGCCGAACGGGTGGAACCGACCGAACCGGTCGTAGCTACCCGGGCCGAGGTTCTCGGCGGCGTACCCCACCGACCGCGTCTGCGAGTTGGCGTTGCCGACGAGGATCTCCGTGACGCGCCCGAGGTCGGGGTCGTAGTACTGGATCGTGTGCGAGAACGGCGAGTACAGGTTCTGTTCGGCGGTGGTCGTCCCGAGCGACGGGGCGAACAGCGCCATCGTCAGGAACAGTCCGACCACGACGAGCCCGAACTGGCCCCAGCGGTGGCCGCGGAGCCGCCGGACGGCGTCGTCGCGCGGCGTCCAGTCGGCCCGGCGGTAGTAGGCCCGGAACAGCAGATATCCGACCCAGACCCACGCCGCCCACGCGAGCACGTACAGGTGGATCAAGAGTACCCGAACGCCCCACGCGACGGCGGGAGACAGCCCGAGGAACGTTCCCCGCCACGTGCCGTCGGGGAGCTGATACCCGCGGTTCGGGACCGTCTCGCGGGCGGTCAGCGTCGGGAGGTCGGCCATCGGCCGGACCGCTGCCAGCGCCGTCTCGCCGACCGCGTGGACGGCGTCGGCGGCACCGAACCGGACGGCGAGCCAACATCCGACCAGGACCACCCCACCGAGGCCGACCCGTTCCGCCGGCCGACGGAGCCGCAGGGGTAGCGCCGCGGTCGCCGCTTCGACGCGTTCGGACCCGACGCGAGCGGCGACCACCACCCCGACCAGCCACGCCAGAAGGACGGCGAGACCGACGACCGCGACCCCCGCCGGTCCGCGGGAGGCCAGGGCTCCCCGGACCCACGCCGCGGTCGGCCCTGTCGCGGCCGCGACGGCCGTCCCGACCGACACCGCGCCGGCCGCCATTCGGCCCAACTCCGCGGCGATCAGGACGGCGACGCCCGTGAACCAGCCGAGGGCCGGGAGCGGTCGAATGCGGAGCCGGGCCGACGGTGAGTCCGGCGCCACGGCTACCGCCCCCCGTACCCGACGCGCGGGTCGATCAGGACGTACAGCAGGTCCTGAAGCAGGTTGATGAGCACGACGACGAGGATGAAGACGAAGACGAGTGCGGTCACTAGGGGCATGTCGGCGTTGAGGACGGACTGGAAGAACAGCCAGCCGAGCCCGTTGATCCCGAACACGACCTCGACGATGACGGAACCGCCGATCAGCAGGAACGCCTCGTTGGTGATCGTCGGGACCAGCGGGATCAGCGCGTTCCGGAGGACGTGTTTCCAGACGACCGAACGCCGCGGGACGCCGTTCGCCTCGGCGGCCTCGACGTACCCGTCGTTGATCGTTTCGAGCACCGCCGTCCGGGCGATCCGGAGCTCGCTCCCCATGGAAGCCGATCCCAGCACCACGGCGGCCGGGAGGACCTGTTTCACCGCCGCGACGAAGCCGGTCGGCGACAGCAGCCGCGACAGGTCGGGCGTCCCGGTCACGGACGTCTCGACGAAGAGGTCGTTCCAGCTGAATCCGAGCAGGGCGTCCGACTGGGAGAGCACGGCGAGGAGGATGATCCCGAGCCAGAAGTTGGGCATCCCCCGCCAGACGATCCCGAACAGCGAGAGCAGGTAGTCGAGGGGCGTGTCGGAGTTGATCCCCGCGTACACTCCCATCGGGATCCCGACGAATATGGGGATGAGGACCGCCCAGAACGCCAGCCACAGCGTCCGCGGCGCGTACACGACGAGTAGCGAGACCACGTCCGTCTGCGGGGCCAACACCCACGACTGTCCCAAGTCCAACGTCAGCAGATCGGTCATGTAGCTCCAGTAGTGTTGGAGCGGCGGCTGTTCGAGCCCCAACTCCACGCGGATCCGCTCGTACTCGGCGACCCCCTCCTCGGTCGCCGCTTCGCCGACGATGGCGGCCGCCGGGTCGATCGGTCCGAACCGGAAGATCACGAACGTGAGCGTCGCGCCAAGGACGAGCACCGGCACGGACAGCGCGACCCGCTTGAGAAAGTACTGTACCCGGCTCATACAGCGGTCGAGGCTGCCGTCCGATCAGTCGAGTTCGCTGCGTGCGCGGGCACTGTTGATACAGCTATCAGTCCGCGTAGACACGTAAATCGGCTTCGGAGTCCGCAACCGAGACCGCCGGCGCGAAGTGGCTTCAGGGCACGGGTCGCGGTCGCCCCGTCACTCCGGGAAGAACGGGTCCGGGTCCGCGTGCCGGAACGAGCCGAGGTGCGTCCCGTCGACGCGGAGCACGTGTGAGCGCGTGACTCCCGTCTCCTCGGCGGTGGCTCGGACCGGGGGGAGAGACGACCTGTCGATCGCGCCGGCGATGAGGATCGCCCGCGCACTCGGTTCGTCCATCATCACGGTCAACAGGAACAGCCGATCGGGCGTCGCGGCGCGGAACACCCGCGTTCGCTCGAACCCGTCCGGATCGAACCACTCGACGAACGTGTCCGCGTCGTCGTCGGGGACGACGTGTGCGAAACCGGGGTCCAGCCTCCGGTCGTCGTCTGGCGGGATCGCCGCGGTGTCGCCCGCGGGCGACGCGAGCGTGTCCCATCCGTCCTCCGAGAGCTCCGCGGACAGCGCCTTCATCTCCCGGAGGGTCCGCGTCCACGGGTCGGGGTCGTCGTCTGTCATGCCGGACACTGCGGCGCGTGGCGCGAAAAGGGGTCCGATCGGACGCGCGGCGGACCGGAACGCGATTTGGACACCCAGGCCGGATCGAAGGACCCGGACCGCCTCAGATCCCGTACAGCTCGCCGTACTTCTCGTCGACGTAGTCGAGGAACGCGTCCGCGGAGAAGTCCTCGCCGGTCGCGCGCTTGACCAGCTCGTTCGTCTCGTAGCGGGCGCCGTGCCGGTGGACGTTCTCGCCGAGCCAGTCGCGGAGGTCGTCGAACTCGCCCTCGGCGATCTTCGCGTCGAGGTCGTCGATCTCGGCCTCGGCGGCCTCGAACAGCTGCGCGGCCATGACGGAGCCGAGCGAGTAGGTCGGGAAGTAGCCGAAGTTCCCGTGGCTCCAGTGGATGTCTTGGAGACAGCCCTCGCTGTCGGTGTCGGGGCGGATGCCGAGGTACTCCTCGTACTTGTCGTTCCAGACCTCGGGCACGTCCTCGACGTCGAGGTCGCCGCGGACTAGGTCGCGCTCGATCTCGAACCGGATGACGATGTGGAGGTGGTAGGTGAGCTCGTCGGCCTCGACGCGGATGAGGTTGTCCTCGTACACTTGATTGAACGCCTCGTAGGCGTCGCGGACCGTCGCCTCCTCGGTCTGCGGGAAGTGCTCTTGGAAGACGGGGAGGAACTCCTGCCAGAACGCCTCGCTGCGCCCGACGTGGTTCTCCCAGAGCCGCGATTGCGACTCGTGGACGGAGAGGTCGCGCGACGTGCCAAGCGGCGTGCCGAAGTGCTCCCGCGGGAGCCCGAGGTTGTACTGCGCGTGGCCGAACTCGTGGATCGTCGAGCCGACCGCGCCGAGCGGGTCGGTCTCGTCGAACCGGGTCGTCACCCGGCAGTCGAACTGGTTGCCGGAGGTGAACGGGTGCGAGGAGACGTCGAGGCGACCGCGGTCGAAGTCGTAGCCGACAAGTTCGAGCGCGTCGCGCGACAGCGCCTCCTGGTCGTCCTCGGGGAAGGTGCCCTCGAAGGTGTCGACCGCGAGCTCGACGTCCGACTCGCGGATGTCCTCGATCATCGGAACGAGGGCCTCCCGGAGCTCGGTGAGGATCGACTCGGCGCGCTCCATCGAGAGGCACGGCTCGAACTCCTCGAAGAGGACCTCGTAGGGGTCGCGGTCGGGGTCGATGTGCTCGGCGTACTCCCGCTTCAGTTCGACGTGCTTCTCGAGGTAGGGGGCGAACTCATCGAAGTCGTCCTCCGCCTTCGCCTCCTCCCACGCCTGGAGCGCCTCGGAGCCGGTCTCGGAGATCTCCTCGACGAGCTCGACCGGGACGGCGTCGGCGCGCTCGTACTCGCGGCGGACCTCGCGGACGACCGCGGCCTGCTCGTCCGTGAGGTCGGCGTCGTCGAGCTCGTCGAGCAGCTCGCCCGTCTCGTCGGCGGTGACCATGTCGTGGTGGACCGAGGAGAGCGCCGAGAGCTGCTTCGACCGGGCGGGGGTGCCGCCCTCGGGCATCATCACCTGCTGGTCCCACCCGAGGACCCCGGAGGCGCTGCCGACCGCGTTCCACCGCTGGACGCGGTCGAGCAGGGCCTCGTAAGCGTCCGGTGCGCTCGCTGACTCGTCTGGCGCGGCTTCCGTTGCCATACGTCACGGATCGATCCCGGTCGTTAAGAAGGGACCGGACGCGGAACCGAGCGTCGAACCTTGATCCCCCGCCAGCGCTCGCTGCGGCGGCTGTTCGCCGAGCGCGGGATATATGCCCGCCGCCGCGGAAGGGCCTACAACGGATGTCCCACGACGACTTCATCGACCTGCGGTCCGACACGGTCACGACGCCCTCGGACGAGATGCGCGACGCGGCCGCGACGGCGGAGGTCGGCGACGACGTGTACCGCGACGACCCGACGGTCAACGAGCTGGAGCGACGGGCCGCCGAGGCGGTGGGCACCGAGGCCGCGCTGTACGTCCCCTCGGGGACGATGGCGAACCAGATCGCGGTCCACGCCCACACGGAGCCGGGCCAGGAACTCCTCTTAGAACGCGAGTCGCACATCTACCGCTGGGAGCTCGCAGGCGCGGCGAAGCTCTCGGGCGTTCAGACCCGGACGATAGACGCCGGCGAGCGCTGCGTCCCGACCCCCGAGGCGGTCCATGAGGGGCTCGTCGACGAGGATCTCCACCGCCCCGGGACCGGCCTCCTCGCCGTGGAGAACACCCACAACTACCGCGGCGGGATCGCGGTCCCGGTCGATCGGATCGCGGCCGCGGCCGAGGTCGCCCGCGACGCCGATGTGCCGGTCCACCTCGACGGGGCGCGCGTGTTCAACGCCGCGGTTGCGCTCGGCGTCGACGCGAGCGAGATCGTCGACCCGGCCGACAGCGTCACCTTCTGCCTCTCGAAGGGGCTCGGCGCGCCAGTCGGCTCCATCCTCGCCGGCGACGAGGCGTTTATCGAGGACGCCCGCCGGGTCCGCAAGCTGTTCGGCGGCGGGATGCGACAGGCCGGCATGATCGCGGCCCCGGCGCTCCGCGCGCTGGAGAACGTCGACCGCCTCGCGGAGGACCACGCCAACGCGGAGCGGCTCGCGGCCGGCCTCGACGCGCTCGAGGGCGTCGACGTCCCCGCGCCGGACACGAACATCGTCGTGGCGGACACCGAGGCGGCCGGCATCCCGGCCGAGTCGCTCTACGCGGCCTGTAAGGAGGCCGGCGTCGGCTGTGTCGAGTTCGACGACTACGCGACGCGGTTCACCACGCACCTCGACCTCGACGAGAGCGACGTCGACGAGGCGGTCGACCGCGTCGCGGCCGTCGTCGACGACCTCCGGAACTGACCGTGCCGGTCGGGCCGCCGGGCCGCTCTCCGCGGCGACCCACGAAAACGTTCAATTCGACGGGACGCTTACGGCGCGGTATGGACAGGCGAGCTGTCGAAAGAGAGGAGCGATCCGGTCGAACGGTGGTGGACAGCTCCCGCCCCTGAGGTCGTCGGCGCGGACATCAGCGGCCGTCACGAGGAGGACGGCGAGTACCTGATGGTCGCGGCCGCGGTCCACGCGCGAATCGACTCCGCCCGGATTCGATCGGTGGAGGGCATGGGATTCGCCGCCGCGCGCGAGGGGCCGACGCTGGAGGCGACCGTCGCGCTCGCGGCGGACGCCGTGGGCGACCTCCCGACGCCGCCCGACGGACCGATCGTCGCGGAGGGCGGCGAGTTCTACGAGGAGCCGGCGAGCCGCGTCGGACTGAGCTTCCAGCCCGAGTTTAAATACGTCGAGAGCATAGGCGAGCGCGAGACAGTGCAGGCAGCACACCACGCCGCGTACGCCGCTCGGGACCTCCTCCGATGAGTGACAGCGCCGAGGTCCGCGTCGATTCCGACCCGACCGGCGAGGGACGCCGCGCGGTCGTCGCCAAGCGCGTCGACTCCGGCGAGGCCGACCTGTCCGAGATCGGCCAGTTAGCGGCCGCGGCGGGCTACGAGGTCGTCGGCGAGCTCACCCAGACCCGCACCGAGGACGCCGCGTTCATGTTCGGCGAGGGGAAGGTCGCGGAGCTGCGCGACCTCGTCCGGCGCGCCGACGCCGAGGCGGTGATCATCGACAACGACGTGGGGCCGTACCAGACGTTCAACATCGGCGGGAAGCTTCCGGAAGGCGTCGAGGTGGTCGACCGGTTCACGCTCATCCTCGAGATCTTCGGCCAGCGCGCCAATACGCGGAAGGCGCAGCTCCAGGTCGAGCTCGCGGAGCTGCGCTACGAGCTCCCCCGGGCGGAGGCGAAGGCAAGCCTCGCGAAGCGCGACGAGCGCCCCGGGTTCATGGGGCTCGGCGAGTACGACGAGAGCATCGAGCGCGACATCAAACGGCAGATCTCCGAGATCCGCGACGAGCTGGCGTCGATCGCGGAGAAGGAGGAGGCGCGCCGCGAGCAGCGCCGCGACTCCGGCTTCGACCTGGTCGCGCTCGCAGGCTACACCAACGCCGGGAAGTCGACGCTGATGCGCCGGCTCGCGGACGAGCTGGCGGTCGACGAGAACGCCGAGCGCCACCGCGACCTCGACACCACCGCGGAGTCACAGGACATGCTGTTCACGACGCTCGGGACTACCACGCGCCGCGCGGAGATGGAGAAGCGCGACGTCCTCCTGACCGACACCGTCGGGTTCATCGCGGACCTCCCCCACTGGCTCGTGGAGTCGTTCGAGTCGACGCTCGACTCGGTGTACCGCGCGGACCTCGTCCTCCTCGTCGTCGACGCCAGCGAGTCGGTCGAGGCGATGCGCGAGAAGCTCGTCACGAGCCACGACACCCTCTACAAGCGCAACGAGGCGCCGGTCGTCACCGTGTTCAACAAGATCGACCGGCTCGAACCGGGCGCGCTCGCGGATAAGCGCGCCGCGCTCTCCGGCGTCGCGCCCGATCCGATCGCCGTCTCGGCGAAGACGGGCGCCGGCGTGGCCGAACTCCGCGACCGGGTCGAAGCGGAGCTCCCCGACTGGGAGCGCGAGCGCCTCGTCCTCCCCGTCTCCGACGAGTCGATGAGCCTCGTCTCGTGGGTCCACGACCACGGGTACGTCGCCGAGGAGACGTACGCCGGCGACCAGGTGACGGTCGACTTCGAGGCCAAACCGTCCATCGTCGCCCGCGCCCGGGCGAAGGCGGCCGACATCTCGACGTCGCCGCCGGAGGAGTCGGTCTGACCGCCGGTCCGGGAAGGGAATCGGCGTCCCTCGATGGAGGGCGCTCGGTCCGCGGGTGGCCGGACAAAGTATACGGTTCTGCGTCGGCCATTAGGTGCCATGGACGACTCCGGGAACGGCGGTCGGTCCGTCGACGGCGACGAGGACGCCGTGCCGCCGCCGGCCGACTTTCGGGAGCGCGCCGCCGCGAGCGACCCCGCGGTGTACGAGCGGTTCGACCGCGAGGGTCCGGAAGCGTGGCGGGCGGCGGCCGACCTCCTGACGTGGGACCGCGAGTACGAGACCGTCCTCGACGACTCTCACCCCCCCTTCTACGAGTGGTTCCCGGACGGGCGGCTGAACGCGTCGGCGAACTGCGTCGACCGTCATCTCGACGACCGTCGGAACCAGCTCGCGATCCGGTGGTTCGGCAAGCGGGGCGAGCGCCGGTCGTACACCTACCTCGACCTCCACCGCGAGGTGAACGCGCTCGCGGCCGGACTGCGCGACCTCGGCGTCGAGGAGGACGACGTGGTCACGCTCTACTTGCCGATGGTCCCGGAGCTGCCGATCGCGATGCTGGCGTGCGCCCGCATCGGCGCGCCGCACAACGTCGTCTTCGCGGGGCTGTCCGCGGAGGCGCTCGCGACCCGGATCGACGCGGCCGACTCCGAGTACCTGATCACCTGCGACGGCTACTACCGCCGCGAGGACGCGTTCAATCAGAAGTCGAAGGCCGACAACGCCCGGATCCGCGCCGAGAGCGAGCTGTCGGCCGCGGTCGTCGTCGACCGGCTCGGCGACGAGCTGGCCGTCTCGCTCGGCGACGACGAACACGAGTACGACGCGCTCGTCGACGCGCACGACGGGGAGACGGTCGAGCCGGTCGCCCGCGACGCGACGGACCTCCTCTTCGTGATGTACACCTCGGGCACGACCGGGCGGCCGAAAGGGGTCGAGCACGCGACGGGCGGGTACCTCGCGCACGTCGCGTGGACGACGCGGAAGGTCTTGGACGTGCGCCCCGACGACACCTACTGGTGCGCCGCCGACATCGGCTGGATCACCGGCCACTCCTACGGCGTCTACGGCCCGCTCGCGACCGGGACGACGACGGTGCTGTACGAGGGGTCGCCCGACTACCCCGACCGCGACCGCGTCTGGGACCTGATCGAGCGCAACGCAGTGAGCGTCTTCTACACCTCGCCGACGGCAATCCGGTCGTTCATGAAGTGGGGCGCGGAGTACCCCGAGTCGCACGACCTCTCGTCGATCCGCCTGCTCGGCACGGTCGGCGAGTCGATCACGCCGAAGGCGTGGCGCTGGTACCGCGAGCACGTCGGCGGCGGCGACGCGCCCGTCGTCGACACGTGGTGGCAGACCGAGACCGGCGCCATCGCGCTCGCCACGCTTCCAGGGGTCACGCCGATGAAGCCGGGGAAGGTCGGCCCGCCACTGCCGGGGATCGACGCCCGCGTCGTTGACGACGAGGGCGAGCCGGTCGCCCCCGGCGAGTCCGGGTACCTCACGCTCGCGTCGCCGTGGCCCGGGATGTTGCGCGGGCTCCGGGAGGGCGACGAGCGCTACCTCCGCGAGTACTGGCTCAGGGGAGAGGACGGCTGGCGCTACCGGACCGGCGACGGCGCGACCGTCGACGAGGACGGCTACGTCACGATCCTCGGCCGCGTCGACGACGTGATCAACGTCCGGGCGCAGCGGTTCAACACGGGAGAGCTGGAGGCGGCCATCGTCGACGCCGACGGCGTGACCGAGGCCGCGGTCGTCGGGGACGACGACGGGCGGATCGTCGCGTACGTGACGACGAAGAGCGGCGTCGAACCGGGTGAGGGGCTCCGCGATGCCATCGCAGACCGGCTGACCGACGCCGTCGGCGACGTGGCCCGCCCCGACCGGATCGTGTTCACCCCGGAGCTCCCGAAGACGCGCTCGGGGAAGATCATGCGCCGGCTCCTGGAGGACATCGCCCGCGGCGAGGAGTTTGGCGACGTGAGCGCGCTCCGGAACCCCGAGGTGGTGGGCGAGATCGAGTCGACGGTGAAGGACAGCGGTGCCCAGCTGTAAGCGTTCTCAGGCCGCGCGGACGTCCCCCCTTTGCGGGCTCGTGTCGTCTCCGAGCACCGGCGGGAACCGACGGTCGCGATGGCCGCCAGCAATGTTTCGCAATCAAGGTCAAATACGAAACGTATCTGCCGCGACTCGACCGCAGTGAAGAGAGTTCTCCCGACGAAAATTCAATTCAGGAATGAATAAATTGATCTCCGCAACAATTATATTTCGGCTAACCGTTGAATTCCGAAACAGATGGTCGACGGTCTCGACGCGGACGCCTACGACGCGCTCGTCACCGCCGCGGAGACGTATCGCGCGGCGCTCGTCGTCAGGTTGGCCGGCGAGGCCGGGCTCCGCACCGAGGAGATAACCCTGGTCGCCCCGCGACACCTGCGGGAATCCGAATCCGTCGCCGGGCCGCGCCTCCTCGCGGTGCCGGCGGTCGACGGAGCCGAAGGACCGGCGGGTCCCGGCGACGAACCGATCGACCGGGAGACGGTGGTACCGGGATCGCTGGCGGCCGACCTCGACCGGTACGCGACGAGCGAGGGACTCGACGACGACGAGCCGTACGTCGACGTCTCCCCCCGCCGCGTCCAGATGATCGTGAGCGAGACGGCGGCGCGGGCGGCGAGTCTCACCGAGGCCGCCCCCGACGGGCGGGTCACCCCGAGCGCCCTCCGGAAGACGTTCGCCAGGCGGCAGCTCGTCGACCGCGGCGTCGACCCGCGGGCGGTCCGCGACGCCGGCGGCTGGGAGTCGCTCGGCACGCTGGACCCGTACCTCGACCCGCTCGACGGGGAGGCGCTCGCGGCCGCGATGGCGGGAGAGGAGACCGCAGGTGACCCGTCGGCGGAGCGGGCCGGGACGACGGTTCTGGCGGGGTTCGAGGCGCTGGGCGATCCCGGAGGCGCGGACCCCCCGGCGGCCGTCGCCGCGGGGCTGATCGAGGCCGACCGGTGGGTTGAGGCCTGGGTCGTCCGGCGGGCGGTCGGCGGCGACCGGGCAGACGTGACCGCGGCGGCGGGCGTCGATCCCGAGGCGCTCGCGGACCGCGGGGTGGCCGCGGGCGGGCCGTGGCTGGACGCGATGGCCGACGGGGCACCCGCCACGACCGACGGCCGGCGGGAGACCGATGGCCGGCCCGCGGTCGCGGTGCCGGCGGCCTACGAGGGCGTTGTCCACGGCTCGCTCTGCGTCGTCGCGGCCGACGGCGACCCGATAGAACAGGCGGAGCGACGGGCGCTCGCGGCGCTCGGGCGGTGTCTCGGGCGGGCGATCACCGCGGACCGGTGGCGGGAGCTGCTCCACTCCGACGCGGTGACCGAGGTGGAGTTCCGGACGAGCGACGACGGGGCGTTCCTCGCCCGCGCGAGCGACCGACTGGACTGCCGGATCGAGCTGGCGTCGACCGTCGACGTCGACGACGACGTCTCCCGCGCGTACCTCTCCGTCGAGGGCGCTCGCCCGCAGGACTTCGCGTCGGTCGTCACGTCGGCGACGGGGGCGTCCGACTTCCGCGTGATAGAGACCCGCGAGGACGGCTGCTCGGCGTCGGTCCGCCTCGCCGACGGCTCGCTCGTCAGGGCGCTGATCGACCACGGCGCGACCGTGCGCGACGCGTCGGCCGCCGACGGCCGGGTCCGCGTGGTCGCGGACTTCCCCGAGGGGACGAACGTCCGGCCCGTCGCCGACGGCCTCCGCGACCGGTTCGCCGACGTGCGGCTCGCGAGCAAGGAGTCGGTGGCGCGCTCGCCCCGCACGGAGTCGTCGCTGCGGGAGGGCGTCGCCGACCGGTTCACCGACCGCCAGTGGGCCGCGCTGTCGGCGGCGTACCACGGCGGCTACTTCGACTGGCCCCGCGGGAGCACGGCCGAGGAGGTCGCCGACGCGATGGACGTCTCGTCGCCGACGTTCCACAACCACCTCCGGAAGGCCCAGCGCGCGCTCCTCGACGGCGTCTTCGAGGACGACGCGGAGCGGTCGCTCCGCGAGGACGACGGTCCGGTGGCCCCGTCAGAGCGGTGAACGCGCGCGTCCACGGTCTTTGGAGCCGGTTCTGCCGTGAGAGCGGCGCCGACGCGGGCGTATCTATCACGATTTTTCGTATTTAGCGCCAGCGTTTATATGCCGATATGGGCTGGATACGACCGTATCATGACAGAGGAGGACGGCCAACTGGAAGCGAGACTCGCGGAACAGGAAGTATTCGAGCCGTCGGAGTCGTTCGTCGAGCAGGCGAACGTCTCCGACCCGGAGATATACAAGGAGTTCGAGGAGAACTGGCCGGAGTGTTGGGAGGCGGCCGCCGACCTGCTGGAGTGGGAAACCGACTACGACCAGGTGCTCGACGACGGCAACCCGCCCTTCTACGAGTGGTTCACGGGCGGCGAGCTGAACGCGTCGGCGAACTGCCTCGACCGGCACCTCGACGACCGCGGCGACGAGGTCGCCATCGAGTGGGTCGGCGAGCCCGTCGACGAGGACGACCGCTCGTACACCTACGCGGAACTCCACCGCGAGGTGAACGAGTTCGCCGCCGCCCTTCGGGAGCAGGGCGTCGAGGAGGACGACGTCGTCACGATGTACATGCCGATGATCCCGGAGCTGCCGATCGCGATGCTGGCGTGCGCCCGCATCGGCGCGCCCCACAGCGTCGTGTTCGCCGGGTTCTCGGCCGACGCGCTCGCGACGCGGATGAACGCCGCGGAGTCAGAGTACCTCGTCACCTGCGACGGCTACTACCGCCGCGGCGACCCGCTCGACCACCTCGACAAGGCGAACGAGGGGCTCGCGGGCGTCGACCACGACACCACGACCGTCGTCGTCGACCGGCTCGGCCCGAACGGCGACGACTTCGGGCACGACCTCGCCGACGACCAGGTCGACTACGACGAGGTCGTCGCCGCCCACGAGGGCGCCGAGGTCGAGCCGGTCACCCGCGACGCCGAGGACATGCTGTTCCTGATGTACACCTCGGGGACGACGGGCAAGCCGAAGGGGGTGAAACACACGACCGGCGGGTACCTCTCGTGGGTGTCGTGGACCTCGCAGTCCGTGCTCGACATCGAGCCGGATGACACGTACTTCTGCTCGGCCGACATCGGCTGGATCACCGGGCACTCGTACATCGTCTACGGCCCGCTCGCGCTCGGGACGACGACGATGATGTACGAGGGGACGCCGGACCACCCCGAGCGCGACCGCCTCTGGGAGATCGTCGAGGAGTACGACGCGACCCAGCTGTACACCGCGCCGACGGCGATCCGCGCGTTCATGAAGTGGGGGCCGGAGTTCCCGGACAGCCACGACCTCTCGTCGCTGCGGCTGCTCGGGACGGTCGGCGAGCCGATCAACCCGCGCGCCTGGAAGTGGTACTACAAGCACATCGGCGACGAGGAGTGCCCCATCGTCGACACGTGGTGGCAGACCGAGACCGGTGGGATGATGGTGACCAC
Organism: Halorubrum miltondacostae; assembly: GCF_041379815.1. Lineage (NCBI taxonomy): Archaea > Methanobacteriati > Methanobacteriota > Halobacteria > Halobacteriales > Haloferacaceae > Halorubrum > Halorubrum miltondacostae. The sequence continues at coordinate 161,621 of NZ_JBEDNY010000003.1, forward strand.
GCTCCCCGGCGTCAAGGACATGAAGCCCGGCGCGGCGGGGCCGCCGCTGCCGGGGTTGGACGTCCAGATCCTCGACACGATGGGCGAGGAGGTCGAACCGGGGAAGGCCGGCTACCTCACGGTCCAGAAGCCGTGGCCCGGCATGCTCCGGACGCTGTATAACAACGACGAGCGCTACATCCAGGAGTACTGGGCGGAGTACTCCGACACCGACAGCGACGACCCCGACGACTGGGTGTACTTCCCGGAGGACGGCGCGAAGATCGACGACGACGGCTACATCACCGTCCTCGGCCGCGTGGACGACGTGCTCAACGTCTCCGGGCACCGGCTCGGGACGATGGAGATCGAGTCCGCGATCGTCGGCGTCGAGGGCGTCGCGGAGGCCGCCGTCGTCGGGGGCGACCACGACATCAAGGGCGAAGCGGTGTACGCCTACGTGACGACGGAGGACGACTACGAGGGGACAGACGAGCTCCGCGACGCGATCGTCGCGGGCGTCGAGGACGCGATCGGCCCGATCGCCCGGCCGGAGCAGGTCGTGTTCACGCCCGACCTGCCGAAGACGCGGTCCGGGAAGATCATGCGCCGCCTGCTGGAGAACATTGCGGACGGCGACGAGCTCGGGAACACGAGCACGCTCCGGAACCCCGAGATCGTCGAGGAGATCCAGCGGAAGGCCGACGCCGACTAGCGCTCGGCGAGCCGTTTTCGAGCCGTTCCACGCGCCACCACGACACTCCGCACGACGGCAACTATCACGAATAACTCAGATAAACAAACGGTTGACATACGACAAAACATGACAGAGAATACCTCGCGCGAACGAGACGACGTGGTCACCGACGGGGGCCGCGCAACCGACGACGCGGTCACCGATGGTGGCCGCGCAACTGACGACGCGGCCACCGACGGCGGCGTCGCGTCCGCCGGAGCCGCACAGACGCACAGGGACACCGACTACCTCAGCCAGGAGGTGAACCTGCTGAAACCGAGCACCGCGTACATGCGGGACCATCTCAGGATCGTCTGGGCCGGGTTCATCGTCTGGGCGCTCGCCGTCTTCGGTCCGGTGACGCTGACGATGCTCGCGCCGGAGCCGATGACGACGACGACGGTTCCGGTACTCGGGTTCCCCCTCCATTACTTCCTCGTCGGCTTCGGAGCGCCGACGAGCGCGCTCGTCTTGGCGGCCCTCTACGCCCGTCAGCGCGATAAGCTAGACGAGAAGTACGGCATCGAGCACGGCGCTGCCGAGCCAGCGGACACCGGAAGCGCTGACGACGGAGGGCAGCAGGAATGATGGCCCCGCTCCAAGCCGAGGCGCTCGACATCTCGTTCAAGCTCCTCCCGGCGATCATCGTCTTCCTGATGATGGCCTCGTTCCTCGTCATCGGGTTCGTGTTCAAGGTGGCGGACGCCGAGGGCATGTGGGTCGCCGGCCGGGGTATCGGCAACATCGAGAACGGGATGGCGATCGGCGCCAACTGGATGTCGGCCGCCTCGTATCTCGGGCTCGCGGGGCTGGTCGCGCTGTCCGGCTTCTACGGGCTGGCGTTCATCGTCGGCTGGACCACCGGCTACTTCGTCCTGCTCATCTTCCTTGCGGCGCAGATGCGCCGGTTCGGAAAGTACACCGCTCCTGACTTCGTCGCGGACCGGTTCAACTCGCCGATGGCGCGCGCGCTGGCCGCGTTCACCACGCTGCTCATCGCGTACGTCTACTCGGTGGGCCAGGCCCGCGGGATGGGGCTCGTCGGCCAGTACGTCTTCGGGCTCGACATCGTCCCGATGATCGTTGTGATGATGACCATCACCGTCGGCTACCTCGCGCTCTCGGGCATGCTGGGCGCGACGAAGAACATGGCCGTCCAGTACGTCATCCTCATCGTCGCCTTCCTCGCGGGCGTCTACGTCGTCGGCTTCTCGCAGGGGTACTCGACGATACTCCCGCAGATCGAGTACGGCGCCCTGTTCAGCGAACTCAGCCGGCAGTTCTCCGAACCGTTCATCGGCGGGAGCGGCTACTACCTCTGGGTCGCGACGGCGTTCTCGCTCATCTTCGGGACCTGCGGGCTCCCGCACGTCTTGGTCCGGTTCTACACGGTCAAAAACGAGCGGACGGCCCGCTGGTCGACGGTCTCGGGGCTGTTCTTCATCATGCTCCTGTACTGGGCCGCGCCGGCGATGGCCGCCTTCGGCGTCGACCTGTTCGCCGCGGTCAACGGCATCTCCCCGGACGCCGTCTACAGCGGGCAACAGGCGATGTCCGGCGCGGAGGGCGACGTCATCGTCGTGCTGGCCGCCCAGTTCGCGGACCTGCCGCGCTGGTTCGTCGGGCTGGTCGCCGCCGGCGGCATGGCCGCGGCCATCGCGACGACGGCCGGCCTGTTCATCACGGCCTCCTCGGCCGTCGCGCACGACATCTACTCGGAGCTCATCAATCCGGACGCGACCCAGCGCCAGCAGGTGCTCATCGGGCGGGCGACCATCGTCGGCATCGGCGCCTTAGTCACCGTCACCGCCTTCAACCCGCCGGCGCTCATCGGCGAACTCGTCGCCTACGCGTTCTCGCTCGCCGGCACCGTGCTGTTCCCGATGTTCTTCCTCGGACTGTGGTGGGAGAACACCAACCGCCAAGGGGCGCTCGCGGGGATGACCGTCGGGCTACTACTGTGGATCACCTCGATCATCAACAGCGTCCTGCCGGCGTACGTGGGCTTCCTCGCCGACGTCGCCGGCGGATCCGGACAGGCGATCATCCCGATCTACGCCCAGTACGTCCCGCCGATCGGCGCCGCCCTCGTCGGGACGCCGCTCGTGTTCCTCGTGACCATCGCCGTCTCGATGGCGACGCCGGAACCCCCGCTGGAGACCAAGCGGATGGTCCGCCAGTGTCACAGCCCCGAGCCGATGGGACAACAGCAGACCGCGGAGGACATCGTCGCCGACGGCGGCGAGGAGATGGCCGCCGACGGCGGTCGCGCAGCGGACGACGGGACCGCGGATGGTGGTCGCGCGACTGACGACGCGGCCGCCGAGGGCGACCGCGCAGACGACGGAACGACGGAGGGGCGATGATGTACGACCGAATTCTTGTCCCCACCGACGGAAGCGACGTCGCGGAGGCCGCCGTCGACCACGCGCTCGACCTCGCGGAGAAGTACGACGCCGAGGTCCACGCGCTGTACGTGGTCGACATCGACTCCGTGAACATCAGCCTCGGGACCGAACAGGTCGACCGCATCAAGCAGGGCCGGTTCGACGAGATGGGCGAACTGAAAGAACAGGCGGAGGCGGCGACCGCCGTGGTCGCTGACCGCGGCGAGGAGCGCGGCGTCGACGTCGTCGAACACGTCGCCGGCGGGCGGCCGCACGCGGTGATCGCCGACTACGCCGAGGACAACGACGTCAGCCTGATCGTGATGGGGAGCCACGGTCGCGCGGGCGTCCGCCGCGCGCTGCTCGGGAGCGTCACCGAGCGGACCCTCCGCTCCACGCACGTCCCGGTCCTCGTCGTCGATTACCTCGACGGGGACTGACCCCGGAGGGTCGGTTCGCCCGTCGACGGACGGATTCGCCTCGCCGCGCGGCCGACGCCGCCCGGTTTCGCAACACCGACGTACCCCGCTCATACACACTCACATCATGCCCGACCCGGACGCCGTCGAGACGCCGGACGACCAGCAGACCGACCCGAGCGTCGCCGACCGCGCCAGGCACGTGCTCAGCGAGAACGGGACCGGGATGCTTCAGGACCTGCTGTTCGCGGTCGTCTGGGTGGGTGTCGCGTCGGCGCTGTACAACGTCGCGTTTCCGACGGCGCCGCAGTGGGTACTGTACATGTTCATGGTGGCGGGGATCCCGGCGTACTTCGGCTTCTTCATTTCATTGGAGATCGCCAAGGAGCAGAGCGACCGCTGAGCCTGAGTCGTCGGGTCGGCGGTCTGCGTCTTTCTCATCCCGCGAGGTCGCGGATGTCCGAGACGTCGAGCAGCCGCTCTTCCGGTTCCAGCGCGGCGCGGTACATCGCCCGCGCGACGGTGTCGACGGAGAGCGGCCGCGACTCGCCGAGCCGCGACGCGATGGGCGGCGCGCTCGCGGCGAACCGGAGGACGCGGTCGGCGACGTCGGGGATGTGCGGCTGCCCCTCGCCGTACACCGGCCCCGGCCGGACGCTGACGGTGTCGAGGTCGAGGTCGACGATGGCCGCCTCGGCGCGCCGCTTGGCCGTCAGGTAGGCGTTCCGGACGCCCGGGGGCTTCACCGCCGCCGACACGAAGACGAACGCGTCCGCGCCGGCGCGCTCGGCCTCCAGCGCCGTGAGGACGGCCGCGTCGCCGTTGACGCGCTCGAAGGTGACGCCTTCCGATGGCGTCTCGGTGAGCGCGCCCACTGCGTGAACTACTGCGTCGACGCCGTCGAGGCGGTCGCGCCAGGCGTTGGGGCTGAAGAGGTCGGCGCTCGTCCACGAGACGTCGTCCACCCACGGCTCGTCGAGGTCCGGGCGGCCGCTCCGCGAGAGGCTGCGCACCTCGTGGTCGTCGCGGACCGCGAACCGGCAGACGCCGCGCCCGATGAAGCCGCTGCCGCCGACGACGAGGAGGGTCGACATGTGGCGGCGTACGCGCCGCCCCGTCTTGTGGTTTCGGGACCGCGGACTGGAGTAGGGAAACGGACCGGCGGGAGGGGACAGCCCTCAGCGCCGCAGGAACCCCAAGAGCGCGTAGTCGCGGTCGGGGTCGTACCGCCGGAAGAGCAGGCTGTTCGTCAGCACCGAGACGGACGAGATCGCCATCGCCCCGGCCGCGAGGGCCGGCTGGAGGAGCCCGAGCGACGCGAGCGGGATCATCGCCGTGTTGTAGCCGAGCGCCCACACGAGGTTCTGTTTGATCTTCTGGAGCGTCGCGTCGGAGACGCGGATCGCCTTCGCGACGTCGAGCGGGTCGTCGCGCATCAGCGTCACGTCGGCGGCCTCGATGGCGACGTCGGTCCCGGAGCCGATAGCGGTCCCGACGTGCGCGACCGCCAGCGCCGGCGCGTCGTTGACGCCGTCGCCGACCATCATCGCCTTTCGACCGTCGCTCTGAATCGCCTCGACCGCATCGGACTTGTCCTCGGGGAGAACGCCGGCCCGGACGTTCTCGGGGTCGATCCCCACTTGCTCGGCCACCGCGCGGGCCGTGCGTTCGTTGTCGCCCGTGATCATCATCACGTCGACGCCGCGGTCACGGAGCTGCCCCACCGCGTCCTTCGCGCTCGGCTTCACCGTGTCCGCGTCCGCGACGACGCCGAGGAGCTCCCCGTCGTCCGCACCGGCGGGGATCCGGGCGACGAGCATCGCCGTCTTCCCCTCGCGTTCGAGCCGCTCCATCGTCTCCGCGGCGGGTGCGGGGTCGACGCCGGCGTCGCGCAGCAGCTTCCGGTTCCCGACGAGCACCTCGTCGCCCGCCACGGTGGCGCGGACCCCGTGGCCGGGGACGTTCTCGAACGACTCGGGGTCGTCGAGGTCGAGCCCGCGCGCCTCGGCCCCGTCGACGATCGCCCGGGCGAGGGGGTGTTCGCTGCCGCGCTCCGCGCTCGCAGCGAGGCGGAGGATCTCGTCTTCGGCCGTCGTCGCCGAGTCGTCCGCCGTCGCCGAGTCGTCCGTCGCCGCCCCGTCGTCGCGCTCGGTGACGGCGCCGCCGTCGGGCACCTCGCCGACCGCGACCACGTCGGTGAGTTCCATCTCGCCCCGCGTGAGCGTCCCCGTCTTGTCGAAGACGACCGTGTCGACGTCCTTCGCGCGCTCGAGGACGTCGCCGCCCTTGAACAGGACGCCGTTCTGCGCGCCGATGGTGGTCCCGACCATCGTCGCGGCCGGGGTCGCGAGCCCGAGCGCGCACGGACAGGCGATCAGGACCGCGGACGCGAAGACGACGACCGCGAACTCGAACACGGAGACGGTGCCGCCGACCGTCGCCGGCCCGCCCGCGACCTGCCCCCAGAGCGGAAGTCGGTCGGCGAACGCCGCGAGCGTCTCGGGGAAGAGGAACCAGACGACGCCCCACAGCAGGGCGTTCGCGATCACCGCGGGCACGAAGTACGCGGAGATGCGGTCCGCGAGGTTCTGGATGTCGGGCTGGCGGGACTGCGCCTCCTTCACCGTCTGGACGATCTGCTGGAGCGCGGTGTCCGCGCCGACCTTCGTCGCCTCGACGACGAGGAGCCCGTTCTCGTTAATCGTGGAGCCGACGACCTCGTCGCCCTCCCCCTTCTCGACCGGGACCGACTCGCCGGTCACCATCGACTCGTCGACCGCGGACTGCCCCTCGACGACGACGCCGTCGGTCGGGACCTGCTCGCCCGGGCGGACCTTCATCCGGCCGCCGACCGAGACGTCCTCGACCGGGACCTCGCGTTCGGTCCCGTCGTCGTCGATGAGAGTGGCGGTGTCGGCCTCCATCTCCAGCAGCTTCCGGAGCGCGTCACCGGCCTGCCCCTTGGAGCGTGCCTCGAGGTAGTTCCCGAGTGTGATGAAGACGAGGATGAGCGCGGCCGTGTCGAAGTAGACGCTCCCGGCGACCAGATCGAGGAGGACGGCGACGGAGTAGACGTACGCGGTCGTCGAGCCGAGGGCGATCAGCACGTCCATGTTGGCCCGCCCGTTCGTGGCGAGGGCATTGTAGGAGTTCATGTAGAACGGCCGGCCGAGCACGACTTGGACCGGCGTCGCGAACGCGAACGCGACCCAGTGGATCCCGACGCCGAAGAGCCGGTCTGGCACGACCGCGCCCCCGAGCAGGAAGTTGTCGACGAGCATGAAGAGGAGCGGGGCGGACAGCGCCGCGCCGAACAGGGTCAGGCGGAGCTGTTTGCGGATCTCCGCGTTCCGGGCCGCGTCGCGCGCGCTCTCCCCGGCGTCTCCGCCTTCCCTGTCCGCGTCGCCAGCGTCGCCGCCCTCGCTCTCACGGACCGGCGAGTAGCCGGCGTCCTCGACGGCGTCGTACAGCGCCGACCGCGAGGTCTCCGCGGGGTTGTACCGCACCTGCGCCTCGTCGGTCGCGTAGTTCACGTCGGCCTCGACGACGCCGGGCACGGACTCGAGCGCGTCGCGGTTGGCGTCCGCGCAGTTCGCGCAGGACATGTCAGTGATCGCGACGGTCGCCGTCTCCGAGACCGCCCCGTAGCCGGCGCCCTCGATCGCGTCGTAGATCTCGGCGAGCGAGGTCGCCGCCGGGTCGTACTCGACGGTCGCCTCGTCGGTGGCGTAGTTCGCGTCCGCCTGCGCGACGCCGTCGAGCGACGCCACGGCGTCCCCGACGCTCGCCGAGCAGTTGGCGCAGCTCATCCCCGTGATGTCGAGGCGAGTGGATCTGGTACTCATCTTATCTTGTACTACGGGATACTCCCTTAGTGCGTTTTCCCATTCGAAACCAAAGCCAGAGCGCCACCAAATTTTGGGATCGAAACCTATCCGCCGAGGAGAGCTAATTCAGGACGGTCACACCGCCGCGAATGCGGCACACAACACTTATATCCACGTCGGGAGACGCACTAGATGCGATGGCGACAGGCAAGGTCGACTTCTTCAACGACACCGGCGGCTACGGATTCATCGAGACTGACGACGCTGACGAGGACGTGTTCTTCCACATGGAAGACGTCGGCGGCCCGGACCTCGAAGAGGGACAGGAGGTAGAGTTCGAGATCGAGGAGGCGGACAAGGGTCCGCGCGCGACGAACCTCACTCGGCTGTAACTCGTCCGGCGGCATCCGCTACCGGCGAACTCGGACAGCTCTCGAAACGCGTTCCGCGTATATTATACCCGCGAGCGACGACTTCGTCTCGATCCCCGCCCGACGGCCTCCTCGGTCCTTGCTCCCGCCGACGGCGTCGCCGTTTTACTCGCCGAGCGACGAGCCCCCCGCATGGAGGCCGACGACTCTCGAAGCCGCCCCGACGACCTCGACGCGTTCGTCGCCGAGAATCTCGACCGCTACGCCGACACGCAGGGCGTCCTCCCCGCCCGGCTCGACGAGTTCGGCGAGCGGTACCGGTCGCAGGGGCACCTGACGCGCGAGCAGCTGTACGAGATCGCCTACGAGTCGTCCACCCGGAGCGCGTACCACGTCGAGAAGAACCCCGAGGCGCGCTGCCGAGAGGTGACGCGCAACGCCCGCGCGGTCGACGGCGACTTCTCGCCGATCCACCTCCTCACCGGGCTCGCCGGGTTCAAAGCGGCGACCGCGTCGTGCGTGTTAGCCGCCCTCGACGGCGACCGGCACGCCGTCGTCGACACGCGGGTCTGGGCGTCGTTGGAGCGGCTGGGCTACCTCGAGGGGCGCAAGGAGTCGTTCGACGCCGCCGACTACGTGACGATGATCGAGCCGATCCGCACCGTCGCCGACCAGACCGACTACCGACCGGTCGACGTGGGGTACGCGCTGTTCGCCCACGACGCGCACGTCCGGGAGGGAACCCTCCACTGACGCCGCGGGTCGGGGCGAGTTCGCCTTACAGGGGGTACTCGACGCCCGTCGCCTCCGTCGAGTACTCCCAGAGCTTCCGAGCGTCCTCGCGGTCGTAGGAGGCGTCGTTCGACCGCCCGACGGTCGGGTGGCCGCGCATGTTCATCAGGCCGCCCGGCTCGACGTACGCGCCGCCGTCGACGTCGACGGTGGCCGCGTACAGCATCGGCTCGACGCCGATCTCCGGCTCCTGACCGAGGACGGCGTTGGCGGCCTTCATCCCCACCTTCATCAGGGGGTTGCCGCTCTCGGCCGCGGTCCGCATCTGGAGGTTCGTGTCGGTGTAGCCGGGGTGGCAGGCGACGCTGCGGATCCCCGGGTTACCGTCCCCGTCGCCGGCCGCGTCGAGGCGGCGCTGGAGCTCGTAGGCGAACAGCAGGTTGGAGAGCTTGCTGCGCCCGTACGCCTTCCACTTGCCGTAGGACTGCTCCCAGTTGAGGTCGGCGAAGTCCATCTCGCCCTGCTCGTGGGCCCCGGACGACTGGGTGACGACGCGCGCGTCGCCGCCGATCCCCTCGGCGGCGTCGAGGAGGTCGAACAGCCGCCCGGTGAGCGCGAAGTGGCCGAGGTGGTTGACGCCGAACTGCGTCTCGAAGCCGTCCTCCGTCTCGCTGCGCGGGATCGCCATCACGCCGGCGTTGTTACACAGGACGTCGACCGCGTCGTAGTCGGCGGCGAGGCCGTCGGCGAACGACGCCACCGAGTCGAGCGACGCGAGGTCGCACTCCCGGACGTCGAGCTCGTCGTCGACCGCGCCGCCCGCGTCGGCGCGGATCTCGTCGGCCGCCGCCTCGGCGCGCTCGACGCTCCGGCACGCCATCACGACCGTCGCGCCCTTCGCGGCGAACTCCCGGGTCCCCTCGAAGCCGAGCCCGCTGTTCGCCCCGGTGACGACCACCGTCTTCCCGTCCAGCCGCGACATCTCGTCGGCCGTCCATCCTGACATGCTCGGACGGAGGGGCGGCACGGGCAGAAACCTGTCGGCAGGGGAACCCCCGCCCGAGAGGGCCGCTCCGGGGCAGGCCGAAGGGGGCCCCGCGGCCGGGAAGGGGACGAAGAGCCGGAGCGACTGCTCGAAATGGACCCTCCTCACCTGTCCGCCCGGTACTTGTCTGTCTCGGCCCGGTTGTCGGCCGCCGCGAGCTCGCCGGCGCTCGGCAATCTCTCCAGCGCCGCCCGGTCGAACTCCACCCCGTGGAACTTCGATCGCCCCGACGGCGTCTCGCCGGTGAACGGCCTGACCGAGCCGTCTCCGAGGTCGACGCTCCGGCCGTAGGTCGCGATCCCTTTCGGCGGGAACCCGTTCGCGGGAGACACGCCGCCTCGTTCCCCCGCTCCGGTCGGCCGACCACGGTCGACGTTCCCACCTCCGACGATCCGTCGTGATATCGAGGTTCGCGTGCGCGCCGGGGTCTGACGCGCGAGAGAGCCACACGCGCACCGCGCAGACGGCTTCTTCGGCGGGGATACACTTTCACCGCGCCGCCGGTGCGTTTTTAAGTGCCTCGGCGGAAGGAGTGAGTACCGAATGACGTCCTTCCAGTCGACGATCGGCGACGAGGAGGGGATCGCGGAGGAGCTGGCCGAGGGCCAGCGCGAGATCTCCATCGCCGAGTTCTTCGAGAAGAACAAACACATGCTCGGGTTCGACTCGGGCGCCCGGGGCCTCGTCACCGCCGTCAAGGAGGCGGTCGACAACGCCCTTGACGCGACCGAGGAGGCCGGCGTCCTCCCCGACATCTACATTGAGATCGAGGAGGTGGGCGACTACTACCGGCTCGTCATCGAGGACAACGGGCCAGGGATCACGAAAGAACAGCTCCCGAAAGTGTTCGGGAAACTCCTGTACGGCAGCCGGTTCCACGCCCGCGAGCAGTCCCGCGGGCAGCAGGGGATCGGCATCTCGGCGGCCGTGCTGTACTCGCAGCTCACCTCCGGTCAGCCGGCGAAGATCACCTCGCGGCCGAAGGGGCAGTCGCGGGCGCAGTACTTCGAGCTTATCATCGACACGGACACGAACGAGCCGGAGATCAGCGCGGACGAGGAGACGACGTGGGACCGCCCCCACGGCACCCGGATCGAGCTGGAGATGGAGGCGAACATGCGCGCCCGCCAGCAGCTCCACGACTATGTGAAACACACCGCGGTCGTCAACCCCCACGCGCGGCTCGAACTGCGCGAGCCGGGGCTCGACGAGCCGCTGAAGTTCGAGCGCGCCACCGACGAGCTCCCGGCGGAGACCGAGGAGATCCGCCCGCACCCGCACGGCGTCGAGCTCGGCACGCTGATCAAGATGCTGGAGGCGACGGAGTCGTACTCCGTCTCCGGGTTCCTCCAGGAGGAGTTCACGCGGGTCGGCAAGAAGACCGCCGACGGCGTGATCGACAACTTCCGCGACGTGTACTACGGCCGCGAGCTATCGTGGTCGCCGCCGCGCGCACACGACGACGGCGACGTCGCGAGCGCGGTCTCCGAGGCCGTCGCCAACAAGGGCGCGGAAGCGACGACGGCCTTCGCGGAGGGCGTCGCCGAGACGGTCGGGAACAACGACCGAGTCACCCGCTCCGAGCTCGCAGCGATCGTCGACAACGTCGCCGAGACGGTCGAGGGCGACACCGGCAAGACGTTCGGCGGGACCGTCCGCGAGAACGCGGTCGACGCCGGCTGGCGGGCGATTACCGGCCGCGGCGACGCGGACGACGAGGCCGCGGCGTCCGGCGACGACGGCGAGAGTGACGAGCCGGACGAGTCGCCGCTCGTTCCCGACGTCTACGCGCTGGTCGACGAGGCGACGTCGACGCGGAAGGACGACGCCGTGGTCCAGGCGATGGCCGAGGCGCTCGCGCGCCGGTTCGAGAACCTCGACGGCGACGCGTTCAGGGTGACCCGCGACGACTTCGAGCGCCTCGTCGCGGACGCGGCCTCGTTCGTCGCCGAGCAGCGCGACGCGACCTTCGGCGAGACCGCCCGCGAGAACGTCGTCGAGGCGTTCTGGTCGCGGGCGCGAACCGTGCCCGACGACCCGCCGAAGGTGAAGTCGATCGCGGGCGACCGCGACGCCGCCGCCGACCTACTCGAGGCGATGCGGACGACGGATATCCTCGCACCGCCGACCGACTGCCTCGCGCCGATCACGGCGGAGTTGGTGGAGGCCGGCCTGCGGAAAGAGTACGACGCCGATTTCTACGCGGCCGCGACCCGCGACGCCGAGGTCCACGGCGGCGACCCGTTCATCGTCGAGGCCGGCATCGCGTACGGCGGCGAGATCCCCGCCGAGGGGTCGGTCGAACTGCTCCGGTTCGCGAACCGCGTCCCGCTCGTCTACCAGCGCGGCGCCTGCGCGACGACGGACGTCATAAAGCAGATCGGCTGGCGCAACTACGGGCTCGACCAGCCCGGCGGCTCGGGGATGCCGAACGGGCCGGCCGTCATCAGCATCCACGTGGCCTCCACGAACGTCCCGTTCACCAGCGAGTCGAAGGACGCGCTCGCGAACGTCCCCGAGATCGAAGACGAGATCGAGCTCGCGGTCCGGGAGGCCGCCCGCGAGCTGAAGTCGTACCTCAACAAGCGGCGCTCGATGCAGCAGCGCCGGGAGAAGCAGGACGTGCTCGGCCGGATCCTCCCGGAGATGGCCGACAAGGTCTCGGAGGTGACGGGCCGCCCGCGACCGGACATCGACGGGGCCTTGGCGCGGATCATGAACAACGTGAGCGTCGAGCGCGAGGTGAACGGCGAGACGGTGTCGCTCGTCGTCGAGAACCACTCGGACGTGAACGAGCAGTTGGACATCACCGACATCGTCTCGACGGAGCCGACTGACCTCTCCGACGGAACGGTGGTGGACATGGACGGCGAGTGGTTCGTCCAGTGGAAGCCCGAGGTCCCCTCGGGCGACGAGCGGGAACTGACGTACGCGGTCGACGGCGACCCCGAGTTCGAGGTCAGCGTCGGCGGCGTCGAGACCGAGAAACTCACGGTGAACGACTAAATGACGACCGAAAGCGACGCACGAGACGAGCTGATCGACCTGGCCGCCGACTTCTACGACCAGTTCGCGGCGGGGTCGATCCCGGAGATGACGCTCCCCACGCGGACGAAGAGCAACATCGAGTACGACGAGGAGAGCGGCGTCTGGACGTACGGCGACCGCACCTCCACGCGCAACGCGAACTCGGTGCGGGGCGCGCGCAAGCTGCTGAAGGCCGCCTACACGATCGAGTTCCTCGCGAACCAGCTCGACGACGACCGCTCGTCGACGCTGCGTGAGCTGTACTACCTCTCCGAGTCGTGGAACAACGACGAGGCCCAGTTCAACTCCCAGGACGAGTCGAACGACCTCGTGGAGGACTTGGAGATCGTCACGGGCGTCACCCGCGAGGACTTCCACATGCGCCCGGAGGAATCGGGCGCGAAGGTGATGGGGCCCCTGGAGCTCCGCGAGCAGACCAACCGCGGCGACCGCGAGATCCACTGCCAGCTCGACGTCGGGCAGGGCGGCTACCAGATCCCGAACAACCCGGACACCATCGAGTTCCTCGACAACGACGCGGAGTTCGTCCTCTGCGTCGAGACCGGCGGGATGCGCGACCGGCTCGTCGAGAACGGGTTCGACGAGGAGCACGACGCGCTCGTGGTCCACCTCGGCGGCCAGCCCGCCCGCGCCACCCGCCGCCTGACGAAGCGCTTCCGCGACGAACTCGACCTCCCGGTCGTGGTGTTCACCGACGGCGACCCGTGGTCCTACCGGATCTACGGCTCCGTCGCGTACGGCTCGATCAAGTCCGCGCACCTCTCGAAGTACCTCGCGACGCCCGAGGCCCGGTTCATCGGGATCCAGCCCGAGGACATCGTCGAGTACGACCTCCCCTCGGACCCGCTCTCCGACTCGGACGTGAACGCCTTAGAGTCCGAGCTAGAGGACCCGCGGTTCCAGACCGACTACTGGGAAGAGCAGATCGAGCTCCAGCTCGACATCGGCAAGAAGTCCGAGCAGCAGTCGCTCGCGAGCCGCGGGCTCGACTTCGTCACCGACACCTACCTCCCCGAGCGGCTCGGGGAGATGGGCGTGATCTGAGCGGTCGCCGTCGCGTCGGCGGCCCGCGGCTACTCTCCTTCTGCGGCGAGCTCGCCGACCTCGCGGCGCTCGCCGTCTGGGTCGTCGTCCGCGTACTTGTACACGACGCCGTCTTCCTCGTCGGCCGTCGCCTTGTGCGACCCGTCACAGAGCGGCTTCGTGTCCGACAGGCCGCATTGACAGACGAATATCAGGCCGTCGTCGCCCTTGTCGTCGTCATCGAGCACCGCCGGTCCCCGCTCCTCGTGCGTGACTTCGCGCGCCATGGACGCGAGTCGGACCGCCGGCCGAATACCGTTTGGGGCGCGAACCGCGCCAGCGAGGCAGCTCGCTCGCCGCAACCCCCTTGCCCGTGGGGCGCGTATCGGTAGTATGAGCGAAACAGACGAGCGCGACCCGGCGGAGCTGACCGACGAGGAGTGGCGGGAGCGACTCTCCGACGAGGAGTACCGCGTGCTGCGCGAGAGCGGCACGGAGGCGAAGTTCTCCGGCGAGTACGTCGACCACCACCCCGAGGACGGGAAGTACGAGTGTCGCGCCTGCGGCACCGTCCTGTTCGAGGCCGAGACGAAGTTCGAGTCCGGCTGCGGCTGGCCCGCGTTCTACGCCGCCGAGGAGGAGTCGGTGACGACCACGGTGGACACCAGCCACGGGATGCGCCGCACCGAGGTCCGCTGCGCGAACTGCGACTCGCACCTCGGGCACGTGTTCGACGACGGCCCGGAGCCCACGGGGAAGCGGTTCTGTATCAACTCGGTCGCGATGGAGTACGACGACGAGTGAGCCGCCGCGACACGGCGCGTCGCGGGGTCACCCCTCGCAGAGCGGAAGACTGACCACGAAGACCGCACCCTTCGGCTCGTTGTCCTCGACCCACACGTCCCCCCCGTAGATCTCGACGAGCGACCGGACGAGGTACAGCCCGATCCCCGCGCCCGGGCTGTCGAGGCCCTTCTCCCCCTTCCCGAACACCTCGTCGCGCTGGTCTTCGGGGATCCCGGGCCCGTTGTCGGCGACGCGGACCTCGGCGACGCCCGCGTCCTCGTCGACGGTCGCCGACACCGTCACCTTCGGCGGGGCCTCGTCGTTGTGCTGGACCGCGTTCCGCAGGAGGTTGCGGAACACCGAGCTCAGCATCTCGTCGCCGACGACCTCGGCCTCGGGATACGAGCCCTCGACGGTGAAAACGGCCTCAGAGTACGCGGAACGTACCTCCTCGACCTGCTGTGAGAGGACTCGGTCGAGGGCGACGCGACTGGGTTCGGCGTCCTCGCGGAGCATCACCTCCGCGAGGTCGCGGACCGTCGTGGTGAGCGAGACGGCGCTCTGCGTGTTCCGCTTGATCACGTCGAGGTACTCTTTCCCCTCCTCGTCGACGTGTTCGTCGAGCAACTCGGCGTACGCGCCGACCAGCTGGAGGTCGTTGCGGATGTCATGTCGCATCACCTGGTTCAGTAGCTGGAGGTCGTCGCGCTGGCGCTTGAGACGCCCCTCCGGGTCCGCGTCGTCGCCGCCTCCGAACCTCGCTTGGTCCAGCTCCTCGAGAGCCTCCTCCTCGTCCATACCGACGATGTAGGCGCGCCGGGGGTTTTACATGTCGGTTGGGGACGCGCGGCGGTCCGGCCCGGAGTTTACATCCCCTCGTCGAGCAGCTCGCGGGCGACGATGTTCTTCTGGATCTCCGTGGTCCCCTCGTAGATCTGGGTGATCTTCGCGTCGCGGTAGAGCCGCTCGACGTCGTGGTCGTTGACGAAGCCGGCGCCGCCGTGGACCTGGACCGCCTCGTCGGCGACCTCGACCGCGGTCCGCGAGGCGAACTCCTTGGCCATCGACGCGAGCGCGGTCAGGTCGCCGGCCTCGTTGTCGACCGCCCAGGCGGAGCGGTAGGTGAGCCAGCGGGCGGCCTCGGTGTTCGTGTACATCTCCGCGAGCTTGTGCTTGATCGCTTGGAAGTCGGAGATGGAGCGGCCGAACTGCTCGCGCTCCTCGGCGTACTCCAGCGCGCGCTCGGCCGCGCCGCGGGCGATGCCGACGCCCTGTGCGGCGACCGCGGTGCGGGTCTCGTCGAAGAACTGCATCAGCTGGAGGAACCCCATCCCGCGCTGCCCGATGAGGTTCTCCTCCGGCACCCGCACGTCGTCGAAGCGCAGCTCCGCGGTGTCGCTCGCGCGGATGCCGAGCTTCCCGGTGATCTTGTCGCGGGTGAGTCCGTCGCGGTCCCCCTCGACGAGGATCTGCGAGTAGCCCGAATAGCGGTCGTCAACATCGGGATCGGTCTCGCAGACGACGACGAAGTAGTCGGCGACGGTGCCGTTCGTGATCCACATCTTCGAGCCGTTGATCACCCACTCGTCGCCGTCCTTCTCGGCGCGCGTCGCGACCGAGGTCACGTCCGAGCCGGCCTGCGGCTCCGAGATGGCCGATCCCATCACCGCGTCGCCCGCGGTCACCTCGGGCAGGACGTGCTCCTTCTGTGCCTCCGTGCCGAACTCCATCAGCGCCTCCGCGCCGAAGCCGGCACTGGAGATACAGAGGCCGATCCCCGGGTCGGCCGCGAACAGCTCCTCCGTGAGGATCGCGTTCTCCAGCGACGAGTAGCCGATACCGCCGTACTCGACCGGGACGTGCGGCGCGAGCAGCCCCATGTCGGCGGCCTCGTCCATCACCTCGTGCGGGTACGCCTCGTCGACGTCGTACTCCGTGGCGACCGGCCGGACCTCCTCGTCGGCGAACTTCCGCACCTCCTCGCGCAGCTGTCGTTGCTCGTCGGTCAGTTGGAACTCCATACGCGGACGATCAGGATAATACGTGATAGTTGTTAGCGAACGCCGGTGAATTCGCGAGGAGTTGTCCGTTTATCCGCCGCTAGCACTCACGCTCCTCGCGCACCTCGTAGTGGGCGGCACGGTCGTCGTACCGCGAGAGTACCTCGCGGGCGGTCGGCGGCACATGCGCTTCCCGGTACGCCTCGCCCACGAACGCCCGCACCGCGTCTAGGTCGTCGAACCGAAGGACGGTGACGAACTCGACCTCGTCGCCGTCGGAGCGGCGGAGCAGTCGCGCGCCGCGGTAGCCCTCGTTATCCGTGTCGGCGAACGCGGGGAGGATTTCCTCCCGGAGGAGCCGCTCGTACTCGTCCGCATCCTCGGGCGCCGTCCACCCGTGCCAGATCCGCTCGATCATCGCGCGTTTGTGGACTCGGTCATCGGCCCTCAACGAACGCAGCAATCCGGTCGGTCGCCTCCTTCAGCTCGCGCATCGAGGTGGCGTACGAGACGCGGAGGTGGCCCTCGCCGCCCTCGCCGAAGACGGAGCCGGGGACGACCGCGACGCCCTGCGCCTCCAGCAGTTCCTCCGCGAACGCCTCGTCGTCGCCGCCGCACTCGGGGAAGGCGTAGAACGCGCCGCCGGGCTCGAACGTGTCGAGGCCCATCTCGTTGAACCGGGAGACGACCAGCCGCCGCCGCCGGTTGTACTCCTCGACCATCTCTGCGACCTCATCGTCGCACCGGTCGAGGGCCTCGATGGCGGCGTACTGCGGCGTCGTCGGGGCCGATAGCATCGTGTACTGATGGATCCGGTTCATCGCGTCGATGGCCTCGGTCGGCCCCAGCGCGTACCCGAGCCGGAGCCCGGTCATGGCGTACGCCTTCGAGAAGCCGTTGACGACGACCGTGCGCTCGCGCATCCCCGGCTGGGTCGCCACCGACGCGTGGTCTTCGCCGTAGGTGAGCGCGGCGTATATCTCGTCGGCGACCACCCGGAGCTCGTTGTCGCGGCAGAACGCCGCGACCTTGGCGAGCTGGTCGTCGGTCATCGTCGCGCCCGTGGGATTGTTGGGGTAACAGAGGACGAGGAGGTCCGCCTCGGCCGCGCCCGCCGCTTCCAGCGACTCCCGCGTGAGCGCGAAGTCGTCCGCGGCACGCGTGGGGACGGTCAGCCGCTCGCCGCCCGTCAGCTCAATCCCCGGTCCGTAGGAGATGTACGTCGGCTCGTGGACCGCCACGGTGTCACCGGGGTCGACGAGCGCGCGGAACGCGAGGTCGACGGCCTCGCTCGCGCCGGTGGTGACGAGGACCTCCTCGGCCGGGTCGTACGACTGGTCGTAGCGCTCGTGGTGGTCCGCGATCCGTTCGCGGAGTGCCGCCATGCCGCGGTTCGCGGTGTAGGAGGTCTTCCCGCGTTCGAGCGAGTCGATCGCGGCGGTGCGGGCGCTCCACGGCGCGGAGAAGTCGGGCTCGCCGACCCCGAGCGAGATGACGTCGTCGCGCGCCTCCGCGAGCTCGAAGAACTTCCGGATCCCCGACTCGGGGAGAGTGCGCGCGCGGTCCGAGAGCCTCATGGCGACACGGAGAGGCGGTCGTCGTCGTCCCCGTCCTCGAACCGGATTCCGCCGTCCTTGTACGTCTCCATGATGTAGTGGGTCACCGTCTGGGTGACCGCCGGCATCGGCGCGACCTGCTCGGAGATGAACTCGGAGACATCCTGCATGTTCTCGCCGAGCACCTCGACGGCGAAGTCGTAGTCGCCCGAGACGAGGTGTAAGGCGTCGACCGCGGGGAACTTCGCGATGCGGTCGGCCACTTGCTCGTACCCCGTCTCGCGGTCGAGTTCGACGTTGATCTCGACGACGGCGCGGATCTTCCCCTCGTCGGCGCGGCCCCAGTCGACGACCGCCTGGTAGCCGTGGACGACGCCGTCCGCCTCCAGCGCGTCGATCGCGTCCGCTACCGCCCCCGCGTCGAGGCCCGTCTGGGCCGCGATGTCGTCGATGTCCTCGCGGGCGTTCCGCGCCAACACGTCGAGTACCTCGCGCTCGGCGTCCATACCGTACGATCGCCCGGGGGCGGTTTATGAGTAGCGACGGGCGCAAGACGAGCGAGCGGCGGACGACCGCGCGGTCCGCCGCCGACCGCCTCTCCTTCCGCCATCCCCACGGCTTTTGTCGTGGCGCGAGACGGAGCGACCATGGCTTCCGACACCAGCGGCGGACGCGACACGTTCGACATCGGCGGCGAGCTCACCGTCGACCGGCTCGGCTTCGGCGCGATGCGGGTGACCGGCGAGGACATCATCGGTCGCCCGGACGACGAGGCGGCGGCGAAGGCGGTCCTCCGGCGGGCGGTCGACCGCGGCGTCGACTTCGTCGACACCGCCGACTCCTACGGGCCGGGCGTCTCGGAGCGGCTCATCCGGGAGGCGCTCGGCGACCCCGACGACGTGGTGATCGCCTCGAAGGCCGGGCTGCTCCGCAACCGCGAGGGCGAGTGGCTCCCCCACGGCGACCCGGACTTCCTGAAGAACCAGGTGCTGTGTAGCCTCGACCGCCTCGGCACCGACACGATCGATCTCTACCAGTTCCACCGGCCAGACCCGGACACCGACTTCGAGGAGTCCGTCCACGCGTTCGCGGAGATGAAAGACGCCGGCCAGGTCGCCCACGTCGGCCTCTCGAACGTCACCGTCGAGCAGCTAGAGACCGCGATGGAGATCGTCGACATCGCGACGGTCCAGAACCGGTACGACGTCGGCCACCGCGACGACGAGGACGTACTACGTGCCTGTGAGGACTACGACGTGGGCTTCATCCCGTGGGGGCCGATGTACGCGGTCGAGGCGGAGGAGTCCGCCGCGGTCCTCGAGGAGGTCGCCGGGCGACGCGACGCGACGCCACAGCAGGTCGCGCTCGCGTGGCTCCTCGACCACTCGGACGTGACGCTGCCGATCCCGGGAACGTCGAGCGTCGACCACCTCGAGTCCAACCTCGCGGCCGCTGACCTGTCGCTGACCGACGAGGACCGCGCGGCGCTCGACGCCGTCGACCCGCAGTAGAAAGTGCGGGCACCGGTCCGCCCGGGCCGTCACTCGACCGTCTCGACCCCGGCCATCTCGGCGACCTTCAGCGCGGTCGCGGCGTTGAACGCGAGCCCCAGCGGCGCGGCGACGACCGTCGCGAGCAGGGCGCCGACCGGGCTGGTGCGAGCGACGAGACTCAGTGGGACGGAACAGAGCGCCGTGACGACCGCGACGGAGAGGAAGAACCCGATCGGCCGATGCTGATCGACGAGGTCGCGGGCGCGACCGAGGGCAGACTTGATGTCGCGGTCCTCTAAGACAAGAACGTACACCGTCGGGAAGTAGAGGTACGAGAGCACCAGCGCGGCGAGTATCGCCGCCACGAACAGCGGCGGGACGATCACGAGTGGGAGGAAGGCGGCCGCCAGCGCGAGGACGACGAGCGCCTCCAGCATCACCGTTCGGGCGCCGAACCGGCGGATGTTCGCGACGAAGTCGAACTGACCGGTCGTGACGCCGTCGGCGATGCACCCGAAGTACCCGGCGCTCAGGACTCCCGAGACGAGGACGTACGCGCCGATCAGTGGGACGAGGAGCGGGAGCGGCTCCGGTGTCCCGAACGGGAGCGATACGGACAGCCCGCCCTCGCGCGGCGCCTCGAGGAAGTTCCAGACGTCGTATCGGTAGACTGGAAACGACGCGCGGACCGAGAGGCCGTCCGCCCGCGACACCGCGAGGAGGTCACGGACCCGCAGGAGCGCCGTCGCGAGCGGGACTAACGCGAGCGGAAGTAGCCGACCGACGTGGTTTGCCGTCCGTGCGACGAGCGGTTCGGTCCGGGTGCGGTCGCGGTCGGGCGGGTCGCGGGAGGGCTCAGCCATGGCTCCGTATCTCGTGCGGGAGAAAAAAGTGTCCGTGAAGACGGGGCGGTTCGAAGAACCGCCCTCGGCTCTCGCGAGCTACTCCTCGAACGGGTTCGTCAGCTCGACCGTCTCCTCGCGGTCGGGGCCGACACCGACGGCGTAGATCGCGGTGTCGATCTCGTCGGCGAGGAACGCCAGGTAGTCGCGGGCGGCCTCGGGGAGCGCGTCGTAGCCCGCCTCGGCGACCGCCGAGGAGTCGAACGGCTCCCACGTGTCGAGCGTCTCGTACACCGGCTCGCAGCGCTCCCACCGGTCGGTGGTGGTGGGCACGGTGTCCAGTTCCTCCCCGTCGAGTTCGTATCCGGTACACACCTTCAGCTCGTCCAATCCGGCCAGCACGTCGACGTGATTGACCGCGACGCCGGTGAACCCGGAGACGCGGGCGGCGTGGCGGAGCATCGGCAGGTCGAGCCACCCGATTCTCCGTGGCCGGCCGGTGACCGTGCCGAACTCGCCGCCCTTCTCGCGGATCTCGTCGGCGAGCGCCTCCTCGTCGGCGTCCCTGTCGAGTTCGGTCGGGAGCGGTCCCTCGCCGACTCGCGAGAGGTACGCCTTCACGATGCCGACGACCTCGCCGTCGCCGACCCGCGTGACGCCGAGCCCGGAGCCGACGGCCGCGCCGCCCGCGGTCGGGTTCGACGAGGTGACGAACGGGTAGTTCCCGTGATCGACGTCGATGTGCGTCCCCTGTGCGCCCTCGAAGAGTATCTCGTCGCCCGCCTCGAATCGGCGGTGGAGGTAGTCGGAGGAGTTGACGGTCATTCCCTCGTCGGCGAGGCGCTCGCCGATCGCGGCGAACTCCTCGTGGAGCGCGTCGACGTCGAAGGCGGCCGCGCGGTCGTCGTCGTCGAGCTTGAGCCCGTACACGTCCTCGACGAGCGCGCGCTTCTGCGGGACCGCGTACTCTAGCTTCTCGCGGAGCGTGTCGGGGGCGAGCAGGTCAGCGATCCGGATCCCGCGCCGCCCCGCCTTGTCCTCGTAGGTGGGGCCGATACCGCGGCCGGTCGTGCCGACCGCGTCGCCGGCGTCGTCGTCGGCCTTGACCTCCTCTTCAATCCCGTCTAACACGCGGTGGTACGGCATGATGACGTGCGCCCGGCGGGCGACGCGCACGTCGGGGTCGAGCCCGCGCTCGCGCAGGTCGTCGATCTCGGTGAACAGCGTCTTCGGGTTGACGACGCAGCCGTTGCCGAGGATGCCCACGGTCCCCCGGACCGCGCCGCTGGGAACCAGCGAGAGTTTGTACTCCGCGCCGCCTTCGACGACGGTGTGGCCGGCGTTGTCGCCGCCCTGATAACGGACTACGACGTCCGCGTCCCCTCCCCACCGGTCGACGAGCGCGCCCTTGCCCTCGTCGCCGAGCTGGGAGCCGACGATGGTGAGTGTCATACGACCTGCCGATTCCCGGCGGGGGGTAAAACCGATTACGGTCTGCGACGGCGAGACCACCACAGACGTGGATCGGAAAACGCTCCGGAAACTGCGAATACGCTCGTTCGTGTATTCTGCGGCGCGCTCCCCTCGGCCGGTCGCACGCTGCCGGCTCCGTTCTGCTCTGGGCGCGGCCGGACGGCTTGCGATCGAACACGTTAACTACTGCCACGTCAAAGCGAGCGTTCGAGCGATTTTCGGCGGCCGTCGACAGCAACTTTTAAACGGGGGCATGACGAGTTAACATGTGGCATGATAGACCGACTAGAGAAAGAGGTAGACATGCTCGAACGTCACCTCCAAGTCCTGCGGATGGTCATCGAGAACGAGCCGATCGGCATCGTGAAGATGTCGAACGAGACCGGTTACCCCCATCACAAGGTGCGGTACTCCCTGCGCGTCCTCGAGGAGGAGAACCTTATCGAGCCCTCCAGTCAGGGCGCCATCACCACCGAGCGCACCCACGAGTTCGTCGACGAGCTCGACGAGAAGCTCGACGAGACGGTCGACAAGCTCGGTTCCATGCGTATCGACGACGCAGCGGAACTCGAGAACTGACTGGGATTCCGATTTCGCCCGCCGACGTACCTGCCGCGTTTTCCCTCGCCGCCTAGCACTCGTCGTCTCGTTTAGAGGTCGGGGACCGTCATGTGGAACCCGCCGTCGCGCGCCTCGACGAGGCACAGGTGGAACCCTCGCTTGCGCGAGAGCTTCACGAAGCTCGCCCGCTTCGAGCGGCTGAACAGGCCGCCGCCGACCGCGTCGCTCGCGGTCTCTAACGCGCCCGGCTCGAAGAAGCTCTCCGTCACCGCGAACGCTCCGGCGAACGTCTCGTTCGAGCCCGCGATGTCGCGCCCGTTCTCCACGAGCGACTCCAGCGTCCCCTCTGCCGTCGGGTCCCGGCTGTCGTTCAGGTCGGCAACGAACAGAGGGTGGCCCATCCGGTCGCGTAACACGAGGTCGAACGCGCGCTGCTCGCGAACCTCCTCGCCGCCCTCGCGGAGTTCGACGGACACCGTGCCGCCGATCTCAGCGCGGTCGACCTCGGGGAGCACGTCGTAGAGGTCGCGGAGGATCCCCTCGTTGCCGGTGCCGCGGACCTCGAACGGGAGGTCCTCGACGAGCCAGCGCGTGAAGCCGTACTCGATGGTCTCTTCGAGGAACTCATCGAACGACCGGCCCTCCACCGCGAGGCCGTCGGTCTCGAAGCTCGTGTGGTGCTCGACGCAGAGGTTCTCCCGCAGCGCCTCCCGGTCGGTGCTCCCCTCGTGCGCGTCCTCAAGGGTCGCGCCCTCCTTCGAGTCGTACCTGATGAACAGGTTCGTGCCGTTCCGCGCCTCCGCGGGCGTGAGGGTCCGCTCGGCGTCCGGAAGTCGCTCCTTCGCCTCCGAGAGTTCCTGGTGGAGCCGGTCGCGCTCGTCTCTGAGCTCGTCGACCTCCGACTCGAGCCGGTCGACCGCGTCGGCCAGCTCGTCGCGCTCCGTGGCGACCTCGTCGCGCTCGTCCGCCAGACGGTCGCGCTCGTCCGCGAGCGACTGGCGCTCCGTCTCGGCCTCCTCAAGCGCCGCCTCCAGCTTCCGGAGCCGCTCGGGGTCGGCGTCGGTCTCCTGCTCGCGCGTGTCGCGCTTCGAGACCGCCGACGGGTTCGAGGCGGACTGCGCGGTCAAGCGCGGCGACGGCGACCCGCCGTTCGGGGCCGACTCGCCGCCCTCACCACGGCCGCGATCGCTCCCCGGCCGAGACCGCTGCGAGGCTCCGGCTCGTCGATCGTCGCCGCGGGGCTCACCACCCGATTCGGACGGGTCGAGCGCCGGGATCGACTTCTGTTCCCGCCACTCGGCCTCCTCGGAGAAGACGTCCTCCGAGTCCGGTGCGTCGGCGGCCTCGCCCTTCGCGCTCGGCGCGTCCGCGGAGTCCGTCTCCGCGGCGTCCGCGCCGGGCGCTCCGCGGGGTCCGCTCGCAGACCGCTCTCGCCGGTCGGGACTGGTCGGTTCCGCGGTCTCGCCCTCCGCGGCGTCGGCGTCTCCGATCCGAACCGCGTCGGGCGTCGACCCGTTCTCCGGCTCGGCGGCCTCTCCGCTCCGGTCGGCGTCGGCGTGATCGTCCGCGGCCGCCCCGGAACCCACCGCCTGCGGCTCGTCCCGGCCCACCGACCCAGGGGAGCCGTCGTCGCGACCGACGCCTGGCGCGGGGTCGACGGCGTCCGGCGCACCGTCGGCGTCGTCTCCGGCCGGCTCGTCGAGACCGTCCGTCTCGTCACCCGACGCTTCATCACTGGTCGGGTCGTCGTCCGCGTCGGCGACGGCGACCGAGTCGGCCCCTCCGGCCCGGTCTGCGGCGTCGCTCGGACCGTCGCCGTCGGGAAACGGGCGGACGTCGAGGTCGACCTCGTACACCGTGTAGATACCGACCTCGTCGGCCGCGAGCTCAAAGGCGTCGTCGCCGGTCTCCAAGCGGCGCGCGTTGCCCACGTACGCCGCCGCCATCGACTCGCCGCCCGTGTAGGCCACGTAGTAGTCGCCGGAGAGGACGTTCTCCGACAGCTCGATGTAGCCGGTGAACCCGCCCTGCGAGAGCTTCCTGTCGGCCTCGTTCAGCGGCGTGTCGTTGGTGTAGTACTTCGCCCGCGGCTCGCCGCCGAGCTCCTGCATGGCGAACAGCACCGGGAGCGTCTCGTCGGGGGCGCGGTAGACGGTCCCCGAGGCGTCCGCGAAGGCGTCGAGCGTCCCGTCGACGACCCCGACGACGCGTCCGTCGGCGAAGAACAGCCACCCCGTCCCGTCGGTCGCCGCGCCGGAGAACCCGTCGCCGACGACCTGCCGGAGGCCCGCGAACCCGTCGGAGAACGAGCGGTCGTCCCACTCGGCGATCGCTTCCCTTCGCTGTGCGTCCATATTTGGGTGTACTTCGCCAACACCGACTCAAATACCTTCCGGACCGTGAGACAGCCGTCTGACGCTGCGACTCGCGGTTCGGCTCTGCGCTCGCCAGTGCGGTCGGGCGCTCCGGACGGCTTCTCGTTCAGCGGTCGTCGACGGCAGCGATCGCCTCTCGACCGAGGTCGACGACGTCATCCGGGAGGTCGCTCGCCGCGAGCTCGGCCGGGGTGTACCAGCGCCAGCGCGCCGGATCGACCTCGTCGTCGCCGTCGGGGGCAATCTCCCGGGAGTCCACCCGGGCGTAGTAGAGGTGGTCGATATGCTGGTGGCCCACCGACCCGTCCTCGTGGACGTTGATGTCGTGGAGCATGAGGTGGGCGGGCTCGGGGAGCCCGCGGGTGTTCGGGCCCGTGATCGCGGACTCCGCGGCGACGAGGTCGGGGGCGAGCCCCGTCTCCTCGCGGACCTCGCGGCGCGCGGCCTCGTGCGGCAGTTCATCGCGGTCGACGTGTCCGCCGGGCGGCAGCCGGATCCCGAGCCGCTCGTGTTCGTGAAGTGCCGTCGCCCCGTCGTTGACGATGTACGTCGTCGCCGTGAAGTGGCGAGTCGTCTCCATGTCAGCGGGTGGCGACGCGTCGCCTTCGCGGTTTCGGCTCGGGCTGGTACCGAGACGGCACCGGACCGATCAGGAAAAGTGGGTCAGTTCAGCGCGACCGAGTCCTCGGCCTCGAGGAGCTCGTGGTACCGGTTCCGGATGGTGACCTCGCTGATGTTCGCGACCTCGCTGACCTCGCTCTGGGTCACCTTCTCGTTGACCAGCAGCGAGGCGGCGTAGACGGCGGCGGCGGCGAGCCCGACCGGTGACTTGCCGGAGTGGATCCCCTGTTCCTTCGCCGTGTCGAGCAGGCTGCGGGCGCGGCGTTCGGCCTCGTCGGAGAGGCCGAGATCGGAGGCGAACCGCGGGACGTAGCTCTCGGGGTCGGCCGGCTGGATCTCCAGTTTCAGCTCGCGGACGACGTAGCGGTACGTCCGGGCGATCTCGTCCTTCTCGACGCGGGAGACGCCCGCGATCTCGTCGAGGCTGCGCGGCGTGCCGGCCTGCCGGGCGGCGGCGTACAGCGAGGCCGTCGAGACGCCCTCGATGGAGCGACCGGGGAGCAGGTCCTCGTCGAGCGCGCGGCGGTAGATGACGGAGGCGGTCTCGCGGACGTTGTCCGGGAGGCCGAGCGCGCTGGCCATGCGGTCGATCTCGCCGAGGGCTTGCTTCAGGTTGCGCTCCTTGGAGTCGCGGGTGCGGAACCGCTCGTTCCAGGTGCGTAGCCGCTGCATCTTCTCTCGCTGGCGGCTGGACAGCGACTTGCCGTAGGCGTCTTTGTCCTGCCAGCCGATGTTCGTCGAGAGCCCCTTATCGTGCATCATGTTCGTCGTTGGGGCCCCGACCCGCGACTTGTTGTCCTTCTCTTTGGAGTCGAACGCGCGCCACTCCGGCCCGCGGTCGATCTCGTCCTCCTCGACGACGAGCCCGCAGTCGACACAAACGGTCTCGCCGTGTTCCGTGTCGGTCGCGAGCTGGCCGTCGCACTCTGGACACCGCAGCTCTTCCTCTTCGCTCTCCGACTCGGTCTCGCGCTCGTCGTCGACGTTCTCGGTCGTGTACGTTCGAAGGTTCTCGCTCATTGGTTGTGTGCTGGAGTGAAAGACGAAACCGAGGGACGAATCTCGGTGTTCTCCTCACCATCAGGTAAGCGGCCCAAATACTTAAATGTTTGCGTGTTTGGCGTCGCGTTGACACGGCCGATAACGGCGTTTAGAACCCTGTAAGACTCAATATTTCTGAGCGGCAGAGAGAGCCCGCCGTCAGGGCGAGTGTGACGACGGCTGCGCGGCATATGGTATATAGGCGTTTCGCGAAACTCGGGCGGCGTTCGGGACGACCGGTGCCCACGTCAGTCTCCGGCTGCGAAGGTCGCGCCCACACCGGCGAGAAAGCCGACGACAACGCCCAGTTCGGTAATCAAGAACAGGGTCGCGGCGAAGTCGGGACGGGCGGTGACGCCGGCGACCTCCGACACCGGGAGCCCGTCGCCGTCGGAGACCGGAGCCGTCCCGTCGGCCGCGTGGCGCGTCAGCGGCACGCGAGAGACCGCCCGCAACGCGAGCATCGCCGGGAGGTAGCTGAGCGTCGCGCTCACGCCGGTCACGGACCGGCGAGCGGGTCGTCGATACCGAGGTATCGGACGGCGCCCGCGGCGCCGAGACCGAAGGTCAGGGGAACCGCGCGGAGCGGCCACAGCGCGGCATCGGCCTGTATCAGCGGATGCCCGGTGACGACGAGGTTCGACAGCCCGGGGCCCGTCCGGAGCCGGACCCAGTGGGCGTCGGAGAGGAACCAGATCGCCCCTTCGACCGCGGATATCGGTCCGCCGACTATCCACCGGGCGATCTCGGAGTCCCCCGGCGACACGCCGGCCGCCGCGAGCCCGGTCCAAGTGAGCGCCAGTCCGAGCAGCGCCGCGCCGCTCCCGCATGCGACGGCGACCGGCAACCAGCCAGAGAGGGGACACGAGCGAGGGGAGGGTAGTTCGTCGCTCCGTCGACATCTGGGCCGCGTTGTTCCGGCGTGACAAGTATATCCTTTGTCGCGGGTCCCCGGATGGGCACGGCCCGGCCTACCGGTTCCGCGAGGGGAACCGATTTGGGCGTCGCGCGACCACCTCGCGTATGAACCGCACACGGCTCGACGACCGCCTGTCAGACCTCGACACCGACGGCTACCTCCTCGACGCCTCGCAAGAGGACGCGAACCAGCTGTACCTCTCCGGCTTCACCGGGCCCGACCCGTTCCTCACGCTGTACGCCGACGGGGCGGTCCACGTCCTCGTCAGCGGGCTCGAGTACGGCCGCGCGACGACCGAGGCGGCGGCCGACACGGTGGAGCGGCACGCCGACTACGACTACGAGTACGGCGGTCGCGGGGCGCGCAACGACATGTACGCCGAGTTCGTCCGCGACAAGGGCGTCGAGTCCGTCTCGATGCCGCCGCGCGGCCCGGTCGGCACCGCGGACGCCCTCCGGGAGCGCGGTATCGAGGTGGCCGTCGACACCGACGACCGGCTTCAGGAGGTCCGGTCGGTCAAGACCGACGAGGAAATCGACGCGATCCGCGAGGCCCAAGCGGCGAACGAGGCGGCGATGCGCGCCGCGGAGGAGCTGATCGCCGGCGCGGACGTGGCGACCGAGGCCGACGATGCGGAGGCCGGCGTCCTGCTCCGTGACGGTGAGCCGCTCACCAGCGAGCGGGTGACCGAGGAGATCGAGGTCACGCTCCTCCGGCACGGCTGCGCGCTCGACGAGACGATCGTCGCTGGCGGCGCACAGGCGGCGGACCCCCACGACCGGGGCTCGGGTCCGCTCCGCGCGGACGAGGCGATCATCGTCGACATCTTCCCGCGGTCGAAGGCGACGAAGTACAACGCCGACATGACGCGGACGTTCTGCGTCGGCGAGCCCGGCGAGACCCTCCGCGAGTGGTACGACCTCACCGAGCGGGCCCTCGAGGCCGCGCTCGACGCCGTCGAGCCCGGGGCGACGGGCGAGGACGTCCACGCCGCTGCCTGCGAAGTGTACGAGGAGGCCGGCGAGCCCACGTTCCGCACCGACCCCGACACGGAGACCGGCTTCATCCACTCGACCGGACACGGCATCGGCCTCGACGTCCACGAGTCGCCGCGGCTCGCGAACGGCGGCGGAGAGCTGGAGCCGGGACACGTGATCACCGTCGAACCCGGCCTCTACGACCCCGACGTGGGCGGTGTCCGGATAGAGGACCTCGTCGTCGTCACGGCCGACGGGTACGAGAATCTCACCGACTACCCGGTCCGGTTCGCGGCGGAGTGAGTCCCCGGCCCGTCTGACCGCGATCGGAAGCCGCTTTGACCCGTGTCCGGTACGGCGACCGTGAACTGGCGGTACGAACACACGGCGCTCGCGCTCTGTACGCTCGCGTTCACCGGCACGATGGTGGCGCGGCTGGTCGTCAGCCCGCTGGTCCCGGAGATCACCGCGGAGTTCGACGTGACCAACGGGACCGTCGGGCTCGCGCTCAGCGGGATGTGGCTCACCTACGCGCTGGCGCAGTTTCCCTCCGGGGTCCTCGGCGACCGCTTCGGCGAGCGCCGCGTCATCCTCGCCGCGGTGGGCGCGACCGCGGTCGCGTCGGTGCTCCTCGCCGCGTCCCCGTCGATCCTCGCGTTCGGTCTCTTCGCGGCCGCGCTCGGCGTCGGGGCCGGGCTCCACTACTCCGTCGCCACGACGTTCCTGACGCGGCAGTTCGACGACACCGGTCGCGCCATCGGCGTCCACGTCGCCGGCGGGCCGCTGGCCGGGCTCGCCGCGCCGCCGGCGGCCGCGCTGGTCGGGTCGCGCTACGGCTGGCGCGCCGGCGTCCTCTTCGGGGCCGCGGTCGCGGTGCCCGTGTTCGCGCTGTTCGCGTGGCGGGTTCGACCCACCGAGCCGCTCCGGCCCGACCAGCCGATGGGCGAGCGGTTCGCGATCGGCCCGCTCGTCGAGTTGCTGTCGCGGCCGCGGATCCTCTACACGACCGCGCTGGCGACGATGGGCGCGTTCACGTGGCAGGCGACGGCCTCCTTCCTCCCGACGTTCCTCGAGGTCGGCACGGGCCTGTCGAGCGCGCTGTCGGCGCTGCTGTTCTCGGCGTACTTCCTCGTCCACGGCGGCACCCAACCGATCACCGGGTCGATCTCCGACCGGATCGGCCGCGACGCCACCGCGATGGCGACGATGGCCGCCGGCGTCCTCGGCTACGGGGGGCTCGTCGCGGCCGCGGCGCTGGACCTCGGACTGCCGGTCACCGCCGGCGCCGTCGGGCTCGTGGGGCTCGCGATGTCGTGGGGGGCGCCGATCCAGTCGCGGTTCATGGACCTGCTCTCCGACGCCGAGCGCGGTGCCGGCTTCGGGCTCGTCCGGACCGCGTACATGGTGACCGGGGCCTCCGGGAGCGTCGTCGTCGGCAGCGTCTCCGACGCCGCGGGCTGGGCGGTCGCCTTCGGCCTGCTGGCCTGCGTGATGGCGCTCGGGCTGGCGACGCTGACGGCGAACCGACTCCTCGGCCTCGGCTACTGATCTCCCTCCGCGAACGCGGGTAGTCGGTCCGCGTAGCCGGCCTCACGAGCCGCCTCCGTGATGGACCGGACGACGTCGAACTTTGCGTCCGTGTACGCCCACATGTCGTCCGGGTGTTCGGCCGCCGCCTCGCGCTTGACCCGGCCGTACTCCCCGCGGGCGTCGGGGTGGTCGGCGAGGTACTCCCGGAACAGGAGGATCGGTCGCCACTGGTCCGCGTCGACGGTGTGCATCCGGACCGCGACGACGTGGTCCGGCTCCCGCCGCAGCGCGACGACCGTGTCGTCGGCGTCGTGTTCCCGTTGGAACTCCCCGTCGGTGAGCCGGTCCGCGGCGGCACGCATGCCTGCCCCCGTGACGTACACGGGCATCACGTCCAAGACCGGTTTTCCCGGAACGCCCGCGATCGCGGTGCTACCGACGTGGAACACGTCGCACAGCCGGTCGTCCGAGGCGTCAACCACGCGGTCGCGCACGGATGCGAACCGGTCGTCCCACACGGGGTCGGGCTCGAGGGACAGTCCGTCTTCTTTCGGGTCCATGGGTCACCAGCCGATAACCGGCCCACTCGGAAAAATATATCTCTAAATTGAAATTATATTCTCTCTTACTAATTCGGGCGTAACACAAATATATTCTTTGCCGGGGTCGGATCGCCGACCTCGTCCCGCGGATCGGCCGGCGGCGCCGTTCGCTGGGTCGGCGACTCGGCGGGATCGCGGCAAGTTCGGTGGCGAGGTGAGTTCGGCGTCGAGAAGGCGTCAGAGCCGGTCGTCTTCGAGGCTGCCGGGGTCTTCGGCGGTGTCGAACATGTTGTTCTCCGCGCCGTCGAGCATCTCGTCGCGGGGCTCCTCGTCGACGACGGTCACGTTGTACGCCTCGATGCCGGACGCGATGAGGTCCTCAGCGGCCTGCTCCTCGGAGACGAACTCCTGTTCCGCCAGCTGCTGAAACTCCGCGTACACGTCGTCCGAGAGGTTCAGTTCGAACGTGGGCATACCTCTCGTTCCGACCGGACGCTTTTAAATCGTTCCCTCGGGCAGCTCCGGGACGTCCCCTGAGAGCGAGGGCGGCGATTGGGCCCCTCGGTCCGCCGGGGTCGGGTGGCTCGATACGCGGCATCTGTGCCACCGCGGAGGCGCCCGGTGAGTCACTCTGGCAGTGAACCCTGATCATATACGTCTACCGTTCTACGTGCCAGTGTGTACGGTCCGTGTCTCCGAGCGGAGACGAGAGTCGACCATCGCCGACTCGGGAGGGAGCGAATGTATGCCCAGTGAGACGACAGACTGGTCAGACCGGCTACACCGCTCGCGGACCGCGCTGACGCTGTACTTCCGGCGGCTGCTGTCGCCACCGCTCCCGGGAGACGGACTGCTGTTGTTCGGGTTCTTCGAGGGAGTGATCGGGTGGGGGCTCTCCTGGGTGTTCAGCCGCGATCCGAGCCTCGCCCCGTTTGGATTAATCCAGTCGATCGTCGGCGTCTGGGCCGTGTTGACCGTCGGGATCGTCGTCTTCGGCGTGACCTACACCACGCCGACCGTGCGCCGCAACCGCGTCTGGGTAGTCTGGGCGGGGTTGAACCTCGCTGCGACGCTTGTCAACGTCGCCGCCCTCTTCGAGGTCATCCCGTCCGGCGCGGTACGGTACGCGTACTGGCACCCGTGGCTGGCGGTGATCGGAACCGGCTATCTCGTGACGGCGCTGTACAATTGGGAGAGCCCGCAGATACGGCAGCAAGAGCGGATCGTCTACGCCGCGACGGGCGTGGTGACGCTCGGTCTCCTCGCGGGGAGCCTCGGCCCGCTGCGCGCGTTCGTCACGCTACACATCTTCGCGATCGGCGCGGCCGCTCACCTCGTTCCGATCGGCCACGACGTGCTCGCCGACGCGGTGCTCATCGCCCGGCGGCAGTGACGCGACCACCGCGGTTCCGACGACGGAGAACGGACCCCGACGGCTTACGATTATGTACGACACGATCCTCTTTCCGACGGACGGCAGCGAGGCGACGATCGGCGCCGCAGAACACGCCTTCAGTCACGCCGAGCGGTACGACGCGTCGATACACGTCCTCTCTATCGTTGAGGTTGCTGGCGGCCTCGGCACCGCCGGTCGAGAGCGGGCGGCACTCAACGAGCGACGTGACGAGCGCGCCTCGGCCGCCGAGCGAATCGTTTCGGAGACCGAACCAGAGGGAGTCGAGACGACGATCGCAGTCGAGTTCGGTAGTCCCGCGAGGGTGATCACCGAGTACGTCGACCGGAACGCGATCGACCTCGTGGTGATGAGTACGAAGGGGCGAAGCGGAGCGGAACGGATCGTCTTCGGCAGCATCACGGACGAGGTCGTCCGCCGCGCGGACGCACCCGTGCTCGCGGTTCGGCGATGAGGCCGGCCGGTCGCTGACCACGACGCTCAGAGGTCGCTCCACGCGCCGAGGAACCGCTGGACTGCGGTCAGGTGTCCGACGACGGCGAACAGCGCGAGCAGGAGACTCACGACGTTCAGCCCGGCGACGATCGGCGCGGAGTATACCGCGGCGACGACGCCCACGACGCCGATCAGTGCGAGTCGGTCGGCCCGGCCGAGGAGCCCCCCGTACTCGCGGCCGATGCCGACGGCCTGGATCTGGGTGCCGAGGTAGGAGGTGAGGAGGACGCCGGTGACGGCGGCGAAGCCGAGCGCGTACGCCCCCACCCCGGCCGTGAGCCCGGCGATGACCGCCACGTCGGCGTAGCGATCGAGGACGTGGTCAAGGAAGTCGCCGCCGTCGGAGGCGACCCCCTGATGGCGCGCGAGCGCCCCGTCGACGACATCGAGCCAGCCGTTGAGGAGGACGAGCAGCGCGCCGGCCGCGTAGAGGGCCGTCGACCCCGCAGCGAACGCCCCGGCGGCCGCGACCGCGACGAGGAAGGCGATCACGCTCACCTGGTCGGGCGAGAGGCCGAGCCTGTCGGCCGCGGACACCCACGGGCCGAGCAGCCGGTCCGCCACCGAACGGTACTGGTCGAGGGTCATCTATCGTCTCGACCGTCTCGACCGGCTCATATATAATCGATGAAGTCCACGGTGCCGGCGCTCGGCTCGCGCTCCCCCTCCGCCGCCGCCCGGATCGCGTCGGCGACCGCCTCGGGGTCCCGGTCGGTGGCGTCCACCTCGTAGACGTTCTCCGCGCCGTGCCCGGCGACCGCCTCGGAGAGGATCACGTCGAGCGCCTCGCTCTCGGCGTTCTCGGCGGCTGTCTCGGCCGTCTCGCCGCGCGCCTCGAGGCGGGACTCGACCGTCTTGGGGTGACAGCGCAACACGACGACGCGGTCGGCGTCGAACCGGTGCGCGAGGTGGGAGTCCAAGACTCCGGACCAGTCGCCGAGGTCCTCGCGGACCGCGTCGAGGTCGGCGACGAGCGTGTCGCGGTCGTCGTCGCGCTCGGTCCAGAGGTTGTCGTCGGACTTGATCCGGTCGTTGAGGTGGATCACGTCGTACTCGCCCTCGAGCAGCGCAGTCGCGGTCGTCTTCCCGGTCCCGGGCGTGCCCGTGACGGCGACGCGGTTCGCGCGGCCGCGGTCCGGGGCGGCGTCGGCGTGGTCGGTCCCCTCCGTCACGCCCGAACACCGAGTCCGAGGTCGGCCAGCGTCTCGTTGAGCAGGGCGACCGCCTCGCGGGTCTCCTCACGGGTCCCCGTCGAGATTCGGACGTGTTCCGGCAGCCCGAACGAGGTGCAGTCGCGGATGATCACGCCGCGCTCTTGGGCCGCCTCGGCGACGCGCTCGCCGTCGCCGACGGCGGCGAGGACGAAGTTCCCCGCGGAGTCGACGGTGGGCGCGTCGAGCTCGTCCGCGATGTACCCCCGGGCCCAGCGGGCGGACTCGACCGACTGCTCGACGTGGTCCTCGTCGTCGAGCGCGGCGAGCGCGGCCCGGCAGGCGAGCTCGTTGGCCGCGAACGGCGTGTTGACGCGGGCGTACGCCTCGCCCCACGCCTCGGGGACGACGCTGTACCCGATCCGGAGTCCGGCGAGCCCGTACGCCTTCGAGAAGGTGCGCAGGACCGCCACGTCGTCGCGCTCGTCGGCAAGCGGGATCGCGCTGTCGACATCCGAGAACTCCCCGTACGCCTCGTCGACGACGACCAGCGTCTCCGGCGCGGTCGCGTCCGCGATCGCCTCGACCTCGTCGAGCGGCATCGTCGAGCCCGAGGGGTTGTGCGGCGAGGTGACGTAGACGATCCGCTCGCCGCCGTAGGCGGACAACACCGTCTCCGCGTCCTGCGCGAAGCCGTCGGCGGTCGAGAGCTCGTACTCGGTCACCTCGCCGTGGTGGTAGCGCGAGGACATCGCGTAGTACGCGAAGCCGGGACTCGGTACCAGCACCTCGTCGCCCGGCTCCAGCGCGGCCCGGGAGAGGTAGTCGATCGAGCCGTCGGCGCCGGGGGAGACCCACACCTGTTCGTCACCGATCCCCCACTTCTCGGCGATCTTCGCGGTGAGGTCCGTGTGCGAGGACTTCGGGTACTGGTTCACGCGGTCGGCGTGGTCGCGAATGGCCTCGACGGCCGCCGGGCTCGGGCCGTGCGGGTTCTCGTTCGAAGAGAGCTTGATCAGGTCGTCGGGGTCGATCCCGCGCTCGCGGGCGACCTCCTCGACGCCCCGCCCGGGCACGTACGGCGAGTGATCGGAGAGATCCCGTGGTCGCATGCCAGACGGTCGGGGGCGGTCGGGCTTAAGGGTGGTCTTGACGGACGCCGGTCACGGCGCTCCCGGGTCGAAGCCGGGAGCGCTCACGGGGGCGAACCCGCGCCGCGCAGCCGCCGCTCCGCCTCGGCGACCACGTCTGGCCGCCCCGCCAAGTCGACGGCGATGGTCTCGCCGGCGTACTCGACGTCCGTCACGACGCTCCGGTCGTACGCCCACGAGAGCGCGGCCTGCGCGTCGCCGCCGTTCGGTACTTCGACGGTCGCCGTCGCCGTCGGCAGCGCGTCCGCCACCGCGTCCGCGAGGTCGGCGAGCCCCGACTCGTCGCGGGCGCTCACCGGGATCGGCGACCGGAGCGCGTCCGCGACTGGGGCGTCGCGCGGGTCGAGGTCGGCGACGGCGGTCTCGTACGCCTCGACGGCGGCCGCGAGGCCGTCGGCGTCGACCTCGTCCGCCTTCGACAGCACGGGGATCACCGGGCCGTCGGTCGACTCGATCGCCGACAGCGAGGCGCGGAGCTTCCGGCGGAGGCCGCCCGGGTCGTCGCTGGCGTCGACCACGAGCAGCGCGCAGTCCGCGGCGCGGATCGCGTCGATCGTCGCGCGGAACGAGCGCACCGACTCGTGCGGCAGCCCGTCGAGGAACCCGACGGTGTCCGTGAGCAGGGTGCGCCGGCCGCCGACGGTCGCGCGGCGCGTCGTCGACGAGAGCGTCTCGAACGGGCGGTCGGCGACCGCGAGCGCACCGGCGTCGTCCGCCGGGTCCCCCGCGGCCGTGTCGGCACGCTCTGCGGGGGGAGCCGAGGCCTCCCCGTCGAAATTCGGGTCGTCGACCTCGTCCGCGAGCCGGCGGGCCAGCGTCGACTTCCCGGCGTTGGTGTAGCCCGCGAGCGCGACCAGGTCGAAGCCGGCGGCGCGGCGCTCCGCGCGGCGCGCCGCCCGCTCGTCGGCGATCTCGTCGAGGGCGCGCTCGGCCGACTCGATCCGCTTCTCGACGTCGAGGACGCGGCTGTCGCCCTCCGGCTGGAGGCGCACGTCCTCGCTCGCGTCGCGGGCGACCGCCTCGCGGAGCCGCGGCAGCTCGTAGCAGAGCCGGGCCAGCTCCAGCTGTCGGTCGGCGGCTCGCGAGTCGGCGGCGTCGGCGAACAGTTCCAGGGCCAGCCGCGGGCGGTCGACGACCGCGGTCCCGGTCGGCAGCAGGTCGCCGAGGGAGAACGTCTGCCCCGGCGAGAGGCCGCCGTCGTAGATGACGGCCTCGGCGTCCGCGTCGGCCGCGAGGCGCATCAGCTCCTCGGCCTTCCCGCGCCCGAGGTCGTAGGTCGGATCCTCGCGCCGCCGCTGGGTGACTTCGCCGACCACCGCGTAGCCGGCCGCGGCGGCCAGCTCGCGGATCTCCGCCGTGTCCGGCGGGCCCCCGTCAGACCGCGCCGCGACCACGGCTCTGGTCGCGTCGGCGTGCGCGGTCTCTGTCGCTCGTGCGTCTTGTCCGCTCGATGCGTCGCGTTCGTTCGTCGCGTCGTCGTCTCGTGACATTCGGTCGGGCGCTCGCGTCGGCCCGGGGAGGGGAGCGTCTCCGCTCCGCGTGCGGTCTCGGCGGCGCGTCCGATCGGTCGGCCCGATTCGAACCGCGCCGCGACGGTGCCGTCAGCGTTCAACGACGAACGAACTGGTCTCCATACCTCCGACTCCAGGGACTCACACATAAGCGTTCACCGGAAACGAGGTGTGGTACCTAATCGCAGGAAACGATGGAACCGCTCGGTTCGGCGTTTCAGGGCACGCGGACGTCGTGTTCCAGCGTGCCGACGCCCTCGACCTCGACCTCGACGGTGTCGCCGTCGGCGAGCGCGCCGACCCCCTCCGGCGTGCCCGTGGCGATGACATCGCCGGGTTCGAGCGTGAGGTACGTCGTGATCTCCTCGATCAGCGTCGGCACGTCGAAGATCATGTGCTCGCGGTCGCTCGACTGCTTCGTCTCGCCGTTGACGCGGAGCTCGACGCTCGCGTCCGGCGGAACCTCGTCGGGCGTGGCGAGGACCGGGCCCATGGGCGCCGCGCCGTCGAACGCCTTCCCGCGAACCCAGTTCTGCTCCTGGTTCTGGTCGTCACGGTTCGACACGTCGTTCAGACAAGTGAACCCGGCGACGACGTCCATCGCGTCCGCCGCGTCGACCGCCTTACACTGCTCGCCGATCACGACCGCGATCTCCGCCTCCCAGTCGATCCGGTCCTTGCCGGCCGGGACGGTCACGGTGTCGCCGTGACTCGCAACCGCGTTCGGCGGCTTGAGGAAGAGCAGCGGCCGGTCGGGGACGTCGTTGCCGAGCTCGGCGGCGTGGTCGGCGTAGTTGCGCCCGATACAGACGATCTTCGAGGGCTCGGTCGGCGCGAGCACGTCGATCGCGGGGTCCGAGAGCGCGTACGTCTCGCCGCCGAAGGCGACCGTGTCGGTCGCCGGGTCGTACTCGCCCTCGCGGATCGATCCGGCTGGGTCGCGGAACCGTGCGCGATACATACGACAGCGAACGGCGGGCCGCCCGAAAAGCGTTCCCGGTGAGGCAATCGGCGACCGAGGCGGGCGCGCTCCGCGGCTCACTCGGTCGACTCGGTGACCCGGTCGTCGGTCGCGGGGTCGTCCATCTCTCGGTCGTTGTCGGTCGCAGGGTCGTCCGCCTCCGAGTCGGCCTTGACCGCGGTTCCCTCCGCCGAGAGTTCGTCGAGTGAGGGCGCGCCGCCGCGGTCGCCGAACACCTCCGAGCGCGCGCACTCGACGCAGTAGTGGTTGCGCCGGACCGAGTGCGTCCGAACCGGGACGCCGGCGACGACCGTCTCGTCGCGTCGCCGCCTGACGAGACCTCGGTCGAACGACTCGCCGCAGACCACGCAGGGGTCCTCGACGGACTCGGGCGGCCGGACAGTCCGGTGGTCGACGGTCTTCTGACGACCGAACGCGGTGACCCCGTGCCGGCGGTCGAGCCGGCGCCGGACCGGCGGAGCCACGCCCAGTCCGAGGCCGGCGAACGCGAGGCCGATTAGTGCGGCGGGCGCGGAACCGGTCGTCCCCGCGAAAAAGACGATCCACCCGCCGATCAGGAGCAGGAGGG
The DNA here is from genome assembly GCF_041379815.1 of Halorubrum miltondacostae. Classification (NCBI taxonomy): domain Archaea; kingdom Methanobacteriati; phylum Methanobacteriota; class Halobacteria; order Halobacteriales; family Haloferacaceae; genus Halorubrum; species Halorubrum miltondacostae. The sequence continues at coordinate 199,176 of NZ_JBEDNY010000003.1, forward strand.
CGGTCAGGACGTACGCGGTGGCCGTCTCCACCCGGCCGGACTCCTGGACGCGCGACGGGGCGCGCACGGTCGTCTCGTCGCCGCGCACGAGCCGCCGGCGCTCCGCAAGCTTGGAGTAGTGCCACCAGCCGTACAGCAGGTTCCCGATGCCGCTGGTGAAAATAAACAGGAGGATGTGGACGCCGACGGCACCGATACCCCTGTCGACGAGGATCACCCGGTCGCCGTCGTCTCGCTCGACGTCCCACCCGGCGTCGAGGTGGTCCTGAACGCGACGGCGAAACGCGCGCGAACTCTCCCGCGGAGCCGGCGAGTGCGAGGGGGATCGGCCCGCCACGCTCGACCGCCCGGCCGCGCCGGTCACCCGCGCGGCGTCGGCCGCGTCGCCGGCCGTCCGCGACGCGCCGCAGTTCGAGCAGAACCGGTCGTCCTCGTCGAACCGCTCGCCGCACTCGGCGCAGTAGCTCGGGTCGGCGGGGTCGCCGACGTCAGCACCGCAGGCGGGGCAGAAGCTCGCCCCGGCCGGCACGGCCTCGCCGCAGGCCGGACACGCGGCCGGGCCGCCTGGGTCGCTAGTCTCGGAGGGCATGCGTTCGGCGTTCGCGCCGGTCCCGGTTAATTGCTTTCGCCGCCGGGCGGCGGCTTCCGCGGCGTCGAGTTTTATTACGCCGCGCCGAGACGTACGGAACGGACTATGGAACTCACCTGGCACGGCCACTCCACGTGGCACGTCGTCGTCGAGGACACGGAGCTGCTCGTCGACCCGTTCTTCGACAACCCGAAGACCGACGTCGACCCTGCCGCCCTCGACCCCGACTACCTGCTCCTGACCCACGGGCACGCCGACCACATCGGTGACGCGGCCGAATTCCCCGACGCGACCGTGGTCGCCACCCCGGAGCTGACCGCGTACGTCCAGGAGAACTTCGGCCTCGAAAACACCGTCCCGGCCGGCGGGATGAACATCGGTGGCACCGTCGAGTGCGGCGACGCGTGGGTGACGATGGTCCGCGCGGACCACTCGAACGGGATCGAGAACGATCCCGACTACTCCGCCGGCATGCCGGCAGGCTTCGTGATCGGCGACAAGAAGCCGACGCAGGAGTCGGACCCCGACTGTACCACCTTCTACCACGCCGGCGACACGGGCCTGATGTCCGAGATGGTCGACGTGATCGCCCCGTACCTTGAGCCGGACGCCGCCGCCCTGCCCGCCGGCGACCACTTCACGATGGGGCCCGCTGGCGCCGGCATCGCCGCCGACTGGGTTGGCGCCGACGTCGTCTTCCCGATGCACTACGACTCGTTCGGACCGATCGAGATCGACACGCGCGAGTTCGTCAGCGAGGTAGAGGCCGCCGGGGCCGCCGCCGAGCCGGTCGTCCTCGACGGCGACGAGACGTACACGCTGGAGTAGCGCGAGGGGCGTCCCGTGCCCACGGCGACGGGGCGCCGACCGGGCTATTTTCGAAACGACGACGCGTCCGCGGAGCGCGAGGGCCGCGCGAGGCACCGTTTCGAGCCCGGATTCGGCGTTCCACTGTCGCGCGGCGAGTCCCGACTTCGGGGCTGACCGGTGATAAGATACTATTCGGATCCGAATAAATATAACCTGTTTCGGTGGTAGATTTCGTCGCGCTCCGCTGACAGAAATATATTGAATGTACGTAAATTAATAATAAATCAGAAGGCTCCTAAATAAAAGATGGTTAGCGCCGGATCGGCACACCATGTCAACCGCCGATATACGGGCCGTGATCCGGGGTGACGGCGGACGCTTCGTGTACGTCGTCTCCGCGCTCGCGGCGCTCAACGGACTCCTGTTCGGGTTCGACACGGGGATCATCTCCGGAGCCATCCTCTTCATCGACACCACCTTCGAGCTGAGTCCCTTGGTGGAGGGGATCGTGGTCAGCGGCGCGATGGTCGGCGCGGCGGCCGGCGCGGCCGTCGGCGGGCAGCTGTCCGACCGGATCGGCCGCAAGCGATTTATCCTGCTGTCGGCCGGGGTGTTCTTCCTCGGCTCGTTCCTCATGGCGGTCGCGCCAACCGTCGAGGTGCTCGTCGCGGGGCGGATGATCGACGGGATCGCCATCGGGTTCGCGTCGATCGTCGGCCCGCTGTACATCTCCGAGATCGCGCCCCCCGCCGTCCGCGGGGGACTCACGTCGCTGAACCAGCTGATGGTCACCGTGGGGATCCTCTCGTCGTACTTCGTCAACTACGCCTTCTCCGGCTCCGGATCGTGGCGGATCATGCTCGGCGCGGGGATGGTCCCTGCCCTCGTGCTCGCCGCGGGGATGTCCCGGATGCCCGAGAGCCCCCGGTGGCTCTACGAGCGGGGTCGGACCGAGGAGGCCCGCGCCGTCCTCCGCCGCACGCGCGACGGCGGGATCGACTCGGAGCTGTCCGAGATCGAAGCGACCGTCGAGGCCCAGTCCGGGAACGGGGTCCGCGACCTGATCAGCCCGTGGATGCGCCCGGCGCTGATCGTCGGCCTCGGGCTCGCGGTCTTCCAACAGATCACCGGGATCAACGCGGTGATGTACTACGCGCCGACGATCCTGGAGTCGACCGCGCTCGGCAGCTCGCAGTCGATCCTCGCCTCGGTCGCAATCGGCACGGTCAACGTCGTCATGACCGTCGTCGCGATCCTCCTCGTCGACCGCGTCGGGCGGCGGCCCCTCCTGCTCGTCGGGACCGGTGGGATGATCGGGTCGCTCACCGTCGCCGGCCTCGTCTTCCAGTTCGCGGACCCGACCGGCGGGATGGGGTGGCTGGCGACGCTGACGCTGGTCTCGTTCGTCGCGTTCTTCGCCATCGGGCTCGGACCGGTGTTCTGGCTGCTGATCTCCGAGATCTATCCGCTCGCCGTCCGGGGGAGCGCGATGGGGCTGGTGACCGTCGCCAACTGGCTCGCGAACCTCGTGGTGGCACTCTCGTTCCCCGTGCTGCTCGACGGGATCGGCACGCCGATGACGTTCTGGCTGTTCGGCGCGTGTAGCCTCGTCGCGCTGCTTTTCACCTACCGCGTCGTGCCCGAGACGAACGGCCGGACGCTGGAGGCGATCGAGGCCGACCTCCGGGGCGCGACGGGACTGGGGGCTGACGCGTCAAACGACGACTGAGGCCGGTCCGCCGCCCCCGGCGACGGATCGCGGCGGAGTCACCGCGCCGATGGCGGTAACTTTTATCGTCGCGAGGCCGAATCGAGAGACGACTATGGCAGACATCGAGACATCCACCGTTTCCGAGGCCGGATACGCCAGCACGAGTCAGGTCGGCGAGTTCGACCTCCAGATCGACGCGACCGACGAGACGGGCCCGAACCCGAACGCCACGCTCGTCGCGACGTACGCCTCCTGTTACCTGCCGGCGTTCCGGGTCGGCGGGAGCCAGCGCGGCGAGGAAGAGCTCGGGCAGATCCAGATCGACGCGAGCGCCGAGCTCGACGACGACGACGACCTCGAGTCGATCGCCTTCGACGTCCACGTCGAGGCCGAGCTCGACGACGAGACCGCAGCCGACATCGCCGAGCGCGCCGAAGGGATCTGCCACGTCCACAGCGCGCTTCGCGAGGGGCTCTACGCCGACATCAGCGTCTACACCGGCGCGTTCTGAACCGGGTCGACGCCGTCGAATTCCTTTTCGCGAGCCGAACGCTCAGTCCTGCGGCTCGACGGTCTCCGCAGGGGACTCCGGCCGACCGACGCCGGTGAACTCGAAGCGAGCGCCGCCGCGATCCCCTTCGGTCACCGCGACCTCCCAGCCGTGCGCCTCGGCGATGCGCTGGACGATGGAGAGCCCGAACCCGGTGCCAGTCTCGGAGGTCGTGTAGCCGCTCTCGAACACCTCGTCCCGGTGGTCCGCGTCGATCCCGGGCCCGTCGTCTTCGACGTAGAACCCGTCCGAGAGGTCGCCGACGACGACGCGCTCGCCGCCGTGCTCGTCGGCGTTGCGGAACAGGTTTCCGAGCAGCTGACCGACCCGCCCGGGGTCGGCGCAGATCTCGCCGTCCGCCTCGACCGCGACCGTGACGCGGGGGTCTCCCTCGGTGTCGTCGCCGCCGAAGGGGTCGTCGTCGTCGACTGACCCGAACGCGTCGTCGCTGTACCGGGCGGCCAGCTCGCCGAGGTGGACCGGCTCGAACGAGCCGACAGCCTCGCCCTGCTTGGCGAGGGCCAGCACGTCCTCGATCAACCGCTCCATCTCGTCGAGCGCGCGCTCGCACCGGTCGAAGTACGAGTCGTCCCCGGTCTCGCGGGCGAGCCGGAGGTACCCCGAGAGGACGTTCAGCGGGTTCCGGAGGTCGTGCGAGACGATGCTCGCGAACTCGTCGAGCCGTTCGTTCTCGCGTTCGATCCGGCGCTCGTACGCCTTGCGCTCCGAGACGTCCCGGCTGCTCGCGAGGAACCGGTCTTCCCCCTGAACGTCGATCCGCCTGACGTGGACCTCGGCGGGGAACGAGCTCCCGTCCGCGCGGTCGAACGTCGTCTCCAGCCGGACCGTCTCGTCCATCTCGAGGCCCTGCCAGAGCCGCTTCCCCTCGTCGGGCTCGAGTTTGGTGTCGACGTCCCAGACGTCCATCCCGACGACCTCGTCGCGGTCGTAGCCGAGCTCCTGGGTCATCGACCGGTTCACGTCGACGATCTCGCCCCCCTCGTCGTGGATGTCGATCATGTCCGGGGAGCGCTCGAACAGCGCCTCCAGCCTGGCCGAGGTCCGTTCGAGCCGACGCTGCCGGCGCCGCTCCTCGGTCACGTCCCGGGCGATACACAGCACGCCGTCGAACTCCCCGTCGATGACGAGTCGGGTGAGGTCGTAGTCGACGATCATGTCGCCGATGGGGAGTTCGAGGTCGACCGTCCCCGTCATCGAGTCGCGGTCCCCCTCGACGAGCGCCGCGAACGGGTCGCCCTCGGACGTCTCGCGGAGCCGCTCGCCGAGGCGGCTCTGTGTTCCGACGAGCCGGTCGGGGGTGGTGTCGTACACCTCGGCGAGGCGGTCGTTGACGAGCGTGAACCGCCCGTCCGCGTCGTACACGCAGACGGAGTCGGGCAGTTCGTTGACCAGCCGTCGATACCGTTCGAGGTCGCGCTCGCGCTCCTTCTCTTCGGTGACGTCGATGTGGATCCCGACCGCCCGGAGCGGGTCGCCGTCCTCGTCCCGCTCGACGACCCGGCCGCGGTCGCGGATCCACCGCCAGCCGCCGGACTTCGTTCGCATCCGGAAGTCGGACTGATAGAGGTCGGTCTCGCCGGCGAAGTGCGCCTCGATGGCCCGCCACGAGTCGTCGAGGTCGTCCGGGTGGACCAGTTCTTCCCACGTCGACAGGTCGAAGGCGAGGTCGTCGGCGTCGTAACCGATCATCCCGGCCCACCGCTCGTCGAACCGCACCTCGCCCGTCTGGACGTTCCAGTCCCAGACGCCGACGTCCGCGCCCTCGACGGCCAACTGGAGCCGCTCGGAGAGCTCGTGGAGCCGCCGCTCGCGCTGTTTCCGCTCGGTCACGTCGCGGAAGTACAGCGCCACGCCCTCGCGGGCGGGGTAGGCGTTCACGACGATGTCCGCGTCGAGGCGCTCGAGGTGTTGCTCGAAGCGGACCGGATCGCCGGTCTCGACGGCCTCCCTGAGGGTCGCCTCGCCGTCGGTGTCGACCGTCCCGGGGAACAGGTCCCAGAGCCGCTCTCCTAAGAGCTCGTCCGTGTCGAGGTCGATCATCTCCGCCGCGCGGTCGTTGAGGTACGTCACCCGCCAGTCGTCGTCGACCTCGCAGAACGCGTCGGACACCCGGTCTAAGTGCTCGGCGACCCGGCGCTCACCCCGCGTCCGCGAGGCGTTCCGGTCGATTGCGGCCGTGAGCTGCGCGTACGGGTCGTCGCCCGCCCACTTACAGACGTACTCGTCGACGCCCGCGGCGACCGCCTCGCTGGCGACCTTCTCGGACCCCGCGCCGGTGAACAGCACGAACGGAAGGTCGCCGTGCCGCTCGCGGACGGTCTCGAGCAGTTCGATCCCGTCGGTCTCGGGCATCTCGTAGTCCGAGACGACGCAGTCGAACGACTCCGCGGAGAGCCTGTCGAGCGCCGTCGCGGCGCTCTCGACCGCGCTCGCGTCGATCCGGTCGTCCCGCGACTCTAGCAGCGAGGCCGCCACCGCCGCGAAGCCCGGCTCGTCGTCGACGACGAGGACGCGAACCCCCATTCGCGGCCCTGACTCCGCCGCCCCGTCGCCTTCGATCCCTCCGTTCATCTGATCACGTGTTTTATATCCGACATGGTAACGGTTTCGCTCGGGAGTCACCGGACGACGGTCGAGACGGCGATTCCGGAGCCGACCGGGAGGATCGCCGTCTCGACGGCGTCGTCGGACCGCACGGTGCCCACGTACTCGCCGATGCCGCGCGTCTCCGCGTCGACCGCGTCGTCCGGGAGCGGTTCGCCCGCCTCGAAGTGCGCCACGAGGGTCTCGAAGTCGATCGGACCGCGGGCGATGTTGTCCGCGACGATCACGCCCCCGGACCGGACCTTCGGCAGGACGGTCCGGTAGGCGTCGGCGTACCGCCCCTTCTGGTGGTCGATAAGGACCACGTCGAATGGGCCGTCGTAGCGGGCGACCGTCTCCATCGCGTCGCCGACCTCGAAGGTGACGCTGTCGGCGTACCCGTGGTCCGCGGCGAACGCGACGCCGCGCTCGGCCTCGTCGGCGTCGAACTCGGTGCAGACGACGCGCTCCGCGCCGCCCCGGAGGAACCACGTCGCGGAGTAGCCGAAGCCGGAGCCGAACTCGAAGACACGGTCCGCCTCCGTCAGCCGCGCGAGCAGCCGGAGGACCGCGCCCGCCTCGGGCCCGATTATCGGGAACCCCCACTCGTCGGCGAGGTCGGCCATCTCCGCCTGGACAGCCGTGTGCTCCGGTGCCGTCGCGGCCAGGAACCGACGCGCGGGGTCTGTGAGCACGTCCATACGGCCGTGTTGAACGCGTGGTACTTAAATCGGGACGGCGGGCGCGACGCCGTCCCGCCGACGGCCGCGCGGGCCGCGTCCGCCCGCCCCTGAAAACTGTTAAGTCCCGTTCGGTCGACCGATTTAGTAATGTACGACCCTGACGAACTCGCCGAGATCCGGGAGGCCAAGGAGTCGTGGGAGGCGGGCACCTACGGCGAGACGGTCGACCGGTTCGGCGAGCGCGAGGAGACGTTCACCACCGACACCGGCGGGCAGGAGGTCGACCCCCTGTACACCCCCGCCGACGTCGAGGTGGACTACCGCGAGGACCTCGGCTACCCCGGCGAGGAGCCGTACACCCGCGGCGTCTACTCGACGATGCACCGCGGGCGGCTGTGGACGATGCGCCAGTACGCCGGGATGGGTACCGCGGCGGAGACGAACGAGCGGTTCCGCTACCTCATCGACGAGGGGTCGTCCGGGCTGTCGATGGCGTTCGACCTTCCGACGCAGATGGGGTACGACTCCGACGCCGCGATGGCCGAGGGAGAAGTCGGGCGGTCGGGCGTCGCCATCGACACCCTCGACGACTTCGAGACGGTGTTCGACGACATCCCGCTCGACGAGGTGTCCACGTCGATGACGATCAACGCCCCGGCCGGAGTGCTGCTCGCGATGTACGTCGCGATGGGCGACAAGCAGGGCGTCCCGCGCGAGCAGCTCCGTGGGACGATCCAGAACGACATCATGAAGGAGTACATCGCGCGGAACCTCTACATCTACCCGCCGACGGAGTCGATGCGACTCATCACGGACATCTTCGAGTTCTGCGCGGCGGAGACACCGAAGTTCAACACCATCTCCATCTCGGGGTACCACATCCGGGAGGCCGGCTCGACCGCGGCCCAGGAGATCGCCTTCACCCTGGGCGACGGCATCGAGTACGTCGAGGCCGCCCTCGACGCCGGGCTCGACGTCGACGAGTTCGCCCCGCAGCTCTCCTTCTTTTTCAACGCCCACAACAACATCTTCGAGGAGGCCGCGAAGTTCCGCGCCGCCCGCCGGATGTGGACGCAGATTATGGACGAGCGGTTCGACGCGGAGAACCCCAAGTCGAAGCAGCTGAAGTTCCACACTCAGACCGGCGGCTCGACGCTCACCGCCCAGCAGATCGAGAACAACGTCGTCCGCGTCTCCTACCAGGCGCTCGCGGCCGTCCTCGGTGGGACACAGAGCCTCCACACCAACGGGAAAGACGAGGCGCTCGCGCTGCCGACCGAAAAGTCCGTCCGGACCGCGCTCCGCACCCAGCAGATCCTCGCCCACGAGTCGGGCGCGGCCGACACGATCGACCCGCTCGCCGGCTCGTACTACGTCGAGGACCTCACGGACGGGATCGAGGAGGAGGCGTTCGAGATCATCGAGGAGGTCGACCGCCGCGGCGGCATGCTGGAAGCGGTCGAGAGCGGCTGGGTCCAGCGACAGATCCAGGACGTCGCCTTCGAGCGGCAACAGGAGATCGAGGAGGGCGAGCGGATCATCGTCGGCGTCAACGAGTTCGAGGTCGACGAGGAGCCGGAGATGGACCTCGAAGAGGTCGACCCCGACCAGGAGCAGAACCAGCGGGAGCGGCTGGAAGCAGTCAAAGCCGAGCGCGACGACGGCGCGGTCGACGAGGCGCTCGCCGGACTACGGGAGGCAGCGCAGGGGACGGAGAACGTGATGCCGCACATCGTCGACGCCGTGAAGGCGTACGCGACGGTCCAAGAGATATCCGACGTGCTCCGCGACGAGTTCGGCGAGTACAAGCCCGGGCGGTGAGCCGAGCCGAGACCGTTTCGCCCCGCCTCCCGTCCGATCTGGCTCAGTCCGCGCCGCGGACGACGTGGCCGTACTTCAACAGCGCGACGAACACCGCACCGCCGAAGGCGTTCCCGACCGTTGCCAGCGCGAGGAACGCGACGTAGTCCATCGGAGAGATCGCCGAGGAGACGATCAGCCCGAACAGCACCTCGACGTTGCCCGCGATCGAGTGCGGGAGGTGGAGGAGGCCGATCGTCCCGGTGACGATCAACACGAGGAGGATCCGCGCGGTCGTGTCCTGCGCCGCCGCGACGAGCCACGCAAGCAGCCCCATGAGCCACCCGGCGAAGACGCCGCCGACGAACAGCCACGGGAGGTCGTGGTCGACCAGCTTCAGCGCGATGGTCTCGAACGAGGTCGGGTCGACGACGCCGAGCTCCGGCATCAGCAGCGTCACGAGCAGCGTGAACAGCAGCCCGCCGACGATGTTCCCCACGTACACCAGTCCCCAGAGCCGGCCGAGCTGACGGACCGAGGCTTGCCGATCGATCACCGGGATGACCGCCAGCGTCGTGTGTTCGGTGAAGAGCTCCGAGCGCCCCAGTATCACGAACATGAAGCCGACGGAGTAGACGGACGCCAACAGGAGCTCCGTCGTCAGATCGCCGAAAGTCCCCGGAGAGAGGGTCAACACGACGGCCATCATCAGCGGCCCGAACCCGATGTCGAGCCCGGCGGACACCCCCGAGAGGAGGAGCCCGGACCGCTCGCGGTTCATCTCGTGGAGCCCGCTCTCGAGCAGCGATCCGAGGATGTTCCGCGAGGTCATCTGCTCGGTCGAGCCGTCTGTCTCTGAGTCGCTCACGGGTTGGAGATAGCGAGGGGTACAGCCGGGACGTACCCAAACCTTGGGATAGGGGCAGGGCGACCGGGAACCGCGCGGTCATTATAAGTCGACGCCGCCGGAACTGAACCGCATGCGCTTCGACCACGTCGGCGTCGCGACCCGCGACGCGACCGACTTAGCCGACCTGTTCGGCGGCCTGCTCGGCGCTCCGGTCGCCCATGAGGAGACGTTCGACGACATGCGGATCGTCTTCCTCGAACTCGACGGCGGCGGATACTTCGAGCTGCTCCAGCCGGACAGCGGGGGGACGATCGCGGAGTACCTCGACAGCGAGGGCCCGGGCACGCACCACGTCGCGCTCGCGGTCGACGACCTCCCGGCGACGCTCGATCACGCGCGGGACCTCGGCATCGACCTCGTCGACGAGGAGCCCCGGCCGGGGGCGTGGGGCCACGAGGTCGCGTTCTGCCACCCGGGGTCCACCGGCGGCGTGCTCGTTGAGTTCGTCGAGCATTGATAAACGCCGGACCTTTGTGAGTGCGTCGCCAACGACGGGACAGTGACCACTCAGTCCCGCGGCGTCTCGTCGGTGGTCTCGACTATCCTCCTCGTCGCTATCGTCGTGATCCTCTCGGCGACACTCCCGGTCTTCACGCTCGGCGTCGCGGACGACCTCCGGAACCCCGGCCCGTACGTCTCGCAGTCCAGCGGGGAGTTCGCGGTACAGGACGGCTACGACGGCGGAATCGCCCGTATCGCCCACGTCGCCGGCGACCCCGTTCTGGTCGAAGAGATGGATATCGCCATCGACGCGACGGACGCCTGCGGCGAGCGAGAGCGACTGATCGACCTCCCCGAGGGCGGGAACAGTTCAGGAAGTTTCCCCGATTCGAACGTCGCGTCCGGCTCGATCGACGAGGGCATCGTCTCCGGCGGGAACCGAGTCGATCTCGGCGTCTTGGACTCGCGGACGACGAACCGCCTCGCCGCCGGCTCGTTCCTTCAGTTCCGTCTCACTAACGAGAGCTGTTCGCTGACCGAGGGCGACCGACTCGTGGTCAGGGTCGTCCACGTCCCGTCCGGATCGGTCGCGATCCGACAGGAACTGACGGTCTGACGCCCTACTCGCCGTCGGTTCCGTCGGCGTCCTCGACCGCCGGGTCGTGCGTCTCGTACCAGCTGAGGATCTTCTCTAACCGGTGGATCGCGCGGTCCGGGTCGCCGATGTTGTGGTGTTCGTCCGGGTAGACGACCAGTTCGGCGTCGACGCCCTGCTTGCGGGCGGCGACGTACAGCTGCTCCGACTGCGAGGGCGGACACCGCCAGTCCTCGCCGCCGGCCATCACGAGCAGCGGCGTCTCGATGTTCCCGGCGTCGAGGATCGCCGTCGACGCGTCGAACGCCTCCGGGTTCTCCCACGGGAGGCCGAACTCCGCCTCTATCCAGATCTGCGTGTCGTCCGTACCGAACGCCGACCGGATGTCGTAGATGCCGTGTTCCGGCGCCGCAGCGGTGAACAGGTCCGGCTCCTGCGTGACGAGGAAGCCCTGCGCGATGCCACCGTACGAGAAGCCGTGGCCGAACACGCGGCCCGGGTCGACCCACCCGCGCTCGGCGAGCGACTCGACGCCGGCGGCGATGTCGACGACCTCGGCGGTCCCCCACTTCCCGGTCAGCTCCGCGGTGAACTCCCGGCCACGGGAGGTACCCCCGCGGTAGTTCGGCCGGAAGACGAGGTATCCCCGGCTCGTCAGGGCGGCGTGCCCGAAGCTGAACACCGGTTCGTCGTACGACATCGGACCGCCGTGGATCGCCACGACGAGCGGGTGATCGCCGTCCTCCGGGTCGATGTCGGGGTCATGGTAGAGGACGCCGTCGAGCGTCCACCCGTCGGACTCCCATTCGACGCGGCGGGCCTCCGGCATCGGGAACTCGTCGGTCAGCGACTCGTTGACGCTCGTGAGGCGTCGGAGGGAGTCGGGCTCGGCAGCCGCGTCGAGATCGGCGACTTCGACCGCGTGAACGTCGGTCCCGTCGGACGGGTGCGAGAAGACGACCGTCGCGGTCGACCCGTCATCGGCGACGTCGAACCCGGCCATCGCGCGGTCGCGGCCCTGCGCCTCGAAGATCCGCTCGACGTCGCCGTCGGGGTCGACGCGGACCAGCCGCGTGCGACTCTCGTCGGCGATTCGAGTGTAGATCGACCCGTCGACCCAATCGACCCCGCTGCCGCGGGCGATCGTCCGGTCGAGGGCCGCGGTGAGCGAGGTCGGGGCGTCGCGGTCGTCAGCGTCTCCATCCGCGGCGTCGACGAGGAAGACCTCCGACGGCGCGGGCGGGTCATCTGGGTCGCTCCCGACCGTGGCGATCGCCTCGCCGTCCGGGCGCCAGGCGGCCGCCCCGTGGGTGAGGTCGCCGTCGGTGAGCCGCTCTGCGTCGCCGCCCTCCGCCGGCACCGCGTAGAGGTCGCGGACGGTGGTGTCATCGGGGCGGTCGAGCCGGCAAGAGGTGAACGCGATCCGGTCGTCGGGCCCCCACGTCGGCTGCATCCCGGAGATGTCCTCGAACGCACCGCCGCCGTACGCGTCGTCCAGGCGGCGGGGGTCGCTCTCGGGGTCGTCGAGGTCGACGACGAACAGGTACCGCGTCACGTCGTCGGTCCAGCCCGCGCCGTTCACCTTGTGCTGGAGGCGGGTGGTTTCGATGGGGCTGCCCTCCTCGCGGACCTGGTCGAGGTACGCGGACTCCTCGTCGGTCGGGTCGCGCGACTCGATCACCAGTCGGTCGCCGTCCGGCGACCAGTCGAACCCGGCGACGCCTTCGTCGCGCTCCGTGACCTGTCGGGCGTCGCCGCCGAGCGCGAGGTCGAACACCCACACCTGCGGCTTGGGTTCACCGTCGTCGCCGAGGGGTTCCTCGCCGTCACTGTCGGTCGGTTCGTCGTCCTCCGGGCCCACGCTCGCTTCGCCCTCCGCGTCCTCCGCGTCCTCGTCGTCGCGGTCCCGCCAGCCGACCCGCTTCTCGGCGTCGCGGTCCCGGGCGGCCACGAACGCGAGGCGGTCGCCGTCAGGTCCCCACGTCGGTGCGGACGCACCCGACGCGCTCGTCAGCCGGTGCGGTTCGCGGGAGCCGTCGGTCGGCGCGACGAACAGCGAGGAGACCGCCTCGTCGGCGGCCTGGTCGTACTCGGTCGCGGCGAAGGCGACGCGGTCGCCGGTCGGGGAGACGGCGACCTCGCCGATCTGGGTCAGGTCGTAGTACGCGTCGAACGGCAGTTCCGACATGGAGCGATCCAGCAGCGGGCGCAGGAAATACGTTCGGGCCGCGGAACCGCACGGACGGCGTGCGACTCCGGGTCGCGAGCGGGACCGACGACGGACGACCGACTTAACCGCGCCGCGGTCCGATCGGCGGCCGTGTTCCGCGACCTCTCGCGCCCGATCGAGACGGGGATGCCGACCTACCCCGGCGACCCCGACGTGACGCTCGCGCCCGACGCGACCCACGAGACCGACAGCTACGGGACGAGCGAACTGCGGCTCGGCACCCACGCGGGGACCCACGTCGACGCGCCACAGCACAAGCTCCCGGACGGAGAGACGATCGACGAGCGAGGGGTCGGTCGATTCGCGTTCGACGCCCGACTCGTAGACCTCCGGCCGCTGGAGCCGCGAGAGCCGATCCCGCCCGAGGCCTTGCCCGATGTGGACGACTTCGGCGCCGATGTCGACCTCCTCGTCATCCGGACCGGCTGGGAGTCCCACTGGGGCGACGATCGGTACCACGATCACCCGTACCTCACCGCGGCGGCGGCCGAGCGCTGCCGGGCGGCCGGCGTCGGAATCGGCCTCGACACGTTCGGACCGGATCCGACGCCGAGCGCGGCAGCTGACACGGACGACACCGGTCCGACTACGGCGACCGACGACGAGCCCGCCGGCACGCCCGCTCACGACGTGCTCTTGGGCGATTCACTGCCGATCGTCGAGAACCTCTGCGGGCTCGACGGTCTCCCGTCACGATTCCGCCTGTACGCCTTCCCGCTGCGGCTTCGGGACGCCGACGGCTCGCCGGTGCGCGCGGTCGCGGAATGGAGGGAATGAGATCGCGTCGCACGGCCGCCGACGGGCCGTCGCGCGCACGCCGGCTCGCGGGCGGTCCAGACCAAACCCGTTTTAAGCGTCGGCGACGAACCGCGTTTCAAGGTCGATATCCATGGAAATGCCACGCCGCTTCAACACGTACTGTCCCCACTGTGACTCCCATCACGAGCACGAGGTGGAGAAGGTTCGATCGGGTCGGGCGACCGGAATGAAGCGCGACGCGCGGCAGCGACGCCGCGCGCTCGCGACCATCGGCAACGCCGGCGGGTACTCGAAGGTGCCCGGTGGCGACAAGCCGACCAAGAAGACCCACCTGAAGTACCGCTGCGGCGACTGCGGGAAGGCACACATGCGCGAGGGATGGCGCGCCGGCCGTCTCACGTTCCAGGAGTAATCATGGCGGGAGACTTCCACCGCGTCGCCTGCGGCGACTGCGAGAACGAACAGGTCGTCTTCGGCAACGCCTCCTCGACGGTGTCGTGCGCGGTCTGCGGCACGACGCTCGCGACCCCGACCGGGGGAGAGGCCGAGCTCCACGGCGAGATCGTCGAAACCGTTGAGGCGCGGTAACAGCCTCACCGCTCCGTCATGAAGTACAGCGGCTGGCCCGAACCCGGCGAGTTGGTGGTCGGCGACGTCGACGAGATCGCCGACTTCGGCGTGTTCGTCGATCTGGACGAGTACGAGGAGAAGCGCGGCCTCTGTCACATCAGCGAGGTCGCCTCCGGCTGGATCAAGAACGTCCGCGACCACGTCCGCGAGGGACAGACGGTCGTCGCGAAGGTGCTGGAGGTCGATACGTCGTCGAACCAGATCGACCTGTCGATCAAAGACGTCAACGAGCACCAGCGCAAGGAGACGATCCAGGACTGGAAGAACGCGCAGAAGGCCGACAACTGGATGCTCATCGCGCTCGGCGAGGACGTCGACGACGACCGCTACACCTCGGTCGCCAACGCCCTCCTCGCGGAGTACGAGAGCCTCTACGACGCCTTCGAGGCCGCCGCCATCAGCGGCGACGAGGCCCTTGAGGACGTCGACGTCGACGCCGACACCGTCGACGTGGTCGTCACGGCCGCCCGCGACAACGTCTCCGTGCCGTACGTCGACGTGACCGGCTACGTCGACCTCGAATCGGCGGCTCCCGACGGCGTCGACGACGTGCGCGACGCGCTCGCCGCCGCCGAAGGGAACGGCGAGGTCCCGGACGGCGTCGAGCTCGACGTCGGCTACGTGGGCTCGCCCGAGTACCGCATCAAGGTCCGCGCCCCGGACTACAAGACGGCGGAGTCGCAGCTGGAGTCCGCCGCAGAGCGCGCCCGCGAATCGATCGAGGCCGCCGGCGGCGCCGGCGAGTTCCACCGCGAGCGCCGCGAAGACGACGAGTAACCGCGGCCGACTCGACCGCACACGACCCCTTTTCAACCGTGAAATCAGATATCCGCGTCTGCGCGAACTGGGAGGCCGCCCACGATCGACCGGTGTACGCGCTCGGCGACCGCTGTCCCGAGTGTGACGGACCGACCGAGAACAGCGCGCCGGCCCCGTTCGGCCCGGAGGACCCGTACGGCGAGTATCGACGGCGGGCGCGGCGACGGTCGGAGTAGCCGCACGCTCGGCGGCGCGGGCGATCCGACGCGGGAATAGCCACGCTCTTGTGACCGCCGACCCGACGGACAGGGTATGGAGGACATCGAGATCGACGAGGTGGCGACGCCGGAGCTGGAGGACCCGGTGTTGATCGAGGGGCTGCCGGGCGTCGGCCACGTGGGGAAGCTCGCGGCCGAACACCTGTTAGAGGAGTTCGACAGGGAGCTGGTCCGCCGCGTGTACGCGACGGAGTTCCCGCCGCAGGTGAACGTCGACGACGAGGGGGTCGCGGCGCTCACCTGCGCCGAGTTCCACGCCGTCGAGACCGACGGGACGGACCTGCTCGTGTTGACCGGCGACCACCAGGCCGGGTCGAACGAGGGTCACTACCGACTCACGTCGACGTTCCTGGACGTCGCCGAGGAGTTCGGCGCCGAGCGGGCGTTCGCGCTCGGCGGCGTCCCCACCGGCGAACTCGTCGAGGAGTACACCGTCCTCGGCGCGGTCTCCGACGGCGACCTCACCGCCGACTTGGAGGACGCGGGCGTGGAGTTCCGCGCGGACGAGCCGGCCGGCGGCATCGTCGGCGTCTCCGGGCTGGTGCTCGGGCTCGGCGGCCGCCGCGGGTTCGACGCCGCCTGCCTCATGGGCGAGACGAGCGGCTACCTCGTCGACCCGAAGAGCGCGCGCGCCGTGCTGGAGACGCTGGAGGCCGTCCTCGGGATGTCCGTCGACTACGAGAGCTTGGAGGACCGCGCCGAGGAGATGGAGGAGGTCGTCGGCAAGATCCGCGAGATGCAGGAGGGCCCCGCCGTGCCGGACGACGACCTGCGCTACATCGGCTGAGCGCGCACGGACCGCCGACGCAGTCGGGCGATTCGCTCTTCCTCGCGGACGCGCCGCGCGCTCGTCGACCGACCGGGACCCCGGCTTTCGGCAGAGATAAACCGCATCCCCGATCATCGTTCGTGTATGACAGACGTACGCGTCGCCGGGGTCGGGCTCACTCCCTTCGGCAGCCACCCGGAGCGCACCGGCCGCGACCTGTTCGCGGAGGCCGCGCTCCGGGCGTTCGAGGACGCCGCCGTGGACCGGTCCGACGTCGAGGAGCTGAACTACGGGAACTTCATGGGCGCGCTCGCCGAGCACCAGGGCCACCAGGCGCCCCTGATGGCCGAGGCCGCCGGCGTCCGCTGTCCGGCGACGCGCTACGAGTCGGCGTGCGCGTCGGCCGGGGTCGCGGTCCGGGAGGCGGTCCGGACGGTGGCGGCGGGCGACGCCGACGTGGTCCTCGCGGGCGGCATGGAGCGCATGACGAACCTCCCGACCGACGAGGTGACAGAGGGGCTCTCCATCGCCGCAGACGACCTCTTCGAGGCCCGGGCCGGGGTCACGTTCCCGGGGGCCTACGCGCTCATGACGAACGCTTACTTCGACGCGTACGGCGGGACGCGGGCCGACCTCGCGCACGTCGCGTCGAAGAACCACGCCAACGCCGTCCCGAACGAGTACGCCCAGTACCGGAAGGAGGTGTCCGTCGACGAGGCGCTGGACGCGCCGCCGGTCGCGGAGCCGCTCCACCTCTACGACGCCTGCCCGATAACCGACGGTGCGAGCGCGCTCGTGTTAGTCTCCGAGGAGTATGCGGCCGAACGCGACCTCGACGCCCCGGTCGCGGTGACCGGGACCGGGCAGGGGACCGACCGGATGGCGTTGGGCGACCGCGAGCACCTCGCGCGGACGCCTGCCGCGGACGACGCGGCCGACGCGGCATACGCCGACGCGGAGGTCGAGCCGAGCGACGTCGACGTCGCCGAGGTCCACGACTGCTTCACCATCGCCGAGGTGCTGGCGCTCGAGTCGCTGGGGCTGTTCGAGCCGGGAGAGGGGATCGCCGCGGCCCGCGAGGGGGTCACGACCGCCGACGGCGACCTCCCGGTGAACCTCTCCGGCGGCCTGAAGGCGAAGGGCCACCCGGTCGGCGCGACCGGGGGGTCCCAGATCGCGGAGCTGACGCGCCTACTCCGGGGCGACCACCCCAACAGCGGCCACGTCTCCGACGCCGAGGTCGGCGTCACCCACAACGCGGGCGGCACCGTCGCCAGCGCCGTGGTCCACGTCCTGGAGGTGGCCGAATGAGCGACGGCGGCGCGGACGCGGCGCCGGCGCCGGACCGCGACCACGCCGAGTGGCTCGACGCGCTGGCCGACGGCGAGGGGTTCGCGCTCGTCTGTCCGCGCGGCCACGGCTCGCTCCCGCCGCGACGCGTGTGTCCGGAGTGCGGGTCGCCCGACCTTTCGCGGGAAGCGCTCGACGAGACCGGGACCGTCGAGACGTACAGCGTGGTTCACGTCCCGTCGCCGCGGTTCGCCGACGACGCGCCGTACGCGACCGCGGTGGTCGACTTCGGGCCAGCGCGGCTGACGGGGATCGTCCGCGGCGGCGACGAGACGGACGGACGGCCGGCCGTCGCCGTCGGGGACGCGGTCGTGGTCGCCGTCGGCGAGCGCGCCACCGACGGCGAGCGGCTCGTCGTCTTCCGACCCGCGGGCGGCGACTGAGGGTCCAGACCAAAGGGTCGGGCGTCAACGGGCCCATTGGCACCCCGGAACGCCCGACGAACGCCGCAACCATTATAGTCAGTTCGTTGGTACTCGACACGTATGCCCGACCGCATTCCGGTCCTGCTCGTCGACGACGATCCGGATCTCCGCGCGGTCACCGCCTCGTACCTGGAACGCGAGGTCGACCGGATTGCGGTCGAGACGGCGGCCGAGCCGGCGGACGGCCTCGACGTCCTCTCCGAGCGCGACGTCGAGTGCGTCGTCTCCGACTACGAGATGCCCGAACGCGACGGCCTCAAGTTCCTCGACGAGGTCCGCGAGCGGCGCCCCGATCTCCCATTCATTCTCTACACCGGCCGGGGGAGCGAGGAGGTCGCGAGCGAGGCGATCTCCGCCGGCGTCACCGACTACCTCCAGAAGCGCGGCGGCACGGAGCGGTACGAGCGGCTGGCGAACCGGATCGTCGAGGCCGTCGAGAAGCGCCGCGCCGAGCGCGAGGCGGAGCAGGCGGTCGAACAGTTCCGCGCGGTCGCCAACGGCGCCTCCGACGCGATCCTGTCGGTCGACACCGACGGGGTGATCCGGTTCGCGAACCCGGCGGTCGAGTCGGTCTTCGGGTACGATCCCGCCGAGCTCGAAGGTGAGCCGCTGACGAGGCTGATCCCCGAGCGACGGCGGACGGAGCACAACGAGGCGGTCGAGCGCTACCTCGCCACGGGCGAGCGCGGCATCGATTGGTCCAACGTCCGGTTCAACGCGCTCCACCGCGACGGCCACGAGGTCCCCGTCTCGCTGTCGTACGGCGAGTTCGTCGCCGACGGGGAGCGCCAGTTCGTCGGCGTGGTCCGCGACGACAGCGAGCGCGACCGCCACCGGGCGTTCATCGAACACGCCAGCGACGTGGTCGCGGTGCTGTCTCAGGACTGGCGCCTCCGGTATCTGAGCCCCTCATGCGAGCGCGTGACCGGCTACACTCCGTCAGACCTGCTCGGCGACCGGGCGCTGGACTACGTCCACCCGGAGGACCGAGCGGCGGTCGAGGCGCTGTTCAGCGACATCGACGAGGCCGACGGGCCGCCGTCCGTCGAGTACCGGTTCCGGACGGCCGACGGCGACTACCGGTGGCTCGAGTCCGTCGGCAGCGACGAGCTGGAGACGGACGGCATCGAGGGGTACGTCGTCACCACGCGCGACGTCTCCGAGCGGAAGGAGCGCGAGCGGACGCTCTCCCAGCTCCGGGAGTGGACCCGGGAGCTCAACTACACCCGGACCACCGACGAGGCGGCCGACCTCGCGGTCGAGGCGGTCGATGACCTCATTGACGCCGGACTGAGCGGGATTCACCTGCTGTCGGCGGACGGCGAGAGCCTCCAGCCGGCCGCGCTCGGCGACTCCGTGCCGATGATGTTCGAGGAGCAGCCGTCGTACGACCGCGGCGCGCCGCCCGGCTCCCGCGCGGCGCTGGCGTGGGACGCCTTCCGGAACGAGGAGTCGGTCGTCATCGACGAGCTCTCGTCGTCCGGCCGGCTCGACGAGTCCTCGCCCGCGGAGAGCCTGGTGTTGCGCCCCATCGGCGACCATGGGCTGTTCGTCGTCTCCTCCCCGAACCCGCACGAGTTCACCGACACGGACGTCCTCGTGGCGGAGATCCTCTCCGGCCACCTCGAGGCGGCGCTCGACCGGATCGAGCGGGAGAGTCGCGTCGAGCGGCTCCACGGCGCGACGCGGACCCTCGTCCGCGCGGAGTCGCGAGAAGCGATCGCCGACCGGGCGGTCGAGGCCGCCACTGACGTCTTGGAGTTCTCGATCGTCTCAGTCCGGCTCTACGACGAGGCTGCCGGCGGGCTGGTCCCGGTCGCGATCTCCGACACCGCGGCCGAGATGCTGCCGGAGCGCCCGACGTTCACGCCGGACGGCGGGAGTCTCAACTGGGCAGCGTTCGAGTCGGGCGAGACGCGGAAGTTCGACGACATCCAGACGACGGACGCGTTCGACGCCGACACGGCGCTCCGGAGCGTGCTCGTCGTTCCGATCGGCGAGTACGGGGCGATATCGATCGGCGAGACGGAGCCCGGGGTGTTCGACGGCGTCGACGAGTACCTCGCCGGGATCCTCGCGACCGCGGCCGAGACGGCGTTTCAGGCCGAGGCGCGAACCCGCCGGCTCGCCGAGCGGACCGCCGAGTTGGAGCGGCAGAACGACCGGTTAGAGGAGTTCGCCGGCGTGGTGTCACACGACCTCCGAAACCCCTTGGAGGTCGCCCGCGGTCGGACTGAGCTCGCTCTCGAAGAGTGCGACAGCGAGCACCTGGCTGCGGTCGGGCGGGCCCACGACCGGATGGCGGCGCTGATAGACGACCTGCTCACCCTCGCCCGCGAGGGTGACCCCGTGACCGACGCCGAGCCGGTCGACCTGGGTCAGGTCGTCGGCTCCTGTTGGCGGACGGTCGACACGCGGGACGCGACGCTCCGCGCCGAGGCCGAGGAGATGATCGTCGCGGACAAGGGGCGGCTCAGGCAACTGCTGGAGAACCTGATCCGGAACGCGGTCGAGCACGGGGGCGACGACGTGACGGTCACGGTCGGGAGCCTCCCGGACGGCTTCTACGTGGCCGATAACGGCCTGGGGATCGACCCGGACCGCCGCGAGGACGCGTTCGACGCCGGCTACTCGACCACGCAGTCTGGCACCGGGTTCGGGCTGCGGATCGTCGAGCAGGTGGCCGACGCCCACGGGTGGTCGGTGCGCGCGGTCGAGAGCGACGCCGGCGGCGCTCGCTTCGAGGTCACGGGCGTCGAGTCGACGGACTGATCGGGTCGAGCGCGAGCGAAAAGGCGGTCACAGTCGGCATCCGGTCCGGGCCGGTCGATCAGTCCCGCGTGACGAGTTCGACTTCGTGACCGTCCTGGTCCTTCGTGAACGCGTAGTTGTGGTCGCAGGACTCGGGGTCGCGGTAATCGGGCGCCTCGCGGGTCAGCAGGTCGTCCCAGGCGTCGTCGAGGTCGTCGACGCGCACCGCGACGTGGCCCCAGCCGTCGCCCATCGTGTACTCGCGGCCGTCGTAGTTGTAGGTGAGCTCGAGCTTCATCGCCTCTTCCGGCGCATCCTCGGGAGCCACGAAGTAGTTCGAGAAGGTGTCGGCCTCCCAGCGTCCGCTCGGCTGCTCCGTGTACTCGAACTTCCGGGTCCAGTAGCCGAGCGCCTCGTCGGCGTCTTCGACGCGGATCATCGTGTGGTCGATGCTCCACTTCGCGCCCTGGTCGCGCTTGACAATCTCGATCTCGTGGCCGTCGGGGTCCTTCACGAACGCGTAGCGGTTCCCGCACGACTCGGGGTCGCGGTAGTCGTCGACGCCCTCCGCCATCAGCTGGTCGTACGACTCCTGGAGCGCGTCCTCGGGGACGCGGACCGCGATGTGGCCCCACGCGTCGCCGAGCTCGTAGCTCCGGCCGTCGTGGTTGTACGTGAGCTCGAGGAGCGCGCCGTCCTCGTGAACGTCCTCGGGGCCGAGGAAGACGTTGGTGAACGTGTCGGCCTCCCAGCGGCCCTTCTCCTCGTAGTTCAGGTGCGTCTGGTACCAGTCGAGGCTCTCTTCGAGGTCCTCGACGCGGATCATCACGTGATCAAACGTTCCGTCCATACGCGAGAGATCGGCCGCTCGGGTCAAAAGCGTACTGAACCCCGAAGGGGTATCTCGTCGGCGTCCCGTGCTGGATGATACTCCGCCCGTTCGCGTTTTATTAACACTCCATGGCGTGGACAGATACAGGTCGATCCCCCATGATGGACGTCAGTCGCCGATTGGCGGCGGACGTCACCATGGCAAACGAACCGATCAGGCCGTCGACGTCAGACGGCACGGTAGAGCAGTCTCGTTCATACGCAACCACCGCCGCCGCGGGATCCCTCAGACGGGTCGGCGCGTTCGCGGCGGCGGCCCCGTTCACCGCGGTCGTCGCGGCCGTCGAGTCGCGATCGCGACGGCCGCGCTCGGCGTCCCGCTGTCGCCCGCGCCGATCGCGGTCGGGCTCGTCGCGTTCTCGGTGTACGCCGCGGACCACGTCGCGGACGCCGAGGGCGACGTGGGGTCGACCGCGGCCCGTGCGGGATTCGCGCTACGCTACGGCGATCAGCTCATGCTCGCCGCCGCCCTGAGCTATGGGGTCGCGGTCGCGCTCGCGGTCGGAGCCGGTCCCGCGGCGCTCGCGCTTGTCCTCGTTCCGGGCGCGGTGTGGGTCGGCTACGCGACCGACTGGCCGCCGGCCGTCGGCGGCCTCGTCGCGCCGCTCGGCGAGCGCGTCCCGCGGCTCGGCGGCGTCTCGGTCCCGCGGCTGAAGGACGTGTTCCTCCTCAACTCCGCGGCTGTCGCGCTCGCGTGGGCGGTCGCGGTCGTCGCCGCGCCGCTGGCGTTCACCGGCGTCCCCGTCGAACCGGCGAACGCGCCGACCGTCGCGCTGCTGTTCGCATACGTCACCGCCCGCTCGTTCGTCGACGTCGAGGTGCCGAACGTCAGGGACGTCGCGGCCGACGCCGCGCGGGGCGTGTCGACGCTCCCCGTCGTGTACGGAATCCCCGAGGCGCGTCGGATCCTGATCGGCGTCGACGCGGTCGCCGGTGGCCTCCTCGTCGCGCTCGTCGCGACCGGCGCTGCGTCGTCCGGCGTGGTTGCCGCGCTCGTCGCCGGTCTCGGCGTCTCCGTGGCCGTCACCGCGCTCGCGGATCGACTCGACGGATCGATGCTCGGGGTCGCGCCAGACTGTAGCTACCTCGTGGCCGGCGCGGTGCTCCTTGCGCTCGGCACCTGAGACGGCGGCGATCCCGGATCCGCGTCGCTCAGCGGCCAGTTTTTTACATGGGATAATTCGACTAGATGAGTTATAAATCGAATGCGCGTAAAAAACCACAATGGCCGCGCTGAGTCCGCTGTCCACCGCCCTCCTCGTCGCGGTGACCGTCGGGTTGGCGGCGGCGATACTCGTGTGGCGCGAGCGTCCGGAACCGGGCGCGACGTGGCTCTCCGTGCTGCTCGTCGGGCAGGTGTGGTGGGCGACGTTCCTCGTCTTCGAACTCGAGGCGGCGACGCTGCCGGCGAAGGCGTTGTGGTACGACGTCCAGCGGGTCGGGGTCGTCGCCGTCCCGGTCGGTTGGCTCTTCTTCGCGCTTGCGCACACCGGCTACGACCGCTACGTGACCCCCTTCTTCGTCGCCGCGGTCTCCATCGTCCCCGCGGCCACCGTCGCGGTCGTCGCCGCCGGCGACCCCGGGAACCTCCTCGCGACCGAACAGGTCGTGCGCGAGACCGCCGTCAGGACGTTCCTCGACGTCGTTCCCGGCCCGCTGTACTACATCATCGCCGGCTATACGTACCCCCTCGGCGCGATCGGGTCGGTCCCGCTGCTCTAGCTGATCCGCGACGACGCGCGGCCGTTCCGGGGGCAGAGCGCGGCCTTGCTCGTCGGGACCGCGGCCCCGTGGGCCGGCAGCGTCGCCTACATCACCGGCGCGATCCCGATCGCCGGGCTCGACCCCACGCCGCTGGTGTTCGTGGTCTCCGGGGTGGCGTACCTCCTCGCGCTCTCCCGGTTCCGCCTGCTCACGCTCGCGCCGGCGCCCCGACGGCGCGCCCGCCGACTCGTCTTCGAGCAGCTCCACGATCCGGTCTTCGTCGTCGGGACGGAGGGGCTCCTCGTCGACCTGAACGAGAGCGCGGCCGAGACGTTCGGCATCGACCGCCGCGAGGCCATCGGGCGACCCGCGGCGTCGACCGTCCCGCGCTACGACGCGGTCAGGGACCTCGCCGACGGCGACGACAAGCCCCGGGCGATCCCGATCGTCGGCCGCGACGGGCGGCGGCCGTACGAGGCGACGGTTCGGGACGTGGTCGACGACCACGACCGCACCAGCGCCCGCGTCATCACCTTCCACGACGTCGGCGCGTACCTCGGCCAACAGCAGCGGCTCAACGTGCTCAACCGCGTGTTCCGCCACGACGTCCGGACGGAGACGAACCTCATCCAGTGGTACGCCGAACAGCTGCGTCCGGGGTCGAGCGACGAGCGCGCCGTGTCGGTGATCGAACAGAGCGCGGGACGGATACTCGAGCTCAGCGAACGCACCCGGAGCGCCGGGGAGCTGTTCGATCCGACACAGGAGTACGCGTCGTCGCCGCTTCCGGACGTTGTCGGCGAGGCGGTCGCCGACGCCCGCGAGATCGACCCCGACGCCCGGGTCGAGGTCGGCCGAGTGCCGGAAGTCACGGTCTCCGTCGTGTTACGCGTCGTGCTGGAGAACCTCTGTTCGAACGCAATCCGCCACAACGACCGGGCGTCGCCGTGGGTGGAGATCGACGCGAGAGTCGCGGACGACTGGGTCGACGTCACCGTCGCGGACGACGGTCCCGGGATCGACCCGGCCGAGTACGACGTGTTGGACCGCGGGACGGAGACGCCGCTGCGCCACGGCAGCGGGATCGGCCTGTGGATCGTCAAGTGGGGCGTCGACCACCTCGGCGGGCGGATCGCTTTCGAGGAGCGGGAGCCCCGCGGGACGCTCGTGACGGTCTCCGTGCCGGTCGAACGGTCGGGAGTGCCCGGTACCGATCGCTGAACGGTCCTCGACCGGACCGCCGCCGGCAGACGGCAGGGAGTCGATCCCGGGTCGACAGGCACTTGCCGCCGGGCGTCGACCCCGAAGTATGGACGCCTCGGCCACGACGTATCTCCCGTTCGCGCTGCTCGCCATGGGCGCGTACGCGCTCGTCTCCCCGCTGATGCGCGTCGCCACGACCGGACCGAACGCGATCCCGAGCGACGTCGCCGTCGTCGTCTCGAACACGCTGCTCGTCGCCATGGCGGTCGGCGTGATCGCGTACACCGGACAGGGATTCACCGCGCACCTCGGGTCGCCGAAGCTCGCGTACGTGCTCGCCGCGGGGGTGTTCCTCGGGATCGGGATCCTCGCGCTGTACCGCTCGCTGTCGCTCGGCCCGGTGAGCGTCGTGACGCCGATCTTCGCGATGTTCCTCGTCTTCTCCTCGGTGATCGGCTTCCTGTTCCTCGGCGAGTCGTTCACCGCCCGCAAGGGGGTCGGCATCCTCTTCGCCGCCGCGGCCGTCTACCTGGTCTCCGGGGCCTGATCCGCCCGGCCGCACCCCGCCGATCCGGAACCGACTGCCGCGTGACGAAACGCCTTTAGCCGCCAGTAAAAAAGGAGCGTATCTGCCGTGTCTCGCCTGCCGAACCCCTTCCGTGCGCTGATCTTGTACATCGGCTTCGCCCTCGCGCGCGCTGGGCTGATCGACCGGCACCGGGTGGTCAGGACCACCGACCTCGCGTGGCCGCGGATCGTCACCGGCATCGCCCGGATGTCGAAGAACGCGGTCGACGTCGCGATGGTCGGCGTCGCGGTCGGCACGAGCGCCGTCGCCGGCGTCGGCTTCGCGGGGCCCTACTGGGGGCTCGCGTTCGCCTTCGGGGGCGGCGTCGCCGGCGGGACAATTGCCTTGGTCTCCCAGCGGTTCAGCGCCGAGGCGTTCGGCGAACTGGGCGACGCGGTGCGCTCCAGCGTCCTCCTCGCGGTGGCGATCACGCTGCCGGTCAGCGCGGCGTTCTGGCTGTTCGCCCCCGCGTTCATCGACGCGCTGAGCAGCAACGAGGTGGCGATCGCCTACGGCGCGGACTACCTCCGCGTCGTCGGGCTGGGCGTCCCCTTCGCCGCGCTCAACCTCGTCGGGAGCCGGATCCTCGTCGGCTGTGACGACGCTTACACCGCGATGCAGGTCCGAGCGGGCGGCGCGGTCGCGAACATCCTCCTCAGCGCGCTGTTCATCTTCGGCTTCGGGTGGGGCGTCGAGGGGGCCGCAGTCGGAACCGTCCTCTCGAACGTGCTCGCTGTCGGCGGGTTCACCGTCGGGCTCGTGCGCGGGAGCGCCCCCCTCATCGGCCAGTTCCCGGTTGCGATCGACCCGACCGGATCGTACCTGAACCCCGGCATGCTCCGGGACCTCGTCGAGATCGGCGTCCCCGTCGGCGCGCGCAACCTCGTGTGGACGGCCGCCGAGTTCCCGATGCTCTCCATCCTCGACGTGTTCGGCGAGAACACCGTGGCGGCGTTCGTCATCGCCCGCCGCATCTGGGGGATCATGAACACGCCCGGCTGGGGGTTCGGCCTCGCTTCCTCCAGCCTCGTCGGGCAGGAGCTCGGCGTCGAGCGCCCGGACGAGGCGGAGGCGTACGCCAGCGACATCATCCGCTTCTCGGTGGCGACGTACGCCGTCTCCGCGGTGCTGATCGCGGTCTTCGCGACCGACATCGTCTCGATGTTCGCCGAGTCGCCCGACAGCCCGGAGATACCGATCGCCGTCAACCTCGTGTACGCGGCCTGCGCCGCGGTGATCTTCCAGGGCGTCTCCGGCGGCGCGGCCGGCCCGCTCGACGCCGCCGGGGACACGAAGATCCCCTTCGCGAGCCAGTTCCTCGGGATGTTCTGCGTGTCGATCCCGCTGGCGTACGTCGGCGCGCACGACGCGACGCCGGCGATCAACCTCCCGCTCGTCGGCCTCACGATCCCCGAGGTGGCGCTCCCGGCGATCGGACTGTGGGGGCTCTACTTCGCGTTCATGGCCGAGACCACGATCCCCGCCGCGATCAACTACCTGCGGTTCCGTTCCGGGAAGTGGAAGGCGATCAGCGAGGCGTATCGGCCCGAGGCGACCGCCGACGACTGAGACGGCTCGGTCTTCCCGGTGACCGCACGCTCGCCGGTATCCGCAACTGAACCGGACTCCAATACCGGCGGTACGAACGGACAGAACGGCTACCGCTCTCCGAGGCGCGGAAGTCCTCGGAGCGGTCGCGCTCGTGATCCCGACGTTCTCGGTCCCCGACTTCACTGACGCGGCGCTCGCGTGGTGCGTGCTCGCCGCGTTCATGGCCGCCGAAGGCGGTTACAAGCACTTCGACGTCATGAAGACATGAGCGCCGAGGCCCCCGTCCGGTCACTTCTCGTCGCTGTGCCGGACCTCGACCGCGACGCCGCGGGTGGACCCCGCCATCTCCGGCCCGGACATCGCCGCCCGGCCGACCGCGAACGCCTTCGGCCCCTCGATCACGACCTCGTCGCCGACCCGAATGTCGTCGGCGGCGTCGACGACGCCGGGCGCGAGGACGGAGCCGCGCGGGACGAAGGAGTCGATCTCGACCCGCTTCGTCGGGGCGTCGCTCGCGACCCAACGGCGCGCGCCGGCGAGGGTGAAAGAGAGGGTGCCGTACTGCGGGACCATCGTCGCGAGCTGTTCGCCCGGCTCGCCCTCGCGGCCGGCGTCGGGGTCGTCGCCCCACACCTGGAGCTTGGGGTAGCGGCCGGTAGTGCGCACGTCGGCCTCCCCCGGTCCGCCGAACAGGGCGTCGCCCGCGCCGTCGCCGATCAGGTAGTCGGCGATGGCGCGGACCGTGTTGTGCTCGCGCTCCCGCTTGCTGTACGCTGGCTCGCCCTGGAGGGCGGCGTTCAGCTCGCCGAGCGACTCGTCGGTCGTCGGGTGGTCGACGCAGGTGTACTCGAAGTCGAGGTCGACCGCGCCCTCAACGCGCTCGCAGATCTCGCGGTAGCCGTCCTCGGGGACGTGCGCGACGACGCGCGAGTAGTCGTTGCGTTCGAGGTACCGCCGGAGGACCTCGGCGACGAACTCGATCTCGCCCTCGCTCCAGTCGCCGGTGACGACCGAGTCGTAGTGTTGGGCGGGGTAGGTCGTCTCCAGCTCCTGGGGCACCACGCCGATGGGCGAGGTCATCGAGACGGTGTGGCCGCGCCACTTGATCGCGTCGTGGAACTGGCGGTGGCTCTGCGAGTCGCTGTACGGCTTCGTCGCCGAGCAGGGGACCAACACGAGCGGCTGGTCGGTGAACCGGTTCCGGTAGCGGCTCGTGACGCGGTCGGCGAACCGCCGGATCTCGACGCGGTCGAGCGTCTCCGCCGAGGCCGCCGTCACCTTGGCGTCTCGCATGAGCGGGGTCCGTTCTTCGAGGTACCCCCACTGGTCGTCGAACTCGCGGAACGCGGCCGTGAGCCACCCCTCGTGGCGGGCCTGTCCCTCGACGTAATCGCGCAGGCGGCCGCTCCGGATCCGCTCGCGGACGCGGCGGAGCTCGGAGCGGAGGGCGTTGACGTTGTGGTCGGCGCAGTCGGCGCGAGTGAACTCGTCCCGAGGTTGCGCGCAGGCCGGACAGGCGCACGGCAGTTCGTCCAGGTCCTCGAGGAAGTGTTCCGCGTCGGCCGTGAGGTACATCCCCTGGGTCCCCTTCGTCCGCGCGAGCGTCGCGTCGACGAGGTCGACGCCGGCGTACGCGAGCAGCGCGACGTTCCGTGGGGTCGCGACGCCGGAGAGGCCGAGCGCGGCGTCGGGCGGCAGCGCCGCCTTGGCGCGGACGATCGCGTCCCGGAACGCCTCGCCGTGGCCGACGAACCCCTGCGCGTCCGACAGGAGGTAGGCGTCGGCCCCGAGGTCGCGGGCGCTCCGGCTGTCGACGGCCGCTGCGGCCGGGAACGCGACGTCGGGGTGGTCGACCGCGAACGACTCGCGGACCTCGTCGCGGGTGCCGGCTGGGAACGCCCGGTGGGGGAGCACCGTCAGCGCGCTCTCGTCGCCGTCCGGGACCTCGCGGTCGCCGGCCCAGAGGCTCCCGGCGTCGTCGAGGAACGGGTCCGCGAGCGCCGGCGTCGGCGCGGGGTCGGCGAGGCGGACCTCCCCGAGGCGGGCGGCACCGTCGCGCTCGTGGACCTCGAAGTAGTCGGTCATACTTTCCCTCGCGGGGGGACGGTCAATTCTCTTGTGTTCCGCCGCCGGCCGGACGCCTGAGTTCCTCGCCGTCCGGCCGTCGACCCCGCTCGGACCGAGCGTCGCCGCAACTGTTAGGCGGACGGCGGCCGACCGATCGGTATGGACCCGACCGGGCCGTGGGACCGACCGCGAGTCGACGAGTTCCTCGGCGCAGCGCGCGTGCCGGTCCGCCTCGGCTGCCGGACGCCGGGCGACCACCCCTGGATCGTCTCGCTGTGGTTCGCGTGGGACCCGGAAGCGGATACCGCCGACGACGGGGAGGACTCGGCGAACGCGACCGGCGCGATCCGCTGTGCGACGAGCGCGAACGCGGACCTCGTCGAGTTCGTCGACCACGACGACAGCGTCTCCTTCGACGTGTCGACGAACGACCCGCCGTACAAGGGGGTCCGCGGCCGCGGCCGGGCGTCGATCCATCCCGACGAGGACAAGCGACTCCTGCGGTCGCTCTTGAAGGAGTACCTCGGCGGCACCGACAACTCGACCGCCGAGCGGCTCCTCCGCCCCGAGCGCGAGGAGGTCGAGATCCGGATCGAGCCGGAGCGGCTCCACACGTGGGACTACTCTGAGCGCATGGGATCGGCCGAGGAGTGAGCCGCCTCCGGTCGGCTCCGATGCGGTCCCCGTCGCTCTCCGACAGGCGACGTTTTAAGCTGTCCCCGGGCCACCCACGGGTATGAGCGTTCTCGAAGACGACGAGTACCGCGCGTTCCGCCGCGACCTCCACCGCCATCCCGAGCCCGCATGGCGCGAGTTCTACACCACCGCCCGCATCGTGGCGGCCCTCGGCGAGCGCGACCTCGACGAACTCCACATCGGGCCCGACGCGCTCGCGGCGGACGAGCGCATGAACGTGCCCGATGACGAGGAGCTGGCCGAGTGGGAGGAGCGGGCGCGCGAGGCGGGCGCGGACCCGGAGATACTCGATCAGCTCTCCGGCGGCTACACCGGCTGTGTCGCGGTCGTCGAACGCGGCGACGGGCCCGTGGTCGGCCTGCGGGTCGACATCGACGCGCTGCCGATCACGGAGTCGGAGTCGGGCGAGCACGTCCCGGCCGCGGAGGGGTTCCGCTCCGAGCACGAGGGGTTCATGCACGCTTGCGGCCACGACGCCCACGCGACGATGGGGCTCGGCGCGCTCGACGCCGTCCTCGACTCCGACTTCTCCGGGACGCTGAAGGTGTTCTTCCAGCCGGGCGAAGAGCAGGTCGCCGGCGGGAAGCCG
Source organism: Halorubrum miltondacostae (assembly GCF_041379815.1). Lineage (NCBI taxonomy): Archaea > Methanobacteriati > Methanobacteriota > Halobacteria > Halobacteriales > Haloferacaceae > Halorubrum > Halorubrum miltondacostae. The sequence continues at coordinate 229,089 of NZ_JBEDNY010000003.1, forward strand.
ATGGCCGAGTCTGGCCACCTCGACGACGTCGACTACCTCTACGCGGTCCACGTCGGTCTCGATCACCCGTCGGGCGAGGTCGTCTGCGGCGTCGAGGGGTTCCTCGCGGTGCGGCACCTCCTCGCGGAGTTCACCGGCGAGCCGGCGCACGCCGGCGCGCGCCCCGAACAGGGCCGGAACACGGTCCAGGCGATGGCGGCCGCGGTCCAGAACCTCTACGCCATCCCGCGCCACGCCGACGGGCCCACGCGCGTGAACGCCGGGCTAGTCGGCGGCGGCACCGCGACGAACATCATCCCGGAGGAGTCGCACATCGAGGGCGAGCTCCGCGGGCAGACGACCGAGCTCGCGGAGTACATGTCCGACCACGCCGACCGCATCCTCGACTCCGCCGCGGATATGCACGACTGCGAGGTCGACGTGTCCACGCTCGGTGAGGCGCCCAGCGCAACGAGCGACGACGCGCTCGCCGCCCTCGTCCGGGAGTCCGCGGGCGACGTCGAGGGCGTCACGAATATCGTCGACAGCGACGAGCTCGGCGGCTCCGAGGACGCCACGTACCTGATGAACCGCGTCCAAGAGCAGGGCGGGCTCGCCTGCTACCTCGGCGTCGGCACCGACCACCCCGGCGGGCACCACACGACAGACTTCGACGTGGTCGAGGACGACCTGTCGGTCGGCATCGACGTGATCGCCGGCGCGATCCGGCGGGTCGCGGAGACGCAGCCGTAACGAATCCTCTTTTACAAACAACTCTGCGGCGCGTGTCTACGAGCGGGCCGCAGGCCCGCGAGTTAGCACGCGGGAGGGATTCGGTCGTCGAGCGAAGCGACGGCGACCGACGAGGCTGGGGAGGTATGAGGTGTAGCTGCGGTGCGGGAAGTGAATCGAAGGGGCAGCCGCGAGGCGGGCGCAGGCGACGCGAGCACCGCAAGAGCGAGTGAAACGAGCGACGAGGAGCGCGGCGAGCGTGCGCCCGCCTCGCGGCTGGGGCTTCGGTGGTGTTGGTGTCGGTCAAAAGGTTATCACCTAAGGAGTAGAACGGCGCGCTGTCCGCACGAACCTCTCGCCGACTCAAAATGTAAGGTGCGAACTCGACGACGGCCCCTCATCGCCGTCGCCGTCGTCCTCGTCCGGCAGCCCCTCGCGGAGGTAGTTGAGGTCGTCGTCGGTCAGGAACACCGCGCCGTCGCGGACGGTCACGTCGACCGAACGGAGCGTCGTCCCCGCCGCCTCGCCGTTGTCGCAGGATCCCTCGCAGGCGTCGAACGCCGAGCCGTGCTTCGGGCAGACGACCGACCCGCCGCGAGTGACCGCGCCGACCCCCTCGCGGTGGAGCCGCTGGTCCTCGTGGGTACAGCGGTTGATCCACGCCCGGACGGGCTGGTCCGGACTCGCCTCCTCCCAGTCCGGCTCGTCCGCGCACGGCACGAGGAACACCTCGCGGTCCGCGTCACCTTCCCGGGCCGTGAACGCCCACGACCCCCGCTCGCGGACGGTCTCGACGGTAGTGAGCCGGTACCCGCTCACGGCCTCAGTACTTCGCGTCCGCGCCGGTCGTCTCGTACACGCGGTCCATGATCGCGTCGCGCTGACGGGTCCAGTTCGCCATCGCGGCCGGGCTCGTCGGGTACTCGTCGTAGTGGCCGATCAGCTCGTCGGCCAGCGACTTCGTCTGGTAGAAGTTCCGGATCGTCCCCCAGTAGCCGAAGCTCTTGACCGCGGCCTTCAGCTTCAGCCCGAAGGACATCGAGGTCGACCCCTCGTACAGCGCCTCCGCCAGCTTCTCGCCCGGGAGCGACGCGAGCAGGCCCATCAGGTTGTCCACGTCGACCGCGGTCGCGAGGACGTTGTACACGTCGAGGCCGGCGTACCGGCCGCCGAAGTGCTCCATCACGCGGGTGTTGTACCGCCAGAGGTTCTCCTCACTGACGTCGCCGTCCGAGATCGCCTTCACCGCCTGCTCGCCGGCGTACTTGCCCGCGTACGCCGCGCCGGCGATGCCGCCGCCGGTCGTCGGGTTCACATGGCCCGCGGCGTCGCCGACCGCCATGTACCCCGGCGCGACCGCCGAGTCGTACGGGCGTCGGGTGGGCAGCGCGGCCCCGAGCTTGTCGCGTACCTCCGCGCCCTCGAACTCGGGGCGGTCCCGGAGGTCCTGCTTCAGCGACTCGACGAGCTGCATCGGCTCCTCCGTCATCTGGAAGCCGAGGCCCGCGTTGATCTCCGTCGCGGTCCGCGGGAAGTACCAGAGGTACCCCGCTGCGCGGTCGGTCGCTTTGAACACCAGCGCGTCGTCCCACTCGACCGGCTCCGGGACGTCGACGATCTCGCGGTACGCCGAACAGAACTGCGAGTACCGGACGTTCGTGTCGAAGGTCGTCCCCTCAAAGTCCGCCTTGTCCTGGAGCAGCGAGAGCGACCCGGCGCCGTCGATCACGACGTCCGCTTCGTACGTCCGCGGGTCGCCCTGCCGCACCGCGTGGATCCCGGTGACGCGACCGGTCTCGTCCTGTCTCACGTCGTTGATGACGGTGTCGTAGTGGAAGTCGACGCCCGCGTCCTCGGCGCCGGAGATGAGCTGGCGGCCGTACTCCCAGCGGTCGATGACGGCGAGCTCGCCGGGGACCGGGATCTCTAAGATCGTGTCTTCCTGGGGGATCTCGAAGCGACCGTGGTCGACGCCGGTGTTCGTGAACGCGGGCTCGAGTCGGTCCTTCGGGATCGCCTCCGGGAAGGCGTCGGCCCCCTTCAGGGCGTCACCGCAGGCGATGTGGCCGGCCTCCTCGACGTCCTTCCGCTCCACGATGACGACGTCGAGCCCCTCGTTCGCGATCGTCGCGGCGGCGTAACAGCCGGCGGTCCCGGCCCCCGCCACGACAACGTCGTACTCGTCGATATCCATTACCGGACCGTGTCGTGCCCCCGGCAAAACTCTTTGCTCCCGTTTCGGTCGGGTTCGATGGGACGGATTTCGTCCGCCGGCCGGTCCCGACGCCGCCCGGCGATGCCGGCGGCCGAGCCTAACTGTTCAGGCTCACCGTTTAATGGCTCCGAGACGGACGCTCCGGTATGAGTCAGCTCGATCGGATCGACGCGGACCTGCTTCGGGCGTGACTCCCGGAGGTCCGCTCGGCGGACGCGACCGCGGCGCTGATGATCGCCGTCGCGTACGACAGGGGGATCGGCACGGCGGAGCTCGCCTCGTGGTACGACCGCTCGGAGGAGTGGATCGAGGAGACGGTCGCGGCGCTCGACTCGCCGCGGTTCGTCTCGACCGTCGCCCGGCTCGAGGGGGTGAACTTGGAGGCCGTCGCCGCGGAGTCGAACCTCGCCCCGGCGACGGTCCGCGACTGGTTCGACGCGCTCGCCGACGACCCGGTCGACGAGGCGGCCGACGTCGTCCGGCGGTACGCGGAGGGGTCGGTCGAGCCGGTCCGCACCGGATCGCCCTCGACCGTCTACCACCTCGACCGCGACGCGCTGACGGAGCGGGGGTGGTCGCTGTCCGACGACGATCTCTTCGAGAAGACGGCCGACGCGGACCTCGACCTCCCGGAGTATGGGCGCTTCCTCGTCGAACCCGGCGAGTCGATCCTCGACGCGGCGGAGCGGGGCGGCCGCTCGTGGCCGTACGCCTGCCGCGGCGGGGCCTGCTCGAACTGCGCCGTCGTCGTCGTCGAGGGCGACGTGGCGATACCGGGGCAGTCGATCCTCTCCGACGAGCAGATCCGAGGGGCGAACGCCCGGCTCTCGTGCGTGGGAGTCCCGATCACCGACGAGGTCAAGATCGTCACGGGGATCGGCGACACCGAGGCGTTCGCCGATCTGCGGCTGCCGTCGCCGACCGAGGTGGCTGGGGCGTCGAACTGACGCTCCGGCCGCGGCGATGGCCGCCCGGGAGCGCGACCTACTCTTCGGTCTCGTAGTGCTCGCCCGCGGCCTCGGGGATCTGCGTCCGCCCGACCAGCGTGAGCACGACGATCACGACGACGTACGGGATCGTCTGGACGAGCGTGTCCGGGATCGCGTAGCCGAGCTGTTGGAGCCGGATCTGTGTCGCGTCGAGCCCGGCGAACAGCACGCCGGCCCCGAGCGTACCAAGCGGGTTGTAGTTGCCGAACAGGTACGCGACGATGGCGATGAACCCCTTGCCCTGGACCATCGTCTCGCCGGAGCCGACGAACTGCCCGATCGACAGCGCGAGCGCCGAGCCGCCGACGCCGGAGAGCACGCCAGAGAGGAGGACGCCGGCGTACCGGACCCGAGAGACGGAGACGCCGACGGTGTCGAGCGCCTTCGGGTTCTCCCCCGAGGCGCGGAGGTGCTTGCCGAAGGCGGTCCGGTTCAGGAGCCACCACGAGCCCAGCGTCGCGACCACGACGAGCGTCGCGGAGTACCGCCAGCCGACGCTGGCCCCGAGGTTCGGCGTGTTGACGCCGCCGAAGAGCACCCGCGATAGGAACGGCGCGAGCCCAAGCGCGATGAGCCACACCGCCAGTCCGGCGATGATCTGGTCGGCCTTGAACTCGATACAGACGACCGCGAACACCGCGGACAACACCGTCGACGCGGCGATGCCGGCGAGGAACGCGACCGCGAGGGCGGGAACGCCCAGCACGCTGTTCCCGATCCCGACGACGGACGCCGCGTAGATCGAGACGAACGCCGAGATGATGAGCAGCCCCTCCAGTCCGATGTTGATGACGCCGGACTTCTCCGCGAAGATCCCACCTAGCCCGGCGAGCACGATGGGCGCCGCGAGCCGCGCCGTCGACGTGGCTGTGCTGGTCGAGAACGCAATGGCAGCGAGGTCTCCGGCGACGGAGTCGGGGAATGCCGCGCCCACAACGCCGAGCAGTCCGAACACGACGACGACGCCGACGACGAGCGACCGCGTGTAGTCGGACTCGATCAGGTCGTCGAGGATCGGGATCGAGAGGTCGGCGATCGGGTTACGCATCGGGCTCACCTCCGTCGGTACCGACGGCCTCGTCCGTCTCGTCGGGGTCGGTCCGGACCCCGCTTCCGGGGCCGCTGGCACCGATGCCCGCGTACTTGCCGATCATCCGGAAGAACTCCGGCATCGCGACGAACAGGATGATGAGCCCGCGCAGCACGCCCACGAGCTCGGTCGGGACGTCCGTCCGGAACCCGATCTCCAAGGCGCCGCCCTTCAGAATGCCGAAGAGGAACGCGGCCGGCAACACCCCGATGGGATTGTTCCCGGCGAGGATCGAGACGGTGATCCCGTCGAACCCCAAGGTCGGGATCGAGGCCATCCAGCGGCCCTCGGACATGAGCACCCACACCGAGCCGCCGATGCCGCCGAGCGCGCCCGACAGCGTCATCGCGCGGACGGTCGTGAGCTTCGCGTTCACGCCGCCGTACTCCGCGGCGGCCGCCTGGACGCCGCTCGTCCGGACGTCGTAGCCGAACGAGGTGTGCTCGATGAGGTAGTAGAGCGCGCCGATGAACGCGATGCCGACGAGGAGCGCCACGATCGCGAAGTCGGCCGACTGCGGGAAGAACCACGGCAGGAACTGGGCGTACTCCGGGACGTACTGCGTAGCGACCACGGACGACCCCTCGGCGCGGAACACCTCCAGCACGAGCACGTACGCGACGTTCGCCGCGACGAAGTTCAGCATAATCGTCGTGATCACCTCGTTGGCGTCGGCGTACGCTTTGAGCGCGCCGGGTATCGCGCCCCAGAACCCGCCGCCGACCGCGCCGGCCGCGGTGCCGAGCACGATCAGGACCGCACCGCCCACGGGACCCTCGGGCAACAGCGGCGCGGCCGCGATGACGGTCAGCGCGGTCGCGAGCGCCCCGACGACCAGCTGGCCCTGCGTCCCGATGTTGAACAGGCCGGCGCGGAACGCGACGGCGACCGACAGCCCGGTGAAGATGAGCAGCGTCGTCTCGGAGAGCGTCAGCCCGAGCGAGAGGTTGAACGGCGTCCAGTTCGGGTTGAACAGCCCGGGCTCGCCGACGGCGATCGGGTTGCCGAACGCGCCGTTGAACAGCACGACGTACACCTGTATCGGGTCGTAACAGAAGCCGATCCCGGTGAGCGGCATCGTCCAGGCGGCCGTCGAACACTGAGCGATCCTGCCCGAGACCAGCACGATGACGAACCCGACAGCGATCGAGAGGAGGATCGCGGCGATGCTTATCACCAGCCGCTCCGCGACGCTCCGGTCGACGAACGGCGCGATCAGTCGAGAGACGACGGAGGGGGTTCGGTCGGCCTCCGGGCCGGCGTCGCTCACGCGTCCACCTCGTCGCCGTCGACCGTCGGCTCGCCCGCGACCGGGTCGGTCGCCTCCTCGTGAAGGGAGGCGGCCTCGACCGAGTCGTCGTCGGGCGTCTCGCCCGCCATCAGCAGCCCGATCTCCTCCTCGGTGACGGTCGCGGGGTCGACGACGCCGCTGAACTCGCCTTCGTGGATCACGGCGAGCCGGTCTGAGAGGCCTTGGACCTCGTCGAGCTTCGAGGACACGAGCAGGACCGCCTTCCCCTCCGCGCGCAGTTCGAGCAGTCGGTCGTGGAGGAACTCCGTCGAGCCGATGTCGACGCCGCGGGTCGGGTGCATCGCGACGACGAGGTCCGGGTCGCGCTCGAACTCGCGGCCGACGATGAACTTCTGCTGGTTCCCACCGGAGAGCGCCTCCGCCTCCGCCGCGGCATCGGGCGGCCGGACGTCGTACTGCTCGATCACGGACTCGGCGTGGTCGCGTGACGCGCCCCAGTCCAGTCGCCCGCCCTGAGCGAACGGCTGGTCGTGTTGGCTCCCGAGAATGGCGTTCTCGGTGAGGTCGTACGACATCACCAGTCCGCGCTCCTGTCTGTCCTCTGGGATGAACGCCATCCCGCGGTCGATCCGGTCGCGGCGCGTCGTCCCCGAGAGCGACTCGCCGCGGTACCAGATGTCGCCGTCGGCCAGCTCACGCAGCCCGGTGATCGCCTCGACGAGTTGGGACTGCCCGTTCCCGTCGACGCCGGCGATGCCGAACACCTCACCGGCCCGGAGCTCGAACGAGAGGTCCGAGACGGCCCGCACGCCGCGGTCGTCGTCGACGTCCAGCCCGCTGACGCTCAGCACGCGGTCGCCGGCCGCCTGCGGCGTCGTCGCGGGCTCCATCAGCACCTCCCGGCCGACCATCATTTCCGCGAGGTCTTCTCGGGTCACGTCTGCGGCGGCGACGGTCCCGACGTTGACGCCGTCGCGGAGGACGGTGATGTCGTCGGCCGCCGATAGCGCCTCGCCAAGCTTGTGCGAGATGAAGATGATCGTCTTCCCCTGCTCGGTGAGCTCCTCGAAGACGCCGTACAGCTCCTCGACCTCCTGCGGGGTGAGGACCGCGGTCGGCTCGTCCATGATGAGCACGTCCGCCCCGCGGTACAGCGCCTTCAGGATCTCGACGCGCTGCTGTTCGCCGACGGAGATGTCCGCGATCGTCGCGTCGGGGTCCACGTCGAATCCGTAGCGCTCGCTCAGTTCGACGACGGCCTCGCGGGCCGCCTCCTTGTCGACGCGCAACCCGCCCCACGTCGTCGGCTCGTTGCCGAGGACGACGTTCTCCCACACGGTCATCGGGTCGACCAGCATGAAGTGCTGGTGGATCATGCCGATGCCGGCGTCGATCGCGTCCCGCGGGGAGTCGAACGACTGCGGCTCGCCGTCGAGGCGGACGGTCCCCTCGGTCGGCTGATAGAGCCCGTACAGCACGTTCATCAGCGTGGTCTTTCCGGCCCCGTTCTCGCCGAGCAGGGCGTGGACGCTCCCGCGCTCCACCGCGAGATCAACGTCGTCGTTCGCGACGACCCCGGGGAATCGCTTCGTGATGCCGTCCAAGTGGACCGCCGGGTTCATTCACCCGTAACTCCGTGGGAGTCCCTAAAAACGCGCGGATTCGCGGCCGAGGGGCGCGAGAGCTGTCAGTTTACGGACCGTACCGATGAAAAGTGGAAGTCCGGCCGCCGCGTCGGATCCGGCCCGTAACGCTCGCCGTGCCCGACTCGGCCCGAGTGCTCGCCGCGCTCGGCTCAGTTGCTCGTGGTGTCCGGGACGTCGATGTCCCCGGCGATGACGCCGTCGCGGGCGTCGGAGACCGAAGACACGATGTCGTCGGGGACGTCGTCACCGATCTCCTGTCCGTAGACGCACTCGACGCCGTTCGACTCCAGCCCGAGCGCCGTCGTGCTGCCGCCCTGGTGGTTGTCGTCGATGACGTTCGAGATCGACTCGTACACCGCGGTGTCGACGCGCTTCACCATCGACGCCACGATCACGTCGGCGAACGACTCCTCGGAGACCGACTGGTCCTGGTCGACGCCGAACGCGAACCGACCCTCCTCCTGCGCGGCTTGGAAGACGCCGACGCCCGTCGCGCCGGCCGCGTGGTAGACGATGTCGGCGCCGCTCTGGTACATCGACAACGCCGCCTCCTGTCCGCCCGAGGGGTCGGCGTAGCTGCCGACGTAGCTCGTGATGACGTCGACGTCGTCGGTCGCGTAGTCGACGCCGGCCTCGAATCCGGCCTGGAACCGGCGGATGACGGGGCTGTCGACGCCGCCGACGAACCCGACGTTCGTCGAGTCGGGGTCGGTCGATCCCGCTCCGGCGGAGAAGTCGGTCGTGGACAGCTCGCCGGCGAGGACGCCCATCAGGAACGACCCCTCCTCCTCGCGGAAGAGGTAGTTCGCGACGTTCGGCTCCTCGACCACGGTGTCGACGATCATGAAGTCCTGGTCGGGGTACTGCGGCGCGGTCTCGGAGAGCGCGTCGCCCTGGTTGAACCCGATGGTGGAGACGAGGTCGTAGTCCGGGTCGGTCGAGCTCGCGTACCGCTGCTGGAACTGCGAGAACTCGCCGGCGCCCTCCGGCTCCGCCTCGTTGTACTCGATCCCGAACTCCTCTTCGGCCTGAAAGATACCCTGCTGGGCCGCGTCGTTGAACGAGTTGTCACCCAGCCCGCCGTCGGAGTAGACGATACCGACGGTCGCCGGCGGCGAGTCGGACCCGTCCCCGCCGTCGGAGCCGTCAGAGCCGTCGGAGCCATCGGAGCCGTCCATGCCGTCGGAGCCGTCGGAGCCGTCCGACTCGTCCTCGCCGTCGCTCGGCCCGCCACCGCACCCCGCGAGGCCGACGAGGCCCGCTGCGCTTGCCGCCTTGATGAACCGCCGCCGATCGAAGTCGGATGCCATCTCACTCGTAACCCCGTCGGAACACGGCATAAATTCGTCGTTCCCGCGCCGAGAGGGAGGCACGTTCGTGAAATGAGACGGCCGAACACCGGGTAAAAGCGGGCCTCGATCGGTGTTCCGATCCACGGACCCGTATCATTCACGGTCGTAAACGGGGACAGAACGCGAAGCCCGGACGCGCGCAGCGCCGGGGCGTCTCCCGTCGACGACTGTCTACGCCGCCTATACCGACTCCGTCGCCGCGACCGCGGTCTCGACCACGTTCTCGACGTCGGCGACGAGCTCGTCCACGTCATCGCTCTCGGCGTAGACGCGCACGTACGGCTCCGTGCCCGACGGACGCACGAGCGTCCACGAGGCGTCGTCGAACTCCAGCCTGACGCCGTGGTCGGTGTCGACCGCGGCCGCGGGGAACGCCTCCGGCAGCGCCGTCTCGAGTCGGTCCATCACCGATTCCTTCGCGTCGTCCGGGCAGCCGACGCTCACCTTCCGGTAGGGGCGCTCCGTGACCGGCGCGCGGAGCGCCGCCAGCCCCTCGTCGGCGACGAGGCGGGCGATCACCGCGGCGGAGGCGACGCCGTCGATCCACCCGCCGGAGGCGACGTGGATGTGCTTCCACGGCTCGGCCGCGAAGACGACGCTGGTGTCGGCGGCGGCCTCCGCGCGCACCGCGGCGATCCCCTCGTGGAGCGCGCCGAGCCGCACGCGCTCGACGCGGCCGCCGGCGTCGCGGACGCGCTCGCCGATCCGCCCGGAGGCGTTCGGCGTCGTCACGACGACCGGGTCCGCGGCGTCGCTCGCGCGAGTGTACCGCTCCGCGAGGACCGCGAGGACCGTGTCCTCGTGGACGACCTCGCCGTCGGCGTCGACGATCACGATACGGTCGGCGTCGCCATCGTGTCCGATCCCGAAGGCGAACCCTTCGGTCTCGCTCGCGTCCGCGTCGCCGCCCGCTCCGCCTCCCTCATCTACCGGTCGACCCGGATTCTCGACTCCCTCGTTGGCGTCCGCGACGAACGCGCGCAGGTCGGCGAGCGTCTCCGGCGTGGGCTTGCTCCCGCGGCCCGGGAAGTGGCCGTCGACGTTGCCGTTGAGCGTGACGACGGCGGCGCCGAGCTCGCGGAGGACGGTCGGCGTCGCGGGCGCGCTCATCCCGTTGCCGCAGTCGACGGCGACGCGGAGTCCGTCAAGATCCGCGCCAAAGCCGGCGGCGTACTCGCGCACGTGTCCGAGGTAGCCGCCGAGCGGGTCGACCCGGGTCGCCGCGGTCCACTCGTCCCACGGGGCCACCGGCGCCTCGTCGGCGACCCGCGACTCGACGGCGCGCTCCAGTTCGCGGTCGAACTCGACGCCGTCCCGGAACAGTTTGATCCCGTTGTCGGTGGGAGGGTTGTGCGAGGCCGTCAGCATCACGCCGTGACGGCCGCGCGAGGCGTGCGCCAGCGCCGGCGTCGGGAGCTGTCCCGCGCGTCGGACGGCGACGCCGCCGGCAGAGAGGCCGGCCTCAATCGCGGCCGCGAGCGCCGGGCCGGTCACTCGCCCGTCGCGGGCGAGCACGACGGTGGGGTCGGAGGTCGACTCGTCGGCTCGGTCCCGGATCGCCGCGCCGACGGCTCGCCCGACGGCGAGCGCGAGCGACGGCGTGACGCGGTCCTCGACGCCGCCGCGGATGCCGGCGGTTCCGAACAGGTCCATGTCGCCCACGTCGGCGCGCGGGAGTTAGTAGGCGTCGGTTGCGGGCGGGCCGTTTAACAGGGAGCGCGCCGCACCACCGACCGATGACCGACCGCGTTCGCGCGCACGTGTTCGTCTCGGGCCGCGTTCAGGGCGTCTACTACCGGGCGACCACTCGCGACACGGCCTGCGAGACGGGCGTCGACGGCTGGGTGCGGAACCTCGACGACGGCCGAGTCGAGGCCGTCTTCGAGGGCCCCGAGGGAGACGTCCGCGACATGGTCGAGTGGTGCGAGACCGGGAGCCGGGCCGCCGAGGTGGAGGAGGTAGACGCCGAGTACGGCGAGCCGGAGGGCGAGGACGGGTTCGAGGTCAGGTGGTGAGCGAGCGTCCGCCCCGGTCGACTCAGTCGTCGTCCGCCAGTGCGGCGGCGTCGCCGGGGCGCTCCCGCACGCCGAGCTCTTCTAACGCGCGCAACACGACGATCGCCTCCACGACGTCGCGCTCCTCGGTGTAGGGGTCGTCGACCGCGTCGAGGGTCGTCTCGGCCTCGCGCGCCAGCCGCGCCTCCAGTTCCGTCTGGTCCGTCTCGGCCTTCGTCGCCGACAGCAGCGCCTCGTGGTCCTCGCGGAGGTCCAGGGAGACGTGCGCCGCGTTACACCGCGAGAGCGGGTGGGAGTCCATCTCGATGGCGAGGTCGCTCACGAGGTCCCAGTCGTCGGCGCAGAAGCGGAGCGTGACCGTGCCGACGACGTCGCGCCACGCGATGGGCCCGCCGTTCTCCATGAGCCGGAGCGCCCGCGGCGGCACAGCGATCCGGGTGTGGGTGTCGTCCCGGCCGCACAGGCAACAGGGGGTGTTCTTCAGTCCGGCGTACACGGCGTCATGTATGCGCCGGAGAAGGGTGTGCGTTTCGGCGGTGGAGCGCGTTCCGCCCGTGCTGGGTGGTACTGTGCGGTTGGGGCTTTGGAAGTGTCCGTCGTCGAATTGTAGTCAGCGATTTACGAGCGAGAACCGATCGCGCTAACGCACTCTCACGCGTCGCACTCGGCGAGCCACTCGTTGGCCCACGAGTCGATCTCCTCGAAGACGGGGGCGAGCGACTCCCCCTTGGCGGTCAGACTGTAGTACGTCGCCACCGGCGAGTCCTCTTCCAGCCGACGGTCGACGAACCCCGTCTCCTGGAGGTCGTCGAGGACGCGCGAAAGCGTGCGGGCGTTCGCGTCGGTCTCGCGCTTGAGCTCGTTGAACCGCGACTCGCCGTTCAACAGCTCGTGGAGGACGACGAGCCGCCACTGCGACCCGATCTGTTCGATCGAGTCGACGACCGGACAGGGCGTGTCGGGCGTCGTCACCGCATCCGCCGTCGTGTCCATCTCCGCGTCCGCACCCGTCGCCTCGGTCGCCGCGTCGGCCGCTGTCTCCGCCGTGTCCACCGACTCCGAGCCGGTGAGGTCCTGTGATGACATCGGTGTTACCTACTAACTGTATTGTCCGGGAAGCGATAAATAGATTACGTCCGTATAGCAGGTTACACGATGTTAGCTGAACTCGCGACGCTACCGCTCCAGTTCGACACCCCCCTCGCGGGCGAACTCTTCCTACTCGGCCGGATCCTGTTCGGCGCGACGCTCGCGTTCATGGGCCTCAACCACTTCACTGACCTCGAGACGATGGCCGGCTACGCCGAATTCAAGGGCCTCCCCGCGCCGCGGTTCTCGGTGATCGCCTCCGGGGCCGTCCTCGCCCTCGGCGGCCTCGCCGTCGCCGCTGGCGCGTTCCCGGTCCTCGCCGCGGGCTCGCTCGCCTTCTTCCTCCTCGTCTCGGCCGTGACGATGCACGACTTCTGGTCGATGGACGACCCCGAGGAGAAGCAGAACGAGATGACGAGTTTCCTGAAGAACGTCTACGGCGCCGGCGCCGCGCTCGCGTTGCTCGCCGTCGGCGGCTCCGCGTGGCCGTACGCGGTCGGGATGGGCCTGTTCTGAACGGCGGCCAAAGCTACTGACCGCCCCGGTTCTCGACCGAACAGACTGACCGGACCGCCCGAACGACCCGTTCCGCGACCGCCGCGACATGTTCCACGCCACCGACACGGCCGACCCCCAGGTCGCCAGTACGACTAACTGTCCTCCCGACGACCGACCACACGGACCATGACCGACGCGCCGCCGACGACGGGGCTCCACCACGTCACGAACATCTGTACCGACATGGACGAGACCCAGTCGTTCTACGAGGACGTGCTCGGCTGGCACACGGTCAAGCGGACGCAGAACTACGACGACCCCGGGACGCCGCACTACTACTTCTCGTCGACCCCAGAGGGCGAACCAGGGACAACGGTCACCTACTTCGAGTACCCCCGCTCGCAGGGGACGCCCGGCCCGGGGGCGAGCCATCACTTCGCGTTCGGCGTCGAAGACGAGGCGACGCTCCGCGAGTGGAAGGAACGCCTCGAGGGACACGATGTCCGGGTCTCCGAGGTGAAAGACCGGACCTACTTCAAGAGCGTCTACTTTTCCGACCCCGACGGGCTCGTCTTCGAACTCGCGACGCATGGGCCGGGGTTCACCCTCGACGAGGCGGAGCCGGGCAGCGCGGTCATCGACCCGTTCGAGGACAATCACGAGGAGTGAGACCGTCAGGCGACGACGCGCGCTCGACGGGCTCGGTGGGACGACTGCGCGCGTGCTCGACGTGCTCGGCAGGCCCCGTCGCCCGACTCACTCCGCTCCTTCGACGAGCGCCGCGAACCGGTCGAGCGCCCGCCGACAAATGGGGACGTACGGGGCCGCGACAAGCGGGACCTCGATCACCGCTCGACACCGACCCGACTCTCTCGGGTAGCGGTCGACGCGATGGCCCGTCGCGGGCACCCCAGCGACTCGCCAGTCCCAGCGGAGCCGCGTCGCGGCCGTCACGCGGAAGGAGACCCAGCGGCACGCGACCCGGACGCGCCCGGCCGTCCCGGTCTCGACGTACCGGTCGGTGCTCTCGACGCCCCGAACGGACGGGCTCCACTCCGGCCACCGTCGCGTGTCGCGGAGCGCGGTCGCCGTCCGCTCCACCGGGGCGTCGACGTCGCGACCGACCGCGAGCCTCGCTCCCTCGCGGACCACCCCGGTTCGGGTGTCGTGCGCGGCTGTGGTGTCCACGCCGCGTCGTCCGACGCCGGCGACCCTCATCGCTGTGGTCCGCCAGAATACTCCTACGATCGTACGGTTCGGTGCGGTTCAAGCCCGACTAATTGGCAGTTCGTCCATCGATCGAGGAAGCGCTTCGTGAGTAAATATTAATACCTTATATGGTATCAGGTCTCATTATCTCTTTCCACGAAGGGTTAATACGGGGGTCCGGGCTATCGACTGCCAATATGGCAAGCGATCGCGATACCATGAAAGACGTCTCGCACACCGCACCGAACGACACCTCCGCCGACTCCGTCTGGGAACGAGGACGAGGACCGGTCGAGGAAGAGGAAGAAGAGGAGTAACGCGGTCCAACCGTCTTCTCTCGCCGGGCGGCCCCCCGGCACCACTCGTCGCCGACTGGAGAGCGACGCCGACGCGCCGGGTTCAGCAGTTCCTCCGACACCCTCTTTGGAGTTCTCTCTCGACACGGGGCATGGTCGGAGTCGCACTCGGCGTGGTCGGCGTAGCGGCGGTGATCGTGTTGCTGGGGTTCAGCGCGTTCTTCTCCAGCTCCGAGACCGCGATCTTCTCGCTGCCCGCGGAGTGGTTCGAGCGGCAGGCCGACACGGGCGGCCCCCGGGGCGACGTCCTGAAGCGACTCCACGACGACCCGCACCGCCTCCTCGTGACCCTGCTCGTCGGGAACAACGTCGTCAACATCGCCATCTCGAGTATCGTGACCGTCCTGATCGCGAGCTACCTCCCAGCCGGGCCGGCGATCGTGGTGACGACCCTCTGTACCAGCGTCCTCGTGCTCGTCTTCGGCGAGATCGTCCCGAAGGCGTTCGGCCTCGGCAACGCGGAGACGTGGTCGCTCCGGGTCGCGTCGCCGATCCGGCTCGTCGAGCGCGTTCTCTCGCCGCTCATCACATTGTTCGACGGGGTGGCGCGCCGGATGAACGCGTACATCAGCGGCGACGGGAGCATCGAGAAGCCGTACACGGAGTGACGAGTCTCTTGGCGGAGTCGGAGACCTAAGTATCGGTCACTCGCTGCGTTCCCTCGGTCGCTCGTGCGACTCGCAGTCCCCCGCCCCCGACGCGTTCTCGGGGCCGATAACCGCAGGCGTGGATTTAACCCACGCGCCGGCGGAAGCGCAGACATGATCGAGGTGTCGGGGCTGCGGAAGACCTACGGCGACTTCGCGGCCGTGGTCGACAGCGACTTCGCCGTCGACGACGGCGAGGTGTTCGGGATCGTCGGCCCGAACGGGGCCGGGAAGACGACGACGCTCAAGGTGATCGCCGGCCTCGTCGAGCCGACGGACGGCGAAGTGACCGTCGCCGGGTTCGACGCCTCGGACCCCGAGATGCGCCGACATCTCGGGTTCCTGCCGGAGGAGTCGCCCCTGTACGAAGAGATGACCGCGCTGTCGTATCTCCGCTTCTTCGCCGACCTCTACGACGTGCCCCGGGAGGTGGCCGACGAGCGGATCGAGGCCGCGCTTGACCGGCTCGAACTCGACCACCGCGAGCGCCGCCTTGGCGACGTCTCGAAGGGAATGAAACGCAAGGTCGCCATCGCGCGCTCGCTGGTCAACGACCCGGACGTGTTGGTGTACGACGAGCCGGCGTCCGGACTCGACCCCGTGACGACCAACTCCGTGCTGGCGTTCACCCGCGAGCTCCGCGAGACCGGGAAGACGGTCGTCTTCTCCGCCCACAACCTCTACCACGTGGAGTCGGTCTGCGACCGCGTCGTGGTGATGAACGAGGGCCGGATCGTCGCCCGCGGCAGCGTCGACGGGATCCGTGAGCGACACGGCGAGACGACCTACCGCGTGTTCACCGACGTCGAGCCGACCGCGACGCCCGCCCTCGTCGACCTCGACGCGGCGACGGCGGAAGTCGGTGACCGCTACCGGACGACCGTTCCGGACATGGACGCGGTCGCGGCGGTCCGCGAGGCCGTCGCCGACGCGGGCGGCGAGGTCGTCGACATACGGAGCCGCGAGCCGAGTCTCGAGGACGTGTTCCTCGACATCGTCGGGCGTCCGATGCCCGGGAGGTACACCGGCGACATCGGTGAGGACGCCGACGGAGACGGGGGTGACGGAGCGGATCGGGAGAACGACGCCGGCGGAGGCGGCGACGAGGAGGCGGAGACCGCGGCCGCGACGGCGACGGAGGCAACCGAGTGACCGATCGGCTGCGCCGCCTCGGCCGCCGGTTCGCCGTCGCCGCCCGTCGAGTGCTCCGCGTCGCCAAGTGGGAGTCCGCCCGGGCGTCCGGCGGCGTCGACCGGAAGACCCTCGCCGCGGGGGTCGCCCTGCTCCTCGTCGCCGGCGGGGTCGTCGGCGTCGGCGTGGCGACCGGCGTCGCCGGCCTCGACGTCGACCGCGACGTCTACCGCGTCGGCGTCGACCCCGGCTCGCCGTACGCGGACGCGATAGAGGCCGAACCGTCGCTGCGCGCCGTCTCGGCTGGCCGGGCGTCGCTCGGCGACACCGCCGACGCGGTCGTGGTGACGGTGGTGCGACCCGGTTCGGGAGACGGAGGCGCGATCGACCCGGGGGACGTCGAATCGGTCGTCGTCCGCGCGACCGACACCCAGAAAGGCGAGGCCGCGGCCGCGTCGGTCCGTGAGGCGGTCGAAGCGCACAACGAGCGCCTGATGCGCGCCGAGCCGAACCGGACGGCCGCGTTCCCGGTCACCGTCACGCTCCGGTACGTCGGTCGAACAACCGGGTTCGACGAGGGGACGACGCTCGGCGGGGACGGCGACCAGCCGACCGATTCGGACGGGGCGGCTGACGGTGGCGGGAGCGACGGAGACAGCGGGAGCGGCGGAGGCGACGAGAGCGACGGCGGCGGCTCGGGAGGCGACATCGACGGGGGCGGCGGAGACGAGGCGTCGGACGGCGACGGCGGCTTCGCGGTGCCCTCCATCGGCGGCGCGGCGTTCGGCGCCGACACGGTCGGCTCGCCGGGATCGATCACGCCGCCGTTCCCGTTCGCCTCGCTGCTCCTCGCCTTCGTCTTCCTCGTGCCGATGAACTTCCTGATCCAGGCGTACGGCTCCTCGATCCTCGACGAGCGGACGAACCGCCGGGGCGAGCCGCTGCTCGTCACGCCGCTGTCGCCGGCGGAGATCGTCGCCGGCAAGACGCTGCCGTACGCCGCGGCCGCGGTGGTCGTCACGACGCTCATCGCGCTGACGGTCGGCGGCGGGGCGCTGTCGGTGATCGCGGTGGCCCCGGTCGCCGCGACCTTCCTCGGCGCGACGTTCGTCGGCGCGATGTTCGCGCGGTCGTTCAAAGAGCTCACCTTCGTCACGGTCGGGGTGAGCGTCCTGCTGACGACGTACGCGTTCGTGCCGGCCATCTTCACGAACGTGACGCCGGTCGCGCTCGTCTCGCCGCTGACGCTCGTCGTCTTCGACCTCCAGGGCGAGGCCGTCTCGACCGGAGAGGTACTGTTCTCGACGGCACCGATGGCCGTCGGCGCGTCGCTGCTGTTCGGCCTGGGGCTCGGCGTCTACCGCGAGGAGGACATGTTCTCGCAGAAGCCGGTGACGCGGAAGTTCCTCGACGCGCTCTCGGTCCGCCTCTCCCCGGTCCCGACCGGCGGATCGCTCCTCGACCGGCAGCGGCTCCGAGCGCTCGGGGCCGTGGCGTTCCTCACCGCCTGTACGATCCCGTTCGTGTTCGTCGCGGAGCTGCTCGCCGTCGCGGTGCTGTTCGCGCTGCCGGTGACCGTGTCGATCCCGGTGTTACTCGTCACCATCGCCTTCATCGAGGAGGCCGCCAAGAGCGTCGGCCTCTACGCCGGCTTCGAGCGCGGCGTCTTCGAGCGGGTCGACGGCGTCGCGGCCGGCGACAGCGACGGGACCCTCCGCGTCGCGCTCGCGGTCGGCCTCGCTTCCGGGACGGGGTTCTTCCTCGCGGAGAAGGCCACCGCGGTCGTCCAGGCGGTCGGACTCACCGACCTCTTCCTCGGTCGGGCCGCCTTCGGCGACGTGGCCGGTCTCTCCGGGCTGCCCCCGGTCGCGCTGGTCGCGCTGTTCTTCGCGCCGCTGGTCCTCCACGTGGTCACCACCGGCGTCGCGAGTGTCGGTGCGAGCCGCGGGCGGACCGCCTACGCGCTGGCGTTGACACTGGCGACCCTCGGGCACGCCGCCTACAACGTGGGGGTGGTGAGCCTTGGATAGCCGGCTGACGATCGCCGGGCGGGAGCTCGCGGGGCTGCGCGCCGAGAAGACGATCCTGCTGGCGATCGGGATCCAGCTGTTCATCGCGATGTTCTCGTCGTTCCTCGTCGTCGGGCTCGTCTCGATGTACGACCCCGGCGCGCTCGACGGCGCGCAGATCGAGGTCGCGGCCGCGGGCGACGCGGTCGACGAGCTAGAGCGCGCCGCGAGCGAGGTCCCGGGCGCGTCGGTCACGGCGTACCCCGACGCGGACGCGGCGCGGGGCGCCTTCGAGCGGAACGCGGCCGACGCGGTGGTGGTCACGACTCGCCGGGAGTCGGGCCGGGTGTCGGCGGTCGTCACCGCACCCGACGCCACCGTCGAGACGACGGTGATCGTCGTACAGCTGCGCGAGCTATTGCGGACCTACGAGCTGAACGAGCGGGACGCGCGCGCCCCGTTCCTCGAGGAGTCGCCGCTGCCGCTGCCGGAGCGGAGCGAGACGAGCCCGTACTTCACGTTCACCTACACCGTGTTAATCCCGCTGCTCGTCTTCCTCCCGGTGTTCATCTCGGGGTCGCTCGTCGTCGATTCGATCACCGAGGAGATCGACCAGGGGACGATGGAGCTGCTCCGCGTCGCGCCGGTCACGCTGGCCGAGATCGTCGACGGCAAGGCGGCCGCCGCCATCGGCATCGCCCCCGGGCAGGCGCTGATCTGGCTCCTCCTCTTGGAGGCGAACGGCACGTCGGTCGCGAACGTCGGCCCGATCCTCGCGCTGATGACCGCGCTGACGACGCTCGTCGTCGCCGTCGCGGTCGGCATCTCGGCGGTCGCGCCCGACCGGCGGGCGGCACAGCTGCTCTACTCGGTCGCGGTCCTCGTGCTGTTC
Organism: Halorubrum miltondacostae; assembly: GCF_041379815.1. Taxonomy (NCBI): domain Archaea; kingdom Methanobacteriati; phylum Methanobacteriota; class Halobacteria; order Halobacteriales; family Haloferacaceae; genus Halorubrum; species Halorubrum miltondacostae. The sequence goes on from NZ_JBEDNY010000003.1 coordinate 248,190, forward strand.
GGCGGCGCGACGGCGATGGCCGGCGGGCCCGCGAACGCCGTGGCGCGGCTCGCCATCGACAGCGCCGGCGCGACGACGGGCGCCCTCGTGGTCGCGTACGCCGTGATCGCCGGGGCCGCGTACCTCGGTGTCCGCCGCGTCGTCGCCGCTGAGGGACTGGGTCGCTGAGGGCCAGGGTCGCTGAGGGATGAGTGCGGCGCGGTTCGGTCGCCGGGGTGAGTCAGTCGGCGAAGCGGTCGCCGAACCGCTTCGCGGTCGGGAGCCGCCAGCCGCGGGCGATGGCGACGAGCCGCAGGCCGACGGTCACCGCCGCGCAGGCCGCGGCGGCCAGTCCGGCGGGCGCGCCGGCCGCGCCGACCGCCCAGTACGCGACGCCGCCCAGCACCGCGCAGCTCGCGTAGAAGTCCTCGAAGAGGATGAACGGCGCCCGGTCGAGCAGGACGTCGGCGAGCGCGCCGCCGCCGACGGCGTTGATCGTCGCGACGGTCACCACCCCGAACGCCGAGACGCCCGCCTGCGTCGCGACGATGGCGCCGGTGGTGGCGAACGCGGCGAGGCCGACGGCGTCCGCGACGACCGTCACGGGGTGTTCGTCGGGCGAGGCGAGCCACGCGCTCAGTCCGACCGCGAGCGCGACCCCGACCAGCCCGAGGAGGATCTCGACCGGCGAGCGCAGCGCGAGCGGGACGCGCGCGACGAGGAGGTCGCGGGTGACGCCGCCGGCGAACGCCATCGCCAGCCCGACGACGGCGACGCCGAAGAGGTCGAACTCCTCGCGGACCGCCTTGCTCGCGCCGACCAGCGCGAACGCGACGAGCCCGACAGTGTTCATGACGGCGAACGGGTCGCCGAACAGCGTCGTGAGGACGCCGCCGGTCATCCGCCGAACGCCCCGAGGCTCGACTGGAGCTCGCGCTCCGGGACGGCGTCTGTCAGCTCGTAGCCGACGAGGTCGCGCGCGTCGACCGCGTACGTCGAGCCACCGCGGTCGAGCACCAGCACTCGCCCCTTCCATCCGCGGACGGTCCCCGCAGCCATCGTCTCGACCACGGGGCGGTCGTCGAGGTCCAGCCCGTAGTCGAACGCGAACCGCTCGATCGGGTCGAACCGGTCGAGGAGCGCCTCCCACGCCGCCTCGTCGACCGTGCGCCCGAACCCGTCGAGCTTCGTCGGGACGCGGACGCGGTCGACGAGGTCGTCCCCGGCGGCCAGCTCCGCCTCGACCTCGCGGGCGATCCGCCCGTCCGGGAACTTCCTGACGAGCGCCGCGCGGTCGGCCCCCTGCTCGCGGAGGCGAGTCCCGAGCCGCCACTCGCGGGTGACGCCGACCTTCAGAACGTCGGGGGCGAACGCCGCGAGGTACATCGCGTGGGTCTCGTGACAGTCCATCTCGTCTTTCAGGCACGTCCCGGTACACCGCGCGCACACCCAGACGCCCGAGTGCTCGTCGCAGTAAGGCGCGTCCGCGGCGTCGCAGGCGACGTGGTTCCCCTCGTTGACCGTCCCCGCGCAGCCGCGCTCGCCGAGCCCGAAGGCGAGCTCGGTCCCCGGGTCGGCGGCCACGTAGTCGACGTTCCCGTCGCTCGCGACGTAGAGCCCGCCGCCGACCGGTCCGGCGGACTCGGCGACCCGACCGCCGTCGGACTCCGGCGAGTCGCTCGCGGCGTCCGTCTCGTAGCCGACGACCTGCACACCAACGGATAGGGAGAGCCGAGTTTTATAGCCGTCGTCGGGGAGCGCATTCGCCGCGTCGCGAGGTGGTCGTCCTCGTCGTCTTCACCGGGCTATCACCCCGGCCGCCGAGGTATTTTATTCGCGGGCGTCGCAGACGGAGGCATGCTCGACGCGGCGCTCGCGGCGACACGGGCCGACGACGGCGTGGCGCTCTCCCTGCGGATCGAGAACGCCGGGCAGGGACAGGTGACGCTCGACTTCCGGACGGGCCAGCGCGCGGAGTTCACTGCGTACCCCGCGGAGGGGGAGGTAACCGGATCCGACGGATCGCGGGCGGAACCGGTCTGGCGCTACGGGACGGGGCGGATGTTCACGCAGGCGCTCGGCAGCGAGACGCTCGCGCCCGGCGAGGCGGTCGAGTACGAGGCGACGTGGCCTGACCCCCCGTCCGGCACTCACCGCGTCGTCGTCGAGCTGACGGCGATCGAACACGACGCGCGCGCCGAGTCAGTCGTCGACGTGGCGTGAAACCAGCCTCCCAGATCGATTTTTATAAGTGAATCCCGCGTCGGCTAGCCGGTATGCGCACGGCAGCCCTCCCCCCGGTAATCGCCGCGGTCGTCGCGCTCGCGGTCAGCGGCATCAGGCGACTCGCGCCGATACTGCTCGAATCCTCGTTCTCGCTCCCGTCGGCCGAGACGCTCTCCGTGTACGTCGCGAGCGGTCGGTTCGCCGCGTTCCTGCTGATCTACGGCCTGCTGTTCGGCGTCGCACTCCTCGCCGGTCTGCGCGACGCGGACGTCTCCGCCACGTCGACCGCGCTGGCGACTGGCGCGAGCGCGACCGGCGCGTTCCTCGTCGGCTCCGCGGCGGTCCTCTGGTTCCTCGGTCCCGACCGCGGGCCGACCGTCACTGCCGCCCTCGCGCTCGGCGCGAGCCTCGGGATCGGGGTCCAGTTCGCCGTCGTTGCGTACGCGGGCGTAACGCTCGGCGACAGCCGTCGCGAGGGGCCGAACCCGACCCCGCCCTGACCTACTCGCCGCCCGCGTCGCCGTGAACCGCGGCGTCGACCGCGGCCGCCAACCGCTCGCGCGTGCGATGGCTGGCCTCGGCGTCCGTCTCGACCTCGATCAGGTGCGACCCCGGCTCCTCGTGACTCCGGGAGACGGCGGCGGCGACCTCCTCGGCCACCGTGTCCGCGCGGGCTCCCGGGCTCTCGCCGCGGTCCGCGAGGGCGTCGGGACGCGCGTCGATGTGAGCGTACTCGAGGCCGTGGAGCGCCGCGAGCGGCTCGAAGTCGAGTCCGTGCGGCGTTTTGAACGACTCGGTGAACGGCGGCTCGAACGACTCGATCGGGAGCTTGTGGAAGATGCCGCCGCCGTCGTTGTTGACCGTCACGACCGTGGCGTCGGCGTCACAGCGTTCGACCGCGAGGAGGCCGTTCGAGTCGTGATACAGCGCGAGGTCGCCGAGGACGAGCGTGAGGTCGTTGGTCGTGCCGGCGCGCGCGCCGAGCGCGCTGGAGACGATGCCGTCGACGCCGGAGACGCCGCGGTTGCCGAGGGCGGTGACGCTCGCGGTCGTGGGCCCGACGAACCGGTCGAGGTCGCGGACGGGCATCGAGTTCGAGACGAACAGCGTCGCCGGGTCGGGGAGCGCCCCGGCGACCGCGCGGAGCGCGTCCCCCTCGTGGAACCCGGCGTCGACCCCCTCGTTCGGGACCTCGTCGTCGGTCGTGCCCTCGGTGCCGACCGAGACCTCGGCGTCGAGTGCGTCCCACTCGCGGGCGTGGACCGCCGCCGCGACCCGGTCGGCCTCCTCCCACTGCGCGCGCCAGTCGGCGTCACCACCGCCGCCCCCGATGAGCCGCGAGAGGCGGGCGCAGAGCCGGCTCGGTTCGGCGACGACGAGGTCGGTCGCGGTGAACTCGGCCTCGCGCCACCGCCCGGCGGGGTCGACCTGGTACTGGTCGGCACCGGTCGCGGCGAGGTACTTCCGGAGGCGCTTGGAGGTCGGCGAGGCGCCGAGCCGGAGGACAAGGTCCGGATCGGTCCACGACTCCTCCTCCTCGTCCGCGAGGTCGGCCGAGAGGTACGCGTCGTAGTGCCCGATCACGGGCGCGACGCGGGTGTGCCCGCCGTACCGGAGCCCGGAGAGCGGATCGGCGACGATGGGGAAGCCCGTCGCGTGCGCGAGCGCCGTGACCGCTTCCGGGTCGATACCCGGCGGGTCGGCGGGACCGGCGACGATTAGCCCGCGGTCCGCCTCGCTCAGCTCGCCCGCCAAGGCCCGGAGTTCGTCGTCACCCGGTTCCGGCGCGCCGGCCGTCACATCGACGTAAGACCCGTCGCGCCCGAGTTCGGCCGCGGCCGGCAGGTCGTCCGGCACATCGCCCGGGACCCGCGTCGGCTCCAGCGGCTTCTTGAACGGCACGTTGAGGTGGACCGGTCCCTGGTCGGCACCCTCGGCGGTCGCGACGGCGCGGGCGACGGTCGTGCGGAGCGACCGGAGCGCCCGGTCGTTCGCGGCTGGCTCGGGGAGGTCCTTGTAGAACCGGACCGCGTCGCCGTACAGCTTCTCTTGATCCGCGGTCTGGTTCGCGCCGGAGTCGCGGAGCTCCGGCGGCCGGTCCGCGGTGAGCGCGAGCAGCGGGACGCGGGCCTCGCTCGCCTCCATCACGGCGGGGTGGTAGTTGGCGGCGGCGGTGCCGGAGGTACAGATCAGCGGGGTCACGCGACCCGTCCGACGGGCCCGCCCGAGCGCGAAGTACGCGGCGGCGCGCTCGTCGAGCATCGAGAACACGCGGAGCTCCTCGTGGCCCGCTGCGGCGACGGTCAGCGGCGTCGAGCGACTGCCCGGCGAGGCGACGACGGCGTCGACGCCCGCGGCGACGAGCTCGTCGACGAGCGCGTTCGCCCACAAGACGTTCCGGTTCGGCGCGGTCATTACCGTCGCTTCGGTCGCCGACCTAAATACTCCGGCGGGTTCGGTCGACGGTCGGCGAGCGCGCCCGGAGCTGTCCTCACTCCGACTCCGACGCCGACTCGCGCCCGGTCACCTTTCGGACGCACGAGGAGCCGAACGGGCCGAGCTCGCCCGCGTCCAATTGGACGAAGTGGCCCGTCGAGATCGAGGTCCCGCAGCGCCGACAGTCGAAGTCGCCCTCGCGTGCGACGACCTGGCTCTCGTACTCGACATAGGTGCCCCCGGTGTTGACGCGGAGCCGAGCGCCGTCGCGGTCGATGACGCCGCGCTTCTCGGCGGCGTCGAGGATGTCGCGGGTGAGCGCCGGGCTCGTCGTGACCGTCTCGATCCGGTCGACCGCCGCGGCGAGGTCGAGCGCCTCGCGTTCGACGTGGGCCAGCAGCTCGACGCCGAGTTCCAGCTTCTCGTCGCGGGTCGACAGCTCCGTCACGGGCGGCGAAACGGTACGATCCCTCTTAAGTCGGCTGGATGGCGGGCCGAACGCCGGATCGGCGGCTAATCGGTGATCGCCGCCCGCGCGAACCGGCAGTTTCAGTTCGCGGCCCGACAGGTTGGGTCGTGTCCCGCACCCGCGACCGGTCCCGGCGTCGCCCGGCGTACCGCCGCCGGCCGAACGAGTCCTACTGGCTCTGGATCGCGGCGACCGCGACGTACGGCGTCGGCGACATCGTGTCGACCGTCGCCTTCCTCCGGTACGTCCCGACGATCGACGAGGCGAACCCGGTCGTGCGGTTCGCGCTGGAGTCGTTCGGCCTCTCCGGGCTCGTCGCGCTGAAGATCGCCGTCTACCCCGTGATGCTCTGGATCAGCGTCGAGGGGACGCGCGAGGGCGACGTCCTCCTCTACTACTTCCCGCCGGTGCTGCTCACGATCACCGGGACGTACCTAACCGCGAGCAACGTGCGCCTGCTGTGGCTCGCCTGAGGGCGGGCGACTGCAGCGTCCCGGGATCCCCGCGAACGATCATCGACTTTCGCGCGCGGCACCGAACCGATCCCACGCTCGTTGACACCCCGGGCGCTACCACGTCGCAGGAATCGTCCGCGACCCGGAGGGCCACGCCAAGTGCTACGGCGAGACGATCGGGCTCCGCCTACTGCGCCGGACGGTGAGCTACGAGGGCGGCTTCCAATAGCGGATCCCGTTTGGTCACGGACTCACTGTTTCCCGTCCCCGCGCCGTCCATCGCCTTCGCGGCTCGACTGGTCCGCCATCGGCGGCGGCTCTGAGCCCGGCGTTCCGGTCGCCGCGGCGTTCCTCGACTCGTTCTCGGCCCGTCACTGGATCCGTTCGACGCCGTCGTCCTCGGGCGCCTCGAGCCCGACCGGGCGGCGCGGCAGGTCGTCGACGAACTCGCGGACGACGGTGCGCTCGACGCGCTGGAGCACCTCGCTACAGGTCGACTTGGCGATCCCCACGTGGTCGGCGACCTCCGTCAGCGTACACTCACGGGGGACGTCGTAGTAGCCGCGGTCGACCGCCTCGAAGAGGACCTCGCGCTGGCGCTCCGTGAGCGACCCGCCGGGGTTGACGCGCTGTTGGACGTACTCTACGTCGAACTCCGCGCCGACGTCGCGCAGGGCGTCGCCGAACTTCGCGACGCGCTCGTGGTCGCCGGTGAGGTCGATGCGGGCGACGCCGTCGCGGATCTCGACCGGCATCTCGATCGGGACGCCGGCCCGGCGCGCGACCATCTGTAACAGCGGGACGAGCGCCTCGACTTGGGCGGTGACCATCCCGTCGTCCTCGGCCATCACCGAACAGTGGGTGACGACGTCGTGGGCCTCGACGGCGTCGAGGATCGGCTCCGTGTTGTCGGCCGTGATCCGGACCAGCGCGAACCCCGCGCCGTCGTCGGGCGTCGCGGTCAGCACCTGGAACCGGGCGTCCGGGAACTCCCGCGAGACGTCGCCGACCCACGGGCCGTCCGGGATCGTCACGCGGAGGCGTGCCTGTGCCATGCCCACCGATTCGACGCCCGTGAGGGAAGTAGCTTCGGCTGCGCGGTCGCCGGAACATGTTCGTCACAAACCACGCGGGGCGCGCGGCCAAAGCGGTGGACATGGGTTCCGACACCGACAATCCGGCGGCGGTCGAACAGGCGGTGGCCGAGCGGACCGACGCGTCGATGGGCGCCGAGACCGCGTCTCTTGACGTCCGGAACCTCGGGCCGCCGAAGCCGCTGCGCGAGACGCTTGAACGCGCCGAGGCGCTCGGCGACGACGACATCCTGATCCAGTACAACGACCGGAGGCCGCAGTTCCTCTTCCCGCGGCTCGACGACCGCGGCTTCGCGTACGCTGCTGTCGAGACGGACGCGACCGACGCGGTCGCCACGGCGCTCTGGCGATCCGGCACGGAGGATCGGTCCGTCGAGGACGCCGCCGCCGCCGACGACGCGACCGCGACGTGAGGGCTCTCGACCGGCGGAAGAATCGTTCCAAGCGGGCGGGGGAACACGTTCGGGAACGACCCCAAGCGGGTCGGGACCGTAGCCGGTCGTAGGCGATGTTCGACGACCTCGACACGGACCGGCGACCGCTGGTCCTCGTCTGGGAGGTCACGCAGGCCTGCGGGCTCGCGTGTCGGCACTGCCGGGCCGACGCGCGGCCGCGGCGACACCCCGACGAGCTGACGACCGCGGAGGGGAAGCGACTACTCGAAGAGACCGCGGCGTTCGGCGACGGCCAACTCGTCGTCCTCTCCGGGGGTGACCCGCTGGCGCGCGACGACCTCACCGAGCTGGTCGCGCACGGCGACGACCTCGGCCTTCGGATGACGATCACTCCGAGCGGGACGCGATCGCTCACGCCGGAGCGCGTGCGCGACCTCGGCGACGCGGGTATCGCCCGCATGGCGCTGAGCCTCGATGGCCCGACCGGCGAGCGCCACGACGCGTTCCGCGGCGAGGAGAGCTACGCGGACACCGTCGCGGCCGCGCGAGCCGCGCGCGACGCCGGGATCCCGCTCCAGGTGAACACCACTGTCTGCGCCGACACCGTCGACGACCTCCCCGCGATCCGCGACCGCGTCCGCGACCTCGGCGCGGTCCTCTGGAGCGCCTTCTTCCTCGTCCCGGTGGGCCGGGGGCGCGTCCTCGACCCCGTCACCCCCGAGCGCGCAGAAGAGGTGATGGCGTGGCTCCACGACGTATCGGACGAGGAGCGCTTCGGCGTCAAGACCACCGAGGCCCCCTTTTACCGCCGCGTCGGCATCCAGCGCGCCGAGGCCGGCGGCGCCGACGCGGGAGCCGGCCGACGGGGCGGGATCACGGCCGGCCGCGGCTTCGCGTTCGTCAGCCACACCGGAGAAGTGTACCCGTCCGGCTTCCTGCCCGAGTCGGCGGGGAACGTCCGCGACCGGTCCGTCGTCGACGTTTACCGGAACGCCGACCTGTTCGAGTCGCTCCGCGATCCGGACGGGTTCTCGGGGAAATGCGGCGCCTGCGAGTTCCGCCACGTCTGCGGCGGAAGCCGCTCGCGGGCCCACGCCGTCACGGGCGACCCCACGGGTAGCGACCCGCTCTGCCCGTACGTCCCGGACGGCCACGACGGGCCGCTGCCGGAGCGCCAGCGAGGGGACGACGGGGGGCGGTCCGAACCCGCCGACTGATGCCGGCGTCGCCGGCGACTCACTCCGGCCGTTCGCCGACGAGGAGGTCGAGGTCGGCGACGCTGCCGGCCGGGTCGAAGTCGAACGCCGCGCCGTAGAACGCGAGTTCGGCGGCGTGCGCCCGGGCGACGTTGTCGGCGTCGCGGAACCCGTGGCGCTCCTCCGGGAACTCCACGTACGCGTACGGCGTCTCGTTCGCGACGAGGGCGTCGATCATCGCCTCGGCCTGCGCGGGTGGGACCACCTCGTCCTCGCCGCCCTGTAACAGCAGCAGCGGCGCGGTGATCCCCTCTGCGTGCGCGACCGGCGACCGCGCCTCGTAGACGTCGGCCGCCTCGGGGAGCGGGCCGACGAGCCCGTCGAGGTAGCGCGATTCGAACTTGTGGGTCTCCGCCGCCAGCGCGCGGAGGTCGGCGACGCCGTAGTAGCTCGCGCCCGCGTCGAACGTATCGTGGAACGCGAGCGCGGCGAGCACCGCGAACCCGCCCGCGCTCCCGCCCGATATCGCCAGCCGGTCTGGGTCGGCGAACCCCTCGGCGGCGGCGTACCGGGCGGCGTTGACGCAGTCGAGCACGTCGCGGACGCCCCACTCCCCCTTCAGCGCCTCGCGGAAGGCGCGGCCGTACCCCGTGGACCCCCGATAGTTCACCGCGAGCACCCCGACGCCGCGGGTCGTCCAGAACTGGACCGTCGACGACAGCGACGCCTCGGACCGACTCGTCGGCCCGCCGTGGACCCTCACGAGGAGCGGTGGCGCCGCGTCGGCCGGCGCCTCGGCGTCGGGGTTGTGGGGCGGGTAGTAGTGGCCGTACGCGGTCGCGTCGTCGGCGCCGACCGCGTCGCCGGTCGGGAAGGCAATCGGCTCCGGCTCCGAGACGTACGCGGCGTCGAGCGCGTCGTCGGTCGATTCGCGGAGCCGGCGCGGGCCACCGCCGTCCGCCCCCGGCCGCCACGCGACGACGGCGCTCGGCGCGTCGGTCCGGTGGCCGACGAAGACGACGCGGTCGCCGTCAGAGCGGATCGACGCCGGCCGGAAGGAGCTGTACGGCAGGCCGGGATCAACGAGGTCGCCCGTCTCCGGGTCGAGCAGGCGCAGGCTCGGGTCGCCGCCCTCGGTGACCAGCGTGGCGATCCGCCCGTCGTCGAGGAACGCGAACGTCGACACGTCGAGGGTCCACATCGGCACGCCGAACGCCGCCGCCATCTCACGGAGGACCTCCGCGTCCGAGGCCGTCGGGAGCCCGACGCCGGCGCCGCGTTCGCCCGCTTCGGTCCCGGACGCGACCGGGAACCGATAGAGGTTCCACCAGCCGGTGGGGTCGACTGCCGCGTGGAGGACGCCGTCGGGCGACCACGTCGGCGAGACGACCGACTCGTCGGCGCCGCCCGCGACGACGCGCTCGTCGCGGATGTCGCCCGCTTCGTCGACCGCGCCGACGACGAGTTCGGTCCCGTCCCACGGCATATTCGGGTGGTCCCACCGCAGGTACGCGATCCGGTCGCCGTCCGGCGCCGGCCGGGGCGCCGCGTAGAAGTCGTGCCCGGCCGCGACGACGACCGGGTCCGAGAGACCGGTCTCCGGAGCCGGGTCGGGGAACAGCGGGAAGCGGACCAACTCGTTCCGGGGCTCCTCGTCGGTGCCCGGCCCGACGTGGCGCTCGCGGACGGCGTAGACGGTCTCCCCGTCCGGAGCGAGCCGCATATCGGCGTAGCGGTGGGCCATCTGCTCCGGCGGCTCCGGCGTGACCGGGGTCGGTTCCGCGTCGCCCTCGGCCGCGCTCCCGTCCGCGGGCAGTCGGTAGAGCCGCTGGTCGTCCATGCTCGCCGCGAGCACCGTCCCGTCCGCGACGAGCACGTCGCCGCCGCCGTACTGGTGGACGAGCGTGCGCACGTCGAGTTCCGCCGGCGTCACCGCCGTCGGAGCGGCACCGGGATCGTCGACCGGGGCGCGGCAGACGACGCCTCGACCGCCCTCGGACGGACGGCGTTCGAGCCAGTAGACGTGGTCTCCGTCGATCTCGACGGACGCGAACGACCTGACGTCGGCGGCGACGTCCTCCGGGGCGACCGGTGACGGCCATTCGCCGTACGGTGTCGGCATGGGATCGACGAGCGTCGCCGCTCCATTAAACCTACGCGAGCCGGCCACCCGAGCCTCCGAGCGGGGTCCGGCGTCCGGGTCGGTGGTCGCCTGCGCGCGGTTCTTATTCCGGGGCGTCTCGCCTCACGCGTACGCCTCGAACTCCTTCCCGAACGCGAGGAAGTAGCCGGTGCCGACGAGCCCGATGACGGCCGCGACGGTGAACGCAACTTCGGGGCTGACGAAGTCCCACAGGTAGCCCCCGACCGCCGCGCTCGGGATGACGACGGTGTTCCGGAGCAGGTAGTAGGTCCCCGTGACGCGGCCGCCGGACCCGCTCTCGGCAGGACCGACGATCAGCGCCTTGTGTGACGGCAGCCCCGCGAACCGCAGCCCGGAGAACGCGAAGACGGCGACCATCACCGCGGAGAGCGGCAGGACCGATCCCGCGAGCGCCGGCGCGTAGATCAGCACGACCGGGAAGACGGCGTACACCGCGAATCCGACGGCGACGACCGGCTTGAGGCCCACTCGCTCCGAGAGCTTCGAGGCGGGGACCATGATCAGCAGCGCGACGAGCATCTCGACGCCGAGGAGGTAGCCGAAGAACGCCTGCGGCGAGAGGCTCACGTCGTACGAGAACCCGCCGAGCGCGACGGTCGTCTCGAGCCCGACCTGGAAGAACTGCGTGACGACGAGTACGAAGAACACGTACACCATTCCGTTCGCGAACCGCACCAGCGTATCTCCCACGAGCAGCGGCCGGAGCGGCGCCGGCATCTCTCGGAGGTCGCGCCGGATCTCCTCGACGCCCGCGAACGAGTCGCCGAAGGAGTCGCCGCTCGCGTCGTAGAGGACGTGCTGGACGAGCGTGCCGAGGGCGCCGACGGCGACCCCGACCGCGAGGACGAGCCGGAAGCTCGCGGTGAACTCCGTGCGGAACCCGATGAGGACCGCGGCCAGCACCGGGCCGACGAGGAACGCGGTCCGCCGGAACGTCTCCGTGCTCGCGAAGCCGGCGGCCAGCCGCGAGGGGTCGGTCGCCTGCTTGACGACCGCGAACGTCGCGCCGAGGCCGAACGACTTCCACGCCTGCGCGAGGACCAGTCCGACGAAGATCCACACCCACGGCTCGACGACGACCCCGGCGACGTCGACCGCACCGAGGGTCGGCGCGACGAGCCAGACGCCGAAGCCGAGCGTCGACAGCAGGCCGAAGAGCGTCAGCGCGTACCGCGAGCCGAGGCGGTCCGACACGGCTCCGCCGGGATACGGGTAGACCGCCGAGATAACGTTGCCGAACGTGCCGAACAGGCCGACCGCGAACCCGGACGCGCCGAGCGCGACCATGTACTCGGGGAGGAACCGGTTCGTCATCTGGAACCCGAGGCTGAACGCGAACATCGCGACCGACAGCACGAGCACGTCGCGCTCCAGCGCGAAGAACCGGCGGAACGCGTCGAGCGGCCCGGAGGACTCCGCGTCGGTGGGGTTACCGCCGGCGGTCACGGGACCGCCTCCCGCGTCGTTGAGGGGGGACGGTCGTCGACTCCGGTCGGGACGGGCGGCGCGAGGGCGACCACCATACGCGTCGTCGGATTCGCGGCGATAAAAATCCACCCCGCGGCGCGAGACGCCGCCGGACCCCGCGGGGATCCCGTCGTGGCGGAGCGGGACTTAGTCCTGATAATTTGCGGCGTGCGTTTTTATCAGTCACCCGATTCTGACCGGTATGAATCGACCGAACGGTCGGGACCGAGCGATCCACGTCGGCACCGACGCGGACTGGGTCCGCGAGGCGGCCGCGGCCTCGACGGTCGTCGGGGGATCCCAGCGGGTCGCGTCGTTCGACGAGGCCCCGACGGAGGCCGCCGTCGCGGACGCGACCGGCGCGCGACTGGTCGTCTGCGAGCTGTCTCCCGAGTCCGGCGTCGGGCCGCTCGTCGCGGTCCGGGAGGCGCTCCCGGACGTGCCGGCGCTCGCGGTCGTCCGAGAGGCCGACGCCGTCGACGACGCGCTCGCGGCCGGCGCGGCCGACGTGTTCGTTCGGCGGGACGGCGTCGACGAGACGGCGCTGCTCGCCCGCCGGATGGACGGGGTCGCGGCGTCGCCCGCCGACGCGTCGCTCGGCGCGGAGTCGACGGAGCGACTCCTCGACGCCATCGACGACTCCTTCTACGCGCTCGACGCGGACGGCGCGCTCGAGCGGTGGAACGACCGCTTCCGCGAGTCGACTGGGTACGACGACGGGGAGCTGGAGGGGATGCCCGCGCTGGACCTCTTCGCCGGCGCCGACAGGGACCGCGTCGCCGAGGCGATCGAGACCGTCTTCGAGACCGGCAGCGCGACCGTCGAGGCGGAGCTCGTCGCGAAGGACGGGGAGACGACCCCCGTGGAGTACACGGGGGCGCTCGTGACCGACGGAGACGGGTCCCCGCGGGGGATCGTCGGCATCGGCCGCGACCTGACCCAGCGCCGGGAGCGCGAGGACCGGCTGGTGCGGCTCCGGCAGGCCGTCGAGACGATCACCGACGCCGCGCCGCTGACGCTGTTCGAGGTCGGGCCGGAAGGGACGGTGTCGACCGTCCGCGGCGAGACGCTCGGTCGGCGACTCGGGGACGGAATCTCGTCCGGAGACGCCGTCGAGGAAACGTTCGCCGACCAGCCCGGGATGCGCCGGGCGATCGAGGCCGCCCTCGACGGCGAGTCCGCTCGCGACCTCGTCGACGTGTCCGACTCGACCTTCGAGGTGTGGCTGCGACCGGCGCTGGACGAGGCGGGGAGCGTCGCCCGGGTGGTCGGGCTCGCGCTCGACGTGACGGAGCGCGAGGAGCGCGCCGTGATGCTCGACCAGATTCAGGCGAACGCGGAGGAGGTCATCTGGATATCCACGCCGGGCAAGGAGTCGATGGACTTCATCACCGACGCCTACGAGGACGTCTGGGGGACCCATCCGGAGACGCTCGACGACGATCCGATGTCGTTCGTCCGGGCGGTCCACCCCGACGACCGCGTCGAGGCGGCCTTGGAGCGGCAGCAAGCGGACCCGGACGCGTACGACGAGACGTATCGGGTGGTCCACCCGGACGGGGAGGTCCGGTGGATCCACGACAAGTCGTCGGGGGTCTACGAGGACGGCGAGCTGACGCGCGTCGTCGGGATCGCGACCGACGTCACCGTGCGGAAGCGACGGGAGCGGAAGCTCCGGCTCAAGAACCGCGCCGTCGAGACCGCGCCGGTCGGGATCGCGATCCACGAGACGACGGACCCGGGGAACCCGATCTCCTACGTGAACGACGCGTTCGAGGCGATCACCGGGTACGACGGCGACTCGATCGCCGGCGAGGGGGTGTCGGCGCTCGGCGGCGAGGACACCGACCCAGACCGCGTCGAGACGTTAGCGTCGGCGATCGAGGCGGGCGACCGCGGCTCGGAGACGCTCGTGCTCCACCGGGCCGACGGCACCCCGTTCTGGGGGCGTATCGCCGTCGCCCCGGTCGTCGGCGGCGACGACGAGGCGACTCACGCCGTCAGCTTCGTTCAGGACGTGACCGAGTCGAAGGAGCACGAACAGGAGATCGAGCGACACCTGACGGAGTTCGGCGAGGTGCTCGCCGACGACCTCGGGGCACCGCTCCGTGAGGCGAGAGACCGCCTGAACGCCGCGACCGACGACGAGCCGGACGAGGAGCTCCGTCGGGCGGCGGCGTCCGTGGAGACGGCCGTGTCGCTCGTCGAGGACCTCGCGACCGTCCACTCGTTCTCGGTCGAACCGCGTCGCCTCTCCGAGTCGATGCGGGGCTCGTCGGCCCCGCTCGGGAGTCGGGACGAGTAACATGCCCGGACCACGAGCCGGTCGCGCTCGGGTCGGTGGGTGACCACCGTGGAGCTCCCGCTGTCGGCGGTCGTCGTCTGCGAGGCGAACAGGACGCGAGCCGACCTCTACGGGCTCTGGCTCGAGGGGTACGACGACCGGCGGGCGCTGACGGCCGCGCAGTTCGCCGAGGCGTTCGACGCCGGGGTGGCGGTGCTCGTGCTGGACGACTCGTTCGGCGACGGCGCGCGGGACCCGATCCTGGACCGGGTCGCGTCGGAGGCGGCCCACTGCCGCGTGCTCGGGATCCGAGACCGGTCGAGCGGCGACCCGGTCGCGGGATACGACCGCGAGCTCGAGCGCCCGGTGTTCGAGGCGGACCTGGCGTCGTGCGTCGAGACGCTGTCGTGCCGGGCGAACTACCACCTCCTGCTCGACAGGTACTACCGCACCACGGCGCTGATATCGACGTACGAGTGGCGGGCGAGCGACGACCCGGCCGACGAGGAGCGGTACGAGCGCCTCGTGGACCGAGCCGAGCGCCTCCAGGAGTACCTGAACGGGCTGCGCCCGCGGATGAGCGACGCGGACGTCCGCGCCGTCGCGGAGTCGATCGCGGTCTCCGACGTCGCCGACGTGGACGCGGAGCAGTCGACGGAGAGCAAGTACCGGCCGGACGAGTGCGCCCAGTGCGGGCAAGACTGGAGCGAGTCGGTCGACGGCGGGGACGCCGCCGCGAAGCTCGGCGCGTACGTCTGGCGGTGCGCCAACTGCGGCCACGTGGACATGCGCGCGGACCCGAACCACCGACACGTCAGCTACTCTTCGCGCTGAACCGCGCGCCGGGGCGTGGCGGGCGTCAGTTGGACGCCGCGTCGGCCGCGCGGACGAGCGAGCGCAGCCCGTCGAGACCGAGCGGCTCGATCGGTTCGCGCGACCCGTCGCTCGTATAGAACAGGCTCGTCCGGACTTCCCTGTCACCGAACCACTCGTCGAGGACGTGGTAGTAGACGCTGAGCTGTTTCCGGTACTCGGGCTCTGCGCGCCGCGTGGAGTCCGTCTTGTAGTCGACGACGTCGACCCGGTCGTCGGTCACGCGGACGAGGTCCGCGATCCCCGAGACGGTGACGCGGCGGCCGTCGACCTCGACCGGGAGCGTGACCGGCTCCTCGACGTGGAGCTCGCCGGAGAGTCCGTCGAGGAACGAGACGACCCGTCGCTCGTGGTCGTTCGACGGCGTCACGTCGTCGCCGAGCGCGTACGCCTCCGCGAAGTCGTGGACCTGAGTGCCGAACGCCATCCCCCGGGCCTCGGCCTCGTCCTCGGAGGCGGCTCCGACCTCGGGACCGGCTTCCCGCCGCTCGCCGGTCTCTTCGAACACCGTCTGGTCCATCAGCGAGTGCGGGGTGTGGCCGACCGGTCCGTCCGGCGCCGTCACCGCGAACGGCCGCTCGGCGTCGGCCGGCTCGTCGCGGTCGAACGGCTCGACGTCCGGGTCGATCTCCTCGACGGCGACCGGGAGCCCGTCGAGGAACGCGTTCGGGTCCTCGCCGGCGGCGAACACGACGTGGCTCTCGGCGCGCGTGATCGCGACGTAGAGCAGCCGGCGCTCCTCGTCGTACGCGCGGGGCAGACAGCGCCGGATCACGTCGTGCCGCCAGTTGTCGTAGACGTGCGGGTGGGTCCCCGCCTCCGAGTACAGCTTCCGCTGCCGGAGGCCGACCGGGTCCTGATACTCGAAGACGCTCGACCCGCCCGTCCGCGGCGGGAAGCGCCCCTCGTTCATGTTCGCCATCACGACGATCGGATACTCCAGTCCCTTCGCCGCGTGGATCGTCTGGACGGTCACCGCGTCGTCGCCCGCGGTCGCGCTGACGTCGACGGTGGTGCCGGCCTCGATCCCGCGCTCGATGAGCCGGATCAGGTCTCCCCGCGTCGCCGTCGTGGCGTCGTGGACCGACTGGACCGCGTGGAGGAGGGCATCGGCGGTGTCGCCGGCGAACCCGTAGCGGTCGAGGACGCGGCGCGCGACCGCGCCGACAGAGGCCAGGTCGCGGAGTTCGTCGCGGAACGCGACCGCGTCGGCCGGGTACGACGCCGTCTCCAGCACGTGGTCGATCTCGTCGAACGCGTACCCGATCTCCTCGAGGATCACCGCCCACCCGCGGTCGGCGTCCGACTCGAGGACCCGGAGCCACGCGAGCAGCAGCTTCGCCGAGTCGGTCCGGAACAGCTCGACCCCGCCGTCGTAGGCCATCGGGAAGTCGTACTCGTCCGCGACGGCGAGGAGGTCGCGGCCCCACTCCCGCGTCCGCGTGAACACCGCGACGTCCCCGTGCTCCGGCGGGCGCGGCTCGCCGTCCGCGCCCTCGACGGCGTACTCGTCGTTGCCGACGATCTCCTGAACCTTCGCGAGGACCGCCTCGTGTTCGTCATCGTGCGCGACGCCCTCGACGACCGTGTTGTCGAAGGCGGCGTTCGAGGAGAGTCCGACGACGTCGTCGAGGGGCGCGTCGACCGTCTCGCCGCTCGTCGCCGGCGTCTCGATCGCCAGCTCAGAGAGCTCGATGATCGACGCGGTCGACCGGTAGTTCTCCCGCAGTTCGATCCGCGTCGGGTCGGCGGCGTCGACGGCGGTGCGGTCGGCGTCGGCGTTGAGGTCCGCGGCGAACCGCTCGAGCCGGTCCTCGAACTCCAAGATGTTGCGCACGTCCGCGTACTGGAACGAGTAGATGCTCTGCTTCCAGTCGCCGACGACGCAGAGGTTGATCTCCGCCGACAGCAGCAGTGCGAGCTTGAACTGGATCTCGCTCGTGTCCTGGAACTCGTCGACCATCACGTACTCCAACTGCGCCGCCTCGCGGGCGCGCTCGTCCTCGCAGAGGAGGACGAACGCGAACAGCTGGAGGAAGCTGAACGAGAGGTAGTTGCGCCGGAGGGCGAACCGGAGGTACTCGACGTAGACGTCGTGCACGAACGCCTTGAGATCCTCGCGGTCCTCGCGAAAGACGTCGCGCGCCACGTCGTCGTCGAGCCGCTTCGTCCCGCGGCCGCCGCGGAGCTCCGACTTCGAGGGCGCGTCCGGGAGGTACGTCTTCCCGCGGCCGAAGCGACTCAGGTCCTCCCGCAGCGGGGACTGCTTCCGCCCGTCGTTCCGCGGTCGATTCGCGGCGTCGAAGCGCTCCGCGAACGCCGCGAAGTCGCCGTCGAGGTGTGACTCCCCGTCCCGATACCAGCCGTCGCTCGTGGGGAAGATCCCCTTCGACGCGAGCTCGTCGATCAGGTCGAGCAGCTCGCCCGGCCCCGGGAGCGCCCGGTAGAACGCGGCGTGTTCAGGGTGGTCATCGCGGAACCCGCCAAAGAACTCGCGGAAGCGCTCGGCCTCGACGAGGTCGTCGTCGACGATCCGGGTCGACCCCGTGATCCGCTCGTCGAGACCGAGGTGCGTCGGCGCGGCGTATCCGTGTTCTCGGAGGAGCTCATGGCAGTGCGAGTGGAACGTTCGGATCGGAGCGTCGGCCAGTTCGCGCACGCTGTACTCGCTGTGGTCGACGACGCGCTCTTTCATCTCGGTCGCGGCGCTCCGCGTGAACGTCGCCAGCAGCACGTCATCCGGGTCGACGCCGGGTCGGTCGACGATCCGCCCGTAGCGACGGGTGATCGCGAACGTCTTCCCGGTGCCGGGGCCGGCGTCGACGAGGTACGTCCCCTCGGTGCTCTCGATGAGTGCTCGTTGGGCGTCGTTCGGCGTCGGCTCCGTCATCGGTCGCCCTCCAGAAGCAGGTCGCGGTTGTCCACGCGCCGGTAGTTCGGTTCGCCGGCGAGTCCGTCGACCGGGAACCGCTCCTTGCCCGCCCGCCGCGCGTTCAGTTCGTCGAGGCGCTCGTCGACGAACGCCTCGAAGGCGTCCAAGTCCTCGCGGAAGAACGCCCGCCTGCGGAGGCCGTTGAGCTCCCGGATCGCCTGATCTGCGCCCTTTTCGGCGTCGACGTCTGACGACGTGCGGGCGTCGACCGTGGCGGTGAACCGCTCGGCGAACTCGGAGGCGCGCAGCTCCCCTTTGTCGGTCGTGTCGGGGAACGACAGCGAGGTCATGAGTTCCTCGTAGGCGGCGTAGCCGAGGTCCTCAAAGGTCTCCCGGCAGTCGTTGTATCCGTCCAACAGCCGCTCGTAGGCCTCGCGCGAGCCGACGTACTCGCTGAACGCGACCGGGTGGTAGGTGACCGTCGTGAGCGCGTCGTCGAGGTCGGCGTCGTCCGCGACGACGTCCGCCACCGGTTCGAGGAAGTGGAAGAAGGTGAACTCCAGCCGCTCGTCCGGGCGGACCGTCCGGTAGTAGGTCAGGTACAGCGCGGCCTGGAAGTTCGGAGCGTCCGCCGGCGGGTCGACCGCCGCGCCGCCGACGACCTGTGACGCGCGCTTCTGCGAGCCGCTCTTGTAGTCGAGCAGCGCGGTCGGCGAGCGCACGAGGTCGATCTTCCCCTTCACCCCGAGGGCCTCGTCCTCGAACCAACGCTCGGTGAGCGGGGAGTCGACCGGCTCGTCGAAGTACTCCGCGAAGAAGTTGGTCCCCCATCCCGAGGCCGGCGTAAGGAAGTCGTCTGACTCCGGCCCCTCGTCGTCGAGGTACTCGGCGATCAGGTCCAGGCCGATGCGGTACGTCCGGCGGCGGAGCGTCTCGTCGGCGGCAGAAAAGAACGCCTCGGCCTCCGCGACCATGGCGTCGACGAGGTCCTCGATGTCGGCCGCCGCGATGACATCGGGGTGGTTCACATAGAACTCCGCGAAGTCGTGGAAGAGGTTCCCCTCGACGAACCGCTCCTGATCGGGCATGTCGAGGAGGCGCCCGAAGAGATAGTCCCGCGGGCTGTTGACGTAGCTGTTCAGGGACGACTGGCTGATCGTGTCGTCCGATCGGGGCTCAACATCGAGCGGCGTGCGGTCGAGCCCAGTCCCCGCCGAGCGGTGTCGCCGGCGATGCTCGACCGAGTCGAGGTCGCTGAACCGCTCGAACTCGTCGTCGAGGAGGTCGCCGAAGTACAGGGAGGGCGTGACCGGCTCCCCGCCGGCCGCGTCGCGGACGAGGTAGTACTGCCGGTCGCCGCTCTGGAGCAGCCGTTGGAAGCTACCGACGTACCGCTCGAACTGGGCCTCGGTGTCGACCCACGGCCGCTGGGGGGCCGAGTGCGTCCACGCCTCGTCCATGCCGAGGTGGAAGACGACGGGGCGGTCGACGTACGCAGAGGACTTCGCGTCGGCGAGGAGGACGCCCTCGTTCTCCCTGTCGACCGGGACCTCGTAGGTCTGGAGGTAGTACGCCAGCCGGTCGACCGCCTCGCTCGTCACGTGGGCGCCGGCGAGCCCCAACCGCCGGAGCTCCTCGTCGAAGCGCGGCAGTTCGACGCCGGCCTCGGCGGCGTAGGCGTCGAGCGCCTCCCCGAACGTCCGCTCATCGATCCCGGCGCGGAACCGTCGGAGCCACGCCAGCTCCGGTCGGTCGACGGCGTCCAGCCGCCGCTCCCGATCGGCGAGCGGTACGTCGACGCCCATCTGCGCAAGCACCGGCGCGGCGTCGCCGACGGTCGCCTCCGTGCCGCGAAATCCGAGCCGGAGGAGCCGGACGAACGCCCGGTGGTGCGGGTCGTCGGCGAACCCGGGACCGCCGTAGAAGGGGATTCCGGCCGCCTCGAACGCGGACTCGACGAGCGAGGAGTACCGGCTCCCGCCGTCGAGGACGACGGCGACGTGCTCGGCGTTCTCCGCCGTGACCGCGTCGAGCAGCGCGCCGACGATGTCTGTCGCCGACTCGAACACGTGGAACGGGGGGTGGTCGAACGCCTCGTCCGCGAACAGGTCGATCCGATCGCACGTCTCCGGGAGGACGCTGCGCTCCAAGGCGGTCAGCTGATCGGCACCGACGACGGCCACCGAGCGACCGTCGTCGACCGTGTACTCAGTGAGCCGCTTCGACGTCGTCCGGAGGGAGCGCATGACCTCGACGACGTCGCGAGTCGCGTCGTCGACGTACGCGTTGTAGTCGAGGACCGCGTCGAGGCGGCCGCGGTGCTCCCAACACTGGAGCACGTTCCCGACGGCGTACGCGACCGCCTTCCAGTCGTGGTCCGTCCGCTCGATCGCTTCGAGAAAGGCGATGCGGTCCTCCGCCCGTTCGCGTCGACCCGCCGCGAGGCGCCGCGGCGTGGTCGCGAACGTCCCGAAGTGCGGGCGGTCGAGGCGACGGTTGATCGCGCTCGCGAGCGGGGCGTCGGGGGTCACGACGAGGTCGTAGTCGCGGAGTTCCGCGTAGAGAGCGTCGACAGGGGTCGCGCGGCGGATGGGCACGACTACGCGAGAGACGGACGGGCGACTAAAAGATAGCGGGGCGAGCGCTCGGTCGGCTCGGGGCGAGGACCGTCGTCGCCGACGCGCCGGCTACCAGTCGTACTCGTCGCGGGGGTCGACCACGTCGCGCTCGCGGTCGAACACGTGTTCGCCGTCGACGAACACGTGTCGCGTCCGGCTGTCGTTCTCGTAGAAGACGCCGTCCCAGACCGCCACGTCGGCGTCCGTGCCGACCTCCAGCGTGCCGACGCTGTCGTCGATGCCGAGGATCTCGGCCGGATAGCGCGTCACCGCCTCCAGCGCCTCGTCCGCGGGGAAGCCCTCGCGGACCGCGAGCCCGACGCAGACGTCGAGGTGCTGTTGGGGGAGCACGGGCGCGTCCGTCTGGATCGCGACCTTCACGCCCGCCTCGCGGAGGATCGCCGGCGTCTCGAAGGTGATGTTCCGGAGTTCGTACTTCGCGCCCGAGTACAGCGAGGGGCCGACAATCGCGGGCACGTCCCGCTCCGCGAACTCCTCGGCGATCAGGTGGCCCTCGGTCGCGTGTTCGATCGAGAGCGACTCGATCCCGAACTCCTCGGCGATCCGGAAGACGGTCATGATGTCGTCGGTGCGGTGGGCGTGGACGCGGAGCGGGAGCCCCTCGGTGAGGACGCGCGCGAGGTTCTCCATGCCGAGGTCGCGCTCGAACGGATCGCCCTCGTTGCGGGCGTGCTCGCGCCGGTCGACGTAGTCCTCGGCCTCCATCAGCGCCGACCGGAGGGTGGCGGCGACGCCGGGACGCGTCGAGGGCTGGCGGCCCTGCTCCTTGCCGTGGAAGCGCTTCGGGTTCTCGCCCATCGCGGCCTTCATCCCGTCCTCGCGGATCAGCATGTCGTCGGCGGTGAGCCCGTGGGTCTTCATCGAGCAGATGATCCCGCCGATCACGTTGCCAGACCCCATCCGCGCCGAGACGGCGGTGACGCCGTTCTGGAACGCGTGTTTCAGCTCCTCGTCGCGCGGGTGGAACCCGTCGAGCGCGTTGACGTGCGGCGTGACCGCCGAGGTCCCCTCGTTGACGTCGCCGTCCTCCGGTTCGCCCCACTCGGCCATGCCGGCGTGGCTGTGCGCGTCGACGAGTCCCGGCGTGACGTGGTGGCCCGAGACGTCGATCACCGTCGCCTGCTCGGGCGGCTCACCGTCGTCGAGGGAGACGATCCCGCCGTCGTCGATGACGACGGTCGCGTCGATCGTTCCCCGCTCCGTTGCCGTGTGGATGGTCCCGCCGACGAGCGCGTACATGGAACTGGATCCGTCGGGACGGTACTAAACGGTTCAGGAGGCGGCTCGTCCGGCCGGAGAACGGTATCGGGTCGCGACGGCGATCGGTGTGACTCCCGGATCTGGTGGAATATCGAGGTCGCACCGAAGAACGTGAGATGTGGATGGGCGCTGCAGGATTTGAACCCACGGCAACTTGGTCCGAAGCCAAGCACTCTGTCCAAACTGAGCTAAGCGCCCTCACCGTCGCATACTCCCGAGAAGGTGTTAAGTCCCGCGATTCGAAACCGTCGTCCCACCGTCCGTCGGTCTCTCGGCGACCGACGGCGTTCGATCGATTCGGCGACGTGATACGTCGGCGGACTTGGCCCCCCGTGCGATGCGAATTCCGGGGGAGACGCGGCCCCGAGCGGGCCCGTCACCGGACGGCGATGCGATCGATACCTGGCAAGGGGCGATCAAAAAGAATATTATTCGGAGCGGGCATGTTTCGGTAGTAGATGTGCCCTGGTCGTACGGCCTCGCGGCCGAACGAGAGGCTCGCGCCGACGACGTCGTCCCCGAGGTGCGTCCATGTATGAGCTGACGCCGCATTTCGACGCCGAGGTCGAGCCCGGGACCAACATCCTGTTGACCGGCCACCCGCTGAGCGGGAAGCGGTCGATGATGATGGACGTCCTCGCGGCGGGGACCGACCGCGACGAGGGCGCCATCGTCGTCACCACCAAGGACGGTGCCGACCGGGTGCTCCGCGACTACGAGAAGCGGACGCCCTACGAGGGCAAACCCGTCGCGGTCGTCGACTGCGTCACCCAACAGCAGGGCGGCGAGACCCGCGAGTCCGACCGGATCAAGTACGCCTCCTCGCCGGTGGACATGACCGGCATCGGGATTAAGCTCTCCGAGTTCCTCCAGGCGTTCGGGGACCGCGGGATCAAGCAGAACCGCGTGATGGTCCACTCGCTGTCGACGCTGTTGATGTACTCGGACCTCCAGACGGTGTTCCGGTTCCTCCATGTGTTCACCGGCAGAGTCCAAAGCGTCGACGGACTGGGGCTGTTCAGCATCGACTCGACGGCCCACGACGACCAGGCGATGAACACGATTAAACAGCTGTTCGACGGCATCGTCACCGTCCCCGAGGACGGCGAGCCCGAGATCCGGCTCCCCTGACCGGGAGACGGCGACCGGCGACCGCTTTTCTTCCCGCGAGGACCGGGGATCCGTTTAATCGCGTGGCGGTCGAACCGACGGCCATGCCGATTACTGACGACGCCGGATTCGACCGCCTGCTCGACGCGGAGACGATCGCCGTCGTCGGCTGTTCGACGACGCCCGGGAAGGCCGCGCACGACGTGCCTGGCTACCTCCAGCGGCAGGGGTACCGCGTGATCCCGGTGAACCCGTTCGCGGACGAGGTGCTCGGCGAACCGGCGTACGACGCGGTCGGCGACGTGGAGGAAGCAATCGACCTCGTCGACGTCTTCCGCCCGAGCGAGGAAGTCCCGGAGATCGTCGACGCCGTCCGCGAGCGGCACGCGGCGCGCGGCGACGCCGGCGCGGTGTGGCTCCAGCTCGGGATCAGCCACGACGAGGCGGCCGCCGCCGCCGAAGAGGACGGGATCGACGTGGTCCAGGACCGCTGTCTCAAGGTCGAACACGGCCGACTGCGCGGGTAGGGGGCGACGACGGACGGCGCTGCCGAACTACCCTTCCCACTCCTCGAAGGAGCGGTAGACCCCCTTCGAGAGGTAGCGCTCGGAGGAGTCGCAGAACACGGTGACGACCGAGTCGTGCGGGGCGTCGATCTCGCCGTCGCGGATGTCGCGGGCGACCCGCTTCGCCGCGAGCGAGTTCGCGGCCGCCGACGAGGCGACGAGCTGGCCCTCCTCGGCCGCGAGCCGACCCATCTCTTCGTGGACGTCGCGGTCGGCTATCGCCTGGATCTCGTCGACCAGGGACGGGTCGAACAGCTCGTTGCGCTCGGTGTCGTGGGTGCCGATCCCCTCGGTCTTGTACTCCTCGTGCTCGACGTCTTCGCCGAGGAGCTCGCGGTACGCGGACCCGGCGGGCTCGACCGCGACGACGTGGGTGTCCGGGTCGGCCTCGCGGAAGTAGCGGGCCATTCCCATCAGCGTCCCGGCGGTGCCGCAGCCGGCGACGACCGCGCCGACCTCGCCGTTGAGGGCCTCATCGATCTCCGGCGCCGTCGTCTCGTAGTGCGCCTCCACGTTGAGGGGGTTGGAGAACTGCTGCGGGACGACGGCGTCGTCGAGCTCGTCGGCGATCTCGTGGGCGCGGTCGATCGCGAGCCCCATCCCGTCCTCGCTCGGGGTGTTCACGACCTCGGCGTCGAGCGCGCGCATGAGCTGCTGTTTCTCCACCGAGAAGCGCTCGGGGACGACGAAGATCGCGTTCAGTCCGAGCTGCTTGGCCGCGACCGCGAGGCCGATCCCGGTGTTGCCGGCCGTCGGCTCGATCACGGTACCGCCCTCGGGGACGTCGCCGCGCTCCAGCATCCGTTCGAGCATGTACTTCCCGATGCGGTCCTTGATGCTCGCGCCGGGGTTGAACGACTCCAGCTTGGCGTACACCGGCACCGCGTCCGGCGCGTCGTGGACGTCGACGAGCGGCGTCTCCCCGACCGTCTCCAACACGGACGACAGGGGCTCCCGATGGTCGGTCATAGGCCGGCAAACGTTGCCGCGGGATTTGTGTGTTGCCATCGCTCCCCGCCGATCCGGGGCTCCCGGGCGACGGCGTGATTTGCCGCGAGCGGGGTGGCGAGCGCCGAACGACGTTCGCTCGACCGTGTCACGCCGCGGCGCGGATCGAACACACTTATTGCGGTCGTCCGGCTCCGACACAGTATGAGCGAGACCGATGCGGAGGCCGAGGTGACGGTCGTCCTGCCGGACGGATCAGAGCTGACCGTTCCGGCGGGCTCGACAGTCGAGGACGTCGCCTTCGAGATCGGCCCCGGGCTCGGTCGCGACACCGTCGCGGGGAAGATCGACGGCGAACTCGTCGAGAAGCACGCGGCGGTCCACGACGGCGCGCGGATCGAGATCGTCACCGACCAGTCTGACGAGTACCTCACGGTGTTGCGCCACTCCGCGGCCCACGTGTTCGCGCAGGCACTCCAGCGCGTCCACCCGGAGGCGACGCTGACGATCGGCCCGCCGACCGACGACGGTTTCTACTACGACGTGACCGACGTCGACGTCGACGAGGACGACTTGGCCGCCGTCGAGGACGAGATGGACGAGATAATCGCCGCCGACTACGACATCGAGCGCGAGGTCCGCTCGCGCGACGAGGCAAAGGAGGTCTACGCCGACAACGAGTACAAGCGCCAGATCCTCGACGAGGAGGCCGACGGCGAGGAGGTCACCTTCTACGTCCAGGACGACTGGCAGGACCTCTGTCAGGGCCCCCACGTCGAGTCGACAGGCGAGATCGGCGCGGCGACGCTGCTCGAGGTGTCGGCCGCCTACTGGCGCGGCGACGAGGAGAACGACACGCTGACGCGCGTGTACGGCACCGCGTTCGCGAGCGAGTCCGACCTCGACGAGTACCTCGAACTGCGCGAGCAGGCCCAGGAGCGCGACCACCGGAAGATAGGCCAGGAGATGAACCTCTTCTCGATCCCGACGGTGACCGGGCCGGGCCTGCCGCTGTACCACCCCCCGGGGAAGACGGTGCTGCGCGAGCTCTCCAACTTCGCGAACGAGCTCAACCGCGACCACGGGTACGAGGAGGTCGAGACGCCGCATGTGTTCCGAACGGAGCTGTGGAAGCAGTCGGGCCACTACGAGAACTACAAGGACGACATGTTCCTCCTCGACGTCAACGACGAGGAGTACGGGCTGAAGCCGATGAACTGCCCGGGCCACGCGACCATCTTCGACCAGCAGAACTGGTCGTACCGCGACCTGCCCCAGCGCTACTTTGAGAACGGGAAGGTGTATCGGAAAGAACAGCGCGGCGAGCTGTCGGGGCTCTCGCGCGTCTGGTCGTTCACCATCGACGACGGCCACCTGTTCGTCCGCCCGGACCAGATCCGCCAGGAGATCGAGTCGGTGATCGAGATGATCTTCGAGGTCGTCGAGACGCTCGACCTAGAGGTCGAGGTGGCCCTCGCGACCCGGCCCGACAAGTCCGTCGGCGGCGACGAGATCTGGGAGTCCGCCGAGGAGCAGCTGCGCGACGTGCTCGAGTCGGGGGGCTACGACTACGACGTCGAGCCGGGCGACGGCGCGTTCTACGGCCCGAAGATCGACTTCGGCTTCGAGGACGCGCTCGGGCGCGTCTGGGACGGGCCGACCGTCCAGCTGGACTTCAACATGCCCGACCGGTTCGACCTCACGTACACCGGCGAGGACAACGAGGACCACCAGCCGGTGATGATCCACCGGGCGCTGTACGGGAGCTACGAGCGCTTCTTCATGGTGCTCATCGAGCACTTCGACGGCAACTTCCCGCTGTGGCTCGCGCCGGAGCAGGTCCGGATCCTCCCCGTCTCCGACGAGACGCTCGGCTACGCCCACCGCGTGAAAAACGAGCTGGAGGACGCGGGCTTCCGCGTCGAGGTCGAGGACCGCGACTGGACCGTCGGCCGCAAGATCCGCGCGGGCCACGACGACCGGCTCCCGTACATGGTCATCGTCGGCGAGGACGAGCAGGAGGCGGGCACCGTCTCGGTCCGCGATCGCTTCGAGAACCAGCGCGGCGACGTCGACCTCGACGAGTTCGTCGACCACCTCGTGGCGGAGCGCGACGCGAAGCGCACGGAGCCCGACTTCGTCGACGAGGAGTGAGCCGAGACGAGCGGCCGACGCCGCACGCGTCGTTCGGGGCGGCTCAAGCCGACTCGACGCCGGTGACCTCGAAGCGAGCGCCCCCGTCTTCTGACTCGACGACGCGGATCGCCCAGCCGTGCGCGTCGACGATCTCACCGACGATGTTCAGGCCGAACCCCGTCCCGTCGGCAGTCGTGGTGTACCCGGTCTCGAACACCCGGTCACGCTCGTCCTCGGGGATCCCCGGTCCGTCGTCGGCCACGTAGAACCCGGAGCCGTCCGCGAGCGAGCCCACCGTCACGGTCGCGTCCTCGCCGCCGTGTTCCGCGGCGTTGCGGAAGAGGTTCTCGAGGAGCTGGCGGAGCCGCGCCGCGTCGGCGAGGATTTCCCCACCGTCGACCGCGGTCTCGAGAGTTCCGCGCCGCGTGTCGGCCGTCTCCCACGCGTCGGTCGCGGTCGCGACGAGGTCGACGGGGCGCGGGTCGTCGACGGCGTCTCCTTCGCGCGCCAGCGTCAGCAAGTCGTCGATGAGCGTCTCCATCCGCGAGAGTGACCGCTCGACCGGGTCGAGGTGGTCGCTGTCGCAGTCGTCGGCCAAGAGGTCCAGCCAGCCCCGCGCGGTCGTGAGGGGGTTCTGGAGGTCGTGGCTCACGACGCTCGCGAACTCGTCGAGCCGGTTCCGCTCGCGTTCGAGCCGCTCGGCGGCGCGCTGTCGCTCCAGCTCGTAGCTCACCCACCGCGTCAGCAGTTCGACGAACGTCCGTTGGGTGTCGGTGAACGGCTCCCCGCGAGGGGTCGTCGCGGCGAAACAGAGGGTGCCGTACTGCTCCCCGTCGACCGCCACCTGTCCGCCGAGGTACGTCTCGAGGCCGAACGTCTCGTAGGCCGGATCGCTCTCCCATCCCTCGTCGGACGCGTCGACGACGGTCAACAGCGTGTCGCGTTCGATCGTGCGCTTACAGTACGCCTCGTCGAGGGGGCACGTCTCCCCCGCTTGGAGCAACGGGTGGTCGGCATGAGAGACGACGACGCGTTGTTTGCCGTCCTCGATCCGGGTGAGGAAGCCGTTCGGCACGTCCAGGTACTCACAGCCTAGCCGCAGGATGGCCTCGACCTTCTCCTCGAACGTGCGGTCATGGTCAGACGAGACCGCGTACAACTGCTGGATCGCTTTGAGGCTCTCCCGCTGTCGCCGCTCCAGTTCACGCCGCTCGGACACGTCCCTGAGGTACACGGAGAGCCCGTCGTCGTCGGGGAACACGCGCACGTCGAACCACGTGCCCAGCGGCTCGTAGTACGAGTCGAACGAGACGGGTTCTTGTGTCGCCATGGCGCGGTGGTACTCGTCGTAGAACTGCGTCTCTGCCGAGCCGGGGATCGAGTCCCACAGGTGGCGGCCCTCGACGGCACCGTTCGCGCCGACGGCCTCGTCGCTCATCGCGGACCGGAGGATCCGTCGGCCGGCGTCGTTGGCGTACGTGACGGTCCAGTCCGCGTCGAGGGCGAAGAACCCGTCCGCCATCCGGTCGAGGACCGTCTGGAGGTCCCGTTCCGAGTTCGAGCCACGCGGTGGGCCGGGCATGGGTCAGTGTACTCGTCCGGGCGGCTTAGTTGCCCGGGATCGATGCGCGAACGGACCGGGGGCGAAGGATCGACGTCGTTCGATCGGGCGGCTCCCGTCGCCGCAGATTCCCGGTTCCGTCGGGTTTTTCACGTCGCTTTCCGGATCCGAGGTATGTCGAACTCCCACGTCGAGCCCGGCGTCGACGAGCGACCGCCCGAGGTCGGCGAGCTGACGCCGCCGGACCGGACGCTGATGGGTCCGGGTCCGAGCGACGTCCACCCGCGCGTCCTCAAGGCGATGAGCACGCCGCTCGTCGGCCACCTCGACCCGTCGTTCGTCGAGATCATGGACGAGGTCCAGGAGCTGTTGCGCTACACGTTCCGGACCGACAACCGGTGGACCATTCCGGTGTCCGGGACGGGGTCCGCGTCGATGGAGGCCGCGATCGGCAACCTCGTCGAGCCGGGCGACACGATGCTGGTCCCGACGAACGGCTACTTCGGCGGCCGGATGAAGTCGATGGCCGAGCGGGCGGGCGGCGAGGTCGCCGCGGTGGACGCCCCGTGGGGCGAGCCACTCGACCCCGTCGACGTCGAGCGCGCGTTCGACCAACACCAGCCGGACGTGTTCGGCTTCGTCCACGCGGAGACCTCGACCGGCGTCCGCCAGCCGAACGTCGACGAGCTGACGGACATCGCGCACGCCCACGACGCCTTCGTGATCGCGGACTGCGTCACCTCGCTCGGCGGCGTGGAGATGCGCGTCGACGAGTGGGGCGTCGACGCCGCCTACTCCGGCCCGCAGAAGTGCCTCTCGTGTCCGCCGGGCGCGAGCCCGCTCACGCTCAACGACCGTGCGATGGACAGGGTGCTCGACCGCGAGGAGCCGGCCCGCTCGTGGTACCTCGACCTCTCCCTGTTGGAGGGGTACTGGGGCGACGACCGCTCGTATCACCACACCGCGCCGATCACGAACGTGTACGCGCTGCGCGAGGCGCTCCGCCTCGTCGCCGAGGAGGGCATCGAAGAGCGGTGGGCGCGCCACCGCGAGGTCGCGAGCGAGCTGAAGACGGGGCTCCGCGAGCTGGGCCTCGAAATGAACGCGCCCGACGAGTACTGGCTCCCGAGCGTGAACGCGGTCCGGGTGCCCGACGGGGTCGACGACGCCGCCGTCATCGACCACCTCCTCGCGGCGTACGACCTGGAGATCGCCTCCGGCCTCGGCGACCTGGAGGGCGACATCTGGCGGATCGGCTGTATGGGCCACTCCGCCCGCCCGAAGAACGTCGAGTACGTCCTCGCCGCGCTGGAGGACGCGCTGGCCGAGCAGGGGTACTGACGGGTCTTAGCGGCGCGAACCCCGAGTCTCGCCGTATCGAGAGACTTTTGCCCGTCCGACTCTCTCCTCGCTAGGGGTATGAACGATCTACGAACCGGGCTGAGCTACGGGGACGTGCTGCTCGTCCCGCAGCGGTCGCCCGTCGACAGCCGGAGCGACGTGGACCTCTCGACGCGGCTCACGCCGAACGTCGAACTCGAGACGCCGCTGGTCTCGGCGGCGATGGACACCGTCACGGAGGCCGAGCTGGCGATCGAGCTCTCGCGCGCCGGGGGGCTCGGCGTTCTCCACCGCTTCCTCACCGCCGACGAGCAGTCGGCGCAGGTCGAGCGGGTGGCCGCGGCCGGCGAGCAGGTCGCCGCCGCGGTCGGCATCAACGAGGACCACCTCGCTCGCAGCGCCGCACTGGTCGACGCCGGCGTGGACGCGATCGTCGTCGACGTCGCGCACGGGCACCTCGACCGGACGATCGCGGCCGTCGAGGAGATCGCGACGGAGTTCCCGGAGACGGACCTCGTCGCGGGCAACGTCGCCACGCCGGCGGGCGTCGAGGACCTCGCGGCGGCCGGGGCCGACTGCGTGAAGGTCGGCATCGGCCCAGGCTCGCACTGTACGACCCGGAAGGTCGCCGGGGCCGGCGTCCCGCAGCTGACCGCGGTCGACGACTGTGCGACCGCGGCCGCGGACCTTGACGTCACGGTCTGCGCCGACGGCGGGATCCGCACCTCCGGCGACGCGGCGAAGGCGCTGATGGCCGGGGCCGACACGGTGATGCTCGGGAGCCTCTTCGCCGGGACCGAGGAGGCCCCGGGCGCGGTCGTCGAGGTCGACGGCACGCGGTACAAGCGGTCGCGCGGGATGGCGACGACCGCCGCCGCGGAGGACCGGGACGACAAGGGCGCAGACGTCGGAGCCGACGAGGGCGTCGAGGCGCTGACGCCGTACAAGGGGCCGGTGGCGACCGTCGCCGAGGAGTTCTGTCAGGGGATCCGCTCGGGGCTCTCGTACTGCGGCGGGCACACGATCGAACGCGCCCGGGAGCGCGCCGAGTTCATGCGCGTCGCCCCCGGCGCGAAGGAGCGCGAGGGGTTCCACACCGACGACGACTGGGAGGGGATCAGCGTGGACAGCGAGACGAAGCGGGTCGCCGACTCGACGGGCGGGTCGGCGGCCGAGAGCGACGACTGAACGGTCGACCGCGTCCGGTTCCGTCGCCGGCTGACACGGCGTGCGACTAGGTGCGTCACTGTGTGACGATCTCACGAACCGCTTTTCACCGTGAGCGGACAGTCCGGCGTATGGCCGACGCCTTCGGACGCGCGATCCGCGACCACCACCGCGGCGAGCGGACGGAGCCGCTCTACCAGGGAGACGGCGAGACGGTCCGCGAACACCCGATCGAGGCGTTCTATTTCGCCGAGTTCGACCCCGACGACGAGGCGGGGTCGTGGCTAGCGTCCCGGCTGGACGGCCCGCTGGTCGACCTCGGCGCGGGCGCGGGCCGCCACGCGCTGCGGTTTCAGGAGCGGTTCGAGACGGTGGCCGTCGAGCACAGCCCGGCGCTCGTCGAGACGATGCGGGACCGGGGGGTCGAAGACGCCCGCGAGGGCGACATGTTCGCCCTCCGCGAGTCGTTCGGGCGTGACCGGTTCGCGTCGGCGCTCGCGATCGGGACGCAGATCGGGCTGGCGGGGTCGATGCGCGGGCTCTCTGCCTTCCTCGCCGACCTCGCGTTCGTCACGACGCCCGACGCGACGGCGGTCGTCGACTGCTACGACCCAGTCCACCCCGAGGCGGCGGACTTCCTCGGGTACCGCGCGGATCCGACGCCGGGGCTCGCACACCGCGTCATGTGGTTCCGGTACGACGGGGAGACGGACCCGACGCTCCAATTCAGGCTGTTCTCGCCGGACCGACTCCGCGAGGCCGCCGTCGGGACCGACTGGGTCGTGGACGCGATCGACCGCGAGGGCTCCGGCGACGGTCCGCACTACCGGGCCGCGCTCCGGAAGCGCTAAGCGACCGCCGGGTCGAATTCTCGGGATATACCGGCCTCGCCAGGTCGGGCCCTACAGCGCGTCGGCGAACTTGTCCCGCCGGAAGAGGTCGATCTCTTGGGCCGTCGAGCCGGGCCGCGACGCGGCGAAGGCGATCGCCTCCGCCACCTCTTCCGGCTCGGTGACGCTCCCCGGCTCGAACCGCTCCTCGAACGGCTCGCCGTCCTCGCTGCCGAACTCCGTCCGGACCTCCGAGGGGTTGACCACGGAGACGGCGACGCCGTCGTCGCCGACCTGCGCCGCGACGCTGTGGGCGAACCCGCGGACCCACCACTTCGTCGCGGCGTACACGGGGTTGAACGACCGCGGGTACTCCCCGGCGAAGCTGCCGACTGCGACGAGGCTCCCCTCGCTCTCCGTGAGGTGCGGGAGCGCCTCGCGCGTCAGGAAGAACGCGCCGTCCACGTTCGTCTCCTGCATCACGGAGTACTCCTCGTCCGTCATCGTCGCTACGTCGCTCCCGCGGGCGATCCCCGCGTTGACGACGGCCACGTCGAGGCCGCCGAATTCCTCGACCGCCGCCTCGACCGCCGCCGCCGAGGTCGCCGCGTCGCGCACGTCGCCGGCCGCGACCACGGCCTCAACGCCGTGCTCGGACCGCACGTCCGCCGTGACCGATTCGAGGGCCTCGCGTCGCCGCGCCACGAGAACGACGTTCGCGCCGCGCTCGGCGAGCGCGTGCGCCGTCGCCTCGCCGATGCCCGAACTCGCTCCGGTGATCACCGCCGCCGCGTCGTCGAGAGTCGTCATGTACGGGCCGTGGTCGACGGGGCAGCAGATAAAGGATCCGCGGGGCGGGGCTCACGGCCGGCCGCCGCTCGTCGCCGCCGGCGCGACGATTACGGGTCGGCGCGAGCGGTCGTCTCCCCCTCCGAAGCGTCGTCGAGTCCGCGCAGCACGTGCGCCAGCTCCCGCTCCACGACCGCGACGGCGTCCTCGACCGCGTCGAATCGATCCGTGCCGACGCTCGAACAGTCGACCGTCTTGTCGAGCCGTACCGCGCGCTCCGTGAACAGCTCTGGGCGGACGGTCAGCTTCGCCGCCGTACAGGGGCTCTCGTCGCTCGGCAGTCGGTACTCCACGGTGCCGGTGGTGTCGGCGGTCCGGGTCCACTCGCCCGGCGCCGGGGGGAGTCGATCCCGGAGCTCGTCCGGGTCCGCGGCCGTCTCAGCGGTCTCGAGGTCCATGAGTGAGAGTGGGACAGCGTCGGCATATCGGTTACGGCGGGGGCCGTCGCGTCCGGCCGCCAGGCGCGGCGGTCCGACCGTGGCCGCGCTCAAGTGCGTCCAGGCTCAACGATCGGTATGACAAACGATCCGGAGCACATCGCGAGCGTGGCGGACGTCGACTGTCGCGGCCGCCAGGCGCTCGTGACCGGCTCGACGAGCGGGATCGGTCGCGCCGCGGCGCTCGCCCTAGGGCGGCTCGGCGCCGACGTGATCGTCCACGGCCGGGACCGGGAGGCCGGAGAGGCCGTCGTCGAAGCGCTCGCGGCCGTCGGCGCCGACGGCCGCTTCGTCCGCGCGGACTTCGCCGACCCCGACTCGGTGCGCGAGCTGGCCGCGACCGTCCGCCGCGAGACGGACGGTCTCGACCTGCTGATCAACAACGCCGGCGGGTTCTTCCGCGACGGACGGCTGACCGACCTCGGCGTCGAGTACACGTTCCACGTCAACCACCTCTCCCCGTATCTGCTGACGGCGGAGCTGCTCGACCACCTCCGACCGGGCGCGCGGGTCGTCACCACGGCGTCGGCCGCGCACCGCGGCTCGGAGCTCGACCTCACGCGGGTACGGACGGTCGACGGGTACTCGGCGACGTGGGCGTACGGCCACTCGAAGCTCGCGAACGTGCTGTTCGCGGCTGAACTCGCCGACCGCCTCGACGCGGCCGACCGCGACATCACCTCGAACAGCGTCCACCCCGGCGCGATCCCGGGCAGCGGCTTCAGCCGGTTCCTCCCGGGACCGGTCTCGCGCGTGCTGGGGGCGCTCGACGGCCTCCCGTTGGTGACGAGCGTCGCCGAAGGAGCCGCCGAACTGCTCGTGCCGGCCGTGTCGCCGGAGACGGCGACCGTTTCTGGGCGATACTTTGCGGATCGAGAGCCGACGGCGCCGTCGCGCGCGGCCCGGGACGAGACCGCCGCCCGCCGGCTGTGGACGGTGAGCGCGGACCTGCTCGGCGTCGAGCCGCCCCTAGCGGCGGCGCCCGAGCGCGACGCGGCGGCGGACGGCGGGTGACGATCCGGCGGGCGATTGCTCGGCGGTCAGTCCACCGGACAGCGGTCGATCCCGAGCGCGCGGTAGAGCAGGCACCGGCGCGTCGCGCCCTCGACGACGAGCACGGCGCCGGCGATCGCGAGTCCGACGCCCGAGACGACCGGCACGCTGACGTCCGTCGTCGCGACGAGGAGCGCGAGGACCCCGATGGCGACGCCCCCGACGATCCGCGCGACCGCGTCGATCCGGCCGACGTTTCGTTTCATGGGCGATCGTCGGCGCCGCTCGGTCAAAAGCGTTGAGCCGTTCGTGAGCGACCGCCGACGGTGACCCGAGCGGCGGGCTGTGGCGCGTTGCGGTCAGGGCTCGTCGCGCCACGCGAGCGACCGCTCGTCGTACCGCTCGACCGCGGGGCGTCCCTCCGCGAGCATCGCGTCCGCGACCGCGATCGCCGCCTCCAACTCGTTGGCCGAGAGGTGTCTATACGCCGGCCGTCCCGAGACGTGCTCGTCCCACCGACCGCCGAACGCGTTGTCGAGCGCGACGCGGGCGAAGCAGTGGTCCTCGCGGATCGGCCAGTCGCCCGCGTCCCTGGCCCGCGCCGGAAGCTCGCGGTTGACCTTCCGGTCGTACTCCGTCCGCAGCGCGGTGATGTCGACGCCGTCCAAGGTCTCCTGTCCCATAGTCGTCCACCCGCCGCCGCGTCCGAACGGCCGTCGCGTTCGGTCGCCCCCAGCAGGTCGGTACGGCGACATGTACGCCCGTGTCGCACAAGACGGTTACGCGGACGCGGTCGGACGGCCGGACGCACCGAACGCGTCTAACCCTCGGCGCCCGAACGGTCGGTCATGCTCGGATACGCCGCGATGAACCGGACGCTCCGCGAGCGCGACCCGCCGCGGCGCTGTAACCGGGACATCCGCAAGCGGACGTGGGAGGCCGAGGGGATCGAGCGCGTCGCCGAACTCGCCGAGCGGAACTTCGAGGACCTGCGGGCGATCCTGCGGTGGAACCGCGACCGCGACGTCGACTTTTACCGGTGTAGCTCCACGCTCGTCCCGTGGAACTCGCAGTTCGAACTCGACGAGCTCCCGAACTACGAGCGCGTCCGATCTATCGCGACCGACTGCGGCGAGATCGTCCGGTCGAACGACATGCGGCTCACCTTCCACCCGAGCCACTGGTGTAAGCTGGCGAGCGAGTCGAGCGACACGGTCGCGCGGTCGGTCGAGTCGGTCGAACACCACGGGCGCTGGCTCGACCTGATGGACTTGCCACGGTCGCCGCGACACGCCATCAACGTCCACATCGGCGCGCACTACGGCGACAAGGCGGCCACGGCGGACCGGTTCTGCGACGTCGTGACTGACCTCGCGCCGCCCGCCAGGGATCGGCTGGTTGTCGAGAACGACGACAAGGAGTCGCTGTTCGGCGTCACCGAACTCGTCGACGCGGTCGCGTCCGACGCCGGGATTCCGGTGACGTTCGACTACCACCACCACGCCTTCACCGACCGCGGTCACACGTACCGCGAGGGGTTCGAAGCGGCCCGCGAGACGTGGGGCGACGTCAGGCCGATCACGCACTACTCGGAGCCGGCGCGGCTCCACGGCGATCCGGAGGCGGCGCCGCAGAAACACGCGCGCCACGTCGCGAGCGTTCCGGAGTGGCTCCGGGCCGAATCGGACGTGATGATCGAGTCGCACGGGAAGGAGAAGTCGGTGCTGCGGCTTCGCGACTGATAATCGCGACTCCAAAGGAAGACGGTCGCGGCTCCGAAGACAGGCGGTTGCGGCTACGAGGGTCGACGGTGAGCCAACGGCGCCGTCTCGAACCCAACAAAAACGGCTACGCTGCGGGGTGAACGGCGGCAACAACGAAGGAGCGGGCCGGGCGCGATTTGAACACGCGACCGACGGATTAAGAGTCCGTCGCTCTCCCTAACTGAGCTACCGGCCCTCACAAGTTCGTACCCGGGTCACGCTAAAAGGCCTTTTCATTCGACCCCGTCGGCGCTCAACGGACCGCAGTGGAATCGCACGAGTGCGACGGTCTCGCGTCCGGAGTCGTGAACGCTTCTCCGGCGCCGGAGGCGCCGGATTTCCGGCCCCGTCGACGGGGGCAACGCCGAGAGCGCACTCGTTAAGTGTCGTGCCGCGGAATTCCCTCCAATGAGTAGTGGGGCATCCGGATCCGCGCGGACCCGATACGCCATTCTCGGCTGCGGAAGCGTCGGCCACGCCGTCGCGGAGGAACTGACCGAGCGCGGCAAGGACGTCCTCATCCTCGACCGCGACGAGAGCCGGGTCGAGGCGCTCCGCGACCAGGACCTCAACGCGCGCGTCCAAGACATCGCCGAGCCGGACGTCGTCGACGAGCTCGCCGACCGCGACATCGTGCTGATCCTCGCCAGCGACGTGGAGGCAAACAAGGCCGCCGTCTCGGCGGTCAGGGAGACCGGCGGCGACCACTACCTCGTCGCCCGGGCCTCCGACCCGGTCAGCGAGGACGAGCTGCGCGAACGCGGCGCGGACGTCGTGATCAACCCCTCGACGGTGATCGCCGACAGCGCGCTCCAGTCGTTGGAGACGGGCGAGCTGGAGTACATGGCCCGCCAGCTGGCGGAGATCATCGAAGAGGGCGGCGACCGGATGGCGATCCTCACCCACGACAACCCGGAGCCGGACTCGATTGCGTCCGCGACCGCGCTCCAAGCGATCGCGGAGGCGTTCGGCGTCGACGCCGACATCATCTACTCCGGCGACGTCGGCCACCAGGAGAACCGGGCGTTCGTCAACCTGCTCGGGATCGACCTGCTTGCCCGCAGCGAGGCCCCGCCGCTCGCGGAGTACGCGACGGTCGCGGCCGTCGACCTCGCGAAAGCCGCCGCGGAGGACCTCGATCTCGACGCCTCAGTCGACATCTACCTCGACCACTTGGAGGCCGAGGTGCCGTTCGACGCGCGGTTCGTCGACGTGCGGACCAACGTCTCCTCGACGTCGACGATCCTCACGAAGTATCTCCAGGAGTTCGACCAGTCGCCCTCGGAGGCGGTCGCGACCGCGCTCCTCTACGGGATCCGCGCCGAGACGCTGGACTTCAAGCGGGACACGACCCCCGCGGACCTGACCGCCGCCGCGTACCTCCACCCGTTCGCGAACCACGACACGCTCGAGCAGGTGGAGTCGCCGTCGATGAGCCCGGAGACGCTCGACGTGCTCGCGGAGGCGATCCAGAACCGCGAGGTCCAGGGGAGCCACCTCTTCTCGACGGCCGGGTTCATCCGCGACCGCGAGGCGCTCGCGCAGGCGGCCCAACACCTCCTCAACCTAGAGGGGATCACGACGACGGCCGTGCTGGGGATCGCCGACGACAGGATCTACCTCGCGGCCCGCTCGAAGGACATCCGGCTGAACATCGGTAACGTGCTCGACGAGGCGTTCTCGGAGATGGGCGACGCGGCGGGCCACTCCACGCAGGGGTCGCTCGAGATCCCGCTCGGCATCTTCACGGGCATCGAGGCGAGCGGCGAGAACCGCGACACGCTGCTCCACCTCACCGAGGAGGCGGTCCGGCGGAAGCTGTTCGACGCGCTGGGCGTCGAAGGCGGGAGCGGCGACGGGTCGAACGGCTCCTGAGCCGCCACGGTCGCCGACCCCCGCCGCGGCCGTTTTCCGGCTCGGGAGCGTAGCGTCGACCGACACGCCGTATGTACGTCCCCGAGGACCCGCCGGCGAGCTGTCCCGCCTGCGGCGACCCGTACGACTCGGTTTCGCGACACACCGGCGGCTTCGTCGCGAACCTACTGGACAACGAGCGCTACCAGCGGGTCTGTTTCTACCCCGCGACCGACGGCGGCGACCCCGCGTTCGACTGCTACCACCACACGCACGCGCAGGCCGGGACCGACGAGTGAGCAGGCTCCGAGAACCGAGCCCGACGACCGGCGGCGGCCGCGGCGACTCCCGCTAGAAGTCGTCGCCCTCGGTGATCGAGGTGTACGAGCCGATCAGCGCGCCGGAGAGGTCGACGCCCGTCAGGGTCGCGCCCGTGTCGATCACGGAGTTGCGGATCTCGGAGTCGCCGATCGTCGCGTCCGGGAAGACGACGGCGCGGTCGAGCGTCGAGTCGGTCACCGTCGCGCCGTCCATCACGTGGACGACGTCGCCCAGGTCGCTGCCCTCGACGGTCGCGCCGTCGGCGACGAGCGTCCCGCCGTCGAGCGCGTACTCGACCGCGTCGAGGTAGCTGTCGGCGGTGCCGATGTCGAACCACGCGCCGTCAAAGGTGAACGCGTTGACCGCCCCGCGCTCCTGGAGCCACTGGAGGAACCAGCCTGGCTCGTCCGGGTTCTGGCCGTTTTCGAGGTAGGTCGTGAGCTTCGGGAGCGTCCCGGCGGGGAACCCGTAGCAGGCGATGGAGACGAGCGTCGACTCCGGATGGTCGGGCTTCTCTTGGAAGTCGATCACCTCGTCGCCCTCCAGCTGGACGAGCCCGTACGACTTCGCGCGCTCGCGGTCGCCGACATCGTAGGCCGCCAGCGTCGGCGTCCCCTTGTCCTCAAAGAAGTCCGCGAAGTCGCCGAGATCGAAGCTGATCATGTTATCGCCCGCGACGACGATCAGGTCGTCGTCGACCTCTTCGCGCTCGATGAGCTGTTCGAGCGCCCCCACGACGCCGAACTTCTCGTCCTCCTCGACCGTCTCCTCGACCGACAGCGTCGGCTTCTCGAAGGGACTCTCGTCGAGGTAGTCGGCGAACGTGTCGGCGAAGCGCTCGTTCGTCGAGACGAACACCTCGTTCACCCGGTCGTCCGCCTCCAAGTCCTCGAATATCTCGTCGATGACGGTGTTCTCGCCGACCGGGAGGAACATCTTCGGCCGGTGCTCGGTGATCGGCCAGAGTCTGGTCGCGTAGCCACCTGCGAGTACGACAGCTTTCATACTCCTCCGTCTCACCCCGGTGACATACCTCTTGTGCCCGCGTCACCGCCGGGTGGTGCGCCGGCGGCGTCCCGGGCCGTTTTAGCCGGCGCGGGGCGAAGGCGGCGCATGGAGACGACCCGCCAGCGGATTGCCGACGCGCTCCGGGAGGAGCCGCGGACGGCGAGCGACCTCGCGGCGACGCTGTCGCTGCCGACGCCGACGGTATACGAGCACCTCGAACACGTCTCGCGGTCCGTCGCCGACGAGAGCGGATCCGAAGCGGGCAACGGCGACGCAGACGAGGAGTTCCTCGTCGCGCCGCCGACCTGTCGCGACTGCGGGTTCGACGGCTTCGACGATCCGGTCAACGAGCCGTCGCGGTGCCCCGAGTGTAAGAGCGAGCGGATCGAGGAACCGGCGTTCGTGATCCGCTGAGCGGTCGGTCAGCGGCTCACTGCGCCGCGACGACCGCGTCGCAGCGAACGCCGCCCGGAATCCGCCGCATGAACAGGTCGATCCCGTACATCGCGTCGCCGGCGAGGCCGACGTCGAACGGTAGTTCGGCGACGCAGCACTCCTCCGCGGACTCGGACCGCGGGTCGCGAACGAGCACTCGGAAGCCGTCGGCCGTCGTTCGGGCGTCGATCGCCACCGCGTCGACCTCCTCCCCTAGCGCGGCTTGGAGGATGTTTCGGACGGCGAGGACGACGGTCGCACGGTCGCGGTCGACGGACCCGTCCGGTTCCACCGTCACAGTCGCCGTCCCCGAGAGGCCGCTCTGTGACACCGCTTCGCCGACGGCGTCGGAGAGCTGTACGGGGCGGGTCGAATCGGGGGTGGCCGGCGACGAGTCGCCGGTGTCGAGCGCTTCGAGGACCTCGGCGAAGTGCGTGTTCGCGGTCGACAGGAGCTGGGCGTCCAGTTCCGACGGCGGGCGCGAGAGGATCCGGCTCGCGGCCTCAACGCGGCTCCGGACCGCCTGGGGGGCCGCCGCCTCGTCCGCGCCGGTCGGCTGGATGAGCCCGAGGATCGCGGGCTCGCCCCGGTAGGTGACGCGGCTCCCGACCACCGTCGCCTGAAACGTAGAGCCGTCCGCCGCCAGGAGGTCGACCGTGTATCTGACGCGGTCGTCGTCGCCGGACTCTCGCCGTCGGATCGCCCGGACCACTCGGTCCCGGTCGTGCGGGGCGACGATCGACGACACCGATTCGCCCACGAGTTCGTCGCGCCGCATCCCGAGCATCTCGGCGAGGCGGCGGTTCGCCAGCTTGAAGCTCCGGTCCTGTGACAGCCCCGCGCCGATCAGCCGCTGTTCGAACAGCTGCGAGTACCAGTCCTCGACGCGCTCGCGGTCCCGTCGTTCCCTGAGTCGCGTGACGCACGTCCTGATCCGGTTCGCGAGGAGTTCGTACTGCTCTTTGCCGCCCGTCTTCTGGAGGTAGTCGGAGACGCCCGAGGAGATCGCCTCGCTCGCGATGGCCTCGCTGCCGCGCCCGGTGAACAGGATGAACGGCTTCGACGGGTAGCGCTCGCGGACGGCGTCGAGCAGTTCGAGGCCGTCGACGTCGGGCATATCGTAGTCGCTGACCACGCAGTCGAACGTCGACTCGTCGAGTCGGTCCAGCGCCGCCTCGGCGGAGGTGACGCCGACGGCCCTGATGTCGTCGTGCTGTTGGTCCAAGATGTCCGCGGTAAGCGTCGCGAACCCCGGCTCGTCGTCCACGCAGAGGACGCGTATCGGCGGCCGGTCGGCCATAGACATGTGTTCACACGAGACGCGATCGTTTAATAACTATTGTATATAGTATCGGACTATTTTGCCGCGAAACTGAGGGCATCACTTATTAATTCGCTCGGGGAGGTTGATGGCGTGATCGGCTCCTCGAAGGCACACAGCGAGGCCGACGCGTCGAACGCCGAGTCGTTCTACGCGGCCGATCGCCGGATTGGGAGCGTGTTCGGCGCAATGTCGCTGACCGCGACGCAAGTCAGCGCGGGGACGCTCATCGGGACGATCGGGATCCACTACGCCGTGGGCGTGAGCTTCGGGCTGGTGTGGCTCGGTATCTGGGCCGGCTGGGTCACGTCGCTGCTGTTCGTGGGGCCGCACCTGCGCGCCCGCGGCGGGATCACCGTCTCGGAGTTCCTCTCGGCGCGCTTCGACGGCGACAACGAGGTGGTCGGCGGGACGACCGCGGCCCTCGTCAGCGTCATCTACCTCGTGTACACGACCGCCCAGTACGTCGCCGGGGCGGTCGTCCTCGACGCCGTCTTCGGCGTGCCGCGGGTCCTCGGCATCGTGGCGTTCGCCGCGGTCGCGCTCTCGTACACGCTCGTCGGTGGGATGCGGCTGAGCATCTACTCGGACGCGGTTCAGGTCACGGCCCTCCTCATCGGCGTCGCGGCGGCGGCCGTCGTCGGAGTCGCCGAGACGGGGGGCGCGGGCGCGCTCGTCGACGCGGCCGCGGCTATCGACCCGGCGTTGCTGTCGGGCACCTCGGCGCCCGGGCTCACGACCGGGCTGGCGCTGTCGTTCGGGTTCGGCATCGCGGTGGCTCCGTACGAACTCTCGCGGGTCTACGCCATGCGAGACCCGGAGACGGTCAAACGAGCGATCCCGATCTCCATCGCGATTCAGGCCGTCATCGCCGTGTGTATCCTGACGCTGGGGCTGCTCGCGCGCGTCCGGTTCCCCGGGCTGGCCGATCCGGACGCGTCCGTCGTCCGGCTCGCGCTCGACCTGTTCGGTCCCGGGGTCGGCCTACTGTTGCTCGGTGCGATCGTCGCCGCGGTGCTCAGCACCGTCGACTCGGTGCTGCTGGTCACGTCGGCGGCCGTGGCTCACGACATCTACGAGCGGACGCTGCCGGCCCTGGGCCTCGTCCCGGAGCCGACACCGGCGCGCGTGCGACGAGTCAGCCGGATCGCGACCGTCGGCGCGGCGGTCGTCCCCGCCGCTCTCGCCGTCAACCCCGGCCCGTTGGGCGGGGTGGTCCAGCTCATCGTCGCGCTCTACACGTCCGTGCTCGGATCGACGCTGTTCGTGCCCGTCCTCGGCGGGCTTCACTGGGACGCGGCCACGAGAGGCGGGGCCCTCGCCGGCGTCGTCGTCGGGTTCGTCACCGCGACGGCGTGGCAGGTCCTCACCGAAGTCTGGACGGTCGGCGCGCTCGGCCCGCTGACGGCGCTCGACCCGGTCGTCCCCGGCGTCGCCGCGAGCGCCGTCGCGTTCGTCACGGTGTCGCTGGCCGACGGCAGTCGGTTCGGATCGACTTGACGCTGCCGGCGCGCTCAGAACTCGTCGAGTAGCGTCGCGGCCGCGGCGGCCGACGACTCCGGGCCGCGGGCCGTGATCAGGTCGCCGTCGACGGTGACGCTCGTGTCGGCGTCGAGTTCGGCGTCCCAATCGGCGCCCGCCAGCCGGACCTCGTCTTCGACCCAGTACGGGAGCTTCCGGCCGTCCGGCATCACGTCGTGGTCGTCGACGATGCCGTCCTCCCAGTCGTTCGGGAAGCCGGTGACGGCGCGCCCCTCGACGAGCGGCGTCCCGTCGGCCTCGCGCGTGAACCCGAGGATGCCGACCGCGTGACAGACGACGAGGGCGACGCCGTCGTCGCCCGCGACCGCGTCGAGCAGCAGCTGCCGGGCGTGGCGGTCCTGGTTCACGTCCCAGACGGTGCCATGGCCGCCGGGGAAGACGACCGCGTCGTAGCCGTCGGCGTCGACGGTCGCGATCGGTTCCGGATCGTTCAGTTCGGGGTGCTCCTCGTCGACCTCGCGGAGCTCCGCGACTCGCTCCTCGCCGCCCGCGGCCTCGGGGTCGAGCGAGCGCTCGTCGACGACCGGCGGCGACCCCGACGGCGTCGCGACGGTCACGTCGACGCCCTCGCTCTCCAGAGTCGTCAGCGGCTCGATACACTCCTCGGCCCAGTACCCTTCCTCGCTCACGACGAACAACGCGCTGGTCATGTGTGGTCCGCCATTGACGACCGCGATATAAAAGCCGCCCGCGCCCGGCAGCGACGAAGGGCGGCGCGAAGTTTATACATCGACGCTGCGCCGCGGTCGGCGCGCGCCGCCGAGCGGCCGCCACCGGCGGCCGCGAGGGGCGCGTGCGAGGGACGCCGTGAGCGGCGGGCGACCGAAGGGAGCCCGAGCGAACGGCGAGGCTGGGGAGGCGTGGGGCGCGGTCGCTGTGAGGGGTGAGACTCGAAGGGGCGGCCGGGGCTTTAGAGAGGTCCGCGTAGCTACGATCGATCGCTTACAGATAATCTGGTGAAAAGTCGGCCGCGTCGTACGCCGATCCGGGAATTACGACTTATTCGTCGCCCTGCGCGTCGACGACGACGACCTCACCGTCCTCGACGGTGACATTGATCAGCGTCTTCACGTTGTAGTCGGTGTCGTCGAGCTCGTTCTCGCCCGCCTTCTTGATGACGGCGACGACGTCGACGACGTCCGCGCCGACCTCGTCGGTGAGCGCGTCGAGGATGGCCTTCATCGTGCCGCCGGTCGAGAGCACGTCGTCCAGGACGAGCACGCGGTCGCCCTCCTCCACGTCGTTGATGTACATTTCCGACTCGGAGTAGCCGGTCTCCTGGAACAGCGGAACCTCGCCGTCGAGGCCGTACTGGCGCTTGCGGATGACGACCAGCGGGATGTCGGTCATCAGCGAGAGCGCGGTGGAGATGTGGATCCCCATCGCCGCGGGGGTGACGATCTTGTCGACGTTCTCTAACTCCGCCTTCCGGATGATCCGGATGACGATCTCCCGGAGCAGCTCCGGTTCGAGCATGGGAACGCCGTCGCTGATCGGGTGGACGAAGTACTGGTACTCGCCTTTCTCGATGATCGGCGCGTCGAGGAGCGACTGCCGCAACTGGTCCATGCCGCGGGTACTCGCGGCGATTAATAAAGCGTGGCGATCCCGGGGTTCCGTGGACCTCGGTCGCACGGGGCGCGGCCGGGCACAGCACCGAACGCCGTGCGATGCCGCTCTGGCTCAGCGCGCGTCCACGTGCCGCGCCAGCGCCTCCACTGTCGGTCCGAGCATCTCCGGGAGCCCGCGGTCGGCGTCCGCCTCTGGTACCCACTCGTCGGGCGCGAGGTAGTCACCGATCTCGTGGACTGTCGCGGCGTCCGCGTCGCGGTACTCGGCCACCGCCCACAGCGCGGCCGACTCCATACAGAGAGTTACGACGCCCTCCTCGCGGTAGCGTTCGACCTCGGGTACCGTCTCGCGGTACATTGCGCTCGTCGTCCACGTCGTCCCGCGAGGCGTGTCGAAACCGGCGCGCGAGAGCGACGCGTCGAGTTCGTCGACAAGCGACGCGGTCGCGGTCACCGGCTCGGCGGGCGGGAGGTAGTGGTGCGAGACGCCCTCGTCGCGGATCGCGTCGGTCGGGAGGACGGCCGCGTCCGGGTCGATCTCCGGCTGGAGCGCTGCGCCGCCACCGAGCATCGCGACCGCTTCCGCGCCGGCGGCGACGACGTTCTCCGCGACGATCGCGGTCACCGGCGCGCCGATGCCCGACTCGTGGACCGCGACGTACCCGACCGCCTCCGAGAGCAGGTCCACGCGCTGGCCCCTGACGACCTCGACGTGGTCGTCGCTCCGCTCCCGCACCGCGTCGGTGAGGTCGGACTGATAGCCGAGCACGACGGCCGGCGGCACGTCCGGCAGGCCGTCGCCCTGCGCGCCGACGGCGTCGGCGGGCGAGAAGAGGGCGTCGGCGTCGTACTTGTCGCCGAAGTTCGGGATCACTCGAACTCGGGCTCGCGCTCCTCC
This sequence comes from Halorubrum miltondacostae, assembly GCF_041379815.1. Taxonomy (NCBI): domain Archaea; kingdom Methanobacteriati; phylum Methanobacteriota; class Halobacteria; order Halobacteriales; family Haloferacaceae; genus Halorubrum; species Halorubrum miltondacostae. Next base: position 292,650 of record NZ_JBEDNY010000003.1, read on the forward strand.
AAGAACGCGGCCATCCCCTCGCGCTGGTCGTGCGTCCCGAACAGCCCGGCCCACGCCCGGCGCTCTAAGGCGAGCCCGGTCGCAGCCGACCCCTCGCCGGCCGCGTTCAGCGCCTCCTTCGCCGCGCGCAGCGCGGTCGCGGGGTTCGCGGCCAGCTCGCCCGCCAGCTCGTCGATCCGGTCGTCGAAGGCGTCGTCCGCGACGACCTCGCCGACGAAGCCGACCTCGGCGGCCTCGCCCGCGTCGATGCGCTCGCCGAGGAAGATCAGCCGGCGGGCGACCTCGTCGCCGACGAGTGCCGGGAGGCGCTGCGTGCCGCCCCAGCCCGGGATGATCCCCAGGTCGATCTCGGTCTGGCCGAGCACCGCGCTCTCGGCGGCGACCCGCAGATCGCAGGCCAAGGCGAGCTCGCAGCCGCCGCCGAAGGCGTAGCCGTCGATCGCGGCGACCGTCGGCGCGGGGAACGTCTCGATCGCGTCCGCGACGCGGTGGCCGAGCTCGGCGTACGCCTGCGCCTCGGGCGTCGACAGGTCGACCATGTGCGAGATGTCCGCGCCGGCGACGAACGCCTCGTCGCCCGCGCCGGCGATCACGAGGGCCCGCGCGTCGCGATCCGCGGCGTCGTCGAGCGCGTCCTCGATGGCTTTGAGCGTCTCGGCGGTGAGCGCGTTGAGCTGTTCGGGGCGGTCGACGGTGATCGTCGCCACGCCCCGGCCGTCGACGTCGAAAGCGATGGTGTCCCGAGTCATACGCACCCCGTCGCGCGGCGGCGTGAAAACGGTTCGGCAGGCGGATCCGGTCGCTTCTGAAACGGGAGCGGCCGGCGGCCGCGACTCGCCGGTCAGACCTCTTCGCGGCTGTCGATCCCGGTGTAGATGAACCACGCCGTCGTGTAGACGCCGACGAACAGCAGGTACCCGACGATCAGTCCCCCGAGCTGTCGGCTCGCGAGCCCGCCGGGGAGCGTCCGCGAGAGGATCCAGAGGGCGAAAGCGAAGACGACGAGCGAGAACAGCCCCGAGAGAGCGTACACGCCGAGGTCGGAGGTGAGGCGATCGCGCACGCCCCCACCAACGCGTTCCCGTTACATACCCTCATCGGTCGCGCGTCGGCCCGGGAAACCACTGGACTCAACCGACTCATCGGGACGGCTCGGCCGGTTTCCCGTCCCGGATCTCGGCCGGCCGATCGCTTAATCGAGTGGGACGCCTACTGAGTGCCATGAGACGCACCCGACGCGAATTTCTCGGCCTCAGCGCGGCGATCGCCGGCGCGTCGGCGGCCGGCTGTCTCGGACAAAGCGGCGGTCCGGCGAGCGACGGCGTCTCAGGAGCGTCGCCGCAGGTGGACGCTCCGGTGACGGTCGACGACCCCGACTACGTCGCCGTGTACGACGCGGTCGTCCCCTCCGTCGCGCGCGTCCAGACGTACGTCGAGAGCCGCGATACCGTCTTCGGCTCCGAGGAGGGCGGTCCCGCGGGACAGGGCTCCGGCTTTCTCTACGACGAGTCGCACCTAGTGACGAACGACCACGTCATCGGCGACCCGGACGCGATCCGCGTCCGGGCCACGGACGAGACGTGGGTGAACGCCTCCTTGGTCGGCCGTGACCCGTACAGCGACCTCGCGGTCGTCGAGCTCGACGGCCAGCTCCCGGGGGACCCGCTCCCGGTGGTGCGGGAACTCCCGCCGGTCGGGACGCGGGTGTTGGTCGTCGGCGCGCCGCTCGGGCTGTCGGGGTCGGCCACGCAGGGGATCGTCAGCGGTCGCGACCGCACGATCCCGGCGTCGACCGCGCCCGGGCGCTTCTCGATCGCGGACGCAATCCAGACTGACGCCGCGCTGAACCCCGGCAACAGCGGCGGTCCGATCGTCACCCTCGACGGGACGGTCGTCGGCGTCGCGACCGCGACGCGCGGGGACAACGTTGGCTTCGGCGTCTCCGCCCGGCTCGTGAACGAGGTCGTTCCGTCGCTGATCGAGACCGGGGAGTACGACCACTCGTACATGGGCGTCAGCGTCGCGCCGGTCGACCCGCTAATCGCGGCCGGGAACGACCTCCCGGACACCAGCGGCGTGTACGTCGCAGACGTGGTCCCCGGCGGCCCCGCCGACGGCGCTCTCCGCGGGTCGGACGGGGAGACGACCGTCGACGGGGCGACGGTCCCCACCGGTGGCGACGTGATCGTCGCGCTCGACGACGCGGCGGTAGCGGACAACCCGGACCTCTCGCAGTACCTCGCGCTGGAGACGACGCCCGGCGACACGGTCGCCGTCACCGTCGTCCGCGGCGGCGACGAGGAGACCGTCGACGTAACGCTCGGGGAGCGGCCCGAGCCCTGACCGCGGAGCCCGGAAGCGGGAGATCGGGTGCGCGGGCGGTCCCACTCGTTGCGCGGATTGCAACCCCTATATGCCCCCGGCCACACGTGACAGTATGAACGGGAACCGGTTCGGCCGACTCTTCCAGCTGACGACCTACGGCGAGAGCCACGGCGACGCGATGGGCGTCACCGTCTCCGGCGTGCCCGCGGGCGTCGAGCTCGACGAGGAGGCGATCCAGGCGCAGCTCGACCGGCGCAAGCCGGGCCAGTCGATGATCACCACCTCGCGGGGCGAGCCCGACGAGGTCGTCGTCAACTCCGGCGTTCAGGACGGCTACACCACGGGCACCCCCATCGGGATGGTGATCCAGAACAAGGACGCCCGCTCGGGGAAGTACGAGCCGTTCGTCACCGCGCCGCGCCCCTCGCACGGCGACTACACCTACTCCGCGAAGTTCGGCACGCGCAACTGGGGCGGCGGCGGGCGCTCCTCGGCGCGCGAGACGGTGAACTGGGTCGCGGCCGGCGCGGTCGCCGAGCAGGTGCTCGACGCCTCCGACCACGACGTCGAGATCAAGGCGCACGTCAACCGCATCGGCGACGTCGAGGCCGCCCCGGTGAGCTTCGAGCAGATCCTCGAACACAGCGAGGAGAACGACGTGCGCTGCGCCGACCCCGAGGCGGCCGCGGAGATGCAGGAGCTGATCGAAGAGTATCAAGAGGAGGGCGACTCGATCGGGGGATCGATCTACTTCGAGTGCCGCGGCGTCCCCCGCGGGCTCGGATCGCCGCGCTTCGACAGCTTCCCCGCCCGCCTCGGGCAGGCAATGTTCTCCATCCCGGCGACCACCGGCGTCGAGTACGGGCTGGGAAAGGACGCGACGCACGTTGCGGGCAGCGACCGCAACGAGGACTGGACGTTCGACGACGGCGAGTCGTTCGACCACGTCGAGAGCGAAGAGGGTGACCCGGTCCCCGTGGGCAACGACCACGGCGGGCTCCAGGGTGGGATCACGACCGGCGAGCCCATCTACGGCGAGGCGACGTGGCACGCGCCCACGTCGATCCCGAAGAAGCAGCGGTCGGCCGACTGGGAGACCGGCGAGGAGAAGGAAGTCCAGGTCGTCGGGCGGCACGACCCCGTCCTCCCGCCGCGGGCCGTCCCCGTCGTCGAGGCGATGCTGTACTGTACCGTGCTCGACTTCATGCTGCTCGGCGGCCGGATCAACCCCGACCGCGTCGACGGGAACCCGGGCGAGTACGACACGGGGTATCACCCGAGCAGCCCGCGCAACGAGTAGCGGACGACGGGCGGCCACGCCTCGGCTTCCTCACGCCCCGGGTGACCACTCGCAGGCGTTCCCCGCGGTGAGGTCGTTCTCGTCGACGTGCGCGGAGAGACAGGCGTAGTTACAGAAGTACGCGGGCGAGCCGCAGCCGTCGTCGCAGTCGCGCACGCAGATCGGGTCGTGGTCGAAGATCCGGGAGCCGCAGTACGCGCACGTCTCGTCGGCGTCGGGCGTCGAAACGGTCGTGGACATACCGGAGATGACGGCCCCTTCGGTCGAAAGCGTTTCGCGGCCTTTCGAGCGTCGCGTCCGTCGCCGCACGGTCGGCGTCGTAGACCCGGCTCACACCACGACGACCGCGTCCACGACGACGAGCAGGACGAAGCCGACGAGGAACGCGCCGGTCGCGGCGTCGGCGTGCCCGTGGCCGTGCGAGGAGGGGATCAGCTCCCGGAAGACGACCGCGAGCATCGCCCCCGCCGCGAATCCGGACGACACCGGGAACAGCCCGGCCGCGACCGACACGAGCGAGAAGCCGAAGACTGCGGCGACGACCTGCGGCACCACTCCCGAGAGGGTCGTGTACAAGAGGACACGCGCGTTCGACATCCCGGTGTCCGACATCGGCACGGCGAACGCGAACCCGTCGGGCACGTTCTGGAGGCCGATGACGACCGCGAGCAGTAGCGCGACCTCCTCCAACCTGGAGGCGAACGCGACCCCGATCGCCAACCCCTCGGGGGCGTTGTGGAGAGTGATCGCCCCGCCGATGAGCAGCGCCTTCCGGAGCGTCACCTCGCGGGCCGCGGCGTCGGCGGACGCGGTTCCACCGTCGACGCCGGCCTCGTCGGGCGCGACCGCCGGGTCGCCCTCGACGGGCGAGGGCATCGACGCGACGTCGACCTCGGTCGCGCCGCCCTCGGGGAGCCACGCGCGGTACTGCGCGTGGAGGTGCGGGATCGCGTAGTTCCCGCCGAGCAGCGCGACGCCGCCGAGAAAGAAGCCCCCCATCACCGCCGCGAGCGTCCCCGCCTCTAGTCCGGGGACGATCAGGCCGAAGACGCCGGCGGCGACCATCAGCCCCGCGGCGAGCCCGAGCGCCGCGTCGTACGTCCGGTGGCTGACCCGGGATCGGAAGAACACGGGTATCGCTCCCAGCCCCGTCGCGAGTCCCGCGACGCCGGTGACCGTCACGAGCCCCGACAGCGTTGTCATGGTCCCCGGTTCCGACCCCGGAGTCGTAAAGGCGGTCGGCGCGATTCGATTGGGATCCTATTGGACGACGATCTCCCGGAGGTCGCCGCCATACGCGACGGCCGCGACGGCGAGCGTCGCGAGCGCGCTCGCGGGTAGCACGGCGAACCACCCGGCGGTGGACCCGACGCCGAACCGCACGCCGAGCCCCGCCGCGACCCACAGCGTCGCGGCCGCCGCGAGCGCCAGCAGCCCGCCCGTCACCCGGCGGTCCTCCCGTCCGAGGGCGACGCCGCCCGTTGCGCTGCCGGTCGCGGCGAGGTGGAAGCCGACCGCGACGGGCCACGCCCGGATCGACGGAGGGAGCGTGGCGAACGGGCGCGGTTGGTCGAGGAAGTATGCCCAGACCGGGTAGCCGCCGACCCCGTAGCCGTCGCCGCCGAGGGTGATGAACCCCCAGAGGCTCACCAGCGTCGGCTCCCCGTCGCCCGGGACGACGGCGATCGGGACCGCGAGCAGCGCCACCACGAGGAGCCACTCGGTCCGACTGCTGGGCGACGGCGAGTCCGACTGCGACGTGGACGCCGGTCCAGACGAGGCGGACCGCGACCGCGACTCCGGGCCCGACGGCGACTCCGACTCCGCAGTCGGTCCGGTGGCGTCCGCCGATTTCTCCATAGGGGCGATTCGATCCCCGAAAGTAAGTATGGTCGGGGCGCTCCGAGGCCGGGCGCACGGCGCGGGGCGATAGGCGTAACCCGCCGCCGCCCGTACCGCGCGTGTGAACACCGACGACGGCGGCCACCACGATGCGGCGGTCGACGCGCTGGCAGCGCGAAAGTACGAGCGTGCGGGGGACCGCTACACCCGCGGGGGTCGGCGCGTCCTCGCCGACCCGCGGCCGGAGATCGACCCCTTCGAGCCCGACGAGAAGGGGTGGATCGGGCAGGGACTCCAACAGCTGCTCGCCGCGGCGGTCGCGTACCGCGTCGCCGGCGCCGACGGCCGGGCGACCCAGCGCGCGGTTGAGGGGATCGCGGCGAGCCGCGACTTCGGCCGCGTCCTCGACGAGCCGGGGCAGGGGGCCTGCCTGAGCGAGTTCGTCGCGGACTTCCGCGTCGCGGGCGGCCTCGACGGGGCCGGGGGAGCGTACGACGACGCGGCGCAGCAGTACGAGGCCGCGGGCGCGGACGTCGACACGCCGCAGGCGCTCGCGACGACGCCGCTCTTCGAGGCCGCGGCCGCGACGATCAAGCAGGTCGCGAGAGGGCAGGCCGACGGCGAGATCGCGATCAAGTGGGAGGACCTCCACGGCGCCGACCCCGACCGCCCCGGCGACTTCCTCGCGCACCGAGCCCGGTTCAAGAAGCAGCGGTTCCGCGGGCTCCTCGAGCGCGCGGTCGACGACGAGCACCTCGCCGCGCCCCGCGGGACGACCGAGTATAACAACGAGGGGCACCGCTGTCCCGAGTGCGGGTCGAGACACGTGAACTGGGCCGGGACCGGCATCCTCTGCCTGCGGTGTTCGACCCCGACAGAGAGCATTTAACCCTCGGCGTCGAACCGAGCGACAGTCGATGTCGCCCTCCGTTCCCTCCGCCGAGAGCCGACGGCATTCGGTCTCGTCCGACGACTCCGGAACGCTCAGCCCCGACCGCGGGCTCCGTGCCCGGATGCTCGTCGCGACGGGGCTCGTCGTCGCGCTCCCGTTCGCGTTCGTGTACGCGTTCGTCTTTCTGATCAACGCGGTCGGACTTCCCCTCTTGGAGTGGGCGAACGGCCGCCCGTACACCGGCGAGGTGTACGTCGACCCGGTCCTCCTCGCGGTCGTCGTCCTCGGCGGCCTCGCGGTCCAGTACCGATACGGACCGGCGACCGTGTTGCGCTCCGTCGGTGCGTCGGGCGTCTCGGCCGACGAGTACCCCGAACTCCACGCCGCCGTGACGCGCCTGGCCGCGCAGGCCGACCTGCCCGCCCCCAGTGTCGCGGTCAAACGCACCGACCTCCCGAACGCGTTCGCGGTCGGGACGCCCGGCGACGGGACCGTCGTCGTCACGACGGGACTCCTCGATCGACTGAGCGACGACGAACTGGACGCCGTGCTGGCCCACGAGCTGTCCCACCTCGCGAACCGCGACGCGAGCCTGATGACCGTCGCGTGGGTGTTGCCGACGGTCACCTACTACCTCGCTATCGCCGCCTTCTACGTCCTCTACGGGCTCGTCAATCTCCTCCGGTTCGGCGGCGGCGGTGGCGGCGGGAACCGCGACGGGCGCGCGCTCGCCGTGGGGTTCGTGGTGATCACCGTCAGCGCGCTCCTGACCCTGACCGTCTCCGCGATGTTCTGGGCCGGCAGCGTGCTGATCCACCGCGTCCTCTCCCGGTATCGCGAGTACGCGGCCGACCGCGGCGCGGCGGAGATCACCGGCTCGCCCGCCGCGCTGGCGAACGCGCTCCGGACCGTCGACGAGGCGATGCCCGAGGTCCCTGACGCGGACCTGCGCGAGCTCGACGGCGGCGCGGAGGCGCTCTACCTCGCGCCGCTGGAGGCCCGCGCGTTCGGCGACGAGGAGCTCGTGAGCACGGACGTCTTCCCCGAGACGCACCCGCCGACCCGCGAGCGCATCGCGCGGCTTCGGGACCTCGCGGGTGAAGAGCCGTGACGGGCACGGACCCACCGCCGACGTCGGCGACCCGGCGCCGGTTCCTCGCGGCCGCCGCGACCGGGCTCGCAGCGGCGACTGCCGGCTGCGGCTACGTTCCCGGGGGCGGCGACCTCGCGTGGGAGACGTCGCTCCGGGCGGGTGGCTTGGCGTTCGGGTCGGACCGGTGGTACCGCGCGCTGGGGAATCGGCTGGTCATGGTCGAGAACCAGTCGGGTCAGCAGTACGACATCGATAGCGACGAGTGGCGGGAGGTATCGAACGCGGCCGTCTCGGCCCTCGCACCCGACGGGTCCCACCGCGAGGTCGGAGAGACCGACCGGCAGGCCGTCGCCGCGCCGGCAGTCGCCGGCGGCGCCGTCTTCCTCCCGGTCGAAGGCGGTCGGGTGACTGCGATCGATCTGTCTACCGAAGGGACGGGCGACGACTCGCGAGACGACGCGACGGCGACGGATTCAGAGGGGGACGCGGTCCGCTGGCGAGTCGACGTAGGAGCGGTCCTGGGCGCGGGACCTGGCGACGGAGACGAAACGAGTGAGCCGGTCCTCCGGGGCGTCCGCCGCGGTGACGCGCTCGCCGTCGCGATCGGTGGCGGGGGGATCACCGCGTTCGACGCCGAGACGGGCGAGGAGGCGTTCGCGGTCCCGGACCTGTGGACCGGCGCGAGTGGAGACGGAACGCCGGCCGATGCGATGTCACACATCGCGATCGACGACGAGACCGTGTGGACGCTCGTCCCCGAGGACGCGTCTGCGGCCGGCGACGCCGCGATCGTCGGGTACGACCGGACCGGCGAGCAGATCGCTCGGCGGGCGGTCGCAGCCGACTACGAGTGGATTGTCGCCGTCGACGAGGGGGTCGTCGCCGGGAAACCCGGCGAGTCGGTCGTCGGCTTCGACGGCAGGCTCGACCGCCGCTTCGCGCTCGACGTATCGGCGCCGACGAGTCGCTCGACTCTGATCGTTACCGACGAGGGGCGGCTCCACTACTCTCGCGGGCGAACGGTCACGGCGATCGACGTCCAAGGAGGCGAGATCGCCTTCGAACGGTCGAACGTCCCGCCAGATCACCTCGCGGTCGGGGCCGGCGGGACGTACGTCGCGGCGAACGAGGGCGGGTTCAACGACCCCACCGAGGCGCGGGTCGTCGCGATCGACGACGGCGGGGAGACCTGGTGGGAGGCACCGCTGCCGGACGACGTCGATCCGGAGGCGCTGTTCGCGATCGGCGACCGAGTGGTCGTCGTCGACGAGCAGCGAGCGTACGGGCTTCACGCGACCCCGGGCGAGCGGTGGTCACCGCTCGGGTAGCGTCGGAGTAGAAAGAGGAAGACTGCCCCGCCGCGTCAGGCCAGCAGGCTCTCGCCGTCGAACTCGGCGTCGGCGTCGACGTCGAGCAGGTCGAGGATAGTTGGCGTCACGTCGAAGAGGTTCGCGTCGGTCAGGTCGAGGTCGGGATCGGTCGCGTACAGCAGCGAGTTCTCGAACTTGTGCATCCCGTTGCGCGGCCCCTCGGTGAATACGGCCTCCTTGCCCGAGAAGCCGGACTTGAGGTCGAAGCCGTCGGTCGGGATGACGACGAGGTCGGGCGCGATGCCGTCGTGCGCGCCGTCGAAAGCGTCCTCGCCCTTCACGATCCGCCGGCAGACCTGCTGCCCGTCGGGACCGGTGAGCGATTCGAGGTCGTCGATGAGCGCCTCGCGGGTCGCCTCGTACTCGTCTTCTGGGACGACGCCGTTCGGCTCGCGGCCCTCTAGGTTGAGGTAGAACCGGCCGGGGATGAGCGAGTACGCGCGCGTCTCGTCGTCGATGTCGGTCAGCGAATCGTGGTCCTCGTCCTCGTAGGAGAGCCACCCCTCGTCGGCGAGGAACTGGTTACAGTTCACTTCCCACTCCAGTCGGGTGAAGCCGTGATCGGAGGCGACGACCAGCGTGGTGTCGTCGTCGAGCGAGTCGCGGATCGCGCCGATGTACTCGTCGAGCGTGCGGTAGAACTCGAGGAACTCCTCGGCGTACTCGCCGTCCGTCGCGTAGTCGCCGAAGAGGAAGTGGTTCACGCGGTCGGTGCTCATGAAGACGCCGAAGAAGAGGTCCCAGTCGTCCTCGACGAGGTAGTGGGAGAACGCCTCGTACCGGGCGTCGAGGGTGGCGTGCGCGTTCTCGAGGAACTCCGTCTTGTCGTCGTCGTGGCCGAGCTTGGCGTTGACGTCGATGCGGTAGTCGAAGCCGTCGAGCGTCTCGCGGAGCGACTCGTCGCTCGTCGCGGACTCCAGATCGGGCGAGAGGAACCCGGAGGCCATCCGCTGGACCCGCGTCGACGGCGGGAAGGTGACGGGGACGTTGAGGACGGTCGCGTCGCGGCCGGCGTCGGTGACGCGGTCCCACAGCCGGGTCGCCTTCACGTGTCGCCCGAGCGGGACGTACGTCTCGTAGGAGTTGACCTCGCGGTCCTGGAAGCCGTACACGCCCGTCTCGCCGGGGTTCACGCCGGTCGTGAGGCTCGGCCAGCAGGCGCTCGACTCCGGCGGCACGATGCTCTCTAACCGCCCGCCGGAGCCGGTCTCGGCGATGTCGGTCAGGTTCTCGAAGACCGCTGGGTGGTCCTCGACGAGGTCGAGCGGTACGCCGTCGATGCCGAGGAAGACGACGCGCTCGTCGTCCTCGCCGCGAAGCCGATCGAACAGACCCATGGTCGACGGTTCCGGGGCGGTCGTCATATCCCTTGTGTTCCGCGGAATCGCCAGGGGACGGCCGCAGCGAACGCGACCGCGACGCGGGCGCGATTCAGAAGGCCTATTTCCCTTCGCGGCAACATACCCGGCGTATGAGCGACGAGTTCCCGGCGAGCGTCGACGTCGACTACACTGATGGCGAGGGAGAGACCCCGGACGACTACCCCTCGATCCAGCACAAGATCGAGAAGGCGGTCGAGGTCACGCGCCGCGGCCTCGAACAGTACGATAACCCCGCGGTGATGTGGACCGGCGGGAAAGACTCCACGCTGACGCTGTACTTCATCAACCAGGTCGCCGAGGAGTACGGCTACGAGAAGCCGACCGCCGTCTTCATCGACCACTTCCAGCACTTCGACTCGATCACCGACTTCGTCGAGCACTGGGCCGACGAGTGGGCGATCGACCTCGTGTACGCCCGCAACGAGGACGTCGGCGACTACGTCGCGGAACACGGCCTCGAACCCGGCGACGACATCCCCGTCGACGCGCTCTCGGAACACAACCAGCACCACATCCGCGAGATCCTCGAGTTCGAGGAGGACTCGTTCCCGTTCCTGCTCGACACCTACGTCGGCAACCACCTGCTGAAGACGGTCGCGCTCAACGACGCCCTCGAAGAGTACGACATCGACGGCGTCATCTCTGGCGTCCGCTGGGACGAGCAGGAGGCGCGCGCCGACGAGACGTTCTTCTCGCCGCGCCACGACCCCGACCTCTTCCCGCCGCACGACCGCATCCAGCCCATCCTCCAGTTCGCCGAGGCGGACGTGTGGGAGGCCTTCTGGAACTTCGTCGTCCCGGACACCGTCGAGGCGTTCCCCGACGAGGGGTACATCCCGCAGGCCGACGACGACCTGCCCGAGGGCGTCACCCAAGAAGACGTCCCGATCTCGCCGAAGTACTTCGCCGGGTTCCGCTCGCTCGGCAGCGAGGTCTCGACCGAGAAGACGACCGAGGAGCCCGCCTGGCTCCAGAACCTCGAGGGCACGACCGAGCGCGCCGGCCGCGCCCAGGACAAAGAGGACCTGATGGAGCGTCTGCGCGACCTCGGCTACATGTGATCGACGGGCGGGAAGGAACCGCCTGACAGTCTCTTTTACGCCTCGCCGACGTCTGCCGTGAAGCCGACCTCCCGGAGCCGGTCCGCGAGCGGCAGACCGATCCCCGACGCCGGCGTCAACACGCCGCCGTCGAACGGGGAGTCGACGTCGCCGCGCGCCAGACAGACGGCCGACTCGCCGAGCATCCGCGCCGTCGCCCCGTAGCCGGGGTCGCGGTCGGTCCCGAACTCGGCCTCAACCGTGAAGGACCCGTCTGCGCCCGTCCCGCGGCCCAGCACGCGGATCAGGAAGCTCCCCGCTTCCGCCTCCTCCCGCGTCGGTCCCTCGCCGGGATCGGGGAAAACGTAGCGTCGGAGCGCGTCCCGTACCGGCCCGACCGACATGGCCGCGGAGAACAGCCCAAGCCCGCCCGCGACGGCGCTCGCGGTCGCCGCGCCGATCGGCCCAGAACTAGTCGGCACGACCTCACCGCACTTGAACTCGCGTCCCCACGGGTAGCCGAGCAGGGCGTTGCTCCGACGGACCACCCGCTCGTTCACCGGCGCCATCGGCGACGGGGCGGTCCACTCGTCGCGGAGGGGGTCGCGCCGCGGCCAGCGCTGTTCGCCGGGGTCGACGCCGCTCCGCTCGCCGCGGGGGGCCAGCGAGTAGGGGTTGCGGAGCGCCTCGCGGGCGAGCGGGTCGGTCGCGGCCGCCTCGAACAGCTCGCCGAAGCTCGCCAGCGTGCCGCCGCTGACGCTGCCGCTGCCGCCGTCGAGGTAGATCCGGACCGCCTCGCAGGGTTCGCCGTACGTCTCCGCCGCGAACGACTGGACGAGCAGCGTCCCGAGGTCCGCCGGCACGGAGTCGAAACCGCAGCTGTGGACGATCCGGGCGTCGTTCTCGACGGCCGTCTCGTGGAAGCGGTCGACCGTCTCGCGCACCCAGTTCACCTCGCCGGTGAGGTCACAGTAGTCCGTGCCGGCTTCGACGCAGGCCTCGACTAGCGGCGTGCCGTAGGCCGTGTACGGGCCGACCGTCGTACAGACAACCCGGGTGTCGCGGGCGATGTCCCGCAGGCTCTCTGGGTCGGTCGCGTCGCCCACGACGACAGGTACGTCCTCCCACCCGTCGCTCCGTCGGGTGAGGTCGTCGACGAGCGCGTCGAGCTTCTCCCGGTTCCGCCCGCCGACGGCGAGCGAGAGATCCGCGGGCCCGTACCGCTCTGTGAGGTACTCGGCGGTGAAGCGCCCGGCGACCCCGGTCGCGCCCCACACCACCACGTCGTGCGTCCGATCCGTGTCGGTCATTCGTGCGTCCGTACGAGCCGCCCGCCTAAACCCGCAGGGGTACGTGTCGTCGGGATGAATCGGGAGCGGGAGATGACGCGGGAGGCGAGGTGAGCGTCTCTCGGGACGCGCTACCTCTTTACATTGGCAGCCGCAACGGACGGTATGGCCGTTGGTACTCGGTTATCACTACAGCTCGCCGACTTTGGCACCCGATCGCTTGTCACGCACGCGCTCATGGCGCTGGGGTTCGTCGGTGCGATCGTCACGGGACTGTTCGTCGAGGGACAGCTCGGCACCGTCTCGATGGCGGCGTTCATCAACTTCACCGCCGGCCTGTGGATCAGCCAGTCGATCCACTCGCTCGGCAACGCCGCCACCGAGGAGGACTATCAGGGTGTGCTCAAGGAGATATTAAATCGTGTCTAGCGAGCCCGGCATCGACACGGGCCGCTTCGGGCGAACGCTCGTGCTCATCGGCTTCGTCACGACCGTTTTCCTGTTTCTGATCGCCGAGCGCCTCTCCGGCGACACGTTCCGGATCGGCGCGATCGCGATCGGGACGGTCGCGCTGATCACTGCGATCACCGGGTTCCTCATCGCCGCCGGTAGCGCGGTGGACGCCACCTAACGCCGGTCGGCTCGCCGGGGATGAGTCGTCGACCGGACTGACGCCTACTTGTACGACTCGCACACCATCTCGACGCCCTCCTCGAAGCTGATTTCGGGCTCCCAGCCGGTCGCCTCGTGGAACGCCGAGTAGTCGGCCATCGTGTCGTGGACGTAGCCGTCGAACGGGCATTCGATGTACTCTGGGTCGACGTCCGTGCCGAGCGCGTCGTTGATCATGCCGACCATCTCGTTGAACGTGTACGCCTCTTGGGTCCCGACGTTGTACACGCCCGTCAGCGCCTCGTCGGCGGCGAGCTCGCAGGCGCGCGCCACGTCCGAGACGTGCGTGAAGTCGCGCGTCTGGCTGCCGTCGCCGAACAGCTCCGGCGCCTCGCCGTTCGCGATAGCGTCCGCGAACTGCGCGACCGTGTTCGCGTACTCGCCTTTGTGCTCCTCGTTGCCGCCGAAGCCCTGGTACACCGAGAAGAAGCGGAGCCCCGCCACGTTCATGTCGTGGTGGTTGGCGAAGTACTCGGCGTAGTGCTCGCGTGCCAGCTTCGACGCCTCGTAGGCCGTGTGCGCCTCGACGTCCATGTCGACGGGCGAGGGTTCGGTGCGGCTCCCGTAGATGGAGGAGGTGGAGGCGTAGACGACCGTTTCACAGCCGGCCTTCCGGGCACGCTCGACCGCGTTGACGAACCCCTCGACGTTGACGCGGCAGCCGCGCTGGGGGTCGTTCTCGTGCATGTTCCGCGAGGAGAGCGCGGCGAGGTGGAAGACGACGTCGACATTGACCGGGAAGTCGTCGTCGACGACCGAGGTCTCGACGAATTCGACGGCGTCGTCGAGGTTCTCGGCCGCGCCGAGGTAGAGGTCGTCGACCGCAATCACGTCGTTGTCGACCGCGAGGCGGTTCGCGAGGTTCGAGCCGATGAACCCCGCCCCGCCGGTGACGAGGACGCGCTTGTCTTCCATGGTCGCGTGTCCTCAGGGACGACAATTCAGCGCTTCGGTTTCGCGCGGGAGCGGGGGGTCGTCACCGTCGGTAACGGCGACACCGTCGGCTCACGCCCGGATCGTGACGTCGCCGTCCCGCGTCCGGGCCGTCATCGCCGCGTCGCCACCGTTGACGGTCGCCCGAAGCCGAGACTCCGTCCGCTCGCGAACGTTGAACGCGGAGCCGCCACCGGAGACCGCAAACTCCCCGTCGTCGGTGCGCGCGGTGAGCGCCGCGCTCAGGTCGTCGCCCAGTCGGAGCAGGAGGTCGCCGTCGGTCGACGCGACGACCGCGTCCGACGCCGCGGCGGGCACGTCCGCGACGACGTCGCCGTCCCGGGTCCGCAACGCGTCGACCCGACCGGGGTTCTGGACGCGGATATCGCCGTCGACGGTCGTCGCCGAGACCGTTCCCTCAGTTCCGTCGACGAGAACGTCTCCGTCGCGGGACTCGGCGCGCACGTCGCCGCGGGCGTCGGAGACCGACACGTCGCCGTCGGTCGTTGTAAGCGTCGCGCCGTCCGGGACCGACTCCGCCCGCACGTCGCCGTCGACGGTGCGGAGCTCGTCGACCGCGAGGCTCGGCGGCGCGTGAACCTCGATGTCGATCCGCCCGCCGCCGAGCCCGACGACCTGCGGCTCGTCCGTCGTCACTTCGAGGCGGTCGTCGGCGGTCCGGACCGTCGCGTCGAGGTCGTCGAACGAGACGCCGCCGAGGGCGTGCTTCCGGACGACGACCGCGACGTCGTCGCGGGACTCCGCGCGGAACGCGACGTCGCCGGAGACGTCCGTCACGGCGAGCGTCGAGACCGACGACGGGTCGACGCTGCGGCGCTCCGTCTCGGTCCGCCGGTCGACGTCGACGACCGCACCGCAGCCGGCGAGGGCGGTCGCCAGTCCGGCGCCGGCCGCGCCGAGCAGTCGTCGCCGCGTCGTGGACTCGTCGGCGTCCGGGCGCTCACCCATCGGTCGCCTCCGCGGACCGCGTCGCGCCGCCGAGCAGCGCGTCGGTGAGGAACCCGCCGAAGCGGGCGAGTCCGTTGCTCACGTGGAGCGACACGAGGACGAGGAGGACGCCGAGGCCGGCCCCGGCGACCGCCTCGCGCAGCGTGTCGACCGCGTACGTGCCGATCGTGTAGGTGACGCCGGGGGCGTCGTAGAGCGCCGGCGCGGCGAGGAGCGTTGCCGACACCGCGAACGCGGTGACGAGCGCGGTGAACGCGACGATGCCGTAGACGAACTTGAGCCCGACGAGAAGCAGCCCGGTCCACGTCGTCGGCGCGGTGAGGACCCGCTTCGTCGTGCCGATCGCCTCCTCGACCGACCCGAAGGCGAGTTCGACCTCTCCGGTGTCACAGTCGACCTCGACGTCGAGGAGGTAGTCGGCGAGCCGGCGCTCGAAGGAGCCGATTCCGAGCGTCACGAGCAGCGTCGCGAGGACGATCGGGACGCCCGCGAGCGTGACGAGGAGCCCGAGCCCCGTCGAGAGGCCGGTCGTGACGACGGTGAAGTAAGCGATGCCCAGCGGGAACGCCAGTAGCAGGTACGCTAGGTTGCGGTACGTCTGCGCGTCGAACGGCACACCGACGAAGCGCGCGAGCGCCTCGCCCGGCGAGCGTGGGGACCAGCTGTGGTCACTCATGCTGTACTTTCCGCTTGTCGCCGAGTTCACATATAAAGAATTGAGCGCTGCTGAGCCGGCAACGCCACCCAAAATATAAATACGATATTTTTCCACCGGGCAGTTGGTCCGTGCGACGACCGGCGACGGGTCAGTCGTCGGCCACCGAGGGGATGTCCGTCCCCAGCGTGAGTTCGGCCCACCGCGCGCAGAGCCAGCCGGCGGCGGACAGGACGTTGAGGCCGAGGAGGAAGACTCCGACCCCGAGAAGCGACATGAGGAGCGCGCCCGGCAGCGTCGATACCTCCCACGACGTGAGCCGGACGATGAACGAGACGCCGACTTCGAACTGCTCCCACGGGACGACGAGCGAGAGCTCTCGACGGATCGGTTCCGGGAGGATGAGCCCGACGGTCGCGCCCGGCGTATCGTAGTACAGCGGCGTCGCCAACAGCGACCCGCCGACGCTGAGCACGACCGTGAGCAGCGTGAAGCCGGCGACGCCGACGACCAGTTTCGAGAGGACGAAGACGAGCGCGCCCCAGACGGCGAGGTCGGTCACCACCGCCAGGATCCGGTCGGCGACGCCCGACGCCTCCGTTACCTTCCACGACGGGGCGTCGACGTCGGCCCCGAGGAGCCGCCGGGCGAGGACGCGCTCACCGACCGACACCAACACCACGCCGCCCAGCGTCGCCGCGAGGATCGGGACGCCGACGAGAAGTACGGAGAGGCTGAGACCGAGCGACAGCCCGACCACGGTACAGACAAAGTACGCGATTCCGAGGGGGAACGAGAGGGCCAAGTACACGGCGGCTGCGTAGGTTCGAACCCGAAACGGGGTTCGCAGCGCCGCTGCGGCGACGCGTCGACTCGCGGGGGGGTTCGAGAGCGCGTCCGAGAGGGCCATTCCCTGCGTGAACCGTCGGTCAGCAGCCGTAAGAAATCTCGGTCTCGTCAGTGACCCGAGCGGTTCACGCGTCGCGGGTCCGCGCGGCGAGGCGGAACGAATACGATCGGACGCGGCCTCGCCGGGGAAACTAAGTTTCCCGATTGCGAGGTTTAACCGAATGGCTTCGGAGCCGTCGGTCGATCCCCGGGAAGTGTACTCGCTGCTCGACGACGAGTACGCCCGGCAGATCCTCATCGAGACCTACGAGGAGACCCGGTCGGCCCGCGCGCTCAGCGAGGCATGCGACGCCTCCGAGGCGACCGTCTACCGCCGGCTCGAACGGCTCCGCGAGCAGGAGCTCGTCGAGACGGTCCAGGAGGTGGACCCGGACAGCGGGCCCCAGCAGGTGTACGCCGCGCGGCTCAACCGCGTCTCGGTGGACCTGACCGCGACCGGCTTCGAAGTGAGCGTCGACTACGTGGAAGAGACGGCCGCTGACCGACTGACGCGGCTCTACGAGGAGCTCTCCGGATGACACTCACACACGCGGCGGCGACGGCGCTCGCGACGCTCGCTTCGCCAGCGGCCAGGACGCTCAAGCGGGCCGCGGCCCCGGCGCAAGTCGATGCGGTCGGCGGGGGTGCCACTCTCGCGGCCGTCACGGTCGCCGCGTTCTTCCTCTCGGTGCTGCTCGCGGTGTACGTCACTTACCGCTTCGCGCGCGGCTACCTGCGCACGCGTCGTCGTCCGTTGCTGTTCCTGACGCTCGGGCTCCTGCTCTTGGCCCCGCTCCCGATGTTCCTCCGGCTGGCGTTCGGCAACGTCGCGTGGGTGACGGCCACCGAGCGGACCGTGGTCGTGACCGCGAGCAAGCTCTGCGGGCTCCTGCTCGTCCTCGGGGTGGTCCACCGGTGACGCTCTCGCTCGTGGCGACCGCCGGCGGCGTCGCGACCGCCTGCCTCGGGGCGTACGTCTCGTACCTCGCCTACGACGGGAGTCGCCGGAACGGGAGTCGGACGATGCTGCTGTTGGCCGTCGGCGTCGCCTGTATCGCGGTGGTGCCGTACGTCGTCGCGTACGGCGTGACGCCGCTGTTCGGGCTCTCCGACGCCGCGACCGTCTTCGGCGTCACGATGGCGCACCTCGTCGGGCTCGGCGCGCTGGCGCGGTCGGTGACCGACTGATCCCGGCCGGGACCGGCGGCCCTCGTTTCGACCCCGTAGACGTCGCCGGGCCGACGAGCGGTCAGTCGGGATCGATTATCGCGTCCCGGACCGCGGGGTACGCCTCCAGCTTGGCGCCGCCGATCAGCGCGTAGAGGTACGCCTCCAGCCGTTCACGCCACATCGGCTCGTCGCGGCCGCCGCCGAAGCCACCCTCCGCGACCTGGAGGTCCTCGACGGCGCGCCCGATCTGCGTGATCAAGAGCGGGCTGGGATCGGATCCGACGACCGACCGGTATGTCGCCTGCGCCCGGCGCTTCGCGGCGAGGGCGTATCCCGAGTCGAACCCCTCGTCGTCGGGGTCGACGACGAGCCGGTCGACCGCGATGGCGTGGGCCCGACGGCGAGCCAGCCCGATCGAGAGTCCGACGACCCGCAGGGTGAGCAGGTCCGCGTCGATCGGGGTCCGCCACGGCACGGGCGCGCTCGCCCCGAAACACCACCGCGCCAGCCGCGAGTGGGCGAACTCCCACGGTCCGTACTCGTCGACATCGGGGTCGCCATTACGTCGAACTCCGCGTCGAGCGCGGCGAACTCGTCCCAGTCGGTGACGACGACCGCCCCGTCGCCATTTTGACACCGAGGTCTCTCCGTGCTGAATAGTGACTACGGCATCAATGCGGTATTAGAAGTCTTTGTGAATCTGTCAATGGGTAGACCACAACACGGCCGAGACGTGTCTCCAGGCAATGATACATACATATGTTTAAATTGATAATATAACTATCAATATACTAACGTTATACGCAGTAATTGGGTCCGTGATGGCCTCTGCGGGGCGCGTAATTTGTCGAAGGGTCTACTGCGAACCTAGCTATCATCGTACAAGCACATCCGAAAAAATTCCAACAGGATGTGTTACTGGTACTCAGAAATCACGCGATTCGCTTCACGATCCGCCGGATAACAGGAAATAAAACATTACTGATCGTGAGTCGAAAGTGTGGGCTGAGGACGGATAGTGTACTGAAATAGACCGTAGCGCCGAAACCGACAAGCCCGATAACCGGAAGCCACCACGACAACGCGACTAAGCGCATAGTTGTAGTAATCGCAACGTACATTACTACTGCGCTTCCGAGCTGTGCCCACACCGGTCGGGGAATGATAATGCCGCCCAGATGTTTCCTACTTACGTACTGATAAGCAAATAGTAATACTATTTCAACAGATAGGGTCGCCACAATGATACCCAGCAGGCCGTTCCAGTAGTAGCCAAGCACACCAGCGAGGGGCAGGTGTATGAGAAGAGCCACTACTCGGAGCCAGAAGACAAACTGCGGCCGATCAGAGCTTTCAAGCGCCGTCGCGAAAGGGTCCTGGTAAATGTAGAAGATGAAGAAGCCAGCCACACCGACAAGTGCTACTCCACCAGCGCCGAAGTCCGACCCAAAAAAGGTACGCATCAGTGCTGCTGGCATCGCCAGCGCACCGAAGAACATCGGGAGAATAAGCAGCCCGGAGTAGGCGACCGTATTTACTACGTCTTCTCTTATCTCTTGGCCGAGAGAGGTGAGACCGCTCACTTTCACACCGAGTGCGTTTGAGATGCTCCCGGAGAGCTGTTGGGCTGGAGTGACAATCCGGAGCGCTGTCTCGTAGAACCCCACCGCCGCATCACCTGCGAAGAATCCGATTAGAATCACGTCAGCACGCTTGTAGAAATCCTCGACAACCGCGGTCGGCACTGAGTAACGCGCAAATATATAAACGTCCTGAGCAGTACCACCGACCCTCTCAACACCGGGCCGAACACCCGCGGCGATGAATACTCCGAACGCGGCAATGAGCGTCCCACTGGCAAGCCCCGCGAGCAGGCCGAATGCCTCGTAGCCCGCGAACAGCAGGGGGAGCTGGAATCCGATCGTAAGCACACTACGGGCCGTGTCAGCCCATAGAGAGCGACTGGGGTATCCAAGCCCAGCGTAGAAGCGATTGAGGATCTGAAAGAGTCCGACGGTGGCAAGGACGGCTACAATGGCTGCGACGACAAGCGGCGTCATCGGCAGGAACGCGGTGTATCGCGTGACGACAAGTGTGGCAGTCGCAACGATGACGACCCACACGAAGTGAAAAGCCAATCCCACGGATAGATACGGGCGAGGATCCGTATCCACCTCGCTGACGCGCTTCTTTAGTGCAACCCCAACGCCCGCATCAACACGGACGAGGAGCAGTGCTATCGCAAGCGCAAAGTAGTACTGGCCAGTTCCCGCGGGACCGAGGACACGGGCGAATAATACCACCCCAATGAACCCTAACCCGGACATCGTGAACTTTGCCGCGACAGAAGAGAGAGCCTCGCTACCTAGATCTAGATCGGCGGTGTTGTCCGCCATCCGCTATTTGTAGCCCAAAGCTTCGAGGTCGTCTTCGGGGAGTTGGTCCTTCGAGACCGGTTCTGATGCCGTGGCGGCCCACTCCTCCAGCGCATTTTCAAGATCACGATTTGTCGCTGTCTCGCCCTCAAGGGTGCGAATTCCCTCAGCGCTGGCAAAGTGCTTAGCGTTCATCGCAGCGTGGCTGCCGTTTGACGCAGCGAATGCGGTGTCTCGCGAGAGAGCACCGTCGCCGTGTTCAGCTCCAAGAAACACCGATGGAACATCAACGAGGCTGCGGACCTCACTGCTAGCAAGATCAACGGGCAGGTTCCGCCCGGCGGCCGGCACGCGTAGTATCTCGGGGCACATTGTCGCGTGGTGGCCCCACTCACCATACTCGCCGAGCAACTCGCCGTGGTCCGCGCAGAACATCACCCGCGTCTCATCGGACACCGAGTCCCAGAGATGTGCGAGGCGGTCGTCAAGCTCCTTGACCTCGCCTCGGTAGAGCTCACGTCCGAGTTCGGCGTCGGCCTCGCTTCCACGCCCGTCAAGTAGGCGGCGAGTTACCTGCTGAGCCTCCGTTCGTGAGACGGGAGCATCATCAGGGTTGTACGGGTGGTGAGGCTCCATGAAGTGGAGCCAGCCGAACCAGTTGTCGTCGGGCGCCTCCACCGCGACGCTCCGTAAAAATTCATCGATGACCTCGGCCGCGGGCCGGTAGTCACGGGAAGCCTCCTGGACTGTTCCTCGGAGGCTCTGGTAAGCGTTGTATACCCGTGAAGCGATACCGTATACAGTGCTTTGGGGCGTCATGTTCGCCGCCACACGGTCTTTTAATGAGTTTCCGTCACGATCCGGCTCAACGAACCGGTCAAAGCCAGCGTCGTAACCGTAGCGTGCGGAGAGGAAGCGATTCGTGGAGATACCCATCTTATGCCTGTGATCAAGTTTTGAGACGAAACTCTCCTCAGGTGCGACGCCGGGTTGGCCGGGATAAAGACCTCCTATAATTGACTGGAAACAGGATGGAGTTGCAGTGTTCGTCGCGAATGTGGCAGGGTGCGTGTCACCCAAGAATGATTTTGTCGCCGGCATGTATCCATAGTGGTCATATCGCAGAGAGTCTACAGTGACTAGAAGGGCGGGCTTCATACGATCACCTGTATCCCAATGCATTTAATCGTTTTTTGACGTCCGCGTCGTCTACATCGTCGTTATTCTCAGCTGGTTCAAGCGTTGGTTCGTATGTTTGATTGTCGGTCCCAGATGTTTCCACCCACGGGACCTCACGGAGAGCGCGGACCGGCACATGGCGGTAGTGTCCATAAAGGCCCCACTCGCCGAAAGCCTCGCCGTGGTCAGAGCTCAACACGACGGTCTCCGCGTCTAGATTTGAGAGAAGGAGTTCCACGTCTCCTAGCACCCACTCCAAGTTATCCCGATATGCCTGCCATGCTGATTCTCGTGTAATGCTTCCGCTTTGGAGGAGGTCCCAGACTGAGAGGTCCGCGTCACCCGGGGCCATGACATCGGTATCGGCAGTCGTGTCGAGAGAGCGATACGGCGTGTGAGGTTGCATGTAGTGAATGACGAGCCGGTCAACGTCAGCTTCCCGACCCGTTGCGATTGCTCGATCTGTCACCGGTCGGGGTGGAATTCCATTGAATTCAT
This sequence comes from Halorubrum miltondacostae, assembly GCF_041379815.1. NCBI lineage: Archaea > Methanobacteriati > Methanobacteriota > Halobacteria > Halobacteriales > Haloferacaceae > Halorubrum > Halorubrum miltondacostae. Next base: position 314,522 of record NZ_JBEDNY010000003.1, read on the forward strand.
CGTCCCAGCCGTAACGCCACACCTCATCAAAGGTGTGGAACGCGCTAGTCTTGACTTGGAACTCGTCGCCAAAGCGCTCGGTGTGCGCGTTCGCACTCACGTAGGCGGTGTTCGCAATTTCATCTGTATAGACCGGGTCAAACGTATCGTGGAGCCACTCCCAAGAAGTTGATCCGACGGAGTAGAGCGTCGGCACTGACTCCGGTAGAAACCGGAAGCTATCCGCAACCTCCATGAGTACGTCAGGTCGGCAAGTATCAAGAAGAATCAATACGTCCCACTCGCGCTCATAAATATTTGTTCCGCCTGCGTCAACGCCAAGCGCATGACAACCTCGGCGGAGGGCGCCGCCCCAAAAATCGCAGAGCCCCGAGCGCACTCCTTGCCGGAATCCATAGGCGCTAACTTTTGAGGCGGTCTCGGTGGTCCAGTCTCGGAGTGTCATTTGTAGCCGAGTGCGGCGAGTCGTTCGTTGATGTCCATTTTATCATTCTCCTTTGTCGGTGCTTTGAGGCTGGGCTTGTAGGTTTGTTCGTCTGTCGCGCTCGTGAGGACCCACGGAACCTGCTTTAGCGCCGGTACAGGCGCGTAATCGGGGTGTCCGTAACACCACCACTCGCCCATCGCGTTTGCGTGGTCCGCAGTAATGATCACCGTCTCGGCGTCCAAATTCGAGAGGAGAATCTCCACGTCCGCTAACACCCACTCCAAGTTATCCCGATAAGCGTCCCAAAGACGCTTTCGGGAGAGGTCTCCGTCACGATATTGCTGCCACGGTCCACGATCATCTCCCGCTGCCCCGTCTTTGACCCCGAAGTTGTCCTCAGGGTCGCCCCAATCGATAGCAATATCTTGGAGCGATCGGAACGGAACGTGTGGTTGGAGGTAGTGAACAAGCAATCGGTCGGCATCTGTGTTCCGGCCCGCAGCGATCGCCCGATCAGTAACTGGACCTGGTTTTATGCCGCCAAAGTTCTCGTCCCAGCCGTAACGCCACACCTCATCCAGCAGAGCGAAGCGCTCAGGATCTAACTCTCGTGTGAACGGGTTCCCTGAAATATACGCTGTCTCTAGAGTTTTGTGCTCATCGGGATCGAAGTTCTTCGCCATCCACTCGGCTGACATTGAACCGGCCGACATGAAAGTCTCGAAGGAGGGGTCAATGAAGGCATACTCGCTCTCTTGGGCCACCTCTCGCAGGAGGTCAACACGACAAGCGTCGAGCACTATAAGAGCGTCCCAATCCCGCTCGTAGATTCGTTCCCCGTAATTCCAGTGATGGCCCAATCGGCGGAGACCGCCGACCCAGAACTCGTTGATGGACGCCAAGAGACCACGCCAAAGTCCAAGATTATTTATCCGTGCCCTTGAGTCGCGAAGCCAGTCCGTGAGCGTCATCTACGCGTACCCGAGGTCTCGCAGTCGTTTCTGTACCTTCTCGTCATCAACATGGTCATCCTCAACAGTGACTCTCGGCTCGTAAATTCCCTCGTCGATGGCCTCGAAAGTCACCCACGGAACACGTTTCATGGCTTTCAGCGGCGCTGTGGTTTGGTGGCCGTAACACCACCACTCACCCATCGCGTTAGCGTGGTCAGCAGTGATGACACAAGTACCGTCAAGATTCGATTTGAGCGTATTTACCTCGTCCATAACCCACTGGAGGTTATCGACATACGCATCCCAGATGAGTTCTTCACCAACCTCGCCGTCTCGAAGGCGGCGCCAGAGCGTTTTGAACGGTGCCTCAGCAGGATTGTCTAGGCCAACCTCAAATTTGAACCACTCGGGGTGCTCGTCCACAAGCGAGCGGAATGGGAGATGAGGTTGCATATAATGTGCAATTACTGGGCCATCATGTTCACGCGCGACAGAAATAGTCCGGTCGGTCATCGTTTCGGGTGGAACGACGCCCCACTCTGTGTCCCAGCCGTACTTCCAAACCTCGTCAAGCTTGGCCAGCGCACTCGGGTCGGGGACGTCTCGCGAGTGGGGGTTTGCCGTCACATAAGCCGTCTCTAGGAGAATGTCATCCCATCGCTCAGGGTCGAAAGTTTTGGCTATCCACTCCGGTGAGCGAGACGCAACCGAGTCCATCGTGTCTGCGTCGGGGTCAAAGCTTTTGAGCACGTCGTAGTCACCGCTTCGGGCGACCTCGCTCATCAGGTCAACCCGGCAGGCGTCGAAGACCAGCAACACGTCCCATTCGCGCTCCCAGATTGGTGTGCCATAGTTCCATACCTGTCCGACCTTACCGAGAGCGCCCGCCCAAAACTCCTGTGCCGAGGCAGCGCTCCCCGTCCGGAGCCCGTCGTGGCGAAGCCGATTGCGGCTTTCACGTACCCAGTCACCAAATGTCATTGTAAGTCACGAAATCAATAGGACTCATTATTAGCGACTCATGAGTCAACCTACTTGTGTCCATCGGACTCTTGAGTTCTACTGTGATACATTCTTTCGCGTTCTACATCCAACACCCTCACCTGAGAGTCCTCTCTGGCGCGCAAAACGGCTTCGCGCATCCCCTCTCGGAACGCAGTGGCACTGTAGCGCTGGGCATACGTCTCAATCTGCGCAGAGGACCATGCGACATCTTCACGTTCGAAGCGCATTATCGATTCGCGAATGCTCTCTGGAGTTGGGTTATGAGTGTAGCCGTTCTTACCATCCCGCACTTGGTACTTCGTGTACCCCTCCGCGACCCCGAGGACAGGTGTACCGCTGGCAAAGGCCTCAACAGGTATCATTCCGAAGTCCTCGTTCATTGCGTTGAACAGCAGGGCTTTCGTCTCACCAAGGCGACGTTTTTTTTCTTGCTCATCCATGTAGCCAACAAATGTAACGTTCTCGGGAGAGCGGGCTTGTAGCTCGTCGCGCTCTCCGCCCGCCCCGCCGACAACGAGTTCGGCGTCCAACTCGTTGAAGGCGTCAACAATGGCGTCGATACGTTTCTCGGGGATTAGCCGCGAGTACGTCAGGTAGTAGTCCGCTCGCTTACGGGGTTCGTACTCCTCAACCGAGACCGGTGGGTATACGACGCTCACCTTCTCACTTGGGACACCCCAGTAGCGCTGGACCCGTCGTGCGACGAGTTCACTGTTGGCGACGAAGCGGTCCGGGTAGTTCGTGTTGGGTAGGAACAGCGTCCTAGCGAGGAAGGCATAGAGACGGGTAATCGGACTCTCAGCGCGCTGCTGGAACAAATCGTATGGCGTGCGCGGCGTGCTATGGATGTAGTGTACGAGCGTTTGTTCATCTTCAGGGACGTACCACGACAGCTCGTTCTTCGAGAGAATGAGCGTATCGTACTCGGTTAGTTCGGGAAGTCGCTGCGCAGCCCACGCGTAGTAAAGGTCCCGAGTGAGCACGTTCCGTTTCAGGAAGGAAACGGGCGAGTCGTTGAACAGGCTCGTCGTCTCCACATCTTCGGGCAGGTAATCGTCATCTCCGAAGCCATAGTACAAAGGCGCGTCGAAGAGCCGCGCGAGCTCATTCGAAACACGTTCGGCACCACCTCGTTCAAGATAATTGCCGTGCGCAACGGCGATGCTATCAAATATCTCACTGCTACCTAAGCCCGGGTCCGCATCAGCAGTCTCGTCTACCCCTTCGTCATCTTCCGATTCTTTGCTGTTCATTCGTAAATCTCCCTGAGTTCCGCGTCCACTTCCCATGTCCCGTCTCCTTTCCCGCGGAGTAGACCGATTCCACCACGGAGAAGCGACACCTGCGTGTCGAACAGTGAGTACAACGCCTGGGCGGGACCAAGCAGGTCTCGTTGTCCAAGATACGCAAACAGCCCTACACCCAGCGGCAAGGCCAGCCCGAGGGCTCCGAATTGTGCGAGCATGCCGACCGTCCCAAGCACCAGTGTTATCGCCAGCATCCAGGGTGATGCGATCATGAACCACCAGTTGAATGGCAACACCATTTTTCCGTACTTCCCATACTTCCCGATCGCGTCGCGGTGCTGGACCAGCAGCCGGATCAGCCCCATCGCGCGTCGGTCCTTCTGTTTACGCCGCTTGACAAATTCCGAGTGGCTAGCTTCCTTGTACTTTACTGCGGGATCGAAGACCACTCGTCCGCCCTGTCGTCGGATCTTAAGTGCGAGTTCTGTGTCGTCGGCAAGCGAGTTCGGGTCGATTGGGAGCAATGCGTCGTTTTCGAACGCCGAAAACGGCCCGTGGAAGATCAGCGTCGAGTCGAGGTGCGACTCCAGCTGCTGAATATGCGACTGGACGCCGCGGTAGCTCGACTCTACCCCGCTGCCACCGAGAACCTCAACGTTGCGTCCCGTGACAGCATCCACCTCCGGATCAGCGAGGTTCGCGGCTGCCTCCCGGAGAACGTCTGCCGGGAGCTTTGAATCGCAGTCTGTCTTCACGACCATCTCACGTTCGGCGGCCTCGTAGGCCTCGTTGAGCGCGGGCGCGAGGCCGCGACGCTCGTCCTCCTCGATCAAGGTGAGATCCGGTGCTTCGAGTTCCGAGAAGTACTCGCGAATAATGTCGCGCGTGTCATCGGTAGACGAGTCGACGACGACGAGTTCAACCTTCTCCATCGGGTAATCTAGCGCCAGCAGGTCGTCAAGTTTCGTTTCGACAATTCGTGACTCGTTGTACGTCGGGAGCACGACGCTCACCGTCGGTTCATTCTCGGACTTCTCGGCCGGCGAGCCAGACGGACGCACCAGCGCGTACACTCCCAGAAACGCGAGGTACGGCGCCGCTGTAACCGTGAGCAGCGTCCCGGCAATGGTCACGAGCGGACTCATGAACGGCGCTTGACGCCTAGGGCATAAAAACCCACACGGAGAGCAGTCGAAGGAGTAAATCCTACGCCACGACGACTCAAGTATATAACAAGCCTTAAGAACGTTTTGACAGTTCTTTCCTGTAATGAGCCAGCAACAGGATTCGTCCGAGAGTACGAGTTCTTCCCCGCTCAATCTTCTTGAACGCTGGTTCCACGTCCCAGCACTCATCGGCGTGTTCGCCGTCATGCTGTGGACGCGGATCCGATCGTACGACAACTTCGTTCGTGGCGGCGAAGTATACTTCCGCGGCAACGACGCGTGGTACCATCTTCGTGAAACGACCTTCCTCTTGGAGAACTGGCCGACCACGATGTCGTTCGACCCCTGGACTGGCTTCCCATTCGGATTCAATGCTGGTCAGTTCGGAACCCTCTGGGACCACATCATGGCGGTCGGCATTTGGATCGCTGGACCCACCATGGGGAGTCCGGAGGAAGTCATGCTCGTCATGTCCCCCATCGTTGGGGCACTCGTCGCGGTGCCGACATACTTTATCGCGCACCGGTTCACCGAGCGCATTCCGGCCCTCGTCGGGGCCGTGACGCTGGCCCTGTTCTCGGGCACTTTCCTCCGATACTCACTCGTCGGGTTCCCGGATCACAGCGCGGCCGAGGTCCTCTTTCAGAGCACCGCCGTACTCGCGTTCCTCGTCGCCATCGGTGTCGCCGAGCGAGAGAAACCGGTGTGGGAGCTCGTTGTCGACGGCGATTTCAAGGCTCTGAAAGACCCGCTCGGCTTCGCCGTCGCCGCGGGCGTCGCAATCGGCCTCTACATGTGGACTTGGCAGCCCGGCGTCCTTCTCGTCGGCATTACCGGGGTTTTCCTCGCGGTAAAGATCACGAGCGATGTCTATCACGAAAAAAGTCCGGAGCCGATCGCCTTCGTCGGCGCCGTAGCCATGTCCGTTGCCGGGGTGATGCAGCTGATACCGCTCGATACGTTCTCGTTCACGCCCACCCAGTACTCGGTCCTCCAAGTGGTCCTCCCGCTTGGCGTCGCGGTCGGCGCCATCTTCCTCGCTTGGCTCGCTCGGCAGTGGGAGTCGCGCGACCTCTCTACCGACGTTTACCCGCCGGCTGTCGGTGGTGTGGGCCTCGCCGGCGCCGGCGTCGTCTCGGCAGTGATTCCATCGCTGTGGTCGACACTGACTCAGAACCTGTTGAACTTCGTCGGATTCAGCGCCACCGCGCAGTTCCGCACCATCGGCGAAGCCCAACCACCGCTCCAGAACGCGCAGTTCATCGACTTCGTCCTCTCGCAGTACGGACTCGCCTTCTTCCTCGCCCTCGCGGCGATCCTCTACATCGTCGCGCGCCCTCTCTACCGCTCCGACGATACCAACCACACGCTGTACATCCCGGCTGCGCTCGCAGTGATCGGTTCCGTCTACGCCGTCCCCCAGGCGTACGACGCGATCGGCGGCGTCGTCGGCGTCGACTGGCAGGTGATCGGCCTGCTCATCGCCGCCGCCTTCCTCGTCGGCGCGACGCTGCTCGTCGAGTACGACGCCGAGGAGCTGTACTTCGTCGTGTGGGCAGCGTTCATCGGCAGCGCTGCGTTCACGCAGACCCGCTTCAACTACTACCTCGCGGTCGCCGTCGCGGTTGGCACGGCGTACTTCCTCCAAGTCGCGCTCGACGCACTCGACCTCAGTACGCTCGACGCGGTCCGCGACATCGAGGGGTGGCAGGTGCTCACCCTCGCGGCCGTCCTCGCCGTCCTCATCGTCCCTCTCGTCGGCGTCGCCACGCCGGTCTGGCAGGCGGGCAACTCCAGTCAGCCGGGCAACGTCGTCCAGTGGGACGAGAGCCTCCAGTGGATGAACGACGAGACGCCCCAGCCGGGCGAACTCGAGGGCGCGAACAACCCGATGGAGCTGTACGGCACCTACGAGCGCCCCGCGGACGGCGACTTCGAGTACCCCGAGGGCGCGTACGGCGTCCAATCGTGGTGGGACTACGGCCACTGGATCACCACCCGCGCCGAGCGCATCCCGAACGCCAACCCGTTCCAGCAGAACGCCGGGGAAGCCGCTGATTACCTGCTCGCGCCCAGCGAGGAGGAGGCGGCCGAGGTGCTCTCGAGCCAGAGCACCGAAGGCGCGAATACCCGCTACGTGATGGTCGACTGGCAGATGGCGTCGCCGAACTCCAAGTTCAACGCGCCGGTGACATTCTACTCGGGCAACGAGACGGTACGCGATTTCAACGAACTGCTCTATCAGCGCGTCGAGGGAGCACAGGGCCAGCAGGGCGGACTCCGTCCTGCGCTCCAAGTTCGCACCCAGCGCTACCACGAGAGTCAGATGATCCGGCTTTACCAACACTACGGCAGCGCGGTCGAGCCGGACCCGGTCGTGCTCGACTACGAACGCCAGACCGCACAGACCCAGAGCGGCGAACAGATCGAGATCAAGGTCCTACCGAGCGAGGGACAGGCAGTCCGGCAGTTCGACAACCTCTCCGCGGCGCGGTCGTACGTCGAGGAAGACGGCTCCGCGCAGGTCGGCGGCGTCATGGGCGTCCCCTCCGAGCGCGTCGACGCGCTCGAACACTACCGGCTGGTCCACGCCACGCAGGCCCCCGGTCGGTCGCCGTACGCCCAGCAGGCGCAGATCCTCGCCCAGCGGTTCGGCGTCGACCTCCAGGCGACGTTCGGCGAGTCGCTGTTCGGCGCGTTCGGCGACGACTTCGTCAAGACGTTCGAACGCGTTCCCGGCGCGACCGTCGAGGGCTCGGGCGCTGCGCCCGGCCAAGAGGTCGAGGCGACCGTCGAGCTCCGGAAGCCGAACGGGCAGACGTTCGAGTACACGCAGTACGCCACCGCGGACGACGACGGGACCTTCGAGCTTACGCTCCCGTACTCGACGACGGGCTACGACGAGTTCGGGCCCGCAAACGGGTACACGAACACGAGCGTCCGCGCCACCGGGCCGTACAACGTCACCACCGCACAGACGACCGGTGACGATCTGTACACGACCCAGCGCGTCGGGCAGGTCGAGGTGACCGAGGGCCAAGTCGTCGGCGCGGACGACGCGGCGGCGACGGTCGAGCTCGAAGAGGAGGTTATCGACTGTCCCAGTGGTGACCCCGAGTGTCCGGTCGGCGACGACGGCGGCGACACGACGAACTCGACGGACGCCGGCTCGCTGGTCGGCGTCGAGCCGACCGCGACGACGAGCGAACTGACCGGAACTGCGACCGCGGTCGACGCGGCTGCCTGACGCCCGGTCCACCTGAGACCGGACCTTCATAACGGCGGCACTGTTTCTTCGGAGCAGATGGCCGGACTCCGCGAGTGGGCAATGATATACCTGAAGGGTATTGCGATGGGCAGCGCCGACGCCGTGCCGGGCGTCTCCGGCGGCACCATCGCGCTGATCGTCGGGATCTACGAGCGCCTGATCGGCGCGGTCACCACGGTCGACCCCGATCGGATCCGGCGCGTGCTCGCAGGCGTGTTGTCCAGAAGTCGAGACGACGCACGCGCCGCGTTCCGCGAGGTCGACGGTGCGTTTCTCCTCGTGTTGGGCGCCGGGATCGGGACCGCCGTGGTCACGGTGTTGAGCGGCGTGAACTACCTGCTCGGATCCCGGCCGGTCGCGACGTACGGCTTCTTTTTCGGGCTGATCGCGGCCAGTGCCGCGGTGTTGCTCGGCGACGTCGACCTCTCGACGCCGCGCCGGAAGGTGGCCGCAGTCGGCGGGTTCGCGCTCGCCTTTCTCGCATCAGGCGTCGCCGCGACGGCGCTCGGCAGCTCGCTGCCGGTCATCTTCGTGGCAGGCGCCGTCGCGGTCAGTGCGATGGTGTTGCCGGGAATCTCCGGCTCGCTGTTGCTCGTCGTGCTCGGACAGTACGAGTACATGTCTGGCGTCGTCTCTCGGTTCGTCGACGCCACCGCCGCGATCGCGCTCGGCAACGGTACAGACGCGCTCGTCGAGACGCTACCGCCGGTGGCGACGTTCCTCCTCGGTGGGGTCGTCGGCCTCTTCACGATCGCCCACACCGTCCGTTACGCGCTGGCGCGAGCGCGGGCCGCCACGCTCGCCTTCCTCGTGAGCCTGATTGTCGGGGCGCTGCGCGCGCCGCTCGTGGAGGTGTCCGTCCGGCTGGCCGAAAGCGGCGAGTCGTGGCGGGCGGCAGCGCCGCGGTTCGCGCTGGCAGCGCTCGCCGGCGCCGGACTCGTGGTCGTGTTGAACCGCTACTCTGCGGCCATTGAGTACTAACAGGCGGACTCAATCACGATCACACGATGAATATAATGATGCGCTACCGGCCCGGCAGATCCGCAGGACTGGTGACGATATGCGGGTCGTCTTCTGCGGCCTCGTAGAGCTCTCGACGGCGCTCTTCGACCGCCCGCATTTCTTTGGGGTGGTCGTGATAGTACGCCAGCGCGTGGTATACGTCCGAAGCGGTGAGGTCGAAGCGGTCCGCGACCGTCTGCGCGTCGCGGCCGCGCTCCTCCACCAGCGCGTGGATATGGCGCACAGCGATCCGCCGGTCTCGAATGTGCGGCTCGTCGTGGATTCCGGACTCAGCACCCGAGGTGACGGCGTTCATCTGCCTCGACATACCACAGCTACCGGCGTAGTTGTCTTTATTCTTTACTGGCGCGATCGGTCACCGAGCGTGTTTCGCGACTGAACTCAGGCGGTTCGGTGCTGTTGAGTTCCTATTGTTCGAGTGAACTGCCTCGAGGTCAAGCCCCGAGGCACTCGGCCCGCTCCGCCTGTAGATTTTCCCATGGGGTTATGTTCTATGTGGTCATAACTCATAGTACAGGGAAATGCCGGCTCCTCAGCCGATCGAGTTGAACCGCGCTGTCCCAGGTGGACGCGTGGAGATATTCGCGGTCCAGAATCAAGAGTATCCCGACGGGTGGTTCTACTGGTTCCAGCACTACCACCTGGAGACGGGCGAGCTGCTCCGGTACGACGACGCGCATGATGACGATGATCTCAGCTGGCATCACCGACACGTTCGATTCGGTGAAGACACACAGATCGGGTTCCACGGGCTCGCAGCACACGTGAATCGGTTTCTGAACGAAATCGCGACGATGGCGGACACGGAGAACACACATGAGTGACCCTGACCGCGACGACTGGCCTGACAAGTACAGCGACCTTCGCGAGCGGCCGCATCCCGACGTGCTCCGCGTCACGGTCGAGTCGTTCGACGAGGCGTTCGAGGACACGCGGGACGCGGTCGACGCGGTCACCGACGGAGAGCTCCGGCCTGCGATAGTATCGTTCGCGACGGTCGGCGAGCTGCGGAAGATTCTCACCGACCGGCGGATCGGTCTCCTTCAGGCGCTGATGGATACCGACGGCGCCGTAGAGAGCATCAGCACGCTCGCAGAGTCGCTCGACCGGGGCTACAAGACCGTTCACGACGACGTCACCCTCTTAGCGAAGTACGGTATGGTGTTCCTCGTCAAGGATGATGGCCGTGCGAAGCAGCCGTACCTCCCATACGAGCGCATCCGCCTCAAGATCGAACTCACCGGGAGCGACACCCGCGAAAAACCCGCAACGGCCTAACCGACCGGGTCGGTCCGTGCGGCTCGCAACGCATTTTCTCCTCCCGAACGTACATCCACGCATGGTCCAGATGGAATCCGACTCGGAACTCGATCGCGGCGAAGCCGCGCCAGACTTCGAACTGCTCGGCGCGGACGGCGAGACGCACGCGCTCGACAACTTCGAGACGGACGCGTTACTCGTCGTGTTCACGTGTAACCACTGCCCGTACGCGAAGGCGAAGATCGACTTATTGAACGACCTCGCGGTCGAGTACGACGACCTCGCCGTCGTCGGGATCAACCCCAACGACGCCGCGGAATACCCCGCTGACTCCCTCGACGCGATGCGCGAGGCGGTCGCGGACGGCACCGTCGCGTACGACGCCTATCTCCGCGACGAGACGGGTGCGGTCGCGGCCGCCTACGACGCAGTCTGTACCCCCGACCCGTTCCTCTTCGGCCGCGAGGATGGCGCGTGGCGGCTGCGCTACCACGGGCGACTCGACGACGCGCTCAACCCCGACGACGAGCCGACGGAGTTCTATATTCGCGACGCGGTCGACGCCGTCCTCGCGGGTGACGACGTCAAGATCCCCGACCGGCCGTCTCGGGGGTATTCGATCAAGTGGCCCGCAGAGTAGGGCGACCTCGCCGGCCCGCGTCCCGACAGTGGATCGCCGTGTTAACAGAGACGACTTAACAAGGGTCCGGACCGAACTACTCGTATGAGTATGAAAGGCGGCGAGCCGGACCTCCACGAGATCGATCGGTATGACGGCGGCGTCGGCTGGATCGCCTACCCCGACGAGACGATGGAACGCGCGAGCCACGCCTTCGCGGTCGCAAACGAGGAGGCGGACGAAGACAACGTGTGGGTTATCGACCCGGTCGACGCACCAGGCGTCGACGACCTCCTTGAGGAGCTGGGCTCCGTCGCCGGCGTCGTGATCGGACTCGACCGCCACGTGCGCGACAGCGGGGAGGTCGCCGCGCGCCACGACGTGCCGGTGTATGTCGCCGAGTGGATGACGGGGGTCACCGAAGATCTCGGCCCGGACGTCGAAATCGAGCGGTTCGAGTCACACCTCGCCGACACCGGTTTCGAGGCGCTCCGAATCCGCGACTCCTCGCTGCCGCCATGGCAGGAGGTCGGCTTCTTCGACGGGGAGACGCTGATCGTCCCCGAATCGCTCGGCAGCGGGTCGTACTTCCGGGGCGACCGCGAGCGGCTCGGCGTCCACCCAATGCTGCGGATCACGCCGCCGACGAGCGTCCTCTCCGGACTCGACCCCGAGCGCGTCCTCGTCGGCCACGGCGTCGGCGTCCACGAGCGCGCGGCCGTCGCCCTAGAGGACGCCCTCTCGAACTCGCGGCGGAAGGCTCCCGGCCTGTACGCGAAGACGCTTGCGTCCGCGCTGCCGTTCTGAGCGCGGCCGAGACGCCGGCCGTGTGAGGCGGCTCGTGCGTGACCTTTTGCCAGTCCGTCTCGTAACGTGGCCCGAGCCGTGATCTACGTCACCCGTGACCTGCTGACCGTACTCCGCGAGCGCGCCGCGAGCGAGGACCCCGACGAGGTGAACATCCGGCTCTCGGCGACGCCGGCGGGAGAGTTCGAGGCCGACCTCGGGCTCGACCCCGAGACGCCAGTCGTGACGCACTTTACGCTCCCGTCGGTGGGGAGCTCGGTCAGCTCCGTGTTCGGGGTCGACCTTGGGGCGCCGGCCGGTGAGGGCAGCGCGCGGTTCCTCTCGCACCCGGACGGCTTCCTCGGGGTGTCGCGGACCGACGACCTCGCGGCCGTGGTGATCGTCGCTGTCCCGCCGTACGACGACGACGCGGTTGCCGCCTTCGACCGGGCCGGCGATGGGGTCGAACTCGCCGTCGTCGACGCCGCTCCGCCGAGCGAGTCCGTCCCGGAGTGAGCGGAGAACAGGGGTTTCAAGCCGTCGGAGGGAATACCGAGGCGCAATGGCAGCACGGCCACCCGGCGGCGGCGATACGAAAGAGCCCGAGGCGATCGAGTTCGGCATCGCTGCGCTCGACGCCCGGCTGGACGAGGCGGACGTGTCGTTTCCCGCGACGGCCGCGGAGCTCCGCGACGCGCTCGGCGACCAGGAGGTGCCCTACGACGCGCAGGGGCGCTCCCTTACGATGGCGGACGCGCTCGACCGCGTGCCCAAGCAGCGGTTCGAAAACGAGACGGCGTTTCTCGACGCGCTCTACCCCGTGTTCGACGAGGCCCGCCGCGAGGAGCGCGGCGTGATCGCCAGCCTCCGCGACGCGTTACCCTTCTGAGGCGGGGCGGGCGGAGTCGTGGTCGCCGATCCGCCGGTCAGCGCGACTCCGGCTGGGCCTCGATCTCGCTCCCGTCCTCCTCCGGCTCGCCGGCGTCGTAGCGTTCGATGACGTCGTTGATCAGGACGACGTCGCCGACGGCGCGGACCCAGCGGTACGGGACGATGACGCCCGTCGACCGGCTCACCTGGCCGGCGAACAGCTCGTGGTTGAGCTCGGCGAGCGCGAGACCGGTCACGGCGCGGGCGTCCAAGTCGAGCTGGATGTCCTCGATCTCGCCGACGAAGACGCCGTTGCTCGAGTACACCTCGCGACCGACGAGCGACGTGATCTCTTCGGGGGCTGCGTTCATACCTGATACGGTCACGAGCGCGCCTAATAAGCGTTCGTTGTCGAATGACGCGCGTCCGATGCCCGACGGGACCCGAATGGCGCGCGGCCCGCTACGATCGCGGCGCGACCACTTCGATCGGGTGCGTCGGGGCGGCGTCGAGCAGGGCGTCAAGCTGTTCGGTACAGGACGTGCCGGGCGCGACGACGACGCGGTCGGTGTCGCCGAACTGCTCGCGCAGCGGCTCGCCGACATCCATGCTCAACTCGTAGTACTCGGACTTGTAACCGAACGAGCCGGCCATCCCGCAACACTCCGTCTCGGAGACGCGCACGTCGTAACCCAGTCGCTCGAACACCGCGGTCGCGTACTCGCCCACCCCGATCGTCCGGGCCTGACAGTGCGGGTGGTACGCGATCCGCTTTCCCGAGGCCACCGGCCCTGTCCCCGCGGCGGGCGCGCGCAGCGCCGCGGGGTCGGCACCGCTCTCCAGTAAGCCGAACACGTACTCCATCGCGTCGTAGCTCGCGTCCGCGAGCCGCTCTTGGGACGCCTCGGGGAGGAACCGCTCGTACTCGCGGCGGAACGTCGCGAGGTCGCTCGGCTCGATCACGACCACGTCGCGCCCGGCGTCGACGTGGGGCGCGAGGCCGGCGTACACGTCCTCGGCGGCGGCCTCGGCGGTCGCAATCATCCCCTGCGAGAGCGGCGGCCGGCCGCTCCCGGGCAGATCCGGCACGCGGATGTGGACCCCGAGCGCCTCTAGCGCGCGCACGGTCGCCTTCCCGCGCTCGACGTCGACGTAGTTGGTCGCGGTGTCCGGGTAGACAACGGCCTCTCGGGTCGCTTCGACGGCCGGAACTGCCGGGCCGCCGCGGGCCTCGAACCAGTCGACGAGCGACTCGCTCGCGAACTCGGGGAGGTCGCGCCGACGATCGATCCCGGCGACCCGCTCGGCGATGGCGCGGACCGGTCCTGCGTTCGCGAGGCGATTGGCGATCGGGGCGGTCCGGTGGCCCCACTTCGCGAGCGTCGCGTAGTTGCCGACCAGCCGCGTGGGGAGGTCGAGGCCGCCGGGCTCCTCGTCGGGCACGAGCTCCTCGAAGGCCCAGTCGAGCTGGCTCGGGTCGGCCTCGCCGCGGTTGATCCGGTCGCGGACCGCGGTGTTGATCCAGGGGATGTCGATACCGACCGGGCATGCCGGCACGCAGCGAGAGCAGCCGGTACAGAGGTCGTTGAACTCGGCCGCGACGTCGAGCCCCTCGATGCCCGCCTCCCAGCCCGTAGCGATGCCGCCGGAGTAGGTCTCGCCGCCGAACGCGTGGCCGCCGACGCTCTGGAAGTTCCCGCAGGCGTTCGAGCAGGCCGAACACCGGATACAGTACAGCGTCTCTTTCAGCGCCTCGTCGTCGCGCATCGCCATGCGGCCGTTGTCGATAAGGACGAGGTGGAACTCGCGGTCGTCCCCGGAGACATCGGCCAAGGGCTCTCCGTCCTCGTCGAAGTCGGGCACCGGCGAGTCGACCGGCGGGGTGAGCGTCGAGATGTAGGAGGTCACGTCCTGGCCCGTGCCCGACCGCCCGATCAGCTCGACGAACGGGGAGAACTCCTCGACGCTCGGGACGAGCTTCTCGACGCCCGCGACCGCGACGTGGGTGTCGGTCGCCGTCACCGTCTTCCGGGCGTTCCCCTCGCTGGTGACGAGGAGCATCGTTCCCGAGTCGGCTGCGACGAAGTTCGCGCCGGTCATGCCGAGGTCGGCGTCCTCGATCAGCGCGCCGAGCCGCTCGCGGGCGAACATCGTGAGCTCCTCGGCGGTCTCGGGCGGGCCATCGGGGTCGAACCGCTCGGCGAACAGCTCGGCGATCCCCTCGCGGGACTTGTGGATCGCCGGCGCGACGATGTGGGAGGGCTCCTCGTCGGCCAGCTGGAGCACCCACTCCCCGAGGTCGGTCTCGACGACGTCGACGCCGTCGGCCGCGAGCGCGTCGTTCACCTCGATCTCCTCCGAGGTCATCGACTTCGACTTGACCGCACGTTCTGCGCCGCGCTCGGCCGCGACCTCCCGGATGTACCGGTTCGCGTCGGCCGAATCGTCGGCGAGGTAGACCGTGCCACCGTTCGCCTCGACCGACTCGCGCACCTCGTCGATGAGGGCGGGGAGCCGCTCGATCGCGTCTTCCTTTATCGAGCGGGCTTCGTTCTTCAACGACTCGTAGTCGTCGAGCCGCCCGGTCGACTCGTAGCGCCCCTCGTTGAAGCCGCGGGTGTTCGCCGCGACCGCGTCGCCCTCCGTGGCCAGCAGCTCGCGGATCCGGTCGGCCTTCGCCTCGCGGTCGAGCCCGCTCGCCGCCTCCGCGCCGCCGGAGGTGGGATCAGCGTCGCTGCTCATCGGTCTCCCTCCGGAGCTTCGAGCGGTTCGTCCGCTGCGTCGCCGTGGCGCAACAACACGACGTGGACATTCTTTGGCCCGTGGGCGCCGTGGACGAGCCCGCCCATGTCCGCGGTCGCGCTCGGCCCGGTCGCGAACACCACGTCAATCGACTCGTCGCGCGTCCGCGGCCCGAGCCAGTCGAAGGCGTCGGCCATGTCCGGGACGAGGTCGGCCTCGCGGAGGACGACGACGTGGCGGTCGACGAAGAGGCTCACCGGCTCTGTGCCGGCCGCGTCCGCCTCTAAGGCGACGCTCCCGTACGCGGCGACTCCGAGCGACGCCCCGGTGACGCCGGTGTG
Source organism: Halorubrum miltondacostae (assembly GCF_041379815.1). Taxonomy (NCBI): domain Archaea; kingdom Methanobacteriati; phylum Methanobacteriota; class Halobacteria; order Halobacteriales; family Haloferacaceae; genus Halorubrum; species Halorubrum miltondacostae. The sequence goes on from NZ_JBEDNY010000003.1 coordinate 330,229, forward strand.
GGCGGTGCGGAGGTCGGCGGTCGTCGGCTCGGTCTCGACGCGATCGGGGAGCGACGCCGGCGAGTCGGCGAGCGCGTCCGGCCCCGAAGTGCCGAGCGGCACGCCCACGGCCGGCTCGCCTGCGGCCGCGTCGACCAAGGCCGCACACTCCTCGGGCGGTCCCGCGGAGACCTCGACGCCGAGGTCGGCGAGCCGACCGGCGAACGTCGACGTGTCTGCGAGTGACATACTCGGTTCCTTCGCCGGCCGGCATATGGGTGTTGCGGCCGTTCTCGGCGGCCAGCAGAGCGCCGCCGGCGCGGTCGCGGCGCGGTCCGAGCGGGCGAATTCCCGCGACGCGCGGACGGCAGGAGCTTTTTCATTACTCGACCGTGAGGGATTCGCATGGCGACTCACACCCCCGGCCCCGACCCGACGGACGGCGGGGACTTCGACTACACCGGCGGCGCGGTCGAGCGACCGGACCTCGTCGACGCGCTCGACCGCCGCGTCGCGGGCGACGTGCGGTTCGACGACTACTCGAAGCGGCTGTACGCGACGGACGCGTCCGCGTACGAGGTGACGCCCATCGGCGTCGTGATCCCCGAGTCGACCGCGGACGTCGCGGCCGTCCACGAGTACTGCTTCAACGAGGGGATTCCGGTCCTCCCGCGCGGCGGCGGCACCTCCCTCGCCGGCCAGACCGTCAACGAGGCGGTCGTCCTCGACCTCACCGGCGAGATGGACGGCGTGCTGTCGACCGACCCCGACGCGGAGACCGCCCGCGTCCAGGCGGGCGCGTACATCGGCGACCTCAACGCCGCGGTCGAGCCCCACGGGCTGAAGTTCGCGCCCGACCCGGCGTGGCGCGACAAGTCCGCGGTCGGCGGCGCGATCGGAAACAACTCCACCGGCGCGCACTCGCTGAAGTACGGGAAGACGGACCACTACGTCGAGGAGCTGGAGGTCGTCCTCGCGGACGGCACAGTGGCGACGTTCGGCGAGGTCGCGGTCGAGGAGCTCCGCGCGTCGGCCGACCCGGACGCGGACGACCTCCTCCCGCGGATCCACGCCGAGATCGTGCGAATTCTCGACGAGGAGGCCGACCAGATCGACGAGCGGTTCCCGGAGCTGAAGCGCAACGTCTCCGGCTACAACCTCGACCGGCTGCTCGCCGAGCACCGCGGCGAGTACGGCGAGGCGGGCGTCGTCAACCTCGGCCGGCTCATGGCGGGCAGCGAGGGGACGCTCGCGACCGTCACCGAGGCGACCGTCTCGCTCGTCGAGATTCCGGAGACGAAGGCGGTCGCACTGCTCACCTACGACGAATTGCTCGACGCGATGGAGGACGTGGCGGCGTGCCTTGAACACGACCCCGCCGCCGTCGAGGTGATGGACGACGTGCTCTTGGGCCTCGCGGCCGAGACGCCGGAGTTCGAGGACGTGGTCGGGATGCTCCCCGACGGCACCGACTCCGTGCTGCTCGTCGAGTTCTACGCCGAGGACGACGCGGCGGGGAGACAGAAGGTCGCGGACCTGATCGCGGACCGGGTCGGGGCCGCCGAGGGTGCGGCGGAGGAGGGCGTCGAGACGGCGGCCCAGCCGAGCGACGGGGCCGCCGAGACGACGAGCCACCCCCGTCGGGCGGCGCACGCGATGGAGGCGCACGACCCCGCGGAGCGCGACCGGTTCTGGAAGATGCGGAAGGCGGGGCTCCCGATCCTGCTCTCGCGCACCACCGACGAGAAGCACATCTCCTTCATCGAGGACTGCGCGATCCCGCCGGAACACCTCCCGGAGTACACCCGTGAGTTCCAGCAGATACTGGAGGACAACGACACGTTCGCCACCTTCTACGCGCACGCCGGCCCGGGGGTGTTACACATCCGCCCGCTGATCAACACGAAGGAGGTCGACGACGTGGACGCGATGGTCGACATCGCCGACCGCGTCACCGACGCCGTGGTACGGCTCGGCGGCTCCGTCTCGGGCGAGCACGGCGACGGCCGCGCGCGGACCCAGTGGAACCGGAAGCTGTACGGCGACGACCTCTGGGAGTCGTTCCGCGATCTCAAGACCGCGTTCGACCCCGACTGGCTGCTGAACCCGGGGAACGTCTGCGGCGATGTCGACATGGGCGAGAACCTGCGGTTCGACGCCGACTACGAGTACGACGCCGGCTTCGACCCGGCGATGGAGTGGGCGGTCGACAACGGGATGCAGGGGATGGTCGAGCTCTGTCACGGCTGCGGCGGCTGCCGTGGCCCACAGGAGACCACCGGCGGCGTGATGTGTCCCACCTACCGCGCCTCGGAGGAAGAGGTCCAGTCGACCCGCGGCCGGGCCAACATGCTCCGCGGGGCCATCTCCGGCGAACTGCCGGACGACCCGACCGACGACGAGTTCGTCACCGAGGTGATGGACCTCTGCGTCGGCTGTAAGGGGTGTAAGGTGGACTGCCCGAGCGGCGTCGACATGGCGAAGCTGAAGGCGGAGGTCGAGCACGCCCACCACGAGGAGCACGGGATCGACCTGCGGACGCGGCTCCTCGGGCGCTTCGAGTCGCTCGCGCCGCTCGCCTCGCGGTTCGCGCCGCTGTCGAACCTCCCGAACAAGATCCCCGGGAGCGGGCTCATCGCCGAGAAGGCGCTGGGGATCGCGAAGGAGCGGGACCTCCCCGAGTTCCGCTCGGAGACGCTCGTCGACTGGTTCGAGGCCCGTGGCGGCGCGGCCGTCCCGCGCGAGGAGGCCGACCGCGACGTGCTGCTGTTCCCCGACGTGTACACCACCTACACGAACCCGGGCGCGGGGAAGGCCGCGGTGCGGGTGCTCGAGGCCGCGAACTGCCACGTCTCGATTCCGGACGTCGACGGGAGCGGGCGGCCGCCCCACTCGAAGGGGATGCTCGACGTGTCGCGCGCGACGGCGAGAGACGCCGTGGAGACGCTCGCGCCGCGGGTCCGCGACGGCTGGGAGGTCGTGGTCGTCGAGCCCTCCGACGCCGTCATGCTCCAGTCCGACTACCACGACCTGCTCGACGGCGACGCCAGCGCCGTGCCCGACGCCGACGTGGCCGCCGTCTCGGATCACGCCTACGGGATCATGGAGTACGTCGACGCCCACCGGCTCGACGAGACCCTCCCCCTCGACGCGCCCACCGAGTCGCTCACCTACCACGGCCACTGTCACCAGAAGGCGACGAAGAAGGACCACCACGCGGTCGGCGTGCTCCGGCGCGCCGGCTACGGCGTCGACCCGCTCGACTCCTCCTGTTGCGGGATGGCCGGTTCGTTCGGCTACGAGGCCGAGCACTACTCAATGAGCAAGGCGATCGGCGAGAACCTCTTCGAGCAGGTGGACGCCAGCGGCGGCGACGCCCTCGTCGCGCCGGGGACCTCCTGCCGGACGCAGCTGGAGGAGGGGCCGGGCGAGGTGCCGGAGCCGTCGCATCCGGTGGAGAAGCTGGCGGCCGCGCTGGCGTAGGCGGGGAGCGCGTCGCGGGCGGCGGCGCGACCACCCGGGTCACGCGCCACCGCGCCGGGTCCGCCTCTGGATCACTCCCCGGACCGGCGGACGTTGGCGACGAACACGTCGATCAGGTACGAGAACACCGGGAACAGCACGGCGACCAGCGCGAGGTTCGCGGGGTCGATCCCCGGCGGCCCGTCAACGAACGTCCCGGTGTACTGTAAGACCGCGAGGGTCGCGACCACGGTCGCGGTGCGGAGGGCGTAGTCGGCGCGAGAGGGTGTCGGGAACTCCACGCCCGCACTCGCGGCGGCGGCCACACAAGCGTTTCCGTCACGCGTCATCGCCGGGCGCGACGCCGTCGCGCTCGCGCTCGCGGCGGCGCTCCAGCAGGGCCGTGATCCCCTTCCCCGGGCCGCCCTCGATCGGCCACCCCTTCGTGCGCCACTGCGGGGGCTCCGGCGAGAACTTCGAACAGGACCCTGAACATTCCCGCGCGGTCGGGAGCTTCCCCTTTGCCGCGCAGTACGGGACGAGCGCGCGCCCCTCGCGTCGCAGTTCGAAGTGCCGGCAGTCCGGGCGCATCGTGTCGTGGAACGAGCGCCACCCCTTCCCGTAGGCGCGCTCGGCGATCTCCAGGCGAAGCGTCTCCGTTTCCGAGTCGCGGCGCTCGCCCGAGCCGGGCGCGAGATCGCTCGGGTGCCAGGCCACGTCGACCGCGTCGGCGTCGACGCCCGCGGAGAAGTCGGTCGCGAGGATCCCCGCCTCGACCGGCAGCTCGCGGAGTAGGGCGGGCTCGACCGGTTCGCCGGTCGTCTCGGTCGCGAGCCACGCCTCGTCGGCGAGCCCGGTGTCGATGTCGTGGTTGAGCTGCTCGGCGAGGCGGTCGGCCGCGGAGCGGTCGAGGTCCGGCTTGTTCTCGACCGCGACGATCCGCTCGACCCAGTCCGGGTACGGTCGCACCCGGCGGATCTGGATCCGGTTGCCGTCGCGGCGCTTCTCGATCAGGTCGCGGCCCGCGGCCCGGTGGACCGCCTGCCGGACGTAGCGCCACGGGTAGCCGGGGTCCGGCAGCGCGTCGCGGTACCACTCCCACTCGGCGGGCGCGCCCCGGACGACGTGGAGGAGGTCGGAGTCGATCGTCCGCTCGCCGAACGCGCGCCGCCGTTCGAACGCCGCGGGGTCGACTTCGATCACGACCGTGTCCCAGCGGCGCGCCTGCGTACCGAGCTGGCGGGCGACGAGCGCGGGACGGGGGCCCTCGCTCGGGTGCCAGGCCAGCTCGGCGTACCGGCAGACCAACAGCTCGTAGCCGAACTCGGCGTCGGGCGTCACTGGTCGAATCGTCGGCGCCCCCGGACAAAAGCAGACCGTTCGGGGAGAGCGTCCGGCGTCGGCGGGTCGCTCGCTCGCGCCGCTTAGACGTACTTGTCTTCCTCTTCGTCCTTGCGCTCGTCGAGGAAGTCGTGGGCCTCTTCGAGGATGTCGCGCGGCCCGTCTTGGGTGATCGTGTTGATCGCCTGGTCGTAGTCGCGCCACTGGAGGTCGCGGTGTTCCTTCGAGAGTTCGGCGCTCGCCTCGAACGAGCGAGCGATGAACAGGTGAACCGTCTTGTGGATGGTCTTCCCGTTCGCTTCGAACACGTAGTCGTACTCCTTGCGGAACCCGTCGATCAGCCGGAAATCCTCGATCCCGGCCTCCTCGCCGACTTCCCGTATCGCCGTCTGCTGGAGCTCCTCGTCCCCCTCGACCCCGCCTTTGGGGAACTCCCAGTCCCCCGGTCGGCTCTTCAGGAGCAAGTACTCCCGTTCGCCGCGGGTATCGCGGAAGAGGATGGCTCCGGCACTGGTCGCTTCGACCGTCATTGGCCGCAGGTAAGCGATCACCCCTAAAGAGCGTGTCGGACTTCCGAACAGATCTGACCGACTCCCCCGCGTCGACCGGTTTCGCGGCCGATTCGCGTCGGGATCGCGCGCACCGGTGCGGGTAGATGCGTTTTTACCGCTCCGGGGGCCATTCACGCACGACCCCCAGCCATGACCTTCGTCACGAAACTCGACTTCGCGTCCGGCGACCGCGACGTGCTCGTCGAGACCGTCCAAGAGCTCAAGGAGACGATCGAACGCAAGGGCGCGGAGTGTAAGGGCCCGCACGCGAGCCCCTCCGAGCGCGTCACCGTGCCCCTGTACAAGAACCTCTCCGCCGGCGACGAGTTCTCGCCGTGGCGTTACGACGTGTACCGGCGCTCGATGGAGATCCACGGCGCCGACGACATCGCGCGCGCCGTCGTCGGCCGCGACTTCCCCGACTCCATCCACGTCGAGGTCGAGGTCGATCAGAAGAAGCCGCTCGGCCACCGACGCGACTGAGGCCGCCTGCGTTCCGAAGCGACGGGCGGACGGTCACGGCTGCGGTTCGCTTTTTGATTAGCGCCTCCCGCGCCGAGCGGTAGCTGTGTACAGTCGAGCGGCCGCCTCGCTCACCCGAGCGTCCGGAGGTTCTCCGTCTCGACGCGGTCCGGCAGCCGCGCCAGCGCGGCGTCGCACCACGCGTCGTGACCGAGCGTGATCGCCGTCTCCGGGTTCGCCGCCGCGAGCGCGGCCACGCCCGCCGCGGCCGCGACCTCCGCCGCGTCGTCGGTCCGCGCCGGCACCTCGGCCGTGAGCGGATACGTCTCCGAGAGCGCGGGCGGATACGGCCCGAGCGGAGGCTTCACGCGCCAAACCGCGTCGTACACGTGGTCCGACGGGGCCTTCGACTCGGTGAGCAGGAGGTCCTCGGGCGCGGCCAACCGAGCGACCCGGTCGTGATGTCGCTCCACCTCCGGACGGCGCGCCGCCTCCTGTGAGGTGTAGAAGAACGCGTCCTTCGACCCGGGGTCGGTCCGCTCTAGCTCGTCCGCGTGGTCGAGCAGCGCGCGGTAGCCGTCGAGCATCGCCGGGTGCCCGCGCGCGCGGCGGTCGACCAGTTCGAGCAGCGTCCCCGAGCGGATCGCCTCCTTCACGCGGCGCAGCTCCTCGAACGTGACGTGGAGGTTGTGCTCGGCGAGCAGCCGCTCCGTCTCGCCGTCGCCGAATCCGCGGAGGTCAGCTGGCGTGTGATCGGCACACACCGGACACGAGCACGGGAAGTAGTCGAGGTCCTCGAGGTGTTCGGTCCCCGAGACGGTCAGGTAGCGCCCATCGCGGGCCATCAGTGCGTACGCGGCCGAGTCGAACAGGTCGCAGCCGGCCGCCACCGCGAGCGCCAGCATCATCGGGTGGCCGGCCCCGAACAGGTGGACCGGGACGCCCGGGCCGAGCCCGCGCTTCGCCGCGCGCACCGCGTCGACCACCTCGGCGTAGCGGTAGGAGTTGAGCAGCGGCACCATCGCGCCGACCGGGAACACGTCGAGGTCGGTCCCCGCCGCGTGTCGCCCCGCCTCCTCGCGGAGGTCGGCGTACGTCGAGCCTTGGACCGGGCCGTTAACGAGCATCTCGCCGGTCTCGGCGGCCTCGGCGTCGGCGAGCGCCCGCTTCGTCGTCTCTAGCTCGCGCTCCGCCTGCTCGCGGTCGGCGTCCGGCGGCGTCGGCACGTCGACGGGGGTCGCCACGTCGCTGCCGATCCGGCGTTGGAACTCGATTATCTCCTCGGTCGTCACGTCGATGTCGCCGTACTCGGCCAGCTGGAAGGAGCCCGAGTCGGTCATGATCGCGCCGTCGAAGCCGAGGAACTCGTGAAGCCCCTGGTCGACCACGCGCTCGCGGATGCGGTCGGTGCTGCGGATGATGTAGGAGTTCGTGATCAGCATCTCCGCGCCGAACTCCTCGCGGAGCCGCTCCGGCTCGATCGTGAGCACGTTTGGGTTGACCACGGGCAGGAGCGCCGGCGTCTCGACCGTGACGTCGGCGCGCGGGACCGTCAGCCGCCCGATGCGCCCGGCGGCGTCGTGGTCCCGGATCTCGAAGTGATCGCGCATACCCCGACTGCGCGGACGCGAGCGGTAAGGGTTGCGTTCGGCGCCGAGCGACCCCCGCTCGCGAGCGACTTACAGCCCGGTCGGGTGCGAGAGGTACGTCGTCTCGACGCCCCAGTCGGCGGTCAGCGACTGGAGCGCCCGGACGCCGAACGTCTCCGTCGCGTAGTGGCCGGCGAGGAACACGGTCACCCTGGCCTCGCGGGCGTCGTGGTAGGCCTGCTGTTTCCCCTCGCCCGTGATCAGCGCGTCCGCGCCGGCCGCGACCGCCTCGTCGAGCCAGTCGACCCCGGAGCCGGTGACGACCGCGACCCGATCGATATCGTTTGGCCCGAAATCGAGGACGCGCGTGGGCGACGCATCGCCGTCCGGCTGCCCCTCGAAGCCGTCGAGCGTCTCGCGGATCGCGTCCGCCGAGCGCGGCGCCGGCGTCTCGCCGATCGTGCCGATCGTCACCGGGCCGATCTCGCCGAAGGGCTCGCGGTCGTCGAGGCCGATCTCGGCCGCGACGCCGACCGCGTTACCCAATTCCTGATTTCCGTCGAGCGGAAGGTGGGAGACGTACAGCGCGATGTCGTGCTCGACGAGCGCCGCGATCCGGTCGTGGACGCGCCCGGTCACGCGCTCGATGCCGCCCCAAGAGAGGCCGTGGTGGACGACGAGGACGTCCGCGCCGGCGTCCGCGGCGGCCTCGATCGTCGCCGTCGCGGCGTCGACCGCGAAGGCGACGCGGTCGACCTCGAAGTCGTCGCCCACGGAGCCCGCCTCGGCGGTCTCGCCGCCCGGGCCGACCTGGAGGCCGTTCGCGCTCGCATCGACGTCGGCGTACGCGGCCGTGTCGAGTCGGTCGTCGAGTCGGTCGATGTACTCGGAGAGCTTCATACAGGTCGGTGAGCGCGTCGGCGAATAAAGGGCGCGGAGCGGGCGCGGTCGAAAGGCCGGGGGCGGGTATCCGGGCGCTTAGTCGTCGAGCTCCTCGGCGACGGAGTCCGGTACCGCGTCGGGCGCGCCGACCCCGGCGTCGGGGGCGTCGGACTCGACCCCCTCGCCCGCCGTGGGCGTGAAGTCGGGGTCGAAGAGCCGGAGCGCCGTGCGGATCGTCTCCCAGTCGTCCTCGCCAGCGGCGTCCCGGAGCGAGCGCGTCGGGGCGGCGAGCAGCTGGCCCACGAGGGCGTCCGCGAGGTCGGCGACCGTCTCGCGCTGCTCGTCCGTGAGGTCGCCCTGCGCCTCCAGCTTCGACATCGCGCGGTCGAGCTCGCGCGCCTTCACGCGGTCCGCGCCGGCGTACATCGACGAGATGGCGTCGTCGGCGCGCTTGCGCTTGTACGCCTCGAGGATGCGGTCGAGCTCCTCGTCGATGATCGACTCGACCTCGCGCGCCTCCGCGGCGCGGCTCTCTCTGGTCCGCTGGGTGACGTCTTCGAGGTCGTCGATATCGAAGACGGTCACGCCCTCGCGCGCGCCGGCCGCCGGGTCGACGTCGCGGGGCTGCGCGATGTCGATACAGACGACCCGGCCGGCGCCGTCGACGTACGACGGGTGGACGACGAGGTCGGGGCTGCCGGTCGCGGTGACGACGAGGTCGGCGTCGGGGATCACCGCGGGGAGGTCGGCGAGCGGGACTGCCCGCGCGGGCGTGTCGACCTCTTCGGCGACGAACTCCGCGTGCGGGACGGTGCGGTTCGCGACGACGATGTCGGAGACCGCCGTGTCGTCGAGCGCCCGGGCCGCGAGCGTCCCCATCTCGCCGGCGCCGACGACGACGGCCGAGCCGTCGGTGAGGTCGATTTCGCTGGCCGCCAGCCGGACCGCGGCCGAGCCGAGCGAGACGACGCCCTCGTTGATCGACGTCTCCGTCCGCGCGCGCTCCCCGACGTGGAGCGCCTTCGTCACGGCGTCTTTGAGCACCGGCCCGATCCCGCCCGCGGACTTCGACTCCTGGTAGGCCTCCCGCAGCTGGCCGATGATCTGGTCTTCGCCCAAGACGAGCGACTCCAGCCCGGAGGCGACCCGCATCAGGTGTTCTAAACTCTCCTCGTGGTCGAGGCGGCGGACCGCGCCGCCGCGGACGTCCGGCGCGAACGTCGACAGGGCCGTGTTCCCGTCGACGGTGCGGTCGGTGACGACGTACGCCTCCGAGCGGTTACACGTCTGTACCGCGAACGCCTCCTCGACCCCTTCGCGAGCGAGCAGGTCGGAGACGGTCGCGCGGACGCCGTCGCCGCCGGCGGCCTCGATCTCGTCGACGGTCGCGTCGGCGTGGGCGACGCTCACGCCGGCGATCGCACCCGTCTCTCTCATCGGTCGAGTACCTCCTCGATCACGGTGTCGGCCTCTTGCCGTCCGTAAGATCTCCCCTTTTGTAAACCCTTCCAAACCCCCCGGGATCTGACAACACGCCGGACCGCCTCCCGGCGTTTCTCCGGCGGCACGTCGGCCGCTTTCAGCTCCTCGCGGATCTCCCCCGAGAGGGCGGCCATCGCGCCGGCGCCCTCGATCTCGGCCTCGATCCGCTCGCGCAGCGCCTTCGCGAGCGCGGGGCTCGTTCCCCCCGTCGACAGCGCCACGGTCACCTGGTCGTCCTCGACCGTCGCGGGGACGACGACGCTCCCGGGGTCGCGCCCCCCGGAAACGTCCGTCCGGTTGACGAGGATCCCGCGGTCGAGCGCGGCCGACTCCACGGCGGCGTTGACCGCGGCGTCGTCGGTCGCGGCGACCGCCACCGCCGGAGCCAGCCGGTCGATCCACTCGGCGACGTCGCCCGCCCCCGGCGCGGCGCGGACGAGTTCCACCGCCCCGTCGTGGTCTCCGTCGTCGTCGTGATCTTCGTCGTCGCGTCCTTCGTTGTTACCGCGCTCTTCGTTGCCGACGCCGGCCGCGAGCGACAGCAACCGCTCGTCGAACGCCGGGCTGACGACGACGACGCGGGCGGCTTCGTCGAAGCCACGAGCCTTCCGCGCGCCGACGGATCCGCCGCCGAACACGACCACCGTCTCGTCAGAGAGATCGTGGTACAGCGGGGTCACGGCCGGCCCCCGCCGAACCCGGTCCGCGGGACGTTCGCGGCGCGGGTCACGCCGTGTTGCTGTCCGCCCGGTCCGCGATGCGGATACCGGTCTTCTTGAGGATGCGCGTCGAGAACAGGGTGTCCCAGTCGTCCGCGCCGACGTCCCAGTAGTTGTCCATCAGGTCCCTGACCTCCGCGATCCGCCGCTCGCTCTCGGCCTCCGTGCGGCCGTGCGTCATCGCGAAGAAGTTGTACTCCCAGACGCCGGCGTGCCGCGGGCGCTCGTAGCAGTGCGTGACGAAGTCGAGATCGGCGACGACGGGGCCGACCTCGTCGAGCGCGTCCGCGGGCACGTTCCAGACAGTCATCCCGTTCTCCGTGTAGCCGAGCGCGTAGTGGTTCGGGATGACGCCGACCCGGCGCACCTTCCCCTCCGCGTCGAACCGCTTGATCGTCTCGAGCACCCACTCCACGTCCGCGTCGATCGCGGCCGCGACGTCGGCGTAGGGCGTCTCGGTCACGGGAAGCCCGCCCTGGATCTCGACGACGAGGTCGCGCTCCTCGGGCGTGAGCGTGTCGCGGCCGCTCAACGTCACTTCGGGGCCGAGGTCGGACAGGTCCACGTCGCCCTCCGGGACCGGCCCGTCGACGAGGAACTTCGCCCCGACGTGAAACTCGCGGATCTTCGGCAGGTTGTACGTCTCCTGCCCCGTCGCGTCCTCGATCTCCGCGAGCACCTCCTCGACCCGGTCGTCCCCGTCCTTTTCGGGGTCCGGGTGGTCCGCGACGCTCACCACGAACCACATGTTGAGGTGCGGGTGTTCCCGCTCGTAGTTGTGCGCGACCGCCGTGAACTCGTTGACGGTGTCGGCGATCGCCTCGTAGCGGTCCTCGGGCGCGTGCGTCGCGACGAGCGACGCCGCCCCGCCGATCTCCTCGGCGTTGACGAGCGCGCCGAACCGCGAGAGGATCCCCTCCTCGTCGAGTTCGCGCACGCGCTCCGCGAGCGCCGGCCCCGTCACGTCGACGCCGCGCTCCCGGAGCGCGGCCGCCGCCGCGTCGAAGGGGCGCTCCACGACCGGGAAGCCGCCCTGGAACGCGTTGATGATCGCGCGGTCGAGCGCCGTCAGATCCGCGTCGACCTCCTGCATGGAGCGATGTCGGGGCCGAGCGAGAATAAGCGATCCGACCTGCCGCCGCGGCGCTGCGGCGGGGAGAGCGCGGGCGACACCCGACGGACTCCGGAGACTACTCGTCCACGTCGCGGGCGATGTCCGCGAGCGACGAGCGGGGGCCGCGGTTCGCGTCGTAGACGGTCCGTTCGCCGGGGATCCGGAGCCCGTACAGCTCGCCCGACACCACCACGTCGAGGACGACACTGTCGCTGGGCCCTCGGTCGTTCGCGTCGAGCCATTCGGTCAGGCGGTTCGTTCCCTCGCCGGTCTTGCGCGCGAGGCGTCGGTTGTCGAACGCGCCACGGAGGAGCCGGCCGCGCGAGTCGCCCGCGACCCGGGCGCGGTGCTCCTCGCGGTCGAACGCGACGCGGACCAAGTCCCCCTGACTCACCCCGAGCGCGTCACAGGAGCCGGACTCGACGCGCCCGTCGAGCGCGTCGTCGGCCGGGAGCCTGACGCATGAGCGGCGAGTGCCGCCGCTGCGGGCGAGCGAGACGCGGACGGAGCAAACGTCCTCGCCGTCGGAGGGAACGCGAGGCATCCGGGCGCCGTTACTCGTCGTCCTCGGCGTCGCCCTCGCCGAGCGCGGCGGCGACATCGCCGTCGCCGTCGACGACGCTCGCGTTGATCTGCGCGATGTCGTCGTCGATCTCGCGGCCGCGGACGGTGATCCGCTTGCGCTCGCCCTCGCGGGACGGCTCGAAGCCGACGCCGCCCTCCAAGAGGAGCTCCTTCAGGCGAGTGCCCGAGACGTCCTCGCGCATCGGGCGCCCGGTCTCGTCGGAGCCGCCGGTGAGTTCGATGGTGTACTCGGAGAGCCCAAGGGCGTCGCCGCCGATCTCGTCGCCGAGTTCGCGACCGAGGAATCGGTTGGCGTCCTGTCCGTCGACCTCTCGCTGGAACGTCTCGCCGGTCTCGGGGTCGGCGACGACGACTTTGAATTCGGCCATGCCCGAACGCAGACTCCCGCGCATAAAAAGCACGTCGAAACGTCGGAACCGCGCGGCACGGCGCGCTCAGTCGGCTGCCCCGTCGACGCGGACGATGCGGCGCTCGCCGTCCCCCCACGGCCCCTCGACGAACGTGGACTCGACCGCGCGGGCGACGGCGTCGGGGTCGTCCGGGCCGCCGGCGTCGGCGACACTGCCGACCGAGTCCGGGTCGAACGGAAGGTCGAGCGCGTCGTAGACCGGCTCGGTGACCCTCGCGACCGCGGCCGCGTCCGCCGAAGAGACGACGATGACGCCCGCGACCAGCGCCGCGTCGGCCCGGACGCGCTGCGCGAGCCCGGCGACCTTGCCGCCGCCGGCGACCCGCAGGGAGTGGTCGCCCGGGCAGAACGACGTGGACGGTTCGCCGCGCGCCACGTCGGCCCCCGACTCGCGGAGCGCGTCGCGGAGCGTCTCGACCGCGGTCTCGTACCGGGAGTCGATCGACCCGCGGCCGTCGCCGGTCGGCACCGCGACGCCGAACGACAGGGTCTCGCCGGTGTACGCCACCGCGCGCCCGCCGACGTCGCGCTCGACCGGGGGGAACCCGGCGTCGCGCGCCGCTTGCTTCGCGCGGTCGAACCCCGACTCCCGAGCGTCGCGGCGTCCGAACGCGACCTGCCGCGGCGGCGCGGTGACGCGTACGCAGGGCGCGCCGTCGGCCGCGGCCGCTAACAGCTCCGCGACGGGCTCCCGGTCCGCCGCCGGCGTCTCGAACTCGCCGCGGTACACGCGCATGGCCGGATGGAAGGTGGGGACGCACTAGCCAGTTGCGTCGCTCCCGACCGAACGCTCGACGGCCCGGTCCCGAGAGGCGGGACGACTGACCGCGACCGCGTGACACAACTGTTTTGTCGGGGGTGGAAGTGGTACAGGTATCGATGAGCGATCTGGGCGCGCTGCCGGTCCAAGCGTACTTGACCGCCTGCCTGTTGGCGGGGGTCGTCGGGCTCTGGCTCGGCCGGGTCGCGTGGCGGGAGCGCGACCAGCCCGGCGGGCTCGAAGTATCGCTCTACCTGCTCTGCGGCGGAGGCATCTCCCTGCTGTACGCCCTCCGCATCGCCGCGTCCGGCGAGGTCGCGATGCGGGTCGCGCTCAACCTGGCGACGCCGCTGGTCGGCGCGCTCCCCGTCCTCTGGATCCTGTTCGCGCTGGCGTTCACGGGTCACGACCGCTGGCGGACGGAGAACCGGATCGTGGCGCTCGCGTCGCCGGCGTTCGTCTGGGTCCTCCTCGCGTGGTCGAGCGCGACCCACCGACTGGCTCGGGGGCCCGTGACCCCCGTCGTCGACGGCCCGTTCACGCTGCTCGGCTACGGGCTGGGCCCCGTCGGGGGTGCGTACGTCCTCCTCGCGTTCGCGCTGTGCGTCGCCGGCGCGCTCCTCGTCGTCGACCTCTACGAGCGGACCGGGAACCGCTACCGCCTCCAGACGTTCGTCGTTCTGCTCGGGACGCTGTTCCCGTTCCTGGCGGGCGTCGCGACGTTCGTCGACGTCGGGAGCTACGCGCACCTCTCGTGGCTGCCGACGGCGTTCGTGGTCCACGGGGTGTTCCTCTACGGCACCGTCTTCTGGCTCGGCACCCTCGACGCCGCGGTCGTCGCGCGCGACACCGCCGTCGAGGTGATGCAAGACCCCGTTATCGTCTCCGGCTCCGACGGGCGGATCCGCGACCTCAACCCGGCCGCCGAGACGATCCTCCCGTCCGACGCGGTCGGTTCGTCGCTGTCGGAGGTGTTCCCGCGGCTGGAGACCGGCGTCGAACACCCGATCGCCATCGGCGACCGCCAGTTCGACATCCAGGAGAACCCGATAACCGACCCGCGCGGGACCGACCGCGGCCACGTGTTCCTCCTCCGCGACGTGACCGCGCGGGAACGGCGGCAGACGGAGCTCGAACGGCGCGAGGCCGAGCTCGAACGCCAGAACGAGCGCTTAGAGGAGTTCGCCGGCGTCGTCTCGCACGACCTGCGGAACCCCCTCGCCGCCGCATCCGCAGCAGTCGAGTTGGCTCGCCAGCGCGGCAACGACCCAGACGGCGCGCTGGACCGGGCGGCGAACGCCCACGAGCGGATGGACGACATGATCGAGGGGCTGCTCGCGCTGGCGACGGCGGGCGAGACGGTCGACGAGCTCGACCGCGTCTCGCTCGACGGGACGGTCAGGCGCGTCTGGTCGCGGCTCGAGACCGGCGAGGCGGCGCTGCGCGTCGAAGGCGACGCGACCGCGCTCGCAGACCGCGAACGGCTCGAACAGCTGCTCTCGAACCTGTTCCGCAACGCGATCGAACACGGGGGCGACGACGTGCGCGTCGCCGTCTCCGTCACCGTCGAGGGCGACGACGTCGCGGTCGCCGTCAGCGACGACGGCCCTGGGATCCCGGCGGAGGAGCGCGAGCGCGTCACCGAGCGCGGCGTGTCGCTCGGCGGCGGCACCGGGCTGGGGCTGGCGATCGTCGGCGACATCGTCGAGGCCCACGGGTGGACGCTCTCGGTCGGGGAGTCCGACGCCGGCGGCGCGCGGTTCGTCGTCGGCGGGATGGAGGTCGCCGACTCGTGACCGACGCGCCGGAGACGACCGTCGCGCTCCCCGCGGGCGTCGTCGAGCGATACGAGAAGTTCTCCCGCTTCAACTCGCCGTACCCCGCCCACCGCCGCGGCCGCGCGGTCGACCTCTACCCGGGCGACGGCGTCGGGCGGTCCCCCCTCGCGGGGGTCGTCCGCGCGGTCAGGACGGTCGGCTGCCCGGACCGCCCGTACGCGGCCCCCGAGGACCACCTGATCGTCGTCGACCTCGCCGACGAGTGGTGCGCCCGCGCCGGCGTCCCCGCCGGGACCGTCGCGCGGATCCTCCACGTGATTCCCGAGGTATCGCCCGGCGACAAGGTCGCCGTCGGCGAGGCGCTCGGCCCGACGACCCGGTCGGGCTTCTTCGGCCAGTGGGTCGACGACCACGTCCACCTCGGCTTCCGCCCGCCGGACGCGAACCCGTTCCGGGCCAGCGGGTCGCTGCCCCTCGCCGTCGACGCCCCCGTTGAGCCCGTCGCGTGGGACGGGACGGGACGCGTCGTCGAGCGCGGCCCGACCCACGTCGTTCTCGACGGCCCGCGACGCGACGGGGGCGTGGGGTCGTTCGCCGCGCTCGCGAGCGACGGCGGAGTTCCGCTCGACGGCGGGGCGACGCACTACGCGGGCGGCGGCGCGTTCGAATCGCGCCCCGAACCGCCGGCGACGGACGGCACGGAGGCCGCCGCGCTCGACCCGGGCGACGCGGTCTCGCTGTTCGGCACCCGCGTCGGGACCGCGACGGAACACGGCGCGGGTGTTGACGGGGGCGGCGCGCCGCGGATCGAGTGGGAGCCGGTCGACGTCCGCGCGAACGGCGAGCGCGTCGTGGGGATCTCGCTGTTCGCGGCCCGGGGCGACCGGTTCGGCGTCAAGGTCGTCTGTCCGGACCGGGGGTTCTCGATCGGCGAGTCCGTGACGGTCGCCCTCGTCCCCAGCGACGACCCGATCCGGCTCGGCGTCGGGTGAGCCGTCGGTCAATCGGTCGCCGGTTGTCGCGCGTTTCCGGGGGCTACAAGCCGTCCCGGGACGACCGGCGGGACATGGATCAGACGGACATCGCGGCGATGGACCCCCTTCCCGACGCGGCCACGGGCCTCGTCGAGCGGAAGCTGGAGGACGAACACGGCTACCTCTCGTGGCTGAACACGTCGGTCGAGACGGTCGAGCGCGGGCGGGTGGTGCTGTCGATCCCCTTCGACGAGAAGCTCACGAACACCGACGGGCGGACGATCCACGGCGGCGTCGCGGCGACGCTGATCGACACCGCCGGCGGCGTCGCGCAGCGCACGACGTTCGAGGACCCGCTCGACGGCGGGGTGGCGACCGTGAACCTCAACGCGAACTACCTCCGGCCCGCCACCGGCGACCTCCGGGCGGAGGCCGAGGTGGTCAGGGCCGGCGGCTCCATCGGCGTCAGCGAGATGACCGTCACCAGCGGGGTCGACGGGGACCGCGGCGAGGTCGTCGTCGGTCAGGGGTCGTTCCGACTGTTCCGCGAGTAGCCTGGGAGGTCGGCGAGGATCGCGTCGATCCCGCCGTCGCCGCTGTTTCCGAGCTCCGCCGCGAGCGCCGCGACTGAATCGCGGTCGACGCGGTCGGCAGCGGCGCGGACCACGACGGACTGCTCGCCCAGCGGGACGAACTCGCAGCCGAGCCGGTCGGCCGTCTCGCGGAGCCCGAGGCCGACATCGGCGTCGCCGGCGGCGACCGCGCGGACCGGGCTCTCGAACGCCTTCGCGGTGCGCTCGTAGCCGTCGATCGCCTCCGCGAGGTCGCGGCGGTCGGCGTCGCGCTCGTCCGCGAGGTCGTCGAGCGCGTCGTCGAGGCTCCGCCGGAGGCCCGAGACGGTCGGGCGGTTCCGGAAGCGGAGGTCGCGGTCGACCAGAGCCGCGAGCCCAGTCACCGACTCTGGATTCCCGTCGGGGACGACGAGCCCCCACTCGCGGGTCCACCCGCCGAGGGGCTCGGCGTCGACGTCGCGGTCGGTCGGCCCCGCGGTGACGGCCACGTCCGGGACGCCGTCGCGAAGGCGGCGGAGCCCCTCGCGCGAGCCGACGGCGAGGTACCGCGGGTTCGCGAGCCGGTCCAGCAGGCGGTTCAGCGCGGGGTCGTCCTCGCCGACGCCCAGCAGCGTCGGCGGCCGCACATCCGGCGAGAACAGGTCGACCGACACCGCCTCGCCGGCGTCGAGGTACTCCGTGTCCGGGTCGACCGCGACGACGCCGTCCGCCTCGACGAGGCTCGTCGTCGCGCCAGAGCCCTTGTCGACGGGGTACACGAGCGGTCGGTCGCCGTCGTCCAGATTGAGCAAGCCGACGGGCATCAGCCGCAGGCGGCCCTCCGCATACCGTTCGCTCACGCCCATCCGCCCCTCGACGGTCGCCGTGGCCGGCTCGGGCTGGCCGGCGGCCTCGCGGATCGCCGGCGCGACGAACGTCCGGAAGATGGTGAGCGCGGACACCGGGTAGCCGGGGAGCCCGATGTACGCCGACTCGCCGGCCGGGGCGTCGTCCCCACCGACGTCGCCGTCCGCGGAGCGATCGAGTCGCCCGATCAGCATCGGCTTGCCGGGCTTGACGGCGACGCCGTGGAGCAGGAGGTCGCCGCGCGCCTCGATCACGCGGTAGATGACGTCGACCGCGCTCGCCGAGGTCGACCCCGAGGAGAGCACGAGGTCGCACTCGTCGGCCGCGCGGCGCAGCAGCCGCTCCATCTCCTCGTAGTCGTCGCCGGCGTGCGGGTAGAGGACGGGCTCGCCGCCGGCCTCCTCCACCCCGGCGGCGATCGTCGTCGAGTTCACGTCGTATATCTCGCCGCGGTCCGGGTTCAGCGCCTCGCCCGGGCGGACGAGCTCGTCGCCGGTCGAGACGATGCCGACCTGCGGCCGCCCCTCGACCGGGACCTCGTCGACGCCGAGCGCGGACAGCAGCCCGATCTCGCGAGGCGTTAGCCGCGTTCCGGGGCCGAGCGCGCGGGCGCCGGCCGCGATGTCGGTCCCGGCGGTCATCACGTGGTCGCCCGGCGCGACCGACGTGCGGACCGCGATCCAGGCGGCGTCGCCGCCGTCGTCGCCGTCCGTGCCGATCTCGTCCGTCCGCTCGACCATCACGACCGCGTCCGCCCCGTCCGGCATCACCGCGCCCGTGGATATCTCCGCGCAGGTGCCCGGCTCGACGGTCACGTCGGGCGCCGC
This sequence comes from Halorubrum miltondacostae, assembly GCF_041379815.1. Lineage (NCBI taxonomy): Archaea > Methanobacteriati > Methanobacteriota > Halobacteria > Halobacteriales > Haloferacaceae > Halorubrum > Halorubrum miltondacostae. Next base: position 348,561 of record NZ_JBEDNY010000003.1, read on the forward strand.
GCCGGCGTGGACCGCGCCGACAAGGTCGAGTTCGGCCGGGTCGGCCTCGTCGGCGCCGAACGTGTCCCGTGCGCGGACCGCGTACCCGTCCATCGAGGCGCGGTCGAACCCCGGCACATCGATCGCGGCGTCGACGCGCTCGGCGAGGATCCGGCCGCGGGCGTCCGCCAGCGGAACCGTCTCCGGGGCCGGCGAGAGGTCGAGCGAGTCGACGGCCTCGCGGGCCGCGGCGGGCTCGGCGAGGTCGCGGAACTCCTTGCGGTCGCTCACGGCGTCACCTCCCAGAGCTCGACGTCGACGGGCTCGCCGGCGTCGATCCCCTCCCGCGGCTCGGGGACGACGACCCAGCCGTCCGCGAGCGCGACGCTGGAGAGGATCCCGGAGCCGCTCGCGCGCGTCGGCGTCGCGGTCGGGAGCGCGTCGTCTCCCGCGTCCTCGTCGGACACCGACACCCGCGCGAACGTCCGCACGCCGGGCTCGCTCGCGATCTTCCGGCCGAGCGTCGCGCGTCGCGTCGGGAAGGAGTCCGCGTCGGTCCCGCCGGCCCGCTTCATCGCGGGCCGGAGGAACTGCGCTGCGTTGACGATACACGCGACCGGGTAGCCCGGGAGCGAGACGATCGGCGTCCCCTCGGCTTGGCCGAGACACACCGGGTGGCCGGGCTTCAGCGCGACGCCGTGGACCAAGACCTCGCCGAGGTCGTCGACGACCTCGGGGAGCAGGTCACGCTCGCCGACCGAGGAGCCCCCGGTGGTGACGACCACGTCGGCGCCGAGGTCGGCCGCGACGGCCTCGCGCAGCGCCGCGTGGTCGTCGGTGACGACCTCGCGGTAGCGCGGCTCGCCGCCCCAGCGCTCGACAAGTCGGGAGACGGTGAGCCCGTTCGTCTCGATCACCTCGCCCGGTCCCGGGTCGGACTCGACCAGCTCCTCGCCGGTTGGGATCACGGCGACCTTGGGCTGCTCGCGGACCGGAACGCTGTCGAGGCCGACCGAGCGCAGCAGGCCGAGGTCGGAGGGGCGCAGGACGTGGCCGGCCTCGTAGAGGCGCTGCCCGTCGGCGACGTCCTCGCCGACCTCGCCGACGTTCTCGCCGGTCGCGACCGCGTCGAACACCTCGACGTCGTCGCCGACGGTCTCGACCTGTTCGATCATCACGACCGCGTCGGCGCCCTCCGGGACCGCGCTGCCGGTGTGGACCCGGGCGGCCTCGCCGGGCGCGACCGCGTCCGCCTCGGCGGACTTGGCCGCGAGGACCGCCGGCGATCGGTCGCCGGCCCCGAAGGTGTCGCTCGCGCGGACCGCGTAGCCGTCCATGGCGGCCCGGTCGTACCCCGGCACGGGCGCGGGGGCGTCGATCGGTTCTGCGACGGCGCGCCCGTCGGCCGCGTCGATCGGGACCGACTCCCGGCGGTCGTGCGGCGCGACGGCGTCGAGCAGCGTCGCTCTCGCCTCCGCGACCCGGGTCCGTCGCTTGAACCCGGACTCGCGTCTGTCGTGGCTCATACGCTACCCTTCGGGGCCGCGGGCAAAAACCCCGTTCTCCGCGGGACCCGTCGCTCGGCGGGGGCGACGCGACGCGTCAGGCGAACCAGGAGAGGAACCGCCGGGTGCGGTGAGCCGACTGGAGCACGGCGACCTTCGCCGCCACCAGCCCGTCGGTCGCGGTCCGCACGGTGGCGCGCGCGCCCCGCGCCGCACCGGTCCGCGCGTAGTACGCTGACCGACGCCCGGCCGCGCCGACGTAGTGTTTCGCCGCCATCCGGATCGGCGCGCGGCGGCCGTCGACGGTCGTCGTACCGCGCCGGATCGCCCCGAGAACGTCGTCCGCGGTGACCTCGCTCACGGAGCCGCGGCCCTCAATCGCCAGTTCGGTGAACGCCCGTCCGACGTACTGGAGGTGGTGCGCGTCGCTCGCGGCGACGCCCGGGTAGCCGTGCTCGGCTGCGAACCGCCGCGCGCGCCGGTTGCGGTAGCCGGTGAACAGCCAGGCGTTGAACACCTCGATCGCGTCGACCTCGGTGACCGGCGCGGCGGGCTTCGGCTCCGGTTCGGGGTCGGCCAACGTTACGTCCTCGGCCGACGCGTCATCTGTCGCCGCCGCACCGACCGCGCCGCCGTCCGCCGCCTCCGTCCTGCCGCCTTCAGCACCGAGCGACGCTCCGTCGGTCGCCTCCGCATCGGTCGCCTCGTCGACCAGCCCGGGCGTCGGAATGTTGCGCTGGCGGACGCCATGGCGCGAGCGCTGGAACGGGTGGGGAACGATCGCGACGCCGCCGCCGTCGCGGATCCAGCGGACCGTGTCGGCGTACGACTCACCCCGCGGGGGCATCCGCTTGACGCCGATCGCGAGCAGGTGGCCGTGGGCGGTGGACACCTCGACGCCGGGGATGCCGATGAGGCCGTACTCGGAGGCAATCTCCGCGGCGCGTTTCGACTCCCGGATCACGTCGTGGTCGGTGATAACGACCGCGTCGAGCCCGATCTCGGCCGCGTGCTGTAAGATTAGCTCGACCGGTTCGTGGCCGTCGTAGCTCCCCTCGGAGTGGACGTGGGGGTCGATGCTGACGGTGACGCGGGACACGCTCGGACTACGCGTCGGGAGACATATAAATGGGCGATCGTCGGCGACCGGTTCTCACGCCCGCGTCTCCGGTCGCCGGCGACGCCCGCGTCAGCCGAATAAGCCCTTGATCCGGTCGACGACCGAGCCGTCCTCGTCCGCCTCCTCGGCCTCCTTCCGCTGCTGTTCGCGCAGTTCGCGGAGCTTCGCGGCCTGGTCATCCGTCCCCTGCCCGCTGTCGGTCTTCGCCTCGCCGCCCTGGAGCCCCTTCAAATCCGAGACCGCGTCGTTGACCGTGCCGGAGGTCGTCCGCGTCTCGGTCGCCGATCCCGAGAGCTGCTCCGTGTCGACGTCCGCCTCGTCGACCGCGCTCGTGTTCAGTTCGAGTCGGCGCGTCTCGGAGCGCTCGACGCCGCCCCACGTCAGCTCGGCGTCATCCAGCTCGCGCTCGATGTCGGCGCGGACGGACTCCTCGGTGACCGTCTCGCCGTCGGCGCCGGTCGCCGCCGCGCCGTCGCCGGTGTCCGCACCGCCCGCGCTGGCCGCTCCGCCGCCGGCGGCGGCCGCGCCGCCCGTCGCGCGCTCAACTCGGTGGGCGACGAGCGCGCCGCCGGTCGCGCCGATGAGCGCCACGAGCCCGACGGCGTAGACGGCGACCACCTGCGCGCTGTAGTCGGGGTTGACGACGACGTTCCAGTTGCGCGGGTAGGCCCAGACGAACACGCCGGTCCCGACGAGGGTGATCGCGACGCCGGCGCTCGCGAGGTACAGCATGCGGCGGTCGACCGGCAGGAGGACGACGATGCCGAACAGCAGCGCGGGGAGGCCGACCGCGCCCGCGACCGCGGCCACCTCGCGGACCGCGTACGTCGAGAGGGCGGTCGGGTCGAGCGTCGAGCTGTAGAGGAACACGACGACTCCGATCACCCCGAGCGCGATGCCGGCGAAGAACAGCCCGAACCCCGCGTACACGTCGATCGTCCGGTCCGGGTCGCCGACGTACCGCCGGTAGTACTCCATGAGGACGTTCTCGGCGTCCGCTTCGCTCATGTTCGAACGTTTCCGCCGAGTGTAATGACTGTTACCCCGAACGGGCCGGCGGCGACCCCGAACGACCGCCGCGACGAGCTCGTGAGTTCGTGAGCGCGAGACAGTGTCCCACAGCGGCCGCGGGAAGACGTGACCCCGTGTGTTTTTCACCGCGGGCGACGAGATTCCACCCGAAAACGTGTCGCACGAGTGTCCCCGCTGCGGAGCCGACCTCTCGTCGCTCTCGCTCGGCGGCGCCACCGCCGTCGGCTGCGACGACTGTGGCTACGCCGACGTCGAGGCCGACCATTCCGGCGAGCCGGAGTTCGCCGAGAGCTGGGCGGACGCGCTCGCGCGGTTCGAGGAGAGCCAGTAACCACACCATGCCCACGCTCGACATCACCGACGACCACGCGGACCGGATCGAGGCGCTCCGCGAGGAGCTGGCCGCGGCCCACGCCGGCCCGTACGCCTCCGTCGACCGGGAGGACACGCTCGCGTACCTCCTCGACCTCGCCGATGCGGTCGACGACCCCGACCGCGTCGCGGAACCCCCGAGCGACGACCCAACCGTCGAGGCGCCGGACGATGCGACGAACGCGGCGGCGCCAACGGCCCCGTTCGACCGCGACCGGGCCCGCGACCTGCTGACGGCGCGGAACCGACGGCGCAGCGACCCCGGCCCGGACGACCCGATGGACCTGTCGGACATCGCCGCCGCCTTCGAGATCACCGGGCGGAGCGAGATGACGAAGGGGGAGCTGGTCGACGCCATCCTCGACGCGGCCGAGGCGCTCGCCGCAGACCCCTTCGCACGAGTCGACATCGATCTCCGGCCGGCCGACGCCGCAGACGGCGAGAGCGCCGACTCCGACGACGAGGCGGACGCGGCCGGAGACGATGCGGGCGAGGACGACGCGGGGGAGGAGGAGGCGGACGCGAACGACGCGTCCGGAGACGACGAGGACGAGGGAGACGACGGCGGAGCCGGCCAGCTGAACGCGATGATGAGCCTCCTCGACACCCACGGCGACAAGTGGCGGGAGGCGGACGGCGACGCGCGGTACGAGGTCGACCTGCCGGACGGGAGCGTTGAGACGGCGCGGACGAAAGATGACGTGCGCGCGCTGCTGTTCAGGAACTACTGACGACGAGACTGATACATGGGATTCATCGACGCCGTCCGCGCGTGGCTCTTCGGCGCGGACGAGGACATCGACGACGCGGACGAACCGAGCGGCGAGACCGGCGCGGGCGCTGAGACCGAGCCGACCGACGCCGACGCGAGCGACGCCGACGGCCCCGACGGCCTCGATCCGAGCGGCGTCACCGAGACGCGGACCGCGGACGCCACCGACGACGCGGTCGACGCCCTCCGCGACGTGCGGCAGTCGCAGGGCGCGGGCGACGACGACGAGCCGACGCCGGCAGGAGACGGAGAGGCGAGGCCGCCGGACGACGACCGGACGAAGCCGTCGGACGAGGGCGGTACCAACCGTTAGGTACCCCGAGCCGAACAGGAGCGTATGACCGACACGGACCAGTCCGGCGGCGTCGACGAGTTCCACGACCTCGACGACCTCCCGGCGGACCCGACCGACCGGGAGTACGTCGAGCGGACGATCAGGCTCGCCGAGGAGGCGGTCGAGGCCGGAAACACGCCGTTCGGCGCGCTGCTCGTCGTCGACGGCGAGGTCGTCGGCGAGGCGCGCAACGAGACGCGAACCGAGGGCGACGTGGCGGCGCACCCGGAGCTGACGCTCGCGCGGTGGGCCGCGCGCGAGCTCGACGCCGACGAGCTGGCTGACTGTACGATGTACGCCAGCACGGAACCGTGCCCGATGTGCGCGACCGCGATCCACTACGCGGGGATCGACCGGGTCGTCTTCGGCGTCGACGGGGAGACGCTCGGCGAGCTCTCCGGCGACGTCGTTCCCATTCCGCTCAAAGAGGTGATCCGGCGGGCCGACGGCGAGACGACCGTCGAGGGACCGATCGCCGTCGACGCCGCGATGGCCGTCCACGACGACTTCTTCCGGAAGTCGTGACGACGGAGTCCGACGACGACGGCGGTGCGGACGAAGGCTCATCGTCCATCCTCTCCGTCGGAGCGGCCGCGATAGACGAGTGGTACGCGGTCAGCAACCTCCCCGAGCCGGACGGGGGTGCGTTCGCCCGCGAGGTCACGTCCGCGTTCGGCGGCGTCGGCGCGAACGTTGCGGCCGCGCTCGACCGCCTCGGCCGCGACGTGGGCCTCGTCAGCCGCGTCGGCGACGACGAGTACGGCCGACGTGCGTTGGAGTACCTCGAAGAGACGGACGTCGACGCGACCCACGTCGCGGTCGGCGACGCCGCCCACACACGATCGCTGATCCTCTCCGACCCGGACGGGGAGCGGGCTATCGTCACCGCAGGTGAGAGCTTCCGCAACCTCCGGCCGGCCGACGCCGCGCTCGACGCGATGGCCGACGCCGACACGGTCTTCCTCACCGCATACGCCCCCGACCGCGCGGCGCGGCGGATCCTCGACCGCGTCCGGTCGCTCCGCGCGGCCGCCGCCGAGGCCGGCGATTCCGGGGTCGACCCGCCCGCGCTCGTCTTCGACCTCTCGGGGTCCGTCGAAGAGCTGGTCGGGCGCGGCACGGAACCGCAGACGATCCACCGGTTCCTCCACGAGGCGGACCTGTTCGTCGCCGACGGCGTCGCCGCGCCGGCGTTCTTCGGCTCTGCGACGGCGGCGGTTGAGCGGGTGGCGAGCGCGCATGAGCGGACTCGCGGGCCCGAGTCGCGGTCGCGTCGCGGGCCGACGTGGCCTCGCGCGGTCCTTACGCACGGCGCGGACGGCATGACGGCGGTCGTCGGGGGCGAGGTCGGTCGGTTCGACGCGTTCGACGTCGAGACGGTCGACACGACCGGTGCGGGCGACGCGTTCACCGCGGGGCTGATCGACCGGTGGATCGCGGCAGACGCCGCGGCGTCGCCAGCGGACCGCGACGACGTTGATCGGGGCGTCAGTTTTGCGGCCGCGGTCGCCGCGATCAACTGTACCGCCCGGTTCACGCAGCCGGGACTCCCGACGCGGAGCGAGGTAGAAGCGTTCCTCGCGGATCGCGGCGTCGATATCGACCGGTAGGGGACTCCCGCGTCCCGATCATCGTACCCCGGTCACCGCGCCCCGCTCACCGAACCTCGTCGGCGGCGTCGACGAGGTCCGCGACGCGGTCGGCGTCGACCGGAGCGGTCGTCTCGCCCCCGCGCTTGAGCGCGGTCCCGACGATTGCGCCGTCCGCGACGTCGAGGAGGTCGGCGACCGTCTCGGGCGTGACGCCGCTCCCGACGAGGACGGGCGTGTCTAGGCCGTGGCGCTCGCGCTCGCGGACGACCGATTCGAGGGCGTCGGCGTCGACCGCCTCACCGGTCCCGGAGCCGGAGGCGATCACGGCGTCGGCGAGGCCGCGCTCGGCGGTGTCGGCGAACGACTCGGCGGTGTACCCCGCCGGCGTCAGCGGCGCGGAGTGTTTCACGTCGGTGTCGGCGAAGACGCCGACGTCGACGCCGAGTCGGTCCCGGAGCCGGACCGTCTCGTGGGCGCGCCCCTGAACGATCCCCTGGTCGGTGACGCGCGCGCCGGTGTGGACGTTCACGCGGACGAAGTCGGCGCCGACCGCGGAAGCGACGGAGAGGGCGGCCTCGGCGTCGTTGCGGAGGACGTTGATCCCGAGCGGGAGGTTCGTCTCGGCGGCGACCGCGGTCGCGGCGCGGGTCACGCCGGCGACAACGTGCGGCGGGACCTCGTCGGGGTAGAACGGCGCGTCCCCGAAGTTCTCGATCACGATCCCGTCGACGCCGCCGCGGTCGAGCGCCCGGGCGTCGCTCGCGGCCCGGTCGATCGCGGCGCGCATCGCCTCGTCGCCGTCGTCGGGCGCTTTCGGGGCCCCGGGGAGCGGCGGGAGGTGAACCATGCCGACGAGCGGCGCGCTCGTGCCGAAGGTGGATTCGAACTCCATCCTCGGAGGCGAGGCGGCCCCCGAACAAAAGCCTCCCCACAGCGTTTAGGCCGCCGGCCGCCTGCGTCCGATCGAGATGGCAATCGACGCGACGACCGCCGGGGACGGCGACGTGACGCTCGTCTTCTCGCTGGGCGCGGTGCGGTCACTCGCCGACCCGCCCGCGGCGTTCGCCGACGCGCGCCGGTGGAGCCGCCACGTGGGAATCGTCGCGAACGAGACCGACGCGGTCGCGGCGTTCGCCCGCGAGTACGGGATCGACAATGACTACGCGCTCACGAAGTGGGACAAGTGGGGGACCCTCGCGGACGTCCGCGACGAGAGCACCGCCCCGCGCTGCGTGTTCGTCGGCACCACCCGCGCGGACGAGCGCGTCGCGACCGAGACCGGTTACGAGTTCCTCCGCGTCGACGAGGCCGCCGAGAAGGCCGGCTGGGAGCTCTCCGACCCCGGCGCGGGCGTGGACGGCCCCGGCGGCGACGGCGGCGCGACGGGACGCCTCGCCCGGGTGCGGCGCGCGGTCCGCGACGCGCTCTCGCGGCTCCGGTGAGGACCGCTCCCGAGATCGGGGGACCCACCCTCCAGAGCCGCGGAAGGTACAAACCACTCGTCGCCCAACGTGAGGTATGTCCTCACCGCTCGCGGACGAGCCGGTCGAGCCGGCCGGCGACGACGCAGAACCGCTCGACGGCGACGAGTGCGCAGAGTACCTCGACGAACTGGGCGACGCCTGGGAGGTCGTCGACGACCACCACTTGGAGGCGAGCTACGAGTTCCCCGACTTCGAGACGGCGCTGGCGTTCACGAACGACGTTGGCGAGCTCGCCGAGGCGGAGTGGCACCACCCGGACATCTCGCTGTCGTGGGGAGAGGTCGGCGTCGAGATGTGGAGCCACGAGGTCGGCGGGCTAACTGAGGCCGACTTCGTGATGGCGGCGCGGATGGACCGCCTGTACGCCGACGCCAGCGAGTGACGGCGCCGGCCTCGGCCCGACACAGCAACGAACGGGTTTAAACCCCTCCCGGCAAAACGACGGGTAATGAGCGAGAACGTCTTCCTGGTCCCGATTGACCCGGAGAACTTCGACCGAACCGTCCGGTCCCCGGTCGACCTCACCGACTACCCCGACCGCCCCGAGCCCCTCGCCGACCTCGACGAGACGCGCCTGTGGGCCGTCGACGACGACAGCGGCAACGGGTCGACGTTCGAAAAGATGGAGGCGGGCGACCTCCTGCTTTTCTACGCGGACGATGAGTACGTCGCGACCGGCCGCGTCGGCGAGGCGTTCGAAGACGAGGACCGCTGGGCGAGCGGCACCTTCTGGACCGCCTTCCCCACGACGCGGGTGTACACGGTCACCGACTTCGGCGCCGTCGCCGCCCCCAAGCGAGCCGTCAACCGGATCTTCGACTACTCGTCGTCGTACACCCCCGGCTTCATGCGCGTCGCCGACAGCCGGGTGACCACCGACCTCTCGTCGATCGAGTCCGCGCTGGAACACTACACGAAGCGGAACGCCTGAGCGCGGGCGGCACAGCGTCGAACGCGGACCGCGGGCGGCGCTCCGTCAGCTTTCCACGACTCCCGTGAGCGCCGCGTACGCCGATTCGTACGCCGCTACGATCCGGTCGGGGTCGCTCCGGACCTCCCCGGGCAGCGCCGGCAGCGAGGCGGTCGCGAGCGGCTCGATCATCTCCGTCACCGCGTCGACGTGCTCCTCGCGGGTCCCCTCGCGCGGGCTCCCGGCGGCGACCGCGCGGGCCTTCGCGTAGCGGTCGCCAGCGTAAACCCGCACGCGGCCGGGGTCGACGACGGCGACCGCGTCGGGCGCGACGGGGCCGTCCCGGGGGAGGGTTCCGGCCACGTCCGCGTACGACTCGACGACGACCGGGACCGGCGTCCGCGCGACGCGGTCCGCGAGCCGTTCGATCGCTGGGAGGTGCGCCTCGGCCATCACCTCGTTGAACGCCGGCACGTCGCGCACGCGAGTGGCGTCGGCGAGCGGGAGGCGCTCGGTCAGCGCGTCGGGGAGCAGCCCCGCGTCCTCGGCCGCGCCGTTGACGACGAAGTGCGTCCCGGACGCGGTCGCGACGCGGTCGCAGAGGAACGTGCGCTCGGCGTCGCCCAGCATTCCGGTTCGCCCCGGCGTCGGCCGCCAGAGCCGGTGGACGGGGTTGATCGACTCGGGGGTGACCGCCGAGGGCGACGGAGAATGGTCGTCGGCCGCCGCCAACGTGCGGGTGTTCGCGGCCGCGAGGGTCCGCGCGTCCTTCCCGTAGAGCCGGCCCGAATCGGTCGCGACCCGGTAGTCGTCGTGGTCGAACCAGAAGTCGTTGCCGGCGCGAGGCTTGACGCCGACCGCGTCGCCCGCGCCCTCGGCGAGGTGGGCGACCAGTCCCGCCGAGAACGTGGTCTTCCCGGCGTCGACGCGCGCGCCGCCGGCGACGAGGTAGGTCGGCGGGTCGGATCGCTCCCCGGTCACGCCGACTCGTCGGTGTCGGCGCCGTCCGCGTCAGCGTCCGCGCCGGCGTCGGACGCCGCGCTCGGATCCTCGTCCGTCGCGACCCCGTAGTACCCCGGGCCGTCCTCGGTGAGCGGCTCGGCGATCACCATGTCCTCGGCGTGGGCCATCACCCACGGGACCGCCCAGTCGACCAGCACGGCCTCGGTGTCGGGGTCGACCTCGGCGTCCGGCTCCAACCCCTGAAGGAGACGGCCGATCTCCGGGACCGTATACATCTGGTCCGACTCGAACAGTTCTTCGGGCTCGTAGAAGTCGCACGGGTAGGTGGCGTCGAACGCCGACTTCGGTTCGGGCATGCGCCATCGTACGCGACCGCGTCCGTAAACGCTGCCGATACGGTTCGAATCTGATCTGATAACACTCGATCCGAATGCGGTGGCGTGTGCCTGCGAGCGGCCGACAGGCCGCGAGCCAGCACGCGCGAGGTCGCCGGCGCTTCGCGCCGGCTGCCAGAGGGACCTCTGGTCCCTCGCTGGAGTCAGTCGCCGGAGTGGATCGACGGCGACTGACGAGGCTGGGGAGGCGTGAGGTGCGGTACGGTTGCGGTCGGCTGGGGCTTTGGAGGTGTACGTTTCAGCTGTGTCCAAGACAACCACTACACGGAGAGGAGTTACTAATCAGGCGACGTACTGCGAAAAAATGCGGATCTCGACGCGCGTAACGCGTCCGAGGGACGCGCTTACTCGAACAGCTCGACGGCCTGCTCGTAGCGGGTGGACGGCTCTTCCCAGTCGACGACCTCGAAGAAGTTGTCGACGAACTCGCCGCGAGCCGGCCCGTAGTCGTGGTAGTAGGAGTGCTCCCACACGTCGAGCGCGAGGATCGGGTGACCGCCCCAGACCGCGCCCTCGTCGTGGTTGTCGACCACGACGTTACGGAGCTGATTCGAGAACGTGTCGTACACCAGCAGGGCCCAGCCGCTCGCGCTGCCCGCGGCGGCTTCGAACTCGCCCTTCCAGGCCTCGTACGAGCCGAAGTCCTCCTCGATACGGTCGGCGAGGGCTCCTTCGGGCTCGTCGCCGCCCTCCGGCGACATGTTCTGCCAGAACAGGTCGTGGAGGATGTGGCCCGACGAGTTGTGGGTCACGTCGCGGATGGCCCCGGCCGACGAGGAGAAGTCGTGGTCCTCGCGGTTGGCCTCGAGCGTCTCCTCGGCGGAGTTCCAGCCGTTGACGTACCCCTGATGATGGGTGTCGTGATGCCATTCGAGCACCTGCTCGGAGATGTGCGGCTCAAGCGCGTCGTACTCGTACGGCAGCGGATCGAGTTCGTAACTCATGCTTGTATCACCTACTACGAACATGTGCCGGAAACCTGTTAAAGATAATGCGGCACGTGGTACCACGCGACACCGGACGTGACCGTTACCGGGCGTTTCAGGCGATCAGCGGTGTGATTGCGGTTCCGAAAGTCGGAAGCGCGGGACGGGAGGCCAATTCGGATCGATTTCCGAGAATACCGGGTAACTGAATTCAGTTTCGCCGCAGGTTCGGGTCGTCGCTCGCTACTCACTCACCGCTAGCGCTCTGATTCGGGTCGGGGTCGAGCCGCACGCGACAAGAAGTGCGTCGAAGGCGTCACGGTGGGACTGGGATTCGAACCGATGTGAGACGGTCGCTCTCGCTCCGCTCGGGCGCTGCGACTCACAGGCTTCGAATCCGCGCACGAACCGCGTCCGGCGCGGACTGCGCCGGACTCGTTACGGTGGGACTGGGATTCGAACCCAGGAAGCCGTGAGGCTACCTGCTTTCAAGGCAGGCGCAATGGGCCACTCTGCCATCCCACCATCGGGCGGCCGTCCCGGGCTGGCCGTCCGGCCCCGGGCAGCCGAATCACGTCCGTCCGATGTCCGCTCGATCGACGTCGAAACCGGGGTAAGCCGTCGCGACGGTACGTGTTATTGAAGTACAGTCCCGAGAAGTTTGAAGCTATCGCTCCCGCGTTCGACGAAGTTGAAACCAGACCGCCGGAACGCGGGAACTCCGCCCACACGACCGGCGGGAGGTTACTCGCCGACGACCGACCCGTATCGGCGCTCGACCGCGTCTCGCAGCGATTCGTCGGCCGAGACGCGTCCTCGCGTCGCGCGAACCCACGCGACGATGAGGCCCAGCAACACCAACGACGGGACCACCACCGAGAGCAGGTCGACCGGCCCCGCTCCGAGGCTCCGTTCCAGCCGGACGAGAGCGGGGAATCCGCTCCCGGCCTGTCCGAACACCGAGGCGACCCAGAAGTTCGTCACAAAGTGTAGCCCGATGGGGAACGCCAGGCTCCCGGTGAGGACGTACGCGGCCACGAAGTACACCGCTGCCGCCACCGCCTGAGCGGCGGCGAACAGCGCAGTCGCCCCCTGCGCCGCCACGAGCGCGTGCGCCGGACCGAACGCGAGGACGCTGACGCCGCTCGCGACCCAGACCGCCCGCCGAGGCGCCAGTCCGCGCGCGGCCAGCCCCTCGCTCGCGTTCACGACGAACACCCCTCGGAACAGTAGCTCTTCCCAGAGCGCCACGGCGGCGAACGCGATCGCCGTTGCCGCGACCGCGATCGCGACCGCGCCCGACCCGCCGACGCTCGCAACGCCCGCGGAGAACGTCGCTACCACTCGACCGGAGCCGGTGACGAGCAGCGTGCCCGTGACTAGCGCTTGGTAGACACAGCCGGCCACCACCGCGGCGAAGAAGTCCAGCGCCCACTGGCGGTCGAGCGCGAACCCCTACCCCCGGAGCGGCCGTTCGCCGGGAACGAGCGAGGCGATCACCGCGTACGCGCCGACGGCGACGGCGACGAGCAGCGCCACCGGACTGTTCAGCAAGACGTCCGGGAACGCGACCCGTCCGAGAAGTCGGCTCCCACCCAACAACACCCCGAGGACGACGCCGAACCCGAGCAGTATCCGCCACGTTGCGCGTATCCGATCGCCGCCGCGACCCCACACCGCTCGGCGGAGCAGGGCGCTCGGTGATGGCGCCATCGTGACAACTAAACTGAACTTGAGGCCGATAAAATCTCGGACGGATGTCGCCTGATGCCGCCCTGAGACGCCACTCAGTCCCGGATCAGCTGCTGCTCGCCGTCCTCGACGATCACGTCGAGCCCCTTCTCGTGGACGAACGCTGCTGTGTAGTCCGGCACGACGCGCTCCGCGGCGAAGCGCGCACGGAGGATCGGCACCACATCGAGGAGGTCGTCGCCGGTCTCCAGCGAGGGCGACGCCTCGACGAAGTCCACCGAGCGATCCGCGTCGCGGCCGCGCTCCGCGAGCGTCGGGAGGGCCGGGGACTCGAACGCGCCGTCGAAGTCGACGGGCTCAGTGAACCCCGCGTAGTACGCGCGCCCGTCCGTCGAGGGGCCGAGCACGACCTCGGTCGTCCGCAGCTTCATCGCCGCCGAGTCGACGCTGGTCCGCGAGAGCAGCGGAGCGGTCGGGGTGACGACCGCGACCGAGTCCGCGTTCTCCTCGCGCAGCAGGTGAGTGACGGTGTTGCCGGCGCGCGCGCCGAACGACGAGCCGACCTGACGCTCGAAGCGGACCTCTTCGGTCCCGCCGAGGGTGTCCGCGACGAGCGTCCGCAGCTCCGCCTCCGGGCTCGTCTCCGTGCGGTGCTCAGCGGGGAGGTCCTCCTCGTCGGGGTAGTTGACGAGCAGTTCGCCGCCCGAGCGGTCGACCGCGAGGACGGCGTCGCGGAATTGTGCCTCGTAGAGGTCGGCCGCCTCGGCAGCCGACAGCGGCGTCGACTCGGCGATCGCGGTTCCGACGAGCCCCTCGCGGGGCGGGTTCGCCAGCAGGACGACGACGGTCATACCGGATCGCGGCGGGGGAGCGTCTTCAAGTCGCCGTTTCGGTCCGAGGGAGGTGAGGGCGGGTCGCGCGGGGAGACGCGTTAGCCAATCAAGAGAAGTCGGGGCCGCGCGGGGAGACGCGTCTGCTGGTCAGGAGAAGTCGCGGCGCATCGCGATCTCGAACCACGGACAGAGGCGGAGCTGCCGGTACAGCGCGGGGTTCTCGTGGAGGTGGTCGTAGTCGGCCCACAGCATCCCGCCGATCTCGTCGTCGTCCGGGTCCAGGGAGATGTCGTCGAGGGTGACCTTCAGCACCGCGCACACCTCCCACTCGACGCCCTCGTTGGGGTAGTAGCGCTTGTACTCGAACTTGTCCGTCACCCGAAGGTCGTCGTACTGGTCGGGCGAGATGCCCAGCTCCTCTTCGAGGCGCTGCTCGGTCGCGTCCTCCTGGGACTGCCCCTCGACCGGGTGTGAGGCGACCGTGCCGTCCCAGTGGCCGTCCCAGAGGCGCTTGTTCGGCGCGCGCTGGGCCAAGAGGATCCGGCCCTCCCCGTCGAAAACGAGGCAGGTGAACGCGCGGTGGCGGATCCCGTCGCCGGTGTGCGCGTCGAGCCGGTTCACCGTCCCCTGCGCGACGTCGTCGGGGTCGACCGCGATGACGTCCTGGAGCGCGTTCTCGTGGTCGGTGTCGCCCGTGCCGCCGGTCTCGCCGGAGCCGTCGCCGGCGGCGTCCCCCGGCGCGGCCGCGTCTTCGGAACTCATGCGCGTTACGTCGCGGACCAGGGCTAATAAGGGTTCGATACGCCGCCCGCGCGCCGCCGGCGCGCCCGCCGTCGCCCGAAGCGCGGTCGCGACGGGGCCTCGACTCAGTCCTGCCCCGTGCCGGACTGGCCTCTGCGCGAGCCGGCGCTCGCCCCCACAATCGCCCCGGCTTCGACGCTCTTAACCGCGTCCCGGCGCTACTAGCCGCGGATGAGTGACCCGGCGCTCGACGTCGTCGAGTTCGTGTTGACGACGCACTTCTACACGCAGGACCGCGACCTCGACGAGAACGACCTGCCCCCGCGCTTCCGGCAGGTGTTCTGGTCGGCCGACGCCGCCGAGGACGCCCCCGGCGGCGTGGAGCGACCGCTGAAGGCGACAGACGAGACCACCCGCACCGCCACCGGCGTCGAGCGGCCGTGGGACGCGGTCTCCGACCTCCTCTTCACCCAACGGACGGAGTTCTCCGGCGAGATCTCGCTGACCCAGCCGACGATGGGGTTAGAGTGGTACCGCGACCGCGCGGACGACGATCGGATCGGCGGGAACCCGACGCTCGTCGCCGCGCTTGAGACCGCGGACGACCTGACGGCCCCGGTGACCCGCGAGGAGGCCAGGGACGACGTGCGGCCGGTCCAGGCCGACCGCGTCTGGATCGACGCGCTGCTCGCGGAGTACTTCGACGAGGACGAAGACGGAGAGATGCTCGACCTCGTCAACGTCCGCGCGCCCGAGGAGATCGAGACGACGCTCGCCGACCTCGTCCTGACCGGCGACCAGGAGGGCGAGATCCAGAAGATCGTGAAGGCGATCGAGCACCGCGAGTACCTCGCGGAGATCGGCCTGCGCGAGATCGGGAAGCTGCTGTTCGTCGGCCCGCCGGGCACCGGGAAGACGACCGTCTCCCGCGCGCTCGCCCACGAGCTCGGCCTCCCGTTCGTCGAGGTGAAGCTCTCGATGATCACGAGCCAGTACCTCGGCGAGACGTCGAAGAACGTCGAGAAGAGCTTCGAGGTCGCCAAGCGGCTCTCGCCGTGTATCCTCTTCATCGACGAGTTCGACTCGGTGGCGAAGACGCGCCGCTCCGACGAGCACGCCGCCCTGAAGCGCGCGGTCAACACCCTCCTAAAGTCGATCGACGAGGTGTCGCTGGTCCGCGACGAGGTGCTCCTCATCGGCGCGACGAACCACCCGGACCAGCTCGATGCCGCCGCGTGGCGTCGCTTCGACGAGATCGTCAACTTCCCCAAGCCGGACCGCGACATGCGCGCCGACATCCTCCGGGTGGTGACGAAGGAGATGAAGATCGCCGACTTCGACCCCGAGGAGGTCGCCGACCGGACCAGCGGGCTCACCGGCTCCGACCTCCGGATGGTGCTGCGGGAGGCGGTCCTCGGCGCGCTCACCGAGGACCGGATGACGATCACGCAGGCGGACGTGATGAAGGCAGTCGCGGACTTCGAGGAGCGCGACAACCTCAAGAACATGGACATGATCGACGGCGAGGGCGCCGAGGTGCTCGGCGAGACGGGGTCGAACGACGCCCACGACCACGATCACGATCACGACCACGCGCACGACGAGAGCGTCGAGGGCGACTCTCCGGACCCGACGCACGGCGCGGAACCGCGCGGCCGAACGCAGGACTGACGCGGCCCTTTTCGACAGATCCCGGTCGCGACCGCGACGATTCGGCGACGTCCGCTGGCGCGGGGGCTCAGCGCCGAACGCCGACGACCGTGTAGCCGAAGCCGCGGTCGACGATCCGCGGATCGAGCTTGACGTCGTCCATCGCGGCCGCGAGCGCCGCCGGCGCGCGGAACCGCGAGGTCATCCCGATGGCGTGTTCGCCGGCGACGAGCAGCCGCCCGAGCGGGTGCTCCGGGTCGAACTCGCGGACGACGAGCGCGCCGCCGGGGGCGAGCACGCGCGCCGCCTCCGCGAGCGCGGCCTCGTGGTCCGGCAGGTGGTGGAACGCGTCGACGACCGTGACCGCGTCGACGCTGCCGTCGCGGAACGGGAGCCGGTCCGCGTCGGCGGCGAGCCCCGAGAGCCCGCGGACCCGCCGCGCCCGCGAGAGCATCCCGACCGAGGCGTCGACCACCGTGATGTCGGGCCCGGTGAGCGCGGCGGCGGCCCGGCCGGACCCGCCGCCGACGTCGAGGAGGCGCTCGATCGGGCGCGCGGCGTGATCGAGTCCGGCGGCCAGCGCCGCCCCGTCCGCCGGCGGCATCGCGAGGTCGTAGAGGGGCGCTACTCGGTCGAAGAACGCCACGTCGCCGAGTCCGTACATGGGGAGACGGAGCGCCGGGACAGACAAAGAGCCACCGACCCATTTAGGTCTCGCCGCCGTAGGGGCCCTATGGAGTACGCGCTCGTGTGTCCTCCCGGCGAGGGAGCGACGCTGCGGCTCGACTACCGAGCGTTCGCGTACGCCGGGAAGTTCGTCGTCGGGGAGCCGGGGAAGGCGGTGATCCGGACGGCCGACGGCGGTCCAGCCGCGCCCGACTGGGAGCCCGACGAGCCGCTCCCCGGGACGGTGGACGCCGAGGCGTTCGACGAGGCGGTGATCGCGGCCGTCTCCTTCTCGCCGGACCGCACCGACCCCACCTGCTGTCGGCTGCGATACGTCACGGTCCACGCCGCGCGACGCGGGGAGGGGATCGGGCCGCGGCTGATCGACGAGACCGTCGCCGACCTGTCCGCCGCCGGCTTCGACCGCGTGAAGATCGCCGTGAACAACCCGTTCGCGTACGAGGCGTGTCACAAGTGCGGCTTCGCGTACACCGGCGAGCGCACCGGGATCGCCGAACTGGAGCTGGCGCGGCCGGCCGCGACGCCCGCCGAGGTCGAGCCCGACCGATACCGCGAGGGACTGGAAGCGTTCCGCGAGACGGACGGCGAGTTGACCCGGGCGGAGCGGCGGTTCGTCGCCGAGCGAGCGGAGCGCGGCCCGCCGTCGACCGACGACCCGGCGGACGGCGCGACGGAGAGGGGAGACGGCGGCTAGTTGAGGGTCCAGATCGCGTAGTTGAGCGCGGTCGCGAAGGAGACCCACGCGAGGTAGGGGAGCATGAGCGCCGCCGCGCGACGGTCGACGCGGTCGAAGGCCCGGATCGTCGCGACGACCAAGGGGAGCAGGACGGCGAGGAGGACGAGCCCGAGGTCGGGCCGTTCGAGCCCCCAGAACACCGGCGACCACGCGACGTTGACGACGAGTTGGACGCCGAACAGCGCGAGCGCGGTCCGCGCACGTCCGCCCGTCGTCGCGCCGTCGCGACCGCCGAGGTAGACGAGAGCGGCCGCGGCGCCGAGCAGCGCGTACAGGATCGGCCAGACGACGCCGAACGCCCACCCCGGGGGATAGAAGGCGGGGAGTTCCAGCGCCGCGAACCAGGCGCTCTCGGTGTCCGTGAACGGCACGCCGAGCGCTCCGATCAGGTTGACGGCGACCGCCGCGCCGACGATGCGGAGCGCGTCGCGGCGGTCCGGCACTCGGGAGGTCGCGATCGTGGCCATATCCGATGTCGGCTCCGAGACGGCTTAAATCCCGCTCAGATCGCGTCGTAGTCCTCGCGGAACGTCTCCAGCGTTGCCGCGAGCACGCCGATCACGATGGGGCCGACGAACAGCCCGGTGAACCCGACCGAGTAGATGCCGCCGAAAACGCCGAGGAGGATGATCGCCGGGTTCAGGTGCGCCTGCTGGTCGATGACGAGCGGCCGGGCGTAGTTGTCCACCATCGCGATTACCGCGACGCCGTAGACGGCGAGGAACACCCCCGCGGTCACCTGGTCGACGATCACGAGGTAGGCCGCCGCCGGCCCCCAGACGAAGAAGGCCCCGATGAGCGGTAACAGCGCCAACACCGCCATCACGAACGTCCAGAACACCACGTTGGGGATGCCGGCCGCCCACAGTCCGAGCCCGGCGACCAGCGCCTGAAGCAGCGCGACCGAGATGTGGCCGATGACCACCCGGCGGGTCATCACGTTGACGCGGTCGACGAGGTCGGCGGTGACGTCGGGCGGCAGCGGGCTGGTCTTTCGGAGCCACTCGACGAACGCCGGCCCGTCGATGAGCGTGTAGTACACGAGGAAGAGCGCGAGCGACAGCCCGACCGACGCCCGGATCGCCGTGCTCAACACGCCGCTGAACCCGCCGAACAGCGTCTGGACGAGCAGCCCGCCTGCGGTCTGGAGGAGGTCGCCGACCTCGGGGTCCTGCCCCGTGAGCGCCGCGATCTCGGCTTCGATCGCCGCCACGTCTATCGCCGTCTCGCCCGCGGCGATCGCGGTGAGGTCGCGGACGAACACCCAGGTAATGTACGCGAGCGGGAGGATGACGGCGACGATGGCGGAGAGGATGAGCGCCAGCGCCGACAACATCTCCCCGAACCGTGCCGAGATGCGGCGGCGGAGCCGGCGCGTGAGCCGTCGGTGAAACGGGTAGAGGACGAACGCGAGGATCGCCGAGGCGATCACGTACTCGACGAACGGGAGGATGACGAAGAGGGTGAGGAGCGAGACCGCTCCCATGAGCAGGAGGAGGAACGATTGCCCGCGGTTCATACGCCACGGTGTCCCCCGCGGATTATAAACGTGCGCGGCGGGCGGACGCCGTCGGCGGGTTTGCCGGCGACGGTGAGAGCGAAGGAGGCTCTACTGACCGACCGCGGCGGCGGTCAGGCGCTCGCCTCGTCTTCGTCGAGCCCGGGCGCGGTGGCCGGGTCGACCTCGTCCGGCTCCTCAGTGTCGCCGCCCACGACCGTCTCGCCGTCGTCGGTCTCGACGTACACGTCGTCGGCGAAGCCGGCCAGCGCGTTCTCGTACTCCGGCGATCCGAGCCGCTCGGGGGTCTCGGGCGCGTCGACGACGCCCTCCGGCGGGCGGAAGTCGCCGAGCGGGTCGTCGATCGTGATCCCGTAGTCGGTGAAGAAGGACTCGTACCGGCGGTAGTGGGCCTCCAGCTCGTCGCCCGGGATCTCCATCATCTCCGTCCAGCCGTGGTTGAAGAAGTCGAAGTTCGCCTGGACGTGGGTGATCTCGCGGGCCTCCGCCTCCGGGAAGCCGTCCTCGAGGGCGGCGACGTACGTGTCCATCGTCGCGTCGAAGAAGCTGTCGAGGTGGTCGCGGCGCTCCTCGCGGCGGTCCTCGTCCGCCTTGTTGAGGAAGATACTCGTGTGGAGGTCGACGAGCTTGTCGTTGGCGACGTCGCCGACCACCGGCGTGGTCAGCGCCTTCTTTGCGGCCCAGTGGCGGATGTTCTGCCGGATTTTCATACCTATGATTAGGTCGGGACGCTATTGAATGTGTGGCGTCGGGGCCGATCGCAACGCCACTCGTCGCGGGCCGTGCGCGCCGCCGACCGCACCGCGGAACTGTTATTGCGCGTTAGAGGCAATACCGAGGCACCGATGACAGCGAGCGAGGCCGACGACGACTGGGCGGCGCAGGTGGAGGCGCAGCGGCAAGCGAAGGTCCAGCAGTTCCGCGAGTCGGCGCGGTCGCCGCTGCCGGTGTCGATGCGCGGCGACGGCTTCCCGGGGCTGGCGTACTTCGACCCCGACCCGGCGTACCGGTTCGTCCTCCCGCTCCACGAACACGGGGAGAAGGAGACCGTCACCGTCGAGACGACCGCCGACGGCGAGCAGACATACCGGCGCTGGGGGGAGTTCCGCTTCGAGGTCGACGGCGAGTCGGCGACGCTTCAGGCGTACCGGCCGGTTGACGGCGCGGACCGGTTCTGGGTGCCGTTCCGCGATGCCACCAGCGGCGACGAGACGTACGGCGCGGGGCGGTACCTCGACCTGGAACCCGACCGCGACCGCGTCGATGGCGAGTGGGTCGTCGACTTCAACAACGCGTACAACCCGACCTGCGCGTACAACCACGCGTACGAGTGCCCGCTCGTCCCGACGGAGAACTGGCTCGACGTCGCGATCAGGGCCGGCGAGAAGGATTTCCCCGCGGAGCCGGCCGGCGCGGACCACTGACCGCGCGGGGGCGATCGGCCGCGACGGGCGGCACAGAACCGGTCTTTTCGCGGTGTATGCTGAAGATTCTCACGTTTCGAGACGCGGATGACAACCCACATTAACCATGAATCCGAACGACCGGCTATGAGCGATTCGTACGTGATCGTCGGTGACGGTATCGCGGGCGCGTCCGCTGCCGAGACGCTCCGCGAGGAAGCGCCCGACGCCGAGATCACGGTTCTCACGGACGAGGGTGAGTCCCTCTACAACCGGATTCTGATCAAAGAGTACGCGAAGGGGAAACTCCCCGAGGCCCCGATCTCGATCCACCAGGAAGACTGGTACGACGAGCACGACGTGGACCTCCGGCTCAACACGATCGTCGACGACATCGACGTCGAGGGCGACGCGGTCCGGACCCACGAGGGGGAGACGTTCGAGTACGACTCCCTCCTGCTCGCGATCGGCGGGACGCCCCAGCAGCTCCCGGTCGGGAACGCCGACGCCGAGGGGATCCACCACTTCTGGACGTTCCAGGACGCCCGCCGGATCAAAGAGAGCGTCGAGGGCGCCGAGCGGGCGGTCATCGTCGGCGCCGGCCTCCTCGGCATCGACTTCGCGGCCATCTGCGGCGCGCAGGGCGTCGAGGCGAAGTACCTGATGCGCGGTGACAACTGGTGGCGCTACGCGCTCTCCGAGGAGGGCGCGGAGATCATGCACGAGGCGATGCGCGAGCGCGGCGTCGAGCCCGTCTTCGGCTCGGGCGTGGACCACTTCGAGGTCGACGACGACGGCCACGTCGCGGCCGCGGTCGACCCGAACGGCGAGCGCTACGAGTGCGACTTCGCCGGCGTCGCCATCGGGCTCGATTTCAATACGGAGCTTGTCCAGAACACGCCACTGGAGCTCGACGACGGCATCGTCGTCGACGAGTTCATGCGGACCAACGTCGACAACGTGTTCGCCGCGGGTGACATCACCACGTTCAACGACCTCATCCTCGGCGAGCGCGCGAAGAACGGCTCGTGGGGGTCGGCGAAAGAGCAGGGGACGATAGCCGCCCGGAACATGGTCGACTACGGCAGCGAGGAGTTCGAGTGGGTCTCCTCGTACTCGATCACGCACTTCGACTTCCCGTTCCTCTCGTTCGGCCACCCGACGCTCGGCGACGACTCCGTGGAGGCGACCACCGCCGAGGGCGGGTGGCGGCGCGTCGCGCTGAAGGACGGCAAGGTGGTCGGCGGCGTGCTCATCGGCGACCTCTCGCCGCAGTCCGCGTTCAAGCAGCTGATGCGCGAGGGGCGCGACGTCAGCGAACAGACGGACCGGCTCATGGAGCCCGGCTTCTCGGTCGACGACCTCGCGGCCCCCACCGAGCAGTAACGGCGGACCGCGGGCGGCGGTTCAGGTCGCTTTTCAGGCTGTACGTGCTATGGCGCCCAGATGCCTCTGGGATCGTCACGCCCCCCCGACGGTTTCTTCGCCTCCTTCGTCGAGGAGTGTGCCGACCCGGTCGTCTCGCTCGACGAGGCGGGAACGATACTGTACGCGAACGACGCCACCGAGGCGGCGCTCGGCTACGAGCCGGCCGCGCTCCGCGGTCGCACGCTCGTCGACCTCGTCGCGTCCGAGACGGTCGACGAGCGGACGCGGTCGGTCCGCGAGCGGCTCGCGCAGGTGGAGGGGCTCCCCGATCGCGGGAGCGTCTCGGTCCCGGTCCGGCACGCCGACGGCCACACGGTGACGTTCTCCGTGCGGTTCCACGAGCACGCTCCCGGCGGCGTGATCGATGCGGGCGACGAGAACGACTCCCCCGATGCGGCGGAAGACGGTCCCGACGCCGTCTACACCGGGATCTTTCGCGACGGCGTCGAAGAGGTCGGCGGCGCGGTGACGGAGACGTTCCGCAACCTCGTCGAGCACGCCGGGCACGCCATCTACGTCACCGACGTCGACGGCACGATCGAGTACGTTAACCCGGCGTTCACCAATCACACCGGGTACGACGTCGACGAGGCGCTGGGGGAGACGCCGGCGATCCTCAACTCCGGCGAGATGCCCGACGAGTACTTCGACGCGCTGTGGTCGACGCTCCGGGAC
Source organism: Halorubrum miltondacostae (assembly GCF_041379815.1). Taxonomy (NCBI): domain Archaea; kingdom Methanobacteriati; phylum Methanobacteriota; class Halobacteria; order Halobacteriales; family Haloferacaceae; genus Halorubrum; species Halorubrum miltondacostae. The sequence continues at coordinate 371,309 of NZ_JBEDNY010000003.1, forward strand.
GGCGAGGTGTGGGAAGAGGAGATCGTCGACCGCCGGCACGATGGCGAACTGTACCACGCCCACCAGACGATCGCGCCTGTCGCCGACGACGACGGCGAGGTTTCGCGGTTCGTCGCCATCCAGACGGACATCACGGACCGCAAGGCTGCGATGGGGCGCCTGAAGCAGTACCGCGACATCGTCGAGCGGCTCGACGACCCCGTCCTCCTCCAGAACCGCGACGGGGAGTTCGAGCTGCTGAACGAGGCGGTGAGCGGGTTCGCCGGCGTCGACCGCGAGGAGCTGTACGGCACCGACGAGTTCGCGTTCATGGACCCGGAGACGGCGGCAAAGGTCGACGAGCGGCGGAAGGCGGTGCTCGAGACCGAGGAGATGACCGAGTACGAGATTTCGCCGACGTTCCCGGAGAGCGGCCGCGAGGCGACGTTCAGCACGCAGCGGTACCCCTACTACGACGCCGACGGCGATCTCGCGGGCACGTTCGCCATCTGCCGGAACGTCACGGATCGGAAAGAGCGCGAACGCGACTTGGAGCGGTACGAGCGCGCGATCAACGGGGCGACGGACCTCATCGCCGCGGTCGACCGAGAGGGCAGGCTCCTGTTCGCGAACCCGCAGTACCGGGAGTACCACGGGCTGGGGAACGGCGACGTGACGGACCTCACCCTCGCCGACGTCGTGCCGGACGACGGCTACGAGACCGTCGAACGGCAGGTCGAGCGCGCGCTCCGGGGCGACACGGTGGAGTACCGGACGACGCGGACGCACCCGACGCGCGGCAGGCGGACGTTCGACGTTCGGTACTACCCGCTCGAGAGCCCAGAGGGGGATGACCCCGGCGGCGTCGTCGGCGTACTCCGCGACGTGACCGACAGCGAGCACCGCGCGCGCCAGCTCCGGGTCGTCGACCGCGTGCTCCAGCACAACCTCCGGAACGCCCTGACGGTCGTCCGGGGGCGGGCGGAGCAGATAACGGCGGGCGACGCCGACCGCGCCGACGCCGAGTACATCGTTTCGCGGGCCGACGACCTGTTGGAGACGAGCGAGAAGGCCCACCACATCACCGAGATACTGGGCGACGCGCCGGAGACCGAGCGGATCGACGCCGGGCGGGTGGCGCGGCACGTCGTGGACACGGCGACCGAGGAGTTCCCGGCCGCCACGGTCGAGGCGTCCGTGCCGGAAGGCGAGGTCGCGACGGCGTCGGCGACCACGTGGCTCTCGCGGGCCGTTGACGAACTGGTCCGGAACGCGATCGTCCACAGCGACCGGGACCGGCCCACGGTCGAGGTGTCGGTCGAGGCGGACGCCGACGCGGTGCGGGTCCGCGTCGCCGACGACGGACCGGGGCTGAGCGGGATGAACCGCGACGTGCTCGTCGACGGAACTGCCGTCGACGCGCTGTACCACGGCAGCGGTCTCGGGCTGTGGCTCGTCTACTGGGTCGTCCAGCAGTCGGGCGGCTCGGCGTCGGTGGCGGACGCGGACCCGCGCGGGACCGTGGTTACGCTCACGCTCCCGCGCGCCGACGACTGAGACGCCGATCGCCGCGAAACGTTTATGATTAATCGTGTCATACGATATCATATGTCACTGAGAGACACCGGGCGACGGCTACGCCTCCGCCGCACGGGCCGTATCCCGTCCGACGCGCGGGTGCGCCACTACGACGAACTGGACGAGGAGGAACAGAGCGTCGTGCGGGAGTTGGCCGGAGAACCGTGGACGGCCCCGGAGATCGGGGACCTCGACGACGGCGACGTAGTGAAGTTCACCGATTACTACCAGATCCGATCGCGGTGAGCTCCGTCGAGGCGTGGTGAGCGCTCGCGGCGTCTCCGCGGAAGCGAAGTTGTTTTCGCCGGCCGGCGGTAACCGGTGCGCATGGACAGCGGCGGATCTACAGACATGACGCTGGCGTTCGAGTTGGAGGCGCTGAAAGCGCTTGCGGACCCCAACGCGGTGTTCAACAACGCCCGGCAGTGGACCGAGTACGTCGGGGTTGTCAGCGAGAAGCCGACCTACGTCGTCACGAACTTCACGCGGAAACACCGCGTGCGGCAGGACTTCTTCTCGGGGCCGCGCGGCGTTGAGGAGAGCCTCGAGAACATCAGCCAGCAGTTCGACACGGACCGGCACGTCTTCGTGGGGGTCGACGAGGAGGACGAGGCGGTCGCCGACGCGACCGATTGGGAGTTCCTCCACGTCGAAGACGCTGCCGAGGCCGCCGGCTGGACGCTCGCCACCGGCGAGGCGGCCGACGAGGCACCCGAGGAGCAGGCCCGCGACGACTGGCCGTAAGCGGGGAGGCGAGACGCCGAGCTGGCTCCCGCGCCCACGTGGGTCGGAGGGGCCACGCGCGGCTCGCCGACCGGGAGATGTTTTCGCGCGGGCGTCAAACATCGTTCCATGAGCGACGACCACGGGCATGACGAGCACGGCCACAACCACGGACATGACGACCACGGACACGACGACCACGGACACGACCACGACGGCGACCACCACCACCATCATGACGCCGAGTCGGTCGCGGCGGCGGTCGTCACCGTGTCCTCCTCGCGGTCCACGGACGAGGACCCGGCCGGCGACTACATTGCGGACGCGTTCGAGGAAGCGGGCCACGAGGTCGTCGTCCGCGAACTGATCCCCGACGACTACGACAGCGTCCAGGGGACCGTCGATCGGCTCACCCGCCGGAAGGACACCGACGTCGTGGTGACGACCGGCGGCACCGGCGTCACGCCGGACGACGTCACGCCGGAGGCGGTCCGGGGGCTCCTCGCGAAGCGGCTCCCCGGGTTCGGCGAGCTGTTCCGCCGGCGCTCCGTCGAGGAGGTCGGCACGCGGACGATCGGATCGCGCGCGACGGCCGGGGTCGTCTCCGCCACGCCGGTGTTCTGTCTCCCGGGCTCCGAGAACGCGGTCCGGCTGGGCGTCGACGAGATCATCCTCCCCGAGGTCGGCCACCTCGTCGGACTCGCCGGCAGGGGGCTCGACGACGAGTCGGGCGACGAAGCAGCGGACGACGAGACGGCGAGCGACGCCGACGCGTCCTCGGAGGACAGTTCGTAAGCGGAGGCCGCCGCCCGAGGTCTCCGGGAGTCAGACGGCGGTGAGGAAGTTGCGGATGAGGTCGTGGCCCGACCCGGTCAGCACGCTCTCGGGGTGGAACTGGACCGCCTCGATCGGGTGCTCGCGGTGGCGGATCCCCATCACGATCGACTCGCCGTCATGGTCCGTGGTGGCCGATACCGCGAACTCGTCGGGGATCTCCGTCGCCGCGAGCGAGTGGTAGCGGCCGGCCCGGAACCCCTGATCGAGCCCGCGGAACACGCCCTCCCCGTCGTGGTCGACGGGGAATGCCTTGCCGTGGACCGGTTCGGGCGCGTGCCCGACGGTCCCGCCGTACTCGTGGACGGCGGCCTCCAGGCCGAGGCACACGCCGAGCGTCGGGACCGTCGGCGAGAGGTCGCGCAACACCGGCATCGTCACGCCCACGTCGCGCTCGTTCTTCGGGTGGCCCGGCCCGGGGCTGACGATCACCGCGTCCGGCTCCGCGCCCTCGATTTCCGCGAGCGAGGCGGTGTTCTTGAACACGTCGACGCCGACCGGCTCGCCGTCGATCGTCTGGTCGGAGACGTACTCGACGAGGTTGTAGGTGAACGAGTCGAAGTTGTCGACGACGACGACGTTCATCGCTCCGCCTCCGAGCCGGTGGCGATCGGGTTCGCGTCATCGTCTTCCGCATCGCTCTCCTCGCCCTCCCGGATCCGGTCGATCGCGGTCAACACGCCGTCCATCTTCTGCTCTGTTTCCTCGTACTCCGCGGCTGGGTCGGAGTCGGCGACGAGCCCCGCGCCCGCCCGCACGCCGACGACCGACTCCTCGCCCGACTCGTCGAGGGTCGCGGTGCGGATCACGATCGCGAAGTCGGCGTCGCCGGTCCACGAGTAGTAGCCGACTCCGCCGCCGTACGCCTCCCGCGGCGTCGTCTCTAAGTCGTCGATGATCTCCATCGCGCGCACCTTCGGCGCGCCGGTGAGCGTCCCCGCGGGGAACGTCGCGCGCGTCGCGTCGAAGGCGTCCGCGTCGGCCGCGAGCGTCCCCGTCACGGTCGACTCGATGTGCTGGACGTGGCTGTACTTCAGCACGTTCATGAACTCCTCGACGCGGACGGAGCCGGGCTCCGAGACGCGCCGCACGTCATTGCGCGCGAGGTCGACGAGCATCGTGTGCTCGGCGCGCTCCTTCCCGTCGGCGAGCATCTCCCCCGCAAGCCGGCGGTCCTCGACCGGGCTCGTCCCGCGCGGACAGGTGCCCGCGATCGGGTTCGAGACGACGCGGTCGCCCTGAACGGAGACGAGCGTCTCCGGGCTGGCGCCGACGACGGTCCGGTCGTCGTGGCGCAGCACGTACATGTACGGCGAGGGGTTCACGTCGCGGAGCGCCGCGTACAGCCCGAGCGAGTCGACCTCGCCGCGGAGCTCGCGGCTGCGCGAGATCACGCCCTGGTAGATGTCGCCGTCGAGGACGTGGCGCTTGGCGGTCCGGACGGCCTCTTCGTACTCCTCGCGCGGGTCCGCGGACTCCTCGGCGACGCGCACGCCGGCCGGGTCGGGCGGCGCGGCCTCGCGCAGTTCGGCCGCGACGCGCTCGGCCTCCGCGACGAGGTCGTCGTACACCGCCGCGGGGTCGTCGTCGGTGCCGATCACCGGCGTAAACACGAGCTCGACGCTCCCCTCCCGCTCGTCGAAGACGACGGTCCGGGTCGTGAGCGCGAACTCGGCGTCCGGGAACTCGGTCTCGGGGCAGTCGACGCCGACCTCCTCCAACCAGAGGTCGTAGACCGCCTCGTACGCGAGGAACCCGACGAACCCGCCCGAGAGGATCTGGCGGTCGGTGTCGGGGAACCCGCGGAGGCGCACGTCGGGGAACGCCGCGCGGACGCGGTCGACCGCGTCGCCGGCGCCAGGACCGAGGCCGGGCGAGGTGGTCGCAGTCCCCGCATCGCCGTCGCTCCCGTCGCCGACGAACTCGGCGGCCGGGCCGAGCGCGGTCACCTCGGTGCGGTCGGGGTGGACGGAGACGACGGCCTCCGGGTCGTAGCCGACGAACGAGTAGCGGGCGTGCCGGTCCGCCTTTCCGCCGTTCGTGAACGCGCCGTCGGGGTCGCTGGAGGCGACCTTCTCGCCGGACTCCAGGAGGAACCCGTACGGGCTGTCGCCGACGAGGGTCGCGTACGCGCCCAGCGGGGTGACGTCCGCGTCGAGCGAGGCCGACGCACGGACGACGACGGGCTTCTCGGCGTCGGCGGCGAGATCGACGAACTCGGCCTTCGACCGGTCGAGTGGGGGACCTGCGTCGGTCATAGCAGTTCCATCTCCCGGCCCGCGTTGGCGACGAAGCGGGCTACGGCGTTGTGGTCCTTCCGGCCGCCCTCGATCTCGACGCCCGAGGCGACGTCGACCGCGAAGGGGTCGGCGACGCGGACCGCCTCGGCGACGTTGTCGGCCGTCAGCCCGCCCGCCAGCACGACCGGCGTCGTGAGCTGGGCGGCGAGCTCGCCGGTCGCGCGCCAGTCGTGCGTCTCGCCGGTGCCGCCCGCGCCGGAGTCGTCGGTGGAGTCGACGACGAAGGCGTCGACCGCGCCGTCGAACTCCTCCGCGCGGGCCTGATCGTCGGCGTCGACCGTGAGCAGCACCTTGCGCTCAGTCTCCGCCCGGATGTAGCGGAGCTCGTCGCCGGTCCACTCGCCGTGGAGCTGGATCGCGTCGGGGGCGGTCGTGCGGGCCAGCTCGACCGCGCGCTCGGCGGAGTCGGGCATCGTCACGAGCGTCGCGGTGACGAACGCGGGCACGTCCGCGAGCAGCTCCGCCGCCGCTGCCGGGTCGACCTCGCGCGGGGAGTCGACCGGCACCTCCGAGATCACGCCGACGGCGTCCGCGCCCGCGTCGACCGCGGCGCGCAGGTCTGCCTCTTGGGTGATCCCGCAGATCTTCACCCGCGCCATCAGTCGTCGTCCTCCGCGGTCGCCGCCTCCGCCCCCTCCGCGGGGCCGTCGTCGCCGCAGAGCGCCGCGAACTTCTCCGCGGCCGCGCCGGAGTCGATCGCCTCGGCCGCGCGCTCGACGCCGGCCGCGAGCGTGTCGGCCTCGCCGGCGACGTAGATTGCGGCGCCCGCGTTCGCCAGGATCAGGTCGCGCTTCGGGCCCGTCACGGAGCCGTCGACGATCCCGCGCAGGTCCGCGGCGTTCTCTTCTGGCGTGCCGCCCGCGACCGCCTCGATCGGCGCGCGGTCGAGGCCGAGGTCAGCGGGCGAGATAGTGAACTCCGTCACGTCTTCCCCGTCGACCTCGGCCGCGACCGTCTCCGAGTGGATCCCGATCTCGTCCATGCCCGCGCCGTGGACGACGAGGGCGCGGTCGACGGGCATGTGCGCCAGCGACCGCGCGATGACGGGGACGAGGTCGGGGTCGTACACGCCGAGCACCTGCGCGTCCGCGCCGGCGGGGTTGGTGAGCGGGCCGAGGACGTTGAAGATGGTCCGCATCCCGAGCTCCTTGCGCGGGCCGATGACCGCCTTCATCGCCGGGTGGAAGACGGGCGCGAGCATGAAGCCGATCCCGTCCCGCTCGATCGCGTCCTCGACGGCCGGCGGCTCGGCCTCGACGTCGGCCCCCGCGACCTCCAGCACGTCCGCGCTCCCCGACGAGGAGGAGACCGAGTAGTTGCCGTGCTTGGCGATCGGTACGCCGGCGCCCGCGGCGACGACGGCCGCGGTCGTCGACACGTTGATCGTGTCGTGGTCGTCGCCGCCGGTGCCGCAGGTGTCGACGAGCGGCTCGCGGTCGGGCTCGATCGTCCGCGCCGCGTCGCGCATCCCCTGCGCGAAGCCGGCGATCTCGGCCTCGGTCTCGCCCTTCGCGCGGAGCGCGGCGAGGAGCGCCCCGATCTGCGCCTCGGTCGCGTCCTCGAAGACGAGCCGCGCGGCCTCGCGCGCCTCCGCTACGGTCAGATCCTCCCCGTCCGTCACGCGCTCGACCGTGTCGTTGAGATTCATTGTGTCCACCGATGTAGTATTCCGCGTTGTGATGTACAAGTGTGTACACTGTTTTAACGCTGTCGCCGAGGTGTGGAGTGGTAGCAAACGACAAAAACGCAGCCGGAACAGGGTCGGACGGGAGGCGGAACGGCGGCGAACGGAAGGCCGAACGGCGGTGGAATCGATGCGGCACGGAAGCGGAAGCGAGAGCGATGGCGGGAGCGACCGGCCCTACGCCGCGTCGAGCGCGGTCGACCCGTCGGCCTCGACGACGACGACGGGGACCTCGGCGTCGCCGACCACCGTGTCTGTCGTCGATCCGAAGACGAACCGGCCGACGGTCCCCGTCGTCGGCGCCCCCACGACGACGAGGTCGTAGTACGCCGACTGCTCGACGATCGCGCCGGCGGCGGTCCGGTCCTCGACGAGCCACCGGTCGGCGCGGTCGAACCCGCCGAGCCGGTCCTCGGCGGCGTCGAGGAGTCGCTCCCCGGCGGCGGCGTAATCGGTGTCGGCGGCGTCGACGGGGGCGACGGTCCCGGAGGCGTCGTCGTCGGGCGCTGCGTCGGCGAGCGCCGCGTCCGAAGGGACGACGTGGAACAGTTCGAGCCAGGCGTCGGTCGCCGCCGCGATCTCCCGGGCGACGTCGACGGTGGCCCCGGAGTGCGGCCCCGGACCGACAGCGACGAGGACCGACGAGACCCGGTCGGGTCGCTCCGCGCGGTCGGCGCCGTTCAGCGACACGTCGGCCGCGGCCGGGACGCCGCTCGCGTCGTCGACCGCGGGCCGGACGACGGAGTCGCCGACCGCGGGCGATCCCGCCCGACCGGCGGCGGTCGCGCCGCCCGATTTGCCGTGCGCGCCGCCGTTTCGGCTACCGCCATCTCGGGGTTTTCCACCGTCTACGTCGCTCCCATCCATGGTTGTGTGTCTGACGCTCGTCAGATAAATCCCGTTGGTTCCGCGTCCGCACCAGGGCCTGTGCGGCGCGGTGAGACCTCGGCAGAGGGCTCGCGCGGCGTCACTCCCGGAAGAACTCGTCGCGCTCGAACGGCTCCGCCTCGCCCTCCACCGCGAGGACGTCAAGCGCGGTCACCTCGGCCCCGACGCCGAGGAGTCCGGCGAGGCTCGGCTCGGTCCGCCCCTCGTCGCCGGAGATCAGCTCCTTAATGTAGAGGCCACCCTCGCCGCGTATCTCGACGGTCGCGTGACGCGGGTCGTCGAGCTCGGCGGTCGACTCGTACACGTCGCGCTCGCGGGTCATGCTCGCGCGCCGGTGGTCGACACGGTTCGGCGTGTACTGCTCGACGGTCGCTCCCTCCAACGTGGCGATCGCGTCCGCAAGGGCGTCGGCTTCGACGTCGGCGTCGAACGTCACCGCGGCGCGGTAACGCTTGGCCGCGTCGTGACCCTTCACGCGCTCGACCATCTCGTAGGTCGCGAGCCGCAGCCCCTCGACCTCGACCGCGCCGTCGGCGAAGGCGTTGATGTCCGCCTGGAGGCGATCGGTGTCGACCCGGCGGCGGCGCGGTTCCTCGATCTCGACCACGAACGGGCGGCCGGTGCCGAGCATGAGCGCGTCGACGTCCTCGCGGCCCGCGCCGTGGAACGTCGCCTCCGTCCCGTCCATCACGTCCTCGACGACCGGCGCGGTGTACTCCTCGACGCTGTCGTCGTAGAGGTAACCGGAGCCGTCGCAGTGGTCGCAGGGGTCGGCCCCCTGCCGCCCGGAGCCCTTACACTCCCGACAGGGCCACTCGGTCTGCGGGATGTCGCGCTCCAGCTTCCTGTACCGGCCGTAGACGAACGTGGAGTTCACCTTCGCGTCGATCTCGTCTTCGGCCAGGTCGATCGTGAACTGGACGTCGGGTCGGTCGAAGGAGACCTCCGCCCCCGTGAGCCGCCCGAACCGCTTGCCGACCTCGCGGTTGAACTCCGATTTGAACGGCTCGCCCGCGTCCTCGTCGAGGCCGGCGTCCGCGCGGAGCAGCGCCTCGTTCTCCTCGATCAGCGGCGGCGGGCGCGTCCCGACGTTGTAGGTGGCGAACTCGACCCCTTCGACCGCCTCGGCGGCGCGGTCCGCCCACTCGTCGAAGGCGGCGCAGCGCCCCTCGCACACCCAGCAGTCCGCGGTGTCGACCGGCTCGTGGTCCTCGTCGTCGCGCAGCGCGAGCGACACCCGGAGCGCCGAGCCGCGGTCGGCGTTCGACAGCCCGAAGCTCCGGTCGGCGACGAGCCGGCCGAGGCAGGCGTCGCAGACCGGTCCGGTCTCGGTCGCGCGCGCCGCGACGTCGAGTACGTCCATACGCTCACCAGCGCGCCGCGTGGTAACTGTCTTACTACTCGGTGGCTCCGTCGACGTTCTCGACGGGAGAGACGATCCGTTCGGATACGCTCGACGGAGCTGACTCGTGTGCCTCAATCGGTGTTTCTCCCCACTCCTGAGTTGGACCCGTCACTGGGATATAAGAAACGCAGGCCTCATGTCCCCCTATGCGACTTCTCACCAAACCCGCCGCCGTGGGCGTCGTAGTCGGTTCGGCCGTCGGACTGATCGGCGGGGTGTTCATCGGTCCGGACGGGTGGGCGCTCGGGGGGGCGGCGGCGGGCGGTGCCGTCGGCTTGGGGAGCGCCGATCTCGCGGGATCGATACTCGACAGCGCGAAGGCCGGCGTGCTCACCGCCGTCGTGTTCGCGGCGGTCTTCGGGCTCGGGAGCGGTGTCCGCATCGCGATCGACACGGGGAACCCGGCGGTACTGACACAGGGGTTGGGGCCGTTCTTCTCGATCGCGTTCATCTACGGGTTCGGCTGTTTCATCGCTGCCGCCGTCACCGGCGCAGCCGTTCACTTCGTTCGGAGTTCGTGATAGCCGGGCAGTTCCTACGGCGCAGCGGAAGGTTCTCTCGGTCGGTTCGACGCGCGGCCGAGCGGCCGAGCGCCTCCGGACCCCGACGAGGGGTCGCAGTCGGATCGTTCAATGTCGCCCGGACGGAGGGACTGGTATGGGAACGCCACTCGACCCGCGTGCGGAGCAGGTCGCCGAGGTACTAGACCGGCTGTACGAGGAGTACCCCGACTCGACCATTTCTCTCAACTACTCCAACCGGCTGGAGCTGCTCATCGCGGTGATCCTCTCCGCGCAGTGTACGGACGAGCGCGTGAACAAGGTGTGCGCCGACCTGTTCGAGACGTACGGGACCCCCGAGGAGTACGCGAACGCGCCCCAAGAGGAGATGGCCGAGGAGATAAACTCGATCACCTACTACAACAACAAGGCGAAATACATCCGCTCCGCGTGCGCGGACATCGCAGACGAGCACGACGGCGAGGTGCCGGACACGATGTCCGAGCTGACGGACCTCGCGGGCGTCGGTCGCAAGACCGCGAACGTCGTCCTTCAGCACGGCCACGACGTGGTCGAGGGGATCGTCGTCGACACCCACGTCCAGCGGCTCACCCGGCGGCTCGGGGTCACCGAGGAGGAGCGGCCCGAGGCGATCGAACAGGACCTGCTGGACGTCGTCCCCGAGAGCGACTGGCAGCAGTTCACGCATCTCATGATCGACCACGGCCGCGCGACGTGCACCGCGATCAACCCCGATTGCGCCGACTGCGTGCTCGCGGACGTCTGCCCCTCCGAGAAGGGGGACGCCGAGGTCGACCTCGCCAGCGGCGAGGCGTGGTGAGCCCGGAGAACCGGTCTGACCCGATGACGTTCGGGTGTAGTAATTAAAGACCCGGCAGATGAGGGGATCCGGCCGGATCCGTCTCATCGCAGGGGAACTCGCTTCTCGGTTTATAGGGGTATCCGGCGTATCCGTAAGTGAGGAGAGACACTATGTCCACGAAGACCACAAACGAGTTCGGCGGAATCACGCTGTTGGGGAAGGCGCACTCGCTGTCGGCGCTGTTCATCGTCCTGCTCCGGGCGACCATCGGTGGGATGATCCTGTTCGCGGGCCTCGGGAAGGTCTCCGAGTGGCCGTTCGACGCCAGCGGCTACCTCGTCCACGCGCCCGACGCGGCGAGCCCGGTCAGCGGCTTGTACGCCGCGATGGGGTCGACGCCGTGGTTCGTCGAGTTCGCGAACGTGTTCGTGCCCGCGACGCAGCTGCTGATCGGCACGGCGCTGATCCTCGGCGCGTTCGTCCGCCTGGCCGCGCTGGGCGGGGCGATTCAGATGACGCTGTTCTACCTCGGCGGGTGGAGCGGTGACTTCCTCGCCCTGTTCGACTCGACGATGGTGTACGCGATGGTGTTCCTCACCGTCGCCGCGTTCGGCGCCGGCCGCGTCCTCGGCCTCGACGCATACATCGAGCAGATTCAGGTCGGCGGGCAGGCGCTCGTCGAGAGAGTCCCGGCACTCCGGTTCGTCCTTGGCTGAGCAGGGGCCGTATCAGGTGGGAAGAATCGCGCGCGCGACGGCGCGCCGCCGGCTCGTTTTCCGCTCGATTCGCGGTGCTGCCGGTTCGATTTACGTACTGACTCGGTAAGAGACGGTCACGGTCCGGAGCCGTCGATGCCGTCGTACGAAACCGAGAGAAGATACCGCATCACCCGTCGGTGACGGTGACCGAGAAGGACTCGCGGACGCTCCGTTCGGAGTCAGCGTCCGGGTAAACCGTGACTCCGTACTGGTACTCGCCGGTTTCGACGGACTTGGCGACCGCGACCGGGACCATGACGGTAACGATGGTACGTCCGGACCAGAACCACGTGGGCGGATAGGAGTCCTCTCCCGAGTCCGGCGACGGGCTGACATCCCGCTCCGAGTCGCTCAGTCCGAGGGTGATACCGTCCGGGGGCGGACGGAATGTAAAACCGCCAATGTCGGTGGCTTCCACCGTGACAGTCGCCTCGTCGCCGCGAGAGATCGTCGGCGTGTCGCCCCCGATCGACGGGTCCCATTCGCCATCGTCGCCGGCACAGCCGGCCAACGAGACCGCGCCGGCGGAGAGGAGACCAGCGACGAAGCACCGTCGGTTCATGACTGTGGGCCGCGCTCAACAGAACAAGTGTCTTGTGGGGCGGGTCCGGACGATGCGGTCGCTTTCGGGCGCGCACCCGGACGCCGCCGCACCTTCCGCCTTCCAATCCTTATAAGACCGAGCGACCGGTACGGAGCGGTAATGGAACTCGGTTCGCGGGACGCGTTCTCCCGGATGGGGACGCTCGGCATCGAGGAGGAGTTCTACATCGTCGATGCCGAGGGCCGCCCGACGTCCGGGACCGACGACCTGGTGTACGGCCGCGACCCGCCGGCGGCCGTGCCGGAGGGGTTCGAGCACGAGCTGTTCGAGTGTACGATCGAGGCGCAGACGGAGCTGATCGAGGGCGGCGACGACCCCGCAGACGCGCTCACGACGGTCCGCGAGGCGCTCGTCGACCACGCCGCCGCCGACGGGTATCGGATCGCGGCCGCGGGCCTCCACCCGGCGGCGAAGTGGCGCGAGCTCGACCACGTCCAGAAGCCGCGGTACCAGGCGCAGCTTGACCGGATCCAGTACCCGCAACACCGCAACACGACCGCGGGGCTCCACGTCCACGTGGGCGTCGACGACGCGGACAAGGCCGTGTGGGTCGCGAATCGACTGCGGTGGCACTGCTCGGTGCTGCTCGCGCTGTCGGCGAACTCCCCGTTCTGGAACGGGTTCGACACCGGGCTCGCGTCGGCCCGCGCGAAGGTGTTCGAGAACCTCCCGAACACCGGCATCCCCTCGGCGTTCGAGGACTTCGACGCCTTCCAGCGGTACGAGCGGCGGATGGTCGAGACCGACTCCATCGCCGACCGCGGCGAGCTGTGGTTCGACGTGCGGCCCCACACCGGCCACGGCACCGTGGAGGTCCGCGCACCCGACGCGCAGCGCGACCCCGACGTGACGCTCGCGCTGGCCGAGTACGTCCGCGCGCTGGTCGTCGACTACGCCGAGCGGTACGAGGACGGCGAGTCGGTCCCCTCGCTGCGTCGCGAGCGCTTGGACGAGAACAAGTGGCGCGCGATCCGCCGCGGGCACGACGCCGCGTTCGTCGACCGCGACGGCGGGGGGACGACGCCGCTCGGCGAGGTCGTCGACGCCGAGTGCGACCGGCTCGGAATCGACGGGATCCGCGAGGTGTACGAGGCGGAGAGCGGCGCGGCGCGCCAGCGACGGATCCGCGAGGGGTCGGGGGCGGACGCGCTGCGCGAGGACCTCGTCTTGAACGCCTGAACGCTGCGGGGGAGCTCAGTCCCACGACCGGAGACGGGCCCGCCGGACGACGAGCCCGCTCGATACGTCTCCCGCCGACGTTTCGTCGGAACGAAAGCGACGAGAAACCCTTTTGCCCGCGTAGCCCCCACTTTCTGCCATGACCACGGACGATTCACCGTCGGAGCCGGGAGACGACCCCGAAGAGTCGCCGACCGAGCGGACCCGCGAGGAGCTTCGGAAGACGAGAGAGCGGCTCGGCGAGGGCGCCGACCGGGCGGTGAAGGGGTTCGACGACAACGTCGTCGACCTGCTCGCGTGGCTGCTCGACACGGAGACCCGCGCCCGCATCTACGTCTACCTCCGGGACAACCCCCACAGCACCAGCGACGAGGTCGCCGACGGGACCGGACTGTACCCCAGCACCGTCCGCGAGGCGCTCGCCGAGCTCCACGACGAGGGCACCGTCGAGCGCGACAAACGGAAGGCCGAGGGGGCGGGCAACAACCCCTACGAGTACGAGGCCATCGCGCCGAGCGACCTGGTCCGCGGCGTCGTCGGCGACGTCCAGGCGGAGCTGAACGCCGTCTTCAACCTCGACCGGCGGCTCGGCGGCGAGTCGCCCGACGGCGACAGCGAGCCCGTCCAGATATCCGTCGACGGGCAGAGCGAGGAGGAGGGCGAAGAGAGCCACGGAGCGGGCGACGCGGCGGGCGCGGACGAGGACGCCGCCGACCCGAGCGGCGGCGACGAGGCCGAGCCCACGAACTGAGCGACGGCGGCGGTCGCGGTTCGGGACGTTTTAAGTTCGACCCGCGCAACGGAAAGGCATGAACGTCGCGCTTGGGGGTACGTTCGATCCCGTTCACGACGGCCACCGGAAGCTGTTCGAACGGGCGTTCGAGCTGGGTGACGTCACCGTCGGGCTCACCTCCGACGAGCTCGCGCCGAAGACCCGGCACGTCGAGCGCTACGTCCGCCCCTACGACCGCCGCGAGCGCGACCTGGAGGCGGAGCTGGCCCCCCTGGCGGAGGCGCACGACCGCGAGTACGAGGTCCGCGAGCTGACGGAGCCGACCGGCATCGCGGTCGAACCGGAGTTCGACGCGCTGATCGTCTCGCCCGAGACGAGGGGCGGCGGCGAGCGGATAAATGAGATCCGCGCCGAGCACGGGCGCGATCCGCTCGACCTGGTCGTCGTCGACCACGTGGCGGCCGAGGACGGCGAGCGGATCTCCTCGACGCGGATCGTCGCGGGCGAGATCGACGAACACGGCAACCTCACCCCCGACCGCGAGGGGCGGGGCGCGACGCGACCGGAATGACGGACGCGAGCGCGACCGAGGGGACCGCGGCCGCGTCCCGGCGCGCGGCGCTGCTCCGGATCGCCCTCGGCGAGACCGGCTTCGAGCGGGCAACGGTGTGGAGCGCGGTCGGGTTCGCGCTGACGTACGTCGTCTTCGATGCCACCGCCGCGGCGGGCGTCGGCCCCGCGGCGACGGCGGGCGGACTCGCCGCGGTCGCCGCGGTTGGGGCTGTCGCCTTCGCCGCGACCGGCGGCGGCGCCCTCCCGACGGCCCTGCTCGCGTACGGCCCCTTCGCAGGCACGCTGCTCCGGGCGCTCGGCCCCGCGGCGTACACGCTCCCGGGCGGCCCCGGCGGCCCGGCCCTCGTCACCGTCACCGCGCCCCTCGCCCTCGCCGCCGCGGTCGCCGTGGCCGTCGGCTTCGCGGCGGCGGTGGTGGGGTTCCTCGTCGGGCGGATACGGGAGTGAGTTCCCGCCGCTCGGTGAGGACTCCGTCGCCGCTCAGCCGTCTAGCTTCCCGTTCAGCACCTTCGCCGCGACCAGGATCGGGTCCCACACCGGGCTGAACGGCGGGGCGTACGCGAGGTCCAGTCGCTCCACCTCGGGCGCGGTCATGTCCGCCTCGATCGCGGTCGCGAGCGTGTCGATCCGGATCGCCGCGCGGTCGGTGCCGACGACGCTCCCGCCGAGGAGGCGGCCCGTGTCGCGGTCGGCGACGAGCGTAACGTCGGTCTCGGCCGCGCCGGGGTAGTAGCCGGAGCGCGACCCCGCGGTCACCGTCTCGCGGACCGGGTCGAACCCGGCCGCTTCGGCGGCATCCGGGTCGAGGATCCCGACGCGGGCGGCCTCCGTGTCGAACGCCTTCACTGCGGCGGTCCCCGCGATGTCGCCGACCGGTGTCGGGTCGCCCGCGACCGTCGCGCCGATGGCGCGCCCGGCGCGGTTCGCGGTGAGGCCGAGCGGCGTCCAGTCAGGCGCTCCGGTCACCGCGTGGCGTGCGGTCGCGCAGTCCCCGGCGGCGTACACATCCGAGAGGCTGGTGCGGCCGTGGTCGTCCACGCGGATCGCGTCGCCCGGCCCGCGGTCGAACCCGGTGCCGTCGAGCAGGTCGGTGTTCGGTCGGATCCCGACCCCGACGACCGCCATGTCGACCGGGACGCGGTCGCCGTCGGCCTCGATCGCCTCGATCCGGTCGTCGCCGACGAGCGCCTCGACCGGGGCGTCAGTGTGAACGCTGACGCCCTCGGCCTCGAGCGCCTCTTCGACGCGGTTCCCGACCGCCTCGCCGAACGGCGAGAGGAGGTGCCCGGACCGGTGGAAGACGTGGACGTCGAGCCCGCGCTCCGAGAGCGCCTCGGCGACCTCGACGCCGACGTACCCGCCGCCGACGACGGCGGCCGTCTCGGGGGCCGGCATCGCCGCGTTACGCTCGACGCGGTCGCGGTCGACCGCGCTCACGTCGGCGCGGTCGGGGTCGTAGGCGTCCGGCTCCGCGACGTACGCGTCGATGGCGGCCGCGGCATCCATGTCGTGAAGCGTGAACGCGCCGTCGAGACCGCGCACGTCGAAGGGACCGGTCGTCGCGTGCGCCCCTGTGGCGACGAGCAGGTCGCCGTACGCCCGTTCGAATCGATCGCCTGCTGCCGTCTCGACGGTGACGCGCTTCGCGTCGGGGTCGACGGCGACCACCTCGTGACCGCGCCGGAGGTCGATCCCCCGCTCGTCGACTTCGTCCGGCGACAGCGACAGGAGGTCCGACATCCGGTCGACGTACCCGGCGATGAAGTACGGCATCCCGCAGTAGGCGTACGAGATCCAGCGGCCCTTCTCGAAGACGACGACCTCGCGGTCCGGCGCTTCGCGGCGGAACTTGCTGGCCGCGCTCAACCCCGCCGCGTCGGCCCCGACGACCACGAACGGATCGCTCATGACGGGACATCGACGGGGCGGGTGAAAAAGTCACGCCGCGGGTGCGGCCGGGCCACGCGACCGGCCGAGTGCGGTCGAGGCCCCGCGCCGGGGCCGTATCGCCGCTCAGTCGTCGTCGGCCAGCCGCGAGAGCGTCTCGCGGGCGTTCGCGACGGCCTTCTCCTTCTTCGCCGGGTACGCTTCGACCTTCGTGCGGACGGTGATCCCGGGGCCGAGGCGGACGTCGCCGCGGAAGGCCGCCTGCTTGTCGAGCCGGAGGAACAGCGCGCAGTTGTCGTCGACGCGCTCGTCGAGCTCGTCGAGGACGCGGTCGAGGTCCTCCAGCTCGGACAATCGGTCCAACACGTGTCGCATCTCGTCGGCGGTCTCGACCCGCGCCGAGAGCACGACGATCCGGTCGCCGTGGTGCCCCACGTTCTCCACGCGGTCGAGCTCGACGTCCTCGGGGAGGAGAGATCGCAGCGACTGCTCGACCCGCTTGACGTCCTCCGTGGCGTACGAGAACGCGCGGAGGTCGACGTAGTGGAAGGGGACTTTCGGCATACGAAACGAGTGGGTGCGGCGTTACTCCTCGCTCTCGACGGCGTCGAGCGCGTCCTCGGGGACGCCCGTCTCCTGGCCGTCCTCGAAGCTGACCGTGTACGTCGCGTCGCCGAACATGGTCTCCATCACCTGCGTGATCGTGCCCGACTCGCCGTCGTACTCGCTGTGTTTGTCGTGGAGCACGACCTCGTCTTCCTTCTCGAAGCTCATGGCGTCTCGTTCCGCCGGGACGGTTAAAAGCGCGCGGATCCCGACCGAGACGACGGCGTCCGGACGGGCGGGCGTCGCCTCACGTCACCGCGAGCAGCACCGCGCCGAACGCGATCATGAGTGCGATCCCCACCGCGAGCCACACGACGGCGCTGTCGACGGCGAGCGCGACCGTAACCGCGGCGGCGACGGCGAGGAACCCGAAGACCGCGCCCGCGGTCCCGCCGCGCCGGACGAGGCGATCGAGCGCGTTCACCACCTGGCGACCGGGCGGCACGTCGGGCGGGCGTTCCGGGGGCGCGGAGAAGGTCTCGTCGACCGCGACCGGCTCCTCGGGAGTGTCGGGGGAGGGGTCGATCCGCACGTCGACGTAGCTCGTGTTCGACCCGTAGCCGGTGACGATCTTCAGCTTGCCGCGGACGCGCTCGTCGACGTCGGCCGTCGAGACGTGGACGTGGCGGGTCCCCTCGTCGGCGACGAAGTGGTTGACCTCGTCGACGGCGGTCACCGGGTCCAGGTCGTCGTCGAAGTGGAGGTGGACGTGCGTCGAGCGCCCCGTGTTCTCGAGCACGACCGGAAACGGCCCGTCGGTGACGAACGAGTCCGGCGCGTCGATGTCGTGGACCGCCTCCCCGTTCAGTTCGACGTCGAGTGTCGGCACGATGGAGACCACGACCCCGTACTAAAAAAAGATTCACACGGGCGAGGGGTTTCCCCGGGCGGCGCCGCCGCCAGGTAGTCGGTCGATCCCCGCCGGCCGAACAGCGTGTCGGCGCTTACGCCGCCGCCTCTTCGCGCATGTCCGGCGGCAGGAGGTTCGGGATCCCGTCCTCGATGGGGTACGTCTCGCCGCACTCCGTACAGGTGAGCGTCCCGGCGAGGACCTCTCCGTCGTCCGCCTCGTCGTCGACGTCGAGTTCGAGGGTCGACTTGTCGAGCGGACAGCAGATCACGTCCATCAGGGATTCCTTCATACCGCTCGGTTGGGTGGGACCGATAAAAAAGCGTGCGGGTCGCGGTCGCGTCGGATAACAACCCCTTTTGCCGACGCGCTCGCCGTCACGGCCATGGGCATCCCGGCGGAGCGGATCGAGCGGCTGTTCGTCCTCGCTCGCGAGGCGGTCGTCGACGACGAATACGACCGCGCCCGTGGGTACGTCGCCCGCGCCCGCCGGATCGCCGAGCGCAACCGCTGCGGGATCCCCGCGGAACTCTCCAGGCGCGCCTGCGACGACTGCGGCGTCTACCTCCGGCCCGGCAAGACGAGTCGCGTCCGGACGCGGCCCGGGCGCGTGGTCGTCCGCTGTACCGAGTGCGGGGCGACGGCGCGGTACCCCTACGGCGGGGAGTGACCGTCGACCCCGCGTCGTACCCGCCTACTCGGCGCGCTCTCGTAGTTCGGTCAGGACCGAGGCCGTTCCGTCGATGAACCCTTCTGCCACCACCTCGTTGGCCGCCTCGCGGGCCGTCGCGTCCGCGTTGGCGACCGCGTACGACTCGCCGGCGACGCGGAACGTCGACGCGTCGTTCTCGCTGTCGCCGATCGCGACGAACGCCTCGGGGTCGAGGCCAAGGGCGGGGGCGACGTGTTCGAGCGCCCGCCCCTTGCTCACCCCCGTCGACTTGACGTGGAAGGCGTAGCCGGTGTCGACGACCTCCACGTCCTCGACGGCCGCGGCGACCTCGCGGAGGAGCGCCTCGTCGGCGTCGGGCGCGACCGCGACCTCCGTCTCGCGCCAGCGGTTCACCGTGTCGCCGTCGCCCCAGCCGATCGCGCCGCCGCGCTCGCGGAACGCCTCGACGACGGCCCCGGCGGCGTCCGGGTCGCCGACAATCGTCGTCTCGCCGTCAACGTACGCGACGCCGCCGTTCTCCGCGATCACCGTCTCTTCGCGGCCGAGGAAGTGCGCGAGCGCGACCGGGTACGGGAACGCCTTCCCGGTGGCGAACACCACCGGCGCGTCCCACGCGGGCAGCAGCTCGAAGGCTCGCGGGTCGATCCGGCCGGTCGGCGTCGTCAGGGTGCCGTCGATGTCGAGCGCGAGAGGCGGGACCATACGCCGAGTTGGGGACTCCGCGTCAACTGTCTTCCGTTCGAGAGGGGGCGGAGACCGCCCGCGCGGCGGCCGTCAGGGCCAGACGCGAAGCGGCAGTCCGCGTCCAGACGAGCGGAGCTACCCGGTCCGGACGCGGCGGTCGAACAGCTCGCGGAAGACGAGCGTCGGGAAGAGCGGCACGAGCCGGCTCGGCGGCCGGCCCTTGCCGTCGCTCTGGTGGACCGTGACGCGTTCGAGCAGGCCGCCGTCGGCCAGCTCGTAGAGCGCGCGGCGCACTGTCGACGCCGAGAGGTCGACTCCCGGCCGCGCCGCGATGGTCTCCGTCGCCACCCCGACGGTCGACCGCTCGTCCTCCGAGAGCCCGGCGAGCTCGTAGAGGAGCCGCTGTCGGCTCTCCGGGAGCGCGAGCACGCGACCCAGCGCGACGCAGGGCCGGGGCACGCCGTCGATGCCGGTGTCGACATCGCCCGCGCGGACCGTCGACGCGCCTGCCCGCTCCGCGTTGACCGCCGCGCCCATCACGGCGGCGAGCGCGTCGTGGGCGTCGCCCGCGGCCCACTCGACGATCTCTCGGATCTGGTCGTGGGTGAGCGCGTCGCGGCCGAGCCCGGTCGAACACCGGCTCGTCAGCAGTTCGACGAGCACGTGCCGGCGGTACTTCGCGAACTCGACGGTGGCCTCCGGCTCCCAGTCGATCGAGTCCGGCGGGTCGCGGCCGAGGAACGCCGGCGTGAGCCGCTCGGCCACGTCCGTCAGCCAGTCGACGAGCGTCGCCGCCGCGGGCGTCTCGGTCTCGTTGGTGTGGTCGACGGCGACGACGAGCTCCGGGCCGGTGCGCATCGCGTCGCGCAGCGACTCGGCCAGCTCCTCGGTCCCGATCCCGTGGTCGGGGACCGGGTCGTCGCTCATCGCGGCCAGCATCGCGTGGTACAGGCGGAAGCGGGTCGACGCGCGACGCGCGTCGACGTAGACGAAGCCGGGGATGGTCGGCTCCACCGCGCGCGTGGTGGTTTGGATGGCGCGCCGCGGGCCGCTGTGGCTCGCGAGCCGGTCGATCAGCGCGGAGACGACCGCCGACTTCCCGCTCCCCTTTGGCCCGTACACGTAGACGCTCGGCGGTAGCGACCCAGAGAAGGCGGGCTCGAACACATCGAGGAGCCGCTCGATGGCCGGGCCGCGGCCGATCGGCGAGTCGACGTGGGTGACCGGCGACACGGCATCGAAGTCGGCGAGGACACCCATCCCCGCGTCATAGCCGAGCCGTCGCTCGATCCGGTCGTCGATGTTCACGGTCGGCCCTCCGTGACTGTCGGACAAAACCTCCCCGACTCGGGACGGGCCGACGACCCCGTCGTCGGGCGGATTCGCCCGCGCGACGCGTCGCCTACCAGTGGGCCGGCTTGTACCGGTTGATGACTACCGTCGACACCACGAAGACGGCCCCGCTGATGAGGCCGGCGATCAGTCCGACCGCGAGTCGGACGCCGATCGTCCCCGCCGACACCACCGCCGTCACGGCCGCCACGACCCCCATCACGACGAGGAGGTTGCGCCGATCCGTCCCGTCTAGTCCGATCCGGTCCAACATACCGCGTCATCCCGGGCGGGGAAGTTAAACGCCCCGCGTTCGCCTCGCGGCCGCGACCGGCGGCCCAGGCGGGCGGCGACGCCCCCATCCCGGACAGCCGAGGGGATTCGCCCCGATGGAAACCTATACGGCCGTCGGCCGAACTACGACGGGTATGTCGAACGATCCGGCCGTGAAGACGCTGCACACCGTCGACAACCGGAGCAAAGTCGTCGCCGTCCTGTCGACGGCGGCCGCCTTCGGGGCCGGGATGCTCGCCGTCGGCGACATCGAGTTCGTCTCGATCGCCGCGGCCGCGGTCGGCGTCGGCGTCCGGTTCGGGTCGGTGTGGTGGGGCGCGCGCGTCTTCGTCGACCGCGACGCGGCGTCCGTGACGGAACAACCGACCGCCGGCAGCTTCCACCACGGGGCCCTCGGGGTCGCGCTCGCGGCGGCCGGCGGCCTCGCGCTGGTCGCCCGCGCTTTCGGCGGCGCGTCGTCGACGGTCGCGGCCGCCGCCGTCGCGGTCGCCGTCGCGGCGTTCCTCGCCCTCTCGGCGCTGCTCCCTGAGTGACGGTCGCGCTCGTGCGCGGTCACCGACACACCCGTCGCTGTCCGGGCGATTCCGATCGACCGCGGATACGCGATGTGCCATAATAAAAGATCCCTGCCGAGGGCCGGGGCGCGTTAGATCCCCGTGCCGGGGATCCACACGGCCCAGTTGAGCAGTCCAGCGATGACGAGCAGCCCGAGCGTCAGCGACCAGACCACGATGGCGGCCGCCGGCGGGTCGAGGTGCGTGTCGGAGTGCGCGTAGAACACGCGCTGCGACGCCTCACCGACGACCGCGGCGAACACGCCGAACAGCGCGCCGAACAGCAGCGCGGGTGCGGCGCCGAACGCCAGCGGCGCGGTCAGGTCGCCCGCCGAGAGATCTGTGAGCGTCGTGATCCCCCCCTGCCACACGGAGAGGAAAGCGGTCGAGCCCGCCAGCGTCATGTGGTGGGTGACCGGGATCCGGTCGACGCCGAGGTTCAGGAACAGTAGCGACCCGGCACTGATCCCGAAGCCGGCGAACACGGCGATGAGGCCGTGTCCGCCGCTGATCATGTTGTACGTGATGACGGCGGAGGCGAGACCGGAAAAGAAGCCGATCGCCGCGACGTGCGACCACTTGTACATGTTTGGCAGCCACGGCTCGACCGCGAGGCGATCCTCGCTGGCCTTGCCACCGTCGCCTTTCACTTCGCCGGGCTCGCGCATCTCCTCGCGCTCGAACGGCCCCATGTCGAAGTAGCCGTTCGCCTTGTCGCTCACTGCTCCGACGATGCTGTAGCCGAAGACCGCCCGAACGACGAGGGCGCTGATCACGATGCTCACCGGAATCGGATCGACCGGGATTGCGAGCTGCCGAGAGAGCTGCTCGATGAGCACGCCGAAGACGCCGAAGACGGCACCGACGGCGAGGATGTCCGGCTTACTTCCCAGCGCGAAGCCGATGTCCTTCGCGTTGTGGTAGTCGAATCCGGACTCCATGTATCCACGGTCGGCCGCGTACGCGGCGGCCGCAGCACCTCCCGCGAAGGAGATGTGCGGTCCGAACACCGGGCCGAACCCGACGTCGACGCCGAACCCGCCACCACCGAGCGACCCGCCGATCACGAGGAAGCCGGTGAAAATGAACGCCGGCAGCGCGCCGAGCGCCGCCCCGAACGCGCCGCCCGCGAGCGCGCCGAGGAGGATCGTCGGGTTGGTCAGGCTCTGGACGACGTCCGTCGGTGCGCCGGGCTCGTACCCGACCTGTAGCACGGTGTCGGCCGCGACGGCCAGCTCCGGGAGCAGTTCGACGCCCATTTACTCGTCCTCCTCGTCGAGCGCCCAGTTCATCGAGCGATCGATCGCGTCGTCCCAGCGGCTGTAGAGCTTGTCTACCTCCGCTTGGTCCTTCTCGGGGCTGAAGTCGCGATCGATCTGCCAGTTGTCGCGCAGCTCGTCGACGGAGTCCCAGTAGCCGACGGCGAGGCCGGCGGCGTACGCCGAGCCCAGCGCGGTGGTCTCGTCGACCTCCGGACGGACGATGTCCGTCTGGATGATGTCAGACTGGAGCTGACAGAGGAAGTTGTTCTTGACCGCGCCGCCGTCGACGCGGAGACTCGTCATCTCGACGCCGGAGTCGGCCTCCATGGCCTCGGCGAGGTCGCGGGTCTGGTACGCGATGCTCTCGAGTGTCGCGCGGACGATGTGCTCCTTGGTCGTCCCGCGGGTCATCCCGACGATGGTCCCGCGGGCGCGACCGTCCCAGTGCGGCGCACCGAGCCCGGTGAACGCCGGCACCATGTAGACCCCATCGGTCGAGTCGACCGACCGGGCGAGTTCGGCGGTCTGGGCCGCGTTGTTGATGAGGTCGATGTCCTCGAGGAACTCGATCGCCGCGCCGGCGATGAAGATCGATCCCTCGAGCGCGTACTGGACCGGCTCTCCCGACATCTGGAATCCGACCGTGGTGAGCAGGCCGTTGTCGGACGCGACGGCCTCCTCGCCGGTGTTCATCAGGTAGAACGCGCCGGTTCCGTAGGTGTTCTTCGCGTCGCCCTTGTCGAAGCAGGTCTGGCCGAACAGCGCGGCCTGCTGGTCGCCGAGGGCGCCAGCGACCGGGACCTCCTCGCCGAGGAAACCGTCGGCGTCCGTGTGGCCGTAGTAGTCCTCGTCGGACGAGGGGCGTACCTCGGGCACCATCTCCTTCGGCACGTCGAACTCCTCTAAGAGCTCGTCGTCCCACTCCATCTCCCGGATGTTGTACAGCATCGTCCGGGACGCGTTGGTGACGTCCGTGATGTGGTTCCCCGTCAGGTTGTGGATGAGCCACGTGTCGATGGTCCCCATGATGAGCTCGCCCTCGCGAGCGCGTTCACGGAGGTCGCCGCCGCGGGAGCTCTGCATCTTGAGCGGCTCCGCGTTATCGAGGATCCACTCGGTCTTCGTCGCGGAGAAGTACGCGTCGCACTCCAGGCCGGTCTTCTCGCGGATCTCCTCGACCTTGCCGGCCTCTTGGATCTCCTCGACGCGGTCCGTCGTCCGCCGGTCCTGCCACACGAGCGCGTTGTGGACCGGTCGTCCGGAGTCTTTGTCCCAGACGATCGTCGTCTCGCGCTGGTTGGTAATGCCGAGCGCCTCGAGCTGACTCGCCTCGAGGTCGGCATCGGCGAGGCCGTCGAGGACGACCTGCTTGGTGTTCTCCCAGATCTCTATCGGATCGTGCTCGACCCAGCCCGGGTTCGGGTAGATCTGTTCGTGCTGTTCGTACGCGTTCGCGACGACCTGGCCCTCATGATCGAACACCATGAATCGGGTTCCGGTCGTCCCCTGGTCTATCGCACCGACATACTGTGTCATGTTCTGAATCCCTCCTGTGGCGCTGGTCCGCGAGCGGCGGTGGCCGGGTCGTCCTCGCCGTCGAGGGCGGTCCCGGTGCCGCGTTCGCTGTCGCGTCGCGCGACCGCTCGTTCAGGCCCGTCCGGAGCCGGTCCGAGACGGCCGCGAAGCGCATCGAGGCCGCCGCGACATATTTTCACGGAAGCTACCACGCCGGTCGTGAACATAATGTACTACCATAATAATCTTCCTGTTAAAATCCGGACATCGGCGGGAGTGAAAAACTCTTGTATATAAAACCGTCGGCAACGACAGCGATTACACTACTTGAATGACCCTGATAGTTATGAGCGGGGCACCTCGGGAGGTAAAGTAAAGTGGTCGTGGTCCAAGGGCCTCGCATGGACAGACAAGTAGACGTCGTGGTCGTCGGTGGGGGGTCGACCGGATGCGGCGTCGTCAGGGACCTAGCGCGGCGGGGGCTCGACACCGTGCTCGTCGAGAAGGGGAACCTGACGCACGGCACGACCGGCCGGATGCACGGGCTCCTCCACAGCGGGGGCCGCTACGCGGTCTCAGACCAGAAGAGCGCGAAGGAGTGTATCGAGGAGAACATGGTGCTCCGCGACATCGCCGGGCACTGCGTCGAGGAGACCGGGGGCCTGTTCGTCAAGCGGCCGGAGGACTCGGAGGAGTACTTCCAAGAGAAGCTGGAGGGGTGTAAGGCGTGCGACATTCCCGTCGAAGTGATCGACGGCGAGGAGGCGCGCCGGCGGGAGCCGTACCTCGCGCGGGACGTCGAGAAGGCGATCGCTCTGCCCGACGGCGCGGTCGACCCCTTCCGGCTCTGCGTCTCGAACGCGGCCGACGCCCGCGAGCACGGCGCGCGGGTCGAGACCCACGCCCCGGTGACCGACGTGCTCGTCGAGGACGGCGAGATCGTCGGCGTCGAGATCGAACACGAGACGGGCCCGGGCAAGCGCGTCCACCGCGAGCCGGGGACGACCGAGGAGATCCGCGCGCGCCACGTGGTCAACGCGACCGGCGCGTGGGCGGGAAACGTCGGCGAGATGGCCGGCGTCGACGTGGAGGTCCGCCCCTCGAAGGGCGTGATGACGGTGATGAACACCCGCCAGGTCGACACCGTGATTAACCGGTGCCGGCCGAAGGGCGACGCCGACATCATCGTCCCCCACGAGACCGCCTGTATCCTCGGCACGACCGACGAGGAGGTCGACGACCCCGAGGACTATCCCGAGGAGGACTGGGAGGTCGACCTGATGATCGAGACGCTCTCAGAGCTCGTCCCGGCGCTCGAGGACGCACGGACACTGCGCTCGTTCTGGGGCGTCCGCCCGCTCTACGAGCCGCCGGGAACGGGCACGGAGGACCCGACCGACATCACGCGCGACTACTTCCTCCTCGACCACGGCGACCGCGACGACCTGCCGGGGATGACAACCATCGTCGGCGGGAAGCTCACCACCTACCGCATGATGGCCGAGTCCATCAGCGACCACGTCTGCGAGACGCTCGGCCACGAGGCGACCTGCGACACCGCGGACGCGCCGCTACCGGGCTCCGAGAACCCGGCGCGGATGGAGGAGCTGATGGACGAGTTCGGACTGCGCTCGCCCGTCGCCCGGCGCTCGGGCCAGCGGCTTGGGTCGCGCGCCGACGACGTGCTCGACGAGTACGACCCGAACCCGATCGTCTGTAACTGCGAGAGCGTGACCCGCGCCGAGGTCCAGGACGCCGTCGACGACGCCGGCTCCGACCTCAACGCGGTCCGCCTGCGGACCCGCGCCTCGATGGGGAACTGCCAGGGGGGCTTCTGTACGCACCGCATCGCGTCGGAGCTCGCCGAGGAGTACCCCGAGTCGGTCGTCCGCGACGCCGAAGACGAGCTGTACCAAGAGCGCTGGAAGGGCCAGCGGCACGCGCTGTGGGGCGAGCAGCTCTCGCAGGCGATGCTGAACCACATGCTCCACGCGACGACGATGAACCGCGACGGCGACCCCTCCAACCTCGAGGAGTCGGTGGACTTCGGCGCGTTCGACGCGGGCGCGGGAGCGCCGAGTCCCGGCGATTCCGAGGGCGAGACAGGGACCGCCGCTGCGGACGGTGGTCGCGCGGGCGACGACGCGGCGACCGACGGGGGCCGCGCAAACGACGACGCGGCGACCGACGGGGGCCACGCAGACGACGACGCGGCGACCGATGGAGGGCGCTGATGGCGATAAACAGCGACGTCCTCGTGATCGGCGGGGGCCTCGCCGCGGTCACCGCGGCGGTGTCGGCCGCCCGCGAGGGCGCGGACGTGCGGCTCGTCTCCCACAAGGCGAGCACGCTGCGACAGGCCTCCGGGCTGATCGACGCGCTCGGCTACGTGCCGGCGACCGAGCCCGCGAAGCCACTGCGGGACGGGCCGCCGACCGCGGGCCGCAACCTCGACCCCGACGAGTGGCCCGACCCGGAAGGCCCGCTCGCCGACCCCTTCGAGGGAATCGATCGGTTGCCTGAGTCCCACCCGTACCGAGTCGTGGGCGGCGACGCGCTCCGCGAGGGGTTGACCCTATTCGACGACCTCGCTGGCGACGCGTACCGCGGCGGCCACACCGAGCGAAACGCCCTCGTCCCCACCTTCGGCGGCGCGGTGAAGCCGACGGCGCGCTACCCCGCGGCCGCCGAGGCGGGGCTCGCGAGCGACGACCGCCCGATGCTAGTCGTCGGATTCCGGTCGCTCACCGAGTACGACGCGCGCGCCTTCGCGGGGCGGCTAGAGGCCGCCGGCGTGCCCTTCGACGTCGCCGGGGCCGAGGTCGAGTTCGCAGAGGCGTTCCGCGCCGACGCGAAGATCACTCGGCTCGCGAAGGCGCTCGACCACGACGAGGAGATCGACGGCGTCCCCGCCCGCGAGGCGCTCGCGAAGGCGGTCTCGCCGCACCTCCACGACGTGGTCGACGAGGAGGGCGGCGTCGACCGCGTCGAGCGCGTCGGCTTCCCTGCGTTCCTCGGCGACGACCACGGCGAAGCGGTCCGGGACGAGCTCGCGGACCGCCTCGGGGCCGACGTCTTCGAGATCCCGATGGGCCCGCCAAGCCTCCCCGGGCTGCGGCTGGAGGACCGACTGTTCGACGCGCTCGACGCCGAGGGCGTCCGGTTCGAGACCGGGAACCCCGTCGTCGGCGTCGAGTCCGCGACCGACGGTCGGGTCGAGACCGTCGCGGTCGATCGGAAGGGGCGCACGGCCCCGTACGGCGCGGACGCGTTCGTGCTGGCGACCGGCGGGCTCGTCGGGAAGGGGCTCGACTCCGACCGCGAGGGCGTGCGGGAGCCCGTCTTCGACCTCCACGTCGACCAGCCGGAGGACCGGTACGAGTGGTTCGTCGACGACGCGTTCGGCGACCAGCCGTACGCGCGGTTCGGGGTCCGCCCCGACGAGCGGTGTCGGCCCACTGACGGCGACGGAGCGGCACAGTACGAGAACGTGTTCGCGGCCGGCGGCGTCGTCGGCGGCGCGGACGCGGCGAGAGAGAAGTCCGCGAGCGGAGTGTCGCTCGCGACCGGCATCATTGCCGGGCGGCAGGCGGCGACGGAGGCGAGCCAATGACACGACACACGGAGGACGACGGCGACGCGGGGGACTCGAGCGAGACGACCGAATCGACCGACGGGTGCGGCCGCGGGGAGCCGGCCCCGGGGGTCCCGGAGGCCGGCCGCGACGAGCGGCCGTCGGTATTCCTCCCCGACGGGGGGGAAGCTCCGGAAGCGGAGGCCGGCGGCCGCAACGATGGACCGGCGGCCGACGACCGCGCCGCTACTGATGGGGGCGTCGAGAGCGCCTCCGGCGGGACCGAGAGCGTGACGGGCGGCACCGACTCGGCGGAGCTCGACCCCGACGCGTACGACCCGGTCGACGTGTTCCCCGGCGGCGACCTCGACCTCCGCGAGGGCGCCGACTCCTGTTACAAGTGTACGAGCTGCGACACCTCCTGTCCGGTGGCCGAGGTCGACGACGAGTTCCCCGGGCCGAAGTTCCAGGGGCCGGAGCAGTGGCGGCTCAAGCGCAAGGACGACCACGACATCGACGAGTCGATCACCTCCTGTTCGAACTGTATGCGCTGTGACGACGCCTGCCCCTCCTCGGTGCCGCTCTCGCAGATGCACAACGAGGCGCGCGGACAGTACGTCGAGCGGCAGATGGAGAAGCTCTCGGTCGAGTACATCCGGAACCGGATCTTAGCCAACTACCGCACGTCGGCGAGCCTCGCGAGCATGTTCCCGCGGACGGCATCGTTCGCGATGAACTTCGGGCCGGCGCGGTGGGCGATGGAGAAGGTGATGGGGATCCCGAAGGAGCGCGACTTCCCGGAGTTCGCCACGGAGACCTTCCGCGAGTGGTGGAAGGCGCGCGGCGGCGCGCAGGTGGAGAACCCCGACAAGCGCGTGGCGTACTTCCACGGCTGCTACTCCAACTACAACACGCCCGAGGTCGGCAAGGCGATGGTCCGCGTCTACGAGCACTTCGGCTACGAGGTGATGGTCCCGCCCCAGAAGTGCTCCGGCACGCCGATGTTCGCGAACGGGATGCTGAAGGACGCCCGCCGCCACGCGGAGACGAACGTCGAGAACCTCGTCGAGGCCATCGGCGAGGGCGCAGACGTGATCGCCTCCTGTACCTCCTGTTCGATGTCGCTCCGCCAGGAGTACCCCGAGCTGTTCGACCTCCACGGGATCGAGGATCTCGCGGAGCACACGTTCGAGGCGCTGGAGTACCTCCGGATCCACGAGGACTTGGAGGGCGAGCTCGAGGCGGCCGGTGGGCTCGATGACGAGCGCGCGTTCGCGTACCACGCGCCGTGTCACGCCCGCAATCAGGGCCTCTCCCGGCAGGCAGTCGAGACGTTCCGGGAAGTCGACGGCGTGACGATGGAGGACGTCGGCGACTCCTGTTCGGGCATCTCCGGAACGTACGGCTGGAAGGAAGAGAAGTACGAGAAGTCGATGGAGATCGGCGCGGAGATGTTCGAGCACATGGAGGACGCCGAGGGCGAGGTCGGGATGACGGAGTGCCCGACCTGCGCGATGCAGATGGAGCACGGGACGGGGTACGAGATCGAGCACCCGCTCCAGCTGTTGGAGGACACGCTGGGCGCGTAGCGCGCACCGCTCGCGTATCCGCCTCGGTCTCGCGACAGAGCCCTCCGAAGCCCGCTGCGTCCCGCTCTCGCGCGCCGTTTCTCAGATCAGATAACCCCGCGCGAATATTTATCCGGAGGACTCGCTCACACCGGAGCACGTGACTCTCGAACAGTTCCTCGATCGCTTCGACGGCCCCGAGCGCTCCGTGGTCATCGTCAACCGGACCGACCCGGACCCCGTCTTGAATATGCTCGTGGACACGTTCGGCGACGACGCAGTACGGGTGATCGACGGTCGGGTGACGCCCGATTCGGGCGATCGGCGCATCACCGACGGAGCGGGGCCGGCCGGAGTCACCGGCGGCGACCCGTCGCCCGGTCTCACCGCCCGAGAACTGGCGACGACTGGCGTCGTCGACGGTGACGGCGAGGCCGCCCCCTCGATCGACGTCGACGTGCTCCGACACCACGACGACGTCCCGTTCGACGGCGGCGACCTCGACGAGGTCGAGAACCTCGTGCTGCTCATGGAGGACGACGAGGTGGTCGCCGGGTCGACGCTCGCCGAGCTCGGCGACGCCGTGCTCTTCGTCAACTCGGACCTGTACGTCACCGGGAGCCGCTCGCTCAGCGATGTCGACCTCCCGTCGGTAATAAGCGGGCTCAACGATGCCACGTTCACGCTCCGCGGATACCCTGAGTCAAACCGCCAGAAGCTACTGCTCATCACCATCTCGCGGTTCATCGAGCGGGTAGCGTGGATGGCCGGCGACGGGACCCTCCGCTCGTCGTTCCAGCGGCTCTCGCGCATCGACGACGAAGTCGGCACGCGGAAGGTGTATGACCGCGTCACCGACACGGGCGTCGACACGCACCTCTACGGCGTCCCGGACAGCCTCCCAGCGGACCTCGATGCGGTGATCCACGCCGGGAGCGACCCCGATTTCACCGACAGCTGGTTCGTGGTGTTCCGTCCGCCCGAGGGTCCGCACCCGGCCCGGAGCGAGCCGGAAAGCGACCTCGAGCGCGGGATCGAGGGGGGCGTCGGGCTCCTCGCGATCGAGACGGAACCCCGGGTCTGGCGCGGGCTGTGGACGTTCGACGCGGACCGGATCTCGCGGCTGAACCGCTACATCGAGCGGAACCTATAGCCTCGATTAACATTTCTCCCGGCGACCGGCGCTCGTATCCAACCCGTGCGTTCATATTCTCGGAGCGGTGACGGGCGGCCATGCTCACGGAGCGGTCCGGTCTCCTCGACGACGGACGCCCGATGCGCGGATACGGGATCGCGGTGACTCCCGGCCGCAACGGACCGCTCGTCTTCGTCGCCGGCTACGGCGAGCCGAACCGGCTGTACGCCCGGGAGGACGGCCGCTACGTCGACACCGCCTGCGGCATCGTCGCCGATGGGACGCGCCACGGGATGGGGGTGTGCGCGGCCGACCTCGACGCCGACGGCTGCGAGGAGGTGTACGTCCACAACTGCGCGCGCGGCGTCGACGGCGGCGACCCCGACCTGCTCTTGAGCCGACTGGAGGCCGACCGGTTCCGCTGGACCGACGTGTTCGCGCGCGGGGTGAACGCGGACCGCCTTGACGTCCGCGCGGGCCGATCGGTCGCCGCGCTCGACCGACTGGGGACCGGCCGGTACGGCGTCGCTGTCTCCGGGTACGCCGCCCCGCTCGCGTTCTACGAGCTGGGCGACGACGGCGAGGTCACCGACATGGCCGAGGCGATCGGACTGGAGGTCGACGGCGGCTGTCGGTCGCTGCTCGCGGTCCCGTACCGCTCGCGCGAGGGCGACCTGTTCGCCGGCGTCGAAGGGGGACCGAACCGACTGTTCAGCAACCGCGACGGCCACTACGACCGCACCGACGGCGGCCCGGCCCTCTCCGACCCCGGCGGCGACACCCGCGGCGCGGCGGTCGTCGACGAGGGCGGGACGTTCGCGCTCGCGGTCGGTAACGAGACCGCGCCGAGCCGCCTCCTGCGCTGTTCGCCGGCGGGCGGCTACGACGACGTGGCCCCCGCCCCGCTCCGCGAGGTTGGCGCGGTCCGGACGGTCGTCGCCGCGGACTTCGACAACGACGGCCGCGAGGAGCTCTTCTTCAACGTCTGCGGCGCGGAGAACCGCCTGTTCGAGCGCGTCGACCGCCCGGGCGAGCCGCCGGAGTGGGAGCCCGTCCCGATCGGGCCGGCCGCGGAGCCAGACGGGTTCGGCACCGGCGCGGTCGCGGCCGACATCGACGATGACGGGGCCCTCGAGCTCCTCGTGGTCCACGGCGAGGTCGCCGCGCAGCCGGTGACGGTGTACGGCGACCCGGACGCGCCCGACGACGGCTGGCTCCGCGTGCGCCCGACGACGCGGCAGGGCGCGCCGGCGCGCGGCGCGGTCGTCACGCTGGAGACCGCCGACGGCGTCCAGCGGCGGGCGATCGACGCGGGGGGCGGCTGCCTCTGTCAGACCGAGCCGGTCGCGCACTTCGGGCTGGGCGGTAGGAAGCCGCTGCGCGTGGACGTGCGGTGGCCGGACGGCCGGGAGCGGACCGTCGTCGGCCCGAGCCCGGACCGGGAGATCGCCGTCAAACACCCGTCGCGCAGGGCGACCGACCGCGACGCGCGGACGAGGCGGTAGCCGCCGGACCCCGCCCGCAGAGGGCCGGGTGCCGTCGTGGCCAGAACTGCCGCCCTTCGCGGGTTCAAGTGTCCCCGGACGTACGGAGACGTATGGTGGATCCGACCTCGGACCTCGGGGAGGACGTCGACGAGGAGTCAGCGCCCGGGTGCGCGACGTGCGGCGAGCCGGCGCTGGGAAGCGGTCGTCGAACGATCACGTGGGTCGACGGTGACGACATCGTCCACCGACACTTCTGTTCGGAGTCGTGCTGCGGGGAGTGGGACGACGAGCGACCGTCGGCCGGAAAATAGCCGGCGCGGCGACGGATAGTGGCGGGCGGCGCGGCGAGGACGGCGGCGGGAGGCTTTTTGCCCGCGGGGGTGGTAGCGTCCGGTATGATATCGCTCGACGAGGCCGTGACGGCCCGACTGGAGTCACACGGGGAGCGCTTCGAGATCCTGATCGACCCAGACGCCGCGCTCGCGATCAAGCGCGATGAGTTCGACGGCGAACTGGAGGAGGTCATCGCGGCCGAGGACGTCTTCGAGAACGCCTCGCGGGGCGACCGACCGGCGGAAGAAGACCTAGAGACCGTCTTCGACACCACGGACCCGCTCTCGATCATCCCGGAGGTCGTCGAGCGCGGAGAGATCCAGATCACCGCCGAGCAGCGCGCGGAGATGCAAGAGCGGAAGCACAACCAGCTGGTGACCACCATCACGCGCAACGCGGTGAACCCCCAGATGGACGACTCGCCGCACCCGCCCGAGCGGATCGAGCGCGCGCTGGAGGAGGCCGGGTTCCAGATCGACCCGATGGAACCGGTCGAGAACCAGGTCGACGACGCGCTCGACGTGTTGCGGCCGGTGATCCCGATCCGGTTCGAGGAGGTGACGATGGCGGTCCAGCTCCCCGCCGACTACGCGGGCTCCGGCCAGGCGCAGATCCGGGAGTTCGGCGACCTCGAACGCGAGGAGTGGCAGAACGACGGCTCGTGGGTTGGCGTGCTCACCTTCCCGGCCGGGCTCCAGAACGACCTCTACGACCTCGTCAACGAGGTCACCTCGGGCGAGGGCGACGCCCGCGTGATCAAGGACAAAGACGAGCTCCGGACCCGGTAACGGGGCAGAGAGCCGAGCGACCGCGTTCGTTGTTGTAACGCGAGAGCCACTACGTCGGCGCCCGCAGTTTCACCGCGTCCGGGAAGTTGATGTCCGCGGGATGCGGTCTCGTTTCGCATGCATCCACGCGCGGCGGAGTTCGCGGAACGGGCGCGGGAACGGCACGGCGTCGACGTCGACGTGTTGGAGTTCGATGCCGGAACGGAGACGGCGGCCGCCGCGGCCGCGGCCCTCGGCTGCGAGACGGGCGCGATCGCGTCGACGATCGTTGTCTCGCTCTCCGGCGGCGCCCGCGACGGAGCGCTCGTCGCCGCGATCACGAGCGGCGCGAACCGCCTCGACCTCGAGGCCGTCGCCGACCACTTCGACGCCGCGGAGATGGGCGACCCCGACCGCATCCGCGACGTCGTCGGCTGGAGCATCGGCGGCGTCCCGCCGATCGCTCACGACGCCGCGCTCCCGACGGCGTTCGACCCGACGCTCACCGAGTACGACACTGTCTACGGTGCGGCCGGGACGCCGAGCGCGGTGTTCGCGATCGCCCCGGAGGCGCTCGCCGACCTCGCGGACGCTGCGGTCGTCGACCTCACCGAGTGAGCCGGCGGCGCTCCGGATCCGACCGCGCGCCGACCCCGGCGTTGTTAATCGGCGGCCGGTCTCCGCGGCCGGGTTATTAACAATAGGTTGTGAAATAATAACTCTTTTCTGTTAACCCGCCGTAGCGATCGGTATGACTCACTCACGGCGGTCGGTACTGCGGCGCGGTGCCGGCCTCGCGGCCGCGGGAGCGGCGGCGTCGCTGGCGGGGTGCGCAGGCGGAACGGACGGCGGCTCCGAGGCGTTCGACGCCGGATACGCCGCGTTCTTCACGCTCAACGACTGGGCCAACGAGGTCGCGGGCGAGAACGCGAGCTTCGAGGACCCGGTCGACGTGGGCCAGCTCGGCCACGGGTGGACCCCCGACGGGACCCTGGCGGCGGACGTCGCGGCGACGGACGCGTTCGTCTACCTCGACAGCCTCGAGTTCTCGTGGGCACAGGACCTAGCCGCGACGCTGGAGAGCGACTACGACACGGTCGCGACGATCGACGTGCTCGCCGGGCTCGAGGGCGATCTGCTCGAGTGGAACCACACGCACGGCGAGAGTCACGACGACGAGAACCACGATGGTGAGAGCCACGATGGGGAGGACCACGACGGCGAGAACTACGACGACGGGACCCGGTACGACCCCCACGTCTGGACGGACCCGGTGCTCGCGGGCGAGATGGTCGACACCATCGCGAGCGGGCTGGGCGAGGCGGACCCCGATAACGCCGAGTCGTACGCGGCCAACGCCGATTCGTACGGCGAGGAACTGGGGGCGATCGACGACGCCTTCCGGTCGGTCGCCGAGGACGCCGCGCGCGACGTGGCGGTGTTGGCGGGCCACAACTCCTTCCAGTACCTCGAGGCGCGCTACGGGTTTCGGCTCCACTCGCCGGTCGGCGTCTCGCCGCAGAACGAGCCGACGCAGTCGGAGATCGCCGACACGATCGACCTCGTCGACCGTGAGGGGATCGACGTCGTGCTGTACGACCGATTCCAGTCGCCGCGGCTCGCCGAGTCGATCGTCGAGAACAGCGACGCGACGGAGGCGGTCGCGGTCTCGCCGGCCGGCGGGACGACCCGCGAGTGGAACGACGCCGGCTACGGCTACCTCGAACAGATGACCGAGATCAACGTCCCCGCCTTCGAGCGCGCGTTCGACGTCCGGTGACGGAAGTGGCGACTTCGTCGCCCGTCGTGCCGCGGGAGCGTCGGCGCGACGGCGGAGTAAAAGAGCTAAACGTGCGGACGGTCCAGATGAGGCACACGCAGTGACCGCAATCGTCGACCTCGACGGCGTGACGTTCTCCTACGGCGACACGGTCGCCGTGAGCGACGTCTCCCTCACGGTCGAGGAGGGGGACTTCCTCGGGCTCGTCGGGCCGAACGGCTCCGGGAAGACCACGCTGCTCCACCTCATGCTCGGCCTCCGCGACCCCGACGAGGGGTCCGTCGAGCTGTTCGGCCGCCCGGTCGACGAGTTCGACGACGGCGGCCGGATCGGCTACGTCTCGCAGAAGGCGACGAGCCGCGGCGGCGCGATGCCCGTCACCGTCCGCGAGTGCGTCACGATGGGGCGGTTCGCGCACGCGGGCCGGGGACGGCTCTCCGCGGCCGACCGGACCGCCGTCGCGGACGCCATCGAGACCGTCGGGATCGGCGACCTCGCCGACCGCCTCGTCTCGGAGCTCTCTGGGGGACAGAAGCAGCGCGCGTACATCGCGCGGGCCCTCGCCAGCGACGCGGACCTGCTCGCGCTCGACGAGCCGACGGTCGGCGTCGACGCCGAGTCCCGCGACGCGTTCTACGCGCTCCTCGACGAGCTCAACGGCGACGGGATCACGGTCATCCTCATCGAGCACGACATCGGCGTCGTCACCGACCGCGCGAACCGCATCGCCTGTATCAACACCGAGCTGTACCACCACGGGGACACGGAGTCGTTCGTCGAGAGCGACGCCCTCGGGGAGGCGTACGGCGCGACCGGACAGGTCGTCCACCACCACCACTAATGTGCGGGGAGACACCGACCGACGGCGAGCGGGACCGCCCGCGCTCGGACCGCGTCGGCCCGGGGCGGGGACTGCGCCGGACGGCGGAGCTCGCCGGGATCGGGCTCACCGGCGTTGTCGCGGCGGTCATGCTCTCGTTCCTCCTCTTGTACTGGGCGCAGGACCTCCCGGTGGCGAGCGAGCTGTACGCGGCGTTCCGCTCGCTCGGACGCGCGATGGACGCCGCGTTCGGGACGAACGTCTTCCGGCACCCGATCATGTGGCAGTCGATGGCGGTGGGCGTGCTCGTTGGGGTCGTCGCGCCGCTCGTCGGCTCCTTCCTCGTCCACCGCGAGATGGCGCTGATCGGCGAGACGCTCGCCCACACCGCGTTCGCCGGGGTCGCGGTCGGCATCCTCGTCACCTCCTCGACGGGGTGGAGCGGCTCGCTGCTGCTCGTGGCGCTCGCGGTCGGCATCCTCGGCGCGCTCGGCGTCCAGTGGCTCACGGAGCGCACCGACGCCTACGGCGACGTGCCCATCGCGATTATGCTCAGCGGGAGCTTCGCGGTCGGGACCCTGATCATCAGCTACGGCGACGGGCTCACCGGCGTCAACATCCAGGGGTACCTGTTCGGTAACCTCGCGGTCGTCACGCCGGACGGCGCGCGGCTCATGGGGGCGCTCTCGATCGTCGTCGTCGCGGCCGTGGCGCTGACGTACAAGCAGCTCCTCTTCATCACCTTCGACGAGCAGGCCGCGCGGGTCGCACAGCTGAACGTCACCGGCTACAACACCCTGCTCGTGGTGTTGACCGCGGTTGTCGTCGTCGGCGCGATGCAGGTGCTCGGCGTCATCCTCGTCGCCGCGATGCTGGTCGTCCCCGTCGCGGCGGCCTCGCAGGTCGCGCGGAGCTTCCGCGAGACGATGTATCTCGGAGTGATTTTCGGCCAGCTGTCGGTGATCGGCGGCTTCGCCGTCTCGATCGGACTCGGCCTCCCCTCCGGAGGGTCGATCGTCGTCACGGCGATCGCGGTGTACCTCGCGACGGTCCTCGGCTCCGGTTCCTCCGTGAAGGCGATCTCGGCGCACGGGTGAAAAGCGGCCGACCGGCGGTCTCGGACCCCGCAGGCGGCGGTCGTGCGCGGCTCGCGTCCGGTTTCCACAGACCCTTATGTCGCGGCCGCGACTGACCGCTATGGGAGATACCGAGACCTACACGGTTACCGGCCCCGACGGTGACGAAGAGTCGTTCGAACTGCCCGCCGGCCTCGTGGACGTGCTCAGCGAGCAGGGCGAGCCCGCGACTGCCGTCGTCTCCGACGTGGTCGTCCAGGCGATGGCCCAGCAGGCGCACGTGATCGTCCACCACAGCGAAGGCGACGTGCCCGAAGACATCGCCGAGATGAACGAGACGGCCGCGGAGCTGTTCGAGGAGCGGTTCGGGCAGTCGCTCGAGGACGCGCTCGGCCACTCGCACTGAGCCGGCCCGGCCACTCGCGTTCATCGATTCGACCCGTTCGACCGGCCGCTTAAGCCGGTCGAGTCCGTACCTATTATTATGTCTACCGACCCGGACGGCGCGGCGGCGCCGGTGTTGATCTTCGACGGCGACTGCCCGTACTGCTCGGTCGCGGCGGTCGCGCTCCGGCGGCTCAAGGGCGTCGTCGCGGTCCCGTGGGAGGCCGACCCGGTCGGCCCGTTCCTCGACGCGCAGTTCGGCTCGCGCCCGTTCGCGATGGTGCTCGTCGATCCTGGCGAGCGTCGGGTGTACGCGGGGCGGTCGGCCGCCGAAGAGCTTGCGAACCGCGCCGGGACGCCCGGGATCGTCGGCGGGCTCGTCCGCGACAACTACGACCACATCGCCGACGTGGTCGGCGCGCTGTCGGGGCGCGGCCGCGACCCGGCGGATGTCCACGATACCTACCGGCTCGACGACGACGCCCGCGACCTAGTGGGGTCGCTCCGGTCGGCCGCCGCCGAGGCGCCGACCGCGCTGTCGTGATCGGGACCGCAGTCTATCTCGTCGGTGAGAGGAAGCGATGAGCGACGCCGTCGGCGGCAGCTACACCCTCGTCGTCGACCTCGCGGCGGACGCGACGCTGTCGGCGGGCGCGCTCGGCGAGCACCGCCTGCCGGCCGGCGCGTACGCGTACACGGGGAGCGCGCTCGGCTCGGGGGGCTTCGCCCGGGTCGACAGACACCGCCGGACCGCGAGGGACGACCACGACGTCCGCCACTGGCACGTCGACTACCTGCTCGGCCACCCGGCGGCGCGGATCGACCGCGTCGTCCGGAGCGCGGGCGTCGACGTCGAGTGCGCGGTCGCGGAGCGGCTGCCCGAGGGGCCGGTCGACGGGTTCGGCGCGTCCGACTGCGGCTGTCCAAGCCATCTGGCCGCCGCTGACGGCCTCGACGCCCTCGCGGAGCGCGCGCTGGCGGCGCACGAGGCCGCGATCCCGGCGACCGACCATCCGGAGGCGACCGTCGAAGTCGTCGCCGGGTCGGAAGCGTAAGGCCCGGGCCCGTCGGTCAGAGGTCGTAGCGGTCGACGACCTGTCGTAGCTGTTCCTCCCGCCCCTCCATGGCGTCGTCGCGGAGCGCCGCCTCGTCTTCGGTCGGACACTCCAGGTCGGGGACCGGCGTCGGGCGGCCCGCGTCGTCGAGCGCGACGAAGGTGAAGTAGGAGGTCGTCGTCCGGCGCGTCTCGTCCGTGCGGGGGTTCTCCGCGCGCACGTCGACCTTCACGTCGACGCTCGTCCGCCCGGTGTTGAAGACGTACCCCTCGACGATGGCGACCTCGCCCATCTCGATCGGCGCGATGAAGTCGACGTGGTCCATCGAGGCGGTGACCACCTGCCGGTTCGCGAAGCGCATGCCGGCGATCGCGCCGCAGATGTCCATCCAGTGTAACACAGTCCCCCCGAGCGCGCGGCCGAGGTTGTTCGTGTCATTCGGCAGCAGCATCTCCGTCATCTCGGTGTGCGAGGAGGCGAGCGTGGCCGTCTCGTCCATGCCCGTCGTGGGAGGGCCGACGACTTGAACGGCCGGCTTCGCCGGCGCCGGGGGACGCGCGCGGCGAACTCAGCGCTCGCCCGACCGGTCGTCGTCGCCGCTGAACCGGACGGAGTCCGGCGGTCGCCCCGCCTCGTCGACCACCTCGTCGGTCACGACGATGGGGCAGTCGACTCGCACCGCGAGCGCGAGCGCGTCCGAGGGCCGGGCGTCGAAGACGAACCGCTCCGGCTCGCCGTCGTCGTAGCGCTCGGCGTCGA
This sequence comes from Halorubrum miltondacostae, assembly GCF_041379815.1. Taxonomy (NCBI): domain Archaea; kingdom Methanobacteriati; phylum Methanobacteriota; class Halobacteria; order Halobacteriales; family Haloferacaceae; genus Halorubrum; species Halorubrum miltondacostae. The sequence continues at coordinate 410,265 of NZ_JBEDNY010000003.1, forward strand.
CCTTGGCGTAGAAGGTGCCGTCGTGGAGGTCGTCGACGCGGACGCGGTCGATGGCCCCGCCGAACTCGGTAAGGATGCTCACGAGCAGGTCGTGGGTGAGCGGTCGGTCGAACGGTTCGCCCTCCAGCGCCATCCCGATCGAACGGGCCTGGTCGCCGCTGACGAAGATCGGCACGTACTCGCCGCGCGCGGACAGGATCACCGCCGGGACGTCGCCGCTCGGCGCAGAGCCCGCCCCGACCCCGACGACCTCGGCCTCGTGTTCCATACGTGAACGTGGTGACGGCCGCTTGAATAGCTGTCCCACGCGTGGACCGTTCGCCCGGATCGTGCCCGTCGCTTCCGGGGCCGCTAGCTCGACGCGCGGTACCAGTACGCCCACGTCAGGGTGAACACGAGCGCGGCGGCGACGAAGAAGACGACGCCCGGTTCGACGAGCGAGACCGCGTACTGCGCGAGCGGGTCGCCGACGAGCTCGACCGCGCCGTCCGCGCCGTCGGCGGCGGTGTTCTGGTCGGGGACGCTCTCTACTGTCGGCCCGTCGGTGGTGGCTGTCCCCGCGTCGTCGCCGCTGGAGCGCGGGGCGGCGAGGGAGCCGACCGCGAGGAGGCGCTGCGCCGCGACGGCGGCGAGGCCGATCAGTCCGTAGCCGCCGAGCAGCCGCATGAGCGCCGTCTTGATCCCGGTCGACTCCTCGGAGTCGCCGGAGAACAGCACGAGGGGCTCGTCCGCGGCGGCGTACACGTCCATCTCGCGGCCCTTCTCGGAGTAGGCGGTGTCGACGACGTCGACGAGGTCCGCCTCGTCGAGCCGCGAGAGGTGGTACTGAACGTTCTGGAGGGTGGTGTCGACTTCCTCGGCGAGCTCCGACTTCGTAGCCGGTCGGTCGTGGAGCGTCGAGAGGATCGCCCGCGCCGTCTCCGAGCCGAGGGCGGCGATGAGGTCGTCGGCCTCGTCGTCGTCGACGCCGACGACCCGTGGTTCGCGTTCCTCGGGGCTCGCGTCCGGCAGGGAGGGCAACAGCCGGGACATACGGTATCCTGTGGAGCGTGAGGATACAAACCTGTTGGATCGTTGTGGTCGAGTCAGTCCCGCGCGAGGCGGGCCCGGGACCGACGCACAAACCCTAAACGGGGTGACCGAGTACGACGGGTGATGACAGAGACGTCACGGGGGCGCGACGACGAGGCGTCCCTGTCGACCGACGGGCCCTCGCGGACCGACGGCGGCGACCTCGAACGGGAGGCGCGCGCCGACGACGAGGGGAGCGTCACGGTCGTCGGGACCGCGCACGTGTCGGAGCACTCCGTCGACGAGGTCGAGGAGACGATCGAGCGGGAGCGCCCCGACGTCGTCGCCGTCGAACTCGACGAGGGGCGCTACCGCCAGATGAACGGCGAGACCCCCGACGACCTCGACGCCGGCGACCTGCTCAGGGGGAACACCGTGTTCCAGTTCCTGGCGTACTGGATGCTCTCGTACGTCCAGACGCAGCTCGGCGAGCGGTTCGATATCGAGCCGGGCGCGGACATGAAGGCCGCCGTCGATGTCGCCGAGTCGCTCGGCATCGATGTCGCCTTGGTCGACCGCGACATCCAGACCACGATCCAGCGCTTCTGGGCCCGCATGACGGTCACGGAGAAGCTCAGGCTCGTCGGCGGGCTCGCGTTCGGCGTTAGCGACCCAAGGGTCGCCGGCGTGGTCGGTGGGCTCATCGTCGGGATCCTCGCCGGCCCGGCGATCGGCCTCTTCGGCGGCGCGGTCGGGATCACGGACGCCGTGCTGACGAGCGTCGCCGCGGGCGTCCTCGTCGCGCTCGTCGTCAGCATCGCCGTCGACCAAGTCAGCGCGCTCGCGCTCTCGCCTGACCAGCGGCTCTACGCCGGCGTCGGCACCGGACTCTCGGCCGGCGTCGCCGCCGGGATCTCCGGGGTCGCGAACGGGGTGGTGTCGACGTACCTCGGCGGGTTCCCCGTGGCGGCGATCGGCGGCTTCGGGATCGGCATCGGCCTCGGACTGATCGTCGGCGCGGTCCTCGCGATCGCGGTCGGCGCGTTCGCCGGCGGCGAGGTGGACGCGGAGGCGGAGGCCGGCGGGATCGCGGAGCTCGACGAGGCCGACCTCACCGACACGGACGTGGTGACGATGATGATGGAGGAGTTCCGACAATTCTCTCCGGGTGGCGCGGAGGCGCTCATCGACGAGCGCGACGCGTTCATCGGCCACCGGCTCGTCGCGCTCCGCGACGCCGGCTACGACGTGGTCGCCGTCGTCGGGGCCGGCCACCGGGCCGGGATCGAGGGATACCTCGCCGACCCGGCGACGCTCCCGCCGATGGACAGCCTCGTCGGCGAGGAATCCGGTCGGGGGCTCCCGTGGAAGAAGGCGCTCGGCTACGCGATCACGGTCGGCTTCGTCGGCTTCTTCCTCCTCCTGGCGCTGGGCGGCGCCGGCAACGCGTTCCTGCTGCGGCTGTTCGGCGCGTGGTTCGTGATCAACGGCGTCTTCGCGTTCGCCTTCGCGAAGGTCGCCGGCGCGCGCTGGCTCTCGGCCGGCGTCGGCGGCGCGGTCGCGTGGCTGACCTCGATCAACCCGCTGCTCGCGCCCGGCTGGTTCACCGGCTACGTCGAACTCCGGAGCCTCACGGTCAACGTGGCGGACATCGGCGCGCTCAACGACCTGCTCGGCGACGAGACCCGGTCGGTCACCGAGCTGGTCTCCGAGATGCTCGACGTGCCGCTGTTCCGGCTCATCGTCGTCGTCGCGATGACGAACGTCGGCAGCATCGTCGCGAGCTTCCTCTTCGCGGCGTACGTGATCCCGGCGATGTTCGGGGCCGAAGTCGGCGGCGTCGACGAGGTCGGCCGGCTGCTCGTGGAGGGCGCGCTCAACGGCGCCGACCTCGTCCGTGGGGCCGTGGGGGGACTGGCATGAGCGGCGGCGCGACGTTCTCCGGCCGCCGGATCGGCGGCCTCTACTTCAGCGGGGCCGAGCTCCGCGACCTGCTCGTCGCGTGGCTCGCGCTCGGCGTGGCGTTCACGCTGTTCTTCGTCGGCGGCTCGGGGGGGATCGGCCGGATCCTCGCCGCCGGCGTGCTCCCGCCGCTGTTCGTCGCGCTCGCGACCGCCGGGGTCGGCTTCCTCCTCCACGAGGTGGCGCACAAGGTCGTCGCGGTCCACTACGACCAAGTCGCCGAGTTCCGCGCTGACAACAGCATGCTGTTCCTGGCCGTGATGAGCTCGCTCCTCGGATTCATTTTCGCCGCGCCGGGGGCCGTCCACCACCGCGGGCGGCTGACGCCCCGCGAACACGGCCACATCGCACTCGCTGGGCCGGTCGTGAACCTCGGGCTGATGGCGGTGTTCTTCCCGCTGTTCGCGCTCGGTGGCGTCCTCGGCAGCGAGATCGTCACTATCCTCGGCGCGCGCGGCATCGCGATCAACGCGTTCCTCGCGGCGTTCAACCTGATCCCGTACGGCCCCCTCGACGGGAAGACGGTGATGGGGTGGAGCAAGCTGGCTTGGGCGGCCGCCTTCGTCCCCTCGGTACTGCTCGCCGTCGGGCTCGTCTTTGTCGTGGGACTCGGCTTCGGTGGCCCGTTCTGAGCCGCGGTCGGGCGACCGCTGCGCGTCCGGCGGCGTCGCCCGGAACGGTGCGTTTTTGCTCCGCCGGCGTGCTCCCATACACATGACCGAGGGCGACGGGAGCGACGACGAGGGACCGGACGACGACGAGGAACTTACCTACGCGGACGCGGGCGTCGACATCGACGCCAGCGAGGCCGCCACCGCCGCGCTGATCGGCGCGGTCGGCTCGGGCGCGGACGACGACGCGAGCGACTACGCTGGCCTCCTCGACATCGGCGACCGCTACCTCGCGCTCGCGACCGACGGCGTCGGGACCAAGCTGCTCGTCGCGGAGGCGCTGGGCGACTACTCGACGGTCGGGATCGACTGTATGGCGATGAACGTCAACGACCTCGTGGCGGCCGGCGTCCGCCCCGTCGCCTTCGTCGACTACCTCGCCGTCGACGAGCCGGATGAGGCGTTCGCCGAGCAGGTCGGCGAGGGGCTCGCCCGCGGCGCCGATCTGGCGGACGTCGAACTCGTCGGCGGCGAGACGGCGGTGATGCCGGACGTGGTCCGCGGGCTCGACCTCGCCGGGACCTGTGCCGGCCTCGCCGCGAAAGACGGGGTGTTCGACGGCCGCGCGGAGCCGGGCGACGCGCTCGTCGGCTGGCGCTCGTCGGGGATCCACTCGAACGGGCTCACGCTGGCGCGCGAGGCCGTCACGCGCGACCACGCTTACGCCGACCTCTGTCCGTTCGGCGACTACGAGACGCTCGGCGACGCGCTGCTCGAACCGACCGCGATATACACCGACCTGCTCGACCCGATGCGCGAGCACGGCGTCCGCGGCGCGGCCCACGTGACGGGCGGCGGCTGGACGAACCTCGACCGGCTCGGCGGCCACCGCTACGTGGTGGAGGACGCGTTCGACCCGCAGCCGGTCTTCGAGTTCGTCCAGTCCGAGGGGAGCGTCTCCGACGAGGAGATGTATCGCACGTTCAACATGGGGACCGGGTTCGTCGCCGCGGTCGACCCGGACGCGGCCGAGCCGCTGGCCGACGCGACCGACGGGCGCGTGATCGGTCGCGTCGAGGCGAGCGCGGCAGACGCCGGGTCCGACGACGAGGCGAGCGTCGCGATCCGCGGGCTGGAGCTGTAAGGGGACGCGGTCGTTCGGTTACGACGAGCCGTCGCCGCCCTGCGCGGCCTCGACCCGGTCCGCGGTCGACTCCAGCGCCTCGGCGAGGGTCCGCGCCTGCGCTGGAGAGAGGTCGATCTCGTCGGCGTGGGCGGTCAGGTCGTCGATAGCGGTGTTATCGAGCTCGACCTCCAGCGCGACGTGGTCGGGGTCTTCCCGCGGCGCGGTGACGTTCACGACGCCGGGCGCTTCGGTGGTGAACTCGTGGCCGCGGGCGCGCCCTTCGACCAAGTCCAGCGTCGTGTAGGCGTTCACGCGGAGCAGGCGATCACTCATCGGGCCGCCCCCGGATCCCTCCCTCGCATGGTCAGTCGTCCGCCGGGGTCGACGGCGCGTCGTCCATCGAGTCGTTCTCAGCGTATGGGTACCACGTGCGCTTCGTGTTGTGCATCATCGGGTCTTCGTAGTCGGTCTCCTCGGGCTCGACGAAGGCGTCGAGTTCCGCCTCGTCGTGACGGGCGACGAACGCCCGGAAGGATTCCCCCTCGTCGCGCTCGGCGGCGAAGCTCTCGACCAGGTTCGCGATCGCCCCCGGCACCTCGTCGACGGGCACGCGCTGCGTGACCCAGCGGGCGAACTGCGGGTCTTCTCCGAGCCCGCCGCCAAGGCCGACGTCGAGCGCCTCGACCGGCTCGCCGTCCTTGCGGGTCTTCATCCCGCGGAGGCTCACGTCTGCGATCTGCGGCTGCGCGCACGAGGCCGTACACCCGGAGAGGTGGACGTGGAACTCGTCGACGCCGTCCGGGAGGTCGACGTTCGCCTTCAGCCAGCGGGCGAACCTGACCTGCCGGTTCTTCGTCTCGACGATCGACAGCGAGCAGAACTCCGTCCCGGTACACGCGACCGAACCGCGCATGAACGGCGACGGGTCGGGCGCGTAATGGTCGAGCAGCGGCTCGTCGAGGAACTCGTCGAGGGCGTCGTCCGGCACGTCGGTGACGATGACGTTCTGCCGCTGTGAGAGCCGGACCTCGCCGGAGCCGTACTCCTCGGCCAGGTCGGCCAAGTCGAGCACGTCGTCCGCGCCCATCCGACCGACGAGCACGTTCAGCCCGACGAAGTTCCGGCCGTCCTTCTGGTCGTGGACGCCGATCAGGTCGTTGCGCTCGCCCTCGCCGGCGTTGTAGGTGTACTCCTCGCGAACGTCGCGCCCGGCGGTCTCCAGCTCGAAGTCGACGTACTCCGACTGGAGCGTCTCGCGGACCTCGTCCGCGCCCCACTCGTCGACGAGGAACTTCACCCGGGCGTTGTAACGGTCCTCGCGGTCGCCGTAGTCGCGGAACAGCGCGGAGAGCCCGCCCGCGACGTCGGGGACCCGCTCGGGCGGCACCCACACGTCGATGTCGCGCGCGAGCCGCGGCTCGTTGCGGGCGAGGCCGCCCCCGACCCGGACGTTGAACCCGACGGCGTCCTCGCTCCCGTCGTCGTCGACCGACTTGTACGCGGGCTCGAAGGCGAGGTCGTTGATGTCGCCCTGCCCGGAGCCGTCGGCGGAGCCGGTGACGGACACCTTCCACTTTCGCGGGAGGTTCGCGTGGTCGTCGTCGCCCTTGAACGTCTCGTTGAGGTTCCGAATCACCGGCCACGCGTCGATGACCTCTTGCCAGTCCTTACCCGCGACCGGGTTCCCGACGATGTTCCGCCAGGAGTCCCCGCAGGCCTGCTGCGTCGAAAGGTCGTTCTCCTCGAGCTTCTCGAAGATCGCCGGCACGTCAGAGAGCTCGATCCAGTGGAGCTGGATCGACTGCCGGGTGGTGAAGTCGGCGTACGCGTCGCCGAACACCGGGTTCGTCCCGGGGCCGCGAGCGTACTCGTCGGCGATCTCGCCGACGGTCCGGAGCTGTCCCGGTTCGAGAACGCCGTTCGGAGTCCCGATCCGCATCATGAAGTACCCCTCCTGTCCGTTCCGCTGGTGGTACAGGCCCCACCATTTGAACCGCTCGAACCACGCGTCTCGTTCGTCGTCCGGAATCGAGTCGTACCCCTCCTCGGCGAACTCGAACAGGCGGTCGCGGACCTCGTTCCCGTACACCTCCGATTTCCAGTTTTCCACGTCGGTCGGCATCGATCCCGACTACAGCCGACACCCACATAGCTGACAGCGTGGTGTCAACCTTCCCCGGTGCCCCACCGATGTGGCACGTGTTGCCGCTACTCTCCCTGTCGCACTCGACGAACGGCTGAGCGGTCGAATTCGACGAACTCACCCCCTCGAACCCGTCCGATCGGGATCCAGCCGGTCGTCCCCGTCGCACCGCACGCGATACACTGTCCGTACACCCGCGCCGCCACGGTCGAGCCGTCCACACCCACCGACTGAAAGTTCTCGACGACCAGATCCGTCAGCGCGCACCCACACAGATCCGACGCGTCGAGCCGCCATAGTTCACTGACGCGTACTTCCCGGCTGTCGTTGACAGAGATCCACGCCCCGTCGTCGAGGACGCGCAAACGAGTGGTCACAGCCGTAGTTCGGCCGCGAGGGGCCAATGGGTGACGGTGGACACAACCCACGACAGTTTCGATGACGGCCTGATAGCAAAAAACCGGCAGACGGGGCAGGAAGATCCCCGGAAAGCACGCTCCGAACTACCGGAGAAGTAATCCGGTACCCGAGAGTGGTGGTTCGATTTACAGGTGTACCGTCACTTATGACGATAGTACACGTGCGTAAATTTGATGACCGATTCGGTTCCCGACTCAGACGCCGATCGGCCCGCGGAACGGGTCGATGTCGAGTACCGGCAGCACGCGTCCGCGGACGTGGCCCCCGAACTCTTCGACGACCGGTCGGAGGAAGAATGACGGAGCGGGACGACGACCGCTCGACCGACGACCGGGGGGTGAGCGAGGAGCGCGAAGCCGACTCGGAGGCAGAAGCGGCGGAAGACGAGGCCGACGGCGACGCGGACCACCTCGACGACGTTGAGGACGGCGTGGGCTGTACGGAGATCTGGGAGCGGCTCTCGGAGCGGCGGGAAGAGTGAGCGCCGGTCCGCGCCCCGGTCAGGACAGCTGTGCCGCGATATCGGCCTCGGTGATGATCCCGACCGTCTCGCCGCCGTCGGTGACCATCACGGCCTTGTAGTGGTCGAGGAGGTTGCGGACCTCGTCGACGGTCGCCGACGGCGCGACCGTCGGGAACGACTCGCTCATCACCTCGCTGACGGGGTGGTCGCCGACGTTCTCGCCGGCGTGGACGACGTCGCCCTGACTGATCGAGCCGACGGGCACGCCGTTCTGGAGGACGGGGAGCTGCGAGTACGCCTCCGCCTCCATCAGCTCCACGGCCCCGCTGACGGCGTCGTCCGGCGCGACGCTGATCACGGTCTCGTTCATCAGGTCGGTCGCGCGCACGACCTCGCCCTCCGCCTGCTGGAGCGCGTTGACGATGCGGCGCAGCGTCGAGAGCCGCGGGTCGACGTCGCCGCCCTCGATCCGCGCGATCAACGGCTGGGAGACGTCGGCGGCGTCGGCGAGCTCGCTCTGGGTCAGGTCCAGCGCGGTCCGTCGCTCGCGGAGGTCCTGTGGCGTCGGCAGTTCCATACCGCCTAATTACCTGAGGTTATTAGAAAAGCTTTCGGCACCGTTCGGGCCCGCGGGCCGCGGACCGTGCGCGAGTCGTCTCCGGGTCTCGACGCGTCGCGGCCGCGGTTATCGCTCCGGCTCCTCGTCCTCGTCAGCGTCGGTCTCGAAGACGTCGATCACTTCGAGGGGGACGTCGCGGAGCGCGCCGCCGACCTCGCTTTTCGCGATCCGCTCGGCGTGCTCCTCGCTGTCGGCGTTGAACACGTCGATCTCTAAGAGGAGTCCCACGAGGGCCGTGTTCGCCGCGAGGAACGCGGCGTCGAACGGCTCGCCGCAGGCCGGACAGCCGGTGACGCCGGGCTCGACCTCGACGTACTGCTTGTCCGTCTCGTTGAGTCGCTTGCCGGCTTCGCTGACCGCGACGCCGATGGCGTCGTCGGTCTCCTCGACGTCACGGACCAACCAGGCGGCTTCCATCGCGACTTCGTAGTTGCTCATACGCGGTCGGAGGAGCCGCAGGGTTTCTTGTCTTGTGGTTTGGCCGTGGGAGAAAACTGACCGTTCCGGGGTCGCATACGGCGTCGAGACGCGCCCTACAGTCGGTCGGCGATCGCCGCGGTGACCTCGTCGGTCGTCGCCGAGCCGCCGAGGTCGCCGGTGCGCGGCCCGTCCGAGAGGACGCCCTCGACCGCGTCGCGGACCCGCTGCCCCTCCTCGACGTGGCCGAGGTACTCGAGCAGCATGGCCGCCGAGAGGACCGCCGCGGTCGGGTTCGCGACCCCCTCGCCGGCGATGTCCGGCGCGGTGCCGTGGACCGGCTCGAACAGCCCGTTGTCGTGGCCGACGTTCGCCGACGGGAGCAGGCCGAGGCCGCCGACGAGCCCGGCCGCCAGGTCGGAGAGCACGTCGCCTGCGAGGTTCGGACAGACGATCACGCCGTACTGGCCCGGGTCGAGCGGGAGCTTCGTCGCGAACGCGTCCATCAGCTCCTCGTCCGCCTCGACGTCGCGCTCGTCGGCGACCGCCGCGACCTCGTCGCGGAACCGGCCGTCCGTCTCGCGCATCACGTTCGCCTTGTGGGCGATCGTGAACCCCTCGTCCGGGTTCCCGGCGGGGCCACGCCCCTCCTTGACGAAGTCGCAGGCGTACTCAGCCAGCTCGCGCGAGGCCGACGAGGTGACGACGCGCGTCAGCGTCGAGAGGTCCTCGCTGAGCCGGTCCTCGTGGCCCGAGTAGACGCCCTCGGTGTTCTCGCGGAGGAACACCACGTCCGTCTCCGGCCGGAGCGCGTCGACGCCCGGGAACGCCTTCGCGGGCCGGACGTTGACGAAGGAGTCCACCGCCTCGCGCAGCGGGAGGATCACGTCGGCGGCCGTCTCGCCCGCCGCGCCGAACAGCGTCGCGTCCGCGTCGGCGACCAGGTCGTACGTCTCGTCGGGGAGCGCCTCGCCGGTCGCGTCCCGGGTCGCGTCGCCGGCCTCCGCGGCGACGAACTCGAAGTCGAGGTCGAGCGACTCAAGCACGTCGACGGCGGCCGGCACGACCTCGCGGCCGATACCGTCGCCCTCGATGACGACTATCTCGTCGGTCATCCGGCTCAGTCGTCCCCCTCGACGTACGGCAGGTCGGCAACCGTCTCGTCGACCTTGCTCCGGTTCGAGTACATCAACGCGGTCGTGTCCCAGATCCCCTCGACCAAGGCCTCGCGCATCGCGTCGTCGACCTCGACGTCGATGACGGTGTCGCCGTAGGTGACCGTCTCGTTCTCCACGTCGATGTCGATGTGACCGTCGGGGTTCGCCTCGATCCACTCCTGGAGTTCCACCACGGTCTCGTGGTCCGCGGTGACCGCGGGGATGCCAAGCGACTTACAGTTGTCGCGGAAGATCTCGGCGTAGGACTCGCCGACGACGCCGTCGACGCCCCAGCGCATCATCGCCTGCGGCGCGTGTTCCCGGGAGGAGCCGCAGCCGAAGTTGGAGTTGACGACCGCGATCGACGCGCCCTCGAAGCGGTTGAGCGGGTGGTCGTTGAACTCCCCGTCCTCGTCGCGCCGGGCGTCGTAGAAGAGGTAGTCCGCCATGTTGTCGAACGTGACCTCTTTCATGAACTGCGCCGGCAGGATCTGGTCGGTGTCGACGTCGTCGCCCGGGATGGGGACGCCCGTGCCCGACACCTCGGTGATGTGTTGATCGTCGCCCGCGTTGGCGTCGGGGGCCATCAGTCGGCCACCTCCTCGACGCCGCCCGCGCCGCCGGTCGGCCCGTCGTCCAGGTAGTCGCGCGCGTCGACGACCTCGCCCTCGACAGCCGCGGCCGCGACCATCGCGGGGCTCATCAGCACCGTCCGTCCCTCCTTCGAGCCCTGTCGCCCGACGAAGTTGCGGTTCGACGACGACGCACAGACCTCGCCGGCGCCGAGCTGATCGTCGTTCATCGCGAGGCACATCGAGCAGCCGGCGCGCCGCCACTGGAAGCCGGCCTCGATGAACGTCTGGTCGATGCCGCGCGCCTCGCACTGCGCGCGGACCGTCTCCGAGCCGGGCACCGCGAGCGCGCGCACGTCCTCGTCGACGCTGTGGTTCTCCAGGATCCGCGCCGCCTCTTTGAAGTCGGAGAGCCGGCCATTCGTACAGGTGCCGAGGAAGGCCACGTCGACGTCGTACCCGAGCATCGACTGGCCGGGCTCGACCGCCATATGATCGATCGCCTTCTCGGCGGCCTCCCGGTCGGTCCGCTCGTCGAAGTCGTCCGGGTGCGGCACCGGCTCGTCGATCTCGACGACCTGGCCGGGGTTGATCCCCCACGTGACCAGCGGATCGAGGCCGTCGGCGTCGACCGTGACCACGTCGTCGTACTCGGCGTCGTCGTCGGAGGCGATCGACTCCCAGTACGCCTTCCGCTCCTCGAATTCTTCGCCCTCCGGGACGTACTCGCGGCCCCGCAGGTAGTCGTAGGTCGTCTCGTCGGGGTTGACGTACCCGGCGCGGGCGCCGCCCTCGATCGACATGTTACAGACGGCGAGCCGGCCCTCCATGTCGAGCGCCTCGATGGCGGGACCGCCGTACTCGTACACGTGGCCGACGCCCCCGTCGACGCCGAGGTCCTTGATCACTTTCATGATCACGTCCTTCGCGTAGACGCCCTCGCCGAGCTCGCCCTCGACCTCGATCCGGCGCACTTTCTGCTTGTCGGCCGCGATACAGCCGGTCGCGAGCACGTCGCGGATCTGGCTCGTGCCGATACCGACGCCGATGGAGCCGAACGCGCCGTGGGTCGCCGTGTGGCTGTCGCCGCACGCGACCGTCATCCCGGGCTGTGAGAGCCCCAGTTCGGGCGCGACGACGTGGGTGATCCCCTGTTTCCCGGAGTCGAAGCCGAAGAAGGTGATCCCGCTCTCGCTCGTGTTGCGTTCGAGCGCCGACAGCATCTCCTCGGCCTGGTCGTCGGCCAGCGGGCGCTCGCGCTTGTCGGCCTCCGTCGGCGCGATGTGGTCGGTTGTCGCGAACGTCTGATCCGGGTACGCGACGTCGAGGTCGCGCTCGCGGAGCATCCCGAACGCCTGCGGGCTCGTCACCTCGTGGACGAGGTGGAGCCCGATGAACAGCTGGTCCTGTCCGTTCGGGAGCTCCGTCACCTTGTGTCGCTCCCACACCTTGTCGTACAGCGTGCCCTCGCTCATCGGTCGTCACCCCGGACCGCCGCGCCGTCGGAGGACCGACCGCTCACCGGTACGCCCATCAGGCGGTCACCTCGGCGCTCTCCTCCTCCTCGTCGCCCTCGGCCGACTCCTCCCACGCGAAGAGACCGCGCAGCTCGTCGCCGACGGCCTCGATCTCGTGGTTCTTCTCCGCCTCGCGGAGCTGGGTGTAGGAGGGTCGTCCTGCCTGATTCTCCGCGATCCACTCGCGGGCGAACTGACCGTTCTGGACCTTCTCCAGAACCTCCTCCATGTTCTCGCGGGCGTGCTCGTCGACGACCACGTCGCCCTGCGTGAGCCCGCCGTACTCCGCGGTGTCGGAGACCGAGTCCCACATCTCGTCGAGCCCGCCCTCGTACATCAGGTCGACGATGAGCTTCAGCTCGTTGAGGCACTCGAAGTACGCCATTTCGGGGGAGTAGCCCGCGTCGACGAGCGTCTCGTACCCCTGCTTCACCAGCGAGGTGACGCCGCCGCAGAGGACGGCTTGCTCGCCGAACAGGTCGGTCTCGGTCTCCTCGCGGAACGACGTCTCGACGACGCCGGCGCGCGTACACCCGATCGCGGCCGCGTACGCGAGCCCCTCGTCGTGCGCGTCGCCCGTCGCGTCCTGGTACACCGCCAGCAGGCCGGGGGTCCCCTGGTCGTTCTCGTAGTTGCGGCGCACGAGGTGGCCCGGCGACTTCGGCGCGACCATCGTCACGTCGACGTCTTCCGGCGGCTGGATCTGGTTGTAGTGGATGTTGAACCCGTGCGCGAACTGGAGCGTGTCGCCCGCGTCCAGGTTCGGTTCGATCGCGTTCTCGTACACGTCCGGCTGGACGGTGTCGGGCACGAGCACGCTCACGATGTCGGCCTCGGCCGCCGCGTCGGCGGGGGTCTCGACGCGGAGCCCGTCGCTCTCGGCGGCGGCCCGGGAAGAGCTGCTCTCGCGGAGGCCGACGATCACGTCGACCCCGCTGTCGGCGAGGTTCTGCGCGTGGGCGTGGCCCTGCGAGCCGTAGCCGAGGACGGCCACCGTCTTGTGGGCGATGGCCTCCTCGTCGGCGTCGGCGTCGTAGTATACGGTCGAGTCGAACGTCTGGGTGTCGTCTTCGGTCATGTGTTTGGTGGAAATCCGCGTGTCAGTCGTCGTGCGTGGTCGGTTCGCCGGCCGTTCCGGGTTTCTCTCCTGGGGCCGTCGGCGTGTTGCCGCGGGCGAGGGCCGTCGGCCCGGTCCGGGCGATCTCGACGATGCCGAACCGGTCGAACGCCCCGATCGCGTCGTCGATGCTGCGCTTGTCACCGGTGAGCTCGACGGTGATCGTCTCCGGGCCGGCGTCGACCGTCCGGCCGTCGTACATCTCGGAGACGGCGTGGACCGCGGCGGGGTCGTCGGCCTCGACCTTCAAGAGGACGAGCTCCGAGGTGACCGCGTCGCCGGCGACCTCGCCGACCGAGATGACCGGCTTCAGCTTCGCCATCTGCTTCTCGATTTGGTCGATACCAGAGTCCGTCTCCTCGACGACCATCGTGATCCGCGAGTGGCCGTCGACGGTCGTCGGCCCGACCGTCAGGCTCTCGATGTTGAACTGCCGCCGGGAGACGAGCCCGGAGACGCGCGCGAGCACGCCGGGCTCGTCCTCCACGAGCGCCGAGATGACCGCGCGGCGAGACTCCTGTTCGGCCTCGACGACCGGGTCGATCCGGATCCCTTCGAGGTTCCGTCGCCCCGCGGGGTGCTCGCGCTCGTCGGGACCGGGCTGCTCGCCGGGGAGCGGTCGGGAGTCCGCCTCGGGGGTCACTCGCGACTCGCCATCGACGCCGGAGGCGTCGCCGCTCATAGCTGGTCCTCCGCGGCCGCGAACTTCCCGTTCGCGCCGCCGCTCGGCACCATCGGCAGGACGTTCTCCTCGGGGTCGACGTGGAAGTCGATCACGGCGGGCCCCTCGTACTCCAGCGCCTCCTCGACCGCTGACGCGACCTCGTCGTAGTCGTCGACCCGCAGCCCCAGCGCGCCGAACGCCTCTGCGAGCTTGTCGAACTCGGGCATCCACGTGTAGTCGGAGGCCATGTGTCGGCCCTCGTAGAAGGCGTCCTGCCACTGCCGGACCATCCCGATGTACTCGTTGTTGAGCACGGCGATGGTGATGTCAAGCTCCTCGCGGACCGCGACCGACAGCTCCTGCATCGTCATCAGGAAGGAGCCGTCGCCGTCGAAACACACCACGTCGCGGTCCTCCTCGCCCATCGTGTCGGCCGCGACGCGCGCGCCGACCGCGGCCGGCACGCCGTACCCCATCGTGCCGAGGCCGTGCGACGAGACCCACGTCCGGGGCTCCGAGTACGTCCAGAACTGCGAGGCCCACATCTGGTGTTGCCCCACGCCGGTGGTGACGACGGTGTCGTCGTCGGTCGCCTCGTCGAACGCCTCGACGACGAACTGCGGCTTCAGCGGTTCGTCGTCGGGAGTCGCGTACGTGAGCGGGTACGTCTCCTTCCACGCCTCGCAGCGGTCGCGCCACGCCTCGGCGTCGGGTGCGTCGCGGACCGCGGCGGTCAGCTGGTCCAAGACGCGGCCGGCGTCGCCGACGAGCGGGTAGTCGGCGTGGACGTTCTTGCTGATCTCCGCGGGGTCGATGTCGACGTGGATCACCTCGGCCTCAGGGGCGAACGTGTCGATGCCGCCGGTGAGGCGGTCGTCGAACCGCGTGCCGACCGCGATCAGGCAGTCGGTGTGGGTGATCGCCAGGTTCGCGTAGCCGGTGCCGTGCATCCCCGCCCACGAGAGGCAGAGGTCGTCGTCCTCGGGGAACGAGCCGATACCCGGCATCGTTGTCGTCACCGGGATGCCGTAGCTCCGCGCGAAGGTCCGCGCCTCGGCGCTCGCGTCGGCCTTGATCACACCGCCGCCGAACAGGCAGACGGGGCGTTCGGCGGCCTCGATGGCGCGTGCCGCCTCCTCGACGGCGTCCGCGTCGGCGTTCGGGTCCGGGTCGGTGCCGGCCGGCGGCGTCGCCGGGCCGGGCGTCCGGTCGGTCTCGTCCTGGGTGACGTCCTTCGGGAGGTCGACGAGCGTCGGCCCGGGCCGCCCGGCCCGGGACAGCTCGAACGCCTCGCCGACGGTGTCGCCGACGGTGTCGGCGCCGCCGGCGAAGTAGTTGTGCTTCGTGATCGGCCGCGTGACGCCGACCGTGTCGGTCTCCTGGAACGCGTCGTTCCCGACGAACTCCGTGGGCACCTGTCCGGTGAGCGCCAGCATCGCGTCCGAGTCCATGTCGGCGTCGGCGATGCCCGTGACGAGGTTGGTCGCCCCCGGACCGGAAGTGGCCATACAGAGGCCCGGCTCGCCGGCGACGACGCCGTACGCGTCGGCGGCGTGGGCGGCCCCCTGCTCGTGGGCCATCGTCACGTGCCGGATCGACGAGTCGTACAGCGCGTCGTAGACGGGCATGATCGCGCCGCCCTGGACGCCGAAGGCGGTCTTCGCGCCCGCGGCCTCGAGGGCGGCGACGACCGACTCGGCCCCGGTCGAGACGGGGCCGGCGGTCTGGCGTTCCTCGGGGTCGGTCGGCTCCTCGGTCGCGGCCGACGAGTCGGCCGACTCGTCTGCGTCGGATCGCGGCTGTGCTGCTGTGTCGCTCATTGTCGTGGGGATGTGCGATGTGGCATCTGGCGGGTTATCGTATCGGTCGTTGCGAACGGGCAGCGGGCGAGCTGGCGCCGCGGCCGCGTCGTTCGCGGCTGCGCGGGGCGAGAACGGCTCGGCCGCCGGCGTTCGGCGGTGCGTCGCGTCGGTGAGGAAGGGGTAGTGTAGGGGGTTATACCCCTACAATGATCGGCGCGACGGCTCCGGAAACGGCGGCGTGCTCCGGGGTTGTGGTGTGCCGTCGCATCTCGCCCGAAGCAACGCGGCCGGGGTATAAATTCCTGTCGGGGGCCCGGAGCGGCCCCGCGATCGGCTACCGCCTGCGACCGCGAGCGCGGTCGCTCGGGGGGCGTTCCGCTCGGGGAAGGGGCCATCAGACCCGGACCTCCTCCTCGCGCGTGACGCCCGCCTCCTCGGCGAACCGCTCGACGTCGCCGGCGGTCACCTGCCGCTTGCCGGCGCCGTACTCCTTGACTCGCTTGGTGATCGATCGGACCTCGCTGTCCGTCGGGTCGAAGCCGGCCTCCACCAGGTGCTTGCGCACGCTGTGTGTACCGGTGTGTTTGCCTAAGACGAACTCGCGTTCGGCACCGACCATCTCCGGGGTCATCACGCCGGTCTCGAACGTGTCGCTGTTCTCGATGACGCCGGCGGCGTGGATGCCGGACTCGTGGGCGAACGCGTTCCGCCCCGTGATCGGCTTGTTCGCGGGCACCGGGATGTCCGAGGCCTCCTCGACGATCCGGGCCAGCTTGGTGATCTGGGTGGTGTCGATGCCGGTGTCGACGCCGTACACGGACTCGACGGCCATGACGACCTCCTCGTAGGCGGCGTTGCCGGCGCGCTCGCCGATGCCGTTGACCGACACCTGCGCCTGCTCGGCCCCGTTCTCGAAGCCGGTGACGGCGTTGGCCGCGGCCATCCCGAAGTCGTCGTGGGTGTGGACGTCGACGCGGGCGTCGGTCGCCTCGACGACGGCGTTCACCGTCTCGCCGAAGCTGGTCGGCATCCCGACGCCGCAGGTGTCGGGGATGTTGATCCAGTCGGTGCCGGCGTCGCTGACCGCCTCGACGATGTCGATCAGGTAGTCCGGGTCCGTTCGAGTGGCGTCCATCGGCGAGAACATACACTCGACGCCGGCGTCTTTCACCTTCTCGACCGCGTCGACCGCGCGCCCCTTCGCCTCCTCGCGGGTCGCGTGCATCGAGTCCTCCAGCTGAACGTCGCTGGTGGAAACGAACACGTGGACCATCTCGACGCCGGAGTCGATGGCGGCGTCGATGTCCCCGTCGACGACCCGCGCCAGCCCGCAGACGGTGGTGTCCGTCGCGGCGGCGATGTCGCTGACGGCCTCGAACTCCGCGTCCGAGTTGACCGGGAACCCAGCCTCGATGACGTGGGTGTTCATATCGTCCAGCGTCGCCGCTATGCGGCGTTTCTCGTCGTAGCTGAACGATGTCCGTGGTGACTGTTCTCCGTCTCGCAGAGTCGTGTCGAAGATCCTGACAGGACCGATATCGACGTTAGAAGCTATCGTGCCCTGGAAGAACTCGATCCGCCGGGGTGTCCGACGAAGCCTCCGTGATGTCTGTCATCGATTCACGACAAGACGGTCGAGTACTTAACGGTTTGGACGATCGCAAAATCGGAGCGGACCGGCAGTTCGGAGCGATCCGACGGTGTTCGAGAAAACCGCATGACAGCATTGGTGTAATTACACCTTAAGGAAGTAATACGCACACCGGAGATCCGGCGTGTATTCCGATTCGGAAGTCGATTAATAAGCCGGATCGACGTTCGTTTCTTTCGGCGGCGCGCCGGCGCGCGGTCCGTGGTGGCCATCCGCACTGGTGGGTCAGACCGCCGCGATGTATCGCACCGACGAGTCCGGGTCGCGGCTACCGGTCGAGCGCCGAGAACGGCTCGTCGAGTAGCAGGACGAACGGGTCGTACGCCAGCCCGCGCGCGAGCGACACGCGCTGGGCCATCCCGCCGGAGAGCTCGTCCGGGCGGCTCTCGGCGAACCCGTCGAGCCCGACCGTCTCGATCAGGTCGTCGACGCGGTCGCGGGCGGCCGAACGCCCGGGGTCGACGGCGGCGACCGAGAGAGTCGGCTCGCCGGTTACATACCCATGTCGGCGGCGGCGTCCGGCACCGGGAGGTCGGGGACGGCGACGCCGAGCAGCTCTGCGGCGTGATCGAGCGCCATGTCGAACCCGTAGTAGCGCTCCAGTTCGTCGCCGTCCGGGCCGGTACGCACCTTCAGCATGGCGTACCCGTCGGCGTTCTGTGCGACCGTCGCCTCGCGGCCGTCCCGCGAGAAGGTGAGCAGGCGCTCGCCGTCGATCTCCTCGTACATCGCCTCGATGCCGTTCGCCGACGCGGCCTCCGTGTCGGTCATACGAACGGTACGGGCCGATCCCTGTCGAACCTGTCGGTCGCCGATGCTGGGTCCGGGCGATCCGTGTCCCGCTACCGCGGGTCCCAGCCGTGGAACTCGGCCCCCGACTCCAGTTCGAGGTCGAACGCGTCGATCAGCCCGCCGAGCGCATCGTAGCCGCGGGCGATCGCGGCGACGCCGACGATGGTCGCGTCGTCGTACAGCGCCGCGGTCTCGTCGTGCGCGACGGCGTCCACCTCGCCGCGGACGACGGCCAGCGCGTACTCGACGAGGGTCGTCTCCGCGTCGTCAAGGGGCGCGAGATTTCCCGTCCCGAGCGCCGCGATCTCGTCGTCGCCGACCCCGGCGTCGCGGGCGATGTTGACGTGCTGGTGCCACTCGTACCGGTTTCCAATCTCGCTCGTGACCGCGAGGACGACGAGCTCGCGTTCCCGGTCGGTGAGCCCGCTGTGGGCCCACAGCGACCCGAGGAACGAGCGGAGCCCCGCCAGCACCTCCGGGTTGTTGCCGATCGATGGTACGCGTGGAGCGGCTTCTCCTGAAGCGACGACTCCAGGAGCTCCTCGTACTCGTCCGGCACGTCCGACGCCTCGGCGTAGGGAACGCGAGCCATGGCCGTCGCTCGCGGCGGCGGGCCATAGGTGTACGTGTCCCGGTTCGGTTCGCCAATTCGAGACCGAACCGCTCCGTGACGGTCCGCGATGGCAAGCTTAAGGGACGCCACGCGCCTAGCGACGGCAATGAGTACAGAGGTGACCCGGCGGCGGGCGTGGGTGATCGCCGCCCGCCCGCAGACGCTCCCGGCCGCGGCCGCGCCGGTGATCGTCGGCGTCGGACTGGCGCTCGCGGACGGCGTGTTCGCCCCGCTGCCCGCGCTGGCAGCGCTCGTCGGCGCGGCGCTGATCCAGGTCGGCACGAACTTCGCAAACGACTACTACGACGCAATTCAGGGCGCCGACACCGACGACCGCGAGGGGTTCACCCGCGTCGTCGCGAGCGGCCTCATCGAACCGGCTGAAGTGAAGCGAGCGATGTGGCTGACGTTCGCGGCCGCGATCGGCGTCGGGACGTACCTCGTCGCGGTCGGCGGCGTCCCCATCCTCGTGATCGGGCTCGCCTCCGTGGCGGCCGGGATCGCCTACACCGGCGGCCCGTACCCGCTCGGCTACCACGGGCTCGGCGACCTCTTCGTGTTCGTCTTCTTCGGCGTGATCGCGGTGACCGGGACGTACTACGTCCAGGCCGCCGCGCTGCTCTCCGGGTGGTTCCCGGTCGGGATCCCCGGCGGCACCGTCACGCTCGCGGCGGTCGTCGCGAGCCTCCCGATCGCTGCGCTGTCGACGAACATCCTCGTCGTCAACAACCTCCGCGACCGCGAGGAGGACGCCTCGACCGGCAAGCGCACGCTCGCGGTCCGGTTCGGCTACCGGTTCGCCAGGGCCGAGTACCTCGCGATGCTCGCCGTCGCGTACCTCGTCCCCGTCTGGTTCGTCGCGCGCGGCGACAGCCTCGCGACGCTGCTCCCCCTCGTCACCCTCCCGCTCGCGGCGGCCGTCGCGCGGACGGTGCTGACAGAGACTGCCGGCGAGGCGCTCAATCCCGCGCTCGAGTCGACCGGGAAACTGCTCGCGGCGTACGCCGTCGCGTTCGCGATCGGACTGGCGCTGTGACCGACGACGACCCCCCGAGCGATGGCGATAGCGGCGAGCTCCGGACGGTCCGACGCCGCCCGTTCGCGCTCGACCTGACCCGACCGCTCGGTACCGCCCGCGGCGACATCGACCGTCGAGAGGGGTTCGTGGTCACGGTCGACCCCGCCGGGAACGGCTCCGAAGCAGTCGGCGTCGGCGAGGCGACGCCGCTTCCGGGGTGGACGGAGTCGTACGAGGACTGCGGCGCGGAGCTCGATGCGGTCGGCCACGGCGACGGGAGCGATGCGCTGCGCGCGGAGTCGACGCCCGCGGCCCGGCACGGCGTCTCCCTTGCGCTCGCAGACGCCGCGGCCCGCGAAGCGGGGCGGTCACTCGCGGAGCGGCTCGCGAACGAGGCCGACGTCGGCGCGTCGCCCGCGGACGCGGTCCCGGTGAACGCGACCGTCGGAGACGGGTCAGCGGCGGAGACCGCCGCCGCGGCGGCGCAGGCCGTCGACGAGGGCTTCGACTGCCTCAAGCTGAAGGTCGGAGCTCGCGACGTCGAGGGTGACGTCGAGCGCGTCCGCGCGGTCAGGGAGGCGGTGGGCGACGCCGTCTCGCTCCGCGCCGACGCGAACGGCGCGTGGGACCGGGAGGCGGCGCGCTGCGCGCTCGACGCGCTGGCCGCGTTCGACCTCGCGTACGTCGAGCAGCCGCTTCCGGTGGACGACCTCGACGGGCTGGCGGCGCTCCGCGGCGAGGCGCGCGGCGGGGCGGTCCCCGTCGCGGCCGACGAGTCGGTCGCGGCCCGCGGGATCGACGCGGTCCTAGAGGCGGACGCCGCTGACGCGGTCGTCCTCAAGCCGATGGCGCTCGGCGGCCCCGATCGCGCGCTGGCGGCCGCTCTGCGGGCGCGATCGGCCGGCGTCGACCCGGTCGTCACCACCACCGTCGACGCCGTCGTCGCGCGGACCGCCGCCGTCCACGTCGCGGCCGCGATCCCCGAGGTGTCGCCGTGCGGACTCGCGACCGGGACGCTGCTCGACGAGGACCTCGCGCCGGACCCCTGCCCGATCGACGACGGTCGGATGGCGGTCCCGACCGGGCCGGGACTCGCGGGCGGCGCGTTCGACGACCTCCGGCGCGAGTGAGGCGGCCGCGACTTCGGCTCACCCCCCGTCGGGGACGACCTCGACGCTGCCGCGCATCCCACGCGTCTGGTGCGGTGTACAGAGGTACTCGTGAGTGCCGGGTTCCTCGAACGCGCGCTCGAAAGAACTGTCCGCCCCGGCGAGGATGTCGGACGCGAACGAGCCGTCGACGGCGTACACGTCGTGACCGCCGCCGCGCCCGGTCCACTCCCAGACGATCGTCGTCCCGGCGTCGACCCGGACGTGTGCCGGCGCGTACGAGAACCCACCGTCTGCGCCGACGGCGACCGTGACGCTCGTTTCGCCGGTCAGGTCGACTCGTTCGTCGTCCGCCGCCCCTCCGCCGTCCGTCCCCGCGTCCGGAAGGACCGAGCCGAGGCAGCCGGCGAGCGCGGCGGCGGTCCCGGTGCCGGCGGCGGCGAGCAGGGCGCGGCGACTCTTGTCTCTCATAGCCGAACGGAGGTGCTTCGTCGTATAAACCTCACCGCGTCGCGGCTGGATCACAACCGCGCGGCTGGCCGGACGGGAGCAGCGGCTCCGGTGACTCCGCGGGCGGCGGGGGACGGACTTTTTACCGCGACCGTCGAACGAAGCCGTATGAGCGAGTGGACCGACGCCATCGTCGGCGAGCGGATGACCGTCGACAACCAGTTCAACGAGCGCGTCGCCGCGTCGCGTTTCTCCAGTCAGGAGTGGGGACTGATCATGACGGCGACCGAGTTCGAGATCGAGAACGCCGACGACGCCGAGGCCGCCCGCGTCGTCGCGGACACGTCGAGCCTCCCGGCGATCATGCCCGAACTGGAGAACCTGCGCTCGCAGATGGCGGGGATGGGCGGTGCGCCTGGCGGGGGCGACGCCGGCGGGTCGAGCGGCGGCGTCGTCGACTCGATCAAGGGCGCGCTCGGACTCGGCGGCGGCGGGGGCGGCGGCCCTTCGGACGAGGAGTTGGAGGCGGCGGAGCGACTGGTCCAAGAGTACGCCGACGAGCTACAGGCCCACCTCGAAGAAGTCGGGAAGTGGGATCAGGTCCGCGTCGCGTATCAGGAGTAGGGCCGAGCCCTTTCGATCGGGAGCTTCGCTCAACCGCCTATTTGACGTCGCTGCCGCGGAACAGCGTCAGCTCCTCCGCCTCGTAGATGTTGATCAGTTCGGTCACGATCTCGTCGTACTCCTCGTCGTCGACTCGGAGCGCGTCGAGCCGCTCGACGGTCTCCTCGTCGAGGTGGATCTGTGGCATGAGTCGCCGTTCGTCGCCGGCTGATAAAAATTCGGTGGGGCGTGAGACGGTGTGGAGGACAGGCGGTTAGTCTTTACAGCGCGGCCCGTCCCGAGACGCGATCGAATCGGCGTCGGACTGTCCCGCTTCGGCTATTTCGGATAGGTCCGCTGCCGAAAGGTCGTCGCTCCAAAGAACGATGTCGTTCGGGAACCGAAGGACGGGCGACTTCTCTTCGTGTAGCTCGAGCATGTGTGGAGTGTCCGCCACGCCGGCCTCGATTCTCGTCCCCACCAGCGTGGACTTCGTGTCACTGAAGAGTTTAATCATCCTGAACTCACCGCCGCTCAACACATCAGTCGAGACCAGTGACTGGACGGACACGCGGAACGAGTCGTCAGAGAGCGGTCGACACGCGTACAGCTGCGTCGCGTGCCCCCGATCGGTGGCAACGGCGGTCGCCGGATCGCCCGCGTATCGGACGTCCACGCCCTCGTCGGAAGTCGCCAGCTGACTGGCGGTACCGACCGGATATCCGGCGCTGAGAAGACCGATCAGGGTTCGAATCCGATCCGCTGAGACGCGACCGTCCGCGAGGACGGCGCTCACCCCACCGCGGTCGATGGCGTCGACGCCGACGGCGGTGTCCACCGAGTCCTCGAACACCGTGAGCGCGGGGGCTCCGTCTCTGGTGGGTTCTCCGGAACGCGACGCACAGTCGACACCGCCGACCGAGTCAAGCACGTCGCTTCGAACCTCGGCGCCGCAGTAGGCGATGTCGAGTTCGGAATCGGACAGGGTTTCGGCGACTAACTCCGGAGACGGAGCGGCGAGCACCGAGAGGGACCCGACCCCGTCGAGGTTCGCCGGTTCGGAAAGCGACGCTCGAACGGTTTGAGCTCGCTCAGGGTCGCCTATCAGGAGCGCGACTGCGACGCTTCCCCGCTCCGGGACCCCTCTTCGGAGCCGATTCTCGTACGCCGTCGGCGTGAGCGCCGACGCGCCTGCCCGTAGCGGCTCCGTGTCGGGACTTGGAACGCCGCTCATCTGCTCCCGTTCCGGAGTCATCACCGAGCGCGGTTCCCCGTCGGCGGTTGTTGCGCCCGACCGCTCGATGTCCTGCGGATCCGTCGGTGGCTGTGGCGACGTCGCAACGGCCATCGATTCGTCCGGTTGTAGGTGGTCCGTACGACCGCGAACGCGGACTGGCGCAAGGAAGTGCGCGAGGTGCGAGAGCAGTTCCGCGGCCGCGGGCGCGGGGCGGAGGACTGCCTCTGTCGGCCACGCGGGTAGATACGAGTTGACCGTCTCGTGGTCGACCTCCAAGTACTCCATCAGCCGCTCGCTCATCGTCCGGTCGGTGAGGTTCGGCGGATAGAAGGGGAGGGTCGGCCCGACCTCTTCGTAGGCGTAGCGGTCCGACGGGACGTACCCCTCAGTCCGGGCGAGCGTATCGAGGAAGAACCACGTCTCGAACAGTTCGATGACGCGCTCTTCGAGGGCTCGTCCCTCGGTCGGAAGCCGCTCCTCATACCCGGTGTCCAGTCGGATCGCCGGGGCGTCGCCGGTCGTCATCCGAGCGCCGAGGTAGTACGACAGCGTCGAGAGTCGGTACACGTCCGCGTACGTCGGCCGGACCACGACCTCGACGCCGGTGTCGGGGACGGTAAGCGGGCTGGGGATGTCGAGGGAGTCGCCGCGCTCAATGCGCGGCGGGTAGCCGCGGAGGGTCGGCCACGAGCGCTCGGGCGTGAACTCCTTCATCGACGACCCGAGGACGGACACCGCCTCCGTCAGCGCGGCCGGGTCGTCGGGGACCGTGATCGTCGCCTCGGGGCGGGTGTGGAGCGACCGCCCGCCGACCGAGACGGTTCGGGAGCGATCGAACGACAGTGTGACGGGGTCGGGTCCGGCAGCGCCGGCGGCCGACACTTCGACATCAGTCACCCGGATCAGCGCCTTCGTCGCGCCGTTCACCTCGATACAGTACGAACCGCGCGGGAGGTCCATCGGCTCGTCGAGGCGTGCGACGTGGTCGCCGTCGACGTCCCGGACGACGATCGACGCGTACTCGGGGATCTCCAGCGACTCGGCCTCGAAGCTGACGGCTCGGTCGATCGGGGACGGGAACAGTTCCGGGAGCGCCGGCGAGAGGTCCGGGTCGACGTCGGTGCGGAGTCGGAGCTCCTCGCCCTCGATGGCGTCGCGCACCGTCAGCGTCGCGCCGTCGACTTCGAACTCGACGCGTCCGTCAGACAACCCGTCTATCACTGAACTTTCCTGATTGGCCTACACGTATGAGGCTGTTGGTAAGTACCGGGATTCGAGACGCTGACACGTGTGTTGTCTACCGTCACGGAACTCCGGACGGCGTCTCTGACAACAATCTTAACATCGGCCGGGCCCGGAACGAAATCATGAACGGCGTCGAGTCCGGGCCGATCGATCGCGCTCTCGCCGCGGCGTTTCCGGACCGCTCCGTCGAGCGGCTGATCGGCGTCGGCCCCTCGTGGAACGGGGCCAACGAGACCATCGGCGTCGCCTTCGCCGACGGCGGCCGGGCGTATCTCAAGATCGCGCTCGCGGACGAGAGCCACCGGCTCGCGCGGGAGTGCGCAGTCCTCCGGTACCTCCGCGCGTACGGCCCTCTTCCGGTGCCCGAGGTGCTGGCGGCGGACCCGGACGGGGAGCCGGCGTACCTCGCGACCGCGCCGGCCCCCGGTCGCGAACTGCTGGAGGTATACGAGGCCGCGGACGACGCGGAACGCGAGCGCCTGCTCCGGCGGGCCGGCGGCGCCCTCGCGGCGCTCCACGCCGACCGTTTCGCGGGCCACGGCGAGATCGTCGGCACGGGCCGAGAGACCGGAAGCGCGGCGACGGAAGCGGGGGGCGGCGAAGTCGCGCGTGAGGAGGGCGACTCCGCGGCCGGTCTCTCGATCGAGTTCGCGTCTTGGACGGACGTGCTCCTCACGACGGTCGAGCGGACGCGGGAGATCGGAACCTCCGATCGGCTCGCGGACCACTACGACGCGGTCGTCGACTGCGTCCGCGCGAACCGAGACCTGCTCGACGGCGCGCCGGCCGCGCTGCTCCACGGCGACATCGCAAAGCCCAACCTCTTCGTCGACGGCGACGCCGTGGCGGCGATCGATTGGGAGCTGTCCCACGTCGGCGACCCCGCCCGGGACTTGGTGCGCGCGGAGGACCAACTGCTCAACGGCTTCGACTCGACCGGGCCGGAGCGATTCGCCGCGGCCCTCCGGGCGGGCTACCGCGAGCGCGCCGGCGGACTCCCGGCGGGGTTCGAACGTCGACGGCCGGTGTACGAAGTCGTCAGAATGCTCGGGCGATCGGGCTTCGTCGACCAGTGGACGACGTACCTCGACGAGCCCCTCGACGCGCTGGTCGAGCGGGCGGACACCGAACTGCGGGCGCGACTCGACGCCGCCTGAACGGGGGGACGGAGCGACGGCCGCGCGCCGTCAGCGGCTCCACGCCGCGTCATCGGGGTCGATCTGGCGCTCGCCGGGATCGAGCGCGTCGATCGCGTCGAGGTCGTCGGCCGGGAGGTCCACGTCGACCGCGCTGAGGTTCTCCTGGACGTGGGCGCCCCGCGCCTTCGGGATCGGCACGATCCCGCGGTCGACCGCCCACGCGAGCGCGACGACCGCCGGCGAGTAGTTGTTCCGTCCGGCGATCTCGGCGATCGCCGCGTCGTCGAGGATCGCGCCGCGCCCGAGCGGGGAGTAGCCGACGAAGTCGTGGTCGAACTCCGCGGCGAGGTCGCGGAGCGCGGGCTGTCGGAACCGCGGGTGGCACTCGACTTGGTGGGCCGCGATCGGCGCGTCGAGGATCTCGCGCGCCTCGCGGAGCAGGTCGGGGGTGAAGTTCGAGACGCCGACGTGGTCGGTCACGCCGGCGTCGCGGAGGTCGTCGAACGCGGGCAGCGTCGCCGCGGCGTCGTACGCCCGGATCGGCCAGTGGACGTACAGGAGGTCGACGCGGTCGAGGCCGAGCCGGTCGAGGCTCTCGTGCGCCGTCTCCCGCACGTCCTCGGGCGAGAGGTTCTCGGGGTGGACCTTCGTGGCGACGACCACGTCGTCGCGGTCGACGTCGCTCGCGGCGATCCCCTCGCCGACGGCCGCCTCGTTGTCGTACATCTGCGCGGTGTCGACGTGACGGTAGCCGGCCTCGAGCGCCGCGGCGACGGTGTCGGTACAGGTCTCGGGGTCGTCGAGCCCGGAGGTTCCGAGCCCGATCGACAGGTCCAGCGGTGGCACGGGGGTCTGTTGCGAGCGCGGGGTGAAAAAGGCGCGCGAGCCGGCACGCCGCGATCCGCCGTCCCGCCCCGCAATCTTAATTTGTCGCTCCCGTAGGAATCGTCGATGGTCACCGATCCCGCGCTCTCCACGGCTCCCGAACCGGTCCCGCTCGGCGGGCTCTCCGAGCCGATTCTCGTCGACCCGGGAGCGCGACTGCTGGGAGACGTGGTCCGGGCGTACCGCGAGGTCGCCCCGGCGCTCGTCGAACCGTGCCTCGCCAGCGGGAACGGCCGCGACGGCGGCGACGACAGCGGCGACGGCGGAGGCAGCGACGGTCCGACGGCGGCGGACGAGCTCCCGACGCTGCGGGTGTTCGCGGGGGAGTCCGCGATTGAGACCGCGACCGCGGGGTTCCGGGCGGCGAGCCGGCTCGCGGCGCTGCTCGACGCCGACGTCGTCGACCTCCGCGTCCTTGACGCGCCGCAGCCCAACGCGGCGCTGGCGGGGACCGATACCGGATACGCGTTGCTACGAGGCAGGAACGGCGACGGGCGGTGGCTCCGCGTCGGCGACGACGCCACGCTTCGCGGGCGGTACGCTTCCGAGTTCGCGGACGCTGACCGGTACCGGCTCCGGACGCCGAGCCGACGGCGGGTGTACGAGGGGTTCGCGACGCGGTGCGACGAGTCGGTTGCCGCCGCGGTGCTCCGCGCGCTCGACCTGCCCGCCGCACCGGAGGATGCCGGTGATTCGGCGGGTGCCGCTGATTCGACGGAATACGGCGACGCGAAGAGTCCGCCAGCCGGTCCAGACCCAGAGCAGACTCGCATCCGCGCCTACGCGGTCGGCGCGCGCGAGGGCGTCCTCGACCGCACCCTCCGGCGGGCCTGCGAGGACGCTGGACTCGGGAGTCCCTCGACGTTCACGCGGATAAAACGGCTCCTGCGGGAGGCCGATCTGATCGAGACGACCCCCGAACCGCAGACGGTGGGGCGGCCGCGGGAGCGGCTCGTGGCGCGCGGCGCGCTCGCGGCGGCCGAGACGCCGGCAGAGACGGTTGCGGCAGTGGAGGGCGTCGCGGACTGACGCGGACCGAGCGACCAGAACGGTCGCCGGGCGTCAGTCGTCTTTCGTCTTGATGTCCGCGGAGAGGCCCTGCGCCATCTCGATCTCCTTGGAGTTGTTCAGCGTCCACGCGGTGCGGTCGGTGACGGCCTCGATCGCCTCGCGGGCGGAGGGGTAGCCGTTACCGGACTTCTTGACGCCGCCGAAGGGGAGCTGGACCTCCGCGCCGATACACGGGAGGTTGCCGTACGCCAGTCCCAGCTCGGCGCGGTCGCGGTAGTAGTTGATCTGCCGGTAGTCCTCGGAGATGACCGCGCCGGCGAGCCCGTACTCGACGTCGTTCTGGATCTCGACCGCGCGCTCGATGCCGCCCTCGTACTCGAGGAGGGCGACGTGAGGGCCGAACACCTCCTCGTGGGTACACCGGAGGTCGGCGTCGGGGTCCGCCTCGTAGACGAACGGCCCGACCCAGTGGCCGTCATCGTGGCCGTCGGGGATCTCGTGGTCGTCGAGCTCGGTCCGGTCGACGAGGACGTTCACGTCCTCCTCGCGGGCGAGCTCGTTGTACTCGGTCACCTTCTCGACGTGCTCCGGCTCGATGAGCGGCCCCATGAACGTCTCCTCGTCGAGCGGGTCGCCGACCGCGACCGACTCCGCGACCTCGACGAACCGCTCTTTGAACTCGTCGTACACGTCCGTGTGGACGATCAGGCGCTCGGAGGAGACGCAGCGCTGCCCCGTCGTCTTGAACGAGGACATCACCGCCGAGTGGACGGCGGTGTCGAGGTCCGCCTTGTCGGTGATCACGATCGCGTTCTTCCCGCCCATCTCGCAGGCGGCGCGCTTGCCGGCGACGCCGCCGAGCTTGTCCTGGATGTGGTGGCCGACCTCCGCGGAGCCGGTGAAAAGCACCGTCGAGACGTCGTCGTTCTCGACGATCGCGTTGCCCGCGTCGCCGAACCCTTGGACCATGTTGAACACGCCGTCCGGGATGCCGGCGTCGTCGAACATCTCCGCGACGATCTGCGCGCACCACGGCGTCTGCTCCGCGGGCTTGAACACGACGGTGTTCCCCTCGACCAGCGCGATGGCCATGTGCCAGTACGGGATCGCGACCGGGAAGTTCCACGGCGTGATACAGCCGGTGACGCCGCGGGGCGACCGCCGCATGTACGCGTCCTTCGAGGGGATCTCCGACGGGACGATGTCGCCTTTGGGGTGTCGGGCGTCCCCCGCGGCCCACTCGACCATGTGCGCGGCCTCGACCACGTCGGCTTTCCCCTCGCTGATCTCCTTGCCGCACTCCTTCGAGACGATCGCACCGAGCTCGTCGGTCCGGTCCCGGAGCTCGTGGTAGACGTCCCAGAGGTACTCGGCGCGCTGGATCCGGGAGAGCTCTCGCCACTCCTCGAACGCCTCGTCCGCGGCGTCGACCGCGCGGTCAACGTCGTCCGGCGTCCCGCGGTGGAACTCGCCGAGCGTCTCTCCGGTCGCGGGGCTCTCGCTCTCGAACGTCTCGGAGCCGTCGCCGTCGACCCACTCGCCGTCGATGTAGTGTCGGTAGGGCTGCGCCATGTACGGCGGTTGTCGTCGCCCGTCCAAATAACCCACCCTACCATGGTCGGCAGGGTCTTTGTGATGGAGTACCAAGCATACACCACAATGGCGACGACCGACGCCGAAGGGGCGAACGAGTGGGCTGGGACCCGGCTCACGCTGGACCTCTGGCATCCGAACTGCTGGGCGATCGAGGCGACGGAACGGACCGACGGCGGCGTGCTCGCGCATGCCATCTACAACTCGCCGCGGACCGAGACCGACGCGCCCAACTCCGTGAACGGCCTCTTCACGGCGTTCGGAGAGACGAACGAGGACGTCGAGGCGCTGCTCGACGCGATCCGCGAGTCCGACCGCGCGGGGAACCTCTTAGAGCTACAGGAACGGTTCGGGCGCGCCCGCGACGCGCCGGGCAACGTCGTCCGAGAGTTCTTCTTGGAGTACGACCCGGCCGACATGGTCTGTCCGACGCTGCTGGAGCACGGCTTCGTCCACAGCGCGCCGGTCAGGATCGAGAACGGGCGAGAGGAGTGGCAGGTGTGCTTCGTCGGCGAGCGGACGGACATCCGAGAGTCGCTCGACGCGGTCCAAGAGACGTCCGGCGCGGAGGTGTCCGTCGAGTCGATGTCGTCGTCGGGCCACGCCGGCCGCACCCCCCGCGAGCACCGGCTCGACACGCTGACCACGACCCAGCGAAAGGTGTTCGAACACGCCCGCGAAGCCGGCTACTACGAATGGCCCCGGGAGGCCTCGACCCGCGAGCTGGCCGACGACATGGACGTCTCGAAGACGACGCTGCTCGAACACCTCCGGAAGGCAGAGTCGAAGCTGTTGGACCCGTGAGCGCCGCGGCGAGTAGATCCGCGAGCGCGGCCCGGGGTCAGTTCCCGACGATGGCCCGCAGCGCGAACAGCGCGTTCGACTTCCGCTCCCTGACCCGCCGGTAGAAGTAGGAGAACCACTTGGAACCGTAGGGGATGTACTGATACACCGCCACGTCGTCGTTCGCCGCGAGGTCGAACTGCGCCGACTCGCGGACCCCCGTCAGCATCTGGACCTCGTAGGGCGTCCCGTGTTCGGCGTACAGTTCCTCTGCGTACTCGATCATGGCGGGGTCGTGGCTCCCGACGGCGACGCCGTCGTCGAACGCCTCGAACATGTACGCGAGGCAGTCCCGGTACGACTCGTCGACGCGCGCCTTCTCCTTGTACGAGAGCTCCGCGGGCTCGTCGTACGCGCCCTTGACCAGGCGGACCTTCCCGGGGAGCTCAGCCAGCCGTTCGAGGTCGTCGTGGGTCCGCTTCAGGTTCGCCTGGACGCAGACCCCGACGTTGCCGTCGGTGCCGAGGGCGTGCCGCTCGAAGGCGTCGAGCGTCACGTCTGTCGTCTCGTGGTCCTCCATGTCGATCCAGACGAAGGTCCCCGTCCCGTCCGCGCCGGTCGCCGCGGAGTCGTTGGCCGCCGCGACGATACGCGCGAGGTTCTCCTGAAACACGTCGTCGCCGATGTCGAGGCCGATCTGGCTCGACTTGACGGAGACGCAGGCGTCGACGTCGCGCTCGGCGATCGCCTCGACGAGGTCGACGTACGCGTCCGCGTCCGCGTCGGCGGGCGGCCGCTCCTCGTAGTGCTCACCGAGGAGATTCAGGATGCCGGCCACACCGCGGTCGTTGAGCGCCTCGACGTGCGCGAGCGCCGCCTCCGGGGTCTCCCCGGCGACGAAATTGCTCGCGATGGGCGGTATCATACGAACAGTTCGAGCCGGGACCGGTATATATCCGCACCCGACCAATTCTTTCAGTTTCAACCAGTCGTAAAAAGACGCGACCGTCTCTGCTCCCGGGCTCGACGGCTCGCGTCCGCCGAACCGACCATGGACGGGTCGGGATTGAGATGCCCAGATGTGTTCGGAATAATCGGATAAACATGTCACGAGATACCACGGACGTGGCTGACCGGCGAACGCTTCTGAAACTGACCGGCGGCGCGGGGCTCGTCGCCCTGTCGGGCTGTCTCAGCACGACCGACGACGGTGGTGACGGCGACGACGGCAGTGACGGCAGCGACGGCGGAGACGGCGACGACGGGATGGACGGCGACGACGGCAGCGACGGGGGCGACACGACCGAGGCGTTCCAGATCGGGATGGTCGACTCGCAGACCGGGTCGCTGTCGGCGTTCGGCGAGCGGAACCAGCGCGGGGTCAACCTCGCCCTGTCGCGCGTCAACGAGGTCGGCATCGACGGACGCGAACTCGACATCGTCGTCGAGGACTCCGAGAGCGAGAACCAGGGCGGGATCGCGGCCGCCCAGAAGCTCGTCAACCAGGACGGCGTCCCGTTCCTCATCGGCGCGGTCGGGTCCGGCGTCTCGCTGGCGATCTACGAGAGCGTCGTCGAGGGGAACGACGTCGTCCAGTTGAGCCAGAACTCCACCGGGCTCAACCTCACCGAATTCCCGGGGCTGCTCCGGATGTCGCCGTCCGGCCGCAGCCAGTCGCTCGCGCTCTCGAACATCATTGCCGACGACGGCTACGACGAGGTGGCGGTCACCTACGTCAACAACGACTACGGGCAGAGCCTCACCGACGCGTTCGTCGACGCCTACGACGGCGACGTCGTCTACAACACGCCCCACGACCAGGACCAGCAGTCGTACTCCGGCGTCATCTCGGAGATGAACGGCTCCGGCGCGGACGCGTGGTTGTTCGTCACCTACCAGGCCGAGTTCGCCACGATGGTCAACGAGGTGTTCTCCTCGGGCTACGAGGCGCAGTTCTACGGCGCCGACTCCGTCTCCGGGGACAACGTCTTGGAGAACACCCCCGAGGGGAGCATCGACGGGATGAAGATTGTCGTCCCCTCGGCCCCGGTCGAGGAGGAGAACTACCAGTCGTTCGCCGAAGACTTCGCAGCGGAGTACGACCGCCAGCCGACCTCATGGGCGGCGTACGCGTACGACTGCGTGATCAACGCCGCGCTCGCGATCCAGGCGGCCGACGAGTTCACGGGCGCGGCGCTCAACGACACCGTCCGGCGCGTCTCCGGACCGGAGGGCGAGACCGTGACGTCGTTCGCGGCCGCGAGCGAGATCCTCGCCGACGGCGGCGGCCCCGACGACGTCGACTACCAGGGGGTCAGCGGTCCCATCGACTTCAACGAGGACGGCGACCCGGTCGGCTTCCTGCAGGTCCTCGAGGTACAGGACCACGAGTACGAAGGCATCGACTTCGTCGAAGGCTAACCCGGTCCGATGACCGTCATCGGATACCTAGCCAACGGGCTGGTCTTTAGCAGCATCATCGTCCTCGGGAGCATCGGGCTGTCGCTCGTGTACAGCATCGCCGACTTCGCGAACTTCGCCCACGGCGACACGATGACGATCGGGGCGTACACTGCGCTCGTGACGTTCGGCGCTATCGGCGGGCTCGGCGGCGCGGTGCTGGGGCTCCCGTACGGGTTCTTCGTCGCGCTCGTCGTCGGCATCGCCGCGGCCGCCGCGGTCGCGGTGATCACCGAGCGGGTGATCTACGAGCCGCTCGACGTCGACTCGATCGGTCTGCTGATCACGTCGATCGGGATCGCGTTCGTCTACCGGGCGCTGATCCAGATCCGGTTCGGCTCCGACTTCACGCGGTTCGACATCCAGCCGCTGCGGCCGATCGAGGCGCTGGTGCCGTACGGCGTGCGGGTGACGCTCCACGACGTGGCGATCGTGGTCTCGGCCGCGGTGCTCGTGGTCGGGCTCCACGTGCTGCTCCAGTACACTGATCTCGGCCGGAAGATGCGCGCGATGGCCGATAACCCCGACCTCGCCCGGGTCAGCGGCATCCGGACGCGGCGCGTCAAGCTCTGGACGTGGGTCATCGGCGCCGGTCTCGCCGGCGCCGGCGGCGTGTTCCTCGGGCTGTTCAACCAGCTCTCGCCGCGGATGGGCTTCAACCTGCTCCTGGTCATCTTCGCGGCGGTGATCCTGGGCGGGATCGGCTCCGTCTACGGCGCGATGGCGGGCGGTTTCATCATCGGTATGATAAATCAACTCACACCGTTCTTCTCCGACGTGGTCGAGGCGCTGCCGATCTGGCCGGGGTGGCTCGCGCGCCTCCTCGAGAGCCTGGTCAGCATCGAGTACGCGAACGCCATCGCGTTCGTGATCATGGTCGCCGTGCTGCTCGTCCGGCCGAACGGGATCGCCGGGGAGGGGGCGACGTGAGCGCCCTCACCGATCCGCGGGGCGCGGTCGAAGAACTGACCCGCCCGGAGGGGTGGGTGTTGGGCGTCAGCGTCGCGTTCCTGCTCTTCCTCCTCGCCGCGCTGCTCACCGGCGCGCTCGGGCCGACGTACTTCCTGTTCCTCGTCGGCCTCGCGGGGATGTACGCCCTACTGTCGTTCGGGCTGAACTCGCAGTGGGGGTTCGCCGGGCTGATCAACTTCAGCGTCGCTGCCTTCTTCGGCGTCGGCGCGTACGGTGCGGCGCTGTTCACCGCGAGCGGGTCGCCGCTCGTGGAGCTGTTCGAGGGGGTCCCGCTCCTCTCCTCGCTGCTCGGGCTCCCGATCGTCGGGCTCGTCGTCGGGCTCGCCGTGGCGTTCGTGCTGGCGATACTGATCGGCATCCCGACGCTCCGGCTCCGGGCGGACTACCTCGCCATCGCGTCGCTGGGGCTCGCGGAGGTCGTCCGGCTGATCGTGTTGAACGAGCGGTGGCTGACCAACGGCAGCGCCGGCGTCCGCGGCATCCCCGGCTTCTTCGCCGGGTGGCCGGTGCTTGGGACGTTCCCAGAGGCGATGCCGGGGCTCCGCCTGGAGGTCGTTCCGGGCTCGCCCGTGCTCTTGGAGACGGCGTTCTGGCGCGCATCGCTGAACGTCCTGCTGGTGCTGGCGTTCGCGGGCGGCGTCTACTTCGTCCTCCGGCGCGCACACCGGTCGCCGTGGGGGCGCGTGCTCCGCACGATCCGGTCCGACGAGGACCTCGCGCGGGCGCTGGGGAAAGACACCTACTCGTTCAAGATGCAATCGTTCGTCCTCGGCAGCCTGATCATGGCGCTGGCGGGCGTGTTCTACACCCACCTGAACCTCTACGTCGGGCCGGGCGACCTAGACCCGATCACGACGTTCTACGCCTGGGTCGCCGTGATCCTCGGCGGCAGCGGCTCGAACCGCGGGGCGCTGTTCGGCGGCATCGTCATCGTCACGATCCGGGAAGGGACGCGGTTCCTCAACGACGTGGCGCTGCCGATCGACCCCGCGCCGCTCCGACTGCTGCTGATCGGGGTCGTGATCATCGCCGTGATGCGTTACCGGCCGCAGGGGGTCCTCCCCCCGCAGCGCGAGCTGATCTGGCCGAGCGCGGTCGACGGCGGTGGGGCGCCGGACTCACCCGATAGCGGTGTCCGCGAGCAGAAAGGGGGTGGTGGCGATGAGTGAGGGCGCACTCGCCAAGCAGGACCCGGTCCTCGCGGTCGACGACCTCCAGAAGTCGTTCGGGGGACTCGCAGCGACCGACCACGCGACGTTCGGCGTCGAGCGCGGCACCATCACCGGGCTCATCGGCCCCAACGGGGCCGGGAAGTCCACGCTGTTCAACCTCATCTCCGGCTTCTACGAGCCGGACGGCGGCACCGTCAAGGTGAACGGGACGGACGTGACCGGCATGGAGCCGTACGAGGTCGCCGACTACGGGCTCATCCGGACGTTTCAGACGCCGCGCAAGCTGGAGGGGATGACGGTCCGCGAGGCGATGCTGGTCGGGCCGCGCGAGCAGCCCGGTGAGTCGTTCCGGAAGCTGTTCACCTCGCCCGGGACGGTCGCCGAGAGCGAGTCGGCGAACCTCGCCGAGGCGGAGCGGATCCTGGCGGAGTTCGAGATCGATCACCTCGCGACCCAGCCCGCGACCGACATCTCGGGCGGGCAGATGAAGCTGGTCGAACTCGCGCGGGCGATGCTCGCCGAGCCGGAGGTGCTGCTGCTCGACGAGCCGGTGGCTGGGGTGAATCCGACGCTCGCGAAGAAGCTGAAGACGCAGATCCGACGGCTCAACGAGCAGGAGACGACGTTCCTGCTCATCGAGCACGACATGGAGTTCGTGATGGACCTGGCGGACCCGGTCGTCGTCTTGGACCAGGGGCACGTCCTCACCGAAGGGACCCCCGAGGAGGTCCGGAACGACGACCGCGTCATCGACGCGTACCTCGGAGGCGGCGCATGAGCGACGACACCACCCGGCCCGCGGGGGCCACCGACGGAGCCGATCCGGTGCTCTCGCTGTCGGGCGTCGACAGCGGGTACGGCGAGGTACAGGTGCTCGACGACTGCTCGATCCGGCTCGACCCGGGCGAGATCGTCTGTCTCGTCGGCCCGAACGGGGCCGGGAAGTCGACGGTACTCAAGACCGCCTTCGGGATGTTGACTCCGTGGACCGGCACGGTCGCCTACCACGGCCGCAACATCGGCGGGATGGCGCCCGAAGAGATCGTCCGCGAGGGGATCGGCTACGTCCCCCAGACCGACAACGTGTTCGGCTCGCTGACGATCGACGAGAACCTCCGCATGGGCGGCGTGGCCCGTGAAGGCGGCCTCGAAGCGGTCATCGAGACACTGTACGACCGGTTCCCGATCATCGAGGAGAAGCGGAGCGCGAAGGCGAAGACGCTCTCCGGCGGCCAGCGACAGGTGCTGGCGTTCGCCCGGGCGCTGGTGATGGAGCCCGACGTGCTCCTGATCGACGAGCCCTCGGCGGGGCTCGCGCCGAACACCGCCGACGACGTGTTCGAGGACGTGAAGGAGGTCAACGACATGGAGACGGCGATCCTCATGGTCGAGCAGAACGTGACGAAGGGGCTCGGCATCTCCGACCGCGGCTACGTGCTCGACCAGGGGACCGTCCGGTTCGAGGGGACGCCCGAGGAGCTGTTGAACGACGAGGAAGTCTCGCAGCTGTACCTCGGCGGCTGAGTCGAGTCCGCCCTCGCTCGACGCTCTTTCTGGCGCGTCTCACGCCGTCCGCTTTTCGAGTTCGCCGATCAGCTCTGCGGCGTCGAAGTCGTGGTCCGGGCGGATCGCGACGAAGTCGAGGAACCGCCGCGCCGCGAGGAGCTCGTCGGTCGAGTAGCTCGTGAGCGCGGCGTCGACCGCGTCGGCCGCGCCGATGAGCGGCTCCAGCGCCGCGAGCGCGCTCGCGAGGTCGTAGGCGCGCGCCGCCTCGCGGCCGTCCTCGCTCACGCGGGTCGCGTCGATGACGTACAGCTCTCCGTCGGCGACGAGGACGTTCTCGGCGCGGAGGTCGCCGTGCGCGAGCCCGGCGTCGTGGACCGTCCGGAGCGTCTCGAACAGGTCGGGCGCGAACCCGGCCACTGCGTCGCCGTCGAGCTCGCCGAGGGTGCGGAACTCGGGGAGGTACTCCAACACGAGCACGCCGAGGTCGCCGACCTCGAACGCCTCGACAGGCTCGGGGGCGTTGACGCCGAGCTCGCGGACCCGCCGGGTCGCCTCCAGCTCGTGGCGCGCCATCTCGTAGGGGGTCTCGTGGCGCTCGAAGAACCCCTCGGTGCCGGCGGAGACGGCCCCGAGGTTCCGCCCGGTGGTGAACAGCGCGTGGACGAGCGTGTTCTGTCTGGTGATCACCTTCACGAAGAGGTCGTCGTCGACGACCATCGGCGTCGAGAGCCAGTTGTCGGCGTCGAGGAACCGCACGCGGACGCCGTCGCGGTCGTACCGGGTCGCCAGCTCGCGCGCCACCCGTTCGATGTCGGGCCAGTCGACGCGACCGCGGACGAGCTCCCGGAACTCCATATCTGCGGCACGCGACGACGCCTGATAAGTCGTCGGCTCCGCCCGGCGCGGTCTGTCACGGTCGTTCGCATCGTTTATGTCCGCGGGTCGCGATCTTCCCCCATGGACTTCGAGGTACCCGCAGAGCACCGGATGATACGCGACACTGTCCGAGAGTTCTGCGAGGAGGAGATCGCGCCCATCGCCCAAGATATCGAGGACGAGCACCGCTTCCCCGAGGAGGTGTTCGACTCGCTCGCGGATCTCGACATGATGGGGATCCCGGTCGCGGAGGAGTACGGGGGACTCGGCGGCGACCAGCTGATGTACGCCCTGGTCACGGAGGAGCTCGGGCGCGTCTCCGGCGGGATCGGCCTCTCGTACGCCGCGCACACGTCGCTGGGCGCGAAGCCGATCGACCTGTTCGGCACCGACGAACAGAAAGAGGAGTGGCTCCGTCCACTCGCGGAGGGCGAGGGAATCGGCGCGTGGGCGCTCACGGAGCCCGGCAGCGGCTCGGACGCCTCCGACATGGACACGACTGCCGAGTACGACGCCGAGACGGACGAGTACGTGCTGAACGGCACCAAGCAGTTCATCACGAACGCGAACGTCGCGAACTCGATCGTCGTGAAGGCGGTGACGGACCCCGGAGCCGGTTACGACGGCATCTCGACGTTCATCGTCGACCCCGAGAACGACGACGGCTTCGAGGTGACGACCGTCTGGGACAAGATGGGGCTCAACAGCTCGCCGACCTGCGAGATCGCCTTCGACGACGTCCGGATCCCGGCGGACCGCCTGCTGGGCGAGGAGGGCGAGGGCTGGAAACAGACGATGAAGACGCTCGACGGCGGTCGGATCTCGATCGCCGCGCTCTCCGTCGGGCTCGCGCAGGGCGCGTACGAGGCCGCCAAGGGGTACGCGGGCGAGCGCGAACAGTTCGGCAAGCCGATCGCGAAGTTCGACGCGGTCCGCGACAAGGTGGTCCACATGCACCGCCAGATCGAGCGCGCCCGCCTCCTGACGCACAAGGCGGCGACGAAGTACGACGCTGGCGAGTCGGTCACGGAAGAGTCGGCGCTGGCGAAGCTCGACGCCAGCGAGGCGGCTCGCGAGGTGGCCGAGGAGGCGGTCCAGACGCTCGGCGGCTACGGGTACACCACCGACTTCGCCCCGCAGCGGTTCTACCGCGACGCGAAGCTGATGGAGATCGGCGAGGGGACCAGCGAGATCCAACACGTCGTCATCGGGCGCGAGATCGGCCTCTAACCGGGTCCTTTCTCACCGGCGGCGGCTCCTCTCCGAACCGGTTCAGGGGAATTCGACGAGGTCGTCGTCGACGGCGCGCAGGCTCTCCGCGAGCCGCGAGTCTTCGGGAACTGCGCGCTTGAACGCTTCAGAGCCGAACGCGGCGTCACCGTTCACCGAGACGAGCCCGAGGTCCCTCGGGTCGCCGTCGAGTCCGGTCAGGAACGCGACGGTGCGGACCGCGGGCACGTCGCCCGCCCGCGCCGCCGGGTCGACGGAGCCGTACAGCGTGCGGTTGGTCGCGACGTGGTAGACGCAGGTCGGCGTCGGCGCGAAACAGAGGAGGTACCGCGCGCCCGGCTCGCTCCGGCCCAGCTTGGGCCGGAGC
This sequence comes from Halorubrum miltondacostae, assembly GCF_041379815.1. Lineage (NCBI taxonomy): Archaea > Methanobacteriati > Methanobacteriota > Halobacteria > Halobacteriales > Haloferacaceae > Halorubrum > Halorubrum miltondacostae. The sequence goes on from NZ_JBEDNY010000003.1 coordinate 448,578, forward strand.
GCGTGGCTCGCGTCCGCGTGGAAGTACCGCTCCATGCGGCGGTACTGCCGGAGGACCTCGTTCGCGCCGGTGGCGCGGCGGACCGCGGCGTCGGCTTTGAGCTCGATCACGCGGTCGACCGGCTCTGGCGTCCGCGTCCGGACGAAGAGGTCCACGACGCCCTCCCGGCCGTCGGCGTCGTACGGCTCTTCGAGCCGGATCGCCGGGTCGTCGGCCGTCGCCTCGTAGTGTTCGACGAGCCGCGTCGCCAGCGCGTCTTCGCGCATGCCTCCCGCGAGGGGGCGGAGGGCGATAAACCCGACTCTCGGCGCCGCAATGGCTCAATCGTCCAAGCGTCGTTTCGGCCCCCGAAGATTCCCGATAATCGGGAGCCATCACGGGGTTTGTAAGGCTTCACCCCCTACTTCAGGTGATGTCTGATAATCTGTCCAGGCGGCGGTATCTCGCCGGAACCGGAGCCGCGCTGACCATCGGAACGCTCGCCGGCTGTTCCGGCGGCGGCGACGGCGGCGACGGGTCCGACGGCGGTGACGGGATGGACGGCGGCGACGGCGGCGCCGGCGAAGCCGTCGACGACGTGCCGAGCGAGATCGACGACTACCTCTCCGAGGCCCGCATGTACGACGGCACCATCATGGACTTCACCGGGCAGGACGAGGTCACCGTCGAGGTCGGCGCCGGCGACGTCGGGTTCGCCTTCTCGCCGGCGGCGATCCGCGTCGACTCCAGCACGACCGTCGTCTGGGAGTGGACCGGCAACGGCGGCGCGCACAACGTGGCCTCCGTCGAGGGGTCCGAGTCCGACTTCGACAGCGGCGACTCCGTCTCCGAGGAGGGCCACACCTTCGAGCAGTCGTTCGACAACACCGGGATCCAGCTGTACCAGTGTACGCCCCACCAGGCGAACGGGATGCTCGGCGCGATCGAAGTCGTCGAAGGGTAATCGGCTCCCGCGGTCCAGGCGGACGCGACGCGATCTTTTATTGACGACGCGGCTTACGACAGGAACGACCAGCGGACGTCGACGATCCGGTCGTGCTCGCTGGTGACGGTCGGCCGCGCGAGGTGGTCGTTGGCGTTGGCACCGACCTCGGCGAGCCGCGACAGGGCCTCTTCGAGCGTGCGGTCCGAGCGTTCGACCGAGGCGTCGCGCACGTACGGCGCGTCGATCGGGTCCGCCCGCGAGTTCGAGATCGCGATCGCGTCGGTGAGGTCGCCGCCGATCGCGTGCGGCGGCTGGTGGAAGTGCCAGTCGCCGACCGTGAGGAACAACCACACGTCGCCGTTGATGGCGTGGTACTCGCCGGTGACCCCGTCGGCGTCGTACGCCACGACCCGGGTGAGGACGGCGGTCTTGAGCCGGTAGAGGGCGTCCTTGCGCGCCGAGCGGACGTTGCTTTCGGTGACGTCGCCGCGCTCGTAGGCCGCGGTGGCCTCGTCGGCGAACTGCTTCGCGACCTTGTTGACGACGTACAGCGATTCGAGCAGGTCGTCCGTCGGTTCGAGCGGAGTCACGGGAGTACCGGTCGCGTGCTGCGACTGGGGAGTGGTCGGGCCGTCGCGCGCATAGTCGTTTCGGGATCCGAGACGCGGTCGGGATCCCGCCCCCTGTGCCGTCACCGGCTCCCCCCGGATGGTTAATTCTTTAAGCGCAGGGACGAAGTGAGGTGTAAGATGGCGCACGACTCCGTGAAACAGTATTCGGCGATATACGTCGCCCTCCTCGTCGCGGCGACGCTGAACTTCGCGCTCTTCGAGACGTCGTTCGTCGAGTTCACGTACGCCCAGGCGCTGGGCGGCACGCTGGTGATCGCGACGGTCAAGACCGTGCTCATCGTCGCGTACTTCCAGCACCTCAAGTGGGAGAACCGCTCGCTGACCTACCTGATGGGGCTCGCGCTCGCGCTCACCATGCTGCTGATGGCAGCCGCGACGTACTCCATCTCGTAAACCACCACCCGTCGCTTTCGCCGACGAACGACCCGCTTCTCGCAGCTGAACTCTGGACCTCACTGGCGTCGTCCCCGCCGCGCAAATTTCTTGTCAATCGGTGACAAATACCGGTGGCAAATGGGGGCGGAACGACCGACGATCGACGGCGTTCGGGCGTCAAGAAGCGTCGATACGGACGCGTTCCGGGAGCGCGCCCGCGAGGAGGGGGAGGCGCTCAAAGAGCACGTCGCCGAGGGAACGTTCGACAACGTCCAGTCGACCATCGGGCTGGAACACGAGCTGTACGCGGTCGACGCGGAACGGGGCGGGGTCCGACGGGTGCCGCGGTCGCTGCTCCGATGTCGCGGGTTCGAGCGGGAGCTCGGCCTCCACAACGCGGAGCTCACGAGCGACGTCCAGCCGTGTAGCGAGGCGGGACTCGCGGCGCTCCGGCAGGGGACGACGGCGAAGCTCCGGAGCCTCCAGCGACTCGCGGCCGAAGAGGGGATCCGCTTCGTGAGCGACGGGACGTGGACGGTCGGTCCGGCCGACGGGTCGACGGAGCGGTACCTGACGGAGGCGACCCACGAAGACGGGTTGGTGCTGGCGATCAACGTCAGCAACGCGGTCAGGTACCACGGGTTCGCCAGCGTGGACGAGCACCGGTCGGTGACCGGGAGCGTGGAGCTCCCGGGAGCGACGGTCGCGACCGACAACGCGGGCCCGGTGAGCCTGACGACGTCGATCCAGCCGCACCTCCAGCCGCGGCGCGCGGCCGACCTCCCCGCGTACCACGACGCCGCGCTCCGGGTCGCCGGGCCGCTGCTCGCCGTCGCCGCCAACTCCCCGTTCCTCCCGCCGACGCTGTACGACGAGGGCGCGCCGACGCGGGAGCTCCTGCTCGGAGGCTCGCACGCTGAGACGCGGGTCCCGCTGTACGAGGGGCTGATGAACCCGCCCGAGTGCGAGCCGAAGGTCGCGTTCCCGCGCGACCTCGACGACGCGGCCGCGGCGGTGGACCGCATCGTCGCCGACCCCGTCGTCGTCCCCGCGAAGATCGAGGGCGGTGAGCGGTTCGACGACGCGTTCGTCCATTTCCGGCACAAGCACGGCAGCTACTGGCGATGGGTGCGCCCGGTGTTCGACGGAGCGACGGAGGCGGCCGCGAGCGCGCGGATCGAATTCCGACCGCTGCCCGGCCAGCCGACGCTCCCCGACGCCATCGCCTGCGTCGCCGCCGTCGTCGGACTGCTCACGGAACTCGCCGACGGCGACCATCCGGCGGCCGAACTGCCGTGGGAGACCGCCCGTGCGAACTTCTACGCGGCCGTCCGCGACGGCATCGACGCTGACCTCACCTGGATTACCGCGACGGGAGACCGGACCGTCGACCGCGACCGGCTCTTCGCCGACCTCTTCGCTGCCGCCGTCGCCGGACTAGAGGCGCGCGGCCTCTCCTCGGAGGAGGCCCGCTCGCGGATCGCGCCGCTCCGACGGCGCGCCGAGACCGGACGGACGCCGGCGCGGTGGAAGCGTCGGGTCGCCGAACGCGCGCTGGACACCGGCGACTCGCCGACCGACGCGGTGCGCGCGTCGCAGCGGGCGTACGTCCGCACGCAGGCGACGACGCTGTTCGATGGGCACTTCGTCGACTGGCCGGACGGCGCGGTCGCCGCCGACTGCGCGTGATCGAGGCGGGCGGCCGAGGCGACCGCGCGAGAGGGACCGATCCGGCAGCGTGGCCCCGTCCGTTCGGAACGGGGACTCGCGTAGCTCGTGGCGGGTCGAGAGCCGCTTCGGCTCGGAGGTTTCGACAGGAACCCGTCGCCGCCGCGGGCGTGGAATTCCGACCGAGTTTTTTGTACACGGGGTGTGATCTACCCGCATGGAACTACGCGCCGCAACCGCCGCCGACGTCGACGCCGTCCGATCGGTCGCCCGCGAGTCGCTCGTGGCGTCGTACGGACACGCCGTCGGCGAGCAGCTGCTGGACGAGGCGGTCGAGGAGTGGTACGACGCCAAGGACCTCGGAGACGACGTCGACGACGACGACGCGGTGTTCCCGGTCGCGGTCGTCGACGGCGACGTGGTCGGGTTCGCGGAGAGCTACGTCGTCGGCCGCCGCGAGCGCGTCGGCGAGATCGACTGGCTCCACGTCCACCCCGACCACCGGGAGTCCGGCATCGGCTCCGCGCTCCTCGAACGGGTCGAGTCCGCCCTCGAGTCCGCGGAGGTCGACCGGATCGAGGCGCGCGTCCTCGCGGACAACGAGGCGGGCACGACGTTCTACCAGCGCGAGGGGTACGAGCTCGCCGGCGAGCGCGACGTCGACATCGGCGGCGAACTGTTCGCGGAACGGGAGTACCGGAAGCAGGTCGGCAGCCTCACCGGCATCTCCGAGGCGATCTACGAGACGGAGGAGGGGGAGCGGGTCCACGTCGCCTTTGACGAGAGTGACCGCGGGTCGCGGGCGCCGTTCTACGTCGCGTACGCCGATCCGGGCCACGACCGGCGGTACGGCTACCTCTGTGGCAACTGCGAGGGGACCGACGTGGCGATCGACACGATGGACCGGATGGAGTGTCGGGACTGCGGGAACCGCCGGAAGCCGACGCGATGGGACGCCGCGTACTGACGCCGACACCCCACGCGGCGCGGTCTTTCCGCTTCAGAGCGTCTCCTTCACGCCGATGACGCGCTCCTCGGCCTCGCGACCGGGGTCCCACTCGCTCCCGTCGCGGTCGGACTGGCGGTGCTCCTCCACGGTCCGTTCCATCGCCTCGTCGACCGGCGTCGACTCCCAGCCGAGGTCGGCGAGCGCGCAGGTGTCGAGCAGGTGCGGGTACTCCCGGTAGAGGACGAAGTCGTCGGGTTCGAGCCCGCCGGCAGCGAGCGCGTCGTCGCTCGCCGAGACGACCTCGCACTCGACGTCTGCGACGTCGGCGATCGTCTCCAGCGTCTCCCGCAGCGTGAGCGCGCGCCGGTCGCCGACGTTGTACGCCGCGCCGGGCTCGCCGCGCTCCGCGACGATCCGCAGCGCGCTCGCGACGTCCTCGACGTACGCCCGGTGCCAGAGGTTCTGTCCGTCCCCGGGCACGACCACGCGGTCGTGGGTCAGCACCCGGTCGATCCAGTAGTCGAGCCGCTCCGTGTAGTCGTGCGGGCCGTAGACGATACACGGGCGGACCGCCGTCGCAGTCGCGCCGTCCTCGGCGGCCGCGAACACCGCGCGGTCGCCCTCGGCCTTCCGGTTACCGTACGTCTCGTGGGAATCGTCGACCGCCTGCTCGTCGGTACACGACTCCAGCGGCGTCTCGCCCTCTCGCTTGGGGATCTCCTCAGTCGCGTAGCTGGCGCCCGAGGAGATGTACACGTAGCCGTCGACGTCGGCGAAGACCTCCGTCGCGGTCTCCACGTCAGCCGGCTGGTAGGCGACGCAGTCGATCACGATGTCGGGCCCGACCGACAGCTTCGCCGCGCGCAGCGCGGTCTCGTCTTTGCGGTCGCCCTCCACGTGCGTCACGCGGTCATCGTCGGCGAAGGGGTTCTCGTGGTTCCCGCGGTTGAAGATCGCGACCTCGTAGTCGTGTGCCAGCAGTTCCTCGACGGTGTGTCGCCCGATGAACCGCGTGCCGCCGACGACGAGCGCCGTGTCTGTCATATCCGAGATCGAACGAGCGACGTGATAAGCGTGACCGAACCGGAACACAGGGGTTCCGGGCGAAAGCGCTCGCGGCTCCAACAGCGTCCGACTCAGTCGTCACCGCGCGGGCCGTCGCCGCGCCATCGGCGGTACAGCAGGTACGCGACGCCGAGGCCGATCCCCCACGTCCCGACGCCGAACACCGCGAACGCGGCCCCGGAGAGAAACTCGCCGAGCGGAACGCCGAACATACCGGAGTTCGGCGCGTCCGGCACATAAACGCTCCGAGAGAGGTAGGTTCTCAGGCCGGGGGGCCGTACGGTCGCCCATGACGAATCACTCTCGCCGGCGACCCTGGCTCGCCGCCCTGCTCGCGCTCGTCGTCTCCGGGCTCGGCCACGCGTACCTGCGCCGGTGGGCCCGCGCGTTCGGCTGGTACGTCGCGGTCACCGCGACGGTGTTCGTGTTCGTCCCTGAGTCCGCCATCAACGCCGCGTTCGCCGGCACGCCGCCGGCGGTCGACGAGGTCGCGCCCGCCGCCGCGGTCGTCGCCGCGAGCGTGATCGACGCGTACGTCGTGGCCCACCGAGACAACCGAGCGCACGAGCGGGAACGCGACGCGGGCCGGGCGGACGCCGCCGCGGAGTCGACCGGCGCGCGCGCGACGACGACCGGAACGGACTCACCCTCCGCGGAGCCGACGGACGGGGACGGCACTGTCCCCTGTCCGGAGTGCGGCAAGGAGACGGACCCGGCGTTCGACTTCTGTCAGTGGTGTGCGGAGCCGCTCGAAGCGAACGAGAGCGCGTGAACCGGAGGGAAAAAACGAGCCGCGGACCGCCTCAGAAGAGGTAGAACAGCGGGAAGATGAACACCCAGACGATGTCCACGAAGTGCCAGTAGAGGCCGAAGTATTCGACCGGCCGCTCGTCGTCGAGGTAGTGCCCTTGGTAGGCCCTGACGAACAGGAAGATGGCGATCACTAACCCGAGCAGCACGTGAATCCCGTGGAGCCCGGTCGTGACGTAGTAGATCGACGCCTGGATCGGGTCGCCGTGGGCGTTCGCGGAGATCGTGACGCCGCGGTCGAAGATCTCGTGGTTCCACTCCCATAGCTTGATCGCCATGAACGTGAACCCGAGCAGGATCGTCGACCCCAGCGTCGCCAGGAGCCCCTTCCGACTCTTGCGGCGGGCCGCGACCAGCGCCAAGATCACGGTGAACGAGGACGTGATCAGGACGAAGGTGTTGATGAGCCCCGGCAGCGACTCGGTGAGCGGCTCCCACGTCATCCAGCCCGCGTTGTAGCGGACGAAGATGGCCGCGGAGAGGAACGCGCCGAAGACGATCACGTCGGAGGCCAGGAAGAACCACATCCCCAGCTTCACCTTCTCGACGCCGTTGAACGGCCAGCGCTCCGCGAACTCCGACGGGGGCGCGTAGAAGTCCTCAAGCCCCCACATCACGCCGGTGTAGAGGAGCCCGACGAGCCCGAGCGCGATGGCGATCGGGTACATGGCGTTGGAGATGACGACGTCGCTCTGGAGTGCCGTCTCACCCAACTCGACGGTGACCGCGTCCGCGAAGCCGGAGAAGCCGAACAGCGTGACGCCGAGCGCGACCGCGAGCGCGAACGGCCAGATACTGGCGTGGCTCGCGTGCTTGTCCCAGTACGGGTACTCGGAGATGTGCGCCGAGTGGCTGTCGCCGCCGTCGGTGGCGACGTCGCCGTTGTCGTCGGTCTTCATCGCGGGGCCGCCGTCGGGGACGAAGTCCTTCACGAACTCCAGCTTCCCGGAGGCGTACGACGGCCGGTCGGGCCAATTCTCGAGCGGCGGCGGCGAGGAGACGGCCCACTCCGCCGTCCGCGAGTAGTCCCACGGGTTGTCGCCGGCGGGGTCGCCGGAGACGTAGGACTTCGCGAAGTTGTAGAACATGATGAAGAACGAGAACCCGAGGACGAACGCGCCGATCGTCCCGAACTGGTGGTAGATCTGGAACTCGGGGTTGTACTCGAACACCCGGCGGGGGGTCTCCCAGCCGAGGAACATCGAGAAGTAGACGGCGTTGAAGCCGATGAAGAAGATCACGAAGTGGAGCTTCCCGAGGAACTCGTCGTACATCTTCCCCGTTATCTTCGGGAACCAGTAGTAGGCCCCGCCGAACAGCGCCGTCGCCCCGCCGAACATCACGTAGTGGAAGTGTGCGACCACCCAGTAGGTGCCGCGGAACTCGTAGTCGAGCACGATGGCGCCGAGGAAGACGCCCGTGATGCCGCCGAGGATGAACAGCAGTAGCGCGCCGAAGGCGAACAGGAACGGCGTCGTGAACTGGATCCGCCCCTTGATCAGCGTGTAGATCAGCGAGAAGACGACGAGGTCGAACGGCAACGAGATCCCGATGGTCGTCGCCATCATCAGCGTCTTGATCTCCAGGTTGATCGTCGTCAGGAACATGTGGTGCATCCACACGAGGAACGACTGGACGGAGATCAGACAGATGGAGATGATCACCCACTTCCGACCGACGAGGCGACGCCCGGAGAACGTCTGGAACAGCTCGAGCATGACCCCGAGCGCCGGGAAGAAGACGATGTACACCTCTGGGTGACCGAAGAACCAGAACAGGTGACCCCACAGCAGGGATCCGCCTTCGGTGGCCGAGAAGTAGACGCTGCCGAGGACGCGGTCGGCGGCGAGGATGAGGCCGACCGCGAGCAGCGCGGCGAACGCGAACAGCATCATCCACACGGTCGCGAGCATCGACCAGGTGAACATCGGCATGTCCATGATTCCCATCCCCTCGGCGCGGGAGTGGTGGATGGACGTGAGGAAGTTCACCGTCGACGCCGTGGTGCCGGTGACGAACATCGCGAGCGCGAGCACCGCGCCGGTTGACCCGATACTCGGCGTGTACATCGGCACGTTCAGCGGCGCGTATATCGTCCACCCCGCCGACAGCGTGCCGCCCTGGAAGAAGCTGATCGCGAGCAGGACGCCCGACCCCAGGTACAGCCAGTAGGACAGGGCGTTGAGCCGCGGGAACGCGAGGTCGTCCGCGCCGATCTGGAGCGGCACGAAGTAGTTCGCGAACCCGAACGCGAACGGTGAGAGGAACCAGAACACCATTATCAGCCCGTGGGCGGTGACGGCCTCGTTGTACGCCAGCCCGGAGAGGATCTGGCTCGTCGGGTCCCAGAGCTGGAGGCGGATGAGCAGCGCCATCACGCCGCCGAACAGCAGGAAGAACAGGGCCGTGATCGTGTACAGGATACCGACGTCCTTGTGATTGGTCGTGACGAACCAGCGCTTGACGGACGTCGTTGGTGGGAGTCCGCTCATGCGCTCACCCCGCTGTGCGCCGTCAGGCCGGCCCCTGCGGGCTGGACACTGGCGCTCTCGGAGCTGTTGCCCGTGCTAGCGTACCACTCTTCCCACTCGTCTTGCGGAATGACCGTGACCTGACTCTTCATCTGTGAGTGACCCGGACCGCACAGTTCGAAGCACTCGACGCGGTACGTCGCCTCCCCGCCTTGCGCCTCGACGTCCTCGGAGCTCACAGCGAACCACGTCTCGCTGTGATCTCCGGGGATTGCGTCGGACTTTATCCGTAAGTCCGACGAGCCGAAGTTGTGCCAGACGTCCCTCGACGTGATGTTGAGGTCGATCCGCTGGTCGGCCGGCACGATCAGTTCACCCCGTTCGGTGTGGCCGTTCGGGTACTCGTACGCCCAGCCGTACTGGTAGCCTTCGACCATGATCTCGATGTCTCCCTCCGTCCCGTCGTCGGGGCCCTGCTCCACGTAGAGGAGCAGCCCGTACGCGTACACGACGAGGCTGATGACGACGATCGCGCTCAGCCCGAACGAGAGGAAGAGCTTCTTCGCTTTCGGACCGCCCTGTCCCGTTGGGAGCTCGCCGACGACCGGCGCGTCGAAGTCCTCGTCCGACCGGTTCCCGTCGTCGCGGTACTTGTACACGTTCCACAGCGTGTACGCCACGACGATGGTGCCGACGAGGGTGCCGAGCGCGAGGAAGACGAAGAAGATCTCGTCGAAGACCTCCGCCTGTGCGCGCCAGTCACTCCCCTGTTGTAGGATAACTGGATCTATCATGTTCGTCAGTCTGCTCTTGTATCTCCCTTAGCGATGGCACACTTATCTCTTGTGTAGCGGGGCGACGGATATAGGGATAGGCGCCCCCCGTACCCCGTGCGATAGTCGCCGGGGCCGCCCGGTCGAACGGCACGACGCCGACCCGGCCTCCCCTCGAGAGCACAGTCGCGTCGAGCGGCGACGGGGGCGAAGCGCACGCGTCGAAGGGTATTTGTACGCGCGAACGGAGCCCCTAACAACGGAACTCTATGACATCACTCACCCTCTTGAGCACGGGCCTGATGGGCCTCCTCGTCGTCGCCACGTTCGTCGCGGTCGCGGGAATCGGAACGAAGCGGACCGCTCCCGGCAGCGACGAGGGGGAGGGCCGCTACGAGGCGGTTGTCGAGACGCTCGGCGAGGTCGTCCGGACCCCGGTCGTGTGGGCGATCTCGTTCGTCGGGATCACCGTCCTCGTCGGCGGGAGCATCCTCCTCGGCGTCGGGAGCTTCGGGATCCCGGAGGGGCTCGCCGGGACGCTGGTGAACGTCGCGTACCTCGCCGTCGGGCTCCTGCTCGTCGGCTTCGTCTTCCTCGGCGCGTACTTCGCGACGCGGAGCCGCGGCCTCGGGAACGCTCACGGCGTCGCGGCCGGAACGCTGGCGACCGGGGCCGCGTTCCTCGTGCTCGTCACCGTCCAGTTGGTCGTCGGCGTCATCGGCTGACGCGACCGCAGCTCCCTCTTTTCGCGGAAAGTAACCGAGCGCTCCGTCGGTCAGCGGCCACCGTCCGCGCCGGCCTCCCTGAGTCCGCCGTCGAGACCGAGACCGACTACCCCGCCGTACCGGTCCCACACGACGACGAGCGACGGGACGAGCAGGATCGAGCAGAGGTACGCGTAGAACACGCCCAGCGCGAGCAGGACGCCGAAGTCGCGGAGCAGGGGGATCACCGCGAGCCACAGGACGCCGAGCCCGGACACCGTGGTGAGCATGCTGCCGGTGAGCGCGCCGCCCGTCCCCCCGATGGTGACGTCGAGGGCCTCGTCGACCGGGAGCCCCGCCTGGTACTCGTCGACGAACCGGTGGACGAAGTGGACGGTGTAGTCCACGCCGAGCCCGATCGACACGGAGAGGATGGGGGCGTTGATCGGCGTCAGCGGGATGTCGAACAGCCGCATCGACCCGACGAGCAGGCCGACGGTGACGAGGACCGGGACGAGGTTCAGGAAGCCGTAGACGGCCTTCCCCTCGAGGTACGCGTACGACAGCGCGAGGAACAGCGCCGTGAGTCCGAAGGCGGCGAAGAGGCTCCGGATGGCCGACTCGGTCAGCAGGTCGATCACCGCCTCGTTGACGACGAGGTCGCCGGTGGGGACCGCTTCGAGCGACGTGCGCTCTGCGAGGTCACGCACGTCCGCGACCGCCTCGGAGTTGTCGACGCCCGGTCGGATCGTGAAGTCGATCCGCGCGCTGCCGCGGTCGGCCGCCACGTAGCCGCGCGCCTGCCCCGCCGCCGAGGAGTCCAAGAGCGCGTCGTACACCTCGTCGACGTTCCGGTCGGGCACGCCGTTGCCGAGGCGGTCGTTCCGCTCGACCAACGCCGCGAACTCGGGGTCGCGCGACGCACGGTCTTCGATCACGGTGACGACGCTCGTCGCCTGCGCGCGGCGCTCGTCGGTCGTCGCGAAGGTGTCCGGCGGGTTCCGCGTCGTCCGGTCGATCAGCTCCAGCGCGTCGTCGTCTCTGACCGACTGGTCGACGTACAGCGTCACCGAACCCACGAAGTCCTGTTCGAACTCCTCCTCGAACAGCGTCAGCACGTCGAGGAACGTGTACTCGGTCGGCGCGAACGGTTCGGGGAGGGCGTCGTACGTCTCCAGCCGGTCCTGATCGGGGAAGAACGCCTCCTGCGAGAACTCCGTGTCCACGCCGGTGCCGTAGGCGCCGCCGACGGCGCCGCCAAGGAGGAGGAGTGCGACGACCGCGACCGGGGCGATCCGCGAGAGGTCGACGCCGACTCGGAGGACCCGCGCGATCCGCGATCCGCCGGCGCCGAGCGCGCTCGTGCCGAAGTCCGGGATCGGGAGCCCCTCGCGCCACCGGTCCGAGAACACCTTCGCGGCCGGGAGGAAGACGCCGAAGATGATCAGCGTGAACGTGATCCCCGCGGCCGCGACGATTCCGAAGTCGCGGTTGGGGTCGAACGGGCTCGCGACGTTGGAGACGAGCCCGAACACGGTGGTAATCGTCACGAGCAGGAAGGCGATGAGCAGCTGGTCGGTCGTGGTCCGCATCGACCGCTCGATCCCGGCCCCGGTCGCCCGCTCCTCGCGGTAGCGGTTGACGATGTGGATACCGAAGTCGATCCCGACCGCGAGCAGGAGCGGGAACACCGTCACGAGCGAGTTGGAGAAGGGGATCCCGGCGTACCCCATGAAGCCGAAGGTCCACAGGAGCGACATGAGCAGCGCGGACAGCCCGATCGCCATGTCGAACGGGTCGCGGTACGAGAAGATCAGGAACCCGACGATCAGGATGAGCGCCGCCGGGAAGACGATTATCGCGGTGTCGGTCAGCAGCGCGGTGATCTCCGACTGGAGGACGCCGTCGCCGAAGAGGATCGCGTTCTCGCCCGCCTTGTTGCCCGGCACGGAGTCGACGACGTCGACGCTGCGGGTCTGAAGCTCCGTCACCCGGGCCGACGTCGCAGACGCCGGCAGGTCGTACGTAATCCCCACGATCGCGGTGTCGGCCGCCTGCGCCGTGGGGTTGTAGTCGACGGACACCTGCGCCGCGATCGCCCCCGTCGCGTCGGCGTCGGCGATGGCGGACCGGAGCTCCGCGGGTGTCGCCTCTGCCACGGCGTCGCGTCGCTCCGCCGCGCTCGCGGCGGTCGGGTCGAGTTGGCGGGCGACCGCATCGGCGTGGCTCGACGTCGAGGCGACCCGGAGCGTCGATCGCGACTCCAGCCGCTGTTGCGTCTCCAAGGTCCGGATCAGCGCGTCTCGGGAGAGGACGTTGTCGTCGGAGACGATCACCTGCGCCGACGTCGCGGAGCCGCCGATCGACGTCTCGAACTCCTCGTCGATGTTGTCGAGCGCCCGCTGGGCGGGGATGTCCTGCGTGAACTGGTCCGTTCCCGCGTTCGTCTCGATACCGGTCACCCCTCCGGCGAACGCGGCGGTGACGAGCACGAAGACCGCGATGACCGCCAGCGGCCGCTCGGTGACGACGCGGTCGACCTCTTCGATCAGCCGGTCGACCGCGGTCACGGCCGCCCCGCTGTCCACCGCCGAGCGGTCGACGGCGAGTGAAGGCCGCGGTCCGTCGCGAGCGCGGTGGCGTGTCGCCTCATCGGATCACCGCCGTCGGTACAGGAGGGCGCCGCCGACCGCGGCGACGACGAGGAGGACGCCCACGGCGATCAGTCCGAGCGGGCGCCCGCCGTCGTCGACGGGGGCGGTCACCGTGACCGGGACCTGCGTAATGTCCGAGATGCGGTCGTTGCCGCGTTCGTCCTCGTATTGGAAGTCGAGCTCAATCGGGTGGTCCTCGACGCTCGCGCCCGAGGCGGCGGCCACCTCGAACCAGATCCTCGCGGACTCGCCGGGTTCGAGCTCGTCGACGAACGCCTCGTCGTTGACCGCCGTTAGCGGGCTGTCGGCGTAGAGCCCGGCGTTGATAGAGGAGAGCGTCTCCGGCCGCCGGTTTGTGATCGTCGCGTTGATCCGCCGGGTCTCGCCCGCCGAGACGGTGGCGTTCTCGACGTCGAGTTCGAACTCGGACTGCCGGGGGGCCACCTCGACGCGGCGGGTCTCCTCAACCGCGATCGTCGCGTCGCCGCTCTCGTATCGAGTCGTGAAGCGGAACTGCCGCGGGCCGGGGTCGGCGCTCCCGCTCACGTCGGCGTCGAAGGAGAACTCGGCCGACTCGCCCGGCGGAATCCGCGGCAGCGCGTAGCGGCTCTCACCGAGGCTCACGCGGTTGCTCCCGGAGTCGGCGACGAGGACCGCGTCCTCGACGGGGAGCGGCCCCTCGTTCGTGAGCGTCCCGGAGACCGTCCCGGAGTAGCCGACTTCGAGCGTGCCGGAGACGCCGTCCAGTGAGAACGACTGCTCGCGGATCGGGACGACGCCGGCGCGCGCGGCCGCCGCGGTCGCGTCGACGCCGTTCGGGTCGCGGTAGTCGACCGTCGACGAGAGCGCGTACGCGCCGCCGCCGAACGAGTCGCCGACCGTCGAGTCGAAGGTGACGGTCCGGTTCTCGCCGGGGGCCCAGTCGCCGACGAAGGACTGCCCGCCGCCCTCACCGAGGCGGACGCCGGGCGCGGTCGTGGTCCCGGAGACGACCGCGTCGCGCGCGGTCTCGTCGCCGACGTTCGCCAGCGTGACGGTCACCTCGCCGCTGCCGCCGACCTGCGTGTCGGTGTCGGTCTCGAGGACCGCGAACCGCGCGCCGTCGTCGACGACGATGGTGAGATCGAAGTCGTCGATCCCGCGGCGGTTTTTAAAATCGTTGTACTCGGGGATGACCTCGAAGGTATACTGGTAGCGGGCGGTGGCTTCCACCTCGTACCTCCCGTCAGAGACACCGTCGGGGACGGTCACGTCGAGCGGCACGGAGACTGGGCTCGCAGCGGTCCGAACGTCACCGACCGGAATCTTGCCGTCCTCCACGTCGATCGGCACGTCGCCGTCGTCGATCTCGAGCGTGAGCCCGCGGGCGGTCGTCACCCGGGAGTCGAGCTGGTTCCCGATCTCCATCTCCCCCGTGTTGACGATGTCGACTGTCACGGTCGACTCGCCACCGCTCGGGATCGAGCGCTGTGAGACGAACAGGTCTAGTACGGGCGAGCCCCGGACTTGTCTCTGTGTCGGGTCGTCCGCTTGTGCGACCGCGCCGTCAGCGGTCGCTCCCTCAACGCTCGAGAGCGCGGCGGCGTCGCCCGACGCCGGACCCGGCGCCGCGGCGCCGGCGAGCGAAACGCCGACGAGAAGTGCGCTGAGCGCGACGACGGCGACGGCGATCGCGGCGGGCCGCGTCACCCGACTCATCGATCTCCTCCACCGGAGCAGTCGGAGGGTCTGGTCGCGCGGCGCGACCGATTGTACCGTAGCGGATCGGCTGGAGTCATACGGTCCTGTTGCAGTCCTATTGAATAAGCGTGTTGAATAAACGTTCAATCAAGAGTTCTATATACCGCACCCGACTACCCGAGGTATGAACGACCCGTTCGCGGAGCCGGCGGACACCCGACAGGCGATCCTCGGCGCGGCGTTCCGCGCGCTCTGCGAACATGGGTACGCGAACGTCACGATCGCGCGGATCGGCGACGAGTTCGACAAGAGCCCGTCGCTCGTGTACCACCACTACGACGGCAAAGACGAGCTCTTGGTCGACCTCTTGGAGTTCCTCCTCGACGAGTTCGAGGCGTCCGTCGCCGGCGGCTCTCCCGGAGACGCCCCGGAGAGCGAGGACGGGTCCGAGATGGCTCCCGAGGCGCCGTTCGATCGCTCGGCGCGGGACCAGCTCGATGACTACCTCACGGCGGCGGTCGAGCCCACCTCGCTCGACCAGCCGCACGCGCCCGACGCGCGGTTCGTGACGGTGATGACGGAACTCCGCTCGCAGGCGGCAAACGACGAGGCGTACCGCGACCACTTCGACCGTAGCGACCGGGTCTTCGGCGAGTACCTCAAGCGGCTCGTCCGCGAGGCGGCCGCCGAGACCTCGCGCGACGGCGGCGGGGCGGCGGGCGACGAGGCGTCCGTCACCGCGGCGCAGGTCGCGTCGACGCTCCAGACGTTCGCGACCGGCGGAATGTTCCGGTGGGCGACGACGAACAAGCGGGCGTGGGTCGCGGACTCGCGCGCCGGGATCGATCGCTATCTGGAGGCGACACTGCCGCTCGTCAAGACGGACGGACCGGACGAGGAAGCCTGATTCGACGGCCGGTTCGGTCGGCTCCACACGCGTTTCGCAACCGGCGACGACGCCCCGTCAGCGGTCGGTGACGCCCTCGGCGTCCATCTGCGAGACCTCCTCTTCGAGCCACTCGCGCAGCCACTTCACGCGCTTGATGCGCTGGTGCGCGATGCTCTCGGCCGTGTCGGAGACGACGCGGTCGGTGTGGTCGTGCGCGCGCTGGAGCACGCGGTCGACCATCTTCGCGGCGTCCATGTGCGTGCGCGACTCGTACCCCATCCGCAACAGCATTAGGACGGCCCCGTTGGCGCCGACCTTGTCGAGCACGTCGGCCTCGATCAGGCATCGGCTCTCCAAGGGGACGTCATCGAGGTCGCCAGTGTACGAGTGGTCGACGACCGCGCCGCACACCTCCTCGATGAACGACTCGGGGTAGTTGCCGCGGCTCTGGAGGTACTCGCGGGTGACGCGCGCGCCGGCCTCGGCGTGGACGTCCTGCTCGGCCTCCAGCTTGGCGACGTCGTGGAAGACGGCCGCGACCCGGACGACGTCGATGTCGGCGCCCTCGGCCTCGGCGATGTCGGCCGCGAGGTCGACGACGTTGAGGATGTGATTGAACCGGTACGACGCCGAGTGCCACGGGTACCAGCGCATGCGGCCGCCGTCGTCCTCGCTCTCGACGCTGGCCGCGAGGTAGTCGCGAACGAAGCCCTTCATCTCCGCGAAATCCTCGTCGCTCACCTCCGTCTCTTTAATTTCGACGCCCACGAGGACCACCCCGGGAGAAAAGATCGTGATTCATTACCGTAGGCGAGGAGCGTTTCGGTCTTAGGCGTTACGACGGAGCCTTCCGCCGGAGACCGGCGGGTCGATGGCGGCGCCTGACGCCGGATCGGGCGGTGACACGACGAGTAGGGCGACCGTGTGCGGCACGCCGAGCCGTGACGCGACGCGGGACGCTTAACAGGGTCGCGGTCGGACGGACCGATATGCTAAGTCCCTTCGGGAACGACGACCGCGCCCGGTTCCAGCGGGCGGCGGCGGTCAACGTCGCCGGGAACGCGGTGAAGATCGCGGTCGTGGGCGCGACGGGACTCGTCTTCAACAGCGTCGCGCTGCTGGCCGACGCCGCCCACTCGGTCGCCGACCTCGTCGCCAGCGCGGTCGTGTTCGTCTGGGGGGGCTCCCGGTACGAGAGCGCCGACGAGACGCACCCGCACGGCCACCAGCGGATCGAGCCGCTGACCGCGCTGCTCGTCGGCGCGACCATCGTCGTCCTCGGACTCCTCCTGTTGCGCGAGTCGGTCCTCGGACTCTTCGGGGCCCACGACCCGCCCGGGAAGAGCCTCCTCCTCGTCGGCGCGCTGCTGTTCGCGATGGCGGACATGTACGTGCTGTACCGGTACACGGAGCTGGTGAACACCGACCTGGGCTCGACGGCGCTCACCGCCCTCGCGGTCGACTGCCTCAACGACATCTACACCACGGTCGCCGCCCTGATCGGCGTCATCGGGGTGTTCCTCGATGTCCCCGTGCTCGACCCCATCGCCGGTGCGCTCGTCAGCGCCCTCGTCGTGTACCAGGGCATCGAGATCGGTCGCGAGAACGTCACCTACCTTGTCGGCGGTGCCCCGCCGCCGGGCGACCGGGACCGCATCGTCGCCGCGCTCCGCGACCATCCCGCGGTCGAGGGAGTCCACGACCTCACGGTGTTCTACGACGGGACGGACCTGGAAGTCGAGGTCCACGTCGAGGTCGACGGCAAGATGACTCTCCGCGAGGCCCACGACGTGGAGACGGACCTCGTCACGAGCCTCCGCGCGCTGGACGACGTCGGCGACGTCCACGTCCACCTCGACCCCTCCGGACTCGGCGAGTGGAAGGACGCACCGGAGGGGGCGGACGCCTCGACCGCGCTCAGCGGCGACGCGGATCCCTGGGAGTGACTGTGGGCGGCGAGCAGAGAGTGCCCGCGGGCGACGGCCCGAGACCGCCGGTGTCGTGCGGGTTTTGCCCCTCCGGTTCCTACTATGGCTATGTTCGGTCGTCGTTGGCTGGAGATGACGTGGCGGGACGGACTGTTCGCCCACTGGCCCGTCGACCCGGCGACCGTCGACGCGGCGCTGCCCGACGGGATCACCGTCGCGACCCACGACGGCGACGCCTACCTCGGAGTCGTCCCGTTCGTGATGGAGGACATCCGGCCGCGCGGGGTGCCGCGCGGGCTGTCCTTCCCCGAACTCAACCTGCGGACCTACGTCGAGGGGCCGAACGGCCCGGGCGTCTACTTTCACAGCCTCGACGCCGACGACCGACTCGGCGTGGCGGTCGCCCGCGGTCTGTTCCGGCTCCCGTACTACCGCGCCGAGACCGACGTTCGGGGCACCGCGGCGAGCAGAGGCCCCGATAGCGGCGACGGCGACACGAAGAAGGCTGACGGCGGCGCGAGCGAGGAGGCCGCCGGCTCGGACGACGGCAGCGCCGTGCGGTTCGCGAGCCGTCGCATCCACGAGGGCGTCCCGCACGCTCGGTTCGACGCGACCTACGCGCCGGCCGGCGAGGCGTTCACGCCCGACCCGGGCTCGCTGCCGGCGTTCTTACTGGAGAACTACCGGTTCTACACCGCGGGAGAGCGCGGGCGACTGTACGTCGGCGAGATCGACCACGACCCGTGGACGCTGCGCCCGGCCGAGGCGGAGATCCGGGCGAACACGCTGTTCGAGGCCAACGGCTTCGAGAGACCGGACGGGGAGCCGATCCTCCACTACGGCGAGCCGATCGCGGTCACCGCCGACCGGATCAGGCGGGCCTGAGGGCGCCGGACTCGTCTCGCCGAAGCCGAAGTTACGGGAACAGGCCGCGGTACTCGTGGGCTTTCGCCGTTCGCTCCAGCGCGAGCGTGTACGCGGCGGTCCGCAGGTCGGGGAGCTCTTTCGTGTCGTACTGTTCAACGGTCTTGTCGAAGGCGCTCCCGATGCGCCGCTCCAGCTCGGCGTTGACCGTCTCCAGCGGCCACGAGAACTCCTGGGCGTTCTGGACCCACTCCAGGTACGAGACGATGACGCCGCCCGCGTTCGCGAGGATGTCGGGCACGACCTGGATGTCACGCTCGGTGAGCGCCTTGTCGGCCGCGACGGTCGTCGGACCGTTCGCGGCCTCGACGACCGCCGACGCGCGGAGGTCGTCGACGTTGTCGGCGGTGATCACGCCCTCGACGGCGGCGGGGATGAGCACGTCGACGTCGAGGGTGAGCAGCTCCGCGTTGGTGATCTGGTCCGGGTCGTCCCAGGTGGAGCCGCTCGTGCTCCCTCGGTACTCGCCCGCGACGTACTCCTCGATGAGCCCGCCGGCGTCGACGTGCGCGCCGAGCGCGGCCACGTCGAGGCCGTCCGGGTCGTACGCCGCGCCAGTCACGTCGGAGGTGGCGACCACGTTGGCGCCCGACTCGTCGAGGAGCCGGGCCGCGTTGGACCCGACGTTTCCGAACCCCTGGATCGCGACGGAGGCGTCGGAGAGGTCGCGGTCGAGGTACTCGAAGAGCCGCTCGGTGACGAGCGAGACCCCGCGGCCGGTCGCCTCCACGCGGCCGGGCGTCCCGCCGATCTCCAGCGGCTTCCCGGTGACGACCTGCGGCACGGAGTATCCCTCGTACATCGAGTAGGTGTCCATCATCCACGCCATCGTCTGCGGGTTCGTGTTCATGTCCGGCGCCGGCACGTCGACCTCGGGGCCGATCATCCGGCGGATCCCCTCGGTGTAGCGCCGGGTGAGCCGTTCGAGGTCGCGCTCGGTGAGGTCCTTCGGCTCGCAGATCACGCCGCCCTTCGCGCCGCCGTACGGGAGGTCGACGAGGGCGGTCTTCCATGTCATCCACCCGGCGAGCGCCTCGACCTCGCGCTGAGTGACCGAGGGGTGGAAGCGGACGCCGCCCTTGAACGGTCCCCGAGAGCTGTCGAACTGACAGCGGTAGCCCTCGAACACCTCCACCTCTCCGGACTCGAGCTCGACCGGGAGCGTCACCTTCAGGGTCCGTTCCGGATTCTTGAGCCGCTCGAACACCCCATGATCCACGTCTGCGTACTCCTCGGCGCGGTCCATCTGGGCGAGCATGTTCTCGAACGGGTCGTCAGCCATGGCGCCCACGACTCGATCGTTCGTGATATTGGTTTCGGCAATTATCGCCATCGGGAGAGAATATGTACCATAGTCTTTCCCCGGTTTTTCTCGAGCGCTTCCGACCGGACTTATACGTCGGGGCCGACAACCGCCGCCCATGATACACGGACACGCGACGGGGGAGCGCCGATGACGGCACAGACGCTTCACCCCCGAGTCCAGGTCGTGTGGGTCCTCCGCGCGGTGCTCCTCTCGGCGCTCGTCACCGCCCCGTTCGCCGCCGGCGCGTTCCTCGAGTACCTTCCACGGTGGGCGCCGGTCGCGGTCGGCGCAGTCGCGCTGACCCTCACCGTCGGGCACGCGCTGCTCCGCTACCGACGCTGGAGCTACGAGATCCGCGAGGACGCGATCTACCTCGACCGCGGCGTGGTCACGCAGGTGCGCACCACCGTGCCGCTGGTACGGATCCAGCACGTCGACTCGCGGCGCGGCCCGATCGAGCGGACCGTCGGGCTCGCCTCCTGCGTCGTGTACACTGCCGGGTCGCGCGGCGCGGACGTGCGGATCCCGGGACTCACGCCGGACGGCGCGAGCGACCTCCGCGAGGAACTGAAGCGACTGGCGATCCGCGCAGACGGGGAGGACGCGGTGTGAAGCTCGCGCCGCAGTCGGTCCCGTACCGCGCACTCCAGAAGGCGGCCGGGACCGCCGTCGCGCTGTTCGTGATCGTGAACAGCGGCGGGTTCGGCCTCCCGCTGGCGGTCGCCGGCGGCGCGGCCATCCTCCTCGTCATGTTCGCCTACGAGGTCGCCTACTACCGTCGGTTCGAGTACGTCCTCACCGAGGACACCCTCGACATCTCCTCGGGCGTCATCTCCCGGCGCGAGCGCGAGATCCCCTACCGACGCATCCAGAACGTCGACGTGAGTCGGGGCGTGGTCCAGCGCGCCATCGGCGTCGCCGCGGTCGACTTGGAGACTGCCGGGGGGTCCAGCACGGAGGGGTCGATCCGGTTCGTCACGCCGGACGAGGCGACGCGGCTCCAGCGCGAGGTCCAGCGCCGGAAGTCCGGGGCCGAGCGGTCGGCGGACGCCGCGGAGGGGAACGCGGACGTCGACGCCGTCAACGGCGGGCGCGACGACGCGTTCGCGCCGGACGAGGAGGAGCTGTTCGCCATCTCGCCCGGCGAGCTCGCCTTAGTCGGGGCGCTGTCGTTCGACGGGCGGCTGATCGGACTGCTAGCCTTCCTGAGCTCCGGCTCGTTCCCGGTGCTGTCGAGCTTCCTGCCGGAGACCTCGGCCGCCGCGCTCACCGCGACGGCGGTCGTCGGGATCGCCGCGCTGTTCATCGCGTCGTGGCTCATCGGCGCTGGCGTCGCCTTCTCGAACTACTACGGCTTCCGGCTCGCGCGAGCCGGCGACGAACTGCGCTACGAGCGCGGGCTGTTCCGGCGGTACAGCGGCTCGATCCCGACCGAGAAGGTCCAGGCGCTACGGATCACCGACAACCCGGCCAAGCGCGCGCTCGGCTACGCGAGCCTGTCGATCGAGACGGCGGGGTACGCACCGGGGCAGGGGACGGAGTCCGGCAACCAGTCGGCCGTTCCGATCGCCGCCACCGACCGCGTCTACCGGCTGACACACGAGATTGAGTCGTTCGGTTCGCCCGAGTTCAACCGCCCGCCAAAGCGGATCCGATGGCGGTACGTCATCCGGTACACGCTGCTCGTCGGCGTCCTCACCGGAATCGCGTACGGCGTGAACTGGTACGTCTCGCCGTCGCTCCCGTGGTACGGAGTGGCCGCGCTCCTCGTCGCCGTCCCGCCCGCGGCGCACCTGAAGTGGAAGCACCGCGGCTACTGGCTCGGCGAGGACCACCTGCTCACCCGGAACGGGTTCTGGAGTCGGACGGTCACCGTCGTCCCGTACTACCGGATCCAGAACGTGATCGACAGCCGGACCGTGTTCCAGCGCCGGTGGGGGGTCGCGACGATCGTCGCCGACACGGCGGGCACCAGTTCGCTGACCGGCAGCGACGCGGCCGCCGTCGACTTCGAGATCGACGAGGCGGAGGCGCTGAAGGAGACGCTCACCGAGCGCCTCGCGACCGCCGTGGCGGCGCGGCGGAGCGCCGGCGCCGACTCCTTCGAGTGGGTCGAGAGCGACGACGCGGCGAGCGAGGACGCCGACGGAGCGGTCACAGAGAGCGAGGAGACCGCAGAAGGCGGGCGCGACGGCGTCGACGAGGAGAACGCAGGGAACAAAGACGCTGGCGACGACCCCGTCGAGAACGTGGTCGTCGACGCGGAGGGAGACGACGCCGCGGACGAGTCGTCCGAGGAGGACCTCGACATCCCGGAGGACGGCGTCGTCCGCCCCGACTTCTCGCCGAGCGACCGCGACTACTCGGAGCCCGCGGAGCGGATCGACACGGGCGAGTACGCGGTCGACCAGAACCCGTCGGACGCCGACGTGGCGCACGGGCCGCGATCCGGCGCGGAGAGCGACGGAGACGCCACGGACGGCGGCCGCGACGGGGACGGAGACGCTGCGGACGGCAGCGATGGAGCCACAGAGGATAGTCGCGGCGACACCGCGGACGGTAACGACGACACCGCGAACGACGACGGCGACGACCGCTAAGGGGCGCGGCCGGCGCGTCCCGGCCCGTTCACTCGTCGAGTAACTGCTGTGCGATCGTGTTGCGCAGGACCTCGCTCGTCCCCTCGTAGATCTCCGAGAGCTTCGCGTCGCGGTAGAAGCGCTCCGCGGGGAAGTCCTTGGTGTAGCCGTAGCCGCCGTGGATCTGGATCCCCTCGTTGGCGACCTCGCGGGCGATCTCGGAGGCGTACAGCTTTGCCTGCGCCGCCTGCTTGATGTAGTCCTCGTCGCGCATCTTCAGGTCGGCCGCCTCGTGCATCAGCAGCTCCGCGGCGCGCGCCTTCGTGTCCATGTCGGCGAGCTTGTGCTGGATCGCCTGGAAGTCGGCGATGGCGCGATCGAACTGCTCGCGTTGTTGGGCGTAGGACTTCGCCTCGTCGAGCGCGGCGCGGGCGATCCCGACCGACCGGGCGGCGATGGTGATACGCCCGCCGTTGAGCGTCTTCAGCGCGTGAACGAACCCGTCGCCCTCCTCGCCGAGCAGGCGGTCCTCAGGGATCCACATGTCGTCGAACCGCAGCTCCGCGGTCGGACACCCCTTGTCGCCGAGCTTGTCCTCCGTCCCCTCGACAATGAACCCGTCGTCCTCCTCCGGGCGCACGACGAACGACGAGATCCCGTTCCGGCCGGCGTCGGGGTCGGTCTTCGCGAACAGGGTGACCGTGTCCGCGACGGAGCCGTTCGAGATCCAGAGCTTGCCGCCGTTCACGACGTAGCCGTCGCCGTCGCGCTCCGCGGCGGTCGTCATCGCCGGCACGTCCGAACCCGCCTCGGCCTCAGAGAGAGCGAACGCGCCGATGTCCTCGCCGGTGTTCAGGGCGGTGAGGTACTCCTGCTTCTGGGCCTCGTCGCCGAACTCGTAGAGCATGTTGCCGGCCAGCGAAGTGTGGGCGGCGACGACCGTCCCGAGCCCGCCGGAGCCGCGGGAGATCTCCTCGAGCCCGATCGCGTAGCTGTGGTAGTCGAGACCCGCGCCCTCGTACTCGACCGGGAACGGCATCCCCATGAGCCCGAGGTCGGCCATCTCGTCGACCAGGTCGGCGGGGAACTCGTCGGTCTCATCGATCTCGACCGCGCGCGGGACGACCTCCTCGTCGACGAACTCCGCGACGGTGTCGCGGATCTGACGCTGCTCTTCGGTGAGCGTGAACTCCATGTGAGTGCGTTTGGCCGGGCGGACTTAGCCGTTTCCACACGGTTGTACACGGGTGGGGCGTTCGTCGCGGGCGAGCGCTGCGATGCCGGGCGATTTCGGCGGTTGAGGGGGCGAGCGGGGCTCGGGCGGCGTTCCACGAGGCTTTTTATGCGTTGTGCCGTAAGGTCTGGCAACTGAATGAGCGGACGAGAATACGGTCCCGGTGAGGCCGACCTCGCGTGGTGTCACGAGGCGGTCCAAGGGGTCTCGCGGACCTTCGCGCTGACTGTCGACGTGTTAGAGGAACCGATGGCGTCGCAGATCTGCGTCGGCTACCTCCTCTGCCGCGTCGCCGACACGGTTGAAGACGCCGGCCACATCCCGCCGGAGGCACAGAGCGACGTGCTGCGGACGTATCGGCAGGCGATCGACCCGGACGAGGACACCGATATCGCCGAGTTCCGCGCGGCGGTCGACGAGTGGCTCCCCGCGGAGCGCGACGACGACTGGACGGTCGTCGCCGAGGCGCCCACGATCGCGGCGACGTTCGAGGAGCTTGACCCGGAGGCGCAGGCCGCGATCGTCCCGCCGGTGTTGGAGATGGTCGACGGGATGGCGATGTTCGTCGACCGCCACGCCACGGAGGGCGGGCTCCGGATCGACGACCGCGACGAGCTCGAACAGTACTGCTACTACGCGGCCGGCACCGTCGGCAACCTCATCACGAACCTGCTCACCCGCGGCGACCTCGACGAGGAGCGCGCGACGCGGCTGCGGGAGACCGCCGAGGAGTTCGGGCTCCTCCTCCAGCTTGTCAACGTCTCGAAGGATGTCTACGACGACTACACAGAGGAGAACAACGTCTACCTCCCCGCCGAGTGGCTGGAGGCCGAGGGCGTCGAGCAGGAGCGCGTCGTCCACCCCGAGAACCGCGAGTCGTCCGCGCGCGTCGTCGGCCGGACCGCGGACTACGCCCGCTCGTTCCTCGACGACGCGCAGGCGTACCTGGAGACGATGCCACTCTCGAACGGGAACACGATGGAGGCGTGGACCGTCCCGTACCTGCTCGCGGTCGGCACGCTCCGGGAGATCGGGAGCCGCCCCGAGGACGCGCTCACCGAGACCGGCGTGAAGGTGTCCAGACAGGAGGTGTTCGCGGTGATGTCCGCCGCGAGCGAAGTCGGCCGCGACTCTCTCGCGGAGCTGCGACAGACGATCGCGCGGACCCCCTTCCACCGCGCCGTCGGCTCCGCCGACTGAGCCGAGGCGCGTCGCCGCCACTTTTCCGGTCCTACTCACAGCCGCGACCGCGCCCGCGACACTGCGGGAACACGCACCCCGATCGTCTCCCCGAGCGCCTCGGCCGCGCTCAGCAGCCATTCCGCGCGCTCGACCCGCGAGTCGAGGTCGCCGGGGCCGATCCGGTACTGCTCGACCAGTTCCTCCACGGTCGCGCCCCCGATCCACTCGTCTAGGATCCGCGCCGTCTTCACCGACTCCAACCACCCCTCGAAGTCGTCCGGCTCGGTCATGTCCGTGGTGAGGTGCGCGGCGTTGGTCCGCGCGAACCGGTAGATGTCGGCGCGCTCCGCGTTCCCGAGGTACGTGTCCTGCATGTCCGGCGTGTCGCAGATAACCTCGAATGCGGTGAGCGTCGTCGCCTCCGGGAGGTCGGCCGCGTCGCGGAGCCCGGCGACGATGCGCTCGCCGGTCTCGGGCCGGACGTACTGCTTCGAGGTGGTCTCGCCGACGGCGGTCGCGACGAGGCGGTAGTCCTCGACCCCGCCCGTCTCCCGGGCGACCATCCCGGCCGCGACGAGGTCGTCGACCGCGACGGCGACGGCGTCCGCGAGGCTGCCGGCCCCCGTCTCCCGCGCGTAAAAGGTTCCTTCGAACACGTCGAGGATCTCGGACTCGGTCGCGGCGAAGTCCGTCGCGACCGCCGCGAGGACGTGCGTACGGAGCGATCCCGGGTCGGCGAGCTGCGACTCGACGGCCTCGGGCTCGCCCGCGACGTACCGCTCGCGGACCTCCTCTCGGGTGTCGGCGTCGGCGACGAGGACCGCCTCCCCGTGCGGATCGAGGCCGGGGCGACCGGCGCGGCCGCACATCTGGTGGACCTCAAGCGTTGGAATCCACGCCATGCCGCCCTCGCCGTACCGGCGCTGGTCGCGGACGACGACGCGGCGCGCGGGCACGTTGACGCCGGCCGCCAGCGTGGGCGTAGCGCAGATACAGGCGACGTCGCGCTCGCGGAACGCCGACTCGACGACCCCGCGGTGGCCGGACCGGAGCCCGGCGTGGTGGAACGCGACGCCGGCGCACAGGCAGTCCGCGAGCTGTCGGCCCGGGAGCGTGCCGTCCACGTCGGTCGCCTCCTCGGCCGCCGCGGCGGCCGCATCTTCGATCCCGAGCTCCGCCGCGAGGCCGTCCTCGGCGAGCCGCTCCGCGAGGTCGACCGCTTCCCGCCGGGAGCGGACGAAGGCGAGGCACTGGCCGCCGTCGGCGACGGCGTCGGCGACCAGCGCGGCCGTGACCTCGGTCGGGTCGTGCTCGTCGTCGCCCTCGCCGTCTTCGCCGCTCTCTTCGACCGGCCGGTCTTCGTCGTCTCCGTCACCCTCGCCGGCTACTCCCACCTCGTCGCTGTCGACGTCGACGGAGAGGTGTGTGCCGTCGTCGAAGTCCACCTCACCGCCGACGGCGACGCCGGTCCGGAGGTCGACCGGCCGCCACACCGACTCGACGAGGGCGGCATCGAGCCAGTCGGCGATCGCGTCAGGGTTGTCGACGGTCGCCGACAGCGCCACGGTCTGGAGGTCGGGGTTCCGGCGGCGGAGCGTCGCCAGCGTCACCTCAAGGGTGGGACCGCGCCGCTTCGCGCCGAGCAGGTGGACCTCGTCGACGACGACGCAGGCGAGTTCGTCGACCCACGAGGCCCCGTTGCGGATCGCCGAGTCGACCTTCTCGCTCGTGGCGACCACCACGTCGTTGCCGGCGAGGGCCTCGCCCGTCGCGTCGAAGTCGCCGGTGGAGATGCCGACGTCGACGCCCGGCAGCGCCGCGAACGTCTCGTACTTCTCGCGGGCGAGCGCGCGGAGCGGACAGACGTACAGCCCGGGGCCGTCCGCGGTCAGCAGCGCGAGCTGCGCGACGAATGTCTTGCCCGACGCGGTCGGCACCGCGGCGACGACGTCGGCCCCCTCGCAGACGCCGGCGTCGACCGCCGCGCGCTGCGGCGGGTAGAGCTCGCGCACGCCGCGCTCGGCGAAGTGGTCGACGACGGACGGCGACAGCGGCAGGTCCCGGACGCGCATACGGCGATCCGTTCGGCTCGCCCGGTGATAAAGAGTCGGCGGCACCCCCTCGGTCGGCGTCGGCTACGCGTCGGTGTCGAAGTCCTGGAAGAGCTTCTCGTAGTCCTCGTCGTCGCTCGCGACCGCGTCGCGCGACTCGTCCGCGCGCTCGCGGAGCTCGTCGATGCGCTCGGTGAGCCGCTGGTACTCGTCGTTGTCGGCGAGGTCGGTGGCGCTCTTCTCGGACTCCAGCATCGCCTTCTTCGAGGTCAGCGAGAACAGCTCCTGAACCTCTGAGTCGTACTCGCCGCGCTGTAGCAGACCCTCGACGGTCTCGCGGAGCGTGTCGCTCGTGACAGGCTTGACGAGGTAGTCGTCGAACCCCATCTCGAGGATGTCGAAGTCGGGCTCGACGGCGGTGACCATCGCGACCCGGCAGTCGATGCCGCGTTCGCGGACGGCGGTGAGGACCTCGTCGCCGGAGAGGCCCGGCATGCGCCGATCGAGGAGTATCGCGTCGACCTGGTTGTCCGCCTCGTCGAGCTCGTCGAGCGCCTCGCGACCGCCGTACGCGGTTCGGACGCGGTACTCGTCGCCGAGCCAGGCGGCGTACAGGTCGGCCAAGTCGGGTTCGTCCTCGACCACGAGGACCAGCGGCGGTTGCTCACTCATGGATGACGGGAGCGAGGGGGTATTCGCTCACACGTTTCGTCTCTCCGCTGGCTATATTAAAATACCTCTTCGACGCGCGGCCCGAGCGGGCGATCGGTCGGCGGTCGGCCGCGAGCGCGTCCGGCCAAGGGGCCGTTCGCGGACCCGTCCCGCCGAAAGGTCGTCTGCGATTACTCGTTCGGACTGTAGTTCGGCGCCTCGTCCGTGATCATCACGTCGTGCGGGTGGCTCTCGCTCTGCCCCGCCGCGGAGACGCGCACGAACTCCGCGCGCTCGTGGAGGTCGGGGACGGTCTCCGCGCCGACGTACCCCATTCCGGAGCGCATCCCGCCGGTGAGCTGATAGAGCTCCGACGCGAGGCTCCCCTTGTACGGGGTCGCCGCCTCGACGCCCTCGGGGACGAACTCCTCGTCCTCCTGCTCCTCCTTGAGGTAGCGGTCGCCGCCGCCGGACTTCATCGCCCCGACCGAGCCCATGCCGCGGTACTGCTTGTACTTCTTCCCCTGCATCGTGATGACGCGGCCGGGGGCCTCGTCCGTGCCGGCGAAGTACGAACCCAGCATCACCGCGTCCGCGCCGGCCGCGAGCGCCTTGATCGCGTCGCCGGAGTACCGGATCCCGCCGTCGGCGATAACGGGCACGCCGTGCTCGGCGGCGACGTCGGCGACCTCCGCGACGGCGGTCATCTGGGGCATCCCGGCGCCGCTGACGACCCGCGTGGTACAGATCGAGCCCGGGCCGATGCCGACCTTCAGCCCGTCAGCGAAGTCGACGGCGGCCTCGGCGGCCTCGCGCGTGCCGACGTTACCGACGACGACGTCGGCGTCGACGGTCGCCTTGATCGCCTCCGCGGAGTCGAGCACGTTGAGGTTGTGGGCGTGCGCGCAGTCGATGAAGATGACGTCGACGCCGGCCTCGTCGGCGGCGACGGCGCGCTCCTCCTCGAAGGGGCCGACGGCGACCCCGGCCAGCAGGCGGCCGCGGTCGTCGCGGGCGGCCTCCTCGTGCTCGCGGCGCTGGAGGATCCCCTGCATCGTCACCAGTCCGACGAGCCGCTCGTCGCCGTCCACGATGGGGACGCGCTCGATCTTGTGATCGTACATCAGTTCGAGCGCCGCGCGCGCCTCGACGTCCTCCGTGGCGGTGATGACCTCGTCGGTCATCGCCTCGCGGACGGCGTCGTCCTCGCCGACCTCGAGGTACGGACGGATGTCGGTCCCCGAGATGATGCCGAGGACCGTGTCGTCGTCCGCGACGACGGGGGCGCCCGAGACGCCCTGCCGCTCCATCACGGCGTCGGCCTCGCGGACGGTGTCGTCCGGCGAGACGGTGACGACGTTCTCGCGCCGGATGACGAGCTCGTGGGCGCGCTTGACGCGCTCGACCTCCGCGGCCGTCTCCTCGACGGTCATGTTGCGGTGGAGCACGCCGAGGCCGCCCTCGCGGGCCATCGCGATGGCGAGGTCGCTCTCGGTGACGGTGTCCATCGCCGCCGACAGCACGGGGACGGTGAGCTCGACGTTCCGCGACACGCGAGTGGTCAGGTCGGCGTCGTCGGGCTCCACCCGGCTCTCTTTCGGGCGGAGCAGCACGTCGTCGAACGTCAGCGCTTCCGGGACCTCGAGTTTCGCCGAGAACCGGCCAGAATTTGTCTCCATATAAGCCGTCATGAACGGCCGATGAAAAGCGTTGCGAGACAGCACGGACGTGGAGGTTGGTCACAAACAGAGGGGTGTTGTGTACACGTTCGTGCCCAGTCGTGGGGCAGAGCGCGACAGATACGGGGATCGGTGGACGCGTCTTCGGAGCAGCGGTCGATGAGCGGCAGGCGGGCTCGGGCGCCGAGAGATAGTCGGAGATGCGGCGTCATCGTCGACGTATCGTCGTCGAAAGCGGTCGCCGACCGTCGATCATTCGTGGCGTGCGGACACGTCTCACACAACCTTTAACGCGACCGAAACGCGTATAACAGGTATGGACTCCGACAGTCCCGTGAACGCGCGCATCGCCGGCCAGTCGAACGCCGACCTCGGCGTCCGCTTTACAGCCGGCAATCCGCGCACTCTCTTTACATGGGCTCGTCGGAAATCCCTCGGCGTGGACTCCGCGTGGTGGTCCCCCGACCATCGCGAGTCGCACGCGTCCCACCGCCACCCCGACGGTCAGGGCTATCGTCCCTAAATGAGCACGTCACGCCACCCCGTCGCCCTGCGATTAGAACGGCAGGTCGGGAGCGCGACGAAGCTGCTCGCGACCGTGATGGTGTTGCCGCTCGTCGACGGCATCTTCCCCGCGTTAGTCGTCGCCGGCGTTCTCGGATCCGCGAGCGGCGTCGTCGAAACGGGGATCCTGATCTTCGGCGGCTCCGCGACCGCCGCGGTGATCCTCGCGGAGATGGACGGCTCCCGCCGGGAGATGGTCACCTCCGTGCTGCTGATCGGCGCGATCATCATTCCGGTCGCCGCCGTGGAGGCCGCCCTCGCGCCGACGCTCAGGGAACTCCTCGACCTGGCCGTCTTCGAGCGGTTCGCCGGCCTGGTCATCCTGACGATCGCCGCCAAGACCGCCAGTTCGGAGGTCGGCGAGTACCTGCCGAGCCCGGGCGTCATCATCGGGCTCGGGCTCGTCGCGAGCTTCAACCCGTCCGGCTTCGCGCTGGAGACCTCGACCGAGTACGTCGTCAACGGCACCGCGGCCGCCGCCGTCGGCGTCGCGTTCGCGCTGTCGATCGCGCTGCTGTCGCCGCACCTCCGCGGCCGCGTCGACATCGACCGGTTCCGGTTCGGCTCCGCGGTCGCGCTGGGCGTGCTCGCCCTGCCGATCCTGCTCGGCCCGTTCGACCTCATGCAGACGGAAGCGCCGGTCGCGCTCGCGGTGCTCGCGGTGACGACCCTCTTCGCCTACGACCCGAACGCGGGCGCGCTGGAGGGCGTCACCGACGTCGACGACGGACCGGACGACGACGCGCCCGACGGGTCCGCCGGCGGGAGCGATGAGTCGGACGACGACTCGACCGACGCCGACGAGGGGGCGGACGACGCGCCGCCGAGCGACCCACCGCTCGATACGCCGCCGGAGGGACCGTCGCCCATCGTCGACGACGACGTGGCCGTCCTTGCGAACGGCGGGGAGGAGCGCGAGACCGGCGACGAGGGGACGGACCCCTTCGCCGACGACGACTCCCGCGCGCCGTGGCTGTAGCTCCGGGGTAGTCGGCGGAGCGCCACCCGCGACACCGCCGCATCTTCACCGCGTGTGTCGCCGGGGTTTAGGCGCTCGACCCCAAACGACGGGTATGTCTAACCGCGTCGTTCAGGGGCGGATGGTGACGCCCGAGAAGCTCGCAGAGCTGGTCGAAGGGGAGTCGGTGCTGGAGGCTGAGTCCATCGCGGACGCAGACCGCGACTGTCCGGAGTGCGGCGGCGACGTCATCTCGGTCGGATACATGCCGAGCGTGACCGAGTTCGTCACCGGCTTCAAGTGCCAAGACTGCGACTGGAGCGACGACGACCGGGAGTAACGCCGGTTTGGAGCTCCCCCGGCGAGCGGCCGAGCGAGGCGTTCACCGCTGAGCGGAGAGCGCGGCGCCGTCCCTCGATCGCCCTCGATCGAAACCCCTTTATCCGCGTTTCGGCAATTTCCTGATGCGAGATCACGCGGGGCTGTGGCCAAGCCAGGCATGGCGACTGACTCCAGAGGCTTGCGCCCGGGACGACACTCCAGACTGATATACCGAGCGGCCGACTGATCATCGGTCGTGTTGACGACCCTCTGGAGTTCCGAGGCGCACCGGAGATATCAGTCGATCGGGGGTTCAAATCCCTCCGGCCCCACTTCTGCCGTCGCGATCAACACCGCAAGCAGCGGCTTCATCGAAGCCTATTCCGCCGCGGAGGTCAGCGGCGCGAGACGATCCGCCCGGCCACCACGCCAACGATCGAGATCATCCCCGCCATCGCGAGGTAGATCGCCAGACCGACCGTCTCGCCGTTCGCCCCGTTCAGCCCCGCCAGTCCCAGGAACACCACCGCGATGACGGCGTGGAGCGCAAACACGCCGGACGGGACGTTGGCGCCGAGTTTGAATCCGATCTCCATACCCCCACTTCGCGGAGCGCCGGAAAAAGTCGTCCGGTCGGGACGCAGGACGGCGTCCGCGATCGGCGCGTTCGTCACACTAAAGCGACCCCGGTTCGACGGCTAGCCCGATGACCGACGGTTTCTCTCGACGCGAATGGCTCGCGGCGGTCGGCGCGGCGACGACCGGTGCGGCAGCCGGCTGCGCTTCGCAGAGCGGTCCGCCCGTAGACGCGGACGTCGACCGCGGCGGGGCCGACTCCGGAAGCGGCGGCTCGACCGAGCAGACGATCCCGCCGGGGGTCGCGCAGTTCCGCGGCTCGCTGGAGCGGTGGGGGTACTTCCCCGACGAGACGGTGCCCGACGCGGTCGAGGAGGCGTGGCGAATCCCGGAGGTCAACACCGGGGAACACCGCGCGGCGAAGGCGAGCGCGGTGCCGCACCCCGACGGGGGCGTCCTTCTGCCGGGCGACACCGGCGACCTGCTGTGGATAACGGCCGACGGCGACGTGCGGTGGCGCGGGGAGACCGACGCGGACGGCCGCGGGATCCACGGGACGCCGGCGGTCGCGGACGGCCGGGCGTATATCGGCGCGTACGACGGCGTCCTCTACGCGTTCGCGCTCGACTCCGGGGAGTTGGAGTGGTCGACGGATCTCGGCGACGCTATCGGGTCGAGCCCGCTGTACTATGGCGGCGAGCTGTACGTCTCGGTCGAGTTCTACGACCCGGAGGGGCGGCTGTTCGCGGTCGACGCGGAGACGGGCGACGTGACTTGGGAGGAGCCGGAACACCGCCCCACCGATCACCCGCACTCCTCGCCCGCCATCTCGCTCGACGCCGGGCGGATGGTGTGCGGGTCGAACGACGGCTACCTCTACTGCTGGAGCTTCCCGGACCTGGAGTTCCAGTGGCGGTTCGCGACCGATCCCCCGAGCGAGAACAACGGCGAGATCAAGGGGCCGATCGCGACGTACGACGGCGCGGCCTTCTTCGGCTCGTGGGACTTCAACGTGTATCGGGTGGACCTCGAGACCGGCGAGGAGGACTGGCACTACGAGACGGGCAACCTCTCGATGACGGGGCCCGCGATCGACCCCGAGCGCGACGTGGTGTACATGGGGAGCCACGACTACCACCTGTACGCGCTCGACGCGTCGACCGGCGAGGTGGAGTGGCGCTTCCGGACCGGGGCCCCCCTGACCGGCTGCGCGACGGTCGCCGGCGACCGTGTGCTGACGGGATCAAAGGACAGTACCCTCTACGCGCTGGAGGCCGACTCCGGCGAGGAGGTGTGGCGCGTCGACCACGACGGGTGGGTGACGAGCGCGCCCCGCGTCGTCGACGGCGACGTCTACTACGCGGAGCGCGCGCCGGACCCGGACGACGGGAATACAGACGGCGGCGGCTACAAACTCGTCTCTGCGGAGTGAACGAGCGGAGCCGAGTCGCCGTCGCTACAGCACGTCGCCGATCCGGACGGGCTCGCCGTCCAACTCGGGGTCCTCCGCGACGATGGTCAGGACCTCGTGGTCGGTGACGTCCCGGTACGACTTCCCGGTCGCCTCCTCGATCAGCGTCTTCTCCAGTTCGAACTCGGTCCCCTCGTAGACGACGTCGACCCCGCGGTCGGTGAACGTCAGTTCGGTACTCATGCGCTCGGATACTCGACGTGAGGGGATAAGCGGCACGAACGCCGGGAGACGGCGGTTTCGAGTCGCAATACGGGCACTGCCCGCGGCGAGGCGAGCGTGGTCCGGGTCAGATCGCGTTACAGGCGGTGTCGTGGCCAGACTCGCAGAGTCGTTCGAGCGTCTCGCAGGCCTGTTCGTTCCCGTTCGCGCAGAGGCGGCGAGCGAGCGCGACCGTCGCGGCCGACGTGGAGTCGGTGTTCGCGTCCTCGGCGTCGCTGTCCTCCGAGTCGGTGGCGGCGAGCCGGCCGGGATCGCGCGTCCGTTTCCGGCGGCTGCTCCGCGTCGAACGGCCAGATCGGTTCGATAGTTTGTGCCTCCGTGGCATAGAGTAACAAACGCCGCGGAAACGGATAAATCCGAATCGGGTGTGCGAAGCGTACACACACCGGCCGCGGCCGGTCGGCGCGGAGTCGCGCCGAAGCGTCGCAGGAGAGAGACGGTTCAGTCGTCGTCCTCGTCGCGCATCTCGGAGAGGCGGCCGACGAGGTCGTCGGTGTCGGCGTCGCCCTCGATGGAGACCTCGCCGTCGTGGTCGTTCTCGTGGACGTTCACCGCGTCGTCCTCGTCGGTGTCGACGTCCTGGTCCTTCTGTTCGCTCTCGTCGTACGATCCGAATCCCATGCCTGTTCGTTCGGCGGCGCACTGAAAAACACCGCGACAGCGAGTTCGGCGCGGGTGCGATTCACTCTCGGGGCCGAAGGGCGCCCGGATCGCGCGGCGCGTTCCCGCGTTCCGTCCGACGCTCGTCCGACGCCCCGTACCGTTTATACGGTCGGGGCGACTGCTCCCGGTGTGTCGCTGCGAGGAGACGGCCCGATAGAGGAGCTCGCGATCCCCTCGGGAACGACCGTCGAGGAGCACGACGTCGTCGTCGACGGCGACGTGCTCGTGGGCGGCCAGTCGAGCGTCGAGCTCGGCGTCCGCGGCCGCAACGTCGCGATCGGCGAGCGCGTGCGCGTCGCCAACGACATCGAGGCCGAGGGCGACTGCCGGCTCGACACCTGGTGTTCCGTCGACGGCAACGTGCTCGTCGGCGAGGACGCGTACCTCGGCGAGCGGGTCACGGTTACCGGCCGCCTAATGGTGTCCGGCGACCTCGACATCGGCGACGACGTGACGATCGAGGAGGGGTTCGAGGCCAACGGCTGGATCGTCATCCGCAACCCGGTCCCGACGATCGTCTTCTACTTCATCGTCCTCTCGCAGCTGCTGCGCGTCGGCGAGACCGACGCGGCCGACGAGCTGGCGGAGGCGCTCGCCGACGGCGACGATGTCCGCGACCCCCTACTGGTGCCGCGGAGCGCCGAGATCTCCGACGACGCGTGGCGCGTGTCGACGCCGGCGACCGTCGGCGACGACTGCCGGCTCCACGGCAACCTCCGCGCGGCGTCAATCCGCGTCGGCGAGCGCAACGAGGTGTTCGGCTCGTTGCGCGCCCGCGAGGACGTCACCGTGGGCGCGGACACGGTGATCCACGGCGACGTGACGACCCGCGGCGGGACCGTGACCGTTGAGAGCGGCGCGCGGGTGCTCGGAGATGTCTCCGCGGGCGACCTCGTGGTGTACGACGGCGCAGAGATTCAGGGGACCCTCAGAGCGCGCGGCGAGATGAAACTGGTCCAGGAGGCGGAGCAGGAAGACGGCGAGGGAGACGACGGTGACGACGAGGGCGACGACGAAGCGGAGACCGAAGCCGACGGCGCGGCTGAGGCCGATGTCGACGATGCGGCGGCGGCCGACGCGGACGATGTCGACGGCGACGAAGCGGAGGTTGCCGACGGGGGAGCCACAGAAGGAGAAGGCGCAGAGGAGTCCGCGACGGTGACGGCCGAGACGGCGGCGACGGAGCCGTCGGTTCTAGACGACGAGCCCTGAGCGCGCTGGTCTCGAATTTTCTCCGAGGTTCTCGACGGCCCGGGAGCCCGAAACTGTCCAGTGGTATCTCCGAGGGTTGAGGACAGGGTTTGAATACCGAAGCACAGGGGTAGATCCGCGTACGACCCATCGACTCGTTGATGTTTAAATCGGATTAAGCCGGATTAATTTCAGCTATTTTCTTAACGGACACAAAGCACTTACAAGCCGCAGCGTAACCGCCGAATGCGATATGAGCCGATCACTGACAGCGACCCGCCGCGCGACGCTAGCGGGGCTGGGCACGATCGTCGCATCGGGAAGCGTGACAGGCGTAGCCGCGGCCGCGGAGAGCGACTGGGCGGTCGAAAAGACCGAGACGGACAGCACGCTTCACGACGTGGTGTCGGCGAACGCCGGTCGCTTCGCGGTCGGCGGTGGCGGCGTGCTCACCGCGCCCGCCGACGAGGGGTGGCTGACGCTCCGCGACGGCGGTCCGACCGGAAACGGGAACGACCTCTACGGCGCGTCGGTCACCGACGACGGCGAGCGCGTCTGGTTCGTCGGTGCCAGCGGCGCGATCGGCGAGTACATCCCCGCGACGGACACGCTCGTCGACCACTCCGCGCCGATGGACAACACGAACAACTACAACGACGTCGCGGTCACCGGCTCCGCCGGCGAGGCGAACGTGTACGTCGCCGGCGACTCGGGGAAGATCTACTACAGCTTCGAGAACGGCGCGACGGGGACATGGGACTACGTCACGCCGGGGAGCGGCTCGGCGCTCCCCGCGATCGACTTCCACGGCCCGCGGAGCGGGCACGCGATCGACACGAACGGGCGCGTGTTCGTCACCGACGACGGCGTCACGTGGAACGCGATCGGCATCGAGGACGCGAACGTGACGTTCTACGGCCTCGACAGCGACGCTCCCGACGACGTCGCCGTCTCCGGCGGCAACGGGACGCTCCTGACGTACGACGGCGCGAACTGGACGCCCGAGGCCCTCGGTGGCGCCGACCTCGTCGACGTCGAGACCGACGGCGAGGCCGGCTACGTCGTCGGCAGCGGCGGGGTCGTCCAAGAGCTCACCGCCGACGACCGGGTCGCCCTCGACACGCCGACCGGCGAGAACCTGAACGCGGTCGACGTTGACGGCGACGCGGTCGTCGTCGGGTCCGGCGGAACCGTCCTTCGCCGGTAACGACCTCGGCGACGGCTACTCGGCCGGCCCATACCCGCCGAACTATCGGATCCCTCTCAGTCGCCGTCTCCGTCCGGGGCGGCGGCGAACACTTCCTCGTCGAGCGCCTCGCAGACCGCGTCCGCGAGCGCCTGGAGATTGACGGTGTCCTCGCGGTTGTACGAGACGAGCGTCTCCAGTGCCGCCTCGTCGCCGCGCTCGTACTCGCGCCAGAGGCGCACCGCGTCGCGGCCGGAGATGTCCGGCCGGTCGCGGTCGATGCCCAGCTGCTTCTCGATCGGTTTCAGCCCGCCCGAGAGCCCGATCCGCTTCGCCGGGTACATCAGGTCGAGGTGGGGGGTGTCGATGTCGACGTCGAATGAGGTCTCGAGGAAGGGGACGTCGAACCGCGCGCCGTTGAACGTGGCGAGCAGGCTCGCGTCCGCGAACTGCTCCCGAAGTTGACGCGCGGTGAGGTCGTCGCCGGCGACGAGCGTCGTCGTCTCGCCACCCTGATGGAAGCTGACCGTGGTCACGCGGTCGCGACGCTCGTCAAGCCCCGTGGTCTCGATATCGAAGAAACAGGTCTCCTCGCGGAAGTTCTCGTAGAGCCGCCAGCGCTCGCCGGAGGGGAACTCGCGGTCGAAGTACGCGGAGTCGCCGTCGTCGAGCCGCGTCAGCGCCTCCGCGATGAACGACTCGATCCGGTCCGCGGTGGTCGTCCCGACGCCGGCGACGTCGACCCCGGGATCGAACTCCTCCCACGTGGTGACCCCCCGCCCCCAGAGGCGTCGTTCGGTCGTCTCGCCCACCCCCTCGACGGGGATGAAGCTGTTCTCGATGCGCATGTCCGTCCCGGCGCGACGCGTAGCTAAAAAGCCGACGGGAGCGACCGCGCGTCCGCGACCGACCAAGAGCTAACACGGTCCGGGCCTGTGAGCCGTGCGTGAGCGAGCGAGCGAACCGACGGGAGGGCGAGGCGCGAGCGCCGCGATGACCCGGACCGATCCCGGCGACGTCACGCTGATCGGGCACCGCGGCTGCGCGGCCCAGTTTCCGGAGAACACGGTCGGAGCGATCGAGCGCGCGGCGCCGCACGTCGACGCCGTCGAGATCGACGTGCGGCGGTGCGGGAGCGGCGAGGTCGTCGTCGTCCACGACGCGGACCTCGAGCGACTGACCGGCGCGTCCGGCTCGGTCGCGGACGCCGACTACGACGAACTTCGCGACCTGACTGTCCTCGACTCCGGGCAGCCGATCCCGCGGCTCGACGAGGCGCTCGACGCCGCGCCCGACGACCTCGTCGTCAACGTCGAGATCAAGGAGCCGTCCGTCGCGGGCGACGCGCTCGACGCGGCCCGGCGGGCGGCGAACGACGTGCTGTTCTCGTCGTTCCATCCCGAGGCGCTGGCGACGCTACGGGACCGCGATCCCGAGACCGCTCGCGCGCTGCTCGTCGCGGACGGGGACGCCGAGCGAGCGGTCGACGCGGCGACCGGCCTCGGCTGCGTCGCGCTCCACCCGCCGATCGACCTCGCGACCGAGCCGGGGTTCGTGGCGACGGCGCACGCGGCCGGGCTCGCGGTGAACGCGTGGACCGCGGTCGACCGGGACGACGCCGAGCGGCTCCTCGCGGCCGGGGTCGACGGGATCGTCGCCGACCGTTGGGACCTGCTCCCGGAGCGATCGTCGCGGGACTAAGTACCTCCCGCCACAACCACGCGGTATGTGCGGCCGCTACACCCTCTTCACGCCGACCGCCGAACTCGAGGCCCGGTTCGACGCGGACTTCGGCGACCGCGAACCGAGCTACAACTGCGCCCCGGGACAGTCGCTGCCGGTAATCCCGGACCGGGACCCGGGCGAAGCAACTCGGATGGAGTGGGGGCTGACCCCGTCGTGGGCGGAGGAGTCGTTCGACCTCATCAACGCCCGCGCGGAGACGGTCCGTGAGAAGCGGAGCTTCGCCGACGCGTTCGAGCGCCGGCGCTGTCTCGTCCCCGCCGACGGCTTCTACGAGTGGGTCGGCGGCGACGTCGGGGGCGGGAAGACGCCGTACCGCGTCGCGTTCGACGACGACCGGCCGTTCGCGATGGCCGGGATCTACGAGCGGTGGGAGCCGCCGATGCCGGAGACGACCCAGACGGGGCTCGGCGCGTTCGGCGGCGGAACCGAGGACGGCGAGACGGGCGACGACCCGGACGCGGTCGAGACGTTCTCGATCGTCACCACCGAGCCGAACGACCTCGTGGCGGACCTCCACCATCGGATGGCGGTGATACTCGACCCCGACGCGGGCGAGGAGGAGACGTGGCTCGAGGGAGACGCCGACGAGGCCGCCGCGCTGCTCGACCCGTACCCGAGCGACGACCTCACCGCGCACCCGGTGTCGACGCGGGTGAACTTGCCGAGCGTCGACGTGCCCGACCTGATCGAGCCCGTCGCCGGCGACTGAGTC
Source organism: Halorubrum miltondacostae (assembly GCF_041379815.1). Classification (NCBI taxonomy): domain Archaea; kingdom Methanobacteriati; phylum Methanobacteriota; class Halobacteria; order Halobacteriales; family Haloferacaceae; genus Halorubrum; species Halorubrum miltondacostae. The sequence continues at coordinate 487,317 of NZ_JBEDNY010000003.1, forward strand.
GCGGCGCTCGGGGACCGTCGCGTCAGCGCCCGCGACCGCTCAGGGCGCGACGAGGTCGACGACCGTCTCGTCGTCGACGACGACGTTGTACGCGCCCTCGTCCTCGTTCCAGAGGACGAGCCCGTTCTCGACGAAGACGACCGCCCCGTAGCCTGCCTCGCGAAGGTCGCGGTTCAGCGCCGTCTCGCGGGTACAGACGAGGTAGTGGTCGGTCGCCTGCGAGCCGTCACCCACGCGGTACAGCGCGTTGTCTCCCTCGCTCAGGTCGTGGCTCAGCTTCACCGCGAGCAGGTTCACCCGGTCGGTGACGTGACGCTCGGACTCGGCCATGCGCGCGCAGCGCTCCGCGCTCGCCTCGATATCGACGCGCCGCCGCCCGTCGGGGCGGAGGATCGAGTAGGCGAACTGGACGTCGACGTTGACGAACTCGCCGGGCTCGTCGGTCTCGCCGCGGGTCGCCGCCTCGTCGAGCCGGCGCTGGAACGGCGGGACGTCGAGGCCGGGCGCGACGTCGAACGACCAGCCGGGATCCGTCGGGACCGCGTCGGGCCACAGCCGGAGCGCCGGCGAGTAGATCTCGGCGTCGCGTCCCGGTCCGACGTCGTCCCCGTCGCCCGCGACGAGCGCGCGCTCGACCTGCCGGAGCCCGATCGCGGTGTTCCGATCGGCGGGCGCGAACGCCACGAGGCTCCCGTCGGACGCGAGCGCGTCGAGCGCGGCGTCGGCGACGGCGACCGGGTCGGCGAGCTCGGAGAGCACGTTGCCGAAGAGCACGACGTCGAAGGGGTCGTCGGTCGCGGGGTTGGCGGCGTCGGGGGCGGTTCCCTCGTCGTCCCCGTCGGTCCCGAGGAACGCCTCGGCCGTCGTCTCGTGGACCGTCGTCCGGAAGTTGCGGCCGGTCTCCTCTAACAGCCGTTCGAGCACGTCGGTGGCGGCGCTCGGCTCGACGGCGTGGTACTCGACGACCGCGTCGTCGGGGAGGTAGTCGTGGAGGCCGAGCGCGGGGCCGCCAACGCCGGCGCCCACGTCGAGCACGCGGAGCGTCCGGTCGAGCAGGCCGTTCTCGGTCAGGTCGTCGAGGACGTGGCCGACGGTCGCGTAGTACGCGGGGAGGTGGTAGATCGCGTAGCCGAGCGCCGCGACGCGGTCGTACTCGACCTCGTTTTCGTAGAGGTAGTCGCTCTTCAGCCGGCGGACCCGCTCGCGGAGCTCGTCGCCGGACTCCCCGCGGTGCCAGTTCGCCCCGTACTCGCGAACGAGCAGGTCCTCCAGCGCGAACGAGTACGTCTCCGGAAGCGCCTCGGGGTCCCATCCCGGCGGGTCGACCGGGGCCTCCGGGACGGGGACGAACGCCCCGTCGTCGCGCTCCCGGAGCCGGAGGTCGAACGCCTCCTCGCGGAGCGTCTCGCGGACGACCGCCGGGTGCGGCGTCCCCTCGATGTACTCCGCGATCTCCTCGGGGTCGATCGGTCTGACGTTGCGCAGGTAGTTCGCGTTGTTCCGGACCGCGGTTCTGTCGATCATGGGTTTCTCGTCTGCTTCGCGTCGTCTCACTCCAGCCGGTCTCGTCCCTCGCGGTCGCCGCGAGCGCGCTCGTAGAGGGCGGCGAACGCCTCGTCGTCGGCCGCGGCGATCTCCGCCGCGGCGTCGGCCACGTCGTCCGCGCCGTCGAAGGCGCGCTGGATCTCCGCGTACACCGCGGGCGACCCCTCGGTGACCGTGTCGGCGACCTCCTCCAGCGCGGCCGAGACCGGCGTGTGGAACTCCTCGCGGACCGGGTCCGCGGCGAGCCGCCACGCGAGCACCGCGGCGTGCGCGCCCGCCTGGACCGTCTCCATCGCCGCGTCGTGTTCGTCCGCGGTCGTCTCAAACACGTCGTTGCCGCCGGCCTCGATCGACGCGGTGAGCCCCTCAACGGTCGGGCCGGCCTCATCGACGACGACCGCGACGTTCCCCGGGACGCGCGGCGGGGCGAACAGCGGGTGGTAGCTCGCGCGTTCGAGGTCGGGAGCGTGCTCGCGCATCGCCGCGAGCGCGTCGGTCATCTCGCCGGAGACGTCGACGATCGCCTCCTCGGCGCGGGGCGCGTACGCCTCGACCGCCGGGGGGACCGCCGACATCGGCACCGCGAGACAGACGGCGTCGTGGGTGGTGTCGCCGTCGGCGTCGACCGTCCGCGCGTCGCGGTCCGCGGCGGCGTCGGCCGCGACGGCGGTGTCGCGGTCGGCGAACGCGACGCTCGCGTCGACCGGCGCGTCAGCGGCCGCGACGGTGTCGGCGACCCAGCGTCCGATCTCGCCGGCACCGACCACGAGGAGGTCCATCGGTTACGCGAACGCAGGTCCCGCGCCGGGTAAAAGGACTCGCCTCGGAGCGGGCGGTCGCTCGCACACGACCGCGGCCTGGACGGAGGGCGGGAGACCGGCGTCTCACCCCTCCGCGCCGATCCGTCCCACCACGCCGGCCCCGGGCGAGATCGACCGGACGGCCGGTAGCAGCGCGAGCGCGATGGCCAGTTCCAGCCCGCCGACGGCGAGGAACGCGGGGGTGTAGCCGAACGTCTCCGTGGCGTTCCCGCCGATGAGGAAGCCGGTGAGGAAGCCGAGCGAGCCGAACACGTTGAACAGCCCCATCGCCGCGCCGCGGACCTCCGGCTCGACGAGGTCGGTGACGAGCGCCATCGTCGCCGGGGCCATCAGCGCGCCGCAGACGCCGACGCACACCATCAGGCCAGCGGCGAGCGGATATACGGGCGCGACGCCGACGCCGACCGTGACGACGCCGTACGCCAGCGACCCGGCCACCACCGGGAGGAAGCGCCCGATCCGGTCGGAGAGCGCGCCGAACGGCGACTGGAGCAGCGCGAAGGGGACGAAGAAGAGCGCGAGCGTCGCGCCCGCGCCGGCCGCCGACAGCCCGAACGTCTCCGGGTCCTGAAAGTAGTACACGCCGACGAGCGCGAAGAAGCCGGCCGTCAGCCGGTCGACGAAGCCGAACACCAGCGGCACGAGGAGCCCGGGCGTCGTCCGGGCGCGGGCGAGCACGTCGCGGAAGCCGGCGTCGCCGGAGTTGGCCGCCGAGCCGCTCGCGGTCGCCGCCGCCGCCCGGTCGTCGACGGTCGCCGCGAGCAGCCCCGCCGCGGCGAGCACGACCGCGCCGGCGTACACCGGGTAGAGCGCGCCGAGGTCCGCGAGCGAGCCGCCGACGACCGAGCCGACGGCCGCGCCGAGCCCGATGGCGAGCCCCGCGGTCCCCATGTTGCGGCCGTTGCCGCCGCGGAGGTCCATCAGCAGCGTGATCGAGAGCGAGAACGCGCCGATGGTGAGCGCGCCCCCGACGACCCTGACGAGGAGCGCGGCCTCGAAGCCGAGGCCGAGACCCGGCAGCGACCCGAGCGCGACGTAGGAGGCCGCGCCGCCGAGCGCGCCGACCACGATCAGCGGCGTCCGCCTGCCGAGCGCGTCCGAGAGCGCGCCCCAGACGACGGCGAACGTCACGAAGGCACCGAACTCCGCGACGAGGAACCACATGCCTGCGTCGATGCCCGCGGGCGCGCCGAGCGCGACGACGAGGGCCGGGACGCCGGGATAGAGGAGCACCTGCGAGATCAGCACCGCGAGGACGACCGCGCCGAGCCGACGGCGGTCGCCGGCGTCGCCGCCGCTAGGACCGTCGGTGTCGGTGGCGGGGTCGACGCGTCCGTCGGCGTCGCTCATTGCTTATAAATCGGGGCGGACGGGCAAAAGATCGACGCTCCGGTATACGGCACGGGAAGCGGGACGCTCCCGCCGCGGGCCTCAGAGCTCGGCGTCGATCGCCTCGCCGACCGACTCCGCGGCGTAGCTCCCCTGAACGGGGTCACCGTTTACGAAGATCGCCGGCGTGCCCTGGACGCCCGCGTCTCGCCCCTCGGACTTGTCGTCCTGGCTGGCCTCCTCGTACGGGGAGAACTCCGCGTCGGCGAGGACCGCACACGGGTCCGCGCCGGCGGTCTCGGCGGCCGCGCCGAGCGCCTCGCCGCTGTAGCTCCCCTGCGACTCGTAGGCCGCCTCCGCGAACTCGAAGAACGCCTCGTCGCCGTGGCGGGCACCGACCCCGCGGGCCGCGCTGGCGACCGGGACCGCCCACGTCTCGTTGACGGGGATCGGGAAGTCCCAGTGCTCGTAGCGGATCCGCCCGGGGTCGACGTACTCCTCGCGGATCGTCGGGAAGTGGTCGAGGTTGTACGTCGCGCAGTGCCCGCAGGTGAAGTCCTCGAACGCCCGGACGACCACGTCCGCGTCCGGGTCTCCGAGCGCCGGCCGATAGCCGAGGTCGGGGTCCGCCGGCTCCGAGAGCGAGCAGTCGTACGACCCCGTGTCGAGGCTTTGACCGCCGTCGCCGCTTCCACCGCCGAGACAGCCGGCGACGCCGACGACGCCGACCGTGGCCCCGGCCGCGAGCAGGGACCGCCGCGTGCGTTCCATGTCCGCCGGTGGGGGTGGGACGTACTTAATCGCACCGTGACCCGACGGGTTCGCCGGGAGACCGGACCGGGATCGCACCGGGAGGACCGACCGCGGAACGCGCGGAGACTCTCGGGGCCCGCGACCGACGGCGACGCCGCTCCCGAACCCTTTTGCCGTCCCCTGTCGACGCCCACGTATGAGCGACTGGGACCTCGACCTGCGGGACGCCGAGGCGAAGATGGATGAGGCGTTCGCGGCGGCCGGCGACGTCGTCCTCGGCGTCTTGGACGGCACGACCGACCCGGAGGAGTGGGTCCGCAGCGTCGACTACGGGAACACGCTGGTGTTGTCGATCGAGGGGGACCTCAACGAGCTCGCCGCCGGATTCGCCCGGGACGTGAAGGACATGGACGGCGAGCTGATACACTTCCGCGGCTTCCTCGTCGTCACGCCGCCGGGCGTGAGCATCGACACCGACCGGCTCGGCGACTCCCGCGCCGGTGGCGAACCAGACGACGGGAGCGACTCTCGAGACGGAGGCGGTTCGGTCGACGACGACGACGCCGAATCCGACACCGAGAGCGTCGGCGCGGACGAGCCGGACGAAGCGCACGCCGACCGGGACTGAGCGGCGCGTCGGCTACCCTTCCCCGACCATCCGGTCCTCCTCGTCCCACTCGCGCTCGCGCAGCTCGTACTTCTGGATCTTCCCGGTCGCGGTCGTCGGGAGTTCGGGGACGAACTCCACCTCGCCGGGCGTCTTGTAGTCGGCGACGCGCTCGCGGACGAACGTCTTGAGCTCTTCTGGTGTCGCGCCCGCGTCGTCGGGATCGCCGCTCTCAGGGACGACGAACGCTTTCGGCGTCTCGCCCCAGCGCTCGTCCGGTGCGGGGATGACGGCCACGTCGGAGACGACGTCGTGCTCGAAGAGGGTGTCCTCCAGTTCGATCGAGGAGATGTTCTCCCCGCCGGAGATGATGATGTCCTTCTTCCGGTCTTGGATCGAGATGAACCCGTCCTCGTCGACGACGGCCAGATCGCCCATGTGGTAGTAGCCCTCTAAGCGCTCGGAGAACGCCTGTTCGGTGGCCTCCGGCTTGTTCCAGTAGCGGTCCATCACCTGGTTGCCGCGCACGACGATCTCGCCGATCGTCTCGCCGTCGGCGGCCACGTCCTCACCGTTCTCGTCGACGACGCGCACGTCAGTGCCGAGGTAGCCGATCCCCTGCGTCTTCTTCACCGCGAAGCGGTCGTCCGAGCCCGCCTCGAAGTGCCGCTTCGCGTCCGAGGTGGTGATGAGCGGGCCCGTCTCGGTCGCGCCGTACACGTGTTTGAGGTCCCAACCGAACTCCTCTTCGACGGTGCGGATCGTCGCCTCCGGCGGCGCCGCGCCCGCGGTGGCGACCCGCACGTCGCTGTCGCCAGTCGTCGCGCCGCCGTGGTCGGCGTAATGGTCGCCGAGCATGTTGAGGACGGTCGGGGCCGCACAAAAGTACGAGACGTCCTCCCCGCGGATCCGGTCGAACGTCTCGGCGACGTCGACCCCGCGGGTACAGACGTGGCGGGCGCCGGCCCCCGTGATCGCGTAGATGTGCCCCCATCCGTTGACGTGGAACATCGGCAGCGTCCAGAGGTAGACGTCGTCGTCGGTGATCTCCTGATGGATCGAGATGAGGTAGGCGTGGAGCGTCTCGGCGCGGTGGGTGCGGCAGACGCCCTTCGGGTCCCCGGTGGTCCCCGAGGTGTAGTTGATCGTGATCACCTCGTCCTCGTCCATCTCCGGGCGCTCGTAGGCGTCCGGGTCCGCGTCGTCGAGCGCGGCGTCGAACGACTCCCAGTCGCCCTCGACCGCGTCCGCGTCGTTCGTGAGGAACGTCTCGGTGGGCACCTCGTCGCGGATCGCCTCGACGTTCGCCGCGTACTCGGCGTCGGCGTATATGGCGTCGACGCCCGCGTCGGAGAGCATGTACGAGAAATCGCTCGGCGTGAGCCGGTAGTTCAGCGGCGCGTGGATCGCGCCGACCTGCATCGCGCCGTAGGCGGCCTCCAGGTGGTAGTGGGTGTTCGGGTCCAGCACCGCGACCCGGTCGCCCTTCTCGATGCCGCGCGCCTGGAGCGCGGCGGAGAAGCGGTCGGCGCGCTCGCCGAGTTCGGCGTAGGTGTACCGCGTCCCGTCGACGGCGAGAACCGCCTCCTCGTCGGCGTAGTGTCGCCGCGCCCGGTCCAGAAAGTCGGTCGTCAACAGCGGCTTGTACATCGTCTGTCACTATCGATGATGTGTGATATCCTTTGCGGCCGGCGCAAAGGAGGGGCGGTCGCGGGACCTTTTGTCAGTCCCCCGCGAAGTCGCGCGGAACGAGCGACGAGCCCAGCGGGTCGGCGGTCAGCGAGGGACGCGGTTGCGATCTCGGGGCGGTGGCGTTCGGCTTCGCCGTCGTGGCTGTCCTCGCGCTGCGGATACGGGGCGGGGCAGTCGCGGCGCGCTCGGATGACGACGAGAGGAGGAGTGACTCAGCCGTGTAGACGATCGATTCGGGCGGCGGCGCGAGGGCATCTCCGCGCCATCGACGCGTGGACGAATCGCACACCGGCGGCGGGATCAGAACCCTTAAAAGCCACACGCGATTGTGCTACGATAGCGGGATGGGATAGCCAGGAGATTCCGCCGGGCTCATAACCCGGAGATCGGTAGTTCAAATCTACCTCCCGCTACTTCTGGCCGACTGCTACCCTCCTAGCTTCGTTTCCGTCCTTCGGAGCCGCGGCCACCGAACCCGGAAGCGATTTCCGTCGCGCTGTCGTTCTCTCGCGTATGGATTACGAATCGAGCCTCGACCGCGCGATGGAGGAGGTACCGGACCTCGGCGGTTCCGACGAGCGACTGTCGGTCCCCGACCCCGAAGCGCAGAAGGACGGCGCATTCACCCGTCTGACGAACCTCTCCGCGATCGCGGACGCGCTGAGTCGTGACCCCGAACACGTCCACTCGAAGATCCAGCAGGAGCTCGGCACCGCGGGCCAGTACGAGGACGGCCGCGCGCGATACAGCGGGAACTTCCGCGAGCGCGACTTCCAGGCCGCGGTCGACTCGTACATCGAGTCGTTCGTCACCTGCTCGGAGTGCGGTCTCCCCGACACCCGACTGGAGACCGAGAACCGGACGCCGATGCTCCGCTGTGAGGCCTGCGGGGCCTTCCGGCCGGTGGCGAAGCAGAACACCTCCAACACCCAGCGGCAGGAGGACGCCGTCGAGTCGGGCAACACGTACGAGCTCGAGATTGTCGGCACCGGCCGCAAGGGCGACGGCGTCGCCGAGCGCGGCGAGTACACCATCTTCGTCCCCGGCGCGCAGGAGGGCGAGACCGTGACCGCCTACATCAAGAACGTCTCCGGCAACCTCGCGTTCGCCCGCCGCGAGAGCTAAGCCGACGCCGCGGACGCCCGCGCTCGCCGTTCCGCTACCCGACTTTTTATGCGCGCGTTCACACATCTCTGAGCCATGGCCACGCGACTCCCCGAGTCGGCCTTCAAGGACCGACTCGCCGCCGTCAGAGACCGGCTCGCCGAGACCGACGCCGACGCCGCGACGTGGGTCGGTGCGACGTCGATCGAGTACCTCACCGGCTTCCACCACATCCAGACCGAGCGGCCGGTCGTCCTTGCGGTGACCGACGACCGCGTCGAGATCACCGTCCCGCGGCTCGAGGTCGAGCGCGTCTCCCCGAACCCGCGGATCGACGCCGTCCACCACTACTTCGACTACCCGGGCGGCGATCCCGTCTCGGTCGCCGTCGAGATGCTGGACGGCCTCGACGTCGGCGCGATTGCCGCCGACGCGGACGGTCCGCCGGGCGTGATGGGGTACGAGGGTCCCGCGTTCTCCGAGTACCTCGACGTCGACACCCAGTCGTGGGTCGACCGGATGCGCTGGGCGAAGTCGGACGCGGAGGTCGACCTCATCCGCGAGTCGGCGAAGTGGGCGAACCTCAGCCACCGCTACCTCGCCGACTTCTCCGAGCCGGGCGCCCACCCGGCGACGGTCTCGCAGCGCGCGTCCACGGAGGCGTCACGCGCCATGCTCGATGCGCTCGGGGACAACTACAGCGTCCGCGTCCGGGGCGACGGCCCGGTCCACGCCGGCTACATCTCCGGCGAGGAGACCGCGCTCCCGCACGGCCACACCCCGAACGAGCGGCTCTCCGACGGCGACGTGCTCGTCACGGGCGCGACCGCGAACGTCGACGGCTACCGCTCCGAGCTCGAACGGACGATGTTCGTCGGCGACTACTCCGACGAGCAGGCGCACTACTTCGAGCTCATGCTGGAGGCGCAGACGCTCGCCATCGACGCCTTGGGTCCGGGCGTCCCGGTGGCCGAGGTCGATCAGGTCGTCTGGCACTACTTCGAGGAACAGGGCGTGACCGACTTAGCGCAACACCACGTCGGCCACAACATTGGGCTCGGCGCGCACGAGCCGCCGTACATTGACCGCGGCTGGGACGAGCGCTACGACGACGACGACGCCGTGATGCGGCCCGGACACGTGTACACGATCGAACCCGGGCTGTACACCGACGAGTACGGCTACCGGCACTCCGACACGGTGGCGATCACCGAGTCGGGGACCGAACAGCTCACCAACTTCCCGCGCGACATCGACTCCAACGTCGTCTGAGACCGGCCGTCCGGCTACGCGATCCGGTCGACGACGACCCGATGGCCGGTGGCGGCGACGTGGTCGCGACTGAGCGCGTCCGCGTCGGTCGCGGCGTCGTACAGTCGTTCGAGCGAGCACTCGCGACAGACGAGGTGGTATCGCTCGGTGCGGGGGGTGGTGTTCATACTCATCGTACTCCACCCCGAGAGATAGTTACGAGCAACATACCACCCTGACAGCACAACGCTACCACGCGCACGGCGCGGTCGCGTCACCGCGACGTCGGCCGCCGCGACTCGAACCGGTCGAGCGCGACCTCCAGCATGTCCGGGCTCACCGGCTGGTACTCCTCCCGCTCGTGTTTCGGCAGGTACTCCCGGACCGCGTTCCACGAGTCGCGGGCGTAGCGGGCGTCGAGGAGGACGCGGACGCCGCGCTCGTCCGGCCCGCGGATGACGCGGCCGACCGCCTGCCGGGCCTTCCGGACCGCGGGGACGGTGAGCGCCGTCTCGAAGCCGGAGTCGAACCGGCGGTCGTAGGCGGTGATTACCGCCCGCGTCTGCGGTCGCGCCGTGTTGATGATCGGGACGCCGCAGACGACGGCGGCCGAGAGGCGGTCCCCGCGGTAGTCGACGCCCTCCGTGAGGGTGCCGCGGAGGCTCGTCACCAGCACCTTCCCGTCGCCGGCGAAGAAGTCGTCCTTGAGCGATTCCGTCTCGCGGTCGCCGGAGGACTCGTCCAAGAGGACCGGCTTGTCGAGTCGCTCCGAGAGAGACTCGGCCATCCACGTCGCCTCCGCGTAGCTCGGGGTGCCCACGAGGACGTTCCCGTCGCGGCGCGCCACCGCGGTCGTCGCGTCGAGGTGCGCGAGCCGCGTCGGGTTCTCCTCGCCCGGCGCGCCGCGGTTCTGGTGGGTGAACTTCGGCGCGTCGACCGCGAGGCTCGCGCGGTTCTCCGTGGGGAACGAGAGGCCGTACGTCCGCTCGACGACCGGGCGGCCGCGCTCGGCCAGGTGGTCGAGCCCGGTCACCTCGCGGAACAGGTCCATCGGCTCCAGCGTCGCGCTCATGAGGACGCCGCCGCCGAACTCGGCGAGCCGGTCGCCGATCGGTTCGCTCGGGAGGCAGTTGTGGAGCGCGAGGCCGCCGTTGTACGCGCGCCGCCACGAGTCCGGCGGCTCCGCCTCGTCGAACGTGCGTTCGAGCTCGATCGCGCGGAAGAAGTCGGTGTGCCCCTCGCGGTACCAGGCGTTCAGCGTGCGGCCGACGCCCGGGGCCGCGCGCTGCTTGTCCTCCTCCTCCAGCGTGTCGAGGACGCGCTTGACGACCGCGCCGACCTGCTCGGCGCGCGCCCAGACGCGCTCGCCGTACCCCTCGCCGTCGGCCCACTCGGTGATCGCGTCTTCGCCCGGCTCCTCGGGGTCCCGGAGGGGGATCTCGTCGTCGTCGAGCTTGCGCATCGACGCACGCCAGTCCGGGCGCTCGCGGTCGAGGTACGCGGTCACGCGGCGGTCGAGCTCGCCGCGGAGGTCGGCGTAGAACTCCCGGACCGCCTCGATCTCCTCGACGGTCACGTCCGCGTCCTCCAGCTCGCCGCGGACCAGGGCGGCGTCGTCCGACTCCGCGCCCGCCGACTCGAACGAGAGCGGCTGGACGACGCGGGTGAGCTCGTTCTCCGCGTCGCGGAGGCTGGCGTCCGCGACCGCGTCGCTCACCAAGTCCCGCACGCGCGGCTCGAGCATGTGCGCCTCGTCGCAGACGACGAACGTCGAGTCGTCCAGGAGCGCGCCGGTGAACGTCCCCGTCGTCACGGGGTCGAACGCGTGATAGTAGTTCCCGATGACGACCTCGACCTCCGGCACGAGCGCGCCCATGATCGAGTGCGGACACGAGCCGTGGCCCGCGGCGAGCCGGACGAGCTCGTCGGCGTCGACGTGGCCGAGTTCCGTCACGTCGAACGGGACCGCCTCGGCGGGCTCGCCGTCCTCCGGCAGGTCGTCGAGGAAGCCGGCGTAGAACGGGCAGAACTCGACGTCGTCGTACTCCTCCGTGTCCGGGCGGTACGGGGTCGGCTCGCCGTCGACGGAGAGGTAGTCGACGTCGGGCGCGTTTTCCGCGCCGGGCGCGTCCGCCGCGCCGGAACCGGAGTCCATGAGCCCGACCTGCTGGCTCCGCGCCTCGCTCACGAGGTTCGACGTTGTCGTCGCCCCGCCGTCGCCGACGAGGTTCCGGGTCCGCTCGCGGAGCCCCTCGCAGCGCTCGTAGACGTTCTCGCGGTCGATCCCGCCGCGGTTCTCGCGGGCGTACGGACAGACATCGGCCTTCCCGACGAGGGTGAGCCCGGAGACGGGGTCGTAGTCGCTCGGGAGGTTCTCGTTCACCGTCCGGAGGTCCGTCTCGAACTGGCGCAGCTGCTGTTTGACGCTGGTGAGGACGAAGACGCGCTCGAAGTCCGAGTCGGGGTCGCGGACGCGGTCGAGGCCGGCGGTGAGCGCGAGCATCGTCTTTCCCGTCCCGCAGGCGCCCTCGAGCGCGAGGAAGCCGCCGTCCGCGGCGGCGTCGACGGCGGCGTCGATGCCGTCTGCCTGCTCGGGGTAGGGTTCGGGGTGGCCGAAGAGGTCGGCCCACGGGGGCGAGTCGGTCACGAGAGCGAGTTACGCCCCATCCAATTTAAACGCTTCATCGCCGACCGCTGGCGGCCGTCGCCCGCGCCGACGCGTCGCTGACGAAGGCCTCGCGAACGGAGACGGGGCGGCCTCACTCCACGATGTCGTGGAGGTCGGAGAGCCGGTCGATCTCCCAGGTCGGCCAGACGTTCAGGTCCCAGTCGCGGCGGTGGGGGCGACGGATGAACGCGGAGTCGATGCCGGCGTTCTCGGCCGCGCGGACGTCCGACTCGTTGTCGCCGACGAACAGGGCGTTGTTCGCGTCGAGGTCGCCGAGCGCCTGCTCGATGTAGTGGGGGTTCGGCTTGCGGAGCTGAAGCGAGTGGATCGTCGGCTCGCGACCGTACGCGGCGCCCATGCGGTCGAACCCGTCGAAGTGGTCGACGAGGAAGTCGACGGTCGCCTGCTGGTTCGACGAGACGATCCCCATCTGGACATCGAGGTCCTGGAGTTCGTCGAGGTCGTCGTACGGGGTCTTTCGCCCCTGGCGGGCCTCCTGCTGTTGGGCTCGCGACACCACGTCGTCGCGCGTCCGCCAGAACGACCCCGGATCGAGGTCGTACGTCTGACAGACGGTGCCGACGCTGCCGGGGGTCGCACCGATGGTCATCTGCTCTACGTCGTCCGGATCGGGCTCCTCGACGCCGCACTCCTCGAACGCGTCCCGGGTCGCATCCCGGAGCACGTCGAAGCGCGTGCGGCCCACGAGGACACCGTCGTTGTCGAACACGACGGTATCGTACGTCATAGCCGTCATTCACGACCAGCAGGGATAAGCGTTTCAGTGGGCGTCTCGACGACGAGAATCGGTCGAGACGGCGCCTTCGGTCGGTTCGCGGCCACGACAGACCAGTTTTACCCGCGCTCGCGTCCAGTGAGGAACATGCGCGTCAGCGTCATCGGCGGGAGTTCGATCGGCCCGGAGACGGCGGCGGTCGCGGAGGCCCTCGGCGAGCGGCTCGCCGAGCGGGGCCACGTCGTGGTCTGCGGGGGCCTCGGCGGCGTCATGGAAGCGGTCTGTCGCGGCGCTCGATCAAACGACGGCGAGACGGTCGGGATCCTCCCGACGGACGACCGACGCGACGCGAACCCGCACGTCACGGTTCCGATCGCGACGGGCCTCGGCCACGCCCGGAACGCCCTCGTTGTGATGAACGGCGACGCCGCAGTGGCGGTCGACGGGGCGAGCGGCACGCTGTCCGAGATCGGACTCGCACTGGCGCAGGGCCGTCCGGTGGCCGGACTCGACACGCACGACGTCGAGGGCGTGGCGGCCGTCGACTCGCCGACGGCGGCGGTCGAGTACGTGGAGCGAGCCGCCCGACCCGACTAGCCTCGCTCCCCGATCGTCTCGACGCCGGTCACGTCGAACCGAGCGCCGCCGCGGGACCCCTTGGAGACGGCCACCTCCCACCCGTGCGCCCTGGCGACCTCGCTTACGATGTTCAGTCCGAAGCCGGTCCCGTCCGGGTCCGTCGTGTACCCCACCTCGAACACGCGGTCGCGCTCGTCGGGCGGGATCCCCGGCCCGTCGTCCGCCACGAAGAATCCGGACGGCAGGACCGCGCCGGCGCGCGTCGCCGTGTACATCGGTGAGATGTCGCCGACGACGACGGTCACGTCGTCCCCGCCGTGCTCGACCGCGTTTCGGAACAGGTTCTCTAGCAGGCGCTTTAGTCGTCCGTCGTCTGCGAGGATCCGCTCGTTCGAGTCGACGACGAGCGTCGCGTCGCCAGTCGCGACGTTTGCCCAGCACTCCTCGGCGAGCGCCGCCAGTTCGACCGGGTCGAGGTCCTCCGGCTTCTCGCCCTGTTCCGCGAGCGTCAGCAGGTCGGAGAGCAGTTCAAGCGTGCGATCGACCGCCGACGCCGCGTCGTCGACGTGTTCGACGCCCCCCTCGGCCTGCGCCATCGCGAGCCGCCCCTGTGCGACGTTGAGCGGGCTCCGCAGGTCGTGGGAGACCCCTTGGACGAACTCCTCGAACCGGTCGCGCTGTCGCTCCGCCTCCGCCACAGCGCGCGCGGACGCGACGGCGGTCGATATCCGGTGGACGAGGACGGGCGTCCGGTCGGAGTCCGGACACGCCCGCGCGACGTCGGTCGCGCCCGCGTCGAACGCCGCCGACACGGCGGGCGCGTCGAGCGGCTCGTCGGGACAGAACACGATCGGGAGGGCCGGGTGCCGCTCCCGGGCCGTCGAGACGACGGGGAGTCCGGTCGGGTCCCCGGAGTTACCGACCGCGACGAAACAGTCGACGGGTGAGTCGCGCAGAACCTCCGAGGCGGTGTCGGCCTCCGCGACCGGTTCGACGCTGAAACGGTCGTCGGCGCGCTCCAGCGAGTCCTTCAGCTGTGCCGCTCGGTCGAGCGTTCCCGCGGCGAGGACGACGGCGATCGAACTCTTGCGAGTGGACATCACGGAGGACCCCTTTTTCGATCCCCGGTCGCTCGGCTGATAAACGTTGCTGGGACACGGCGATCGGAGCGGCAGTTCCCGGGTTTCGAGCCGGTCGTGGTTCGCTCGCGCGAGGCGCCCGTTCGCGGTTTCGATCTCTCGGCGATCATCGGCTGATCGTTCGCTTTGGGGCGTGAGACGCTGTAATTATATATGATTAAATTTTATCAGTGAGGAGTGAGAGGGGATCGGCTAATGAGCGAGTACACCACGATCTCGCTGCGTAAGGAGTTCGTCGCGGACGTGGAGGAGTACATCGACGACGAGCCGTTCGGGTCGGTCAAGGAGTTCGTCAAACACGTCGTCGTTCAGGAGATGGAGTCCGACGACGGGGTCTCCGAGGCCGAGGCGAAACAGATCGCACAGAAGCTCCGGGACCTCGGGTACATGGAATGAGCGGGAGCCACCGCGGACGGGAGACGGCGATCGTCGAGGGAGTCGACCGTGCCGACCTCATCCTACTCGCCATCCCGCTCGTGTTCTGTGTTGTGTACGCGGTCGGATCGCTTCTGGCGAGCGGGTACGCGCTCCCCGTCGCCGGCGCGTCGCTCGCGTCCGGCGCCCTCGTCGTCGACGGCCTGTTCTGGCATCCGCCGGGCGAGGCGTGACGATGGCCTCCCTCAAGAGTCAGCAATTGATAACGAGGCGTTCTCCGTTCTCCGCGTCCCGTTCTACCAGGTGTCGTGGAACGTGTCGAACTCGATGGAGTCGAGCGGCTTCTCGCCGATCGCGGCCTCGTACTCGCCGGGGGTCAGCATCGGCTTGTGGAACCGGGGACCGTCGTCGGTCGTGATCCGGGGGCAGCCGGTGTTGACGAACGCGTCCATGTCGAAGTTCCGGAGACGGTCCGGCGTCACCTCGTCCATTGTGATCAGGTAGGCGTTGTCGTTGTTGTCGACGATCTCCTGAGCCTTCTCCCAGCGGCCCTGACCGATCTTCGTACAGAAGATGACGCCCCACTTCTCGGCGTCCATCGCCTTGTGGACCGCGGCGTAGCGCTGCTTGAGGAACTGGTCGTGTTCGGCGACCGAGACGGCGTTGTTGACGGGGTCGGCGATGACGACGCGCTTGTCCGGGTGCTCCATCGCGAGCCCGACCGGGTGGAACTTCCCGCCGCCGACGTACAGCACCTGTTCGGCGTCGATGTCCGCGGAGGCGTAGTTACAGCCGAGCACCTGTCCCTCCTTCGTGAGGCGGTCGTCGCCCCGGCGGGTGTGGACCTCGTAGCCGCGCTCCTCCAGCCAGTCAGTCATCTCCTCGAACCGGTTCATGTGCTGGGCCGTCGTGACCAGTCCCACGTCGGCGTCCTCCTCGGGCGGCGCGAGCTCCTCGGCCAGCGCGTCCTCCATGATCGGGAACGGGTCGACGTTCGAGAACAGCGGGACGTAGACGATGCTGTCGGACTCCTTCATCGGCGTGTGGCCGAAGTGGACGAACACGTCCGTCCGCCGCATCAGGTACGTGTCGAGGTCGCAGGCCCCGTAGCAGGGCTGCCCGGAGAGCATGAACGTGACGTCGTCGGGGGCGACCTCGCGGAGGTCGTCGGCGACCTTCGGGCCGCGGCGCTTGAGTCCCTCGGGGAACTGTAAGCCGACCTTCGTGGCGTCGCGCTCCTCGATGGCCTCGAGGATCCGGTCGAGTTCGTAGTCCCACTCGCGGTCGTGCTTGAGGGCCATCCCCGTCTTCGTCAGGTCACCCTCCGTGGAGCCGCTCATATGGCCCGGTTTGTGCGGCAGGACGGTTAAACGGCGCGTTCGACCACGGGACGCTCTGAAAGCGGCGCGAGGCGTCCGATAGGTCCGTTCGTCGCGTCCGTGAGTCTCAGAGCGCGTTCCCGACGAGCAGCCGTGCGAGCCAGGCGCGGACGCCGGGAGCCATCGCACGCTCGGGGACCGCGACGGGGTCCGTCTCGACGCCGAGCGACGGGCGAGTCGCGTCACCGGTCGCGTTCGGGTTCCAGACCAGCCGGTCGGCGGACGGGGTCATCGGAGCCGATCCGTGTACGTCGAGACCCGGGCCGCCCCGCACGGTCAGTCGGTCGGCGGCGAGGTACCGGGGACCCTGACCGCCCGAGACCATCGGCCTGTTCGGCGAGGCCGGCGTCAGCGGCGTGAAGACGACGGTTCCGACTGATCGTCGCGCGGCGTTCGGGTCGCGGTACTCGACCGCGAGCGTCTCGCCGTCGAAGCGCACATCGACGTCTTCCGGGGACGCGACGCCGTCTCCGGCGGCTTCCTCCGCGACCGCACGTCGGAGGGTGTCGTTCGCCGCGAGTGCGTCCGCGCCGGCCGCGAGTCTGGCGCGCGCCCGCCACGTCGTCGACCCGTTCGCGTGGACGGTTATCGTAAGCGAACTCTCGCCGGCGGCCACGCGCTCGCCGCTCGGCGTCGTTCGATCGAGGTCGCAGACGCCGCACACGGGGGTCGGCGGCGCTCGGGCGTCGACCGGGGCCGCGGCGAACGCCGCGGTCGCGAGGAGGAGGAGCGCTACCACTGCGGGGAGGCTGCGAGGACCCATGTCCGTAGCGTCGACGTGGGCCTACTAGAACCCACGGGCCGCGTGAGAGACGTCGGCACGGCTCGCTGCCGCGGCCGACGAATCTAACAGCCGCCGTCGCCAATCGCGAACAGATGAACGAGATCCCGCTCGAACACGTTCACGTCGCCCCCGACGACGGGGTAGAGGACGACCCCGCGCCCGCCGTCTTCGTGCTCCACGGTCGCGGCGCGGACGAGGAGGATCTGTTGCCGGTCGCCGCCGAGCTCCCGGACGACCACCACGTGATCAGCCTCCGCGCGCCCGACCGACTCCAGGACGGGTACACGTGGTACGAGCTGGACCTCTCCGCGGGCGGGCTGGAGTCGAGCCAGCCGGACGCGGACGACTTCCGCCGGAGTCTCGACCTGATCGTCGGGAGCGTCGAGGCCGCGGTCGACGCGCACGGACTCGACGCCGACCGGATCGGCCTGCTCGGGTTCAGCCAAGGGGCGATCACGAGCCTCTCGCTCCTCTTAGAGGACCCCGACCGCTACGCGTGGGTCGTCGCCCTCCACGGCTACCTCGCGGAGTCACACGCCGACCTCGACCCTGACGGGATCGGGGGCAAGCCAGTGTTCGTCGGTGCTGGAGCCGGCGACCGCGTGATCCCCCAGTCGCGGACGGAGGCGGCGATCGACCATCTCGAAGCTCTCGACGCGGACGTCACGAGCGGGAGCTTCCCGGGCGGGCACGGCATCGGCCCGCAGGAGCTCGACGCCGTCGTCGAGTTCGTCGCGTCCCGGACGGCGTAGCGGACGCCGGAAGTCGCCGCCGAGCCAAGGCTTCGGCAGGTTCAAACCGATCGACGCCGATATACGACCATGAGCGTCGAACAGGTCTCCATCGAGGACCTCGGCCGAGAGCTCGGCGAGCGGATCGCTGAAACCCCAGAGTACAAGCGCTTCGAGGAGGCGAGAGCCGCGGTCCAGCGCGACGAGGCGGTCCAAGAGCAGATCGACGAGTTCGAGCAGCTGCGCGCGGAGTTCATGCAGGCCCGCCAGACCGGACAGGCGACGAACGCGGAGCTCCAGCGCGTCCAGGAGGCGCAAGACGAACTCCACTCGATGCCGGTGATGAGCGAGTACCTCGACGCGCAAGACGAGCTCGAGGAGACCCTCGAAGCGATCAACGAGGCAATTTCGGAGCCGCTCGCTGTCGACTTCGGCGGCGAAGCCGGCGGCTGCTGTCAGGACTGACTCGCGGCGTTCGCCGCGACCACGGCTCGACCCGAACGCGACCCGAGACCGCACCGCGCGGTGGTACGGAACGATACTTTTTGCACGATACCGACACACTCTCGCCGTGATAGCCGTTGCCGGCGGCAAGGGCGGAAGCGGAAAGACCACGACCACCCTCGGGCTCGCCCGCGCGCTCTCGCGGCGCGGCGCCCCGGTCGTCGCGGCCGACGCCGACTGGGACCTCCCGAACCTTGCTCGGCTCGCCGCCGAAACAGATGCTGACGGCGGCCGGGATGCCCGTCGCGGCGCGGAGGTCGGCGGGATCGAGGCGAACACCGTCCTCGACGCCGTTCGAGAGGCCGATCAGATCGCCGCCGACCGCGCGGCGCCGACCGTTCTCGCCGCGCCGGACGAGCCGCGGTCGGTCGACCCCGGCGCGACGTTCAACGCGCTCGCGGGGGCGACCCCCGACGGCGCGCCCGTGCTGCTCGACAGCCCGGCCGGAGCGTCGCCGGACGTGGCCGCGCCCCTGCGAGCGGCGGACGGCGCGCTGATCGCGACGCCGCTCAGGCGGGCCGCGCTCCGCGACGCCGCGAAGACGGCGGCGATCGCCCGCCGACTCGACTGTCCGCCGGTCGGCGTCGTCGCGATCGGCGCGAGGAGCGTGCCGGAGCGAGTGGAGACCCTCCTCGACTGTCCGGTCCTGGGTGCGATTCCGGACGGCGGGGCCGCCCCGCTGGCCGACCCCGCCGTCCGGAGCGCGTACGACGGCCTCGCCCGGCGGCTCGGCGAGACCGCGGTGGCGACGGGGTGGCAGGTGGCGTGAGGATCGGGAGACGAACCCGCACGGAGGCGACGGCGGGCGGTGGCTCGACCGGTCGAGAAGGCCGCCATCGACAGACCCAAACCTCCACGGGCGGCAGCGATCGTATGGAGACGCTCCCGACTGGGATCTCGGCGCTGGACCGACAGTTCGGCGGAGGGCTCCCGAGCGGTAGCGTCGTCGTGTTGAAGGCCGACCCCGACAGCCAGTCCGAACTCATCCTGAACCGGTTCGCCCGGATCCGGGAGTGCCGCTACCTGACGACCGTTCGGTCGGCCGGGGCGGTGGAGGCGGCGCTCGGCGGCGACGAAGACGAGGAGACGACCGTCGAGGCCGTCGACGACGGCGGCGACCTCGACGAGGCGGCGTCGCTGACCAAGGACCCCCCCGACGGCGGGACGCTGATCGTCGACTCGGTGGAGCCGCTGGAGGAGCACGCGTCGCCCGCGGCGTACGCGGAGTTCCTCGACGGCGTCCGCTCCCGGATCGACGACGCCGACGGCGTCGCCCTGCTCCACGCGCTTCGCGGCGGGGAGGACCCGGCGACGCGTCGGGTCACGGAGCAGGTCGCGGACGTCGTGTTCGACCTCCGAACTACCGTCACCGGGACCGAGATCGCGAACCGGCTGATCGTACCGAAGTTCCGCGGCGGGGCGGCCCTCGAGGAGCCGCTGAAGCTGAAGCTCACCGACGCGGTGGCGGTCGACACGAGCCGCGACATCGCCTGAATCGGTCGGGTTTTGTCTGTTGTCTACAGCGCGACGGCCGCGAGGACCACGGTCACGCCCGCCGCCGCCGCCGCGGCCGCCCAGTTGCGCGCGGTGTCGAACGCCCCGTACGGTCCGCCCTTCCGCGAGAAGAGGTACAGCGCGTACACGGCGAGCGGTGCCAGCGTCGGGAGCGTCGCCACCGAGACGACGCCGGTGAAACTCGATAGCAACGCGATCGCGACGGTCGCCGCGCCCGCGACCCCAGCGACGAGCGCGTCCTCGCGTGCCCGTTCGATCTCCATACCGGTGTGGGCGCGGCGTCGGGCAAAAGCGATCCGTTCGCCCGCCGACCCGGCGCTGCGGGCTGAGCTCCCGCAGCGGGTGGCGACGTGGTGCGGCCGCTCGAGGAATCAGGATCTCGAAAAAGCGAAAAATCGGCAGAGACGGGGTCCGTTACTCCTCGTCGATCTCGTCGACGATCTCGTCGGCGTCGACGTCCTCGAGCGCCTCCTCGATGTCGACGTCGCCGGCGCCGGCACCGCCCATGCCGCCCATCATGCCGCCGAGGCCGCCCATCCCGCCGCCCTCGATGACCTCCTCGATCACGACGCGGTCGAGATCGAGACGGTCCATGAGGTCCTGCGCGATCTGCTGTTTCTGGAACATCCACTGCTGGTTCATCTGCATCGCCTGCGTCGCAGTGACGTAGAGGGCGTCCTTCTCGACTTCCTCGGTCTCGACGGTCTCCTCGCCGTCGTCGTCCTCGGTGACGGTCTCCTCCTCCTCGGTCTCCGTCTCGATGCGGACCTCGGGGGCCTCCTGGAGGTACATTCCGAGCATGCCCGACGCCTGTTCCTCGCGGTCGTCGATGGCTTCGAGGATCTCGTACTCGTATTCGAGATCCTCACCGGCCAGCGGGTGGTTGAAGTCGACGCGGGCGCGGCCGCCGATGATCGTCTCGAGGTGGCCCTGTTGGTTGTCGATCTGGACCTGCGCGCCGGGGTAGCGGCTGTCCTCGGGGATCTTGTCAGCCTTAACCGTCTCGACCTCATCGGGGTCGTACTCGCCGAAGGCGTCGTCAGCGGGGACGTCGACCGTGCCCTCGTCGCCGACGGCGCCGCCGACGAACGCCTCCTCGACGGAGGGGAACACGTGGCCGGCGCCGAGCGCGATGATGCGGGGCTCGAAGTCGTACTCGTCTGTGTCGATCTCGGCGTCCTCGGCCGTTTCCTTGTCCGTCGTGTCGATGACGCGGTCGTCGTCGGCCGTTCGGATCGTGTACGCGACGCGGACGAAGTCGCCGTCCTCGAGTCCGTCGGCGTCAGTCTCGGTCTCGGTCTCCTCGGCCTCCTCGGCCGCGTCCGCTTGCTCCTGATCGCTCATATCTGAAGGTCTCCTGTTACGCCCTTAAGAAGCACGGTTCGGCCCGAAGCCCGCCGGCGAGCGGGCGACAGCGGCGGTTCGGCGGCCGACGCGCCGGCGCACGGGCCGCGGCGGCGCGACGCGAGACCGGCGGTGTCCCGCGCCGCTTATGCCCGTCCCGGTCGCATCGCCGGTCATGTACGAGGTCGAGATCAAGGTCCCGGCCGACTTGGACGCGACGCGCGAGCGCCTCCGCGAAGCCGGGGCCGAACGCGTTGCCGCCAAGCGGCAGCGCGACACCTACTACGACGCGCCGCACCGCGAGTTCGCCGAGACCGACGAGGCGCTCCGGATCCGACGCGAGACGCCGCTGTCGGACGGCGACGGATCGGTGGAGGGGGACGGCGACGAATCGGCGGATTGCGACGCCGACCCGGCAGCGACGGTCACCTACAAGGGGCCGCTCCTCGAGGCGGCCTCGAAGACCCGCGCCGAACACGAGACAGGCGTCGACGACGGCGAGGCGCTCGCGTCGGTCCTCGACGGGCTCGGCTTCGAGCCGGCCGCGACGGTGGAGAAGCAGCGTGAGTTCTGGGCGTACGACGGGTTCACCGTGACGCTCGACGCCGTCGCCGGGCTCGACGAGTACGTCGAGATCGAGCGCGCCGTGGAGGCCGAGGGCGAGGTCGACGCGGTCCGAGAGGCGGCGGTCGAGGCGCTCGACCGGCTCGGCCTCGACGCCGCAGACCAGGTCCGGACCTCCTACCTCGGGCTGCTGTTGGCCGCCGAGGACGACTGACGGCGGGAGCTACGCCGCCTCGTCGCCTCCGTCGCCCGCGGCGTCAGCTCAGGCGTCGTTTCCGTCGCCCTCGGCATCCCCGTCTCCGTCCGGCCGCTTCTGAGAGAGGACCGTCCGCTCGAACTCGCAGACGAGGACGTCGTCGTCGCCGTCGACGATCTTGAACGCCTCCACGCGCATGGTGACGACGCCGCGCTCGCCGTCGCTCGTCTCCCGTTTGTCGGTGACGGTCGATCGCGCGCGAATTGTGTCGCCGTGGAACACCGGGTTCGGATGTTCGACGTCATCGTACGAGAGGTTCGCGACGATGGTCCCGTCGGTCGTCTCGGGGATAGAGACGCCGACCGCGAGCGACATGGTGTACAGCCCGTTCACCAGCCGGTCGCCGAACTGCGTCTCGGCGGCGAAGTCGGCGTCGAGGTGGAGCGGCTGCTGGTTCATCGTCATGTCGCAGAAGCGCTGGTTGTCGGCCTCGCTGATCGTCCGTCGCTTCGCGTGTTCGATCGTCTCGCCGACCTCGAACTCCTCGTAGTAGCGTCCGGGCATGGCCCGTCGGTCGACCGGCGGCGTGAAATCGGTACCGCTCTGGCGGCCGGCGGATTTTAGCCGCACGCCCGCACACCCCGAGACATGCCACGCCGAAGCCTGCTGTTCTCGCCCGGCGACAGCCCCGACCTCATGCGGAAGGCCCCGCGGTCCGACGCCGACGTGATCTGCTTCGACCTCGAGGACGCCGTCGCCCCGGCGCGGAAGGACGAGGCGCGGGCGGCAGTCCGCGAGGTGCTCGCGGACCCCGCGTTCGACCCCGACGCGGAGGTCTGCGTCCGGCTGACCGCCGAGTCACCAGCGGCCGACCTCGACGGCGTGGTAGGGACCGACGCCGAGAGCGCGGCCGAGCCCGCGGGTGACGGCGCCAGCGTCCGGCTCGACGCGGTGATGCTCCCGAAGGTGGAGAGCGACAGTCGCGTCGACGACGTGGCCGACCTGTGCGCCGAGCGCGGGCGCGACCCGGCGGTGTTCGCGCTCGTCGAGACCGCGGCCGGGGTCCTCGCGGCCGAGGCGGTCGCGGCCGCGGACGCGACCGACGCGCTCGCGTTCGGCGCGGAAGACCTCGCCGCCGACGTGGGCGCGACCCGCACCGACGAGGGGACGGAGGTGCTGTACGCCCGCGAGCACGTCGTCCTCGCGGCGAGCGCGGCCGGCGTCGACGCGATCGACACGGTGTACACGGACTTCTCCGACGAGGCGGGACTCCGCGAGGACGCGGCGTTCGCGCGCCGGCTCGGCTACGACGGGAAGCTCGCGATCCACCCGGCGCAGGTCGGGCCGATCACGGAGGCTTTCACGCCGGACCCGGAGGACGTCGAGTGGGCCGAGTCCGTCCTCGACGCCCGCGACGAGGCGGAGGAGGAGGGCCGCGCCGTCTTCCAGGTGGACGGCGAAATGATCGACGCGCCGCTGATCGCGCAGGCGGAGCGGATCCTCGACCGCGCGCCCGAAGCCGGCCGGTGAGACCGACCGGCGACGCGACGACGGACCCGGTCGTCCGTCACAATTAACCCCGGTCCGAAAGCACGTTGGGGTATGTCTTCCGAGGCGAACCCGTTCGAGAGTCTGCGAGAGCAGGTCGACGACGCCGCGGCGGTCGTCGACGCCGACCCGGGCGTCATCGAGCGCCTGAAGAACCCCGAACGGGTGTTAGAGACGAACCTGACGTTCGAGCGCGACGACGGCTCGTTGGAGACGGTGCGCGCGTACCGCTCGCAGTTCAACGGCGACCGCGGCCCCTACAAGGGTGGGATCCGCTATCACCCGGGCGTCACCCGCGACGAAGTGAAGGCGCTGTCGGGCTGGATGGCGTACAAGTGCGCCGTCGTCGACGTCCCGTACGGGGGCGGGAAGGGCGGCATCGCGATCGACCCGGCCGATTACTCTGAGACCGAACTGGAGCGGATCACCCGCGCGTTCGCGACCGAACTGCGGCCGCTGATCGGCGAGGACCGCGACATCCCCGCGCCGGACGTCAACACCGGCCAGCGGGAGATGAACTGGATCAAAGACACCTACGAGACCTTAGAGAACACGACCGCTCCCGGCGTCATCACCGGGAAGGCGCTCGACTCCGGCGGCAGCGAGGGGCGCGTCGAGGCGACCGGTCGCTCCGTCGCGCTGTCGGCCCGCGAGGCGTTCGACTGGCTCGGCCGCGAGCTGGCCGGCGCGACGGTCGCCGTCCAGGGGTACGGCAACGCCGGGTCGATCGCGGCCAGGCTCCTCGACGACCTCGGGGCCGACGTGGTGGCGGTGTCCGACTCCTCCGGCGGTATCCGCGACCCCGAGGGGCTCGACCCCCGGGACGTGAAGTCGCACAAGGCCGAGACCGGCTCGGTGACCGGCTACCCAGGGAGCGAGGGCATAACCAACGAGGAGCTGCTCACCCTCGACGTCGACTGCCTCGTGCCGGCCGCGCTGGAGAACGCGGTCGACGGGGACCTCGCGACGGACGTCGCGGCGGACCTGATCGTCGAGGCCGCGAACGGGCCGCTCACGCCCGGCGCGGACGACGTCCTCGCCGAGCGCGACGTGTACGTCGTCCCCGACATCCTCGCGAACGCCGGCGGCGTCACCGTCTCCTACTTCGAGTGGGTCCAGAACCGCCAGCGGTTCGGCTGGACCGAGGAACGCGTCAACGAGGAGCTCGAACGCGTGATCACGGAGGCGTTCGACACGCTCGTCGCCACCTACGAGTCGAACGAGGTCCGCAACCTCCGGACCGCGGCGTACGTCGTCGGCATCGGCCGGATCGTGGACGCCTACGATCAGGCCGGAAGCTGGCCGTAGATCGCCGGATCTGGCGGGGTCGCGACGTTTCTGTCGGTTCGAGGATCGAGACCGCTCACTCCAGCCTCGCGTCCCGGATCTCGACGTGCCCCCGATCGCCCTCCCACACTGCGTCGTAGGTGAGATCGATGCGACGGTCCATGTGGGGGCCGTCGACGACGTACGTCTCGAACTCCCCGCCCTCGCCGAGCGGGTGGACGCCGTACTCCTCGCGGAGCGCGAGCAGGTCCTCGAGGGCGTCCGCGTCGAACCGTCGCCCGAGCCACGACTCGTCGAGCCCGTACGCCGCCACTTGGACGATCCGGATCTCGAAGCCCGCGTCGAACATCGCTTCTGCGAGTTCGACCGGGTCCTGCTGCCACAGCGGCGCGAACAGGTCGATCTCGAGCCGGTCGCACATCGCCTGGATCCGGCTCGTCTGGAACTCGCTCTCGACCGCCCCAGCCGTGACGCCCGCGAAGTCGATATCGTCCGCGGCGGCGATCTCGCGGAGCGCCACCTCCATCGGCTCCAGTTCGGCGTCGCCTTGCGCGCCCGAGTCGTCCACGTCGTCGGCGCCGAAGTCGTCCGGCGACACCTCGACGAGGTCGATCCCGACGCTCTCGGCGGCGAGCGAGGCGAGCTCAGTCGCTGGCGTGTGGTACATGTACGAGTCGCCGGCGGGGTGGACGGTCAACAGCCGCGAGACGTCGAGCCCCTCTTCTAAGGCACGGTACAGGGCCCACGACGAGTCCTTGCCGCCGGAAAAGAGGCTCACCCAGTTGCTCATGACGTGGAGAGGGAGTCGCGCAGATAAATGGTCGGCGGTCGGACGGCGGCGGGGACCGGAGCCGAACGCCGCGCGCGGGACCGGCCGCGGCGGGCGCGTCGCCTCAGTCCGAGATGAACTCGTTGTCGCGCCAGTTGACGCCGCCGTCCCCCTCGCCGGCCCCCTGCGGGCTCTCGACGACCTCGATGCTGGCGGGTCGCGGCTCGCCCTCGACGATCCGCGTCGCCTCCAGGTCGCCGTCCTCCTCGGTGATCGCGGTCAGCGTCCCTTTCTCGGAAAGCGTCGCGATCTTGCGGAGCACCCGGAACATGGGGTACTGGAGCGCGGAGTTCTGGAGGACGGTCTCGCGGTCGCCCTTGAAGCAGGCGAACTCGACAAGCTCGGAGGGGATCTCCTCCTCCTCGTCGTCCATCCACTGCGGGCCGCCGGCGCGGGGCGGCTCCTCCTCCCAGACGCGGGTCTCCGTGACCGACGCCTTCAGCTGGGCGGTCGGCGTGTACTTGCTGATCGACTCGTCGTCGGACAGGGCCTTGATGATCAGTGTGTTGTTTCGACGCGTGATGTCGATGTCGTCGATCTCCTCCGGCAGATCGGGGTCTTCGTCGAAGTACGTCTCTACGTCTTCGAGTGGCAGTTCGAGCGTCGAATGAAGTCGGAACACGCGGCCTGTCATTGTTTGTGGAGTACGGTGGGGTCGGACCGATGGTCACGGCGGCGGCAACGGCCGCACCTACCCTATGTACGCACCGTGGGTTTATATGGACTGCCCTTCGAAATGTGAGGATCGGTGTGATGGAGGCACGCGGCGGGGCGCGGCTCCAAGTGAAATTCGGGCGGCTCGCGGCTTCGAGGCGGGCCTGGAGCGGGGTCGGCTCGTTACTCCGCACCCAGTTCCGCGGCGAGCTCGCCGCGCTCGTCGAGTTCGCCGAGCACGTCGCTGCCGCCGACGAACTCGCCGTCGACGAACGTCTGCGGGATCGTCTCCCAGCCGCTGTGGGACTCCAGCGCCTCGCGGTACTCCGGCAGCGCGGGCAACACGTCGACCGTCTCGAACTCCTCGACGTGCTGGGAGATCAGCTCGACGGCGCGCTGGGAGTAGCCGCACTGCGGCATCAGGCGGTTCCCCTTCATGAAGAGTACCACGTCGTTGTCGGCGAGGACCGTCTCGACGCGCTGTTCGATCTCTTCGGCGTCTGCGTCCGCTTTGGGGCTGAACGTCATACGGCATCATACGCGTCGCCGACGCAAATGGGTTCCGCACGGGTGCGGCGGGACGGGCCGGCCGGCACCCGACGGGCTGTTCCGGCCTACTCCTCGCGGTCGACGCGGACGACGTCGACGAGCGAGTAGACCGGCACGCCGTCGATGTCGTCGTACCCCATCTTGTCGACCAGCACGACACACGCGACCGGCTCCCCGCCCTGCTCGCGGATCGCGTCGATCGACTCGCGCATCGTCGTCCCGGAGGTGATGATGTCGTCGACGACGTAGCAGTCGCGGTTCCGGATCGCGGCGAAGTTCCGCGAGAAGCCGCCGCCATGCTCGTCGATGTCGCCTTCCTCCCACTGGTGTTTCGCGGGGGCATACGTGCCGAGGTCGGTGTCGAGCCGGTCCGCGACCGCGGTCGCGAGCGGCGCGCCGGCCTTCTCGACCCCGACGGTGAGGTCGACCGCCTCGCCCTGTTTGGCCAGGAGGTCCGCCATGGCGCTCGCCGCGTAGCCGAGGCGGGTGGAGTCGCGCCCAAGCGCCGACCAGTCGACGTGGATGTCGGCGGAGGCGGTCGTCCCGGCGCTCTCCGCGCCCTCCGAGCCGCCGCCGCGCTCGACCAGCCAGCTCGCCGTCTCCCGCGAGACGTTCAGCTCGTCGGCGATTTCGCCCTTCGAGAGCCCCCGCTCGGCGAGCTCGGCAGCGCTGTCTATCAGGTCGTCAACGTTCTTCATACGCGGCAAATTCGACCGCCGTTTTAATAGTCGTGTCGTCATCCGCGAACGCGGCCTCGAACTCGTCGATCCCGTGGACACCGGTGACGAGATCGTTCAGGAACGGCTCGGAGAGGCGGCCGAGCGACTCCACGGCCGACTCGAAGTGCCCGTACCCGGAGTTGACGCTGCCGACGAGCGCCTTGTTGTGGAGGACGAACTCGCGGTGGAGCCGGCCGCCGTCAATCTCGAACTCCCAGTCGCCCGGGACGCCGAGGAGCGCGCCGACGCCGTTCGGGGCGAGGGCCTCGATCGTCTCAAGGGCGTGCGGCGCGTAGCCGGTCGCCTCGAACACGAAGTCCATCGGCTCGTACGCCGCGGGCACGTCCGGGATCGCGGTGTCGTTCGAGTTCACGTACGTCGCGCCGAGCGACTCGATGATGTCGATCGTCGGATCGGGGCGCTCGCGCCGGCCGAGGCAGTACACCCGGTCGAAGGACTCGTCGAGGGTCGCGACCGTCAGGAGGCCGAGCGACCCGTTGCCCAACACGAGCGCGGACTCCGGCTCCCAGTGGAACGCCGATCGGCTGGCGTATGCGTGTTCGATCGCCTTCTCGGCGATCGAGACCGGTTCGACGAGGAATCCCCACTCCGCGAGCGCCGGGGGGATCTCGATCAAGAACTCCGCGGGGCTGGTGAAGTACTCCGCCATGAACCCGTGCGCGCCGACGATGCCGCGCTCGTGGTACTCGCCCTCCGGGGCCATGTCGGGTTCGCCGCGGGCGAAGTACTCGTTCGCGCCGTTCGGCGGTCGGCGGACCGTGGGGACGACGACATCGCCGGCTTCGAACGGCGTGTCGTTCGGGTCCTCGATCACGCCGACGGCCTCGTGGCCCAACACGATGTGGTCCTCGCCCGCGGGCGTCCCCCCGTGGCCGCCGGCGATGACCTCGTGGTCGGTCCCGTCGACGCCGACCCGAAGGGTCCGAACCAGCGCCTCGCCCGGCGCGGGCGCCGGTCGCGGCTTCTCGGTCACGACCGGTTCGTCGGCTCCCTCGTAGACGGCAATCGCGTTCATGTCCCGACCCAGGCGGTCAGCCAACAAAAGATTTCTTTTATTACGAGTAAACGCGGACGGCGGATCCCCCGTGGTGTTTTCACCCGGTCGGCCGTACTCGGAGGCGTGTGTACACTGACTCTGGCGTGGCGTGCGTTCGGGGACGCACCCGTCGCGCTCGCGGCCACCCGCGACGAGGCGCTCGATCGCCCCAGCGAGCCGCCGACGGTGCGCGCCGGCAGTGGCGGCAAGGGCGACGAAAGCGGCGTCGAGGGCGGAGCGGACGGCGACGCCGGTGACGTCCGGTACGTCGCCCCGCGCGACGCCGAGGCCGGCGGCACGTGGATCGGCCTCTCGGAGCGCGGCCTCGTCGTCGCGGTCACGAACCGGTGGACGGACGCGGAGCGCGAGGGCGAGCGCTCTCGGGGGCTCCTCGTCCGCGACTGCCTGACGGCCGACTCCGCCGAGGCGGCGGTCCGGGCGGTCGAGCGCGAGCTCGACGAGCGCGCGTACGCCGGGTTCAACCTCGTCTTGGCCGACGCTCTCGGCGCCTTCCTGCTCGCGTACGACGGCGGGCTCGCCGTGAGCAGACTCGACCCGGGCGTCCACGTGGTCGGGAACGTCGGCGGCGTGATCAACGGGGCCGAGAGGTTCGCGGTCCCCGAGCGACGAGCGGAGTTCGGTGCCGAACGCGCCGACAGCGCGAAGCGGATCGCGGCGGCGCTCGTCCCGGAACCGGGGGAGTCGGGCGCGTCGTGGCTCGACCGTGCGAGCGGCGTCCTCGCGGATCACGAGTACGGGGCGTGTCTCCACGGCGACGGCTTCGGTACGCGGTCGTTCACGCGGATCCGGACCGGCGACGACCTCGCCGTCGGATACGCCGACGGTCCCCCCTGCGAAACGGCCGTGGAACGCGTCTCCGTCCCCGACGAGTTCGCGACCGGTGGCGTCTGAGCCGGCCGGCCGGTCGACCGAGCGCCACTAGTCGCTCCTCGACGAGCCCCGTGCTCGCGGCCGCCCGGAAAGCCAGTTTTAAGCGATTCGGGAGGCGTGAGAGAGTATGAGCGTGTCCGAAATCGAGTCCGACCTGTCGGCGGACGAGCGGGCCGGCCTCGAACTCATCCGCGAGACCGGTGGCATCCACCAGAGCGACTTCTGGAAGGAGCTCGACGTCTCGTCGCGGAAGGGGAGCCGCATCGCCGAGGCGTTGGAAGAGTCGGGGCTCATCCAGCGGTCCGACACCGTCTACGACGGCCACAACACCTACTACCTGGAGCCCGCGCCGCGCGACTTAGACTTCGCGCTGCTGATGGCGGGCGACATGCTCTCGCCGTTCATCGGCGAGGAGGAGGTCGACGCGCAGGCCGACGCCTTCTCGCAGTGGATGATGAACCTCGCGTACGAGGAGTACTGACCTCACGGCGACCGACACCGCCCGCACCGCTTCGGTTCGTCCGGTTTCCCGCTTGTCGAGATCTCTCTAGACGCCCGTCATCCGATTCCTTTACCCGGCCGAGTCCGAATCGGTCCCGTATGAATCGCGCCCTCCCGCTCGCGCTCGGCGTCAGCCTCGGCCCCGCGCTCGGCGTGTACGCGCTCGTCTCGTCGGTCCCGGCCGCGCTCGGAACCGCCGCCGTCTACGTCGGGGCGGCGTACTTCTACTTCGCGTTCGACGTGTCGCTGCTCGCCGCCGCACCGCGGTTCGACGACCGCAGCGACAGGCTCGGGTACGGCGTCGGCCTCTTCGGACTGAGCGTCACCCCAATCCTGTTCGCGCAGTCCGCCGCCGGCGGCGACGCGACGACGTTCGGCTTCGTGATCGCGTTCTTCGGCGCGGTCGCCTTCCTCACCCTCAGCGAACAGGCGCGCCGCCGTCGCGGCGGCGGAGAATGAGACCGCGGCGGCGCTCGGCCGCGGTCAGAGGAACAGGACCCCGAACAGCGCGACCCCGACCGCCAGCGTCAGGATCAGCACGCTGCGGCCGATCCCGGACTTGATCTCGACGTCGCTGCCGACGCGTCGGACGGCCGCCTGCGGGTCGGTGACCGTCCGGACGGTCGCCGTCGTGAGCCCGACGACGGCGCGGTCGACGGCCGCGTAGAGCTCCGTGACGCCGACGACGAGCCCGCGGGTGCCGTAGAACACGGCAGGGTTGTACAGCGAGTCGACGTCCGGGACGCGCCCTAGCTTCGAGAGCGGCTTCTTCGTGAGCGCGAAGCCGATCAGTCCGAGGACGCCGAGGACGACGCCCTCGACTATGTGGTCGACGGTGTACGTCTTGTACACCTTCTCGACGACGGCCTCGCTCGTCACATCGAACGGGAGGATCCCGAACAGTCCCACGTCGGCCGGGACGACCGCGGCGAGCGGCGAGGTGGGCACGAGGACGCCGTAGGCGACACAGAGCACCGCCACCGCACCCATCGCGACGCTCTGTCCCCGGTTGGCGTCGCGCACGTCGCCGTCGTAGCTCCCGTGGAAGAACGCGTAGTAGCCGAACTTGATGAACGACATGAACGTCCCGATCCCGCCGAGGAGGAGCAGCCACTCGAGCGTGTGGAACTCGCCGATCGGGAGCGGCCCCTTCGGGAAGGTGTAGTGGCTCCCGGAGATGATGATCCCCTTGCTGACGAAGCCGTTGAACCCGGGGAAGCCGGCGATAGACAGCGCGGCGATCGTGAACGCGCCGGCGGTGACCGGCATGTCGCGGGCCAGCCCGCCCAGCTTCTTCAGGCTCTCCTCGCCGGTCCGGTAGACGACGACGCCGGCCGTCATGAAGAGGAGCCCCTTGTAGAGGATGTGGTTGAAGACGTGGGCGAACGCGCCGGCCTGGGACAGCGCCGTCCCGATCCCGACGCCGGCGATCATGTAGCCGACCTGCGACTGGATGTGGTACGAGAGCAGCCGCCGCATGTCGTTCTGGAACAGCGCGAACGTCGCGCCGAACACCGCCATCCCGCCGCCCATGTAGGCGATCGCGACGTGGCCGTCGGGGAACGCCCGGTACATCCCGTAGACGCCCGTCTTGGTCGTGAACACGCAGAGGAAGACGCTGGCGGCGATGTGCGGGCGCGGGTAGGTGTCTGGGAGCCACGCGTGGAGGCCGATGAACCCGACGTTGACGCCGATGCCGACGGCGGCGAGCGCGGCCGGCAGCCCCGCGACGATCCCCGCCGTCTCGGGGCCGCCCGGCACGGTCGCGAACAGGAACGTCCCCTTGGCGACGTAGTTGCCGAGCACCGCCGCCATCAGCAGCGTGCCGCCGAGCCCGTGGAGCAGCGCGTACCGGAAGCCGGCCCGGACCGCCTCGCCGCGGTAGTGCCAGACGAGCAGCGTGCTCGTGACGGCCATCAGCTCCCAGAAGAACAGCAGGGTGAGCCAGTCGCCGGCGAACACCGCGCCGAAGCTCGTCGCGACGTAGGAGAACGCGAACGCCGTCTGAAGGCTCTCGGCCTCGCTCGCGTACGAGTAGAGGACGGCGACGACGCCAATGATCCCGAAGACCAGGCCCATGAGCCGCGAGAACTCGTCGACGTTGAGCAGCACGGCGTCGAAGCCGAGGAACGTGGCCTGGAGGTGCGCGCCCGCCGGGACGGTCCACGCCCAGGCCACCGCGACCCCGGACGCGGCGACGCCCAGCGCGTGCCCGACGCGGCGGGGCGTGAGGGCGATCAGCGCGGCTATCACGAGCAGGACCGGTCCGGGCGGGAGGGCAGTGAGCGCGGTCGTCATCAGCCCATCACCCCCGGGAGCGAGCCGACGACGGTCTCGATTATCCTGAGGAACACCGCCGTCCGCGGGACGACCCCGAGCAGGACCGAGAGGCTCGCGGCCGTCAGGATCGGACCGAGCATGAACCACGTGCTCTCCGCGCCGCGCCAGCCGCGGACGTCCCAGCCGCTCGCCGGCGCACCGCCGTGGTGCTCGTCGTGACCTTCGTGCGCCGCGGTCTCGTTGTCAACGTCGTCCGTTACACGCTCGTGATCGGGCTCGTGCGTCGCGGCTCCGCGGCCGCCGTCGGCGCGGGGGCTCCCGCGGCCGCCGAGCGCCGCGGTCACGAGCGGCTTCTCGTCGTGACCGTCGGGCGACTCGAAGTACGCCTGGTACACGATCGGCCAGAAGTACGCGATGTTGAGGACGCCGGACACCAGCAGCGCGCCGGCGAACACGAGGCCACCGCCCTCCAGCGCGCCGATCACGATGTACCACTTGCTGACGAACCCGGCTATCAGCGGAATGCCGGCCATGCCGGCGGCCGCGACGGCGAACGCCGCCATCGTCAGCGGCATCCGGTCGCCGATGCCGGCCATGTCGCTGATGTCGTCCGTGTGGGTCTCGACGTGGATCGCGCCCGCACAGAAGAACAGGGTGAGCTTCATGAACGCGTGCGCCGGGATGTGGAGCAGTCCGCCGACGAGCGCCTCGCCCTCCAGCAGCGCGAGCCCGAGGACGATGTACGACAGCTGGCTGATCGTCGAGTACGCCAGCCGCCGCTTGAGGTTGTCCTGCCGCAGAGCGATGACGCTCGCGGTCAGGAGCGTGACCGCGGCGACGACCGCGAGCGGCGCCGCCACGCCCAGCTCCGCCATCGTCTCCGTGCCGAACACGTCGAGCACGACGCGGGCGATGCCGAAGATCCCGCTCTTGACGACCGCGACCGCGTGGAGCAGCCCGGAGACCGGCGTCGGCGCGACCATCGCGTCGGGGAGCCACGAGTGGACCGGCATCAGCGCCGCCTTGACGCCGAACCCGCCGGCGAGGAGGGCGAACGCGGCGCGCGCGAGGGTCGGGTCGGCGCCGGCGAGCGCCTCGATCCCGCCCGGCGTGAACGCCGTGGTGCCGGTCAGCACGTAGACGAGCGCCGTCCCGCCGAGCACGGCCACGCCGCCCCCGAAGGTGTACGTGAGGTACTTCCGACCGGCCGCGCGGGCCTCGTCGGTCTCGTCGTGCGTGACCAGCGGGTACGTCGACACCGTCAGCAGCTCGTAGAAGACGAACAGCGTGACGAGGTTCCCCCCGAACGCGACCCCGACGGCGGAGGCGAGGCTCGCGGCGAACGAGGCGAAGTAGCGGGTCTGCGCGTGTTCGCTCAGCCCCCGCATGTAGCCGATGGAGTAGAAGCTCGTGACGATCCACAGGAGGCTGGCGAGCAGCGCGAACAGGATGCCGAGGGGGTCCGCGCGGAGCACGAGCGAGAGGCCGTCGCCGAACTCGCCGATCCGCGTGACGTAGGTGGTCCCCGAGAGGACGCCGGGGACCATGCTTGCGACGAGCGCGAACTTCGTCGCGGCGACGGTGAGGGTGACGCCTTCGCGGACGTTCGGTCGCGATCGCAGCGAGAGGATGACGGGGATGGCCACGGCCGACACGAGTACGGCGAACAACGGTCGAAGGGAGGTGACGTCGGTCATTGGAGCATCAGCTCGAACACGGTCGCATCGATCAGCTGGTCTATCACGGGGACGGCGGCCGCGAGCCCCACGGCGAGGGCGGCGGCGACGACGACGGTCACGATCATGGCCGTCGAGACGCGCTCACCCCCGTCGGCGGCGACCGACTCCGGCGCGATGGTCGCCTCGGCGAAGTAGAGCCGTTCAGCGAGCCGCGCGAAGTACGCCAGCGTCAGCAGCGTGCTCGCCAGGAGGACGGCGACCACCGGCCAAGTCCCGGCGTTCACCGCCCCGAGGACGATGTACCACTTCCCCATGAACCCGACGGCCGGCGGGACGCCGACCATCGCGAGCGCCAGCACGGTGAACGCGCCGGCGGCGGCCGGCGCGCGGCCGGCGATGCCGGCGTACCCGCCGACTGTCGTCGCACCGGTCTTCCGCTCGATGATCCCGGTCGCGGCGAAGAGGCCGCCCTTCATCACCGCGTGCCCGACGAGGTGGACGGTCGCGCCGACGACCGCCAGCGGCGTCGCGATCGCGAATCCGGCGATCACGAGGCCGAACTGCGACACCGACGAGTACGCCAGCATGCGCTGGACGTCTGACTGCGCGACGGCGAGGGCGCTTCCGGCGACGATGCTGACGCAGGCGACGGCGACCAGCGCCTGGCGAGCGAGCGGAACCGCCTCCAGGAAGTCGACGGTGAACACGGAGAACAGCACGCGGGCGAGGGCGTACGCGGAGACCGTGGAGACGAGCGCCGAGATGAACGCGCTCACGCTGTCCGGCGAGTCGGCGTACGCGTCCGGCTGCCAGGTGTGGATCGGGAATAGCGCGACCTTCACGAGGAGCCCGGCGACGATCAGGCCGAAGGCGGTCAAGACGAGCGTCGAGTCGTAGCCCGTGGCGGCGAGTTTCTCGCTGAGGTCCGCCATGTTCAGCGTACCCGTGGCGGCGAGCGCGTAGCCGACACCGAGCAGGTACAGCGACGCGCCGATGGTCCCGATGATGAGGTACTTCAGGGCCGCGACGGCGGAGCGCGCCCCGCGACCGCTCGCGACGAGGCCGTACGCCGCGAGCCCGGTGATCTCGAGGAAGACGTACAGGTTGAACACGTCACCGGTCACGGTCATTCCGGACAGGCCGGCGACGAGGAGGAGGAACTGCGAGTAGAAGGAGTTGGCGTGGGGGCCCGCGTGGCGGGCGTACGCGAGCACGCCGAGCGAGACGGCGCTGATGAGGACGACGAGCAGGATCGTCAGCCCGTCGGCGACGAGCTCGATCCCGTAGGGAGCGGCGAACCCGCCGACCTCGTACCGCACTATCCCGTCGGTCCAGACGGTCCACGCGAGCGCGCCGGCGAGCGCGGCGTGCCCGAGCGCCGTCGCCGTCGCGACCGCCCAGCCGACGCGGTCGAACCGGAGGCTGGCCAGCGGCGGGACCGCCGCGCCGATGATCGGCAGGACGACCAGCATGACGATGAGCTGGTCAATCATGGTAGAGCTCCTCCAGCGTGTGCTCGTCAAGCGTGCCGTACTCGGAGTAGACGCGCACGACCAGCGCGAGCGCCACCGCGGTCAGGCTCACCCCGACGACGATGGCGGTCAGGATGAGTACGTGCGGCAGCGGGCTCACGTACGGGCCGGCGCCCTCGGTGACGACCGGCGGATTACCGCCAGCGCGGTACGCGAGCGTGATGAAGAACAAGAAGATCCCGGTCTGGAACACGTTCATCCCGATCACCTTCTTCACGAGGTTCGGGGATTCGATCACGGTGTACAGGCCGATCCCGAGCAGCAGGACGACCGCGTAGTAGTTGTAGTGCGTCGTGAGTAAGTCGAGTGTCATGGGGAGTCCTCCTCGGCGACGTCGTCGAACCCGGCCGCGAGCAGGAAGAAGAGCCCGATCGCGACGGCGGCGACGATGGCGCCGATCCCGAGTTCGACGAGTTCGATTGCGTACTTGATCGCGTGGCCGAACAGCGCCTCGAACTCAGAGTACTGGAGGAACTGTCCGCCGAGGGCCATCGCGCCGAGGCCGATTCCGACGAACGCGAACACGCCGCCGGAGGCCAGCGCGGAGACGATCCGGACGTCGAGCCACTGGCGGGTCGAGTCGATGCCGTACGCGAACGCGAGCATCATCACGACCGAGCCGGCGATGACGCCGCCCTGGAACCCGCCGCCGGGCGAGTCGGCCCCGTGGAACATGATGAACAGCGCGAACGTGAGGATGAACGGGGCGACCAGCCGGACGGTGGTCATGATGATCGTCGACTCGACGTACAGCCCGGTCCCCTCGTCGCCGCTCGCCGCGGCGTTCGCGTCGCCGGCGCTCATGCTACCACCTCGCGGCGGAGCACGGACAGGGCGACGACGACCGCGCTGAAGACGACCACGCCCTCGCCGAGGGTGTCGAAGCCGCGGTACGCGGCGAGGACGGCCGTCACGGCATTTTTGACCTCCGTCTGTGCGTAGGCGTTCTCGAGGTAGTACTGGCTCACCTCGCCCCCGACGACCGCCGAGTTCGGGTCGCCGATGGCCGGGAGCGCGGGGACCGTCGCGCCGATCAGCAGGACGAACCCGGCGACGAGCGCCGCCGACCGCCACCCGACCGACTCGAACAGGCGGTCGACGTCCGGCGACGTGGTGTTCGACAACGCCAGCAGGAACAGCACGGTCATGATGCCGGCGCCGACGGCCGCCTCGGTGAGGCCGACGTCGGGCGCCTGGAGCACGAGCCAGAGCACCGAGACGCCGAGGCTGTACGCCGCGAACGCCATCACCGCGGCCAGCGTGTCCTTCAGGAGGGCCGCGCCGACGGCGCAGCCGAGGACGAACACCAGCAGCGCGGCCTCGATCAGGGTGAGCGTCATTTGTCATCACCCTCGTCGGCGGTCCACGGCTCGATTCCCTGGTCCTGCGCAGCGCGGGCGACCGCGTGCGCGGCCGTCGGGTTCGTGATGAACATGAACAACAGGAGGAAGACGGACTTCGCCGTCGAGAGGCCCGTCTGGAGCGCGAGCGCGGCGGCGGCGATCGCGAGGATCGCCCCCAGGGTATCGCTCTTCGAGGCCGCGTGCGACCGGGTGTAGACGTCCGGCAGGCGGACGAGCCCGACCGCGGCGACGCCGCCGAAGAAGGCCCCGGCGACCGCGAGGGCGACGATGCCCCACTCGGTCGGCGTCACAGCACACCCCCGCGTTCGACGTTGAACTTCGAGAACGCGATCGACAGCAGAAAGTTCAACAGGGCGTACACGAGCGCCACGTCGAGGAACGTCGACTGCTGGAACGCGGCCGCGACCAGCGTGATGGCGATGACGGTGTTCGTCCCGGCGACGTTCACCGCGATGACGCGGTCGTGGGTCGTCGGGCCGTCGTACACCCGGTACAGCGCGACGACCGCGAAGAGGACGAAGGCCGCGGCGACGGCGAGCAGCGCGGTCTCGAACTCAACCATCTCGCCCCTCCCCGTCGTCGCCGCGCTCGCGCGGCGTCGGTATCCGGGCCGCCGCGCGACCGTAGAAGACGAACCGGACCGCGCGCTCTAACCCGCCGTCGAAGAGGTCCGCGCGCGAGTCGGCCGTCAGCGAGTGGATGTCGAACGAGCGCTCGGAGACGTTGACGGTCAGGGTCCCGGGCGTGAGCGTGATGCTGTTCGCCAGCGTCGTCACCGCCCCGTCGCCCCAGACCGCGGCGCGCAGCTGGACGACCTCCGGGTCGATCGGCATGTCGGGGTGGAGGACGACGTACGCGACCTGGAGGTTCGCGACCGCGATCTCCTTGACCAGGTACGGGACGTACATCAGCAGTCGGCCTAGCCGGCGAAGCGTCAGCCCGAGCGGCGCGGAGCGGTTCGCCACGACCGGCGCGAGCGCGAGGGAGACGATCGATGCCGTCACGAAGCCGGTGAAGAAGTCGAGCGGCTTCCAAGCGCTTAACGACATGTAAAACAGGTACGAGACGCCGAACACGGTGAGGTACTTCGACAGCGACGCGGCGCGGGCGAGCACCGCTCCCTCGGTCGGCCGGTCGACCGGTGCCGTCTCGACCGGGACGTCGCCGCCGGCTAGCTCGACCGACATCGGCCGGAGCATCGACGCGGTACCGCCGGGCTTGTACTCCGGATCGACGACGATCTGGTCGATGTCCGCGGCGGCCGCGTACTCGAGGAGTGCGTCGGCGTAGTCGCTCGGGCTGAACAGGTACCGGTCGGTCCCGACGACGTCGGTGACCACGGTGAGCCACCCGGTCTCGTCGTCGGAGTCGGCCGCGGGCGCTTCGCCGTCCGCGCCCGCGTCTGACTCGCCCGCCGCGTCCGACGCGCGGTCGTCCCGAGCGACGGCCGTCGCCTCGGCCGTCTCCTCCTCGACCCAGAGCGCAACGCGTTCTAACTGTTCGCGCGCGGTACCGAGCGCCGTCGGCGCGTCGGGGCTGACGGCCCGCGTCCGGGCCGCGAGGACGAAGTGGATCTCGACCGGTCGATCCGGGGCCGTCTCGCTCGCCTGATCGACGACGTACGAGACAGTGTCTCGGAGGCTGTCCGAGTCGCCGACGGGGACGAGGATTCGGCGGGCGTCTGTGTCTGACATGTGTGAACTGTCTCTCACGCCTTCCCGTGAAAAACGCGAGACTATCCACTATTGACAAGCGATGGTAAACTCAAAACTATTTCGTTATGCCTCGGTTTCGCCCCCAGATCGCCCGAGGACATCGGCGAGTTCGTCGGCCACGCGCGCTCCGAGACCGTCCTTGTCGCCGACGAACTCGCGGGTGTCCCCGCGGCCGACGAGCAGCGCCCGGGTCGCCTTGTCGCCCATCACGCTGGCGTCGTTCGCGACGACGAACGAAAGCCCCACGCGGTCGCCGATTCGCTCCGCCTCGGCCACCATCGCCTCGTCGTCGCCGGACGTCTCGGCCTTGAAGCCGACGATCGGGAGGTCGGGGTACGCCTCGCGTACCGAGTCGATGAGCTTCGGCGTCGGCTCCAGTTCGACGGACAGCGGCGACCCGGACCGGATCTTCTCGTCGACGGCGTCGGCGGTGAAATCGGAGATGGCGGCCGCCGACACCAGCGCGTCCGCGGTCGCCGCGGTCCGCCGGCACGCGTCCATCATCTCGTCGGCCGTCTCGACCGCGACCACGTCGGCGTAGGGGACGTCTGGGCCGTCCTGGACGAGCGTCACCCGCGCGCCGCGGACGTAGCACGCCCGCGCCAGAGCGCGGCCCGTCTTCCCCGACGCGCGGTTCGTCAGAATGCGGATCGGGTCGATCCGCTCTTTGGTCGCGCCCGCGGTGACGACGACGTGCGCGCCCGACAGGGACTGCGGCGTCGTCGCGCGGGCGACCTCCGTGACGATGTCCGTCTCCGCCGCTATTTTCGCCTTCCCCTCCTCTATCCGGGGGTCCGCGAAGCGGATCCCCCACGACTCCAGCCGGTCGAGCGCGTCGAGGACGCCCGGGTGGTCGTACATCGGCTCGTGCATCGCGGGCGCCATCACGACCGGCACGTCCGCGCCCAGCGCGGTGGTCGCACAGGTAGTGACCGGCGTGTCGTCGACCGCGGCCGCGATCTTCCCCGCGGTGTTCGCGGTCGCGGGCGCGAGCAGGAGCACGTCGGCCCATCCCTCGCGGCCGCAGAGCTCGACGTGTTCGACGTCGCCGGTGATCTCCGTGACCACCGGCTCGTCGGTCGCGAAGTCGACCGCCCAGGGGTGGACGATATTCGTCGCCGCCGGGGACATCACGGCGCGGACGCTCGCGCCGTGGCGGCGCAGTTCGTGCGCGAGTTCGACGACCTTCACCGCCGCGATGCTCCCCGAGACCCCGAGCGCGACGTTGACCCCGTCCAGCATTACCGAGATTGTTCCCCCCGCGACGGCTTATATGATGCCGTTGCGGAACGGGAACGGTATCCGGCCCCGCCGCGCTTCGATGAGAACTCCCAGCAAACTGCTGTGCGGTGGCGCGTGCCTGCGAGCGGCCGCCCCCGGCGGCCGCGAAGCCAGCACGCGCGAGGGACGCGGTGAGGGAGGGGGCGACCGTAGGGAGGCCCGAGCGAACCGCGAGGCTGGGGGGGCGTGAGGTGCTGTTCGGGGTGGGATTCGAAGGGGCAGCCGCGGGGCGGGCGCAGGCGACGCAAGCACCGCACAGAGAGAGCGAGTGAAACGAGCGACCGAGTGAGGAGCGCAGCGAGCGTGCGCCGGCCTCACGGCTGGGGGTTCGGGAGTGGTCTCCGCGGGACCCCATCCGTTGAGATTCTCGACAGCGTCCGACCGTACTCGATACGCACCTACCGCTCGGTGAGTTCCAAGACGACCGCACTAACCAGAACCGTCGCACCGACGCCGGCGGCGACCAAAGTGACGAACCCCCCGTATCCGACGGCGCTCACCACTGCGGCGAGGACGATTATCCAAAAGCCGGTCTGGATCGCGATCACGCGGGGCGAGTGATCGACGATTTCGGAGGGCACAGACAGTGATTCCGCCAGAACGCACGAATTTCTTCCGGTCGTCCGAGACGTGGCCTCCGGCAGTAACCGCCGTCACCACCGTCGTTCGACCGACCGGGCAAAGCGGTCCCTATACGCCGAACGTCGCGCGCAGCATGTCCCGCGTGCCCGGGCCCAGTCCGACGGCGAGCACCGTGATGAGGAGCAGCAGC
The DNA here is from genome assembly GCF_041379815.1 of Halorubrum miltondacostae. Lineage (NCBI taxonomy): Archaea > Methanobacteriati > Methanobacteriota > Halobacteria > Halobacteriales > Haloferacaceae > Halorubrum > Halorubrum miltondacostae. Next base: position 527,591 of record NZ_JBEDNY010000003.1, read on the forward strand.
GTGTACCGCGGCGACTCCTCGAACATCTCGCCGTTGAACACCCAGACGACGAAAGACGCGGCCACGAGCTTCACGAGGAGGAACGGCCACGCGTCGCCCGTGGCGGAGACGATCGACGCCGGCAGGAGCCGCCCGGTCCAGCCGACGATCAGCGAGTTCACGACGTGTTTCGGCACGAGGTTCGTGGTCCCGGTCAGCGCGGGCATCCAGTCGAGCCCGATCACGTTCGCGACGCCGTCGACCGCGTGTCCCCAGATGATCACGATCCCTGCCGCGCCGGTCCCCTGTCGGATCGTCGGGACCCGGCGGGTCGCCACCGCCCACGTGATCGCGGCCGTCACGGTCGCGATGACGAGCGTCGGGACGAGCACCTGCGGGTAGAACGTCACGTAGTCGGTCGTGGCCGCGAGGTACGAGAGGTAGCCGACCGCGAGCGCGAGCCCCGCCGCCCCCAACGCGAACAGCGGGCGCGCGTAGTCGTCGACGACGCCGCGGCGTTCGAGCCCGTACGCCCCGAGGACGCACGCGAGCGTGAACAGGAACACCGTGAAGTAGATGAACGGGCTGATGAGGACCGCGCTCGCCGGGAACGGGATCAGCGGCTCGACGCCGGCGGCGGTCGCGGCGACGCCCGCGTCCTCGACCGTCCGCATCGCCCCGCCGAACAGCATGAACGGGAACAGCGCGTAGAAGAACTGTAGCTCCGTGGCGATGTCGAGCCGGCGGAGGAGGAAGACGACGCCGATCAGCATCGCCAGCAGGATCACCACGTAGCTCACCGTCGAGAAGGTCGTGTATCCCGGGGTCGCGACCACCTCGCCGGCGCTCACGGCCGACTGACACGCCGCGCCGCTGTCGAGCAGTTCCGTCCCGCCGGCGTCGCGGACCGCGCACTGCGCGCCCTCGCCGTCCGCGACGACCGGGCCCCAGAAGTAGCGCCAGAGGAAGCCGTCGTAGACCGCGCGCGGGAAGATCACCGATCCGATCGCCAGCAACGCCGTGAGGCCGCCGACGACCGCCGCCCACGCGCGCTCCGGCGACGGGTCGAACCCGTCAGCGACACCTGTGCTCATGGTCACTGTTCGGGGAGGTCCCGAGTTGAGCGTTCCGGTCCCACGCGAGGGGATCACTGTCCGCGGGCGACCCCCCGCCGTCCTACAGCGGCGGCCCGGGCTGCTCGTAGTCGGTGCCGAGGATCACCATCGTCTGCGAGCGCGAGAACCCGTCGGTCTCCGCGATCCGGTCGAACATCAGCTCCCGGAGCCGGTCGGTGTCCGCCGCGACGACCCGGAGGATGACGTCCCACTCGCCGGTGGTGAGGTGTATCTCGCGGACGCCGTCAATGCCGCGGAGCCGTTCGAGCGCGTCCTCCTCGCGGCCCTGTTCGACGCGTAGGCCCACGAACGCGCCGACGCCGTGCCCGACCGCCTTCGGGTCGATGTCGGCGTGGTACCCGCGGATGACGCCCGCCTCTTCGAGGCGGCTGACCCGGTCGTGGACGGTCGCGCTGGACATGTCGATCCGGCGCGCGACCTCAGAGAACGGGGTCCGCGCGTCCTCCTGAAGGATTCGCAGTATGGCCCTATCCGTCTCGTCGAGTTCCATACCGACCGATACGTGCGGCGCACGCTTTTGCCTTCCGGCGGCCGAGCTACGCGTCGTCCCCGTCCGCGAACGATCCCTGGCGGATCGCCGTCTCGGCCGCGTCGAGCGCTTCCGCCGCGTCGAACTCGTCGACGACCCGCTCCAGTTCCGCCGGCGTCGCGTCCGCGAGGTCGTTCGCGTGAGCCGTGACGTTCGGCACCGCGCGCAGGAGGTTGTCGAGTATCGGCACGTCGGCCGTCCGCGGCGACCGGCTCCCGGGATTGAGGTCGATCACGATCTCCGTCTTGCCCATCGCGTCGAGCGCGGCGGCGCGGTCGCCGTCCTCTAAGGGGACCACGACCACGTCGGCCGCCTCGATTCCGTCCGCGTCGACGACGCCGCGGGCGTGGTCGAGGCCGGGGATCTCGCCGTCGCCGGCGAGCCCCTTCACGTCGTCGGCCCCGTGGTCGCGGAGGTGGTCGGCGATCCGGCGGACCCGCTCGTCGGTGTGGTTGAAGAGGTTGACCTCGAGGTCGGCGTCGACCGCCTCGGCGAGCGCGACCGTCTCGCTCGGCGCGAGCGCCGCGACGTTGCCGTTCACCGAGATCACGGGGTGGTCGGCGAGCAGGAGCGTCGCGGCCGCGGCGCGGGCGGCGGCATCGGCGCTGGGGAGCGTGCGCTCGCCGAGGAGGTAGTCGAAGGCCTCGCCGCGCCCCTGCGCGATCAGTCCCTGCTTCGAAGTGATCCCCCGCTCGACCCCCGCCTCGATCCGGTGGCGCGTCACGAGCGACGCGTACCGCGGGTGGTCCTCGGGGATCTCCGTCTCCGTCATACCCGAGCGAGGCGGCGGGCCGATTAAAATGGACCGTTCGCGGTCACCGCGTGCGGTCGGCGCGCCACTGCGCACAAGTGTTAATACGAGACACGACGTAACGCAATGCGGGATGGACCGCACTGGCAAGTACACGATCGTCGACGCGTGCAACGACCACGGGGCGATCACGCTCCGCGAGTACCCGCGCAACGGGACGCTGTACGTCGTCGAGTACGACGACCCCGACGTAGAGGCCGAGCTGTCGTCGCTCGACCCCGGCTCGGTGGTCGAACTCGACCTCCGGCGGGCGGGCCGCCGGGGGAACGCGTGGTGCGCGGAGGAAGCGCACCCCGTCGAGACGGCGTGACGCGCGGTCGAACGGCGTGACGCGCAGTCGGCCCGTCCTCGTTTTTTGCCCGGTCAGGCGACGCCGATCCGCTCCCGATAGGTGCCGTACTCCGCCTCGAACACCGACATGATCTCGCCCATCGTCGCGTACGCCTTCACCGCGGCCACGATCGATGGCATCACGTTCTCGCCCGCGTCGACGGCGTCGCGGAGGTCGTCGAGGGCGCGCTCGACGAGGTCGTCGTCGCGCTCGGACTTCACCGACTCCAGCCGGTCGAGCTGGCGCTCGCGGGTGGTCTCGTCGATCTTCAGCAGGTCTGGCCGGGTGTCCTCGTCGATCTCGTAGGCGTTGACGCCCACGACCGTCTCGTCGCCCTCGTCGACCCGCTCCTGGTACTCGTAGGCCGACTCCTGGATCTCGCGGTGGAAGTACCCCTGTTCGATGCCGTGGAGGACGCCGTCGCGCACGGAGCCGTCCCCCATCTCTCTGATCTCTTCGATGTACGCCATCGCGTCCGCCTCCGTCTCGTCGGTGAGGCTCTCGACCGCGAAGGAGCCGCCCAGCGGGTCGACGATGTCGGCCGCACCCGACTCCTCGGCGATGATCTGCTGGGTGCGGAGCGCGACGCGCACCGCCTGCTCGGAGGGGAGCGCGAGCGCCTCGTCGAAGGAGTTGGTGTGGAGGCTCTGCGTGCCGCCCAGCACCCCGGCGAGCGCTTGGATCGTGACGCGCGCGACGTTGTTGAGCGGCTGCTGGGCCGTCAGCGACTGCCCGGCGGTCTGGGTGTGGAACTTCAACTGCTTCGACGCATCGGCCTCGGCGCCGTACCACTCCTCCATCACGGTCGCGTAGATCCGGCGGGCGGCGCGGAACTTCGCGACCTCCTCGAAGAGGGAGTTGTGCGAGTTGAAAAAGAAGGAGAGCTGCGGGGCGAACTCGTCGACGTCAAGCCCGCGGTCGAGACACGCCTCGACGTAGGCGAAGCCGTCGGCGAGGGTGAAGGCGAGCTCCTGGACCGCGGTCGAGCCCGCCTCGCGGATGTGGTAGCCCGACACCGAGATGGGTTTGAACTTCGGCGTCTCGGCGACGGCGAACTCGATCGTGTCGGTCACGATATCGAGGGACGGGGCCGGGGGGATCACCCACTCCTTCTGCGCGATGAACTCTTTGAGCATGTCGTTCTGGAGGGTGCCCCGGAGCTTCTCGCGTGGAACGCCGCGCTGGTCCGCGAGTGCGACGTACATCGCGTAGATCACCGGCGCGCTCGGGTTGATCGTGAAGGAGGTCGACACCTCTGCGAGGTCGATGCCGTCGAACAGCACCTCCATGTCGCGGAGCGTGTCGACCGCGACGCCCTCCTTGCCGACCTCGCCAAGCGACATCTTGTCGTCGGAGTCGATCCCCATCAGCGAGGGCATGTCGAACGCCGTCGAGAGCCCGGTCTGCCCCTCGTCGATCAGGTAGTGGAACCGCTCGTTCGTCTCCTCCGCGGTACCGAACCCCGCGAACTGACGCATCGTCCACGTGCGACCCCGGTACATCGTCGGGTAGACGCCGCGGGTGTACGGCGGCTCGCCCGGGAAGCCGAGATCCTCGTCGTAGTCGATGTCGGCGACGTCGTCGGGGGTGTAAAGGCGGTCGACCTCGCGGTTCGACACGGTGGCGAACCGGTCGCTCCGCTCTCCGTGTCGGTCGAGCGTCGGGTCGAGCGTCTCCGCCTCCCACGACGCCTTCGCCTCGCGGATCTCGGAGAGCTCCTCGTCGTCGTACATACCGCCCGTTACCCGCCGGTCGCGTATAAATATTCATTATATTTTACAATGAGGTGCCGGCTTGCTCTCGCCTCCCGCCAACTCCGCGGATCCATTATATCAGGTCGCGTCGAACAGCCGCCCATGACAGACGCTGCCGAACGCCCAACGCCACCCGAGGGGCTCCCGCCGAAACTCGTGACCGAACTGCGCGAGTGTGCGCCGGCGGAGCTCCGAAAGGCCATCGTCCACGCGCAGGAACTGCTCCACTTCCACGGGGAGGCGGAGCTCCCGATCGATCCGGAGGACAACGACGACATCCTCCGGGTGGCCGAACACGACGGGTACACCGAGGTGGTGAAGCAGTTCCGCTGCGCGGACGGCTGCGACGACTGTCCGCACGGCCCCTACCTCTACCACGTCACGGAGGAGCCGCGCCCGGGCGGGACTACCAAAGTCCACTGGTCGTTCATGGGGACGGTTCACGAGCAGGAGGAGTGACCGGCGCGAGGCGGCCGGAAATCGGAGCGGGGAAGGAATCGGCGACCGCTCGTCGTCAGGGGTTCAGTCCCCAGATCCCCGCCCGAAGGAACACCAGCACCGGGATGATCTCCAACCGGCCGATCCACATGTTCAGGACGAACATCCCCTCAGCCGCCGGCGACATCGAGGGACCCGTGATTCCCGAAGACAGCCCGACGTTCCCCTGCGCGCTCGCGACCTCGAACAGCGCGTCGGCGTAGCCGAACTCCGGGCCGGCGACGTTGACGAGGACGAGGCTGCCGGCGACGAGCGCGAGGAGCCACAGCAGGGTGACGATGGCCGCCTCCCCGAACTCCCGCTCCATCGCCCCGCGGTCCAGCGTCCGGTCGCCCAGCCGCGCCATGACGACCGCGTTCTTCGGGAGGAAGACCCGAGAGAACTGCCAGACGATACCGCGGACGACCGTGTACCCGCGGACGATCTTGATACCGCCGACGGTCGAGCCGGCCGCGCCGCCGAGCGTCATCCCGCCGACGATCAACACCTTCGCGCCGGCGACCCAGCGGCCGATCGGCGCGGACTGGAAGCCGGTACAGGTGAGCGCGCTGATCCACTGGAACGTCGAGTCTCGAACGGCGTCGAGCTGCGCCCAGTCGAGGAGCGACGGGGAGAGCGGGAGGAACGACGCCGTCGCGAACGCGCCCGAAGTCAGCCGGACCGACGCGACGTTCTGGAGCGAGAGGACGACGACGCCCGCGGCGAGCAGCGCGAACAGCCACCTTGTCTGGAGGTCCGCGACCAGTTCGCGCGCCGTCCGGTCGCGGAGCACGACGTAGTGGACCGGGAACGCGATCGCGCCGAGGATCATGATCGGCAGCAGCGTCGCCTCCACGAGCGGGGATCCGTACGTCGCGATCGAGTTGTCCGTGACGGAGAACCCGCCCGTGGTGAGGCCGGTCATCGCGTGGTTGAGCGCCTGCCACGCTGTCTCGCCGAGCGAGAGCGATTCGGCGTACGCGCTCCCGCTCGCCCGGATCGCGGCGAACAGCATCGCGAAGGCTAACAGCGTGTACGCCACGACCAGCTTCCACACCGTGCGGACCGTCGAGACGACGCTCGGGTGGATCTTCTGTTCCCGCGCCTCGCTGCGGTAGAGGGCGTAGCTCCCGCTCCCGGGGCGCGAGAGGATCGAGACCGTGAGCACGATGACGCCGACCCCGCCGACCCACTGGATGAACGAGCGCCACCACTGCACCGCCCGCGGCAGCGACGGCTCGTGGATCGCCATCGTCAGCCCGCTCCCGGTCCAGCCGCTCATGCTCTCGAAGACGGCGTGGAGCGGGTCGCGGAAGTACGCGAGACTGGAGAGCGTCGCGGTCCCGCCGACCCCGATCGGCTCCCACGAGGCGGTGTCCGCGGCCGCGGGGACGAAGGCGTCCATCGCGGCCGGCGGCGTCACCCACGCGGTGAGGAACAGCGGGAGCGCGCCGAAAAGGGCGACCGTGAGCCAGCCGCCGGCTGCGATCACCATCCCGTGTTTCATCTTCGGCTCCGGGGCGTCGGCGAACCGCCCGTTCGCGAGGCCACCGACGAGCGCCGTCACGCCGCCCGCGAGCAGGAACCCGAGCGCCGCGTGAAGCTCCCCGAACCCGAAGGCGACGACCACGGTGATGGTCATCAGCCCGGCCTCCATCAGGAGGAGCGAACCGACATCCCGAGCGATGACGCCGAGGTCGCTCGGGAGGCGACCGCCGTTCCGGTCGGGCATCTCAGTCCCGATCCTCCGCGTGACCGAACACGTCGGTCACTTCGGGAGTCGCGCCGACGCCGGAGTACACGGTGAGCATGTCGCCGGCCCGAACGCGTGTCTCTCCGCGCGGCGTTATCGGCGCCTCCGACCCGTCCCGCTCGACGGCGACGATCAGCGTCTGTCCGCCGATGAGCCCCGCCTCGTCAGCCTCGCGGAGCGTCTTCCCGGCGATGGGCGCGTCGGGCCCCACGGTGATCTCGAACACCTCCGCCTCCTCGCCGATGTGCATGAAGTCGACGACCGACGGCCGGCTCACCGCTCGGTAGAGGTACTCCGCGATCAGGCTCTGGGGATTTTGCATCGTGTTGACCCCGATCTGTTCGAACACGTTCATGTGTTCGGGGTTGTGGACGACCGAGACGATATTCGGGACCGACAGCTCCTGCGCGAGCAGGCAGACCATGATGTTCGTCGCGTCCTGGTCCGTCGTCGAGATGAGGGCGTCCGCCCGCTCGGCTCCGGCGTCTTGGAGGGTCTCCTTCGAGGTCGCGTCGTCGTTGAGGACGAGACAGTCGTACTGTCGCGACGCCCGCTCCGCCCGCTCCTCGTCCCGCTCAATGACGACAACCTCGTTGCCGCTGTCGGTGGCGAGGTCGACGAGCGGCGTCCCGATGTCGCCCGCCCCAACGACGATCACGTACATACGAAGAGTGTTCAAAAAGGATCCCCGAAAACCTACCGTTCCACGAAACGACGGCGCGATCGGACGCCGGGACGGGAGTCGGTCGTGGTGGGCCCGATGCCGACCGTCACTGGTCGGGGCGGCGGCGATCAGTCGGGGGAGCCGTCGCGCGGAAGCGCGACCACGGGCACTGGCGACTCCGTCGCGAGTTCGATCGAGACGTCGCCGGACAGGAACTTGAACAGGCGGTTGCCGCCCCGCGAGCGGTAGGCGATCGCGGTCGCGTCGACCTCGTCGACGGCGTCGAAGATCGCACCGGCGACGTCGCGGGCGTACGCGGTGTGGTCGCCGGCGTCCGGGAACACTGTCCGAACCGCGGTGTACGACTCCGCGGCGAGTTCCTCGGACTGTTCGACCGGCGTCTTGTCCGGGACACCCTCGCCCTTCTCGACCACGTGGAGCGCGGTCACGCGTTCCGGATCGTACGGTTCGAGGGTCTGCGCCGTCGCGAGCGCGTCCGCTTCGTTCGCGACGGGAAGGAGGACGTGGCCCAAGAGCTTCCGACCGTCGGTGTCGGCGGTGTCGGTCATACCCTCCCCGACACTCCCGTCAAGTAAGAAGATACGCACTCCCTAGCCCGGGGGCTCGGTACCGAACCTCAATGGAAGCACAGCGAGAGTCGTTCGCGGGCCGCCGAGACGGCCGTCACCGACTGTCCGTCGCCGAGATGAACACGGCGAGCACCGGGACGATCTCCAGCCGGCCGACCCACATCAGGAAGATCATCAGGAGCTTCGAGGTGTCCGGGAAGAACAGGTAGCTCCCGAACGGTCCGAGGCGACCGAACCCGGGGCCGATGTTCCCGATCGTCGCGAGCGACGCGCTCGTCGATTCGAGCATCGTCAGCTGGACATCGATCCGGGCGGCGTCGAGCGAGAGGAACACCGCCGACACGCCGAACAGGACGAGGTACAGGATGGTGAACGCCATGATACCGCGGATGGCGTCCTCGTCGACGACGCTCCCGCTGAGCCGGATCGGCTGGATGACGTCGGGGTGCGCGGAGGTGAACAGCTCGCGCCTGATCGCCTTCCCGACGATCAGCCACCGCACGATCTTGACGCCGCCGCCGGTCGACCCGGCGGACCCCCCGAGGAACATCGCGAACATGAGGAGGATTTGCGCGTCGGTGTCCCACTGCGCGAAGTCGGCGGTCGCGTACCCCGTGGAGTTTAGCAGCGACCCGATCTGGAACGCCGCCTGCCGGAGCGAGTTCTCGGCGACGCCCTGCGTCATCCCGCCGAGTTCGATGGCCGGTGCCGCGCCGCGGAACAACAGCACCGCGAGCACGGCGGTCACGGCGGCGATCGCACCGGCGTACGCCCGGAACTCGGCGTTCTTCAGCATGATCTCCGCCTCGCCGCGCAGCACGTGCCAGAACAGCGCGAAGTTGACCCCCGCGATGACCATGAACGGGATGACGACCCACTGGACGATGGCGGAGAACGCCGCGATACTGTCCGCCTGCGGCGAGAACCCGCCGGTCGGGAGGGTAGTGAACCCGTGCGCGATCGCGTTGAACAGGTTCATCTCCGGGGCCATCCCGGCGAGGTGGAGCCCGTAGAGGATCGCGATGTAGACGACGGTGAAGCCGAAGTAAATGAGCCAGAGGGCGCGCGCCGTCTCGGCGATCTTCGGGGTGAGCTTCTGGAGCTCCGGTCCGGGAGCCTCCGACTCCATCAGCTGCGCCCCGTTGACCGCGACCTCCGGGAGGATGGCGATCATCAGCACGATGATCCCCATCCCGCCGAGCCACTGGGTCAGCTGCCGCCACATCAGCACGGCGTGGGAGTGACGGTCGACGCTGATCTCGCCCAACACGGTCGCGCCGGTGGTTGTGAAGCCGCTCATCGACTCGAACATGGCGTTCGCGATCGACTCCGTGAACGCCCCGACCGAGCCGAGCTGGAGGCCGACTGTCGACGGGGTACCGTACCCGGCGAGCAGGTACGGGATCGTCCCGATCGCCGCCGCGGCGACCCAGGCGAGCGAGACGAACAGCAGCGCCTCGCGGGGGCCGAGGTCCGGGTCAGGGTCGACCCGCTCGATCGCGAACCCCAGCGCCGCGACGAACGCGATCGAGACGAGGAACACCCAGATATCTTCGCCGTACGCGAGCGCCACGACGAGCGGCACCAGCAGCGTGACGGCGAGGTACTTGATCCCGACCCCGAGAAGCCCCACGCTCGCCTTCCAGTTTACCCCCCAAGACATGATAGTCGAACGCTATGGCGGTCGCCCGTTCGGTGTATTAAACTGTCGAAGGGGAGATGACGGCGGGTCGAGCGGGCGTCACGGCGTCAAGAACGCATTCGTGAACAGCACGAGTATGCGGAATGATATTGATCCCTCCGATCCACAGCAGCACGACCATCACTGCTCGCGTGCTCAGCGAGAACGTCGCGAACGTCCCGTGCGGCCCCGCGTCGTCGAACGCCGGCCCGACGTTGAGGACCGTCCTCGGCGCGGCGCCGAGCGCATCGAATTCGGCCGCGCGGACGTCGCCGCTGAGTCAGCCGCTCGCCCGGCGGACGGCGCGGGTCCGCGTGTTCACCGCGGCCTCACGCCATCGAGGCGATCTGCCTGACTGAGTCGGATTCCACGAGGAGGATCACGTGGTCACTGGGCCGGAGCACGGTGTCCCCCCGTGGGGTGACGAGTTGGTGGTCGCGCGTGATCGCGCCGATGACGAACCGCGCGTCGCTGTCCGCGACGATCTCCGAGATCGGCCGCCCGCTGAGCCCGCAGCCCTCGGTGAGTTCGAGTTCGAGGACCTCCGCCTGGTCGTTCTCCAGCACCGCGATGTTCTCCGCGACGCTTTCGTAGGTGAACCGGGTGATCTCCTCGGCGGTGACCGTGCGGGGGTTGATCGCGATGTCGATGCCGATCTCCTCGAAGACGGTGACGTAGTCGGGGCTGTCGACGACGGCGATGACGCGGTCGACGCCGAGGCGCTTGGCGAGCACGGAGATGAGGAGGTTCTTCTCGTCGGAGCCGAGCGCGGTGACGACGATGTCGGCCTCGTCGACGTGCTCACGGGAGAGGAACTCGGTGTCGGTCGGGTCGTGTTCCATCACGACGCTGTTCGGGAGGTTCTCGGCGAGCCACCGCGCCCGGTCGCCGTCGCGCTCGATCAGCCGCGGCGTGAAGTCCCGCTCCTCCAGCAGCCGGGTGGTCTGGTAGCCGATCTCGCTGCCGCCGACGACCACGATCTCGTCGGCGCGGTCCGGCGTCGTTTCGGGGGCGATGTCGGTCGCGAACGACTGGACGCTCTCGGGGCTGCCGATCACCACCGCGCGGTCGCCGACGACGATGTCGGTGTCGCCGCGGGGGATCGTCATCTCGCCGTCGCGGAACAGCCCGACGAACGTGAGCGACTCGAACCGGTCGGCCTCCGAGACCGTCTGTCCCGCGACGGGGCTCCCCTCGCCGATCTCGAACTCCGCCATCTGGACGAGCCCGCCGGCGAACGGGTCGACGTCGATCGCCGCCGGGAGCCCGATGACGCGGACGATGTTCTCGGCGGTCAGCAGGTCCGTACACACCATGAAGTCGACGCCGAACGCGCCCTCGCTGCCCTGCCAGGTGCGGAGGAACTCGGTGCTCTTCACGCGGGCGATCGTGAAGGGTTCGCCGAGCGTCTTCGCGGCCCCGCACGCGACGAGGTTCGTCTGGTCGTCGTCGGTACACGCGATGACCATGTCCGCGCGGTCGACGTCGGCGGCCGACTGGATCTCCGAGGAGGTTCCGTCGCCGGCGATGGTGAGTACGTCGAGTTCGTACTTGAGCTGTTCAGCCCGGTCCGGATCGACGTCGACGACGACGACCTCGTGGTCCGACGCGAGACTCGCGGCGATGCTCGTCCCGACCTCGCCGGCCCCGATGACGACCACGTACATGGACCAACCCAGAGACCCGACCCTGAAGTTCGTTACTATCGGTGGTCACGCGCCTTCGGCGCGCCGGCGACGGGGGAGACGCCCCGAACGGCGAGCGCAGTCGGCGGGCGAGTTACTGAACGCCGCCGTCCGGCTCCCCGCCGAAAGACCCCGGCTCGGACCACGCGTCCCGCCCCGAGACGGTGCGCTGCGGGAAGGGGATCGAGATCCCCTCCTCGTCGAACCGCGCCTTGACGGCCTTCACGTAGTCGGCGCGCGCCTTCACGAAGTCCGCCCGCGACGGGTCGTCGATCCAGATCCGCGACTGGAGCCCGACGTAGGAGTCGGCCAGCTCGGTCAGCCGGACCGACGGCGCGGGGTCGTCCAGGATCGCGTCGCTCTTCTCGGCCTCCTCGACGATGATGTCGGTCGCCTTGTCGACGTCGTCGTCGTAGTCGATCCCGAAGACGAACTTCAGCCGCAGCGTCTTCTTCGCGACGGGGTTCTTCACGACGTCGCTCGTCAGCGCGTGGTTCGGCACCGTGAGCAGTTCGTTGTCGAACGTCCGCACGCGGGTGACCCGGAAGGAGATGTCCTCGACGACCCCCGAGTTTCCCTGCCACTCGATCCAGTCGCCGATCCGGAACGGCTTGTCCGTGTAGATGAACACGCCCGCGACGAAGTTCTTGATCACGTCCTGGAGCGCGAAGCCGACCGCCAGCGTCGCCGCGGCGGCGATCGTCGCCAGCGAGCGCAGGAACCCCTGGTAGCCCGCCGCGCCGAACGCGACCGTGACGCCGGCGAACAGCACGAGGAACGCCACGATCTTCTGGAGCGGGCGCCGTGCGTGCTCGTCGAGCCCCTGCCGGTCGAACAGCCGCCGGACGAGCGGCTTGACCGCCGCCTTGTACAGGACGTACGTCGCGGTGACGACGGCGAGGAATATCGCGGAATCGACGACGATCCCGGTCAGCGGGCCGAGGAACGGCTCCAGCGTCCCCGCGACCGCGACGACGTCGGGCGCACCCGCGAGGGCGCTCATCAGTGGAGTACCGCCGTGTTCCCGCGGGTCTCGACCAGGTCCGCGCCGACCGACTCGGCGAGTTCGTCGGCGAGCTCCTCGGTCGAGGTCCCGCCGCGGGCCGCGCGGAGGAACTTCACTTTCACCAGCTTCCGGTCGTCGAGCTGGTCGGCCAGCTCGTCGACGACCGCGTCGACGCCGCTCTTGCCGACCCAGACGGTGACGTCGAGGTCGTGCGCCTCCTTCCGTAGTTCGTGGTCGCTCATACGCGGTCGAGTCGGCCGGGCGCATTGAAGCTTGAGGTTCGGCCGCGCCGACGCGTCCGGCGCGCGGCGACGGCCCGCGTCACCGCTCGCGCTCGACGTCGCGGTCCCTGTTCGTCTCGCGCCCGGACTGCGCCTCCCGATTCCGCTCGGCCCACTCGGCGGCGTCCTCGGGCGTCTCGGTCTCCAGCAGGCGGTCGACCTTCCGCTCGAACTGCTCGTCGGTGAGGTCGCCGTTCGCGTAGCGGGTCCGGAGCCGTTCTAAGGCGTCCGCGGTGTCGTCGGTCGCCGCGTCGGACGCCGTCGAGTCCTCGCGCTCGACCCGGACGGACCCGGTCTCGGACTCGACGACGACGGACTTCTCTTCGTCCTCGTCGAAGAGCATCGAGACGACCGGGACGATCACGATGTACCCGAACAGCATGACGCCGAGCCACCAGTCGAACCCGAGCACGAGCGCCGCCAGCCACGTGCCCGTCACCGCCGTGGCGGCGATGCCGCTCGCGTTGCGTTGGAACCGCTCGCGGAGGGTATCACTCTCGGCCATTGACAGGACCGATTCGGTGCCGCTACAAAATCGTATCGACGCTCGTTCGCCCGGTTGTCGGCTACTCTTCGACCTCGACCGTCACCTCGTCGCGCGCGACCGCCAGCCGGAACGTCGGCACGGTCCGGTAGACGACCTTGACGACGTTCTTGCGCTCCAGACTCCGGAGCGCCCGTCGCACCGCGTCGACCTCGGGGTCGGCGTCGAACGCGTCGCGGAGCGCGTTGAGCACGCTGACGACCGACTGCGAGCGCTCGTCCGGGCCGGCGAGCACGTCGACGACCCGCGACTCGAGCTCTGAGACGCGGATCGTCTCCGGGACCGCGCCGCGCGCGACCGCGTCGGGCCCGACGCCGGGCTCGACGTCGACGAGTTCGTTCGCCTCCGCCGTCGCCCGGATCAGGCTGTCGTCGTCGCGGTAGTAGTACTCCTTCAGGTGGTTCTCGAGGTAGCCGTGGACCTCGCTGCCGCTCTCCATCTCCCACGCGTCTTGGAGCTCCCCGTTCTTCGTCGGCTGGAGGCGGACCACGTCCGCCAACCGCTCGCGTTCCTCGTCGCTGAGGCTCATCGGTCCTCGACCGCGCTCGCGGCGCGGACGATGGTCTCCTCGCCGAACTTCGGGCCGACGAGCTGGAGCCCCACCGGGAGTCCGTCGGCCTCGCCCGCAGGCACCGAGATCGCTGGGAGGTTCGCGAGGTTGGCGGGCGTCGTGTTCGCGTCCGCGAGGTACATCCGCAGCGGGTCGTCGAGGCTCTCGCCCAGTTCGAAGGGGAGGACCGGCATCGTCGGCGAGGCGATCACGTCGACGTCGTCGAACGCCGCCTCGAAGTCCTGCCGGACCCACGCGCGGGCGTCCTGGGCCTTGTCGTAGTACTTGTCGTGGTAGCCCGCCGAGAGCGCGTACGTCCCGAGGAGGATCCGCCGTTTGACCTCCGCGCCGAAGCCCTCCTCGCGCGTCTCCGCGAACGACTCGTTCCAGTTGCCGTCGGAGTCGCTCCGGTGGCCGTACCGCACCCCGTCGAAGCGCGCGAGGTTCGAGGAGGCCTCCGCCATCGCGATCACGTAGTACGCCTGGACCGCGTGGTCGACGGACGGCAGCGAGATCTCGGTCGTTTCCGCGCCCCGCGCCTCCAAGTCCGCGATCGCGGCCTCGACCGTCTCGACGACGCGCTCGTCGGCGCCGTCGAACAGCTCCGTGGGAACGCCGATAGTCATCCCGTCGACGTCGCCGTCGGCGGCCGCGGCGTAGCCCGCGTCGGGGGCCGCGCCCTCGACCTCGCGCAGGTCGCGGGTCGTCCCGTCGTGGGGGTCGTCGCCGGCGATGACGTCGAGCGCGGCGGCGGCCTCCTCGACGGTGCCGGCGATCGGACCGATCTGTTCGAGGGAGTTCGCGTACGCGATCAGTCCGTAGCGGGAGACGAGCCCGTAGGTGGGCTTGATGCCGACGACGCCGCAGAAGGCGGCCGGACACCGCACCGAGCCGCCCGTGTCGGAGCCGAGGGCGACGTCGGCCTCGCCCGCCGCGACCGCGGCCGCGGATCCCCCGGAGGAGCCGCCCGGGACGCGGTCAGTGTCGACCGGGTTGCGCGTGGGGCCGAACGCCGAGGTCTCCGTCGTCGTCCCCATCCCGAACTCGTCCATGTTCGTCTTGCCGACGATCGTCGCGCCCGCGTTGGTCAGTCGCTCGACCACGGTCGCGGAGTACGGCGGGAGGTAGTCGGCGAGCATCTCTGAGCCGCAGGTCGTCCGGATCCCCTCGGTGGAGATGTTATCCTTCACCGCGACGGTCGCGTCCGCGAGCGGCCCCTCGGCGGCCGCGTCGCCCTCGATCCGTTCCTCCGTCACGAAGGCGTTGATGTCGGCCGCCATCTACGACACCTTCGGCCCGACGAAGAAGCCGTCTTCCGTCTCCTCGGCGTTCGCGAGCGCCGCCTCCTGCGAGAGCCCCTCGCGGACCTCGTCGGGACGCATCACGTTGACGAGCTCCTCCTCCCGCTCGGTCTCGGGGACCTCGTCGAGTGCCTCGAAGTACTCCAGGATGTCGCCGAACTGCGCCGCGAACTCGTCGACCTCGTCGTCGGCGAGCCGGACGCGAGCCAGGTCGGCGACGTGACGGACCTCCTCGGCGTCGACGGCGGCCGCGGCGTCGTCGGCCCCGTCGGAGGCCGCCCCCGCGTCATCCGTCGACTCGGACGTATCGCTCATACGAGCAGGTGTCCCGGACCGGGAGTAAGGGTTTCGGAACGTCGCATCGGCCCCTCCCGCGGACGCCCGCGCTCACCGGACGTCGTCGACGAAGGCGAGCCAACGGTCGTGACCGTCCAGCGTCGCGGAGCGGTGCTCGTCGGCGAAGTCGGGGTGGCGGATCGTCTCCAAGGCGTTGAGCGCCCGGTCGATCCCGACGATCTCGTCGGCGAGCTGTTCGGCGGTCTCCAAGTCGAGTGGTTCGTCGGCGGGGAGGTCGCCCGCGTCGGGTTCACCGCGCTCGCCCCGCAAGCGGGCCATCCGGCGCTCGCGCTCGGACCGGAGCGTCGACTTCACCGACGATACCTTGCGCTCGACATCGGGCGGGACCGTCTCGACGGCGCGCGTCTCCACGATGAACTCTGAGAGGTCGACCGCGTTCCCGTCAATGGTGACCGTGTCCGGGACCGACGCGCCGACCGTCGCGCTCTGGCCGGTGACCCGGTCGAGTATCGCTTCCCGCTCAGACTCGTCCATGCGCTGTCGTCACGATGCCGCCACGAAAATGAGCTGCGGTGACGGGCCGCCCGTCACGCGCCGTCCGGTTCGTCGGCCCGGACCTTCACGACGGGCGCGTCCGCCAGCCGCACGACCTTCTCCGTGACGCTCCCCAGCAGGTAGCGCTCGACGCCGGTGCGGCCGTGGGTCCCCATCACCACGAGGTCGACGTCGTGGTCGTCGGCGTACTGGAGGATCGCCGAGTGGGGCGTCCCCATCTCGACGGCGGTCGTCATGCCGATCTCGTCGGCCGACTTCGCCGCGGCCTCGATCATCTCCGTCGCGTGGGCGGTGAGTTCGGCCTCGATCTCGTCGGCGTCGACCTCCTCGTGTCTGCCGATGTAGCCCGTCTCCGGCGAGACCCCGCTCATCGCCTGACTGTCCTCGTGGACGAACGCCCCGCTCACGCCGAGGCCGCCCTCGCGGGTGTCGACGACGTGTAACACGTGTACGGTCGCGTCGAACGCCGACGCGAGCGCGCCCACGTGCGCAGCCGCGGCTTCGGATCCGGCGCTTCCGTCCGTCGGGTAGAGTATGTCGTCGTACATCGTACCACCAATTTGAAACTTCGCGGAGCAGCGGTAAAAACGCACCGCAGATCCCCGCTACCGGGGGATCCGAGAACTCGGCGGGGAATTCGCGGACGACGCGGCCACGAAACGCGAGGCGCGACCTCAACCGCGAAAACCGCTCGGAACCCGGCGGTGCGCCGGCCGGGACCGTCGCCGTTACAGGAGGTCGTTCGAGACGAGGCGGTCGACCGCCTCGCGCAGGCGCTCCTCGCTCGCGGCGTAGCTGATGCGGGCGTAGCCCGGGGCGTTGAACGCGCCGCCGGGGACGCAGGCGACGGCCGCCTGCTCGATCGCCGCCTCGCACCACGCCTGGTCGTCGTCGTCGACGGGGATCATCATGTAGAACGCTCCGTCGCCAACGTCGACGTCGACGCCGTGCTCGTCGAACAGGTCGACGAGGAGGTCGCGGCGGTCGGCGAACGCGTCGCGCATCTCCTCGACCGACGCCTCGGTGTTCTCCAAGGCCTCGATCCCGGCGCGCTGGACGAAGTTCGTCGCGCAGGAGACGGAGTGGGAGTGGAGCTTGCCCGCCTCCCCGACGAACTCGTCGGTGGCGTGGAGGTAGCCGAGCCGCCAGCCGGTCATCGAGTACGCCTTCGAGAAGCCGTTGATCGTCACCGTGCGGTCGGCCATCCCGTCGAGGCTCGCGAGCGAGACGTGCTCGGCGTCGTAGACGATGCGCTCGTAGATCTCGTCGGAGATGACTGCGACGTCGTGTTCGACGGCCAGATCGCGGACGCCCTCCAGCGCGGCCTCGGAGAACACCGCGCCGGTGGGGTTCGACGGGGAGTTGACGACGAGCAGCTCGGTGTCGTCCGAGACCGTCTCCGCGAGTTCGTCGAGCGCGGGCTCCAGCTGGAAGCCGTGCGGCGCGAGGTCCACGCGGGAGAGCTCGCCGCCCGCGAGCTTCGCCATCGCCTCGTAGGAGACCCACGCCGGGTCGAGGAGGACGACCTCGTCGCCCTCGTCGATCAGCGTCTGGAACGTCTCGTACAGCGCCTGCTTGCCGCCGGGGGTGACGATGACCTCGTCCGCGTCGGCGTCGATCCCGGTCTCGCGGAGCTTTGCCGCGATCGCGTCCTTCAGCGCGGGCACGCCGTTCGAGGAGGTGTACCCGGTGTGGCCCGCGTCGAGCGCCTCCTTGCCCGCCGCGACCACGTTTTCCGGCGTGTCGAAGTCCGGCTCGCCGACCGAGAGGTCGACGATGTCGGCCCCCTCGGCCTCCTTCTCCGCCGCGAGGTTCGATATCGCCAGCGTGGCGCTGGGTTCTACGCGTCCGATCCGCTCCGAGAAGTCGTATGCGTCGCTCATGTGTCGTGTGTAGTCCGCTCGTGTCTGTCAGTCGAGTGCTTCCGCGAGGTCGACGGCGGCGCGCGCGGCGTCGGCGCCCTTGTCGATCCGCTCGCGCGCCTCCGCGCCGGACATCCCGGGGCCGCTCACGCCGAAGGTGACCGGAGTGTCCCGGTCGAGGCTCACGTCGGTGAGCTTCTCGGCGGTCGCGTTCGCGATGACGCGGTCGTGGTCGGTGTCGCCGGTGACGATCGCGCCGACGACCGCGACCGCGTCGACGTCATCCCGGCGCGCCAGCCGGTCGGCGGCCAGCGGGCTGTCGTACGCGCCCGGCACGCTCACTTCGTCGACGACGACGGCGTCGCGGTCGGCGGCCGCCTCCCGGGCGGCCTCGGCCATCGGCTCCGTGACGGAGTCGTTGAACCGCGCCACCACCAGTCCCAGCGAGACCATACGCGAACTGGAGCGGGCGGCGGCAAAGGTCTACCGTTCGACCGCAGGGTTGCCGAGCGAACGCGTTCGGGGGCGATACCTCGCGACGTCGTCCGGCTGCGTAAATGGGGCTCCGTGCTTCCGGCCACGCGTGATTAATACGTCTGCGACGCCAACGGGAGCCCATGACAGATACCGAGACCGCGACGGTCGGCGGCGGCTGCTTCTGGTGCGTCGAGGCGGCGTTCAAGCAGCTCGACGGGATCGAAAGCGTCACCTCAGGCTACGCCGGCGGTCACGCCGACGACCCCTCCTACCGCGAGGTCTGCTCCGGCACCACCGGCCACGCCGAGGTCGTCCAGGTCGAGTACGACCCCGGCGCCCTCTCGTACGAGGACATCCTCGAAGTGTTCTTCACGGTCCACGACCCGACGCAGCTGAACCGACAGGGCCCGGACGTCGGCAGCCAGTACCGGTCGATCGTGCTCTCTCACGACGACGACCAGCGACAGGCCGCGGAGAACTACGTGGAGGCGCTCGACGAGGAGGGCGGCTACGACGACGACGTCGTCACCGAGGTCGAGCCGCTGGAGACGTTCTACCGCGCCGAGGAGAAACACCAGGACTACTTCGAGAAGAACCCGGCTGACGCCTACTGTACGATGCACGCGCAGCCGAAGGTGGAGAAGGTCCGCGAGCGGTTCCGCGAGAAGGTGAAGGCGTAGGCCGCTGCGTCTCCGTATCGTCACACCTCTCTGCCTGAGACCCCACCCGAGCAGAACCTATTCGGACCTCGCGAGCGAACGATCGAGTGATGAAGGTCGGCCTCATTTCGGACATCCACGCGAACCTCCCGGCGCTGGAGACGGTCCTCGACGACATGCCCGCGGTCGACCGGATCTACTGCGCGGGCGACGTCGTCGGCTACAACCCGTGGCCCGCCGAATGCGTCGAGCGCGTGCGCGAGGTCGCGGCCGCGACGGTCCGCGGGAACCACGACCGCACCGTCGAGAGCCCCGAGCGCTACCGCGCCAACCGGATGGCCGAGGCGGGGCTCGAACGCGCGAAAGAGTCGCTGTCGGCCGACCAGCGCGAGTGGGTCGGCGACCTCCCGCGCACGGAGACGTTCGCGGGCGACCGACACCTGCTCGTCCACTCGCACCCCGCCGCCGAGCGCGAAGACGCCTACGTCTACCCGGGCAATTTCTCGAACCTCGACCGCCACATGGAGGAGTACGACGGGATCGTCCTCGGTCACACCCACGTTCAGGGGGTCCGCGACGTGGCCGGCGGGTTCGTCTGTAACCCGGGCAGCGTCGGGCAGCCGCGCGACGGCGACCCGCGGGCGGGCTACGCCGTCCTCGACACGACCGCGGACGGGACCGACGCGGTCGAGACGCACCGCGTCGAGTACGACATCGACCGGGTCGCCGAAGCGGTCCAGGAGGCCGACCTGCCGGAACTGACCGCCGAGCGACTCTACGAGGGGGAGTGAGTCAGTCGTCGGCGGCGGTGGCCCCGCCGTCGACTCCGTGGTCGTCGTCGCCGATCTCCACGCCCAACTGCTCGTAAAGGAACGCCCACGAGTCGGTCTGCTCGTCGACGATCATCGAGGCGGGCTTGCCGACGCCGTGCCCCGTCTCTGACTTGGTCCGGAGGAGGAAGGGGCCGCCCTCGGCCTCGTTCTGGAGCCGCGCGGTCATCTTTCGGGCGTGCGAGGGGTGGACGCGCGTGTCGCTCGCCGCCGTGGTGAAGTACACCGGCGGGTGCGTCGCGTCGGGGTCGACGTTGTGGTACGGGGAGTACGCGCGGAGGTACTCGAACGCCACCGGGTCCTCCGGGTGGCCGTACTCCGTCGTCCACGACTCGCCGAGCAGGAACCGGTGGAACCGCAGCATGTCGAGCAGGGGGACCGCGCACTGCGCGGCCGCCCACAGGTCCGGGCGCTGGGTGACGACCGCGCCGACCGAGAGCCCCCCGTTCGACCCGCCGGCGACCGCGAGGTGGTCCGCGTCGGTGAGCCCCGACTCGCAGAGCGCCTCGCCGGCCGCGACGAAGTCGTCGAAGGTGTGCTGCTTGTCTTCCAGCATGCCGGCCTCGTGCCACGGCTCGCCGTACTCGTACCCGCCGCGGGCGCACACGGCCGCGAACGCGCCGCCGTCCGCGAGGAACGGGAGCCGGAACCGCCCGAACGAGGGCGTGATGCTGTTGCGGAACCCGCCGTAGCCGTACAGCATGGTCGGACGGGCCCCGTCGACGGCGACGTCCTCGCGGTAGCAGACGAACACCGGTACCTCGGCGCCGCCCGTCGAGTCGACGAACCGCTGTTCGACGACGAGGTCGTCGGGGACGGGGAGGTCCACCGAGTCGATCTCCGTCGACGAGAGCGCGGGCGCGTCGCCGTCCTCGTCAACCGCGTCGCCCTCGCCCGCCGGTTCGTCGGCGAGGTCGAGTTCTCGGACCGCCGAGGGGCGGTCGAAGCCGGTCAGACCGAAAAACGCCTCGGGCGCGTCGCGGTTCCCGGAGACCCACGTGACCGAGCAGTACGACGGCAGCGAGACGTCGCGCAGATGGGTCCCGTCGCGGTCGTGGACCGAGAGTCGGGAGTGGGCGTCCCGCTGGCGGTGGACGAGGAGCCGCTCTGGCGTCGGCACGACCGACTGGAGGATCCCCTCGCCGCCGGGGATGACCTCGCGGCACTCCGCGAACGAGAGGTCCCCCTCGCGGAAGCGGTCGACGGAGCAGGCGAGCAGCCGCCGTCGAGGCGCGCCGTGGTCGGTCGAGACGAACGCCGTCCCGTCGTGGAACTGGACGGACGTCTCGGCGTCGGTGTCGGTTAGGACCGGCCGGAGGTCGCCGTCGACGTGGACGTACCACTCGGTCCCGCCGACCATCTCGGAGAAGGCGACCGCGAGCAGCCCCGAGTCGGGGTCGACGGTCACCCGCGGCCAGACGTGCTGGTCATCGTGTTCGAGCAGGACGGACTCCTCGTCGGGACCGTCGGCGAGCCGGAACCGACGGATCTCCTTGTCCATCTGCGCGCCGTCGGCCGCGCCGCCGGTGGCGACGTAGGCGAACCCGTCGCCGTCGGCCGTCCACGCGAGGCTCCCCGCGTTGACGCGGCCGCGCTCGGGGAGGACCGCGACCTCCTCGACGCCCGGGCCGTACCCTTCGGCCTCCGGTGACTCGACTCCGGAGTCGCTCGGATCGGGGACCGACAGCACCCGCACGTCGTAGTTCTCGTCGCCGCCCTCGGTGACGCCGACCGCGACGCGGTCGCCGTCGTGGGACGGGACGTACCACGCCATCGACCGAGGTGGCCGGTCGTCGTCGCGGTTCGCGGGCCACGCGTTCGGGTCGACGAGGACGCGGTCCTCGCCGTCGGGCGCGTCGCGGACGACGAGCCGGGCGTGGTCCGCGCCGGGTTCGCGGACCGTCGCGAAGTACCGCCCCTCGCGGACCGTGATCGGCCCGTAGTCGGCCACCTCGACGAGGTCCGCGAAGCGCGGCCGGAGCCGGTCGCGGAGCCCGTCGTCGAGCGCGGCGTCGACGTGGGCGTTCTGCTCGGCGGTCCACTCGCGGACCGCGTCGTCGTCGGCTTCGAGCCAGCGGTACGGGTCGTCGACGTCGACCCCGTGGAGGGTCTCCGTCACGACCTCGCGTCGGGTCTCCGGCGGCGACGGGGCCGGAGCGGATTGGCGCGACATACGTTCGACTGTGACCGATGACGCAAAACGGCTGGGGTCGCGGCGGCCGCGGCCGCCGCTCGGCTCACCTCGCGTCGGACGGATCGGCCGCTCCCGGCGACGCGAGCGTCACGGCCACAGCCCGGCGACGAACAGGAGGTTCCGCGCGGCGACCAAAAGCGAGAGGACGCCGACGCCGGCGCACATCAGCGTCGCGACGAACCGCCGCGTGCCGCCGGCGACCGCGACCGGGACCCCGATGACGGCCATGCCGACGACCTTCGTGAGGAGCATCCCGCCGAGGAGGCCGAACTGGGAGATGAACAGCCGGCCGACGGGCGACCCCTCGACGTACTCGCTCCCGGAGAGCGCGACGTACGTCGTCCCCACGTCGGCGGCGATGCCGACGAGCAGGAGACATCCGGCGACGGCGAGACGGGAAGGCACTGACCGGGCGAACGCGGTACGGAAGGATAAATCACCGGGCGCGCGGTCGGGCCGCGGCGATACCGCGACTCCGCACCGAGCGACCGGGGACCGACTGTGCTGGCTGGCCGGCGACCGCGCACAACACGCTTCAA
Source organism: Halorubrum miltondacostae (assembly GCF_041379815.1). Taxonomy (NCBI): domain Archaea; kingdom Methanobacteriati; phylum Methanobacteriota; class Halobacteria; order Halobacteriales; family Haloferacaceae; genus Halorubrum; species Halorubrum miltondacostae. The sequence continues at coordinate 550,076 of NZ_JBEDNY010000003.1, forward strand.
TTTAAACCGTCGGGAGCCGTATCGCTAGTAATGAGCTTGTCCGACGACGAGTACGAGATCGCAGTGGTCGGTGGCGGGCCGGCGGGGCTGACGACCGCGCTGTACGGTGCCCGCCTAGGGCACGAGACGGTGCTGATCGACCGCGGCGGGGGCCGCGCCGCGATGATGGCCGACACGCACAACGTGATCGGCGTCACGGAGGAGGTGTCCGGCAACGAACTGCTCGCGACCGGTCGCGAACAGGTCCAGTCGTACGGGGGCACCTTCGAGCGCGGCTTCGTCACCGACGTCGAGCGCACCGACGACGACCGGTTCCGTCTGTCGACGAACGACAACGAGATCCTCGCGGACCGCGTCGTCCTCGCCACCGGATTCTCCGACGAGCGCCCGGAGCCGCCGCTCCCGCGGAACGCGAAGGGGCTCCACTGGTGTCTCCACTGCGACGCCTACATGTTCGTCGACGAGCCGGTGTACGTGATGGGTCACGGCGAGGCCGCCGCCCACGTCGCGATGATCATGCTGAACATGACCGACGACGTGGACCTCCTGACGCGCGGCGCGGAGCCGACGTGGAGCGAGGAGACGGCGGCGCAGCTGGAGGCGCACCCCGTCGACGTGATCCACGAGGACGTGAGCGGGATCGAGAACGACCCCGACTCCGGCTGGCTCGACGCGATGGAGTTCGAGGACGGAAGCCGCCGCGAGTACCGGGGCGGCTTCCCGATGTACGGCTCGGACTACAACACCGCGCTCGCCGAGGGACTCGGCTGCGACCTGACCGACGGCGGGGAGATCGACGTCGACGACCACGGCCGCACCAGCGAGGACGGCGTGTTCGCTATCGGCGACATCACGCCCGGCCACAACCAGGTGCCCGTCGCGATGGGGCAGGGTGCGAAGGCCGGCATCGCGGTCCACAAGGAGCTCCGCGAGTTCCCACGCTCGAGCGAGGACATCGCTCAAGACGGGCCGGTCGAGGCGGACGAAGTACCCGCCATCCCGCCGCACCTCATGGCGACCGCCGTCGCCCACGAGGGGCACGCGGGCGGGCCGCGTGAGCCGCCGGAAACCGAGGGAACGGAGGCGCCGGCCGCGGACGACGACTAGGGTTCGCGTACGTTCGCGATCTTTCTCGCCTCAATCACCTCCATGCTGAGGGGAGCCAACGCTAACTGACGAGCTGAGTCAGAAGATGCGCCGGCCGGGACTCCCGCGAGCGAGCGCAGCGAGCGAGTGGGAGTACGGGCGGCGCACGAACGAAGTGAGTGCGCCGGCCGGGATTTGAATCAAAATCAGACGTGCTCGCTCACTCCGTTCGCTGCGCGCGACTGATAGGGTTCAAACCCGGCGGCGATTTCTCTCACTGCGTTCGAGAGTCAAGAGAGCGAAGCGGACGCTGAGTGACGGGGCCAGTCAGAAAATACGCCGGCCGGGACTCCCGCGAGCGAACGGAGTGAGCGAGTGGGAGTACGGGCGGCGCACGAACGAAGTGAGTGCGCCGGCCGGGATTTGAACCGAAATCAGACGTGCTCGCTCACTCCGTTCGCTGCGCGCGACTGATAGGGTTCAAATCCTCGGCGCATCCTCCCGCACGAACTCACTCGTCGCTATCGCTCCTCGTTCGTAGTGTGCGGGAGGATGCGCCGGCCGGGATTTGAACCCGGGCCATGAGCTTGGAAGGCTCAGGTCCTACCACTAGACCACCGGCGCTCGCGTCGGTTGATGACGCATCTACACGTAGGCGGAACGAGTTTCATAAGCGTTCCGTGTTCCGACAGATGACCGGGCGACGGCCCGACCGAGGCGGCAATCTGAAGGGCACGTGTATATAAAACGCCACGATACTGCGGGCGTCTCCCAACGCGTTAGAACGCTTTTCAGGCGGTTAGAACCCGCTACGGTACATATGTGTGTAGGCACCCGAGGTACATCTGTGAGGTGACACCGATGTCATACCAATCGAGCAATCCACTGGTCGGCGAGGTCGAGTTCGCCCTGGAGGGGCCGTGGGCGACGTACTGGATCGCGTTCCTGCGCGTCGTGACCGGGTGGTGGTTCTTCCACGCCGGGTTCACGAAGCTCCTGACAGACGGGCTCGCGTTCAGCTACGGCCCGGCGTACATGCAACAGATGAGCGGGACCGTCCTCGGCGGCATCCCGGTCTGGATGGGGAACAACCTCGCGTGGCTCATCGCGCCTGGGGTGCCCCTGTTCGAGACCCTCATCGGGCTCGCGCTCATCGCCGGCGCGCTGACCCGGCTCGCCGCGTTCGGCGGGGTCATCTTCATGTCCCTGTTCTGGATCGGCAACGCCGGGTTCGGGCACGGCGTCGTCAACAGCGACCTGATGGGACTCCTGCTGTTCCTGACGGTGATGGTGCTCGCAGCTGGTCGGTACTACGGCCTCGACGCGCTCATCGAACAGACGGAGCTCGTCAAGCAACACCCCAAGCTGCGGTACCTACTCGGCTGAGAGGTGACTCACAATGACTGACATCATCGACAAGGCGGCACGGGCGCTGAGCGCGGGACTGATGCTGTTCGGCATCGTGGTCCTCGGACTGATCGAGACGCTGGCCGGACAGCCGTTCGCTCCGGTCCCGATGACGAACGAGGCCGGCGACGTGGTCGCGACGCCGCTGATCTCCCCCGAGATCCGCACCGGCTTCGTGCTGGCGGGGATCGCCGTGATGGGCCTGTACGCGGCGTACCGGCTCGTGACGCCGATGCCCGAGGACAGCGACGTCCGCCACGAGACGATGGCGGACTGAACCGCACGGGAACCTCGGACTGCGACGCGACCGGTGCGACGCGTCGTCGCGAGCGACCACGACCACCCTTCTGTCGCGTGTCTACTCGTCGCGTGAGTGACTCGTATCGCTCTCGCCGTCGGCGTCCGAACTCACTGACTCGACCGCTCGGTCCGCGGTGCCGCCGTCCGTGCTGGCGGGGGCGGCCGAGTCGGAATCTGCGTCGGTGCCGAACGAGAACGCCGACCCGGTCGCGTCGGCGTCCGCCTCATCCGCCGAACCGACCTCGTCGGCCGCGTCTCCCTGCGCGTCGACCTCGAACTCCTCGGTCGTCTCTCGCAGACCGCGGGCGCGCTCGTGGAGGTCGTGCGCCTGGTCGGAGACCTCGTTGAGCGTGGCGGCCTGCTCCTCGGCGGCGGAGGCGACGGTGGTCGCCTCGGCGGTGGTCTCCTCGCTCACGCCGGCGAGGTCGTCGACCGCGCCCGTCACCTCGTTGACGGACTCCGCCTGAGCGTCCATCGCGCCGGAGATCTCCTGGACGCCGTCATCGGCCTCGCTCACGCGGTCGGCGACGTCCGCGAGCGCGTCCTCGGCGTCCTCGACGACGTCGACGCCGTCGTCGACGCCCGTCCGGATCGCGGCCATCTCGTCGACGCTCTCGTCGGTGCGCTCGCGCAGGCTCTCGATCAACGACTCCACCTCGGCGGCGGACTCCTGGGTCTCCTCGGCGAGCGACTTGACCTCCTCGGCCACGACCGCGAAGCCGGAGCCGGCCTCGCCGGCGCGGGCGGCCTCGATCGAGGCGTTGAGCGCGAGCAGGTTGGTCTGGTCGGCGATCTCCGAGATGGTCTCGACGATCTCGTCGACCTCGGCCATCTCGGCCTCGAGCCGCTCGATCGTCTCCGCGGCGGACTCGGAGCGCGCCTCGATGCCGTGGAGCTCCTCGACGGCGTCGGCGGCGGCCTCGCGGCCCTCCTCCGTGAGCGCGTCGGCCCGCCGGGAGGTGGTCGCCACCTCGTCCGCGGAGGCGGCGACCTCCTCGACGGTCGCCGACATGTCCTCCATCTCGCCGGCCACCTCCGCGAGCTGGCGGCTCTGTCGCTCCGCGCCGGCCGATATCTCGTCGACCGCGTCGCTCGTCTCCCGGCCGGCGGCCGCGGCCTCGTCGGTGCCGTCGGTGACCGCGTCGCTCCGCTCGGCCACCTCGACGGCGAAGGCGTCGACCTCCGCGATCGCGGCCTCCAGCTCGTCCATCGCGTCGTTGAACTCGTGGGCGATCGTACGGAGCGCCTCGGGGTCCTCGGGGTCGGCGCGCAGCCGGGCGGTGAGGTCGCCGTCGGCGCAGGCGGCCATCGTCCGCCCGAAGTCGTCCGCGCGGGACTCCAGCCGGTCGGCGAACGCCTCGCTCTCGGCCTTCGCCTCCTCGGCGCGCTCGCGCTGGTCCTCCACCGTCCGTATCTGTTCGCGCAGCGAGTCGCGCATGGTGGCGAACGCGCCGGAGAGGTCGCCGAACTCGTCGCGCCGGTCCGTGTGGAAGTCGACGTCGAGGTCGCCGTCGGCCAGCGCCGCGGCCCGCGCGCGGAGCTGGTTCAGTTCGACGACGGTCCCCCGGCCGAGCGTCACGCCGACGAGCCCGAGCCCGACGACCGCGACCCCGACGATGAGGAGCAGGTTCCGCCCGATCATCCCCGACAGGGCGTACGCCTCGGAGAGTGGGACCTGCGTGGCGACGTACCACTCCTCGGTCTCCAGCGGCGCGTACGCGACGAGGTACTCACCGCCGTCGGCGAACGTGAACGTCGCGGACGGGAGGAAGCCGACGGCGCGCTCCTCGCCGAACAGCGTCGACCGGACATCGGTGTCGTAGCGCACGCCGGCGACGTACTCGCCGTTGCTCGCGGCGATCCGCCCGTCGGGCTCGACGACGGTGGTGAACGCGCTCTCGGTCGGCTGCCGGAAGTCGGCGGCGGCCGGCACGAGCGAGACCTCCATCACGAGGTAGTCGCGCAGCGGCGTCGAGGTGATGTACGCGAACCGCCGCTCCCCGTTGACGGTGTACGTCTTGCTGGTGTACACCTCGTCGGAGAACAGGAGATCCTCACCGAACCAGGCTTGGGAGGTCACCGTCTCGCCCCCGTCCTCGTCGTCCGTGGTGGCGACGACGGCCCCCGTATCTCGGTCGACGAAGTGGAAGGCGGCGACGCCCTCGGGGGCCCGCGAGAGGTGCGACGCGAGGTAGCTGTCGACCTGGTCGGGCTCTTGCGAGAACGCGTGGTTGTCGGCGACGTCGCTGACGAACGTGCGACGTTCGCTCAGCCAGCCGTCGAGCTCCGTCGCGCTCAGCTCGGCGACGGCCGTGTAGTCGCCCTGAGCGTTCGATTCGAGCTGCTCCGTCGTCTCAGCGTAGGTGACCGCCCCGACGGCGCCGATCGCGATCACGACGACGACGAGGGCGACGACGAACTTCGCGAGGTAGCTCCGCGCCACGGCGTCGGGCGTGACGCGCCGCAACGCCCGTTCCAGAAGGGTATCGGCCATTACCATCAGGCGGTCGACACTGACTCTTTAATCCACCCCCGTCGATATCTCGCGTGATAATCAGCGCTCCCCGGACGCGACGACCGCGTAACAGTTGCCGCTCGAAATCTCCGAGCGGCGGAGTTCGAGAGCGCTCGCCGAGAGCTCCGCCGCGAACTCCGCGGGCGAGTAGATGTGATAGTAGCGCGGGACGGTCTCGCCGCCCGGCAGCGTCCAGTCGACGGTCGTGTCGAACCCCTCGTCGCGGTCGAACCGGTCGTGGGCCGTGCTCCACGCGCTGACGAGCGCGACGCCGCCGGGCGCGAGGACGCGCGCCAGCTCGTTCAGGCTCTCGACGCGGGCCGCCCGAGGCGAGAGGTGATGGAGCGTGGCGACGTACACGCCCAAATCGACGGCGTCGTCGGGCACCGGCAGCGCGGCCGCGTCCCCGTGGACGAACGCGCTCGCGTCGGCGACCCCCCGGTCACGAGCGCGCGCCGCCGCCTCGTCGAGCAGCCCGCGGCTGAGGTCCACTCCGACCGCGACCTCGGCGCGGGCCGCGAGCGCCTCCGTGTGGCGACCGTTCCCGCAGCCGACGTCGAGGGCGACCGTCCCCGACCGGTCCTCCAAGAACGACTCGACCTCGGGCCACGCGTACTCCCGCGTCTTCGAGAAGTGCGTCGCGATGCGGTCGTAGGTGCGCCGCGGGTCGCCCGACGGCGGATCGCCGCCCGCCGACCCCGACTCGCCTCCCGGATCCGAGTCCATACGCGACGGTCGACCGCGACCGGTTTAGCTCGTGCGACCGAGCCGGCAAGCGGTCGGGACCCTCGCGTCCCGGTCGGCCGCGTCACGCCAGCCCGATCCCGACGAACGCGAGGACGGTGAGCGTCAACAGCACCACGACGTGTTTTATGCCGTCGCGCACCGACCCCTCCCCGAGCTGTCCCGCGACGAGGCCGGAGCAGACCGCCTGGATCGACGCGGCGTGGAAGAACAGCTGCTCGTAGGCGACGACGTCGATGTCGCCGATCCCGTCGGTGATGCCGCCGGGACCGACGGGGGCGCCGCCGCCGGTCTCCGGGAGGCCCCCGCCGGTCCCCGGGACCCCGGCCGCCTCGATGGCCGGGATGAACGACACGGAGAGGGCCGCGATGATCCCGAGGAACACGAGGAAGGAGATGTAGATGACGATGAGGTACGTCAACATTACCTGCCGCCGCTCGCGCCGGAGCGACCACGTCGCGCGCGACTCGTCGGCCGCGATCCGGAGGACCGGCCCGACGTCGCCGCTCGCCCCGATCGCGTTGGTGACGAGCGCGACCGCCCGGGAGGTCATCGGCGACCTGACCCGGCGCTCCAGCCGGCGCAGCGCGGTGGAGACGTCTGCGCCCCAGTCGATATCGCGCTTGGTCCGACGGAGGTCCGCCGTCAGCGCCTCTAAGTTCGAGTCGGCGACGCGGCGGACGCTGCCGACCACGGCGGTTCCGGCCTCGTTAACGCTGGCGAGGCGGTCGAGGAAGTCCGGCACCGCGGACTCGACGCGCCGGAGCCGGCGCTTGTCGAACTCGTAGGCGACCGCGTAGCTCGCGAGCACGAAGGCAACCGCGACCACGATCGGGCGGTCGATCTGGTCGACCATCTCCACCGGCGTCCCGAGCGTGATCGGGAACGCGAAGATGAGCAGTCCGGCCACCGCGAGCGGGACTGCGACGAGGAGGACCGTCCGCGGCGAGGCCAACACCATCTCGGCCGGCGACGCGATCAGCCGTCGCACCCAACGGAGGCGGTCGTGGACCCGGAGCCGCTCGCGGCTCTCCGCCCAGCGGTCCGCGCCGCCTCTGGTCGCGCCGCCGTCGAACCGCGGGGCGTCGCTCTCGGCGCCTGCCTCGTCGCCCGCGTGTCGCACGCCGGTGACGGACGGGGTGTCCGGGTCGGCGAGCGACGACTCCGCGACTGCCTCCGTGCCGCCGACGCCCTGCGTCACGCTGTCGACGTAGACGACGAACCCGAAGGTGGCGAGCGGGACGCCGAGGTAGACGACGACGCGGAGGAGCGGGAGCGTGTCCTGTAAGACAAGCCCGATGACGACGAGGATGGTGATGAAGAACAGCGGGCCGGCGACCAGCGCCGTCACGTACGCCTCGGCGAACGTCGAGAGGAGTTCGAGGTACTGCTCCTGTTTCGCCTCCGCCTCCGCCTGGTACCGCTCGTACTGGTCGTTGAGGAACGTCGACACCGGCTGCCCGGTCCCAAGGACCGAGGCGAGGTTCTCCGAGAAGTCCGCCAGGTCGTCGCTGGGCGTCCGGCGGGAGATGCGCTGGAGCGCGGTGAGCGCGTCGGTGCCGAACGCGTTCATGTCGCGGACGGCCACCGACAGCTCGGTGGCGGCCTCGCCGTACACCGCCTCGTTCTCCGCGAGCGTGTCCATCACGCGCGGGAACGCCATGCCCGAGCGCGAGAGCGCGTACATGAACGCGACCGTCCGCGGCAGGGTGGCGTCGATCTCGGCCGCCCGCGCCGCGGCCCGCTGGTCGAGCAGCTGCCACCGGGCGACGTACGCGCCGAGCGCGAGCCCCGCGCCGACCGTCGCGGAGACGACCGCGAGGAGGACGAACAGCCGGAGGAGCCCGAGGTCGGCGAGCCGCGCGACGACCGCGACGAACTCGACCGCGCTGGGGAGCGCCCCGCGGATCGCCGCCTCGCCGACGTCGAGCGCGGCGAGCAGCCCGGCGGCCCCACACACGCCGATGACGCTGCCGGCGACGCCGAGGACCGCGGCGTACAGCAGCGTTCGGGAAGCGTACACGCGGTGCGTCGTCCCGGCAACGTGGGCCGCGCGCATCCGGTCGCGCTGGCTCCGCCGCCGCGCCTCGTTCTCGCCAACGTAGTCCCCGAACGCCGACAGCGCGACGCGGGTGACGAACAGGTCCGCCCGGTCGTCGACGAGCGGGAGCGCGAGGGCCAGACAGACCGCGACCGCGGCGACGAGCGGGAGGTACTCGATCATCGATCCGGCGCGTCGGATCCCCCGCTTCCGACGCCCGAACCGTCGGAGGCGGCGGGACCGCGGTCGGTTCGGCCGCCCTCGTCGGCGGCGAGGTCGGCGGCGGCGACGCCGTCGGCCGCGGCAGCGCGCTCGTCGAGCCGGTCCATCACGCGGTCGGGGTCCGCGTAGTACTCGTTGACGAGGGCGGTGAACGTGCGGTAGTCGTTGATGCCGAGCGCGGAGAGGAGCTCGAGGAAGCGCTCGCGCCGCCGGACCTCCTGGAGGAGCTCCGACCGCGACCAGCCGCGCTCGTCGGCGATCTCCTCCAGCAGCGACGAGTCGTTCCGCCGGAACGTGTCCGAGTCCGGCCGCCACTCGAACGCCGAGGAGTAGTCGAGCTCGCCGGTCCGCTGGTCGATGCCGCCGATCTCGCCGACCGTCTTCGCGCGGCGGACGCGCTCGTCGTCAGCGCGCGTGAGCGTCTGGACCGAGAGCATGTCGAGCGACTGGACCATCGCGCGCGGCACGTTGATCGGCTCGTTCTCCAGCCGGTTGATCACCGTCTCGATCGAGTCGGCGTGCATCGTCGAGAACGTAGTGTGACCCGTGTTCATCGCCTGGAACAGGGTGATCGCCTCCTCGCCGCGGACCTCGCCGACGATGATGTACTCGGGCCGGTGGCGCAGCGCCGAGCGCAGCAGGTCGTACATGTCGATGTCCGTCCCCTCGTACCGGCGCTCGCGGGTGACCGCGGAGAGCCAGTTGTCGTGGTACAAGGAGAGCTCGCGGGTGTCCTCGATGGTGAGCACCTTCGCCTGCGGCGGGACGAACATCGACACCGCGTTCATCGAGGTGGTCTTCCCGGAGGCGGTGCCGCCCGCGAAGATGAGACTCTTGTTGTGCTCGATACAGAGCCAGAAGTATGCCATCTGCTCGACGGAGAAGGTGCCGTACTCCACGAGGTCGACGGGCGTGAACGGGTCCTCCGCGTACTGGCGGATGGTGAACGCCGAGCCGCGGGGGGTCACCTCCTCGCCGAGTGCGAGCTCGGCGCGCGACCCGTCGGGGAGGGTCGTCTCGACGATGGGGTCGCCGACCGAGACGTGCCGGCCGGACTGCTGGGCGAGCCGGATCACGTAGCTGTCGAGCGCCTCCTGCCCGAAGGAGACGTTCGTCTCGATGTCGGTGTACTCGTCGTGGTAGACGAAGATCGGCAGGTCGTAGCCGTCACAGGAGACGTCCTCGATGTGCCGGTCGTTGAGCAGGGGGTCGACCTTCCCGTAGCCGCGGAAGTCGCGGTAGAGGTAGTACGCGAGCGCGTGGAACGTGTCCATTCCGACCTCGACGCCGTACCCCTCTAACAGCGTCTCCAGCTCGGCCCGGAGCGTCTCCTCGTCGGTCTTCCCGGCCCCTTCGCGGTACAGCAGCGGGTCGCGGATGTCTTCGACGACCCGGTTGAGGAGCTCGCGCTCGAACGCGTCGAGCCCGGGCTCGACCGCGTAGTAGCGGTGTTCGCTCTCGGGCTCGTCGTAGGTGATCACGACATACGCGTACGGCGCGTTCACCCAGTACCGGTCGACCTCGCGCTCGTCGGCCGGCACGCTGAACGACGCGAGCGGACCGTCGTCGCCCGGGCGGAACGGGCGGACGTCGAGCGTCGACCCTTGGAGCAGCTCCCACGCGTGGGAGAGTCGCCGCTGGAAGGCCTCGATCCGGTCGCCGAGGTCGCTCCCGCCGGCGTCACTCGCCATGGATACCGACGTGTAGAGCCGGGGGGAATTTAAACTACCCCCGACGATTATCACGAGCGACATCGACGGCGCCGGCGGCGCGGCCGCCCCGGACGCTCAGGTGTCGCGTCCATCTACGCGTCGCATCCGCCGGGGAGTCGTGCCGCTGCGCCGCCGATCCGCCCGTTACGTTGATACGGCCGGGCCGCAAAGCAGTGAATACGAAATGCGGCGTGACTACTTCGATTTGGCCGTCGAGGGCGTCGGAGACGGTGCCGACACCCGGTCGCCCCCGCTCGTGCGGATCGACTTCCACGGGCCGGAAGAGCTCCTCCGCGAGCGACTCTCGAGAGGCGAGAGCGACGGGGCCGACGATGGCGACCTGCTCGGTGCCGACCAGATAGACGTCGCCTTCCGGCTCCGCGAGCCGCTCGGCGAGGCGGACGATCCAGAGGGCGTCGTCGGCGTCACCAACCGGTTCACCGGCGACTTCGTCCTCGAACTCAACGAGACGGCGACGGACGTCCTCCCGTTCATCCACGCCGCGCGCGACGCGACCGACGATGGCGACGCGCAGTATCGCGTCGAGATCGACGTCGACGGCGCGCGTCTCGTCGACTACGACAAGGATACCTTCCTCGTGTACGACCACGAGGGGAACCTGCTCCGCAGCGAGAGCCTGATCCCCTCCGGCGTCGAACTGTAGCGGCCGTCCGCCGCGGGCGGGCCGTCTGCGGGACGCTCAGAGGCTGACGCTGTCGGGCACGAACCGCACCGCGTCGCCCGGCCGGAGGTCGAACGCGCCGTCGCCGCGGCCGTCGTTCACGTCACACTCCGCGTAGCCGTGGCTCCCGACGGTGACGAGCCGCTCCCCGGGGTCGACCGCGCCGAACGTCTCCGCGACCGGCGTGAGGTCGCCGTTCACGCGGAGCCAGTCGCGGTCGCGGACCAGGTCGCCGGGCACGTTGGTGATCACGTTCCCGAACCGGTCGATCGCGAGCACCTCGCCGTCGATGGCGATCGCGTCGCCGTCGTCGCGCTCGACCGAGGGCTCTGGAAAGTGGATGTCCACGGGATCGCTCGCGGGCGCGAGGTCGTCGAGCCCCGAGAGCGCCGCGGCGATCGCGTCGGCGTCGAGCGACCCGTCTCCCGCGGAATCGGCCGCTCCTGCTTCCGCCGACGCCGCCTCGTCGAGCGCCGTCCGGACGCGGGCCGCGGCCGGCGCGAACACGTCGCGGCCGTGGAACGTCTCGCTCGCGGGGTCGTCGACGGCGAGGGTCCAGACCTCGAAGTCCGACTCGTCGGTCGCCAATGCCCGCGCCGGCGGCATCGCGAGGCCGTTGTCCGGGGCGACGATGACGTGTTCGCCGGCGCGGACGACGAGGGCGTCACGGTCGGTCCCGACGCCGGGATCGACGACGGCGCAGTGGACCGCCGGAGGGAACTCCGGGAGGACGAATCGGAGCCAGAAGGCGGCGGCCCGGGGGTCCCCGCGCGGGAGGTCGTGCGCGACGTCGATCAGCTCGGCGTCCGTGTGCCGGCGGATCACTCCCTTCATCGCTGCGGGGTACGGCGAGCCGAAGTCCGAGGTGAGCGTGATCATGGCCGGAAAGGCGGTCGGCGGGCTGTTAAAACGACCGGGCGGCGACCGCGCGCTACGCGTCCGAGGGCTCTTTGCCTATCGAGTCGGTCTCGGCGATGCGGCGGATGCGGTCGACGCCGTCGACCTCCCGGATCACGTCGACGACGGCATCGGGGACGAGGCTCTCCCACTCGCGCCCCCGGATCATCCGCTCGCGGAGCTCGGTCCCCTCCAGCACGTCGCGGCGGAACATCGGGGACTGGCGCACCTCGACGCCCGCCTCCTCGAACAGGCGGACGACGAGCGGGTTGTTCGAGTAGGCGACGTCGAACCGCGGGGTCATGCTCCGGACGTGGCTCACCCACACCGAGTTCCGGTCGAGGTCCTCGATGGGGACCACGTAGGTAGTGACGTCGAGGTCCTCGACCGCCTTCGTCACCATCATCACGCGCTCGCCGGCGGTAAAGGGGTTCCGCGTGGTGTGCGAGTCGCCGGCGGAGCCGATCCCCAAGACCAGCTCGTCGACGTCCGCCGCGATCTCTTCCACCATGTGCTGGTGGCCGTCGTGGAACGGCTGATACCGGCCGATGTAAAACCCCCGCATGGATCCACGTACCGTCGCCGTCATTTATAAACCCCGTGGGAACGCTCGTGCGCCGAGATCGGCGACTATACGCCTTCTCGACCGCTTTTACTGCCACCGTGGTGGTGCCGCTGGGGGGAGAAAGTATATCAGTAGCCGACCCTTCGTTTTCGATAGCGAAACCCGATTCTATGAGCAACGAGAAGGATACGAACGACCCCACGGCCGACGACCCCGACGAACCGTCTCACGGCGGCGTCGACGACTCGAGTCCGGCGGGGAACGGCGAGGACGCCGCGCACGGCGACCCCGAGCCCGACGACGGTCCGCCGAACGAGCCCGGCGTCGACGAGAACCCGGCCACGGACTCCGGCGCGGAGTCAGCCGCGGACTCCGGCGACGAGCCCTGGGACGACGGCGTGGTGGTGGACGACGGGTTCGACGAGGCCGAGATCGTCGGTGACGGTCCCGACGAGGGCCGGAACGGCGACGGCGTCGGTCCGGCCGACGACGGCGGGATCGACGAGCTCGGCAGCACCGTCGAGGTCGAGGGAGCCGAGATAGACGAGGACCCCGACGAGGACGACCTCCTCGGCGGGCTCAAGATCGACACGACGGCCGAACTGGAGATCCCGGACCGGCTCGTCGACCAGGTTATCGGGCAGGAACACGCCCGCGACGTGATCATCAAGGCGGCGAAGCAGCGCCGCCACGTGATGATGATCGGCTCACCCGGGACCGGGAAGTCGATGCTCGCGAAGGCGATGTCCGAACTGCTCCCCAAGGAGGAGCTTCAGGACGTCCTGGTGTACCACAACCCCGAGGACGGCAACAAGCCGAAGACCCGGACGGTGCCGGCCGGCAAGGGCGACCAGATTGTCGAGGCGCACCGCGAGGAGGCGCGCAAGCGCAACCAGATGCGGTCGCTGCTGATGTGGATCATCATCGCCGTCGTGCTGGGCTACGCGCTCATCATCGTCGGCCAGATCCTCGTCGGCATCATCGCGGCCGGCGTGGTGTACCTCGTCTTCCGTTACCTCAACCGCGGGTCGGACGCGATGATCCCGAACCTGCTGGTGAACAACGGCGACACCAAGACCGCGCCGTTCCGCGACGCGACCGGTGCGCACGCCGGCGCGCTGCTCGGCGACGTGCGGCACGACCCGTTCCAGTCCGGCGGGATGGAGACGCCCAGCCACGACCGCGTCGAGGCGGGGGCCATCCACAAGGCGAACAAGGGCGTGCTGTTCATCGACGAGATCAACACGCTGGACATCCGCAGCCAGCAGCACCTCATGACGGCGATCCAGGAGGGCGAGTTCTCGATCACGGGCCAGTCCGAGCGCTCCTCGGGCGCGATGGTCCAGACCGAGCCCGTCCCGACGGACTTCGTCATGATCGCGGCCGGGAACCTCGACGCGATGGAGAACATGCACCCGGCGCTCCGGAGCCGTATCAAGGGGTACGGCTACGAGGTGTACATGGAGGACACCATCGAGGACACGCCGGAGATGCGCCGGAAGTACGTCCGGTTCATCGCTCAGGAGGTCGCGAAGGACGGCCGCCTGCCCGAGTTCTCGGCGGAGGCCGTCGAGGAGATCATCCTCGAGGCCAAGCGCCGCTCGGGCCGCAAGGGCCACCTCACCCTGAAGATGCGGAACCTCGGTGGGATGGTCCGCGTCGCGGGCGACATCGCCCGCGGCGAGGACGCGGACATCACGACCCGCGAGCACGTCCTTCAAGCGAAGGGCCGCTCCCGGTCCATCGAACAGCAGCTCGCCGACGACTACATCGAGCGCCGCAAGGACTACGAGCTCCAGGTCTCCGACGGCTACGTCGCCGGTCGCGTCAACGGCCTCGCCGTGATGGGCGAAGACTCCGGGATCATGCTCCCGGTGATGGCCGAGGTGACGCCGACCCAGGGCGGCGGGCAGGTGATCGCCACCGGCCAGCTCAAGGAGATGGCCGAGGAGTCGGTCCAGAACGTCTCGGCGATCATCAAGAAGTTCTCCGACGAGAACATCTCGGAGAAGGACATCCACATCCAGTTCATCCAGACGGGCCAGCAGGGCGTCGACGGCGACTCCGCGTCCATCACGGTCGCGACCGCCGTCATCTCCGCGCTGGAGAACGTCGGGGTCGACCAGAGCCTCGCGATGACGGGCTCGCTGTCGGTCCGCGGCGACGTGCTCCCCGTCGGCGGGGTCACCCACAAGATCGAGGCGGCCGCGAAGGCCGGCTGCGACCGGGTGATCATCCCCGCGGCCAACGAGCAGGACGTGATGATCGAAGACGAGTACGAGGAGATGATCGAGGTCATCCCGGTCTCGCACATCAGCGAGGTCCTGGACATCGCCCTCGAGGGCGAGGCCGAGAAGGACTCGCTCGTCTCCCGGCTGAAGTCGATCACGGGCTCCGCACTGAAGGACGGAAACGTCTCGAGCCCGTCCAACCCGAGCCCGCAGTAGGCGGCTCCGGGCTCCGCCGCCCGGGTTCTTTCACTTTTCGCTCCCCCCGAGCTACCGCACCGCGAGCAGTCGCGGGATTTCTGCCCGCCGCTCGGCGGCTAATTCGGTCTCGGCCGTTCGCCGGAGAGACTGTGTGGGTGCGTACCCTGTATTGCTAAATTACCACAATACCAACTCGCTAAATGGCAGCACAATCTGGTGAGCAGGGAGAAAGACGGCATAACGTCTACCGCTCTTCATACGCGTTAAATATCTCAAGAACCATCACATCCACTCCGCGTGTGGCGACAACCGTCAGTTCAGAGGAACTGAGAGGGTCGGAATACATAAGTTAGTATAGTGCGTACTGCGCAATACAGATGTCAGGAATCGCTATCATCGGCGGGGGACCGACCGGACTGAACGCCGCCATCTACACCGCCCGGGCGGACAGGCGAACGCTCGTGTTCGACGACGGCGGCGGGACCACCCGCGACGTCAACACGATGGAGAACATCTACGGGTTCCCGGACGGTGTCACGGGTCCGGAGCTCGTCGATCTGGGGCGAGAGCACGCGCGGAAGTACGGCGCCGAGATCGTCGAGGAGGAGGTCGTTCGGCTCGAATCCGACGGCGACCGCTACCGCGTCGAGACGACCGTCGACGAGTACGCCGTCGACGGGGTGATCATCGCGACGGGCGCGGACTACGAGCGGCCGGCCATCGCGGACGTCGAGGCGTACGAGGGCCACGGCGTCTCCTACTGCGTCGAGTGCGACGCGTACTTCTACCGCGACAGCCCAGTCGCGGTCGTCGGCGACGACAACTACGCCGCGACCGAGGCGCTGATGCTCCTCGATTACACCGACGACGTCCGGGTCCTCACTAACGGGTCGCCGTTCGAGCCCGACGAGGAGTTGCGGGACCGGGTCGACGAGGCGGGGATCCCGGTGATCACCGACGACCTCGACCGACTCGCCGGCGAGGAGGTCCTCGAAGCCGTCGTCACCCGAGAGGGCGACGAGATCCCGGTTGACGGGCTGTTCGTCGCGCTGGGTACGGCCGGCGGCACCGACCTCGCGGAGATGCTGGGCGTCCCCGTCGACGGGGGCGACATCGTCACCGACGGGGCGCAGTCGACGCCGGTGGACCGCGTGTACGCGGCGGGCGACGTCACCGGCGGCCACCAGCAGATCGCGACCTCCGTCGGAGAGGGGGCCCGCGCGGCCATCAACCTGCTTGAGGAGCTCCGCGGGGCGGACTACATCGACTACAAGAAGTTGGACTCGCAGCCGGCCTGATCGGCCGACCACCGACCGACGCCGGGGTCCTGGAGAGCGCAGTCGAGAGACGGTCCGGCGGTCGCGGATCAGTTCGTGTGCGGGCGTTTAGCGCGTCGCGAGCAGTTAGCCCGGACGGCGATCAAGAAGTCCGCTCGCCGACGCGTGTGCGAAGCCCGAGATAGACGAGCGAACTGATCCGCGCCGTTCGCTCCACCGGGGGTTATATAGGACCACATAATTTGCCGTGTCGCACAATACGCCCGTTGTTTTAGGTAGACCTAAATGATGGTCGCGCTGTCCGAGGTCCCGTCGGACGAGCGGGTCGAACTGGTAGACGTGCCGGACGACGAGTGCCGCGCTCGGCTGCTTCGGCTCGGCCTCCTAGACGGCAGCGTCGAGTGTCGCCGACGGATCCGCAACGGCCCGGTCGTCGTCCGGCGTCGCGGGACGGAGGTGGCGCTCGGGCGCTCGCTGGCCCGGGAGATCACCGTCGAGCGAGCGCCCCGTGGCGACGCGCCGCGATGAGGGCGACCGAGGGCGCGGACGGCGGGCTCGCGTCCGGCGACGCCGAGACATCGGTGGCGCTGGTCGGCGCGCCCAACGCGGGCAAGAGCGCGCTGTTCGGGAGACTTACGGCGGAGTACGCCGATGTGTCGAACTACCCCGGCACCACGGTCGAGACGACCGCGGCGGCCCTCGGGTCGCTCCGCCTGACCGACACTCCCGGAGTCCACGGGATCTCGTCGTTCGCCGAGGCGGAGCGGGTCACGAGGGCGGCGGTCCTCGAGGCGGACGCGGTCGTGAACGTCGTCGACGCCACGCGGCTCAGCCGGGACCTGTTCGTGACGCTCCAACTGTTGGACATGGGCGTCCCGACCGTCGTCGTGCTGAACATGATGGACGAGGTCGAGGCCGATGGCGTCGCGATCGACGTCGACGGGCTGGAGGCGGCCCTCGGTGTCCCCGTCGTGCCGACCGTCACCGTCACCGGCGCGGGCGTCGACGAACTGCGCGACCGCCTCCCGGAGGCGTCCGCCCCGGAGTCGACGCCGATCGACTCGTACTACGACGCGCTCCCCGACGGGGTCGACGCCACCCGAGCGGAGAAGACCCTCCTCGTCGAGGGCGACGAACCGACGGCCCGCCGCGTCGGCGCCTCCGGCCTCGCGGCCGACGGGGGCGACGCGCCGCTCGCCGCGGTCGAGGAGCGGGAGGCCGTCTACCGCGAGCGACGGACGCGCGTCCGGTCGATCGTCGACGATGTCGAACGCGTCGCCGCGTCCGAGCGGGCCCCCGAGGAGCGGCTCGGCGACCTGTTGCTGCGGCCGGCGACCGGGATCCCGATCGCGCTCGCGCTCCTCGCGGCGGTCTTCTACGTCATGGGGGTCGTCGTCGCGCAGCGGGTCGTCGGCTACGCGGAAGGGGTGCTCTTCGCCCGGTACTACACCCCCGCCGTCGAGGGGGTCGTCGCGGACCTGCTGCCGGCGAGCGGGTGGGCCGCCCCCGTCGAGTTCCTACTCGTCAACGACAACCTGGGGCTGGCGACGGTCACCGTTCGGTACACGCTCGGCGTCCTGCTCCCGCTGGTGGTCGCGTTCTACCTCGTGATCGGGACGCTCGAGGACGCCGGCGTCCTCCCGCGACTCGCAGTGGTGACCGACAGGGGGCTCGGCCGGATCGGGCTCAGCGGTCGCGCGGTCGTCCCGTTGATCGTCGGGATGGGCTGCGTGACGATGGCGGTCGTCTCCACGCGAATGGTCGGCTCGCGCCGAGAGCGGCTCATCACGACGGCCCTACTGGGGCTCGCGATCCCCTGTTCGGCGCAGATCGGCGTCATCGCGGGGGTGCTCGCCGAACTCGGCGTCGTCTGGTGGGGCGGCTACCTAGCGGTGCTGCTCGGGGTCCTCGGGACTGCCGGCATCGCCCTCGACCGGACGCTCCCCGGTCGACGGGACGCGCTGATCGAGCAACTGCCGCGACTCCGCCTCCCGCGTCCGACGAACGTCGCCCGGAAGACGGCGAACCGGACCGCCGCGTTCCTCGGGGAGGCGGCCCCGCTGTTCGGGGCCACCGCCGCGGCAGTGTCGACGCTCGACTACGTCGGCGCGCTCGACGCGGTGATCGGGGCGCTCCGGCCGCTGACCGCGGCGCTGGGCCTCCCGGCGTCGTTCGGCCGGGTGCTCGTGTTGGGGCTGATCCGCCGCGACTTCGCCGCCACCGGGATGACGGACCTGGCGCTGTCGGCGTCACAGACCTTCGTCGGACTGGTCGTCGTCACGCTGTTCGTCCCGTGCATCCTCACGATGGCGATGGTCCTCAGGGAGCGCGGCGCGCGGAGCGCGCTCCTCGTGTGGGTCGGCTCCTGGGCCACGGCGTTCGCCGTCGGCGGCGGCGTCGCGGCCGTCTTGGAGGTGATCGCGTGATCTGCCCCTGGTGTGAGTACGAGTTCGACCCGGCGAACGGGCTCGCGTGTCCGCGCTGCGGCGCCCCGGTGTCCTGTTCGGGGCGCTCCTGTGCCGAGTGCGGGGCCTGTTCCTCGCCCGTCGAACGCCTCCGGCGGCGGCTCGCGGAGCGACTGGCCGGCGAGCGGGGATCGGACGAGGACGGCGAAGCTTCTGACGAGTCCTGACGAACGTCGGCGCGAGACGACGCGGAGCGGGCCCGCCGCCTCACCCGACCGCCTCCCAGTTGCGGTACAGTCCCACGCCGAACGCGAGGACGACCCCGCCGACGCCGACCTGCCGGCCGACCGTCCCGAAGTCGCGTCGAGGCCGGCGACGACCGCTCTGCCGGCCATCACCAGCGTGACGAGCGCGACGAGCGCCAGCACGGCGTGTCGTGTCTCCATGGGTGAGCGGAGCCGCCGCGCCGCCCAAAGGCCTGGGTTGGCGCAGGCCAATCCGGCTCGACGCCGGGCGGCGGCGGACGCTCGCTCGTCGCTTGTCCTATGCCAACTCCGGGGTTATGCCGGAGCGGACCGCAGCGTTACACAGAGACCGCGACGGCGGCGCGCGCCGAAGCGACGCGCCGCTCCAACCCCACAACGACATGATCGATCCAGTACTCGCGAGCCGGTTCCAGTTCGCCCTAACGACCGTCGTCCACATCATCTTCCCGGTGATGAGCATGGGGCTCGCGCCCTTCCTCATCTACTTCACGTGGCGGGACGTGCGGGGCGGCGACCCGGTGTACGAGCAGCTGCGTCGCTTCTGGACGAAGGTCTTCGCCATCTCGTTCGTCGTCGGGACGGTCACCGGAATCGTCCTCGAGTTCGAGTTCGGGACGAACTTCGCGGCGTTCTCGACGACCGCCGGAGAGCTGTTCGGCGGTCCGCTCGCCGTCGAGGGGATGATGGCGTTCATGCTGGAGGCGACGTTCCTCGGTATCTTCGTGTTCGGTCGCGAGCGCGTCTCCGACCGCCTGTACCTGGTGTCCAGCCTCGCCGTCGGCGTCGGGACGTGGCTGTCGGCCATCTGGATCCTGATCGCGAACTCGTGGATGCAGATGCCGCGCGGCTACGAGCTGGTGAGCGAGAACGGCGACGAGGTGGTCCACCTCGTCGACCCGCTCGCGGCGTACCTGACCCCGCGGTTCGGCTACATGTACGTCCATATGCAAAACGCCGCCGTCGAGTCGGTGGCGCTGTTCATGGCCGCCGTCTCCGCTTACTACGTCTACCGACACCACGTCCGGGGCGAGGAGACGGAACACATCGCGTTCTGGCACAAGACGCTGAAGATCGCGTTAGTCGCGCTGCTGATCACGGCCCCGCTCCAGGTGCTCCAGGGCGACCTGTACGCGCGGCACGTCTACGAGACGCAGCCGCAGAAGTTCGCCGCCATGGAGGCGGTCTGGGACACCGAGGCGTACGTCCCGGAGTACATCTTCGCGATCCCGACCGACCTGAGCCAGTTCACCGACCCGCGCGCGAAGGAGCTGTTCGGCATCGGCATCCCGGGCGGGGCGTCGTGGCTCGCGAGCGGGGGCGACGCGACCGCGGAGATTCGGGGGCTGAACACGTTCGAGGCGGAGGCGCCCCCCGTCGCCGTCGTGTTCTGGTCGTTCCGCGCGATGGTCGGGATGGGGTTCTGGTTCATCCTGCTCGCGTTCTGGGGCGGCTACCGGTGGTACACCGGCGAGCTGTTCGAGGACGGACTGCTGCATAAGGCGCTGATGGCGTCCGGCCTGCTCGGCTTCGTCGCGGTCGAGCTCGGGTGGGTTGTCACGGAGGTCGGCCGCCAGCCCTGGGTGATCCAGGGCGTGTTGAAAACGAGCGAGGGGGTGTCGCCCGGCCTCACCGGCGCGGAGGCGCTGGTCACGCTCGCGGGGTTCGTCGGGGTCTACGCCGGCATCCTCGCGCTGTACGTGTACGTCGTCTCGCGGGTGATCCGGGACGGCCCCCCGAGCGGGCGCGAGCTGCGGTCCACCGCCGAGCGCGACGCCGCGCCGACGGAGGTGCCCGACGATGACTAACGCCGTCGACGCGCTCGCGGCGGGCCCGGTGCTCGGCCTGCCGCTCCCGGAGCTGTGGTTCGCGCTCGTGTTCGCCCTGCTCGGGACGTTCCTGTTCCTCGACGGCTTCGACTTCGGCGCGGGCGCCATCTTCGCGAGGCTCCCCGACGACGAGGGCCGCGAGGCGGTGCTGTCGGCGATCGGGCCGTTCTGGGACGGCAACGAGGTGTGGCTCGTCGTCTTCGGCGGGGCGCTGTTCGCCGCGTTCCCATCGGTGTACGCGGGGCTGTTCAGCCGCCACTACCTGCTGATGTTCGGCATCCTCGGCGCCCTCATCCTCCGGGGGCTGGCCCCGGAGATGTACGAGCAGCGCCACGACGCGCGGTGGCAGCGGTGGTGGGGTCGGTCGTTCGTCGCCGGCAGCGTCCTCGCCCCCTTCCTCCTCGGCGCGTTCGCGGGGAACTGGCTCGTCGGGAGCCCCCGGTCGCTCACGCTCGTCGGCGTCGTCACCGGGGTCGCCGTCACGGCGCTGACGGTCGTCTCGGGCGCCGCGTTCCTCCGACTGAAGGCCCGGGAGGCGCTCCCCGAGACGGTGACGGAGATCGGCGTCGCGGCCGTCGCGGCGTACCTCCTCGCGGTCGTTGCGACCCTCGGCGTCCTGGCGACTCGCCTCCCGGCCGGCGTCGACGCGCTGCTGTCGCCGCCGGTGACCGTGCTGGTCGCCGCCTCCGTCGGGCTCGGAGCCGGCTACGCCGCGGCGCTTCGGCGCGGGGCGAACCTCGTCGCGCTCGCGGCGGCCGGGGGGCTGACCTACGGC
This sequence comes from Halorubrum miltondacostae, assembly GCF_041379815.1. Taxonomy (NCBI): domain Archaea; kingdom Methanobacteriati; phylum Methanobacteriota; class Halobacteria; order Halobacteriales; family Haloferacaceae; genus Halorubrum; species Halorubrum miltondacostae. Next base: position 571,225 of record NZ_JBEDNY010000003.1, read on the forward strand.
CTGATCGCCGTGGTCGGGCTGCTCATGTACCCGCGCATCGACCCGGCGACGGGGACGACGGTCGGGGAGGCCGCCGTCTCGACGCTGCCGCTGAATCTCATGTCGATCGGCGCGGCCCTGCTGTTGCCGCTGGTCGTCACGTACTTCGCCGTCCTGTACTCGGCGTTCAGCGGCCCGATCACGGCCGAGGAGGCGTACTGAGATGAGCGAGGGTTCCGAGGCGAGCGCCCCGGCTCGGCGCTCGGCGGTCGGGACGTCGCTGCTCTCGCGCGTGCTCGTCACGTGGGCGGAGCTCGTCGCCGTCGGGTTCGGCGGGGCGGTCGCGGGCGGGGCCGCGTCCGGGCCGCCGCAGCTCGTCGTATACTTCGCGACGGTCCTCGCCGCAGTCGCCGTGTTCATGTTCAATGTCGACCGGCTCGTCGCGGCCCGCGTTCGGGAGGCGACGTGAGCGGAGCGCGTCGCGCGATGCGTCAGTCCGGTCCTCGGCGCGACGGTCCGAACGGGCCGACACCGCGGCGCTTGGCGGCGATGCCGAACAGCAGCGCGGCGCTCGGGAGGAACAGCAGCGCGCCGAGCGCGGTGACGGTATCGTCGTGGGCGAGTCCGAAGGCGATCCCTCCGATCCCGGCGGCAAGCGCGACGGCCGCCGGGATCAGGAGCCGGTTTCGGAGCGCGGTCGGCACCCCGCGCCCGGAACGTGAGGTTCCCATACGAGACAAGGTAAGTGCGTCGCGCCCGTATCAGACGCGTTGTCGAAGGACAAGATCCCGCCGCGCCGCGACCGGCCGCGACCGCTCGGGCGGCTCCGGAGCCGCCGACCCCGCGAACCGCGACCCCACGACCGAACCAGTCCACCGCCAGATGTACGACTTCAGCTTCGAGATAACGTACGAACCCGGCGTCGACGAGTACGTCGACCTGTTCATCGACCACGGCTCCCTCCAGTCGGAGGCGACCTACTCGTGTCTCGACCCGGCGGAGCTGTGGAAGCTCGAATCGGTCACCGGCGACGCGGCCGACCTCGCGGCCGTCGACGAGCTGCTCTTGGACGAGTCCGTGGACCGCGAGTCGATCAGCGGTCGGACGTGTCGCGCGGCCCGCACGACGAGCCTGCTCACCGACGAGCGCCGGCGGCGGGTGACGTACACCTACCTCACCGACGTGGACTACTGCGAGTCCGTCCCGCTCATCGCGGCGAAGTACGTCGACGGCGGCGCGCTCTTCGAGCAGACGCGCTCGGGAGACACCGTCCGATGGCGCGTGCTGGTCCAGGACGACTCGAAGATCGGGCTGTTGTACGACACGCTGTCCGCGCGGCTCGGCGAGGGGCGCTCGTTCTCCTTCGAGCACCTGACGGAGGTCGACCGCTGGGAGAGCGAGCTGCTCTCCCGACCGGACGTCCGCGCCGAACAGCGCGAGACGCTGTTGCTCGCGGTCGAGCGCGGCTACTTCGAGACGCCGCGCGAGGCGACGCTCGACGAGCTCGCGGCGGAGCTCGACGAGCCGCGTTCGACGGTGTCGTACCGGCTCCGACGCGCGACCGCGGAGCTCGCGAAGCAGTTCGCCGACCAACGATCATGACCCCCGACACTCCCACCGACGACGAGCAGCGAACGCCGGCGGACGCCGCCGGAGGCGACGGGTATCCGACCGACGTGCTCGTCGGGCCCAACTGGGTGGAGGCACGGCTCGACCGGTTCCGCGCCGACGCGCCCGACCTGCGGCTCCTCGAGGTCGACGTCAACGCCTCGTTCTACGAGGAGGGTCACGCGCCCGGTGCCGTCGGCGTCGACTGGCGCACCGAACTCCGGTCGACGGAGGTACACGACATCCTCTCCCCGGACGAGATGACCGCCTTCCTCGAATCGAGCGGGATCACCGAAGAGACGACCGTCGTCATCTACGGCGACAACCGGAACTGGTTCGCGGCCCACCTGTACTGGCAGCTCACCTACTACGGCCACCTGGACGTCCGGATCATGGACGGCGGCCGCGAGTACTGGACGGAACACGACTACCCGACCACGACCGAGCCCGTCGACCCGCCCGCGGTGACGTACGGCGACGCGCCGGACGCCCCGGCCAGGCCGGAGGTCCGAGCCGACCGCACCGAGGTGCGGGCGGCGATCGGCGGCGACACGGAGTTCGTCGACGTGCGCCTGCCCGAGGAGTTCCGTGGGGAAGTCACGAAGCCGCCCGGCAGCGACGAGGGGGCGATGCGGGGCGGCCACGTCCCCGGGGCGACGAACGTGTTCTGGGCCGAGAACGTGCGTCCCAGCGGCCTGTTCAAACCGCCCGCAGAGCTCGCCGACGTGTACGAGTCACAGGGAATCGCCGACGACGAAGACGTGATCGTCTATTGTCGGATCGGGGAGCGGTCCTCGGTCACGTGGTTCGTCCTCGAGGAACTGCTCGGGTACGACCACGTGCGGCACTACGACGGCTCCTGGACCGAGTGGGGGAACATGATCGGCGTCCCCATCGAGGTCGGCGAGGCGGACGGCGGCGACTGAGTCCGCCCCCGAAATCGAGGCCGAACGCCGGCGGTTGTACCACGACAAACGGGCACACTAGCTGCTGTGCCCGCAATCGTGCGTAATGAGCGGTCCTCACGCCGAACTGGCGGCGAAACGCACGGGAGACCGAAACGGAGGCCGGCGCGGCGACCTCGCGCCACCGGACGGTCGCGATGAGTGACGCCGGCTCGACGGTCGACGGGTCGCGGTTCGCCCGGCGGCTCCTCGACGCCCTGAGCGAGGAGACGAACCGGACGATCCTGTCGCTGCTCGACGAGCCGGCCTCGGTCGCCGAGGTCGTCGAGCGGTGCGACATCCCGATGTCGACGGTGTATCGGCGCCTGGACACGCTCAGCGAGCTGGACCTGGTGACGGAACACGTCGCGATAGACGCTGAGCGGGGGAAGTACCGGCGCTACGAGCGGAACGTGCGCCGCGTCTCGGTCTCCGTCGGCGAGGATGGCCGACTCAGGGCCCGAGTCGAGCGCGCGAAGGGGGAGCCCGACGAGGAGGTGACGTGGGAGCCGACCGGGAGGTAGCGCCGGTCGCCCGCCGGACGCGGCTCCCGCTCTCCCGCCCTCTTTTATCCCGGGGGCGTCTACGGCGAACGATGAGCGGGAAACCGACGGTCGGGGAGTACATGACCCGCGAAGTGGAGACGGTCAGCCCGGACGAGACGGTGGCGACCGTCGCGCGGCGGATGGCCGACAGCGACGGGCACAACGGGTTCCCGGTGACGCAGGGCCGCACCGTCGAGGGGTTCGTCTCGGCCGGGGACCTGCTGCTCGCGGACGACGACGCCCCCGTGTTCACGGTGATGACGGAGGACCTGATCGTCGCGCACCCGGACATGAAGGTGACCGACGCCGCGCGGGTGATCCTCCGGTCGGGCATCCAGCGGCTCCCCGTCGTCGACGACGCCGACAACCTCGTCGGGATCATCTCGAACACCGACGTGGTCCGCTCGCAGATCGAGCGGGCGACGCCGGGCAAGGTCGGGAAGCTGATGCGCACCCTCTCGCAGATCCACGGCGTCAACCTCGACGAGGAGCGCCGCGAGGTGGAGATCGCGGCCCTGACGCCGACGCAGGCGCGGGTGTACGCGGACGAGCTGGAGGGCCGACAGTACGAGCTCCAACACGGCCTCGCCGAGCCCCTCGTCGTTATCGACAACGGCGGCACCCTCTACCTCGCCGACGGCCACCACCGTGCGATGGCCGCCCGCGAGGCCGGCATCGAGACGATGGACGCCTACGTGATCGTCCCGCGGACGCCGGTCGAGCTGGGGATGGCGAAGACCGCCGAGAAGGAGGGGCTCCGCGTCGTCGACGACATCGAGATCGTCGACTACGCGCGACACCCCCTGATGGAGACGACCAAGCGGCTCCAGTGACGGAACGGCGCGCCGCCGTCGAGCGGTCGTCGGGGTCGAGCGCGGGAGGTAAGTTTTTGTGAACTGACAGAGATCGGGCGCCCATGGGATCACGCATACGACGCGCACTCTCTCGGGCGGTACTCGCCGCGGTCGGCGCGGCCGCCGGGGCCGCGGTCGGCGGACTGATCAGCCGGCAGGCCGCCTCCAGCGGCGGCGCGCTTGGCGCGCTCGCGGGGGCGACGCTCGCGGACGTGCGCTCGGAGTCCGACAGCTTCTTCGACGCGCTCCGGTCCGGCGGGGACGACGACGCGCCCGAAGGAGCGGAGGAGGCGTCGGCCGCCGAGTGAGGCGTTCCCCCGGCCGTCGACCCCGCGTCGGCGTTCGGGAACGCCTATACGACGGGGCCGAGTAGCGACGGCCAATGACCGACACCGACGCCGACGCGGGCTGGTTCTCCCCGCTCGCCGCGGACGAGGAGGCCGGACGCGACGGAACGGACACCGCCCGCGAACGGATCGCGGACGGGGAGGCCGACCGACCGCTGGACTGGCCGCGCCGCGCCGTCGAGGCCGGCTTCGCCGACTCGACCGAGGACTACTACGACCGACTCAAGGACGCGACGACGCGCGCCACCCGCAAGGCGGTCCGGGAGCGCGAGCGCGCCGACGACGCGCAGCTCATCCACGCGGTCCGCGCCATGGACGACGCCGAGCGCGTCGCCAACGAGCTGGCCGAGCGCGCCGTTGAGTGGGCGGGGACGCTCTTCGACGACGTCGACTCCGGGATCGACGGGGCGCGAGACGTCGCGGCGCGCGAACCCGAGAGCGAGGTCGAGCGGCGGGCCGTCTCCCTCGCGGCCCGCGCCGCGGAACTCGACGACGAGCGCGCGGCGCTCGCGGAGACGATTGCGCGGGTCGCGCCCGCGGTGGCACCTAATCTCGCCGAGATGGCCGGACCGGAGCTCGCGGCACGGCTGATCGCGCTCGCCGGCGGGCTGGAGCCGCTCGCGAAGAAGCCGTCGGGCACGGTCCAGGTGCTCGGCGCCGAGGATGCGCTGTTCGCGCACCTCTCCGGGCGAGCCCCCTCGCCGAAACACGGGATCATCTACACGCACGAGTACGTCCGCGGGACGCGGCCCGAGGACCGCGGCTCCGCGGCGCGCGCGCTCGCCGGTAAGCTGACGCTCGCGGCCCGCGCCGACCACTACGCCGGCGAGCGCCGGGCGCAGCTCCACGACGACCTCCGCGAGCGGATGGCGACGATCCGCGCGCGGGCGGACGACGACGAGTCGGACGCCCCGGAGGCCGGCGATGAGTGACGCCGGCCTCCCCGACGGCGTCGAGCGACGCGAGATCGACGGCGAGCGACGGCTGGCGACCCGCGGCGAGCCGGTGTACGGCGAGCCGACCGCCGACGGGTGGCGCGCGTGGGACCCCGAACGGTCGAAGCTCGGTGGCATGCTCGAACTCGGGCTGGAGACCGGCCTCTCGGGCGGCGAGACGGTCCTCTACCTCGGTGCCGCGAGCGGGACGACGGTCAGCCACGTCGCCGACTTCGCGGGCCCGACGTACGCCGTGGAGTTCGCGCCCCGCCCGACGCGCGACCTGCTCGACGCGGCGGCGCCGCGCGACCGGCTGTTTCCGCTGCTCAAGGACGCGCGGAACCCGGAGACGTACGCGCATGTCGTCGAGGCCGACGTCGACGCGATCGTCCAGGACGTCGCCACCCGGGGGCAGGCCGAGGTGGCCGTCCGCAACGCGCGGTTCCTGGCCGACGACGGGCGGCTGCTGCTAGCGATCAAGGCGCGTAGCGAGGACGTGACCGCCGAGCCGGACACGGTGTTCGAGGGCGCGCTCGACCGGCTCCGGGAGGCGTACGAGGTCCTAGAGACGCGGCGGCTCGACCGGTACCACGAGGATCACCTCGGCGTCGTCGCGACGCCGCGGTAGCACTCGTCGGCTGCGGGCCGCCGGCGCGGACGCGGCGATCAGTCCTCGGGGTCGAACAGGTCCTCGATCCGACAGTCGAAGTGGGCGGCCAAGTCGAAGGCCAACTCCAGCGAGGGGTCGTAGCGCTCGCGCTCGATCGCGTTGATCGTCTGGCGGGTGACCCCGACAGCGGCGGCGAGGTCGGCTTGGCTCTCGTCCGTCTCCGCGCGCCGCTCGCTGATGTCGTTTCTCATGTGCGGTACTTCTCGTAGCCGACGGCCGCGCCGTAGACGACGTATATCGCGAACAGCGTCCACGTCGCGCCGTAGAACTCCCCGGGGAGGGTGATCGCCCCCGTCTCGGCGAGCACCAGCCCGCCCGGCAGGCCGAGGACGAAGACGTACCCGAAGAGCTTCAGCGTGCTCTGGCTGGCCCGGCGCTCGATGGTGGTGTCGCGCTCGTCGTACAGCTCGACGGGGCTGAACCGCTGGACGACCCCCATACCGACGCCGCCGGCCCAGTAGCAGGCGACGCCGAGGACGAACCGGTCGAGGGCGATCCCGAGCCACAGCGCGGCGATGCCGGCGCCGAGCAGTCCGTAGGCGATACGTTTGTACCGTTTCCGCGTGGAGGGCCGAACCGTCGCGGGGGTAGTGTGTTCGCTCATGGCGATCGCAAAGCGAGCGTGCGTCGGATGTAAAACTCGCTTTACAGTAAAGGAAACTTTACACTCGATATTAAATCTGTCGCCGCCGAGTGGTCCGAGCGTATCGAAGCTCGAAAGGGTGGGACTTCTCGGTCCCGACGTTCACCACGACGGGGGCGAGAAGCCGGCGTCCTCGAGAATGGGCTTCCATCGCTTCTGGACCGAGAGGCGCGAGACGTCCATCGCGTCGGCGACGGCCGACTGCGACCGTTCCTCGCCACGGATCAGTCCGGCGGCGTAGAGGCTGGCCGCGGCCGTGACGCGCTTGCCGCGATCGTCGTCGGGCGCGCGGGAGAGGAAGAGGTCGACCGCGGTCGAGCGGGTCTCCTCGTCGAGGTCGAGCGCGGCGCACGCCTCGTCGAGCAGCTTGATCCACGTCTCGTTGTCGACCCGATCGCTCGCCCGGTACACACCGTCACGTAGTCGAGGCGGGCATATAAACGACCGCGTCCATCGGGGCGTTCCGGGGCAGTCAGAGCCCCGTCGGCCGGGCCAGTCCGCGTCGGAAGCGCCCGGACCCGGCCGGCGGAGCCGGCCGCGGCCGCCGCCCTGAAGTCGCCCGCGGACGTAGCGCGCGTATGTCGACGCAGACGTGGGACGAGACGCGGGTCCGGGCGCTCCACGACGACCTCGTGGCGCTGTACGAGCCGGTCGATCGGGTGGCCGAACACGGGGCGAACCCGACCGCCGAGCCGGGCGAGGGCGTCCGTCAGCTGGTGACGACGATCCTCTCGCAGAACGTCGCCGACGAGAACACCCGCCGCGCGTCGGAGGCGTTATTCGACCGGTACGACGACTTCGCCGCGATCGAGGCCGCCGACCACGAGGAGCTGCGGGAGACGATCCGCGTGGCGGGCCTCCCGGACCAGAAAGCGGCGCGCATCCAGCGCGCGCTGACCGCGATCCGCGAGGAGACCGGCGGCGCGTACTCGCTCGCGTTCCTCGACGCGATGGCGACCGACGACGCGAAGGCGTGGCTCACGGAGATCAAAGGCGTGGGGCCGAAGACCGCGAGCGTCGTGTTGAACTTCCACTTCGGGAAGCCGACGATGGCGGTCGACACCCACGTCGAGCGCGTCTCCAAGCGGTTCGGGCTGGTCCCGGAGTCCGCGTCGAACGAGCGCGCCCACGACGTCTTGGACGAACACGTCCCCGACGAGCTGATCTACCCGCTCCACGTGCTCCTGATCCGACACGGTCGAGAACACTGCTCGGCCCGCAACGCGGACTGCGATAATCCCGTCTGCGAGGCGTACTGCGGCTGCGAGTTCTGCGAGTGAGGCCGTGAGCCGCCTCTCCGGATCGTGCCGGGCGAAGCAAACCATTAGCGGCTCCCGGACGAAGCGCCGGTATGGCACCCACGACCGTCGTCGCGGGAGTCGGTCCGGGGCTCGGCTCCTCCGTGGCCCGCCGGTTCGCCGCCGCCGGGGACGATGTCGCGTTGTTCGCCAGATCGAGCGACTACCTCTCGGCGATCGCCGACGAGATCCAGGCGGAAACGCCCGGGACCACCCTTCCGGTCGAGACCGACGTCGCTGACCCGACCGCGGTCGCGTCGAGTTTCGAGACCGTGCGAGACGCGTTTTCCCCGGTCGACCGCTTGGTGTTCACCAGCGGGTCCCCCTCCGCAGGCGGCGGGATCGTAGACGTGGACCCCGCCGAGTTCCGCGACGCGCTCGACACGCGTCTGCGCGGCGCGTTCCGCTGCGTGCGCGAGGCGGTCGACGATATGGTCGCCGACGGCGGTGGGACCGTCGTCGTGACCAACTCCGGCCAGTCGCGGCGCCCGTCCGCGGACGTCGCCTACGCGGCGAGTCGCCACGGGACTCGCGGGCTCGTCCGCTCTCTCGCCGCCGACCCGCGGCTCGGAGAGGCCGACGTACAGGCGGTTCACCTGATCGTCGACGGCTGGATCGACAAGCCGTCGCTCCGCGACCGGTATCCGGACCACGAGCGCTGGATGGACCCCGACCAGATTGCCGAGCGAATCTACGATATCGCGACGACGCCGGAGACGGTTCACGCGAGCGAGATTGACCTGCGACACCCGCGGGACGAGCCGTCGTTCTGACCGGTCGGCGTTCCCCGCGACGGTCGCACCCGGCGAACCCGTAACGACAGGTATTTTTTACGTAGCCGGTTTATGAACTATCGCGCGCGGGTTGCCGAGCCAGGCCAAAGGCGTAGCGCTTAGGACGCTATCCCGTAGGGGTCCGCCGGTTCGAATCCGGTCCCGCGCATTCGTCTCCGAGCAGGATACTAAACTGATCTCAGAGAAACAACTCGTCAATTCCACTTTCGGCGCTGGTCTCTACTTGTCCCATCGGCCTCCCACGTATGATGCTATACAATATAATCGGGGATCCGAGGCCCTCGTCAGAAGTTAGTCTTCTCTATGTGATAGAGTCCGACTGCGCCAGCGCTGACGACCGACATGACGAGCGCTTCGAAGCCGATTGACGTAATCGATTTCCAGAGTTGGTATCCCTACTCACCCGGCTGCGGAGCGAGTCCTAACGCGGCGGCTTCAGAGAATATCACAACGAGGATGAGGACTATTAGAGCGCTCCCGACAATCTCCCACCCCAATTCTAGATCGTTCATCGGAGACTCGCGAGCATCGCGATGATCACGAAGCCGAAGCCACCGAGGAGACTGATCCCGAGGACGATTGCCGTGGACCAGCCATCAAGCAACGCAATCGCACTTGGACGGAGTGGACCGTCAGGTAACGAGTAGATGGAGACGAGCCGGCCCATGACTGCTATCCCCACCAACGCGATGATAGAGATGACGACAGTCGTGATGACCTGCGTCTACGGCGCCCATACACGAGCGAAAGTTCTGTCTGTTGATTAGTCTATGGGGAGATATATCCCTGTAAGCAATTCGTGAGGGGGGCGGCCCGACGCCGTTTTAGTTTACACCGAGCGAAGCGACGGCGCTCACCACACGCTTCCCCGGTGCGAGAACTGGACGTGGTCGGCCGTCTCCGGCGGGATCCCCATCGCCTCGAACATCTCTCGGAAGGCGGCGCGGACGGCGTCCTCCTCGAACTCTCGGGACGCGCGCGTCTGTGCGTCGACCGCCACGCCGCCGTGGTAGTCGACGTGAACGCGGTAGGTGTATCCGTCGACCTCGTGCGTCACGGTCGCGCGGGAGAGGACGAACTCGGCGCTGCCGAGTCGCTCGTCGCCGGCGTAGTACACGCGCTCGTGCCAGCCCGACCCGGGCGTGGAGGTCGCGTCGACCGCGGTCGCGCGCGCCGTCAGCTCGTCGTAGGCGGGCCGGAAGGCGACCGGTTCGTCGACCTCGACGCTCGGCGTGCTCGCGCCGGGTTCGGTCGGGTCGCCCGTGCTCACCGCCGTCTCGAACTCATCGACGTACGCTGCGGCGGTCGCGTCGTCCATCTCGAACAGCAGCGTGAGTCGGTCGACGAGCCACTCCTCGGGCGGGAGCTCCTCGACGGTGAGGTCCGCGCCGGCGTCGTCAGCGAACAGCGTCACGACGGTGACCCCCTCCTCGGCGTAGAACGTCGCCCACAGTCGCGTCGACGCCGAGTGGTCGAACGTGACCCTGAACGCCTCGTACTCGGGCCCGAGGTCGGCGTCGAGTTCGTCGATCCCCGCGGGGTGGAAGCCGCTCGATCTGACGCGCTCGACATCGTAGCCGGCCGCGTCGGCCCCATCCAGCGCGTCCTCGTACGCGAGGTCCGACACGGTCACGCCATCCGCGGTGTACGTCGCCACGTCGGCCCCGATCAGCGCCCCGGCGAAGATCGCGTACGCGGCGACGACCGCGGCGACGGTCCCGACGACGGCGACGGCGACCAGTCGCACTTTCTTCATACTACTGATACGTTCCGTGAGGAGATAGCTGTGCCGTCGTTTCCGGTGAACTGCGATCGCCGTTTACGACATTCGACCGCGGTTCACAGCGGGCCGTCGTCGACGAACCGAGCCGGGACCACCCGGCGGAGTAGCCGGGACGGCGTCCCGGAGAGCCCGCTGACGAGGAGGAACCCGACGAAAATGACGCCGAAGCCGGCGAGCGACTGTACCGAGAGCGTCTCCCCGAGCAGCGCCCAGCCGCCGACCGCGGAGACGACGGGGACGAAGTAGAACAGGAGGTTCGCGCGCGTCGCGTCGGTCTCGTCGATCAGCGCGAAGTACGCGAGGTACGCGATCGCCCCGGAGAAGACGCCGACGTACAGCAGCGCCGCGACCGCGACGGGCGGCACCGACAGCCCGGAGACGGACTCCCCGGCGCCGAGGCTCATCGCGTGCGTGAGGACGGCGGCCAGCGGGACGCCCCAGACGGTGCGGGCCGTGCTCGACAGCGTCGCGTCCACGCGGCGGATCAGCACCGCGCCGAGCGCGCTCGTCACGGCGGCCACGAACAGTAGCGGGACGCCGACGCCGCCGCCGAGGAGCGCCGCGGGGTCGGGGTCGGCGACGAGCGCGACGCCGAACAGCCCGAGGGCCATGCCGGCGAAGCCGCGGGCCGAGAGCCTGTCCTGGCTGAGCAGGACCGCGGCGAACACCGGGGTCAGGATCGGGTTCAGGCTGAAGACGACGGCGGCGACGCCGCTCGTCACGTACTGCTGGCCGACGAACAGCAGCGCGTTCGTCAGTCCGATGACGAGCACGCCGGTCGCGACGATGCCGACGACGTCCCCGCGGGTCCGCGGGCGCAGCTCCGCCCGGGAGAGCCGCGTCGCCGCGAACGCCGCGAGGACCACCGCGCCGATGTCGAACCGGACGGCGACGAAGAACAGCGGCGGGAGGTGGGCCAGTCCGGCCTTCGCGGCGACGAAGGTACCGCCGAAGAGGACCGCCGAGACGAGAAGCAGCGCGCCGGTGCGTCGGGTGAACACGTTACCGCGACACCCCGGCTACGGTTTCGGACGAACGGTCGGCTTGGAACGAGTTTCTCGCCACGATTCTATGTAACAGTCGGACGCTCATAACGGATTCCGGAAAATATTCCACGCGGAGAAACGCGCCACACGCCGTGCCGATCGCGCACGCCGTGAAACGCAGCAGGCGAGCGAAGCCGGTTTATTCCGGTGGCCGCTGGATCCCGTATGGAGGCCCCGCTCGAGGAGATCGAGTTTCTCGCCCGCTCGACGAACCGCGTCGAGGTGCTACAGCTGCTGGCGTCGGCGCCGCGCACGCGGCGGGACCTCGCGGCCGCGACCGGCGCGTCGCAGGCGACGCTGGGGCGGATCCTCGAGGACTTCGCGGAGCGGTCGTGGGTCGCCCGCGAGGGGAGCGAGTACGTCGCCACCGCGACCGGCGAGCTGGTGGCGGACGGGGTCGAGGAGCTCGTCTCCGTCCTCGAGACGGAGGCCAAGCTGCGCGACGTCGTGGCGTTCCTCCCGACGGCCGAGCTCGGGTTCGACCTCCGGCGGCTCGCCGACGCGACCGTGACGGTGCCGAGCCGCACGCGGCCGAGCGCGCCGCTCCAGCGCGTGCTCGACGCGATGGAGGGCGCGACGACGCTGCGCGCGTTCTCGCACACGCTCAACGAGCAGAGCCTCGCGACCGCCCGAGACCAGGTGGCCGAGGGGAGACAGAGGTTCGAGGCTGTCCTCTCGACCGACGCCATCGAGGCGCTCGCGGGCGACGACGCTCTCTGGAAACAGTTGCGGACGCTGGCCGAAAACGACGACGCGGAGATCCGCGTCCGCCGCGAGCCGCTCCCGCTCGCGGTCACCGTCGCCGACGGCACTGTCTACCTCCTCGTCCGGGACGAGGGCGGAATCCTCCGGGCGTCGCTCCACACCGACGACCCGGCGGTCCGCGAGTGGGCCGACGAGACGTTCTCAGGGTACTGGGAGGCGGCCGATCCATTCGATCCGACGGCGTTCGAGGAGTGAGTCTGTTCCGGGCAAAACCCACTTGTCCGCGGTCCACGTACGCCTGTCAATGTCTTCTCGCGACGCGGAAGTGATCATCGAAACGTGGCAGTTCAGGGACCGCGAACTGCCCCGCGTCCCGCCGGCGGGGTGGGCGACAACCGACCGGCTCCGCGAGGCGGTGTGTCTCGCGGTGACGTGTTCGGTGGAGGGCGTCGAGCGCGTCGAACCCTTCGAGGGACCGGCGAGCGAGCGCGAGCGGTTCGAGGCCACCGTGACCGCGGAGTCGATCGACGACGAGCTCGTGCGGCTGGTGCCCCCGGCGTCGGAGCGCGACGGGGAGGAGAAAGAATTCAGCGAGTCGACGGAGCAGTTCGACTTGGACGAGGCCCTCGACCGCCTCTGACGGGATCGGTTCGGTGGCTATGTGTCGTCCGGACCGGACACCCGCACCACCTGTTTACCGATGTTGTCGCCCGAGAACAGCCCGAGGAACGCGTCGGGGGCATTCTCCAATCCTTCCACGACGGTCTCGCGGTGTTCGAGGTCGCCGCTCGTGACCCACTGCCCGAGGCGCTCGCTCGCCTCGCCGAATCGGGTCGCGAAGTCGCCGACGAGCAGTCCCTCGATTTTGGCTCGCACGGGAATGATCTGCGGGAGCTTCCGCGGGCCGGTCGGGACCGACTCGTCGTTGTAATGGGCGATCTGCCCGCAGACCGCGACTCGCGCGTCGAGGTTCAGACGCGTGAACACCGCGTCGGTGATCGGCCCGCCGACGTTGTCGAAGTAGATGTCGACGCCGTCGGGCGCGGCCTCGTCGAGCGCGGCGCGGTAGTCGTCAGTCGTCTTGTAGTTGATCGCGGCGTCGAAGCCGAGGTCGTCGGTGAGCCACGCGGTCTTCTCGTCGCTGCCGGCGAAGCCGACCACGCGGCAGCCGTTGCGCTTCGCGATCTGGCCGACGACGGAGCCGACCGCGCCCGCCGCGCCGGAGACGACGACCGTGTCGCCGGGCTTCGGCTCGCCGACTTCGAGCAGGCCGAAGTAAGCGGTCCGCCCGGGCATGCCGAGGACGCCGAGGTACGCCTCGGGGTCGGCGACGCTGGGGTCGACCGGGGCGACGTCGTCGGCGTCGAGCGTCGCGTAGTCGGCCCAGCGGCCCTCGCCGGTCACGAGGTCGCCCGCGTCGTACGCGTCGCTCTGACTCTCGACCACCTCGCCGACGACGCCGCCCTTGAGCGCGTCGCCGACGTCCCACGGCTCGGCGTACGACTCGGCGTCGCGCATCCGGCCGCGCATGTACGGGTCGACGGAGAGGAACAGGGTGCGGATGAGGAGTTCGCCCGGTGCGGGGATGGGAACGTCCGTCTCGCGCAGTTCGAAGCTGTTGGCGTCGGGCTCCCCGCTCGGCCGCTCGGCGAGAAGCCACTCGCGGTTGGTGTTCGTCACGGTCCCGGTTGGCGCATGGAACGCAATAGGGTTTGGACCCCAGCAGCCGCCGTGGGGATTCGAAAGTCGCGGCCCGCGTGGGGGATCGGAACTGAGACAGCGACGGGCGCGCGTCGAAAAGCGGGCAGCGAACGGCGTTACGCGACGGCGACGCCGTTGCGGGTGAGGTAGTCGCTCGCGGCTTTGATCTCGACCGGGCTCCCGATGATCCGGTACTGTTCCGCCGTCTCGACGACGGTGACGGTGAACCGGTCCTCGAGGCACTCTCGGTGCCCGTCGAGCGCGTGGTGCGGGAGGACAATTTGCGTGCTGTCTCGGAGGCTCGACGGATCTGGCATTCGGCGTGCGTAGCCATTATTCGTCGCCGATATAACCGTGTCGAAGTATCGGCGCACCAACCACTCTCGCGGCGGAGAGTCGCCGATTCGCAGTCGGCCGACGGGCGCTCGGTCGCCGCAGTCGGACCGGCGGTTCGAAGGAACAACTTTAACGAGCCGACCGGCCGAGAGACGGGTAATGGGACTGGAGGAGGAGATCGAAGACCTCCGCGAGGAGATCGCCGAGACGCCATACAACAAGTCCACCGAGGCGCACATCGGGCGGCTGAAGGCGAAGCTCGCGGAGAAGAAGGAGAAACTAGAGAACCAGTCCTCCGCCGGCGGCGGCCACGGCTACGCGGTCGAGAAGCACGGCGATGCCACGGTGGCGCTTGTCGGGTTCCCGAGCGTCGGCAAGTCGACCCTCATCAACGCGCTCACCAACGCCGACAGCGAGGTCGGCTCCTACGAGTTCACGACGCTCGACGTCAACCCGGGCATGCTGCAGTACCGCGGCGCGAACATCCAGATCCTCGACGTGCCGGGGCTGATCGAGGGCGCGGCCGGCGGGCGCGGCGGCGGGAAAGAGGTCCTCTCGGTCGTGCGGACCGCGGACCTGGTCGTGTTCATGCTCTCGGTGTTCGAGATCGAGCAGTACGACCGGCTCCGCGAGGAGCTGTACGCGACGAACATCCGCCTCGACACCGAGCCGCCGAACATCAACATCCGGAAGACGCACAAAGACGGGCTCGGCGTGACGATGAGCGACGACGTGAGCTTAGCGGAGGACACGATCAAGCAAGTCCTCCGCGAGTACGGCTACGTCAACGCGAAGGTCACCATCCCCCACGACCTCACGATCGACGAGCTTGTCGACGCCGTGATGGACAACCGCGAGTACCTCCCCTCGATGGTGACGGTGAACAAGGCGGACCTCA
Source organism: Halorubrum miltondacostae (assembly GCF_041379815.1). Taxonomy (NCBI): domain Archaea; kingdom Methanobacteriati; phylum Methanobacteriota; class Halobacteria; order Halobacteriales; family Haloferacaceae; genus Halorubrum; species Halorubrum miltondacostae. Next base: position 586,311 of record NZ_JBEDNY010000003.1, read on the forward strand.
TCGACAAGAGCTACCTCCCGACCGTGAAAGAGGAGCTGCGCGAGCGCGACCTGAACCCCGAGGACGTGCTCTTCATCTCGGCCGAGAAGGAGCTCGGTCTCGACGGGCTCAAAGAGCGGCTCTGGGAGGAGCTGGGCGTCATCCGCATCTACATGGACAAGCCGGGGCGCGGCGTCGACTACGAGGAGCCCCTCATCCTGTTCGAGGGGGACACCGTGGGCGACGCCTGTACGAAGATCGGCGGCGAGTTCGACGAGCGATTTAAATTCGCGCGCGTCTCGGGCGAGAGCGCCAAACACGACGACCAGCAGGTCGGGAAGGGCCACGAGCTCGCCGACGAGGACGTGCTCCGAATCGTCGCGCGGAAGTGACCGCTCGGACACCGGGCCGAATCTCGGTCTCGTCGCCGCGTCCGACCGAAAGGCGCTTTTCGCGGGGCCGCGACCGTCGGGTATGCTCACGGTCGCGCTCGCGGGCAAGCCGAACGCCGGCAAGTCCACCTTCTACACCGCCGCCACGATGGCCGACGTCGACGTCGCGAACTACCCGTTCACGACAATCGACGCCAACCGCGGAGTGACCCACGTCCGCACGCGCTGCCCGTGTCTCGACCGCGACGAGCGCTGCGGAAACGAGAACTGCCATGACGGGAAACGCTACGTCCCGATCGAACTCCTCGACGTGGCGGGACTGGTCCCCGGCGCACACGAGGGCAAGGGGCTCGGCAACCAGTTCCTCGACGAGCTGACGAACGCGGACGTCGTCCTCAACGTCGTCGACGCCTCGGGGGCCACGAACGCCGAGGGCGAGCCCGTCGAGGTCGGGAGCCACGACCCCCGCGACGACGTGGACTTCATCGAGGAGGAGATGGACCTGTGGCTCGCCGGCATCGTCGACCGCAACTGGGAGAGCGTCGAGCGGAAGTCGCGCTCGCCGGACTTCGACCTCGACGCCGCGCTCTCGGACATGCTCACCGGGTTCGGCGCGACCGAGTACGACGTGACCGCGGTGCTGCGCGGCCTGGAGTACCCCGACGACCCGAAGGCGTGGAGCGACGACGACCGCGAGGCGCTCGCCCGGGCGGTCCGCCGGCGCACCAAGCCCATCGTCGTCGTCGCGAACAAGGTCGACGCGGCCCCCGACGACGCGGTCGACCGCATCCGCGAGGGGACCGACAAGCCGGTGATCCCGGCGACCGCCGACGGCGAACTCGCCTTACGGCGCGCCGCCGACGCCGGCGTCGTCGACTACGACCCGGGCGACGAGTCGTTCGAGATCGTCGGCGACGTCTCCGACGACCAGCGCGCCGGCCTCGACGTCCTCGGCGAGTCGATGGCGGCTCACGAGGGCACGGGCGTCCAGTCGGCGCTGAACGCGGCCGTCTACGACCTGCTCGACCGGATCACGGCCTACCCGGTCCAGGACGCCGGCAAGTGGACGGACGGCACCGGCAACGTCCTCCCGGACGCGTTCCTGCTGTCCGCGGGGGCGACCCCCCGGGACCTCGCGTACGCAGTACACTCCGACATCGGCGACGGCTACCTCCACGCCGTCGACGCCCGGGCCTCGCGCCGGATCGGCGAGGACCACGAGCTGACCGAGGGCGACGTGGTGAAGATCGTCTCGACCGCCGGGCCCTGACCGGGGGCGGGACGGGCCCCCTGGACTCGTGCCCTTTACTCCAGCGACCGCGCGTACGTCACCTGCTTCGGCTCGAAGCCCGCGTCGCGGTAGAACCGCCGCGCGCCCTCGTTTTCCCACTCGCACGAGACCGTGAGGTAGTCGCGGTCCGCCTCGCGGGCCATCGCCGCCACGCGCTCGACGACCGCCGTGCCGTACCCTCGGTCGCGGTGTTCCTCATCGACCTCGAGGTTCACGATATCGAGGTATCGGCCCCGCTCCCGGGAGGGGCGGGTGCCCGTCTCGACGGTGACGAATCCGGCCGTCTCGCCGTCGACGACGACGAGGTAGTCGGTCACCGACGGGTCGTCGAGGTGCGCGCGGAAGCCGTCGTCCGGGACCGCCGCCGCGTCCGCGTAGCGTATCTCGTTCAGCGGCGAGTACTCCTCCATCGCCGTCGCGAGGTCGTACCACCTGTCGACGAGCGCGTCGAGGTCGCCCTCGTCGGCTTCGACGAGTTCCATGTCGGCCCGGCGTGGCGGGGTGACTTCAGCCTTCCCTCGGTGTGCGACGACGTCGCGTCCCGCAGTCGCCCCCGCCGTGCGACCGACAGGCACATGCGGGTCGCCCGAGACGGATGGATAGAGACCGGTCATGCTCGGGCTCGAACACGACTTCCGGATCGTCGACACCCGCGCGACCCTCGACCCCGACGAGTCGTCGGTCGCCACCCACGGGCGGGACATCTCGCCGGAGCGGCTGGAACGCGAGATGCTCCAGGCGGGGATCGTCCGCGCGGTCGCGAGCCCCGGGCAGCGCGCCGCCGGCCGGAGCTACCTCCGCGCGAACAACGCCGTCGCGCGCCTGTCGATCGACCGCCCGTTCGTCGCGTTCGCGCGGCTCAACGGCCCCCGCGACCCGGGAACCGGCCCCGTGTCGGCGGTGCGGAATCTCCGCGCCGAGCGCGACGACCACCACACCCGGCCGGACGACGTCGAGCAGTACTCCTACGACGACCGCTTCCACGGCTTCACGCTGGCGCCCCACGTCGACGGACTGCCGAACGAGGACGTGCTGGAGCGCCTGGCGGCCGCGGACCTCCCCCTCTTCGTCCACGCCGGGCATGAGTTCCCGCCCGAGGCGGTCGAGACGGAGCTGCTCGGCTACGACCTCCCGGTCGTCCTCGGAAGCTTCGGCGGCTATCCGCTGGACGCCGACATGATGAACGAGACGCTCGACCTCCTCGACGAGCACGACCGCGCGTACGTCGACACGAGCGCGGTCCGGTACCGCGAGGTGCTCGAACGCGGCGTGTTGGAACACCCCGACCGGGTGCTCTTCGGCTCCGGCGCGCCCGACGTCCACCCGAACGTCGGCGTCATGGAGGTGCTCACCCTCGACGTCTCCGAGGACCTGATGCGCCGCGTGCTCGCGAAGAACCCCGCTCGTCTCGTTCCCGCGCTTGCCGAGGGAGCGGACGTCTGAGGCGGCGCGCGGATCCGAAGCGACGGCCACTTGTCGCGCCGGGGCCGACCGCAGACGATGAGCGACGAGCCCGACGACCCCCACGTCGAAGTCGTCCGCGCGACCGGCCACGAGAACGTCACCGCCGAGCACGCGAGCACGTTCGAACTCACGACCGACGACTGGCTCACGCCCGCCGGCAACTGTATCGTCGGCGTCGAGGCCGACCGGACGCCGCGCGACTTTTCGACCGCGTTCCGCGAGGCGTGCCGCGACGCGGACGCGACGATCGAGGCGACGCTCACCGTCGACGCTGGCGACGAGACGCTCACGGAGACGATCACCGGGCGAGGTGACCCGGAGCTCGCCCTGCTCGACGACCGCTCGATGGTCGGCCGCACGAGCGGCTACACCGACGACGAGCGGACGATCCTCGTCGGCGGCGACGGCGCCGCCGGCGACCTCGACCGTGACATCGTCGCCGCGCTGGCCGACGGGGCTGACCTCACGCTGCGGCTCGAAGTCGAGCCGGCGGAGTGACGCGGCCGGGGATCGGTTCGTCCGCGAGTAGCTAGATCGGGAGCTCGGCGTCCGCCCCGACCACGCGGTCGGGTTCGGCGGGTGCGCGCCAGTCGGTCGTCCGCTCCAGCAGTTGGACGACCATCCGACCCGTCACGCCCCAGACGGTGTAGCCGTCGACGTGGAAGAAGTGAACGCGGTGGTCGCCGTAGTCCGGGTGGTCGACGCGGCGCTCGGACTCGTAGTTCGCGGGGTCGGTGAGCGCGTCGACCGAGAGCACCGCCACCTCCGCGACCTCCGACTCGTCGGGGACGTACTCGCGGTCGGGCGCGACGCCGACGAACGGGCGCACCGCGTACTGCGACGAGGTGCGCGTGTCGTCGAGCCGCCCGATCACGTCGACCTCCGACGACCGCATCCCGACCTCCTCGTCGGCCTCGCGCAGCGCGGTGTCCGTCAGCGTCCGGTCGATCGGTTCGCGGCCGCCACCGGGGAAGCTCATCTGTCCGGGGTGCTCGCCGAGGTGTGCGGCGCGCTTGGTGAACAGGAGGTGCGCGTCGCCGTCGCGCGCGATCACCGGCGCGAGCACCGCCGCCTCTCGACGCCCGGCGAGCGACTGCGGCGCGTGGCGGCGCAGCCCCGACAGGTCCATACTCGAAGTAGGCGACGCGAGGCGGTTAACGTTTCCGTGGGTTCCAGTCGCGCGGGACGTGAACGTGTGACAGTACCGTCGCCGGCGGCGACTCGGCGGGGGCGGCGGGACGGTCGCTCACGCCGGGGCGACCGCTCACACCGGCGCGGCCCGCCCGATGACCGTCCCGACGAGCGCCGAGAGGCCGACGATGGCGGCCGGGAGCAGCAGGATCCGAGTCGCCTGTGACATAGGCGCGGCGAGGGCGGGCAGGGACAAATACTGGGGCGACGCTGGATTCGGCTTCGAGCCATTTTCGCCCGTTTTAGACCGGCAATGACTCCTTACCGGGCGGGTCGGTCCGTGCCCGGCAGCTGGTCGCGTCGCGTCCGACGAGCGCGGCGCGGCGGTCGGGTTCGGACCTTTTAAGCCCGCGACACCCGCTTTCGAGAGTAATGAGCGACGACGACCAGGAGCTCGGGATCACCGAGTCAAAGACGCACAACACGGGCGAGTGGTACGCCGAGGTCGTACGGAAGGCCGGGCTGGCCGACTACGGGCCGGACGGGATGAGCGGGTTCATCGTCACCCGCCCGCGGGCGTACGCGGTCTGGGAGCGGCTCCAGGGGTTCCTCGACACGAAGTTCAAGGACACTGGGGTCCAGAACGCCTACTTCCCGCTGTTCATCCCCGAGTCGTACCTCGAACGGGAGAAGGACATCGTTGAGGGGTTCGACCCCGAGGTGGCGTGGGTCGACGAAGCGGGTAACAAGGAGCTCGAAGAGCGGCTCGCGGTCCGGCCCACCTCGGAGTCGATCATCACGCCGTACATCTCGCAGTGGGTGCGGAGCCACCGCGACCTCCCGCTGCGCGTGAACCAGTGGTGCTCGGTCGTGCGCTGGGAGGCGACCGAGACGAAGCCGTTCTTCCGTACGAAAGAGTTCCTCTGGCAGGAGGGCCACACCGCGCACGCGACGCGCGAGGACGCGTGGGAAGAGACGCTGACGCGCCTCGACCAGTACGAGTCCGTCTACGACGACCTGCTGGCGATGCCCGTGTTGAAGGGCCAGAAGCCGGACCACGACAAGTTCCCCGGCGCGGACACGACGACGACCGTCGAGGCGCTGATGCCCGACGGGAAGTCGGTCCAGGCCGGCACCTCCCACCACCTCGGCCAGTCGTTCGCCGAGGCGTTCGACATCACCTACTCCGACGAGGACGAGGAGGAGCGGACCGCTCACACCACCTCGTGGGGACTCTCGTGGCGCGCGCTGGGCGCGCTGATCATGACCCACTCCGACGAGCAAGGGCTCGTCTTGCCCCACACGGTCGCGCCCACGCAGGTCGTCGTCGTCCCCATCTGGCAGGAGGACACGAAGGCGGACGTCCTCGAGTACGCCAAGGGCGTGGCCGACGACCTCGAAGACGCCGGCGTCCGTGTCGAACTCGACGACCGCGACGAGCGCAACCCCGGGTTCAAGTTCAACGAACACGAGCTGAACGGGATCCCGCTCCGGATCGAGATCGGCCCCCACGAGGTCGACGACGCGGAACTCACGCTGGTCCACCGGCCCGACGGGGAGAGCGTCGAGGTCGACCGCGAGGGCGTCGCCGAGACCGTCCGCGAACAGTTCGACGAGATCTACGCCAAGCTGTACGCGACCGCCGAGGAGACCCTCGACGACGGCGTGCGCGAGGCCGACGACCGCGCCGAGATCCTCGGGACGCTCGGCCAGCACGGCGGCTACGTGAATGCGCCGTGGTGCGGCGACGAGGCCTGCGAGGAGCCGATCAAGGAGCCGCTGGCCGCCGAGATTGTGATGGTCCCCTTCGACGACGAGGACCCGCTCGCCGACGGTGACCACGACGAGACGTGCGCGATGTGCGACGAGACCGCCGAGCGAACGGCGTACTTCGCGAAGACGTACTGACGCCGCGAGGGCGACCCGCGGTCGTCGCCGTTTCTCCGGAATTCGCCCACCCCCGTTGAGTCCGGCGATTAAACCGCGTTGATCCGGCTTAACGGAGTTTCGGGTATATAGGATCGGAGCGCGTACGGGCAGGTAATGAACCGCTGGATTGCGGGCTTCGTCGTCGCGGCCGTCGCCGCTGTCCTGATCGTCGGGGCCGCGGCCGCTGCGCCGGCGGGCGTGGTGACGGCACAGACCGAACCGGGTAACGGGAGCGGCGCGGACTCGGGCGGCGCCGAGAACGCGACGACCGACCTCGCGCCCGGCGAGCGCTTCGCCGGGGTCGTCGGGGTTCAGGGCGCGGAGATCGAAGGCGAGGTCGAGTCGCGCGCCTTCGAGGTCGCGCTCCGGGAGTCGGAGACCAACGAGAGCCGCGCCGCCGTCGTCGCGGACCGGGTGAACCGGACCGAAGAGCGGCTCGCAGAGCTGGAGCGGCGACAGGAGGAGCTCCGCGAGCGCCGCGAGGCCGGAGAGCTGAGCCAGGGCGCGTACGCCGCGCGGATGGCGACGACCACCGCCCGGATCGAGACGCTCTCACGGGGGCTGAACCGGAGCGCGAACGTCGCCGCGGAGCTCCCCACCGCCGTCCGGAACGAGACGGGCGTCGACGGCGAGCGACTGGCGACGCTGCGGGAACGCGCGAACGAGCTCAGCGGTCCCGAGGTCGCCGCCCTCTCTCGCGGCGTGGCCGGCGAG